>NZ_JAATOO010000010.1 GCF_011806575.1 Vibrio hepatarius
TGAACGTGAACAGTGGAACGACGCGAACAACGTTCTAACTGTGAAACCTGGCGTAGTTATCGGCTACGAAGGCAACACTTACACCAACGAGAAATACGACAAAGCAGGCATCACAGTTCTACCAATCCCAGGTGACGAACTAGGTCGTGGTCGTGGCGGTGCTCGCTGCATGAGCTGCCCAATCGAGCGTGATGGCATCTAAGTCGTGATGAAAAAGGCAGAAGTGCACTGCGCTTCTGCCCCCTGCAGAGAGATAAAACAATGAGCAAACAAACTGTAGTTGTAGCACTTGGCGGTAACGCCCTACTTCGTCGCGGTGAGCCTTTAGAGGCAGACGTTCAGCGCCACAACATTGAAATTGCTGTCAAAACGATTTCTGAAATCGCTAAAGAATACAACGTGGTACTGGTTCACGGAAACGGTCCACAAGTCGGTCTGCTAGCCCTTCAAGGCTTGGAATACAAAAAAGTTGCGCCATACCCATTGGATGTTTTGGGCAGCGAAACTCAAGGCATGATCGGCTACATGCTGATGCAAGAGTTCAAAAACCAACTGCCTGACATCAACGTGACTTGCATGTTAACGCAAATGACCGTTGACCCAAATGACCCAGCGTTCGTCGATCCAACTAAGCCAATTGGCCCGATCTACGAAGAAGCTGAAGCGCGTGAAATGGCTGAGAAGTACAACTGGATCATCAAACCAGACGGCAAACACTTCCGTCGTGTTGTTCCTAGCCCACAACCAACTGGCATCATCGAAAACGACGCGATTACTAAGCTGATCGATGAAGGTCACCTAGTGATCTGTACTGGTGGTGGTGGTATCCCAGTGAAACGTGAAAACGGCAAACTGGTTGGTGTAGAAGCGGTGATCGACAAAGACATGTCGGCAGCGTTCCTAGCGAAACAACTCGACGCAGATGCGCTACTGATTCTGACTGACGCAGACGCGGTTTACCTAGACTGGGGCAAACCAACACAACACGCTCTGCGCAGCACTACCCCAACAGAACTGGCTCAATACCAATTTGATGCTGGCTCAATGGGACCAAAAATTGAAGCGTCGTGCGAATTTATCAAGCAAGGCGGCAAAGTGGTCGGCATTGGTGCACTAGAAGATGGCCTACGCATTCTGCAAGGCACAGCGGGCACCAACATCACTAAAGGTTAACCCTCTCTCATCCACTGCCAAAACGGATGACCGAGTAACAAACAACTGAATTAACTGTCAATTTTTATGCGCTTTCTTACTTCTTTACCCTGCATAAATAGGAAAGCGCTAAACACAAGAAGGAAAACATCATGGCTTTCAATCTACGTAACCGTAACTTCCTAAAACTACTAGACTTTACTCCACGTGAAATTCAGCACCTGCTAGATCTTTCTGCGGAGCTTAAAAAAGCAAAATACAACGGCTATGAGCAACCTCGTCTAAAAGGCAAAAACATTGCGCTAATTTTCGAGAAAACATCAACTCGTACACGTTGTGCATTTGAAGTTGCGGCGTTTGACCAAGGCGCACAAGTTTCTTACTTAGGCCCATCTGGTTCTCAAATCGGTCACAAAGAATCAATGAAAGATACAGCGCGCGTTCTTGGCCGTATGTACGATGGCATCGAATACCGCGGTTTCGGTCAAGAGATCGTCGAAGAGCTAGGCGCTTACGCTGGTGTGCCAGTATGGAACGGTCTAACAGATGAATTCCACCCAACTCAAATCCTAGCTGACTTCCTAACTATGCTAGAACACGGCCGTGGCAAACAACTCCACGAAATCAAGTTTGCTTACCTAGGCGACGCTCGCAACAACATGGGTAACTCTCTAATGGTTGGCGCAGCGAAAATGGGCATGGACATCCGTCTAGTGGCACCTAAAGCGTACTGGCCAGAAGAAGCACTAGTGGCACAATGTCGTGAAATCGCCGAAGAAACTGGCGCGAAAATCACACTGACTGAAGACGTTCAAGAAGGCGTTCAAGGCTGTGACTTCCTATACACTGATGTATGGGTATCAATGGGCGAAGCAAAAGAAGCTTGGGCTGAGCGTATCAACCTAATGATGCCTTACCAAGTGAACATGGAGATGCTAAAAGCAACAGGCAACCCACATGTGAAATTCATGCACTGCCTACCAGCATTCCACGGTGAAGACACAACTGTGGGTAAAGAGCTTGCTCAAGAATACCCTCAGCTAAAAGACGGTGTGGAAGTCACTGACGAAGTGGTTGAGTCTAAACACTCTATCGTCTTCGACGAAGCGGAAAACCGCATGCACACTATCAAAGCTATCATGGTAGCAACACTAGGCGACTAATATCACGCCGATATTAGCAGCCTGAATACTCAGGAGATTGAGGTTGTAGCAGGGGTTGTTTCCCGATAGATACCCCGTCAAGGAAACAGAGTTACCCAGCTACAATTTCATCGAGAACGAGTATTTCTGCAGGGAAATGCGGGCGGCAGGAAGGGAGACCCTCAATTTACCCTGAATAAAGCCCGCATTTTTTTTCAGTGAAAGACAAATAAAACAGCAATAAAAACGCCACCAAGCAAGTTCTCACAACACCTGAGAACAAGAGTCGAAAAGATGCCATTTTCGCATAAAAATCCAATTTCTGGATACTTTTCACAAACGCTTGCAAGGCGTTTTTTTGTCCGTATAATCCTCCGCAATTTGTCTACGGAGCACAAAATGAAACAGCCACTTACAACGTATCGCGACGATTTTTCGCACCCTGGTTCAGGGACGTTCGCTGTTTCTTTTTCTCCATCGATCCTATTTGAAGCCTCCTATTTTTAGGGGGCTTTTTTTTGTCTGTCATTTACGAGACGAGGAAAATCAGCAATGGCGCATTCGTTATTTAAAAAGCACATTATCTCTATCCCAGAGCTTAGCCGTGAAGAGCTAGAGCTTATCGTTGATACCGCGGCAAGACTCAAAGCCGAGCCAAATCCTGAACTGCTAAAAAACAAGGTGGTAGCGAGCTGCTTCTTTGAGCCGTCAACTCGTACTCGCTTGTCTTTCGAAACCGCAGTGCAGCGCTTGGGCGGCACCGTGATTGGCTTTGATAACGGCGGTAATACGTCACTGGCGAAAAAAGGTGAAACATTGGCAGACTCAGTACAAGTGATTTCATCTTACGTTGACGCATTTGTGATGCGCCACCCGCAAGAAGGTGCAGCACGTTTAGCATCTGAGTTCTCAAACGGCGTTCCAATCGTTAACGGTGGTGACGGTGCAAACCAACACCCAACGCAAACTCTGCTTGACCTGTTCTCTATCTACGAGACGCAAGGTACTTTAGACAACCTCAACGTTGCGTTTGTTGGTGACCTAAAATACGGCCGTACGGTTCACTCTTTGACTCAAGCACTGGCGAAGTTCAACAACGTGCGCTTCTTCTTTATCGCACCAGAAGCGTTGGCGATGCCAGACTACATTTGTGAAGAGCTTGAAGAAGCGGGCATCCAGTTCAGCATGCACAGCAACATTGAAGAAGTGGTGCCAGAGCTAGACGTACTTTACATGACACGTGTACAGAAAGAGCGCTTTGACGAGTCTGAATACGCACACTTCAAATCAGCCTTTATCCTCACCGCTGAAACCCTAAAAGAAGCACGCGACAACATGAAAGTGCTGCACCCACTACCACGTGTGGATGAAATCACCACGGACGTAGATAAGACCAAACACGCTTACTACTTTGAGCAGGCAGAAAACGGCGTTTACGCTCGCGAAGCGCTACTGGCTCTAGTTCTTAACGAAACCATTTAATTAGCAGGAGAGATATCATGGTGAAAGAAACTCAACTACAAGTAGAAGCGATTCGCAACGGTTCAGTGATTGACCACATCCCTGCTCACATCGGGATCAAAATTCTAAAACTGTTCAAGATGCACAAAACTAACCAGCGCATCACAATCGGTCTAAACCTGCCTTCTTCAGCGCTCGGTGCAAAAGATCTGATCAAAATTGAGAACGTTTATCTTACTAAAGAGCAAGCGAACCAACTGGCACTTTATGCACCAAAAGCGACTGTAAACCAGATCGAAGAATACAAGGTCGTCAACAAGCTAAACCTGGCTCTTCCAGAGCACATTGAAAGCGTGTTTGAGTGCCCAAACAGCAACTGTATTTCGCACGGTGAGCCAGTTGAAAGTAAATTTAAAGTTCAACAAAAACAGGACAATGTGCATCTGAAGTGTCACTACTGTGAAAAAGTATTCTCACGCGAAATCATGACCGAAGCTCGCTAACCAATCGCTTCAATCCCTTAGCGTCTATAGCGTAAATCGTACTGGATATTTATTCCTTACACGGAATAAATATCCACTTTCCATCAGAATATTCCTTCAAATCTCCGCTTTATGCATTATTTTTGTTTGGCGATCCTTTTCACAAAGCCACATTTTGTTTGGTGGTAAACTCATTTCTCACAATAAATATAAGATCGCCAAAGAAGTGATTGCTCAAGCAAAAAACCAATTTTCTTAGAGATTGGCCGAGGGGCACAGCAAGGAGAAAAGAGTGCCTTAGTTTACATGGACGGTTTATTCGTACGTCACGTTAAGGAGTTCCCATGAGTGAAACTCTAAACCCTATTACAGTAGATTACTCAGAAGATAAAACGCTTACCGCTGCCTGCAAACGCCTGCTTCAACAGCAAAGTTTTGCAACGCAAAATGACCTTCGCGAAGCGCTGGTTAATATCGGCTTTGAAGGCATTAGCCAATCCACGGTTTCCCGTCTGCTTTCTCAACTCGGTGTCGTCAAAGTGCAAAATGCGTGTGGTAAAAAGGTGTATTGCATTACCGTAGAAACCGCACCAGTACGTGTCGAGTCTTCGATTTCATCGCAGATTGAGTTTATTACCCACAACCAATCGATGGTGGTGGTAAAAACGCACCCTGGCAGTGCGCAGCTTGTTGCTCGCCTAGTCGACATCGACCCGCACACCGAGATCTTGGGTACGGTCGGTGGTAACGACACTGTGTTGGTGATCCCAAAAGACACCGACAACATTGACGCTTGTGAACGTGTTGTTCGAGCACGTTTAGGCGTCGCGTAAAGCAAGCGCAAAACAGTCAAAGCTGAGAAACTCTGTAGCCTGAATTATCAGGGTTTCTCAGCGACTTTCCCTTCTCATGCTTTTTTATTAACCCACGCAATAAGATTATTTTCTTTGGCTTGAAACTTCTTCGTCCTTTCTTCTGTCCTAATGAGTTAAAATGAACAAAATTAACTCAAGTGACTGACTTTATGCGCTTTGCCTTTACGCTGATAATCCTCTGTTTTTCTATGCTTTCTACGCCAGCACTGGCGATTTTTGGCAACAACAACTCAACGCTCAGTTTTGACAACAAGGACCGATTTGTTCCCGTTGACGAAGCTTTTCCGTTGAATTATTTCCAACAGGGCAACCGCATACTGATCGACTGGCAGGTCAAACCTGAGTACTACCTTTATCAACACCGTATTTCGGTCAGCGGCGAAAATGTTACCGTCAACGAAGTCAGCATGCGCGACGGCGAACCGTACAAAGACGAGTTTTTTGGTGAGGTAAACATCTATACCACGCCGCTGTTTGTTGAAGTCTCTTTGTCAGACTATCAAGAAGGCGCTCGCTTAATCGTTCAATACCAAGGCTGTGCGAAAGCTGGTTTTTGCTACCCACCAGAAACGCGCGTTATCGATGTCACCAGCTTTAAGTTTTCAGACAGCAACAGTGTGACACCAACACAGGCGCAAGCAGACTCCGCGCCAAGTACCTCGACACAAACACCATCAACACCAGCGTCAAAAGATTCCAACCTAGCGTCGAAGCTCAGCGATAACTGGTGGACACCGCTACTGTTTTTAGCGCTGGGCGTGGGCTTAGCTTTTACGCCTTGCGTGCTACCGATGTACCCGATTTTGACCAGTATCGTGCTTGGCAGCGGTAAGTTAAGCCACCGCCGCGCACTAGGCCTTTCCTTTGTTTACGTTCAAGGGATGGCACTGACCTATACCCTACTCGGTTTGGTGGTTGCGTCTGCGGGCATGCAATTCCAAGCGGCGATGCAGCACCCGTATGTATTGATTGGTCTAAGTGTGTTGTTCGTTACCTTAGCATTATCAATGTTTGGCGTTTATAACCTGCAGCTGCCAAGTGGCGTACAAACCTGGCTAAATAACCTTAGCAACAAACAACAAGGTGGCAGCTCTCTGGGCGTATTTGCCATGGGCGCCATCTCAGGGTTGGTCTGCTCTCCGTGTACAACCGCGCCACTGTCTGGTGCGCTGCTGTATGTCGCGCAAAGTGGCGATCTGTTGACCGGCGGTGTTGCACTCTACGCCTTGGCAATCGGTATGGGGATTCCGCTGATACTGGTTGCGGTATTCGGCAATAAGCTACTACCCAAAGCGGGCAACTGGATGGACAGAGTCAAAACGCTGTTTGGCTTCATCTTACTGGCTGCGCCAATCTTTTTACTCGAACGTATCTTGCCAGAAGCATGGTCAACCGGGCTGTGGTCAGCACTGGGTATCGCGGCGTTTGGCTGGCTTTACCACGTCAAGAATTCACTCACCTTTGGCGGCTGGAAGCAAAGTACCGTCGGTATTATTGCAGTACTCGGGTTGTTCGTCTCAGCACAGCCAGCACTGAACTATTGGTTCAATCCACCAGCGGCGAAACAGCAGGCAAGCATTGAGTTCATCCGCGTCTCTACCGCGACGGAGCTAGAAAGTCAGCTTGAGCAAGCCAAGCTTGCCGGTAAACCAGTCATGCTCGATTTCTACGCCGACTGGTGTGTCGCGTGTAAAGAGTTTGAAAAGTACACGTTCCACGAAACCAATGTCGAAGGTAAGTTGAAGAACTTTGTCTTACTGCAAGCGGATGTGACGAAAAACACCCCACAAGACATTGAATTGTTAAAACAAATGAACGTTCTCGGTTTGCCAACCATCGAATTCTGGAACGCGAAAGGCGAACATATCCCTAACGCCCGTATTACCGGATTTATGCCAGCCGAGCGGTTCTTAGAGCATTTGACCACCCATAGCCTTTAAGCTCATCGGTGTTTTAAACGCCGCAAGAAACCATGCTAACCAGCGCCGCCATCACTGTTTGAGGCGGCGTTGTTTTATCTGAAAAATCAATAACCTTGCCAATTCAAACCCGCTCTGGTTTAAATCGAGATTGGCGTTTGGGATGACACCGGTTCTATTGGTGACAAGGGAATAAACATTTATATGCAATTTTTCTAATAAAACCCGATTTAGTTCAGACTTTTAGTGAATAAACATTGTCCCGTAACGCAAAGGTGACAATAATCATTTAACTAGTTTGTTATAAGTGTTTAACGTCATGGATTCGACATACAACATAATCATCGCCGACGATCACCCCCTTTTCCGCAACGCGCTTTTCCAATCCGTCCATATGGCGGTCAGTGGTGCCAACTTGCTGGAAGCCGACTCGCTTGAAGCGCTACTCGCGGTTTTGGCCAAAGAAGAAGAGCCGGATTTACTGCTGCTTGATTTGAAAATGCCGGGCGCGAATGGGATGTCTGGTTTGATACACCTACGCGCAGAATACCCTGATCTGCCGATCGTGGTTGTCTCTGCCAGCGAAGAGTCGTCGGTTGTCACTCAAGTGAAAAGCCACGGTGCGTTTGGTTTCATTCCTAAATCGAGCGATATGCGTGAGTTGGTGAGTGCGTTAAACCAGGTGTTAAATGGCGAACCCTTCTTCCCAGAAGGTTCGATTACCAACAACGCTGCGTGTAGTGACCTTGCCGAAAAAATCTCGACCCTAACACCGCAGCAATACAAAGTACTAGGCATGCTTTCAGACGGCTTACTTAACAAGCAAATCGCTTACGAGCTCAATGTGTCTGAAGCAACCATCAAAGCGCACATGACGGCAATCTTCCGCAAACTTGGGGTGAAAAACCGCACTCAAGCGGTTATCTTGCTGCAACAACTCGAATCAGAGTCTTAATTCACTGTAATTTAACGCAATTGAGCCCAATTTAAGCTATTGTGACTAAGTCCGGCTAACGGGGCTCCTGAGCACTCCCTCATCCCGTCGCCAAGTATGTTATCCCTCTGTTTTACTAACTCTGGGAGCCAAAAGCTTGCTTAGTATCTTAATTACTCAATTCGTTGTTCTGTGGGCGGTTATCGACCCTGTAGGGACCATACCTGTCTACCTTTCACAAACTCATCACCTGACGGCTAAACAGCGTCGATTAGTGGCTCTGAAAGCGGTCGGTATCGCCACGGGCGTACTACTATTTTTCCTCATCGCAGGCCAGTTACTATTAGAAGCGATGCAAATTCCATTGCCTGCGTTTCAAGCCGCAGGTGGCTTAGTTCTTCTGTTATTTGCACTCAGCATGATCTTTGGTGAATCCAAACCCGACCAAGAAACTAAACTGTCTCAAGATCTCAGTAAATCGGACTTGGCCGACTTAGCTGTGTATCCGTTGGCGATCCCGTCGATTGCTTCACCGGGTGCGATGATGGCGATTGTGATGTTAACCGACAATCACCGTAACTCTTTTCTCGACCAAGGTATGACAGCGGGTGTGATGATTCTAGTGCTGCTGATTACCTTGCTGTTACTGCTTGGTGCGACGCATATCCAAAAATGGATTGGTAACGTCGGCGCCGCGATCATCAGTCGTGTTATGGGGTTAATTTTGGCCGCCGTCGCATTAAACAACCTTTTAATGGGTATAAAAGACTTCTATGTTTGAAAATAAATACGACTCAAAGCGAATAATTATTAGACCTTTGGCTAAATTAACACATCGTTAACATCACAAAAACAACCCCACCCACCTGTAAGCGCCTATTTTAATGGCGCTTTTTTTATATACCCCCACGACTAAAGTTGAAAAGAGTTCTTGCCAACACCTTGCTAATGTAGATGGTGAAACATTTTCTTAACAACATAAACAATCGTAAGGAGGCGGCAATGGCGTTTGAAAGTCAGGATAAAGCCAAAGCCTACTGGGACAAAAACGTAAAACTGATGATCAACTTGATGATCATTTGGTTTGTCGTTTCATTTGGCTGTGGCATTTTGTTTGTCGACGTACTGAATCAATTTCAATTAGGTGGATACAAGCTAGGTTTCTGGTTTGCTCAACAAGGTTCCATCTATGCGTTCCTCGGCATTATTTTCTACTACGCGTGGAAAATGCGCAAAATTGACCGCGAATTTAACGTGGACGAGTAAGGAGTCACTCAGATGGATTTGAAAACAATCACTTACCTCGTTGTTGGTGCGACCTTTATCCTTTACATCGGTATCGCGATTTGGGCACGTGCTGGATCAACTAAAGAATTCTACGTTGCAGGCGGTGGTGTAAACCCTATCGCTAATGGTATGGCAACAGCAGCAGACTGGATGTCAGCGGCGTCATTTATCTCTATGGCAGGTCTTATCGCCTTCATGGGTTACGGCGGCTCTGTATTCCTAATGGGTTGGACGGGTGGTTACGTACTTCTCGCGCTACTTCTTGCACCTTACCTACGTAAGTTCGGCAAATTCACAGTACCAGAGTTTGTAGGTGAACGTTTCTACTCAAACGCAGCACGTGTTGTAGCGGTTGCTTGTCTTATCATCGCGTCGGTAACTTACGTTATCGGACAGATGAAAGGTGTGGGTGTTGCGTTTGGTCGCTTCCTAGAGGTTGACTACTCTACAGGTCTACTAATCGGTATGTGTATCGTATTTATGTACGCGGTTCTTGGCGGCATGAAAGGCATCACATACACGCAGATTGCTCAATATTGCGTACTCATTCTTGCTTACACTATCCCAGCAATCTTTATCTCTCTGCAGCTTACTGGTAACCCATTCCCGCAGATTGGCTTAGGTAGCACCATTACCGGCACCGACGTCTATCTACTCGATAGGCTCGACCAAGTGGTGACCGAACTCGGCTTTAGTGAATACACCACTCAGGTGCGTGGCGATACGTTAAACATGTTCGCCTACACTATGTCGCTAATGATCGGTACAGCAGGTCTACCACACGTAATCATCCGTTTCTTCACGGTACCGAAAGTACGTGACGCACGTACGTCAGCAGGTTGGGCACTCGTGTTCATCGCGATTCTATACACAACTGCACCAGCAGTATCTGCGATGGCTCGTCTAAACCTAATGGATACTGTAAACCCTGCTCCAGGTCAGCACTTAGCGTATGACGAACGTCCTGACTGGTTCAAAAACTGGGAGAAAACAGGCCTACTAGGTTTTGAAGATAAGAACGGTGACGGCAACATTCAGTACACTTCGAATGCTGCAACCAACGAGCTAAAAGTTGACCGTGACATCATGGTACTGGCGAACCCAGAGATCGCGAAACTCCCTAACTGGGTAATCGCACTCGTCGCGGCAGGTGGTCTGGCAGCAGCACTATCGACCGCAGCAGGTCTCCTATTGGCAATATCTTCGGCAATATCGCATGACTTAATCAAAGGCGTGATAAATCCGAATATATCCGAGAAGAAAGAACTATTGGCGAGTCGAATCTCGATGGCGGTGGCGATTGCGGTGGCGGGTTACTTAGGTCTCCATCCACCAGGCTTCGCGGCAGGTACGGTTGCACTGGCCTTCGGTCTGGCGGCGTCCTCCATCTTCCCTGCACTGATGATGGGTATCTTCAGTAAGAGCATCAACAAAGAAGGCGCTATCGCAGGTATGATCACTGGTATTACGATCACTCTGTTCTACGTATTCCAGCACAAAGGTATCCTGTTTGTCGCAGATTGGACTTACCTAGAAAGCTGGGGCAGCAACTGGTTCCTAGGTATCGAGCCAAATGCATTTGGTGCGGTAGGTGCAGTATTTAACTTCGCAGTCGCGTACGGTGTATCTAAAGTAACAGCAGAAACACCACAAGAAGTTAAAGATCTGGTTGAACACGTACGTGTACCAGCAGGTGCAAGTGACGCCGTAGATCACTAATCGTTAAGTAACACTATCTAAGCCCCCTTTTAGACTACCCGTCGGGGGGCTTTTTTATTATCCTCAGTTAAGGTAGTTTAGGCCAAATAACGTTGTAGCAAGGAAGCCCAAATGTTTAAAAACAAGCACTTAATCATCGCCCTACTCATAGCACCCATCTTATCTATCATCGCTTACTTCGGTACGGATATGGCGATAAGTGAGAAGCCACATGCTGCACAAGAAGGTGAAACCTACAAGCTCGTGTCCAAGTCCAACTGTCGCTACACCAGCGGTTTGTGTGGTATGGAGAATGGTGAGTTTAAAGTGCTGTTTCGCTCTGAAAACCTCACTCAATCGGCACTAGAATTATCTCTAGAATCCGACTTTACGCTTGAGGGAGTAAAGCTGTCTTTGGTCGACGACCAAGACAAAACGGGCAAACCGATCGATATGAAGGCCGCAGGGAGTGAAGGTAAAAACTGGTACATCAGCCTACCAAAACCAAGCTCACCTGAAAGCTGGTTGCGTGTTGCGATTCAATCCAATGGCACGCTTTACTACGGTGAAACACAAACCGCATTTGTGAAGTACGAAACGCTGTTCACGGAGCAGTGATACAACCTTATTTAAGACGGGACAGTCAAATGAAAAAGCCTGCACAATGCAGGCTTTTTTATTTCTCAAAGCATATCTATAACCCGTTGAGAATTGCCCTAAGCTTAAGCGGTTTAACGGGTTTAGGAATAAAGCTGAAGCCATTTGAAGTGATCCCGGCCATCATATCGTTAGTACGGTCGGCACTGATAATGACGCCTTTAAAGCTATCACCGAGCCTTAAACGACATTGTTGCAACACTTCCAATCCCGTACGTCCATTATCCAAACGATAGTCAGATAAAATCACATCCGGCAACCACTCTTCATCAATGGATTTCAAACTGCCGATAATATCAGTCGCGGTGCGCACATCGCAGCCCCAGCGCGCGAGTAGGTTTTCCATCCCGACCAAAATATCCGGTTCGTTATCAACGCACAGCACACGCAAATGGCTTAAGTCAGACGCCGCACCCGCAGATTCAACTTGCGGTTTGGCCTGCGCCTCTGAGCTACGCTCGAGTGTAATGGAAAATACACTGCCATCTCCCGGCCAAGAGCGCATCGAGATTTGATGGCCTAAGACATGCGCAATCCCTTTCGAGATCGCCAGACCAAGCCCAAGCCCCTGATCGGAGCGCACTTGGCTACCTCGGGTGAACTCTTCAAAAATCTCTTGCTGCTTGTCTTCATCAATGCCAGTACCGTTATCCCACACTTCGATGCGTACTTGTCCTTTCACCCGGCGAACACCCAACACCACTTTCCCATTCGGGTTATAACGAAACGCATTGGTGAGGAAGTTTTGCACCACGCGACGCAGCAGTTTCGGGTCAGACTGGACGATCAAGCTGCTCGGCACCATTTCAAACTGCACACCTTGTTGCTTGGCTAACGCACTAAACTCGGCGTTAAGATTCGACAAAACATCATTGACTTCAAAGCTATGAATGTTGACGTCCAACTTGCCTGATTCGAGGCGGGAGATATCCAGCAAATCACCGATCAGGTCTTCTGCGGCACCAAGCGCACTTTCGATATGATGCGAGAGCTTTTTGGTTTCATCGTCTTTTGCCACTTCCGATAATGACGAAGCAAACAAACGTGCCGCATTGAGTGGCTGCATTAAATCGTGGCTAACGGCAGCCAAGAAGCGAGATTTAGACTGAGATTCGCGCTCTGAACGTTGGGTCGCCGACACCAGTTTCTTGTTGAGTTTTTCCAGCTCTTCGGTTCGCGCATGCACACGTTCTTCCAACGTTTCATTGGCCTCTTTCAACGCCTGTTCCGCCTCACGGAACACGGTGATATCGGTAAAACTCATCACGAAACCACCACCTGGCATCGGGTTCCCCTGCACTTCGATCACTCGTCCGTCTGGCCGAACACGAGAAGAGGTATGGCGTGTCCCTTGCTCTAAGTGGTAAATACGACGGCGTACGTGATCTTCCGGGTCACCGAGTCCACATAAGCCTTGCTGGGCATTGTGGCGAATCACATCGGCGATGGGACGGCCGACCTGAATCAACCCGGTCGGGAAAGTAAACAGCTCTAAGTAACGTTGGTTCCATGCCACTAGCCTAAGCTGCTTGTCCACCACCGCGATACCTTGACCAATGTGCTCAATCGCCCCTTGCAATAAGCCGCGGCTAAAGTCGTACAGCTCCGATGCTTCGTCGACAATGGTTGCCACTTCTTCGAGCTGCATATTGCGACCTTGCAGCGCCGACGTCAGAACCAACTTCGCTGAAGAGGCACCAAACACACCAGCCAACACGCGTTCGGTGTGTCGAATTAACGTCGACGGCGCCTGCTGGTTTGGCATCATGGTTTCGTGTTGCTGTGCCCAATACTGCTTAAATGCGGTGCGAACTCGTGGCCTGCCGACAAAACGAGACGCCAGCATTTCCAACTCACCCACGGTCACGCGGCTTTGGTACAAGCTCATGTTTTCGTTTTCTGGCAGCGGCGTACCAATAAACGACGCCGACTGTAAACGCTCACTTAGGCTAGCTCGGGTCAACATCGAGACCAGCACATAACAAATCGCGTTACCAACAATACTCAGCACGATGCCCCAGTCTGAACCTGAGATACCCGCCGCTTCTAAGTAGTCTGGCGGGGTTACAATCCACAACAGGAAGTTGTTGCTCGCATCGCCCGCCAGCATATCGGTCTGGCTCATTAAGGTAATCAACCAGATGGTAAAACCGAACGCCAAGCCGACATACGCGCCTTTGCGGTTACCTTGACGCCAATACATCCCGCCAAGAATCGCCGGCGCGAACTGGGTGATCGCGGCAAAAGACAAAAAGCCAATCGCCGAGAGAGAATGAATCGAGCCCAATGCCTGGTAAAAGCCCCACGCGCCAAACAGCAGCAACAGAATCAGCGCGCGGCGGATGATCAGCAATAAGCCGGAAAAGTGGCGATGGTTGCGATGAGATAAACGCATCCGACGCAGAATGAGCGGCATCACCAAGTCGTTCGAGACCATGATCGCCAACGCAATAGTCGAAACGATAACCATGCCACTCGCCGCTGATGTGCCGCCTAAAAACGCCAGCAGGGCAATATCGCTCGCACCAACCGCCATCGGCAAGCTGATCACAAAGGTATCTGGGCTCACGTCAGTAAGTAGGCTTTGCCCCACCCACGCGATCGGTAGGACAAAGATCCCCATCAACACCAGATAAATCGGAAATAGCCAACGTGCAGTGTGCAAGTCTTGCGCGCGTTCGTTCTCGACCACCATGGTATGGAACTGACGCGGCAGACAGACAATCGCCATCATGGTCAGCAAGGTATGAATCGCGAGCGTGGGGAAATTGGGAGGCTCATAGGTTTGTGCGGCGATCTCGACTAACTCGATATCGCGGCTACCCAGAGCAAGATAAAGGATAAAACAGCCGACGACCAAAAAAGCGACCAACTTGACCAAGGATTCAAACGCAATCGCCATCATCATGCCACGGTGGTGTTCGGTATTGTCGATATGACGCGTACCAAACAGCATGGTAAACACCGCCAATGCACCAACGACAAACCAGGATACGTCTGAACCGTTATTGGCAAAACTCTGCGACAGGTCTGGGGCGATGATTTCTAAACCCATGGTAATCCCGCGCAGTTGCAGAGCGATGTAAGGCAGAATACCCGCCACCGCGATCAGCGTTACAACTACCGCCAACCCCTGTGATTTACCATAACGCGCGGCAATAAAATCGGCGATCGAGGTGATGTGTTCCCGTTTAGCGGTAATGATTAAACGCGCGAGAATACGCCAGCCAAACGTAAACACCAAAATCGGTGCAAGATAGATCGGCAAGAAGGACCAGGGATTATCACTCGCTTGTCCGACCGTGCCGTAAAACGTCCATGAGGTACAGTAAACCGCAATCGACAGGCTATAAATCCACGAACGCCATTTCGCCAACCATTTTGGGTGTTTGTCGCCATGCCATGCGATGAGAAACAGCAGCCCGAGGTACATCAGCAGCACCACGATTACCAGCCAACCTTGCATCAGATATCCTTATCTTGAGTCACGTCCATAAAAAAAGCCTCTCCATTTGGAGAGGCTTCATTTAACTAAGGATAATCACTTATCTCAATGCGTTCGGTTTAATTCTGTGGTTCAGCTTTCATAACCTTTTCTTTCGACTGGCGTTTAGGCTCAACACGAATAAACAGCGCCAATACGCCCATCGCGGCCATCGCCCAGAACACGTTCGCGCCCCAGTTCTCGTAACCCCAACCACTTAATGCCGTCATTAAGGCAATAAACGCGCCTAGCGGTATCGCGTTATATAGCGCTTGTAACGCCACCATCTTACGCTGCTCTGAGTTTTGGATGTATTGAATTGCGGCGATATGCGCCATCGCAAATGTCACGCCGTGCAGCAGCTGGATCATCACCAATGCGACGAGTGCTGTCGTTGAAGCAGTCAAACCCCAACGCGCCACTACACCTAAAGACGCAACGACAAACAGAGTGCGTAGCGTCCAGCCAGAAAACATACGCTTACTGAACGCAAATACCGCGACTTCAGCAACCACACCTAAGCTCCACAGGTAGCCAATGATGTCTTCTGAGTAGCCCGCTTCTTTCCAGTAAATCGAGCTGAAGCTGTAGTACGCCGCGTGGCTACCTTGAATCAAGGCGACCAGCACTAAGAACTTAACGACAGGCAGTTCACGCAATAGCTCTGAGAGTTTAGGACGCTCTGCGTGTTCCTCTTCAGTGGTCACTGGCATCGGCGTCGTGCGGCGAAGACTGAATAGTAACGAGACAAACACACCCGCAAGCGCGGTATAGATGATCATGTCAGAGCCGAATTTCGCGACCAAAAAGCCCACCACGGTAGAACCGGCGATAAACGCAATCGAACCCCACAGTCGTGTGCGGCCATAATCCAACATTTTTAAACGCGCGTAGTAGTTCGCCATCGCATCGGAAAGCGGCACAATCGGACCACAACACAAGTTAAATAGAATGGTCGCGACCGCCATTAACCAGAAACTGCCACCGGTAAAGAAGTGGAAAGCCACAAACACCAGAGCAGCGAAACTCAGCCAACGCAGTGCCGGCATCAGGTGTTCCACTTTATGAATTCGAGGCGTTAACGTCATGTTCGCGACGCAGCGTGTCGCAAAACCAATTCCCACCAATAAACCGATATCGGTTGGCGAAACGCCTTGTTCTTCGAACCACAACGCCCAAAACGGAAGATAAACACCGTATGCGAAGAAAAAACCGCCAAAATATTGGGAAATCCACCCATAAGGAGATGGGGTAAGCATAAAAACCTCAAATGCATATGAAAAAGCGCGCCTAGTATCTACTTTTTTACGCTGCATAAAAAGGGAATATTCGTCACCGCAATGTTTCCCTATTGATACGCATCCAGTGTTCAGCAACCGTTCGACCAAAGTCGTCTAGCACTTCCCAAAGAATTTGTCACACTAGCACTATGGTCTCTTTGTACGTGTAGGTGATTCATGCCTGATAAATTTAACATGCACTCTCCCCCTTTCGATCGCCTAGATGAAAGCGAGCAGAAAAAGCTGCGCTCTTCACTCGACGTCGCCTACTTCAGAGGCAAAGAAACCATTTTGTCGACTGGATCTGAAGCCAAGTACCTGCATATTCTGATCAAAGGGGCGGTAGAAGAGCGCTCGGAAAACGGCAGTGAGATTTTTGCTCATTACGCTAACGACGACCTATTTGATGTACGCGCCTTGTTTGAAGACAAACTCCGCCACCACTATGTCGCGCTAGAAGATACCCTCGCCTACTTGCTGCCAAAAGACGTTTTCCTCGAACTCTATAACGAGAACGGTCAGTTCGCCGCTTACTTCGATAACAACCTAGCCAAAAGACAAGAGTTAATCGAAGCGGCGCAGCAACAGCAAAACCTCGCCGAATTTATCCTGACCAAGGTGGACAGCGATATTTACCACCCGCCGATGATCCTTCAGCCTGACCAACCCCTGAATGAAGTAACGCGAACACTAAAAGAAAACGGAATTGACTCGGCGCTGGTCAAGTTAAACGACGATGACCCGCGACTGCTCAACCAACACCACGAGCTTCCCTACGGCATTATCACTCGAACCAACATGCTTCACGCGGTGATGCTGGATGACCACCCACTCGATACGCCTGTCGGCCAGATCGCAACCTTCCCGGTCATTCATGTGGAAGACGGCGACTTCTTATTCAATGCGATGATTAAGATGACGCGAAATCGCATGAAACGCGTCATGGTCGCTGACGGCAAGCAGGCGGTCGGCATGCTCGACATGACACAAATACTCAGCGCCTTCTCAACACACTCCCATGTACTCACTTTGAGTATTGCGCGCGCCTCAAGCATTGAAGAGCTGGCACTGGCCTCTAACCGTCAGCGTCAGTTGGTCGATAGCCTGTTGAGTAACGGCATTCGCACGCGCTTTATCATGGAGCTAATTT
Source organism: Vibrio hepatarius (assembly GCF_011806575.1). GTDB lineage: Bacteria > Pseudomonadota > Gammaproteobacteria > Enterobacterales > Vibrionaceae > Vibrio > Vibrio hepatarius_A. The sequence goes on from NZ_JAATOO010000010.1 coordinate 17,522, forward strand.
CTGCGGTCAACGAACAGATCATCGAGAAAGCATTTGAATTAGTCGTGCCTCCCGCACTACACGACCACTGCTGTTTAGTCGTGCTCGGCTCAGAAGGGCGCGGCGAACAAATTCTTAAAACCGACCAAGACAACGCACTGATCATCAAAGACGGTTTGCACTGGCATCAATGCGAACAAGTGATGAACCAGCTCACTCATACGTTGCAGCAATTGGGTTACCCACTATGCCCGGGCAACGTAATGGTCAACAACCCGAAATGGGTCAAGTCACAAACCGATTGGAAGAAGACCATCACCCAGTGGGCGAAAGCGACCTCGTCTGAACAGGTAATGGATTTAGCCATCTTCACCGATGCCCATGCTGTGGCTGGCAACAAAGAGTTGCTCGAGCCAGTCAGACAACATCTCTACAGCCATATGCTAAACAACATGCTGGCGCTGCAAGATTTTTGTCGTCCAGCACTGCAATTTAGCCTGCCACTGACGCTGTTTGGTAACGTCAAACAAGATAAGCAAGGCGTGGATTTGAAAAGTGGCGGCATTTTCCCAATCGTGCACGGTATCCGCACCCTCGCACTAGAGTACGGCGTCGATGAAAACAACACGTTTGATCGCATTGAGCTACTACGTAAAAAGCGTATTTTAGAACCCGATACCGCGGACAACTTGAGTGAGGCACTCAAGCTATTCTTTAAGCTGCGACTCGCCCAGCAATTGGCCAACCAGCACAGTCACAACCGAATCGACCTGAAACTATTGGAGCGCACCGAACGCGACTTACTTCGTCACAGTTTACATGTGGTGAAGAAGTTTAAGCAGTTCCTTGGCTACCACTACCAGATCCGCGATTAAGGCCACAAGTATGAACTGGATTCAAAGGCTTTACTGGTTCCATAAACTCAAAGGTTCATCTTACCAAGCGTTGTTTGCTGGGGTGAAAAAGGATGAGTACGTCTCTCTCGACTGCGAGACCACCAGCCTTGACCCGAATCGCGCCGAGCTGGTGACTATCGCAGCGACCAAAATCATCGACAACCGCATCATTACCAGTAAACCGTTTGAAGTCAGATTGAGAGCGCCACAGTCACTCGACTCAAATTCGGTCAAAATCCACCAGATTCGTCATCAGGATTTGATCGATGGCATCGATGAAAAGCAGGCACTGATCCAGTTGCTGGAGTTTGCCGGTAATCGACCTCTAGTTGGCTACCATATTCGGTATGATAAGAAGATTCTCGACTTAGCGTGTCGTCGCCACTTAGGCTTTCCGCTGCCCAACCCACTGGTTGAAGTCAGCCAGATCTACCATGACAAACTCGAACAGCACCTGCCCAATGCCTATTTTGACCTGAGCTTAGACGCGATCTGTAAGCATCTCGACATCCCTATCCGCAACAAACACGACGCTCTGCAAGATGCGATCGCCGCCGCTTTGGTGTTCGTCAGACTGACAAAAGGTGATCTACCTAGTCTAAATCTGCCTTATACCCGCTAGCATAAGTGTCGATCCAACTCTCAATTTCAAACATAACAATCTAATTTTTAAGCAGAAGCTTCCCTCTCATCCTAAAGTCTAATTGTCGAATCCAGCCCTGTGCTTGAAAGTTATAGGCATAGGGATTTTGTACAACGTCGGTTGTTTTAAACGGACACTGCTAATTCCGACCCCACAACAACGGAATTAGGCACAAGGAGAAAAGCAATGAGTGAAGCCCATATTTATCCGGTAAAAGAAAACATCAAAACGAATACGCATGCGGATAATGACACCTACCTAGCGATGTACGAGCAATCGGTGAAAGACCCAGAAGCATTTTGGGGCGAGCACGGAAAGATTGTCGATTGGATTAAGCCTTTTACTAAGGTGAAAAGCACCTCTTTTGATACTGGCCACGTAGATATTCGCTGGTTCGAAGACGGCACACTCAACGTTTCTGAAAACTGTATCGACCGTCACCTAGCAGAGCGCGGTGACGAAGTTGCGATCATCTGGGAAGGTGATGACCCAGCAGACGATAAAACACTGACGTTTAACGAACTGCACAAAGAAGTCTGTCGTTTCTCAAACGCACTGAAAGAGCAAGGCGTGCGTAAAGGCGACGTGGTGTGTCTTTACATGCCAATGGTACCGGAAGCGGCAGTGGCTATGCTGGCGTGTACCCGTATCGGTGCGGTTCACACAGTGGTATTTGGTGGTTTCTCACCTGAAGCACTATCGGGTCGTATTATCGACTCAGACGCAAAAGTGGTTATCACTGCAGACGAAGGGGTTCGTGGCGGACGTGCGGTACCACTGAAGAAGAACGTCGATGAAGCATTGACGAATCCAGAAGTGAAAACCATTGAGAAAGTGGTGGTACTAAAACGTACTGGCGGCGAAATCGAATGGCACGAACACCGTGATGTTTGGTGGCACGAAGCTACGGCAAAAGTTTCTGATGTTTGCCCACCAGAAGAGATGAAAGCAGAAGACCCGCTGTTCATTCTTTACACTTCTGGCTCAACAGGCAAACCTAAAGGTGTTCTACACACCACAGGTGGTTACCTAGTTTACGCCACCATGACGTTTAAATACGTTTTCGACTACCAACCAGGCGATACCTTCTGGTGTACCGCAGACGTGGGCTGGATCACTGGCCACACTTACCTAGTATACGGACCGCTATCTAACGGTGCGAAAACGATCCTGTTTGAAGGTGTACCAACTTACCCAACCACAGCACGTATGAGCGAAGTGGTAGACAAGCACCAAGTCAGCATCCTCTACACAGCGCCAACGGCAATTCGTGCGCTGATGGCAAAAGGTAACGAAGCGATTGAAGGAACTTCTCGTGACAGCCTACGTATCATGGGCTCAGTGGGTGAACCAATCAACCCAGAGGCTTGGGAGTGGTACTACAAAACCATCGGTGACGAGAAATCACCTATCGTTGATACTTGGTGGCAAACCGAAACTGGCGGCATCCTAATCACGCCACTGCCGGGCGCGACGGACCTAAAACCAGGCTCAGCGACTCGTCCGTTCTTTGGCGTACAACCGGCTCTAGTCGACAACATGGGTAACGTTGTTGACGGCGCAACCGAAGGTAACCTAGTTATTCTCGATTCTTGGCCAGGTCAGATGCGTACTGTTTACGGCGACCATGACCGCTTCGAGCAGACTTACTTCTCAACCTTTAAAGGCATGTACTTTACGGGTGACGGCGCCCGCCGCGATGAAGACGGTTATTACTGGATCACTGGGCGTGTGGATGACGTACTGAACGTTTCTGGTCACCGTATGGGTACCGCAGAAATCGAGTCCGCATTGGTTGCACACCATAAGATTGCCGAAGCAGCGATTGTCGGTATTCCACATGACATTAAAGGCCAAGCTATCTACGCTTACATCACGCTAAACGATGGTGAGTTCCCATCCGCTGAGCTTCACAAAGAAGTGAAAGACTGGGTGCGTAAAGAGATTGGTCCAATCGCAACGCCAGACGTACTGCACTGGACAGAGTCTCTACCGAAGACACGTTCAGGTAAGATCATGCGTCGTATCCTACGTAAGATTGCCACAGGTGATACGAGCAACCTAGGTGATACATCAACGCTGGCAGACCCAAGCGTAGTTGATAAACTCATCGCTGAAAAAGCGGAACTGGTTTAAACGAACAAAACGCCCCTGACTTCAGGGGCGTTTTTCTATCCTTGGAATTGATAAGTATACGAAGCAATCACACGCTTATCTGGGTCATCGAGATAGGTGTTGTTATCCATTACAAAGGTCATCAGGTTAAACGAATGGCTTTTGTTCACCAAGTATCCCGCACCGAGCCCCGCGAAGAAGCCTTTGTAATTCTCTCCTTCATCGTTTTCTGAACCATATGTGGCCGCGGCAAAGCCCATCATGCTCAACTCTGGCGTCAGCGACTTTAAGCCAAACGTACCCAAATAACCGCTACTGCCAGCCGATTCCGCCATGTAAAAGCCGTTTTCTGCACTAGGTATCCCTTGGAAGCCTATATCGTCACACTTTGAACCTATAGTACAGCGAGGTGATTCACCATCATTGTAGGTATAACCCGCCATAGGAAAAAGCTGGATGCCAGCCGGCTCAATACCAAAATAGCTGAGTGGCATAAAGGTCCCAACACTGTAATTGGTCTGGTTAGCCCCATTAGTGTATTCGTTTTTTCCAAAGTTGAAATTCAGAATCCCGATAGGAAAGAGCCAAGAGCCGCCAACACGCCACTCACTAGCGTCGTCATTCAGACGCACGTTGATTTTTCTCGCCGCGTCTAACGCTAAAGAGCCAGAGAACGACACGCTGGAATCATCAAAGTCATAGTTATTGGCGTAAGAAATCCCTGCTTTGGTAATCACTTTAGTCGGGTCGTCAGCCAGTTTTTCATGATTAGTTTGCACAGCAGGTTTCGCGGCAATCGCTGAACACGTCACAGAGAGAGAAGCGATAGTGATAAAGGTCGCTATCTTCATATACAGGCACCTAAATTAGAGAGCGTGAGTTGTGCCTAACTCAACTTTCAGCCCGTTGGGGAAAAGTGGCGACAAGGTGAGCGGCAATATTGCACGTCACTATAGTGGAGCACCGCTTCCATCACACTCGACTCAGCGCAAATATTCATCACTATCAGCAAATTCTGACCTTTGAGCAGTTTTTGAACGGTGAAAATGATACGGAGAAAATCGACACTGTGCCCTTGCTCCCATTTCTTGCGTGCTTTTTTTATAAAACAAAAGTGATAAGACCAGTAAATTGCTGCTAAATGCGCTGAATTAGCTATAATCTTGGTCTATTTCAAAGATTCAGTCTAAATTTCACAAAGAAACCATGCTGAATCAGCGATAATATGGGAATATTTTAGTTCGTATCATGAAATAGGAAGATAGCGACACAATGACAACAAAATTACGCATTCTTGTCTTAAATGGTCCTAATCTCAACCTGTTAGGTCTCCGTGAACCAGCACATTACGGTTCTCAGACTCTGGCACAGATTATCGATTCACTCGCGGTACAAGCCCAGCACGCTGGCGTAGAACTAGAGCATTTACAATCGAATCGCGAGTACGAACTGATCGAGAAGATCCACGCAGCCTATGGCAACGTGGATTTTATCATTATTAATCCAGCAGCGTTTACTCACACGAGTGTCGCTCTGCGCGATGCACTTTTGGGTGTTGCGATCCCATTTATCGAAGTGCATCTTTCAAATGTACACGCCCGTGAACCTTTCCGTCATCACTCTTACCTTTCTGATAAAGCAGAAGGCGTGATCTGCGGCTTAGGTGCACAAGGCTACGAATTCGCTCTGTCTGCCGCGATTAAAAAGCTACAGGCAAAGTAACACATACACTCTGCAGCCCCCGAGGGCTGTCTTATTCACAAGATAAAAGAGAAAGACAAGATGGATATCCGTAAAATCAAGAAGCTTATCGAATTAGTTGAAGAGTCTGGCATTGCTGAGCTAGAGATCTCTGAAGGTGAAGAATCGGTACGCATCAGTCGTAGCGGCCCTGCAGTAGCACCTGCTCCAGTTCATTACGCAGCGGCGCCAGCACCTGTAGCTGCTGCTCCAGCGGCTCCGGCAGCAGCACCTGCTCCAGCAGCAGAAGCGGCTCCAGCAGTTCCAGCTGGTCACCAAGTTCTTTCTCCAATGGTAGGTACTTTCTACCGTTCTCCAAGCCCAGACGCAAAAGCGTTCGTAGAAGTAGGTCAATCTGTTAAAGCTGGCGAAACACTATGTATCGTTGAAGCAATGAAGATGATGAACCAAATCGAAGCTGACAAGTCTGGTGTGGTAACTGCAATCCTAGTTGAAGATGGTCAACCAGTTGAATTCGACCAACCACTTGTTGTTATCGAATAATAGAGGCCTTCTCTCATGCTAGATAAAATAGTCATCGCGAACCGAGGTGAAATTGCACTTCGAATCCTTCGCGCTTGTAAAGAATTAGGCATTAAGACCGTGGCAGTACACTCAACTGCTGACCGCGATCTTAAGCACGTACTACTAGCAGACGAATCAATTTGTATTGGTCCTGCTCGTGGTATCGACAGCTACCTAAACATTCCACGCATCATTTCTGCAGCAGAAGTGACTGGTGCTGTGGCTATCCACCCAGGTTACGGCTTCCTGTCTGAGAACGCAGACTTCGCAGAACAGGTAGAGCGCAGCGGCTTTATCTTTGTGGGTCCTAAAGCGGACACTATCCGCATGATGGGTGACAAAGTGTCAGCGATCACCGCAATGAAAAAAGCGGGCGTTCCATGTGTACCGGGTTCTGACGGCCCACTAGACGATGATGACGTAAAAAACAGAGCTCATGCTAAACGCATCGGCTACCCTGTCATCATCAAAGCGTCTGGCGGCGGCGGCGGTCGTGGTATGCGCGTCGTTCGTAGCGAAGCTGAACTGGTTCAAGCTATCGCAATGACTCGCGCGGAAGCGAAAGCTGCGTTCAACAACGACATGGTATACATGGAGAAATTCCTTGAGAACCCACGTCACGTTGAAGTACAAGTAATCGCAGATGGCCAAGGCGGCGCCATCCACCTAGGTGAACGTGACTGTTCAATGCAGCGTCGTCACCAAAAAGTGGTGGAAGAAGCTCCAGCTCCGGGCATCACTGAAGAAATGCGTAAGTACATCGGTGAACGCTGTACTCGTGCATGTCTAGAGATTGGTTACCGCGGCGCAGGTACGTTCGAGTTCCTGTACGAAAACGGTGAGTTCTACTTCATCGAAATGAACACCCGTATTCAGGTTGAACACCCAGTAACAGAAATGGTGACTGGTGTTGACCTAATCAAGGAACAGCTACGCGTAGCAGCAGGCCAGCCTCTATCGTTTACTCAAGACGATATCAAGATTCGCGGCCATGCAATCGAATGTCGTATCAACGCAGAAGACCCTGAGCGTTTCCTACCTTCACCAGGTAAGATTGAACGTTTCCACGCTCCTGGTGGTATGGGCGTTCGTTGGGAATCGCACATCTACTCAGGCTACACAGTACCGCCTCACTACGATTCAATGATCGGTAAACTGATCACTTTCGGTGAAAACCGTGACGTAGCGATTGCACGTATGAAGAACGCACTGGGTGAGATGATTGTAGAAGGTATTAAGACCAACGTACCTCTACAAGTTTCTATCATGAATGACGAGAACTTCCAGCACGGTGGTACGAACATTCATTACCTTGAGAAGAAACTCGGTCTGCAATAATCGACTCAATGTTCGAATCAAAATGCTCACTTCGGTGAGCATTTTTTGTTTTGAACAGAGACTACACTCAAATAACGTGACGAGTTCTGCTACACTCACCGCCAATCAATATTTCACCATCTAAGAGAGCACATACTCATGCCTTGGATTCAAATCAAACTTAACGCGACCAATGAAAACGCCGAACCAATCGGCGATATGCTCATGGAAGAGACTGGTGCATTGTCTGTTACCTTTCTAGACGCGCAAGATACACCCGTATTCGAGCCTCTACCGGGCGAAACTCGTTTATGGGGTGATACTGACATTCTGGCACTGTATGACGCTGAAACCGACAGCAACCTAGTTATCGAGCAAATCAAAGCGAGCAACATGCTGGCGGAAGGTTTCGCATACAAAGTCGAACAACTTGAAGACAAAGACTGGGAACGCGAATGGATGGAAAACTTCCACCCAATGAAGTTTGGCGAGCGCTTATGGATTTGCCCAAGCTGGCGTGAAGTACCAGAACCTGACGCGATCAACGTGATGCTTGACCCAGGCTTAGCATTTGGTACTGGTACCCACCCGACAACATCACTGTGTTTAGAATGGCTAGAGAGTCTAGACCTGTCAGGCAAAACCGTTATCGACTTCGGTTGTGGCTCTGGCATCTTGGCGATCGCGGCAATCAAGTTGGGCGCAGAAAAAGTCATCGGGATCGATATCGATCCTCAAGCGCTATTAGCGTCAAAAGACAACGCACAGCGCAATGGCGTGGCGGATCAACTTGAAGTGTACCTTCCTCAAGACCAACCTGAAGGATTGGTGGCAGACGTCGTCGTAGCCAACATTCTTGCCGGTCCATTACGTGAGCTTTCAGGCATTATTAAGTCTCTGATTAAGCCACATGGCGAGCTTGCGATGTCTGGCGTTTTGGATACTCAAGCAGAAGATGTCGCTAACTATTACCGTGACGAACTTCAAATTGACCCTATCGTTGAACAGAACGAATGGTGTCGCATCTCGGGTCGCAAGCAAGGCTAGATAAGACTTTCAGCTCTAATTGACTGAATTTCATACTATTTACAGAAACAAATTGTAAATGCTCAAATATTAGTCTTTTCACGCAGTGAAAAAATGCGTAAAATGCGCGCCCTTGCTGGTACAGAACTGTGAAGACGTTTTGAAAATTGGAAACTACCAACTTAAGAATAATCTCATCGTTGCCCCTATGGCAGGTGTGACCGATAGACCGTTCCGAGAGTTGTGCCTCCGTTATGGTGCGGGTATGGCCGTCAGTGAAATGATGTCCTCAAATCCTAAGCTATGGAAAACGTCTAAGTCGAAACAGCGCATGGTACATGAAGGTGAATCGGGCATTCGCTCTGTACAAATTGCGGGTTCCGACCCACAACTGATGGCCGACGCTGCTCAGTTTAGTGTTGAGAACGGTGCTCAAATCATCGATATCAACATGGGTTGTCCAGCAAAAAAAGTGAATAAGAAGCTAGCCGGCTCTGCCTTACTTCAGTATCCAGAACTTATCGAAGATATTCTGAAAGCGGTAGTAAATGCAGTAGACGTTCCCGTAACGTTGAAAACCCGTACTGGCTGGGACACAGACAATAAGAACTGCGTCCAAATCGCTAAATTAGCCGAAGACTGCGGCATACAAGCTCTTGCGCTACACGGTAGAACAAAAGCCTGTATGTACAAAGGTGAGGCCGAATATGACAGCATTAAAGCGGCAAAACAGGCCGTATCCATCCCGGTTATCGCAAACGGTGATATCGATAGCCCGGAGAAAGCCAAATTTGTACTGGAATATACTGGTGCAGACGCTTTGATGATTGGACGTCCTGCCCAAGGTCGTCCGTGGATTTTCCAGGAAATCCACCACTTTTTGGAAAACGGCACCACAATGCCTGAGCTTCCCGCTGAGGAAGTAAAAAGCATTATGCTTGGCCATGTGAATGCTCTACATAGTTTCTATGGTGAGTATCTAGGTCCACGAATCGCGCGTAAGCACGTGGGTTGGTACCTAAAAGAGCATGAGCAAGCGAGTGAGTTTCGCCGTACCTTCAACGCTATCGATGTGGCAGAACTGCAACTCGAGGCGCTAGAGGGTTATTTTGATAACGTTGCATCATAATTAAGAGAAGAGCTAGACCGAATATGTTCGAACAAAATCTGACTTCAGAAGCATTAACAGTAACTACAGTAACGTCACAAGACCAAATCACTCAGAAGCCTTTACGTGACTCTGTTAAAGCATCTCTTAAAAACTACCTTGCTCAATTGAACGGCCAGGAAGTCACAGAGCTATACGAATTAGTTCTAGCTGAAGTTGAACAACCACTACTAGATACTATCATGCAGTACACTCGCGGTAACCAAACTCGCGCAGCAACTATGATGGGTATCAACCGCGGTACTCTTCGCAAAAAACTTAAGAAATACGGCATGAACTAAGATTTATGCAAACTAAAGAGCTTAACTTAAAAAGTTAGGCTCTTTTTTTATCCCCAATACTCTTAGTTTTTAACCAACATTGACTTATCATCCTTTTCCCAACGTAGGCTGTATTGCTGATTGCCATAGAAATCGTCCACGGCGCCTTCCAGCCAATCACGCACATAGTTTAACGGTACAAATATGCTAATCCGTTCTAAACCGTGAGGCTCTCCACTCAATAAACGTATATCTCTAGGGTTAGCCCTCGCAGCAATGATCCCTACTAAAGATCCGTTATCGTTATAAACTCCCCCGCCACTCATACCATCCTGTACTGGTGCGTCGGTAACACTTGCTGGACACTTTTTAAAGTAAGGGACTTCAACTAACAATAAGTCGCGACGATAGCGGCCGCTGCCAGTTAATACATCTCCTGTTGGACTCATACCAAAAGTACGTACTGGCTGATTAGGAAAAACTAAACCTAAATTAGGATAATCAAGCGCGCTATTGTTTGATTTTACAATAGCGATATCACAGTAAGGATGATAAGCCACGACTTTGTCGTAGTTGAGTTTAGCGACATGTGCAACCGTCAAACTAAGCTCAGGCGTAATAGGCGTGCTTGTACCAAAGCCAAAAAAGAGCAACGGTATACCAGTAAACTCATAATCAAGAGCAGGATGTTCATTAGTAACCGTTACTTTTCCGTTACTCCCTACACACCCAACAAGTAAAAATAAAGTTGCTATAGCAACGAATACGACTAGACCCGGAACCATAGATAAGCTGCGAAGGTTCATACCCCCTCCTTAAATCAACTTAAATCTAATGATCGAGATGCGCACCTAGATCGTGTTAAATTAAAAACAACTTTATCAGTATAGATGCGATTTTCTGTTATGCCACATCTCTGCAGTCGATAATGCTTCCCGTTTTGTCAGTCAGCAATAATCCGTCACTCACTTCTTTTTATTTATCTCGCCCTCCTAGGTCTGCGCCTTAAGTTAAAAATACAACTGTCAATATTTGCACGTAACCAGTAAGTCCAAGCTGCTGTACTACTGAATTATTTACTGTTCACTCGCCAATGCCCCAAGAATAGAGCAGTGACTGGCGTTATCATCTACATGGCCACAGCAAGCATCGTTAATTTTTCTTAATGCATTGCGTATTCGGGTTAATTCGAGAATTTTCTCGTCGATCAGCTCTAACTTAGCCGAAGTAATCGCTTTAACTTCAGCACAACTGTGCTCTGTCGCTTCCAATTTGATTTCTAGTAGTTCTTTGATTTCTTCTAAACTGAGCCCAAGGTCTTTGGCTTTTAGGATAAAACCAACCTGTTTCTGGTTGTCTTCATCATAGAGCCGATAGCCAGATTTACTTCGGCCGGCAGGACGAATTAACTGGTTTTTTTCATAGAAGCGCAGCGTGTCTGCTGTCACACCACAACGCTTTGCTAGTTCACCGATTTGGAACATAACCTTCCTTATTAACCATCTCGTTACTTTTAAAGGTAAAAATAGAGTTTTTTGCAAAAATTTTTGCGATGCCAAACGATTGCGCGAGCTTTTTTGTAATAAATTGGTTAGAATGCACCCCGTCAAGTTCAGAGGCGACTAATTAAACAAATTTAGTCGGTCAAAAGGTCTTTACCAAAACTGGCCAATATCTTACTACTCGCTGTAAGAACAAGTTCATTTTTGGCAAATATCTTTATCTTAATCTAACTCTGTGACTTAGAGGAAATAGAAGCATGAGTAACGCTCGCCCTATTCGCCGCGCCCTAATCAGCGTATCAGACAAAACAGGTATTGTTGAGTTTGCAAAAGCTCTCGCTGATCGCGGTGTTGATATCCTATCTACTGGTGGTACCGCTCGCCTGTTGGCTGAGCAAGGCATTTCTGTAACGGAAGTATCTGACTACACGGGTTTCCCGGAAATGATGGATGGTCGTGTAAAAACGCTTCACCCGAAAGTTCACGGTGGTGTGCTTGGTCGTCGCGGCCAAGATGATGACGTGATGGAAAAACACGGCATCAACCCTATCGATATGGTAGTTGTAAACCTTTATCCGTTCGCAGCAACCGTTGCGAAAGAAGGCTGCACACTGGCAGACGCAGTAGAAAACATCGATATCGGCGGTCCAACAATGGTTCGCTCTGCTGCGAAAAACCACAAAGATGTGACTATCGTAGTGAATGCTCACGATTACGACCGCGTGATTGCGGAAATGGATGCAAACGCTAAGTCTCTTACGTTAGACACTCGTTTTGACCTTGCTATCGCGGCATTTGAGCACACGGCGGCTTACGACGGCATGATTGCTAACTACTTCGGCATTATGGTTCCTAGCTACGGCGAGAACAAAGAAGGTGACGAAGAATCGAAGTTCCCTCGTACGTTCAACCAGCAATTCCTCAAGAAACAAGACATGCGCTACGGTGAGAACAGCCACCAAGACGCAGCTTTCTACGTGGAAGAAAACCCACAAGAAGCGTCTGTTTCAACAGCGAAGCAAATCCAAGGTAAAGCACTTTCTTACAACAACATCGCAGACACTGACGCAGCACTTGAGTGTGTGAAAGAGTTTGCTGAGCCTGCTTGTGTAATTGTTAAACACGCAAACCCATGTGGTGTTGCGCTAGGTAAAGACATTCTAGAAGCGTACAACCGCGCTTACCAGACAGACCCAACGTCAGCGTTCGGCGGCATCATCGCATTCAACAAAGAGCTAGATGCAGAAACAGCAACAGCTATCGTTGAGCGCCAATTCGTAGAAGTCATTATTGCACCTAAAGTGTCAGCAGCAGCGATTGAAGTAGTTGCCGCGAAGAAGAACGTTCGACTACTTGAGTGTGGCGAGTGGTCAACCAAGACAACAGGCTTTGACGTGAAACGCGTGAATGGCGGCCTACTGGTTCAAGACCGCGACCAAGGTATGGTAAACCTAGACGACCTGAAAGTCGTGTCTAAACGCCAGCCAACTGACGAAGAACTAAAAGACGCACTATTCTGCTGGAAAGTAGCTAAGTACGTGAAGTCAAACGCGATTGTGTACGCAAAAGGCGATATGACTATCGGCGTGGGTGCGGGCCAAATGAGCCGCGTATACTCAGCGAAAATTGCCGGTATTAAAGCCGCAGATGAAGGTCTAGAAGTTGCAGGTAGCGTGATGGCATCGGATGCATTTTTCCCATTCCGCGACGGCATCGATGCCGCTGCAGAAGCAGGCATTAAATGTGTGATTCAACCAGGTGGTTCAATGCGTGATGACGAAGTTATCGCTGCAGCCGATGAGCACGGTATGGCGATGATCTTTACCGGTATGCGTCACTTCCGCCACTAATTTTACTCGTCGTATTTGGTACTCTGGCGTCGTTAACGGCTCTCGCCCACCTCAGTCACATAGCGAGCTATGCTCCCGAGGATTGGGCTCAATTGTTGCCTAGCCACAGTACCAACTACCTAGAGTAAACAGTATCTATAAGATTAAGGATTTTACTATGCGAGTTTTAATTATTGGTTCTGGTGGTCGTGAACACGCTCTTGGTTGGAAAGTGGCACAAAACCCAAATGTTGAAACCATCTTTGTTGCACCAGGTAACGCTGGTACGGCTCTCGAGCCAAAGTTAGAAAACGTAAACATCGACGTTGAAGATATCAAAGGCCTAGTTGCATTCGCTCAAGAGAAAGCAATTGAGCTAACGATTGTTGGTCCTGAAGCGCCATTGGTTATCGGTGTGGTGGACGCATTCCAAGCGGCCGGTTTACCGATTTTCGGCCCAACCGAAGCGGCGGCTCAGTTAGAAGGCTCTAAAGCGTTCACTAAAGACTTCCTAGCACGCCATAATATTCCAACGGCTGCTTACGCAAACTTCACTGAAATCGAACCTGCATTGGCTTACGTACGTGAACAAGGCGCACCAATCGTAGTGAAAGCCGACGGTCTAGCCGCGGGTAAAGGCGTTATCGTCGCAATGACGCTACAAGAAGCGGAAGACGCGATCAAAGATATGCTAGCAGGTAACGCATTTGGCGATGCGGGTAGCCGAGTCGTGATCGAAGAGTTCCTAGATGGCGAAGAAGCAAGCTTTATCGTCATGGTGGATGGCAAGAATGTTCTGCCAATGGCGACTAGCCAAGACCACAAACGTGTCGGCGACAAAGATACCGGTCCAAACACGGGCGGCATGGGTGCTTACTCTCCTGCTCCTGTAGTGACACCTGAGATTCACGACCGCATCATGCAGGAAGTGATCTACCCAACGGTAGAAGGTATGGCGTCAGAAGGTCACCCTTACACTGGTTTCCTATACGCTGGCCTAATGATCGATCAAGACGGTACACCAAAAGTCATCGAGTACAACTGCCGTTTCGGCGATCCAGAAACGCAACCTATCATGATGCGTATGGAATCTGATCTTGTTGAACTTTGCTTAGCAGCAATCGATAAAAAGCTAGACCAAGTAGAATCAAAGTGGGCACCACAGGCGTCAATCGGTATCGTACTAGCAGCGGGTGGCTACCCAGCGGCGTACAATAAAGGTGACGTTATTTCTGGTCTTCCACAACAAGAAGTTGCAGGCGAGAAAGTCTTCCACGCGGGTACTGATAACAAAGATGGCGATATCGTGACAAACGGTGGCCGCGTACTTTGTGCAACAGCGCTTGGCAACACCGTTTTTGAAGCCCAGCAACGTGCTTACGCGCTTGCGAAACAAATCAGTTGGGATGGCATGTTCCACCGCAACGACATCGGTTATCGTGCGATTGAGCGCGAGCAACAAAAGTAACGTATATCGTGAATAGTAAAAGAGGCGCTCCAATGAGCGCCTTTTTTATATCGGGTATATTTCAACGGATAACGTTATTCTTCAATCAAACTCGGTCGTTCGATGCAATCATGGTCGTCTTCGGCCAGCATCAGCAACTCTTCGACAACGACTTTATCGCTGTATTTAGCTCCGAGGAACGCCACATAGCTGTCAACCTGCGCTAAGCGGTTCACGACAAAGCTTGGCAAGGTCTGGTTAAACTCAACCTTGTCAAACGCTCTGCCCGCACAGGTTTCAAACTCGCTACCATCCCAATAGCCCTGAACCAGCCTTAAATCCTGCTCGTCTTGCTCTTTGGTGAGCCTAGTAATATCAGCCGCTTCTTGCTTCAACCAGCTGAGCTTGTTCTGAGTCAGCGGGAGCACTTTGCCATTAAGACGATATTGCTGGTATACCGCGTCGCCCTCTTTACTGAATCGCACGTGGATTCGGTAAGGCACGAGCTTTTGATTGTCTTTGATTTGCTCACCCTCACGGATAAGCTCACGCAGTTCACCGTCAGCCCAGCGGTAATCGGTTTGATACCAGCCGTAGTCTCCAGCCGCCACATAATCGGCTGCTGTGTATGGTGAGACAAGTTTCTCTGTGTACCAGTAAAGGCTTGTGGTGTCGCCCATTGTTTGGCCGCCGGTGTACTCAGTAAACTGCTCTAGTTTAGAGTTAGAGGTACCTGAAGAACAACCGACCAGTAAAGAGACCAGCAGTGACGGTAATAAAAATTTTTTCATAATAAAAATATACGCCAAGATAGTGAGCTACCTTGGCGTATTTTAAACTATTCCAGAGAAAAACGCTGGATTTGCTTGTTTAGATTATTTTACCGCGTCTTTCAGAGCTTTACCTGAAACGAATGCAGGAACATTTGCTGCAGCGATTTGGATTTCAGCGCCAGTCTTAGG
Organism: Vibrio hepatarius; assembly: GCF_011806575.1. Classification (GTDB taxonomy): domain Bacteria; phylum Pseudomonadota; class Gammaproteobacteria; order Enterobacterales; family Vibrionaceae; genus Vibrio; species Vibrio hepatarius_A. The sequence goes on from NZ_JAATOO010000010.1 coordinate 32,931, forward strand.
GTTGCGACCAGTACGTGCTGCACGGTGGTTAACTTTAAATGTACCAAAACCAATTAGTTGAACTTGGTCACCCTCTTTAAGTGCGCCAGTTACGCCTTCAAGAGTAGCTTCAAGAGCAGTTTTCGCTTGTGCTTTAGATAGGTCTGCTTTCTCTGCGATAAAGTCGATTAATTGGGTCTTGTTCATTAGGTTTCCCTTCTCATAGGTTATCGAATTCAGCTCACTCTAAAACAAAAATGCCCTATCTGGCAAAGGTTTGTAAGCGATCTTTGGCTTTCATGACGTACTTTTAACCATAATCTGAGTATTAACTCACAATTTGTTACTATCTGAGCATCAGAAAGCGCTTGTTTTTATGTTGCTCTGACCTTATTTATTGAGCCGATAACGGCCTGCGAAGCCTGATATTGCAGGAATGTGACGTTAAAAAATTATCACACCAATAATGCCCAGGTATGGTTGAACCTAACAGGAATGACACGTTCCAATAGGTAACATGCAAAGTTCGGTTGTGAAGTTTATATCAACAACAATACAATTGTGATTGCTCTATCAAACACAACGCTGTTGATATAAGCGATGAACTCAACTCTATAGGAGCTTTATGTTGCTGCTAACTTTGTACGTCAGTATTTCTATTGGCGTATCGTTTATTTGTTCGGTTTTGGAAGCGGTATTACTGAGTATTACCCCAAGTTATTTAGCGCAAATGCGCCAACAAAACCATCCCTCTGCTGAGAAGCTATCCGCGCTGAAGTCAGATATTGATAGGCCACTAGCGTCTATCCTGACACTCAACACGATAGCTCACACGATTGGCGCGGCAAGTGCCGGTGCACAAGCCGCGGTGGTGTTTGGTAGCCAATGGTTAGGGGTATTTTCTGCGGTATTAACGTTGGCGATTTTGGTGCTTTCGGAAATTGTGCCAAAAACCATCGGCGCGACATACTGGCGACAGTTGGCTCCAGCTTCGGCAGTCGTATTACGTTGGATGGTATGGGCGCTGACGCCGTTTGTTTGGTTCTCAGAACAGATCACCAAGCGACTTGCACGTGGGCATGAGGCACCTAAAATGCGTGACGAACTGTCTGCAATGGCGATGCTAGCCAAAGAGAGTGGTGAGTTTGCTGAAGGCGAGTCAAAGATTCTCGATAACTTACTCGGTATTCAAGATGTTCCGGTAACGCAAGTCATGACACCGCGTCCTGTTGTGTTTCGCGTCAGCGCTGAAATGAGCATCAACGAGTTTTTGCGTGATCACAAAGATACACCTTTCTCAAGACCCTTGGTCTACAGCCAATCCAATGACAACATCGTTGGCTTTGTGCACCGTTTAGAGCTATTTAAGCTACAACAAGCGGGGCTTGGTGAAAAACAACTTGGCTCAGTGATGCGCCCGGTGCACGTTCTACTCAATACCATCGCATTACCAAAGGCTTTTGAGCAGATGATGGCCAACCGCCTACAACTTGCGATGGTGGTCGATGAATACGGTACGGTACAGGGCATCCTGACGCTAGAAGATATCTTTGAGCATTTAGTGGGTGAAGAGATTGTCGATGAGGCAGACCGAGCCACCGACATGCAACAACTCGCCTTCGAACGTTGGGAAAAGTGGAAGAAAACCCACAGCGTAATCGAAAATCGCGACGAAGAAGAAGCCGACGACATTTCAGTCAAATAGAGACTAATAAGGCTGGCCATTTGGCCAGCCTTATTTTTTGTTCGCTTTAAGCAACGCGAGTCAGCAACTAGTTAACGCTCACACCGATATTGCTGATGCCTTCGTCACGCAATTCTTCACGCAGGTCTTTAATCAAATCGATATCACGTTCTTGCGCATCTTTAAGTGGACGGAATACCGCCCACTGTACGTCCCATTCAGCGCACACTGCTTCGTTATCTTTCTGATTGTCATTGGTAATCTCTTCACCGCTCTGTGCTTCTTCTAGCTGTGCTACCGTTACCACCGACTGCTGACTGACCTTTTGCATGCTTTCAAACAAATCGTCGCGATCCAGCAAGCCATGCAACAACGTTGAAAGGCCAATACACGCATCAATTGCAGGATAAACGCCGTAAAAGTCAAAGTCTTCCGAACTAGGAATGATCTCTTCCAGCTTTTCCAACTGACGCTCAAAGTTCACCTTCGCGTTTTTTACCGTTAGAAGCTCCCAAACGCTATCTAGGATATCCCTGTAAATACGCTCTTGCGCAAACTCAGTACTTTGACAAAACATGGCATAGTTTGGATACATACGTTCACATAAACACGCCATAAAGGTAATCTGTTTCCAGGGTTCTAACTTCTCTAAACGAAGCTGAAGAGGATTCTGTAGCATAGCGACTCATCGGTTGCAGAAATTAACAGCGAGAGTTTACTTGATAACCAGCAGGGAAAAAAGCAAAGGCGATGAACAATTTCACTCACAAACTGTACCTATTGACGGATGATAACCCCAAGTACCAAAGTCTGATTGAGCAAAGCCAGTGGCCAGAGCTAGAAATCACTAGCGAAAAGGAAGAGGCCACCATTCTACTTGCTGCACCACCTAAGGCAGCGAATGCTCTGTCTGAGTTTCCCAAATTGGAGTGGATTCAGTCTGTGTTCGCCGGCGTGGACGCGCTAATCCCTGCATTGCAAGAGCATGATATTGAACTGACCAACGTCAAAGGGATATTTGGTCAACTGATCGCCGAGTATGTATTGGGCTACACAATCCAGCATTATCGACACTTTAAGGACTATCAAATCCTGCAAGCAGAAAAGCGCTGGAGCCCTAAACCTTATCAATCCCTAACTGAAAAACGCATGCTGATTTTGGGTACTGGCTCAATTGGCTGCTATCTCGCCAATGCAGCAAAAGCGATGGGATTGAGTGTTTCTGGTGTCAACCGAAGTGGTATTCCGGTTAAAAACGCCACATTTGATAGCACTTATCATATTCAAGAGCTCAACACTGCGCTTGAGCAAGCGGATATCATCGTCAACACGCTCCCAAGTACCCCTGAAACAAAAGCCCTACTTAACCAGCAATCGCTCAGTCATTGTCAGCAGGCGTTGTTATTTAATGTTGGGCGCGGGGATATTATTGAGGAAAATGACCTACTGCCCGCCATCGACCAAGGCCATATTGAACATGCATTTTTAGATGTATTTGCATTGGAACCGCTTGCCGAAGACCATCCATTTTGGAACAACCCAGCGATTACTATCACCCCACATATCGCAGCGTTGAGTTTTCCAGAACAAGTGGTTGATATCTTCAAAGACAACTACCAACGCTGGCGAGATGGGTTTAGTTTGGTCAACAGAGTCGATATAGAAAAAGGTTACTGATCACCAACGCGTCAAAGAGCAATTTACTATGATTTCAATAAAGCTAGACGACACATTGCAACAAATCCGAGCCTGTAAGCTCTGCGAACCGCACTTACCGCTCGGTGCTAACCCGGTGATTCAGGCCAACGAATCATCCAAACTGTTGATCATTGGCCAAGCTCCAGGCGTAAAAGTGCATCACACGTCTATTCCATGGAACGACCCAAGCGGCGATAGACTAAGAGACTGGTTAGAGCTCGATAAGGAACAGTTTTATAACCGAGAAGAAATTGCGATCATGCCGATGGGGCTCTGCTACCCAGGAAAAGGAAAGAGTGGCGACCTACCACCAAGAAAAGAATGCGCACCCCAGTGGCATCAAAAGGTCTTGTCACAACTGCCAAATGTCGGGATGACGTTGTTAATTGGTCAGTATGCGCAAAACTATTATCTACAAGAGAAACCAGCGACGCTGACACAAACGGTCAGACAGTGGCAACGTTGGGCACCTCACTACTTACCTCTGCCCCACCCATCACCAAGAAATACGCTCTGGCTGAAGAAGAATCCGTGGTTTGAAGCTGAAGTGCTACCGTATATTCGTGATTACGTCCACCAGCATCTAAAAAGCTGACTCAGACAGTTTCCGAGCCAGCTTTTAATCAATTAAGCTTAGTCAGAACCGAACAAATCACGGGTGTAGACTTTGTCCGCAACATCAGCCAGCTCTTGTGCCATACGGTTAGAAACGATCACATCCGATTTAGCTTTGAACGCTTCAAGATCACGAACCACTTCCGAGTTGAAGAATTGGTCCTCTTCCAGCACTGGTTCATAAACGATAACCGTCACACCTTTCGCTTTAAGGCGTTTCATGATGCCCTGAATAGAAGACGCGCGGAAGTTGTCCGAACCAGCCTTCATGATCAGACGGTAAATACCAACGACTTCAGGCTCACGCTTAAGGATAGATTCTGCGACAAAGTCTTTACGAGTGCGGTTAGCGTCTACAATCGCGCCGATGATGTTGTTCGGTACGTCTTGGTAGTTAGCAAGCAGCTGCTTAGTATCTTTTGGCAAGCAGTAACCACCGTAACCAAACGACGGATTATTGTAGTGATTGCCAATACGCGGGTCTAAGCCAACACCTTCGATAATCTGACGCGCATCCAGTCCATGCGCTTCTGCATAAGAATCTAGTTCGTTGAAGTACGCCACACGCATCGCAAGGTAAGTATTAGAGAACAGTTTTACCGCTTCAGCTTCGGTTGAGTTGGTCAGAAGTACCGCGATATCTTGTTTTACCGCGCCTTCAACCAGCAGGTCAGCAAACTGTTGCGCGCGCTCACTCTGCTCACCGACGATAATTCGCGACGGGTTTAAGTTATCGAAAAGTGCTCTACCTTCTCGTAAGAACTCTGGTGAGAAAATGATATTGTCGCAATTCAGTTCTTGCTTAATACGCTCGGTATACCCTACAGGGACCGTAGATTTGATGATCATTACCGCTTGTGGGTTAATCGCTATCACATCTTTAATCACAGACTCAACCGATGATGTGTTGAAGTAGTTCGTCACAGGATCGTAGTCGGTCGGCGTGGCGATAATGACGAAACGTGCGTCTTTGTAAGCTAACTGCTTGTCTGTTGTCGCAACAAAATCAATTTGTTTGTTGGCGAGAAAATCTTCAATCTCTGCATCAACGATTGGTGAGATTTTTTGGTTGAGAAGTTCGACTTTCTTCTCTACAACATCTAGCGCCACAACCGTATGGTTTTGCGCCAATAGCATTGCGTTGGATAAGCCAACGTAACCGGTACCTGCAACAGCAATCTTCACTACTTACCTCATTACTTACTCATAGAGAGGGAGCGCGATAGCAACCATCGCAAATCAACGAAACTCACCAACAACTCTATCGAGAATGATTAGTCTAAACTCAGCCAAACCGGATAGTACCAATAAAGCTGTAGCCGACATTCTTATAACATCAAAAAATATCGGGATTAAGAGCGTAAAATACCACATTTCGCCCCACTGACGAAACAGAACAAAAAAGCGGAGACCGAAGTCTCCGCTTTTTAAAGCTCTATAGGTGCTTGGGATGATTACATCATACCGCCCATGCCACCCATACCGCCCATACCACCCATGTCAGGCATACCAGCGCCTTCTTTTTGTGGTAGGTCAGTCACCATCGCTTCAGTTGTGATCATCAGACCAGCAACAGACGCTGCAAACTGTAGTGCTGAGCGAGTTACTTTCGTTGGGTCTAGGATACCCATCTCTAGCATGTCGCCGTATTCACCCGTTGCTGCGTTGTAACCGTAAGAACCTTCGCCCGCTTTCACGTTGTTCGCTACTACTGACTCTTCGTCACCTGCGTTCTTCGTGATTTGACGGATTGGCGCTTCCATTGCACGTAGTGCAACGCGGATACCAACGTTTTGATCTTCGTTGTCACCTTCAAGGTCAACAATCTTAGATGCCGCGCGGATTAGTGCAACACCACCACCCGCAACCACGCCTTCTTCAACAGCAGCACGAGTTGCGTGCAGCGCATCTTCTACGCGGTCTTTCTTCTCTTTCATTTCAACTTCAGTTGCTGCGCCAACTTTGATTACTGCAACACCGCCAGCGAGTTTAGCTACACGCTCTTGCAGTTTCTCTTTGTCGTAGTCAGACGTTGCTTCTTCGATTTGCTGACGAATTTGAGCAACACGGCCCTGAATCATCGCTTCTTCACCGATACCATCGATGATGGTTGTGTTCTCTTTAGTGATCGCAACGCGCTTCGCTTGACCTAGGTCTTCTAGTGTCACTTTTTCAAGTTCTAGACCGACTTCTTCAGAGATCACTGTACCGCCAGTTAGGATAGCGATGTCTTGTAGCATCGCTTTACGACGGTCACCAAAACCAGGAGCTTTAACCGCAGCAACTTTTACGATACCGCGCATGTTGTTCACAACCAGTGTTGCTAGCGCTTCACCTTCAACGTCTTCTGCAATGATTAGCAGTGGACGAGATGCTTTAGCAACAGCTTCTAGTGTTGGTAGAAGTTCACGGATATTGGAGATCTTCTTGTCCACTAGAAGGATGAATGGGTTTTCTAGGTCAACAGAACCGGCTTCTTGGTTATTGATGAAGTAAGGAGATAGGTAACCGCGGTCGAACTGCATACCTTCTACTACGTCTAGCTCATCTTGTAGAGCCTGACCTTCTTCAACAGTAATAACACCGTCGCGACCCACTTTCTCCATCGCTTCAGCAATGATGTTACCCACGCTTGTATCAGAGTTTGCTGAAATCGTACCTACTTGAGCGATTGCTTTCGTGTCCGCACAAGGTACTGATAGTTCTTTTAGCTGTTCTACTGCTGCGATAACGGCTTTGTCGATACCGCGTTTAAGATCCATTGGGTTCATACCCGCAGCTACTGCTTTCAGACCTTCGTTTACGATCGCTTGCGCAAGTACAGTTGCTGTTGTTGTACCGTCACCTGCTGCGTCGTTCGCTTGAGACGCAACTTCTTTCACCATTTGCGCGCCCATGTTTTGGAACTTGTCTTCAAGCTCAATTTCACGCGCAACAGAAACACCATCTTTAGTGATTGTTGGTGCACCGAATGATTTGTCTAGAACAACGTTACGGCCTTTAGGGCCAAGTGTAACCTTTACTGCATCAGCTAGAACGTTTACACCTTCTAGCATTTTAACTCGTGCGTCATTACCAAATTTAACGTCTTTAGCAGCCATCTTTAGTTTCCTTTTCTAAATTCTTTGTTTTTGATTAGCAGTTGAATCTGAGCAAAAAATTACTCAATGATTGCTATTACTCAACGATTGCCATGATGTCGTTTTCAGACATAACTAGCACTTCTTTACCGTCGATTTTTTCAGTTTTAGTACCATAACCTTCAGCGAAGATAACTGTATCACCCACTTTTACGTCTAAAGGAAGGACAGTGCCGTTTTCAAGAATGCGGCCCTTACCTACAGCTAGAACTACGCCGCGAGTTGATTTCTCTGCAGCTGAACCAGTCAGAACGATGCCACCAGCTGATTTTGACTCAACTTCTTGGCGTTCTACGATAACTCGGTCGTGTAATGGACGAATGTTCATCGGTCGTCTCTCCTGAAAATTTACATGTTATTTGATAATTACCCCGAAACCGGGCTTCAAGGCCTTGTGGTAACTATATGTGGGATAGAAATGGCAAACCCAAGGGGAGGGAGAAAGTTTTTTGTGATCTAAGTTGGAGTTCACAGAGGGAATGAGTAGCAATGAGGTGCGATGCTACTGAACAGAACGCATCAATGGGGATTTTCTATACAAATGTTCTGCAGAGTTTGTTCCTAACGCCACTGCTCAAAAGGAATAATATCCGCGTTGTTAGCTTGTGATTGTTCTGCTCTACCATCCAAAGCATCTTGAAACTTATTGATCTGAACAGCGAGTTCTCGCATCAACTCAACGTTGACGTGATTCGGATTTTTACAATGACTAATGACTAAATCAATATGACTTTGTTGCGCCCACAAGCGGCCTTGCATCTCTTGAGACGCAGACAAGATCATCTCTTCACATAAATTATGCTTAAGAGAATCAAACGCTTCAGGATCATTCTTTGCAAGCTCAACCAAGTCATCAAATGAAGGAAGAGTCTGAGTGATAGGAACTGACTGCATACCGCCTCACTAATAACAAATTAATCAACTATTAGTTATAGGGTAGCTAACTTGGCGCCTGTCATTGACTAAAAAAGCCACAGTATCAAGAATAAGACTGTGGCTTTAGAGGCGAGAAAATTCATTTGTTTTTGAACACAAAATCAAATCACACTTTTTGGCTTATCCTTATGTACTTGTTGATTAAACGTAAACCGAATCAATACGATTACAAACCCAACCATGCCACCAAGCAATGTCCCTAGCACGACAATAAGTGATCGCTTCGGTTTGACATGGGAAGTCGGTTTGCTAGGCTGAATAATGACTTTTGCTAGCTCAGTGTTAGGGTTTTCCAACATAGCTTTCATAAATAGCTGCTTAGCAAACAGTTCATCCAAGTATTCTTGTGTTTTGCTTGGTACTGACTTGCTAGAAGCATTCGATTGCAAAGCGTCTAGTGCCAAATCAATTTTATTTAACTCTTGCTTCCTGAGCACGATATTAAGTGCCTCGGTCATTGCACTCACGCCTGCAAAGGCTGATTCTGGATCTGATGATAACTTAGATATTGAATATACCTGACTACGCTCGTCGTATGAAATATTCACATCAGATAATACTGTTTTTTGTTCTCCGTAGAAAGTAACAACTTGTTCCCTAAAGGTGCGACTAGTAACAAGCTTAGGAGATATTCTTGGCTCCTCTGCCGCAGTTATATTGTAGACCTTATCTTCAATTAAAAATGAAGAACTAGCTTGATATACATTTGGCTGGATTAGCGCATACCCTGCCGCGCTAAGCGCAAAAATCGCCACAGCAGCAATAATGATCAACTTACCATCCCAAAGAGCTTTAAACAGCTCTCTTAAGTCAATTTCATCATTAGTTTGAAATGAGTCGGGTATTTGAGGTGTATAAGAAGTTTGAGACATAGGTTGTTCATGTTGCCCGCTCACAATAGCTCCTTTAGATAAAAAATAATAACTGGCTGTGAGTTTAACATAGATTATAACGGGCAAATAGTGAGTATCCCTCTATTGTGTTCTTACTCTCACTTGAATTACTCGAAAGGCTAGCGCCAATCATCAAAAGGAATCATCTCCCCCCTTTCGGTTGTTTTTTACACTTGCTCTACACCCGGTCGATATGACTTTGTCGAGTCCATAACCTATGTTGCATTTTTATGGATGACGACTGTGTCATCACTTCATATATCTTGCTTAACTCGATTGGACGCTTCTGGATTGCTCTCTGCCAACACCATCAAATGAAGAAAGGGGTAAGTGATTAAGGGTGAATTTATGCGATCTCTTCTAGTGTTGATTAAATTATCAACACTACTATTTAAAGGTGGTCGATAAGTGGTATTTTAGGTAATCAGGCGTCTTATATTTTAGAAATGAGAAAAGGCTAATCTTAACTAGGGGTAATTTGGTAAACACAGCGCCTTTCTCCAGCAACAATATGCTCGCTACGTGTCACAATATAATGTTCGCCCAGCAAACGCTGAAAGATATTTAGCTCTGACTGACACAAACTTGGGCAACGGGTGGCGGCTTTACATATAGGACAGTGATTTTCAATCAGTAAAACTGTGTCACCTTGAACTTGTAGCTCCGCCATATAGCCTTCTTGTTGTCTTAATTCGACTAAGCGCTCAAGCTTACGCTCTAGAGTTGCGCACTTATCAAGTTCAGTAGTGTAGAAGCTATATGTTTTAGCTTCACGTTCATCGGCAATTTTTTGTAAACCTTCTACACCAAAGAGGTTTTCCACCGCTTCAATAACGTGAATTGTGAGATCACTATGGCGATCTGAGAACTGCGAGTGTCCTTTGGCAGTGAGTGCCCAGTGCCGCGTCGGTCGTCCGATTTTCACTTTTAAATCAGAGAACGACACCAAGCCTTCGTATTCTAAGGCCTGTAAATGCTGCCGAGCGCCCATTGTCGTCATACCTAACTTATCCGCTAATTGCTTAGCAGTGACTGAGCCATCTCGTTTAATTGTCTCCAATATTTTTTCGGCACTTTTCATGTTTACTCCCTCTACCATACAACATTATGTAGTAGATGTTTCATAAAGAAAATGCTTTACATGAAAGTTAAAGGTTTATATTGCATCGCAACGAGTCTCTTTCCACTGTTAATATAGCGTTCAAACAACATTTTTAGCGAATTAGGCAAATGATGAGGTTCAATCGCGTTAAAGTCATGCGCGGCATAAAAAGCTTCCAGATGTTCATAGGCAAAACAAAAATCACCAGGTTGCATAACAGAATGTTGGCAATACTCCATCAATTTATGTCCGACGCCCTGCTCCCTGTTTTCAGGTATCACCAACATCCCCGTCAACAAGCGGAACTGTTCTACTGAGCGAAAACGTACTACTGCAATTAACTTACCCTCTTGGTAAGCGACGACCGTCAGTTCATTTTTCTTCGCTTTTCCTGATGGGTAATGCGCTTTATACAGTCTGCTGACAAGAGGAAGTTTAATCGGGTCTAAGATGTCGAAGCTAAGGTTGCTCATTATCGTAATAGACTAATTTAATGTAGAATGTCCGCAGTTTAGATGACCCAATGACCGTGATGCAAATTTTGACCGATGCCGACCTATCGGCTTACCACACTTTTTCTATTTCACAGACTTGCGCATACCTTGTTGAGGTATCTTCGGTGCAAGAACTGATCTCTGTGTACCAAAATCCTCAATGGCAAGATTTACCTAAACTCATGCTTGGCAAAGGTAGCAATATGTTGTTTACCCAACCATTTCAAGGTGTGGTCGTGGTCAACCGCTTACATGGAAAGCAAGTGTCGGAGTCGGAGCAACATTGGCACTTACATGTTGAAGCAGGAGAAGACTGGCCGTCATTAGTTGAATGGAGTGTGGAACAAGATTATGCCGGCTTGGAAAATTTAGCGCTTATCCCCGGTTGTGCTGGGAGCGCACCCATCCAAAATATTGGCGCTTACGGCATCGAATTGAAAGATGTCTGTGAGTACGTGGACATTATTTGCTTAGAAACGTTTGAAATCAAACGTCTTACTAACCAAAAGTGTCAGTTCGGTTATCGCGATTCAATTTTCAAACACGAGCTATACCAAAAAGCCATTGTGGTGGCGATTGGGTTAAAACTTAGCAAAAACTGGCAACCCAACATCGAGTACGGTCCACTAAAATCGTTCGATGCTCAAACCGTGTCGGCACAAGAGATCTTTGAGCGAGTTTGCCAAGTACGCATGGATAAACTGCCAGACCCAGCAGTGACCGGCAATGCGGGGAGCTTCTTCAAAAACCCTGTCATTGACGAACATCACTACACGGCACTCAAAGCGCAATACCCAGATCTCGTCGCGTACCCTACCGACAACGGCGTTAAAGTCGCGGCTGGTTGGTTAATAGACCAATGCGGCTTAAAAGGTACAGCAGTTAACGGAGCGCAAGTGCACCCGAATCAAGCCCTAGTATTGGTAAACAGAGACAACGCCACTGCCAACGATATTGTTGAACTAGCGGCTCTTGTCCGTGCGCAAGTAAAAGAGAAATATGGCATCGAGCTAGAACATGAAGTTCGCTTTATCGGCGCACTAAAAGAGACCAATCTGAGTGAGATTTTGGAGCAACGCCAATGAAAGAACACACGATCAAACTGGCAATCCTAAAAGCCCTTTCAACAGGGGATTTTATCTCAGGCGAAGAGTTAGGCGAACAACTCGGCGTTTCACGCGCGGCAATCAGCAAACATATCAAAGGCATACAAGACTGGGGAATCGATATCTTTCGTGTGCAGGGTAAAGGTTATCAACTCTCTCAACCGTTGCAATTGCTGGATGAATCGATATTAAAAGCGAACCTAAACACGCCCGTTGAACTCATTCCGATCATTGACTCAACAAACCAATACTTACTGGATCGGGTCGACGCGCTAGAATCAGGCTCAGTGTGTATTGCTGAGTATCAAGCAAAAGGCAGAGGACGACGCGGCCGAGAATGGGTCTCACCATTCGGCTCAAACCTATACATGTCGATGTTTTGGCGATTAGATGCGGGGATGGCTGCGGCTATGGGCCTTAGCCTAGTCGTTGGAGTCGCCATTGTTGAAGCGTTAGAAAAACTTGGACTCAACGGCGTAAAGCTAAAATGGCCAAATGATCTTTACTACCAAGACCGAAAGCTGGCAGGGATATTAGTCGAAATGTCAGGTCAAGCTGGCGGCGCCGCAAATCTTGTTATCGGTATGGGTATGAACTTAATGATGTCTGATCAGACAGAAGGGATCACTCAACCTTGGGCAAGTCTTGCCGAAGTGGCGGATAAAGAGCATATCGACCGTAATCAGCTCGCGATTACAATGATAAATACGCTCCACAGCGCCTTAAGCGACTACGAAATCTATGGTATGTCAGGCTTTGTCGAACGTTGGAACCGACTGGATAACTTTTTAGGCCGTCCGATTAAGCTCATCATGGGTCCAAGAGAGATTACCGGGATTGCCAAAGGAATTAATGAGCAAGGCGCAGTATTACTAGAAACAGAAAATGGCATGGAGTCTTTCATCGGCGGTGAAATCAGTCTAAGAGCACAAATCTAACTCACATCAACAAAACATAACCTTTTACAACCTAGATTTGAGAACTAGGATCTGGTACCTAGGCACTGCAATGACATTTTGCTACTATCCTTTTCCACTTTAAGTAAAGGTAATCCATCCAACATGATGACTAATAGGAACTTATTCGAGCAACTGCCTACTTTGGCGCAAGATCCAGCGAAATTCGAAACGCTGTATGCCGCCAAAGATTTTCGAATTCGCTTAATTGAAGCAATTCGTCAGGCGAGCAAGCGAATCTACCTTGTCGCCCTTTACCTTGAAGATGACGAAGCTGGTCGGGAGATTTTGACCGAGCTTTATCAAGCTAAACAACGAAATCCTGGCTTGGATATCAATGTATGCGTAGATTGGCACCGCGCACAACGCGGTTTGATTGGTGCTGAACCGAGCGAGACCAATGCAGCGATGTATAAAGCCTTCGCCGATAAACATCAACATAAAATACCAGTATATGGTATTCCAGTACGTGGACGTGAAGTCTTTGGTGTGTTGCACCTCAAAGGCTTTGTTATTGATGATCAAGTAATTTATAGCGGAGCTAGCTTAAATAATATCTATTTAAACTACAAAGAGCGCTATCGCTTTGACCGCTACCATTTGTTAAACAACAAATTATTAGCAGACAGCATGGTGAGTTTTGTTCAAAACGAATTGATTGCTCACCCAGCAGTCAACGATTTAACATGCCCAAGCAAACCAGAAACAAAAGAGATCAAGACACAAATCCGTCAACTACGTGCATCTCTAGCAAAAGCACAATATCAGTTTGAGCCGCAAGAAGTCTCTTCTGAACAAGTCGCAGTCACCCCTATTGTGGGGGTAGGTAAGAAACGTAATAAGTTGAATCAGGGCATCAACCAACTGTTAGCAACAGCTAAAGACGAAATTTTTATCTGTACCCCTTACTTCAACTTCCCACGTAGTGTGGCAAAAGAGGTAAAGAAAGCTCTTAGACGTGGAGTTAAAGTAACGATTGTCGTCGGTGACAAAACCGCCAATGACTTTTATATTTCACCCGAAGAAGAATTTAAAACTATCGGTGGTTTACCATATCTATATGAGCGCAACTTGCGCCTATTTGCTAAGGCAAACGAAGCAAATATTGCTAGTCGAAAGCTATCTATTCACTTGTGGAAACATAGTGAAAATAGTTTCCACTTGAAAGGCATTTGGATTGATAAGCGTTACATGCTGATTACTGGAAACAATCTCAACCCTCGCGCATGGAAGCTAGACCTCGAAAACGCTATATTGATTCAAGATCACTTCCATCACTTGACACCTCAGTTTGAGAAAGAAGTCGAGAACATTCTCCAGCATACTCATTTAATCTGTACTTACAAGCAGTTAGATAAGTTTGAAAATTACCCAGATGCCGTACAAAAATTAATGCGTAAGATTACTCGTGTGCGAGCGGATAGAGTTTTAAAACAGATTTTGTAAACTAGTTGGCAATGGGTAGCCTAGTGAATTGATATTCTGACTACCCAATATTAACTCTATATTGGATTAACTAAAGAAACCGTAATACCAGTGATAATCATAAAGGTACCAATCCAAAACTGAGTGTTAATTTTCTCTTTAAAAAAGAATACAGAAAGAACTGGGACCAATACGAAAGATAATGGAGCAAACATTACTAAGATAGACAGGTTCATGGTTCGCAAGGCAAGTAATACGAACAGCATAGAACCTACCATCAAAGAAATTCCTAGAAGAAGGTATTTGATTTTTTCCCCATTACCAAGCTGCGTATTCAACTTAAATGCAATCTGAGAGAGACTGCTTAAAGATACTGAACATAGACAAAAAATAAACTCTTGAAGATTAATCATATACTGATTTTAAAACTATCATTAACCCAAACAAAATAATAACTAGCCCTAAAACATAGCTTAGCCCCACATGTTCATCAAATACTAACCAACTTAATACTGGAGTAAGTATATATACCAACGACTGATAAGGATAAGCCGTTGATAGAGGGATGTACTTTATTACGACCAACCAAGCGCCTAGCGCAATTGCTGAAATAGATGCAGAAATATAAAACCAAAAATTAAATATAACACCTGAAACAGGGTTGTCAAAGTCATTAATACTCAGTGCTGCCAACTTATATGAAACTTGAGCGAAAGACATTAATATAATAACAATTCCAAGAAGAACAATCAGGTTTCTCTTTCTATTGATAGTCATTTCTTAGACTTAAACAAATATACTATTTGTCCACAAATATATTTTCTAAATAAAGGAGTAGCTTCGACTAAAGGTTCGAAAGGTTTTAATAATTTAACCAATAAATCGGGACAAAAAAATGGAACTACATTAATATATTTATAGTCAACATTTATTAAACCAGCTCTTTCTGACCACGCTGTCAATTCTTTAGACGAAAATGATCGTTCTTCATGCTCAATATGATATTGAGAGTTCTTTTCTATAAGTTTAAGTACTGGGTTAGACCCATTAGGCTCCAATATAATTATGTCGCCTTTAAACTTTGCTAGCTCTATAAAAGCTTTTTCTGGGTCAGATAAATGGTGTACAACACCTCTAACAACAATACAGTCGTATGAGTCAGAGGCCAAAACAGTATCAAGTTCGTAAATATTATCAACTTGAAAACTAGCAATATGACCTAGACCATATTTTTCCGCTTTATCTGTGGCTGCATCTATTGCTTTGTCCGCAGGATCTATACCAACAATTTTCTTTACACCTAATTCGCAAAACTCAAGTGTGTAAGAGCCATCTCCACATCCAATATCTAGTACTTTTTTCCCCGAAAAATCATAAATATCACGAATAGAGGTAGTAAGCCGAAGATTTGCCTCGTTTGAAGAAAGCCTATCTGTAGTATAGGCATACGAACCCATTTCATTGACATCTCTATTAAACTCAGATACGTTTTTTTTAACCAGCTCTTTAGTTTTCATTAATTTTTTCCGCACTTACTATAATATTACCAACAGGTATCGATAAAACGACATTATTCAACTTGGTTAGCTTCAAGAATTTATACAGCTTCTTCTTGAACCCTGAGCCTATCGGAAGTAGTTTAATCCAATAGCTTACTGGATAAGCATTTTTTATCTTTTTCACTTTCACGTTATGATAACCTACAGATTCTAGTAGATATATCATAGCCTTGGGATTAAATAGTTGGAGGTGTTCAATATCAATGATTGGAGATTTAGATCCTAAAACCCTATTTAGTATACCGCTCTCATTATGTACTACAAATACTGCTTTGCCATTATTGACTAAAGTCTCATAAATCGACTTCACTAATACTTTTGGGTCGGAGACGTGCTCCAATGTCATAAATGAGCAAGCTAAAGAGACTTGCTTTCCTTTTAGGAGCTCCTCCGTAAACATACTGTTTATCATTTTACTTTTAATATGCGCTGGAGCACTTTCTATTGCAGAAGTCGAAGGTTCAATTCCAACAACTTCTTGGTAACCTAATTCTTCCAAAAATGGTAATAGAGGACCACTTCCTGCACCTATATCAACAGCTATACCTTCACGACACTCGCCTTTACATAATTGCTTTATATATTGTGCATATGTTTTCGCAGCATAGTATGCTTCATCAGAGGAATCATACTGAGCCTCACTGTAGGCGTTTTCTAAGAATTCATGAGAAGGAGGTTCAGGAGCATATATCAAATTACATTCGATGCACCTTTCCAGCCTAAAGCACATAAACTCAGGAGCTTTTCGAGATGCATATGAGAATCCATTTATTTTACTACTGTCAATACGCTCATCCATAAACGGTTTTGTAGCTTTAGAGCCGCAAACAGGACAACTTCTAACTTTACTATTACCAAAATCACTCATTGATTTCTTTACCATCTTTTATCATTGATGCCCTAATGTACTCAGGTCTACCCTTCACTTCATCGAGGATCTTACCAATATACTCACCTAAAATACCCAAGCCCAGAATCGTAGCAGCACCAAAAAGCATAATAAGCAGACTGATCGATGTTAGCCCTTTCGGTACCAACTCAGGATCAATAAGCCTTATAGCAACAGTGGTAAAGGAAAATAGAATTGAAAGGAGTAAGGTTATCCCTCCAAAAGCAGTCAACAGATGAAGTGGCATTTTGGAAAAGGAGAAAATACCTCGTTTAGCCCAACCAATATTTCTTACCCAGTTGTTTGTACTTACGCCAAACATTCTTTCGGGCCTGATATACTCAACCCCTGCCTGCTTAAATCCAACATATGCTCTTAAGCCACGTAAGAACACATCACTCTCGCCACAGCTTAATATCCATTTGACGACTTTCTTATCAATCAGAGAAAAGTCACCAGCATTTTGTGGGATGTTTATCTCACTCAGGTACGAGAACACTTTATAAAATGATTTATAAAAGAACTCGGTCCCCGCTGGCATTTCACGTTTGGTCCGAATACCATAAACTACATCATTACCTTCTAGCCACTTAACGTAAAACTCTTTAATAAGCTCTGGAGGGTCTTGCAAGTCACCATCTAATAGCACACAGGCATCTTTACTTGCGACTGCCATACCACTACGAAAAGCCGCCTGTGAACCAAAGTTACGCGAATGATTGATACCTATAACCTTAGAGTCTTTTTGAGATAAAGATAAGATTGTTTCACGACTATTATCTGGAGAACAATCATTAACAAAAATAATTTCATAATCGATGTTCAACTCAGTAAATGTTTCAACCAATCTTTTGTACATATGAGGAATGGCAGGCTCATCTTTATAACACGCAATAATAGCCGTTATTGAGCGACTCCGATGACCATTTTTTTTAGTCATTTCCGCTGGAGATCTCTCTTTGAAACCATCCCACCAAATGGCCGTTTCTTTAATACCAACTTTTAAAGTCTTGCTAGCGGACCAATCCAGCATTTTTTTCGCTTTTTGGGAATTTGATACCCAGCGATCAAGATCCCATTCCCTACCAGGATAAGATCCAAAATCTGGTTCGCTATCAATAGCGAACAATTGCTTAGTCAATAAAGCGAGTTCTTTTAGAGAGGTTTGCTGTTCTGAACCAATATTAAACGCTTCTCCTCTTATACTTTCGTTTTCTTGTAATTGATAGCCTGCACATACAAAAGCGGAAACTACATCGTCTACGTGAATAAAGTCTCTTTTGACTTCTGGAGAGGTAAAGCTTGGTAGTTCTCCTAAAAGAGCTTTTTTACATAGGTTGGGAATTAGTCGAGAACTATCCTCGTAGGGACCATATACAGAGTAAAGCCTTAAAGTAGCAACAGGGAAATTACGTACTTTACCAAAATAAGTAACCGCTGCATTCGCAGCGACCTTGCTTACAGCGTAGTGGCTATTTGGTGTCTGCTCATCACTTTCCGCAGGGCCATTGGAGTTTGTGCCATATTCGGAAGAGCTCCCCGCACGAACAAACGCACTGACTCCACAGTTTTCGAATACTTCAAGGCATTTTACAAGAGCATTATAGTTTGTTTGATGAATGCTTTCACTCTCTTGCTCAAATGAATACGCACCATAAGAGCTGCAATCAAAAACCGTTTTCACCTGAGTTTCTTCTAGAACTTTTAGGATATTAGTTTTGCTTTTAATATCAAGATGAACTAGACGAGCTTGTGGTATACCCTCCAGCCGCCACGAAAACTTACTGGAAAAATATGCACCATATACATCCTGTCTATACTTAAATAATTCCCGAAACAGGTTTACCCCGACAAAACCACTCGCCCCTATAACCAAAATAGGCCCTTTGAGTTTTTTAATTTTTTCCTCAAGCATTAACTAACCCTTGAATAACAATTTGCATACTTTTTTCATCTAGTTGACACTCTTTCCTATGGAATTTTTGGGAGCCATATCGTTTACTAGGGTAGCCTTGAGCATAATGATGAATAAATTGAGACGGAGTACTTCCTTGATTCACACATTCTAGTGCTATAAGTGACCCGAGCCCTCCACTTCGAACATGCTCCTCGAAAACCACAAGTGGTTTAGCGGATATTTCGGTCCAGAGTTCCGGAGGTGCTATAGTCGCGTCAAATTCACAAACGACCCACAATGAAGGTCTTTCAGACTCGGGCAAGTCTTTTAAAACTCGGATAGCATTACCTACTAAGGGACCTAGGACAGCCATAACGCCCAAAGAGCCAGAGAAAATCTTTCTCCATGACTTATAATCTGGTGGTATAAAATCATTAGGGCTGTCATCATAACCAAGCCTCAAATAGGTTGTCGTACTTACTGGCTGTGACAGTATCGCTTTAACATCTTGGTCAAAGGCAGGTATTAGTACCTTAAGATTAATCGAAGACATGACCGAGCAATCTTCTAAAGCATGATGAGTGGGCCCCATATAGCCATAGCCATATCCTCCACCATTACCCACTAAACATACTGGAAGTTTAGAAAAAGAAAGATCGTTTCTTACTTGTTCAAATGGACGTGCATAGCAGAAAGGTGCGATGCTATAAGCAAACACAGTATTACCAAGCTTGGACAAACCAGCGGCAACTCCAATCATATTTTGCTCTGCTACCCCTACGTTAACAAAACGGTCTCCATATGCCTCCCGAACTTCCTCCAAAGCCATAAAGCCTAAGTCTCCGGTTAAAAAGAACGTATCATACTTATTAGTTAAGTCGAGCATACACTCTGTAAACACTTTCCTCATTTCGCCTCCTTCACAGAAAGTCTCGACAAAGCATCTTGATATTGTTCTTCGTTGATAGGTAAATAATGAGACTCTAACTTACCTTCAAAATGCAAACCGTTACCTTTTACAGTATCTAACAACAATACCATTGGCTTTTCTGAGTCTTGAACGCTCAAGCCTCTAATTAAAGACTCTATATCATGTCCGTTAAATCTTTCGACACGAGCACCAAAGCTCTCCATTTTATACTGCAGTTCCTCGAACGAGGCGACTTCACTAGTGGAACCAAACCCTTGCAGTTTATTGAGATCAATGATAATAGTAAGATTATTGAGTCTTTGATGGGCACTAAAAATTAACGCTTCCCAACAGCTTCCTTCTTGCCATTCACCATCTGAACATACGCAAAATACTCGAGATTCAGATTTCTTGACTTTCAATCCATAGGCTAGACCGGAAGCTAAAGACGGGCCATGGCCTAAAGAGCCGGTCGAAAAAATTACATCTGATAAAGACAAATCAGAAGGGTGCCCTCCTAATCGAGTACCATTTTTTGAAAAAGTGGATAGATCTTCGTCACTTATCTTTCCCAATGACCATAAGGTTGTATAGAGTGCCGCAGCAGAATGGCCTTTGGATAAAATAAATTTATCGTCTTCTTGCATCGTATGGTGGTGTAACACCACCAAAGCATCTATACACGAAAAATTGCCACCTATATGACCGGTATTCGTTAAGTAATGAAGCTCGAGCAATTTGGACTTCACCCTGACAAGAGTTTCTTGGAGCAAGTTATTCATTTAGATTTCCTAAACTAGTCGTCATCTAACAAGCCAAGTAAATATTGACCATAAGAGTTTTTGGAGAATGGTGCAGCCGACTGTCTAAGTTGTTCATCTGATAACCAACCACTCCGAAAGGCGATTTCTTCTAAGCAAGCTATCTTGTACCCCTGCCTTTTTTCTATAGTTTCGACAAAATGAGAGGCTTCCAATAAGCTTTCGTAAGTGCCTGTATCTAGCCATGCGAAGCCTCTGCCTAAAAGTTCAATTGATAGATTTTCATTTTCCAAGTAGAGTTGATTAATACTAGTTATTTCCAGCTCGCCTCGCTCAGAAGGTTGCAACTTTTTAGCATAATCTAGTACTTTGTTGTCATAAAAATACAGTCCTGTTACGGCATACTTTGATTTGGGGTTCTCTGGTTTCTCTTCGATCGAGAGTACTTCCATATTTTCATCAAACTCGACAACCCCAAATCTTTCTGGGTCTTTTACTTTATACCCAAATACAACTGCCCCGCTTTCAAGAGAAGCTGCCTGTTTTAGTTTAGGGGAAAAACCTTGACCATAGAAAATATTATCTCCAAGAACAAGGCAAACAGGGTCTTTTCCAATAAAATCTTCTGCGATAAGAAATGCTTCAGCAATACCACGAGGTTCTGCTTGGATAGCGTAATCTATACTAACTCCAAACTCATCACCGTTTTTAAGCAAGCGTTTAAAGCCATCAACTGTGTCGGGAGTGGTTATTATTAAAATGTCTTTTATACCCGCTAGCATTAAAACAGAAATAGGGTAATACACCATTGGTTTGTCATAGACGGGTAAAAGTTGCTTTGAGGTGCCTAAAGTAATCGGGTATAAACGAGTCCCAGACCCTCCAGCTAATACGATGCCTTTCATGAACTTTTACCATCCATATTTTGGAAACTATCCACATACCATTCTATTGTTTTTCTTAAACCTGACTCAAAGGTTTCAGTCGGTCGCCACCCCAATGTATTATAAATTTTATTTGCATCAATAGCGTAGCGAAGATCATGCCCAGGACGGTCATTTACAAATATTATAAGTTCAGAAAAGCTATCTATATGATCTGGTTTCCCTTCAGGAAACATAACATCTAATGTGTCACAAATTACCCTCACAACATCAATATTAGCCCACTCATTTATCCCGCCTATATTGTATGTATCACCAATTTTTCCTTTCTTAGCAACAAGGTATAAAGCCCTTACGTGATCATCAACATATAACCAATCACGAATCTGCTGTCCATCACCATATATAGGAAGTGCTTCACCTTTTAGAGCATTGCAGATCATTCTAGGTATAAACTTTTCGCTATGCTGGAATGGACCGTAGTTGTTCGAGCAGTTTGTTACTAGGGTTGGTAAGCCATAAGTACGATACCATGCTCTAACTAAATGGTCACTTGCCGCCTTTGACGCAGAATAGGGGCTGCTCGGGTTATAGCTAGTTGCCTCAGTAAATAAATCATTCGTTCCTTTCAAATCCCCATACACTTCATCTGTAGAGACGTGTATGAACTTAAAATCGAGCTGTTTACTTTCCTCTAGTGATTTCCAGTAGCGACGAGCAACCTCTAATAGAGTATAAGTCCCAACAATATTAGTATTTATAAAATCTGTAGGCTCACCTATTGAGTTATCAACATGACTTTCCGCGGCCAAATGCATCACCATATCGGGCTGATGGTGTGCGAACACTCTAGTCAACTCTTTTTGGTCACATATATCTACTTTTTCAAAATAATAGCGATCATTTCCTTCTACAACAGACAAAGTGTCTAGATTCCCCGCGTAGGTCAATTTATCTACATTTACTACGCAGTTATCTGTCTTCTGAACAATAAACCGCACTAGCGCAGAGCCTATAAACCCGGCTCCTCCAGTTACCAATATCTTCATATATAACCATTTGAACTAAAACTTGCTTACCAGCAATGCTATTCAGAATTATACTAATGCAACTCTGATTTTTGATTTTCTTGAGTGTCCGACCTAACCAACTTCTTCCACACTAAGTCACCAATATCGTCTGTTGGGTTAAAGTCAGTTGGGGCCTCTAATAACAGAGCTCTGATCTTCTCATGTTCAAAGTTATGACATGCTTTATCTAATTTATCAATGAGCTCTATATAATGCTCTATCGAGAGATAACTCTCATTCGCTGTCATAATTCGTGGGTGAGCCGTTTCCCCCACATTATCTCCAATCAACAGCTCTTCAAAAAGTTTTTCGCCTGGTCGAAGACCAGAAAACTCGATTTCTATGTCACCATATGGGTTGCTTTCATCTTTAACTTCTAGGCCTGATAGCTGAATTAAGTTGACTGCCAAGTCGGTAATTTTTACAGGTTCACCCATATCTAGAACAAACACATCACCACCTTTACCCATAGCTCCCGCCTGAATAACTAACTGGGCAGCTTCTGGAATTGTCATGAAATAACGAATGATATCTGGGTGAGTTACTGTAATCGGTCCACCTGAAGCTATTTGCTTTTTAAACAATGGAATCACTGAACCCGAAGAGCCTAAAACGTTTCCAAATCGAACCATACAAAAGCGTGTTCCCTTCTCCTTAGCATTTTCCTGCTCTGCTAAAGCCTGAAGTCCTAACTCTGCCATACGCTTAGTTGTACCCATAACATTGGTTGGCCGTACCGCTTTATCCGTAGAAATCAAAACAAACGATTCCACTTGAGCTTCAATAGACGATTTCGCGGTATAATAAGTCCCAAATACGTTGTTACGGACGCCCTCTACAACAT
The DNA here is from genome assembly GCF_011806575.1 of Vibrio hepatarius. Lineage (GTDB taxonomy): Bacteria > Pseudomonadota > Gammaproteobacteria > Enterobacterales > Vibrionaceae > Vibrio > Vibrio hepatarius_A. Next base: position 55,773 of record NZ_JAATOO010000010.1, read on the forward strand.
TATACTCTACTAACGGAACATGCTTGTAAGCAGCAGCATGGTAAACAGTTTGAACACCAAAGCTCTTCATGGTTGTAACAAGGCGATTTATTCGTTGCACAGAACCGAGTAGTGGGACAATTTCAACATTCAAGCTTTCAGCTTCGACCAAGTTCGATAATTCTCGATCAATTTGATACAAACCGAACTCAGAAAGTTCAAACAGGACCAAAGCCTTAGGTTTTTGTCTGACAATTTGACGGCAAAGCTCTGAGCCAATGGAGCCTCCCGCCCCGGTGACCATAACTACCTTGCCTTTAATATTCGCTTCCATTAACGCTTGCTGTGGCGCGACAGAATCACGTCCCAATAAATCCTCTATCGCAACATATTTTAGTTCATCAATCTTCGCTTTTCCATCAACAATATCCTTCATATCAGGAACTGTTAGCACTTCTGCGGAAAGATGAACGAGTGAATCAAGGATTTCTTTTCGCCTAGCTCTGGATGCACTGGGAACCGCAAGTAAGATTTGGCTGACAGAATGTTTCTCAATAAACTTTTCTGCGCGACCAACCCCCTTAACTTTTAAGCCCATAATAATGGTGTTATATAAAGTTTTATCTTCATCAATAAAACCAACAACTTTGTGAGTTTCTGAAGATCGTAAAGCTAGAGCTAATTGACGGCCAGCAGCTCCCGCACCATAGATAAGCACATTCTTCATGCCCTTACTGTTGGCTTGAGTTACTAATACCCGAACGATTAAACGGGAACCACCACATAATAAGCATAAAAAAGCACCATAAATAATTGGAACAGAGCGAGGGACTGGTGCATCAAAATAAAATGCCAAAACTGAGATTGATGCTGCCGAAATAATCGTTCCTATACTTACAACAGCTAAAGCGTGAAAGGTTAAAAACCTTAGTATCGCTCGATAAAGTCCAAGCCTCATAAAAGCAAAAACTGTCACAAGCAAAGTTCCAATTACTACATACCAGGTCAAATAGCTTTCAAAAGGTTTAACATTACCAATACGACTCCAGTAAGCGGCATAAAAAGAAGCCACAACAAAAAAAGCGTCAATCGCAATACTTATTAGACGTTTATAAGTTCGAGGTAAATTCCAAATGTGGTTTAGATTAGCCATACTGTACTCTTTTAATTACCTACCCTATCTAAGAGCCACAAGTGTGGAGAAACTACTATTTAACTGCATCTCCACTACCACTTCCTGTAGCTGTCATTATTATATACTTAAAGTAATCTCTTAGATTAAGTGTATCAATCATCTGTTTATCAATTTTCGCTAGCAGTTTAGGTTTCGACATATCAATATTTTGAATTTGCGCCAAACCTGTAATACCTGGGAGTACATCGTAAACACCAAGCTCATCGCGAGCTGCAATAAGTTCATCTTGATTATAAAGGTTGGGACGCGGTCCGACTAAACTCATTTCACCTTTAAGTACGTTAATAAGTTGAGGAAGTTCGTCCAGTTTTGTTTTACGTAATAATGCGCCTAATTTAGTTATTGAGGAATGACTAGCCAAATGACTCGCTACAGATTTGGTTTCGATTTTCATCGTGCGAAACTTTATCAACTTAAACGGCTTCTTATGTCGTCCCACTCGTTCCTGTACAAAAATAGGCGATCCTGTATCAAACAGCCCAATGACAGTAACCATCAACAATACTGGTGACAAAACAAGCAAACCAAAAAATGCCGCTAATAAATCTAATAATTTAATCATTTACGTTACTTCTCTTTAGCTCGTAAAAAAGCTTTAGCTGTCTCTTTAAATCCATCATCAATAGATTGAGGCGGCTTCCAACCGAGAGTTTCTTTGGTGTGGGATATATCAACTTGCAATGAGCCTACTAACCTATCTACGACGTCCGACTTGCCAAATAGATTACCAACCATTCTATAGCCCCATACAGGAATTGGCAGCTGCCATATTGGCTTACCTATCGCATTAGCCATTTTTTTGACCATATCTGAGGTAGAAATATCATGACCATCTGAAACCAGAAACACTTGATTAGCCGCTTTAGGGTGATCGATACAAGTCATCATCAGATCGACAAGGTTAACAATAGAAACTAAACTACGACGGTTATTGTGAATACAACCAAACGGTAACGGAACACCTTTAGCAACTAGGTTCATCAAGGAAGCAAAATTAGCTTTTACTCCTGGCCCGTAAACAAGGGGGGGTCTAATAACCACGATTTCCATCCCCGACTCTTTACCAATATCAAAGAGCTGCTGCTCAGCTTCTGATTTTGATAGTCCGTAATCATCTCCAGGAGCGTGCGCATCAGCATAAGTAAACGGCCAGTCAAGCGACGTGCTATCCCCATTCACTTTTATACTGCTTAAGAAGATAAAACGCTTTACACCCACCTTTGCTGCTTGACGAGCCAAATTGATCGTACCACAAGTGTTCACCTCTCTATACTCTTCAAGAGGGTTCCTCACAGTATCCTTCATGACATGAACACGTGCGGCAATATGAACGACAACATCCATACCCGTCAAGACAGAATAATAATCTGACTTAGTATCTATACTTGCGTTAAGGTAGGTACTACATTGAGGTGGCGTCGAACGTCCAAGTAAATTGACATTATCACTGTTACCATAAGTCTTAAGAAAATGGCTCCCCACAAAGCCTGAGTATCCAGTTACCAAAAGATTATTCATGAAACATACCTAATTCTACAATTGTATCACTCATTTCCTTCATAAGGTTAGTTCGAGTATATTTATTAATAAAAGCACTTCTATCTGTATGCTCAAGCTTTAGCTTACTCAATGCTTTCATTGCCCCATTGTGGTCGCTAGGGTAAAAAACCTCTGCATTTAAGAGTTCCGATTTAATGAAGTCAGCAGCATATCCCGATACGCCAGCTAGGATTGGCTTTCCTGTAGCTGCATATTCAAATATTTTTGACGGCAGGACTTTCTCAAATGCTGGGTAGTCATTCAAATGTAAAAAGAGAATATCTGCTTTCAAGTACTCTTCAACTAGCTCTTGCCGACTGACCGGAGGCAATAACTCCATGTTGCTAATATCGAAAACTCTGTCAACCAACTGTTGTTTTCGTCCACCATCACCAATAATGCAGAATTGATAGTTTTCGCTTGCTAAATTAGCAAACTTAGGAAGAATTGTATGCAACCCCTGACCTTCACCAATATTGCCCGCATAAACAAGGCGTTTTAGCTTTTCTCGCGAACCTATTTCACGTTTAGTCTCAGGCAGGTCTAAGAATTCACCATCAATACCATTGGTGAACCAAGTGTAATTCGCCTCAGAGTATCGGCTCTTAAAATACCTAGCAAACCCTTTAGAAACGAGGTTAATATGTTGAGCTGAAGAAAATGTATATTTTTCAATGGCTGAAAGCACTGGCTTTAATAGTAATACAACTTTAGGAGATAGGACGTCTTTAATTGTATCTACAAAAATATCTCGTATATCCAGATACAAGGGTACTCTCTTATTTTTGGCGATACGAGCACCTAAAAATGCTGTGAACAATCTAGAACTAGTAGCAAAAACTAGATCATATCTTTCACTCTTAGCTAGCTTTTGAGCCTGATGATAAAATGTTTTAAATGACTTTATTTGGTCTAGCATCCCGCTTTCGTGAGACGGCAGCAATATACGTCTTATTCTTACATTGCCATCTATCTCTTCTGCTTCAGCACCTGTATCAAAACTGGCATATCGATTTGGCATTGTGGTGATTACATCAACCTCCACTCCAGACTTTTGCTTTAGCTGCTCAACTAAAGCAGTCGTTCTAAACGAGCCAGCACATAGGTCTGGCTTAAAGTAAAATGATAAAACCAGTATTCTCACGAGTCCCTCTTAATTAGTGTAATTTCTGTTCTTAAGTTGCCATTTGCAAACTCTATCTCAACCTTTTTATTCGCAATGGACTTACCAAACTCTGGATGCCAAGTGCTGTCTTTAACATTTATGAGCTCTGCACTACTTATTAAGCAAAGTACTTCATCATCCTTCGTAATCCTGAGCTGTTTCGCTGAAACCCTAGCGACACTGACGTCAGGATGAAGATGCAGGTGAAAACACGCTGGAATTGGTTTTGACAACATATCAGTGACAATGACACTATCAGGCATGCATAGCAACTCTCTAGTATGCTTAACTTTCGGACTTTGCTGCATATAACCGTTATGGCTGGCGACTAATTGTATATGTTGCTCGCTGTTGGTAGATTTTTCTAACTTTGCATACGCCCGTTTAGCTACTCTAAAGCCAGACCAAACCTGTGAAGAGTCACATTCTAGTACCGATACAGTATTATGAGCTGGAGTTTGACGCTGCCTTATGCGCTCAGCGCTGGTGCCATATAGGGACGTTCCTGAGTTTACGAAGACACGTTGCTTACCCATCGACAACTCAAAACTTAATGTATCTGCATGAGCATGACCCGGTAAATAGTCAGGCCCAACATTCGCATGATCGAAAATAATAGAATAGTGCTCATACGACACTCGGCTATATCCGCTATCTTGATTAGTAATTAACTTCTCTTTTACTCTATCATGTTCAAGACATAGCTTTTTTGCATAAGTAAAAATCTGTTGTGGCTGCATTGCGATACCAATAGCTGCGTCGTTAAAAAAGCTCACTTCGCCATCATCATGTATCATGGATGAAAGCCAGTTTAGTGCTTTTTCTGCGATAGCAGTCCACTTTGGCAAACAATCAGTTAGTTCAGACCTGTTACTTGTCATCGCCAAATCTATCAGTTCAAGTAAATCCCACAACAGGATTTCATGATACATTGGCGAAAGTTCAAAATGAGCACCATCTGCTAAAAACTGCTCATCAAGCTCTTCATTCAACAGGTTGATCCCCTGCACTAGCAGCTCCGCTGAATTTTCCCCTTGCAAATAAGCACCAACAAAGATCAGAGCCTTAGCATTGGCAAATAAATGATTACCAAGGATATGATACTCCAATAGCTGCACCAATACATTGGCTTGGTCGAGCATACTCTTAAGGTACTTAGGCGATACTTGAGGCTGCACACTGCACCACTTGACCCAGTTTACCAGCCGCAAAGAAATAGGGTACGGTTCCCAACCATTTCCAGTACAAGGCGGGTTTTCCTCAATCCACTTATCAACAAAGCTTTGATGTAGAGATTGCCTCTCTCTCCCATTTTGTGAGCTGAAATCATCAAAATAATGTAAGTTATACAACCATAACTTAGACTTACTTCCGCAATTCCAATCCGCAGGACTTTTAATTGTCCCCATTTGGTTAAGAAACTTAACATCAGTGTTACTAAACAAGCTCTGCCTGTTCAGTAATGGTCCAGACCATTGCCATTTAGAACTGCTTGGTTGACCACTCTCGATAAACTTTGGCTTACAGAATTGATAGTAAACTCTGAAATATACCTGCTTGAATTTAAGATATTTCACTGTGTGAAATATCTTAAATATCTTTCCTAGTTGACCACTCATTGTTGTCTGAGTTGCTCAGCTATATCTATAGATATCTTCGCAACTTCAAAAATTTCATATATGTCAATTGGCGCTTGATTGCCTTCCCGGATAGAATCCAAAAACAATTGCGAGCAAAGGTTTTGACCTTTATCTTGCTTCCAAAGGTTCATTTTCTTGAACCCTTTAAAGCCATAGCCTTTTAGCTTTACAAAGTTATCTAGCTGGAGAACTTTGCCGTCAGCAAATACTTCTATTCTCTCTTTCGGGAAGCTCGCGGCGCCGTTGGCGTAATAGTGAATAGTGCCAAATGACCCATCGGCAAAACCCAGAATGATCGCTGCCTTGTCTTCTGCAATGTCTATTGCATCACTATCCCCCATTCTACGCGCTTGTACAGACACAATTTCACTACCAACAAGGAAGCGCATTAAATCAACAAAGTGACAAGCCTCTCCTATAATTCGTCCACCGCCAACCGTGATATCTTGAGTCCAATGATCGGCAGGGATACTCCCCGCATTCATTGTCATAATGAACGACTTCGGTCCCTTTATAGGATCAATCAGTGATTTCATTTTTTGTATTTGGGGCGCAAACCGGCGGTTAAAGCCGACCATTAACTTAGGAGGATTTGCGGATTGAGACGCTTCTTCATAAGCAGATTTAACCTGCTCAAGTTCCTCATGAGTGATCGCGAGAGGCTTTTCTACGAAGACATTTTTTCCAGCACTTAAAGCATGCTTTACAAAGTGAGCATGACTATTGTGGCGTGTAACGATTGCAACTGTGTTTACGTCATCACTTTCGATTAGGGTATCAGTATCGGTGGTTGCTTCTTTGAAACCAGCTTGATTACCATGAATAACGCCATTTATGCCACCGGAAGTGGAAATGCTATACAGTTGTGCACCTGCGTTTTTGAACGCTGGAATTAGCACACGTGATGCATAATTACCAGCACCTACAAACCCAATAACAGGCTCTCCTGGCTTGTAATCTACTTCCGAATTAAGCGTGACTTTTGACGAGTGTCGAGTTTTCGAAGGCGAGTCGTACTGCAATAGGATACCTAGTGCTGACTTGTCACTCGTAAGTAAGTCGTATGCTTCCGTTGCATTCTCAAACAAAACACGGTGCGTGATAAGCGGCTTTACGTTAAGTAGCCCACTAGCCATCATATCTAAAATAGCTTCAAAGTTTCTTTGCTCAGTCCACCTAACAAAAGGCAATGGGTAATCATTTCCTTTATCTTCATAGTTAGGATCATAGCGACCTGGGCCATAAGAACACGACACTTGGAACGTCAGCTCCTTTTCATAAAAGTCAGCACGACTTAGTTCTAAGCCCGTTACTCCGACTAAAATGATTCGACCACGTTTACGACTCATGCGAGCTGCTTGTGTAACAGGATCATTCGATTTGGTTGACGCAGTAATAATTACCCCATCAACTCCATTACCACGACTAAATGCCATACCAGCAGCGACAGGATCTTCACCTCGGCTAGGGTTACAAACTTCTGCCCCGAACTCTTTAGCCATATCTAACTTAGCTTGGTCAAAGTCAATAGCAAGTACCCTACAGCCCTGCGCACGTAGCATTTGTACGGTTAACAAGCCAATAAGTCCAACGCCGGTGACGACAAATGATTCACCCATCGTAGGGTTAGCAAGGCGGATACCTTGCAAACCGATACTTGCTACCACTGTAAATGCAGCTTCTTCGTCAGAAACATTTTCCGGGATTTTTGCAACAAGATTTTTAGACACGCGTACCACATCGGCATGTGGTCCATTTGAAACTACTCGTTCTCCAACTTTAAACGAGTCTACTCCACTGCCTGCTTGATCAACAACACCCACGTTACAGTACCCCAAAGGCAAGGGCTGAGCTAACTTGGATTTAACAGCATCAACAGTAGTCATAAGTCCGTCGGTTTGAACTTTTTCGAGCACCATTTTGACTTTATCAGGCTGAGAGCGAGCTTTATCTATTAAGTTTGCTTTACCAAAGTCCACAAGCATTCTCTCTGTGCCTGCAGAGATTAAGGTCGTGGTGGTATTAATGACAACATGGTTTTTAGTTGCTTTTGGAGCGGGCGCTTCAACAATTGACGAACCGCCTTTCGCCATATCCTGTAGAATTTGTTTCATCTTACTTTCCTAATTGCGAACGTGCGATTTTTCTTATCTTAGTGAGGACATCTTGTGTCAAATAATTAATAAGTACCGCTTTGTAAACACCTTTAAAGACAAAAAGACTCCCAGCAGAAGCGCCGATTACTTTAAACTTTTCAATCAACTTTAATATATCTTCTGAAGAACCCGCCCCGCCAAGTATCGTAAGTGGAACACTTGCAAGCTCTCGCACTTTTTCGGCCAACTTCATATCGTAGCCTTTCATCATTCCATCTTGATCAATTGAGTTGATAACTAGCTCACCAATTCCAATTTCTTCTAGCTCAGATATGACTTGCTCAAGTTTGTTTTTAACTTTTTTCTTTCCGTTATGGGTATAAATCTCATAACTGCCAAATAACGTTTTCTTGACGTCTAAAACGACAACCACACTTTGCTTGCCAATGATATCTGCCATTTTTCTAAGAACCGATGGGTTGCTTAACGCTTCACTTGAAACTGCGACTTTTTCAACACCCAACTTAATAATTTCTTGTGCTTGCTGGGGGGTTTTAATTCCTCCCCCGTAACACAATGGCATACGACTCTCGTTTGCTAGATGTTTGATCATTTGATAATCGGGAGATCGGTTTTCGACTGTTGCGTCAATATCTAACACAATCAGTTCATCCACCTCTTTTTCATTGAAGATTTTGACAGCATTAATTGGGTCCCCTACATACTTAGCATCTTTAAACTTTACAGTTTTTACTAGTCCTTTGTTATGAACGAGCAAACATGGGGATACTCTTGATCTCAACATAATGAAAACTCAGCAAAATTCTTAAATAAGTTAATACCATTCGAGTGACTTTTCTCAGGGTGGAATTGAAATCCAAATATGTTGTCTTTTCTCACAGCGCAGCAGAATTCATCACCATAGCGGGCGTTAATAAGTACATCTTTTGGATCGTGTGCGTCAAAGTAATATGAATGGATAAAATAGAACCCTTTCTCACAATCTATGTTATTTAACAGCGGATGTGATTCTGTCGGCTCTATCTCATTCCACCCCATATGCGGAAGTTTTGGCTTAAAGTCTATTTTTGACTCATCGAACTTCTTAACTGAAGCATCAAACCAACCAAGCCCAGCTAATTCACCTTCATCACTGCTTTTCGCCATCACTTGTAAACCAACACAAATCCCCAGCACCGGTTTTTTTTTGACCAGTGCAAAGTGATCTAGCGCTGCTCTCATCCCAGACTTTTCAAGTTGCGTCATCGCTTCATCAAAAGCACCAACACCTGGCAAGATAATCTTGTCCGCTTTTTTTAGTTCTTCTGGAGTAGTAGCAAAAAAAGTCTCAATCTTTAACTTAGTAAATATATTTTGAATGGCTTGAATGTTACCAGAGCCATAATCTACTATTGCGATCATCTTTTGCCGCCTTTCTCAAGACCAAGCTTTCTCATCACCTTCGCACCTAAATCATAAATAGATTGCTGGTTTTTATAATCTTTGTAAGTTTTGTTAGGAGCTTCCAAATAACCTCTTAGTTCATCTGCTGTGATACCAAGCTTGTTAGCAATGTAGCTGAAATCATCATCGATCGTCTCTGGATCATATGGTGGCTTCTTGAGTCTCTCTAGTGCATCTTCGCGGGTCATTTGGCCTGTAACGATCAAACTAGAGTACTGTACTTTTCGAGTGTCATAACCAAACTTTTCGTACAACCAATAAGCCTCATAGAAACGTGTAAAGCGGGACTCGAAGTGTTTTTGCGCGTAGCGCTGATAGCCGTAATTATCAACTAAAAACTGCGTCGCTTCCTCTTTATCATAAGGCATAAAGTCGAGTGGTCTATATAGCTTAATCCCTTTGATATACGGCAAGTACACTTTGTGCCATAAGATGTTTGTCAATGGGAAGTTTTTCAGTTTTTTCGTGCCAAATTTATTCTGAATATCTTTAATTTGACGAGAATCAGACTGGAAATACATCCATTCCAATGGGTTTCGAATACACTCGGTTGAGTAGTTACCACCGGTCAGAATGTGCTTAATATTATGCTTTGAAGCAAACTTGTACATGGTTGCGAAAAAAGCATGATCTTGTGGTGTATCAGTATGAGAAACACCGGCTTTAAAGAAAGAAAGCTGTAAGTCTTTCATTTCTTCCCAATCAATAACTTCTGTATAAAGATCTAAGCCAAGTCGGTCTACTATCTGCTCAATGTTATGAACAGCCTGTTGGGAGTTCCAGCCAGCATCAACATGGAAAACTAATGGTCTTAAGCCGAGTTTTTCTTTTGCTAAATAAACCAAATATGAGCTATCTATACCACCACTCATACCGATAATACAATCAAACTCTTTGCCTTTGCCTTCCTTCTTAATATCTGCAGCTATCTTAGTTATCTCTGCCCATCCCTTTTCGTCAGGATGCCAATTTGGCTTAATATCATTGTAAAAAGTCGTGCAGTGATCACATACACCATTTTCATCAAATGTAATCTTGCTATCTGTCGTGTCCATGACACAGTTAGTGCAAATTCTATAATTTTTCATAATAGTTCCAAAAACAAAGCCTAAAATGAAGGGACTAGCTACCATAAAATAGGGTCTAATATCACTTCGTTGCCCAACACTCATCAGGCTTGCAGTCAATCAAACCAAACACTCTAGTCTAAAACAGAGCTGAATTAGAAGATGTGGTTTCTGACTTAAATTTCAAAATTAGTTTCATTTTCATATCGTAATAGGAGAAAATGTAGAGATAGCCACATCAAGAGTATGCTATTTAACTCGTTTTTCATCGACTTTTCTTACTAGTGCTAAGACCCTTGATTCAATTGCATACCAAGAAAATACCGCCAACAGGCTAGAGGCTAGAGCTACACATATGACTCCCCCTAATGGCGAAGCACTACTCAAAATTCCAGCGTACAAAAAAAGGTTAATTACTGGCATATGGTATAGATAAACTCCATACGATATATCATTTCTGTTAATCCAATTCAATTCAAATGGAAGTTTCAAGTAAGCCAATTTATAGACTAATATTGACAACAATATAAAAGACAATGGATTAATATTATTTTGAGCGTTGTCAAGATAACTACCACCAACATAATTCATACTTACTACAAACAATGCCATAACGAAATAGAAATTACTTCTTTCGATAAACATTCTTAGTTTAATGTTCGCCGCTACTAAAGCACCAAACATAAACATATAAACCCATGGTAAAAAGGTGACATAAAACAACTTAAATAGAACATCATCCCAATTATACCAATACACCCGATAGATTGCGGCTATAACGCTCAACACAATCAAAATGTAAAACAGCTTGTTAAAGCGCGTATAAATGAGAAACAGAATCGGTGTTAGTATATAAAATTGGAGTTCCAAAGTGATCGTCCACAAACTTCCATTTACAACACCTACACCAAAACCTCTGAGAAACTCAGGATTATAAAACTGGACGAAAGTAGATTGACCAACAAGCCATGATAATAATTCTACATTAGTATAGTCAACCGAATGCAAATAATCAGATGCATAAAGAATAGCAAGTGAAATTATATTTGCCAACCATAGCGCTGGAAATATTCTAGCGATACGATTAGTAAAAAACTTCACAATTTTTTCATTTCTTTCATATGATTGATAGATCAAATATCCACTTATAAAAAAGAAAACTGGCACACCAGGAACAACTTTAATTGCGTTCAGAACACCAAAATCAAACTCAAATGAGTTGTACGAATGAACAATTAACACTTGGAAGGCCGCGACCAACCTAATTAGATTAAAGTTGTTTTTGTGAAGCATGATTTTGATATCCTTCCAATACTAAAAATACCACAATGAATATGTATACATCGAAAACGGTTGGATAAAACACCGTTTCTGTTAAGCTTCTGATATAAAATAAAGAAAATAGAAGCACAACCAAAATTTTCCTGTCAAATCGAACCCGAACAAAGAAAACTATAACTAAAGGAACAATGGTAAATACAAGATAAAATATGCCAAATATGTAATGTGCACGAATAAGAGTATTATGTGGATTTCCTCTAAAGTACTGTTCAATTACTGTACCTTTGTAATCTCCTCCAGAGATAAAGTAAGCTAGATCCATCTTCATCAGGTAGTCTTCGATAATAGATACACGTGCCGTATCATATAGCCCAGCCCCTATTTTAGTATGATTGAGAATAGCAAAAACACTATCCGCTAAGCCTGTACTTATAAACATAAGACTAAAGCCAGAAAGAATTAGTAGTGTAAAAACAAACAGCTCCATTTCAACAGATAAGCTTCTTGCGTTAAATATTTTCAACCTATGATAAAAATCAAAGCCGAGGAAGAATAAAAGCCCACTTAAGTATGCAAGAGACACAATCATTGACGTTCTTCCCCAACCAACATAGCAAATACAGACACAGAATAAGGCCGGTACTATAGATGGTTTTTCCCCAAAAATTATCTGAACGATAGAGTAATGAATACTCAATATCAAAACAAAAAGTGTAATCCCATTTGAGCTAACTCCTTCAATCATTTCTTCTAAAGGAAATGCCACATTTAGATTCATGAATATATATATTAAGACACTGAAGTGAACAATCAATAAATTAGTTTTTAATATTGTTAAAAGCCGACATTTAAGACTAACCAGCAAGCTAGCTAAAATTAGCATAGCTAAAAAATTAAAACCATGATATAAAGGAGACAAGCCTAGCCTAAAAACACTTAGAGGGAAGAGAGCAACAATCGAAATAACCGCTAAGAATATAAACTTCCTCTCCAACTTGGTAAACATCAAACTCCTCGAAATCGAAGCTTGATATATATACATTAAGAACGAAAATAAAGAAACAACTAAAGCTAATAACTGATTTCCATAGATATATGCCAAATTTAAAGTTAGCATTGTAATGAAAAGTAATACAGAAGGAGACTTCATACTAATTAGTAGCCCTTTCTTTAATAAAATTTAGCAATTCTCGATACCTAAGAACACTATTAAAACTGTCTCTTCCTCTAGGAGGTGTTGTAATTAACCAGTTACTAATTAACTCATACTTACACTCTATCTTATAGACAAAGCCCTGGTTTTCTAACTCTGTATAATAATCAGACTTAGTTGAACGAAACTCAGGATTCATTACTAGTGACTTAACATTAAATTTAGCCGCTTCAATACAGACAGAGCTAGACCAGGTTATATGATAGTCCACGTTCGATAGAATCAATGGTAGAGGAATAGAAGAGTAATACTCCCAATCAATATCGAACTCACTAAAACGCTCCCCCCAGTATTTACTAAACCTCACCCCTTCATCCGAAGCAAAGCCTTTCAGCTGATTTGGATGTAGACGCACTATCCAATTAAACTCGTCTTTGTGCTGTTTCATAAATCGCTCTAGTTCAGGATGGATAAACCCATTGGGTATAGTCACATCCCCCCAAGATAAAGACAGCACTATTGTACGTTTCTTTTTATCTACAACTATTGGGTGCTTATTTGTCAAGAAAGTTACAAGCTTATCACTTGCTTCCTTTTTAAGAAAACGGCTGATCCAAGGGTTACCAGTTTGAATAACGTCAATGCCCCTGCCTTGACACCATTTATCCATCACTTCAAAACTCCCTTCATCCCAAACCAAAAAAGCACTAGGCAACCAGCAATTAGGATCTGACGAACGAAACTTCTCACCATACCATGGGTGGCTATCAGATATGACCCCGTGCTGGATATCTGCAACCCATATCCCTCGTTCGTGGCACAGTTTACATAGTTCTCTAGACGGGTTGATTCCTACGACTACTTTTGGCATGACCTTGTCCAGAATATACTGCCATATCGAATATTCATAGTGAGAAAAAGGATAATCACTCGTAGTCATCCCTTTGAGCCTTTTCAGTATCATTGCACGAGCAAATGGCCCTTCCGGAGACAAAGCATTCCCATATGAGATATCGCCTTTAATTGTAGAAGCAATTCGAGTAATACTGACGGTCGTTAAACCCAGCTTATTTAAATCATCTTCAAGAGTGTCAATTAAGGGTGAATACTTCTTTCCATTGAAGTCAATATATCTATCATTGTCACAAGCAAATGTCAGGACATCACTTTTAGGATAGCTGGGGTGACCAACCTTCAGACAGTCTAGTATTACTTTTCTAATTAGTTTTATGTCCAAAATCCGCTCCTAATAATTTTAATGACCAAGGCATTGGGTAAGAGACGCACGCAGCTATCCAGGTTAATATAAACTGTACAAAACGACTGATCGTGAACGCATAAGCTGCACCAACTAGTCCAAATGAATCAATTAGATAATACAAAAGGCAAAAATTAACGATACCTGATAAAACGGTTATATAAGGAAGAACTTTTGTTTTCTTAGAAAAAAATATATAGTTCGTAACTAACAAATACATCCCACCAAAAGCCTGACCAAAAACTAATACAATGAATATTTCCGCTACATTAGCATACTCTCTAGGTAGAAACATTGGCATTGTAATTGGGGACAAAACAAAAGAGATTGTTGAAACAAGGATAAGCCCAAACATAGCTATATAGGTCATTTTTACTATTTTAACTTTGTCTACGCTTTCTTGTTTCAACTTTCCAAATAACCATGGAACATAAGCTTTGTTCGCAGCATCACAAACTACGCCAAGAACAGAAGATAGCTGCAAAGAAACTAAAAAAATCCCAACACTTGCTAAATCTAGCTTTTCCTTTACGATAATCATTGCTAGCCAAGTGATCAAAAACGTGCCCAATTCATGTGGTATCAAAGGAACACCATAACGGAAAAGCCTCTTGCCAATATTTGCTTCTGCTCTGAATCGAACATCGTATCTTTTATGTAGTATGTAGATAGAGATAAAACCAGTTGCTGCAATTGAGATTACCCAACCGAAAATTCGGCCATCTCCTGTTTGATAGAGAAAATACACTAGAAAAATAGACAATATAAAGTTTATTAGTCCATTTCCAATTTGAAGAAATGCATACTTTTTAGCGTTCTCCCTACGTTGATACAAACCTAATAGCAACAGAAAAAAGTAGTTAAAGGAAGCAATAAACAGCGAAAAATACAACCATGACTCATCTAACCCCAACCAATTTGACAAATAACCAGAAGAAATACAGATAAAAGCAAAAACGACTATTGTACTTGACAATAAAATAATCAAAGAAGAACCAATATACTCTCCAAGTTTATTATCATCAACATCATAACTATATCTAACTGTAGCACTATTTGACCCTAGCCCTACAATTGAATATAAGAACACTGTTATAGATTGAAATATTGCCACTTTCCCCATTTCTTCGGGAGAAATAATATAGGCCATAACTGGAGTCAGTAGGAAAACTAATCCAGAGTTTATTATCGTTGAAAACAAATAAAACGATGAGTTCTTTAAAAATCTATTTTTGACCATATGACAAACTAAACTTCCTTAAACAGTTTCTATTATCCAAATATTGAATAATTGATAGCTCTAGCTAGGCTGGTTAGTATTCGCCAATTTGCTTTTAGTCGGCCGCCAAATCTAGGTTCGTCCTCTCGCTCATTCAAAAGAATATTAACCTGGAAAACGTTCATCCTATTTTTCTTTGCAACAATGACCATTTGCGTACCAATAGAATCATATGTTTCCATTGTGCCTAGCTTATGATACAAGCGGGCGCTATAGGCCTTTAGTCCACATAGAGGATCCTTCACATTATAAAATAGTGAAAAATACATTGAATATATACGCTCAGAGAATCTAGCAAAGTAAGGGCGAATTCCTACTATTAAGTCAATTTGAGGTTCACCTTTACTCGATAACATTGATATTACCTCATGCACCGATGTCACTGGGTGCTGACCATCTGCATCCATCGTTACTACATATTTTGCACTCATCCTATTAAAAGCCGCTGTCATGCCGATGCTCAAAGCACCGGCATAACCGTGATTCTCAGGTAACTCTATAACTGTACAACCAGAAGAAGTAGCAATAGATACTGTATTGTCTGTTGAAGCATCGCTGACTACAATAATTCCAATTTTGTCCTGAAACTGCTCTCTAAGTTCTGTAACGACTCTACCAATGGTTTTTTCTTCGTTATAAGCAGGTATTACTACTACGACTTCAGCATGTTCCATTTTAAATACTCACCACCATTTACATTACAACTCAATTCCTTACCTACAATGCAATCTAGGTCGTAGGGCGCAATTGCATCTTCTGGACATGGGCGCAAGCAGATTAAATCTTCATACCCAATAATATCACCAGCTTTAAGATTAACATCATCACGCAGTCGAATAGAACGTCTCTGTACAACTACAGTTTCCTTTTCGTTTTCTTCTACTTTCTTGACCCCATTACCCAGTGCTAGCGTTAGTTCGTTAGAACGATCTACCATCTCTCTCCAAGTTGACGGAGTCATAGCAAATTTGTGATCTGGGCCTTCATTCTCATTACTATCTGTAAAGTGTTTTTCAATAACGTTGGCCCCTAAAGCGATCGCACCTAACACTGTCGCGTGACCAGGAGTATGGTCACTAAGACCGAGGACTGCTTCTGGGTACATAGCTCTTAATGTCTTAAGTACATTCAAATTAATGTATTTAAAGTTATCTAGAGAAGCAGTATAGTTAGTATTGCACTGCATGATGGCAATATCTTTGGTATGCTTACTAGCTATACGCACAGCAGAATCGATCTCATCTATAGTTGAAGCTCCACAAGCTAACAAGATCGGCTTGTTTTTCGAAGCCATTCTATCGATAATTTCATGCCATGTAATATCACCAGACCCTACTTTATAGGCAGGAACAAAATGATCGACGAAATCTACCAATTCTAAAGAGTAAGGACTGGTGAAAAATTCAACATTTGCTTCTTTACATGTTTCAACAAGAGTTTCCGTCCAATCTAAGTTAATGGAAGCTCCCTTATAAACTTCAAAAACTGATTTTTTCCATTTCGATTGGTGAGACTGTTTGTTGCCTAGCTGATCAAAACCAGTTTTACTTACGATAGTATCTGCTTTAAAGTGCTGAAACTTTACTGCATGGGAACCAGCTTCAGCAGCCATGTGAATAAGATCTTGAGCCTTCTGTAAAGACCCGTCATGATTTGCTCCAATATCAGCAATAAAGTATGGATCCCCATTATTATTAAGTGTATGAGATCCAATTTTAAATTGACTATTAAACTTTGTATTCATTTGCTACTTTCCTAATTTCTTCTTCTAACTTCGGCATCGTGGTCGAAAATGTCTGTTCAAATTTCGTAATACACATACGCATGTCATGTGGACGTGCAACAGATAATTCTGGCATGTTGACAAGCTCATATTCAAACTCAGCATTTACTTCAGTCAAAAACTTGCTGATAAAGTCTCCCTTCGACATCCCGCATCTTGAACCTAAATTATAAACACCTGCCTTCGGATTATGTATCACTAACAAGATATTCTCAATTAAGCTATCTATAGACAACGGTGAGAAAAATACATCCTTAAACAAACTAAGTTTCCTTCCAGACAAAGCCATTTCATACACTGAATCACATAAACCAACTGAACGCATGCTCTTTGATTTACCAAAAAAGTTGGTTCTCAATATAGTCGTCCTTGAGAGGTCACAATATTGCTCACCTTCTAGCTTAGTTTTCGCATAATTGTTTAAAACAACCACTTCGTTTTCTTTAGAAAGGTTACTGTTATATATATGATCGGTAGATATATGGATTACGTGTGAATTTTTATAACTTGAACGAGCAATGTTATCTGGTATGCATGCATTAAGAGAGAATGCTAAACTTGGCTCTGTTTCACATAAAGCGACGTCTGTTAATGCAGCCAAGTTTATGATATATTGTGGATTTTCCTTATTCAATACTTCATCAAGCTGCTCAGCAATATCTGCTTGAATTCTATAATTACTATTTAGACTGGTACGAGTCACAGTGACAACCTCATAGCCCTGTAGTATTAAAAATTCACTTAGCGAACTGCCCAATAACCCACTAGAACCAATTATTAGTATTTTTTTCATTAGAATCTTTCTTCAAATTCCAAGATTGTTTTTCGTAGTATCTTTGCCTGCTTACGGGCTTCATCAGTATCCCAATAATTGGTCTTCATCGCGATAATTCGACTTTGTACATATTCAGCGTTTGGACACGTAACATCGTTATAGTCTATAGCGATATAGTCATTTCTCCTGCCAAAAATTTTGTTTGTGAACAATGGCTCTTGGTAAGTTAACTTCCAAGCACCATAAAACGGCAGACCACCGTTTCTAATAAATGCTTGATAGAAATCCTCCCAAGAAACCTTATCTGTATCAAGAATACAAGCAAATGCCCAATAGGAACTAACACAATGCTCTGGAACCTTCTGTGGAATAATCCAACTACAACCTTCAAGCGCCTCTAAATAGTAAGAAGCTGAGATTTTCCTAATTTCAACTAGCTCTTCTATTCTCTCTACTTGTGCTAAAGCAACTGCACAACACAGCTCAGGCATTCGATAATTCCAACCTAAAGCATCATGGCGAACATAATTCGGGTTTTGAATATCTGCTTTAGTGATCTTTGCTTTTTTTGAACCTAAAGCAGCATATCCAAGACCAGTGACTTTTCTCACCTTAATAGCTAGCTCTTCATTATTCGTGGTAGTCATCCCTCCTTCACCACTGCTAATATGCTTTGAGCTTTGGAAACTGTAGCTAGCTGCATCCCCAAAGTTTCCGAGAAGCTTCCCTTTATAATACGATAAGAACGATTGAGCGTTATCTTCGATAACAATCAAATTATGCTTCTTTGCGATACTGCAAATCGCATCCATTTCTGGAGACAAGCCATACAGAGACACAGTAATTATTGCTTTTGTCTTTGAAGTAATTTTGCTTTCTATATCATTCGCGGAGATGACCAGAGTGTCTCTTTCAACATCTGCAAATATAGGGGTAGCATTGGCATGAATCACGGCTAAGCTAGTACTTGCCATAGTAAGTGGAGGTACAATTACTTCATCACCCTCACCAATTCCGGCCGCTTCGAGTACCGAGTGCATTGTTGCAGTGCCGTTTACATGAGATATTGAAAAGTTTGTTTCAAAAGTTTCACAAAACTGATGCTCTAGTCTAGTCATAAACTCAGCACCTTTAGAGCTTCTAAAACTATTGCTTAGAACTTCTCGTACATAGCTAAGTTCTTTGTCTGATATACGTTTAACTTTCATAATATTACCACTGTGTTGGGTCAACTAACTTAGGGTTATCTACAGCTAAATCCCCCCATTGACTTGTGTCTACTTCTTTACTAAATGCCAAGAGTATCTCTCGCATCTGTTCAACTGAAGTTGCGCCGACAACTATCTTGTCTATTTCTTTGATATTGTCGACGAATTTAATAGCAGCTTCGACCTTAGATAGACTCAAGAGGTCGATTGCTTCGACAAATTTCTTATGGTATGGTTTGATGCTTGGCAAGCTGGACACATCATTGGACAGCAATAGTCCTTGTAAAAAAACAGAACGAGCATGAATTTCAATATCGAACTCTTTCAGTTTACCGAGAAAACCATCTGTCTTCATACGTTGGTCAAAAAGACTAAAAGGTAGTTGTACAAAATCAATAGCTTTTAATACGTCGATAAAATCTATCTGCGATCTTTTGTATATCGAAATTCCAACATTCTTCGCTAAACCTTTTTCTTTCACATAAGAAAGTAACTCCAGGTAATTTTCACGATTTCTATACATAAACGCATTTGGATCGTGTATAAGCAAACCATGTAAAGTATTGCCTCCCAAACGCTTTATAGATGCTTCAACATTTGTTATCAACCGACCCACATCTGCAATTTCACCTTCGAATTGAGTTTTGGTAATAACTTGAATGTCTCCATCCATCACCTTTGAGTTTCTCCCAAGTCGCTTTTCACTCAATCCGTAAGCGGGAGCAGTATCCAGCAAAAGAGTACCTTGCTCAAAGCAAAGATCTATAATAGCTTCCATTTGGTCATCACTTACGACACCTTGTTCGTTTGTAATACCATAATCTAATCCAAACTGAGCCGTACCTAAGACAATTTTGCTACTCATCTTTTTGTTCTCTACAAAGTGAATCCTTCGCCAAAGATTTTATTAATCCTTCATTTCTAACAAATGATGAGTTAATAACTCTAAATTCATCATTAGAATCAAGCAAATGTACAACTTCATTCATATGGAATTTTTCGTTTTTAGGATAAAGCGCTTCATAAACACTTTTTGTAAACTCAAAGTCCGCTGGTTCATCGACTGTCCAACGTTCTTTTTCAAGAGATGATTTCTCTAAAGCTATGTTTTGAACCACAAACTCAGATGGCCTATTCTTAATAAACAACGTTACATGCTCTCTCTCTGAAGGTAGTGAAGCATGCTCCCACATCTGACGTAGGGCTGTGGCGGTAAAAACTTCAACATCTAACCCATCGGGAAAAGTGTACTCCAAAGTATTCGACGTATAGTCATTCTGGTATATCAAGTGATTTAACAAAACAAGGTCTATAATCTGGCTATCGATAAAAGGACAATCTGCAGTCAATCGAATAACATTAACAACTTCACGATGTTCTTGGATCGACAGAACGGCATTGTAATATCTATCTAATACGTCATCTAAACTTCCTCGAAAAACATTGACTCCATTTTGAATGCAATGCTGTTCAAGGATATCATCAGATTCATGAACGCTAGTCGCTACCAAAATATCATCAACATACTTCGATTGTTTTATTCTACGGATCTGATGCATTAATAGTGTCTCACCACATATATCTTTTAGTACCTTACCAGGTAAGCGAGACGAGCTCATTCTCGCCTGTAATACAACTAAATTCATAGAGGACCTACTGCTCTTCAGTTGCACCAATAATTGTGGCAATTTTGCTTCTTAGTGAGTTAACGCTTTCCCATTCTTCATTAGTGCCTGAGTTGTACTTAAATCCAAAGGGAACCTTTGTCGCGTTGTGATGAGACAAGTATTCCTGTTCAGTATAAGTAAATGAAACCGAAGGCAAAATTGCATAATATCGACCTAAATCTATTGTATTTAGAGAATCTGTATCGGTGATCATCTCCTCGTGAAGTTTTTCACCCGGTCGAATACCCACAATTTTGGTTTTACACTCAGGTGCAATTGCTTCTGCGACATCCAAAATCTTATATGAAGGAATTTTCGGGATAAAGATCTCACCGCCAAGATGATTCTCTAATGCGTACATAACCATGTTTACACCATCTTGAAGCGATATATTAAATCTCGTCATTTCAGGGTGGGTTATTGGCAAAATCCCGTCAGATTTCTTAGTCATAAAAAACGGTATTACTGAACCTCGGGAGCCCATAACGTTTCCGTAACGCACAACACTAAAACGAATATCTTTAGAACCCTTGATATTATTTGCTGCTGTAAACAATTTATCTGACGCGAGTTTTGTCGCACCGTACAGGTTAATAGGGGCACATGCTTTATCTGTGGAGAGTGCAACAACATTGCTCACTCCGCATTGCAGTGCTGCTTGGATAACATTTTCTGCACCGGTTACATTAGTACGTATACATTCAGTTGGATTATACTCTGCTGTATCCACCTGTTTTATTGCAGCGGCATGAATAATTACGTCAACGCCCTCACAAGCCTGGATAAGGCGCGCTTGATCTCTTACATCACCAATAAAGAATCTTAGTTGTGGATACTCAACTTCTGGATACGTTTGCTTTAACTCAAACTGCTTCAACTCATCTCGAGAAAAAATAATGATCTTCTTAACATCTCGATAGCGAGCGAGTATTGTTTTAACAAATTGTTTACCGAAAGAACCTGTGCCACCTGTAATGAGTACCGTTTTATCGTTTAACATTATTTCCACCTGAATTTATTACTAACTAGTATTCGCCTACTATACTACAATCGCTATCCTTCCTAAAATCAGAATAACAACCACCAATAAACATCTGATTAAAAATCACACAAACCAATGCATGAAACGCAGAGCCTCCTAAAGCACCGTTTTGATAAGCTAGAGTCATCAAACCTCTATTAATGTTGTTAAGTCACTACTTAACATGATAAAGATAATAAGTTTTCATCGTATCTCTTCCTTGGAAGGAGTCTAAAAGTTGATTACCTTTTCCTTGATTTATTAATACTTCCTTCGAAGAGATAATATATTCCCCTCCCATTGATTTGAACTGTTCTAAGTTTAAATCAATCTCGTCATTAGCTTCCATCAGGCGACAGCGACTACCCCAGTCATCAAAATATGACCTCCAAGTTTCAGACTTTGCTAACTCTGGAGCGATAATTTTTCGAAAATCATGCTTGTGCTTAAGAGGATAAGATGACCAATACCCATCTAATGTATAGAAACCATTGTATATAGCGATTGCAGGGTTAAAGCCAATAGTCATCACACGATATGTTTTGGTGGGTTTACCTATTACATCTTTAATCCCGTCAAACACTTCCTCGCTATAGTAATCATCCATACCGGATGCCTCCTGATTACCGTTCATCGACAAAAATGAATGATTAATCTGCAAAATCGATACCAATAGAATTGGTATTAGAGACCATTTCGTTCTATCCATTAGCTCCTTACACACTAAGGAGAAGAGGCTAAACCACAAGATAGGGAAGAGAAAATAGAATCGATCAAACTGAACTTGAGCAAAAATAGGAATTTTTTCCTTTACAAACTCCAAAGCAGCATGGTTATAAAACCCTGACAAAAAAGAAATACCAACTATAGAAAGGATCAGTGATGTTAGAAGATATTTTCTTGAAAATAGAAAAATTATAGCTATATAGACAATTCCATACGTAAACAAAGTCTTAGTAGAAAAAGGTAGCAATTCAAATCTAAAATAATAACTTAAGAAAAAGTATATAGTCGTAAAAATACACAGTGCGCGACTCTGTCTATTAGAAAGTATCAAAGCCAGACTTGAAAAAAGCAAAAATGGCATTATATACTGATAATGAAGCGAGTGTGCATGGTACTGTCCATAGCTCAGTATATAGATAGCTCGGTCGAATGCTTGTTGAGTACTTAAAGTACTTAGAGAAAACTCTTGCCGATGAGAAATAAAACTTGGATCAATAAATTCCACTACCAATCTATACTCAGCAAATAGATATAAAATAGACATTAATGATATTGAAAATAACAAGTGGTAGTTTATTTTTTTCTTATCAAAGATATCATAAGCGAAGATAACAAGACATAAAAATAGAAAAAACATACCCGAAAGTATCAAAGAGCTATAGAAAGGAAAAATTAAAAATATCGCCAACTCTTTTAATTTAAATATTCCATTTTTGACATTCAAATAAGCGTATAATAGCAAAGGTTGTCCAGCTACACTTAAACCTCCATTCGACCAAAATGGCAATAATGAAAAGGCAAGCGCAATAAACAACCCAATCAACTTAAAATGTATATCTTTATCATTTTCTTTGAAAATGTGTCTACTAACTAATAGATACATACCAAAGATAGCTACTATTCTTAATACAGCTTCATTAACAATATAAGCTATTTTCGAATCAAACGTGTAGTACATGAGAGAAACTACATTAAGTTCACTTGGTAATATTGATCGAGGTATTCCCCCAAGTATATTTGACACAATAACACTGCTATCTGCAAACATATAATCCATGGCAGACATAACCTTAAATATTGCTATATTCGCATCTAAGTTATCATGAATATTGACAACCAAATCACCTTCAGTATTAAAATAAGAAGACAGATAGTAAGCTATTATTGTAAAACAGAAAGATACAAATATGACACTTATAAGCCTAACTAGCTTATTTTCATGTTCTTTAGCAACATAATTCATAATGGGTTTCATTTAATTTTTCACTTAGAAAAAAAACAACACTTCTGAAGTTGCAATAAAATTCTCTAGAATTCATCTCATGGAATATATTGAACTTCTTCGGAGCCAATAACCAATAAACCAACACCTTCCCCAATTATAGTTTTATTTAACCCAACATCCCTTGGTATCAACTACTTTGATACTATCCGGAATATTAATTACCTGCTTAAACTCTTTATGATCCACTAGCAAAACAGCTATATCAGTTTGAATCATTGAGTGACTGAAGTCGATTAGCTTAGCATTTTTTATTGAAACCATTGATAGATTTGAAATATTTGGTTCGACAAAATTAACAACCGAAGGGTGGATATCAGCAATCTCTTGTGCAATAGATAACGCTGGACTTTCACGCAAGTCATCAATATCCGGTTTGAATGCTAAGCCAAAGCATGTAATCCTCACATCAGAAGCGGTTCTTTCTGGATTATCTTGTAAAAACTCAGCGATAGCTAGCTTTACTTTATTAATTACCCATTCAGGTTTTTCATCATTTACTCGACGAGCCATATGAATCATTCGAGCTTCTTCCGGAGTTTTTGACACAATAAACCAAGGGTCTACTGCAATACAATGCCCACCAACACCAGGACCTGGTTGAAGGATGTTCACACGTGGGTGTCGGTTTGCTAGTGCAATCAACTCCCAAACATTGATACCTAACTTATCACAGATAACAGAAAGCTCATTTGCAAATGCTATTTGAACATCACGTGAACTATTTTCAGTCAGCTTCGCCATTTCAGCAGTGCGCGCATTGGTAGTTACACAATCACCTTGAACAAATGTTTGGTATAGCTCTACTGAACGCTGTGAACATTTAGGCGTAAGACCACCAATGACACGGTCGTTTTCAACCAATTCTCGAACAACATGTCCCGGCAATACACGTTCCGGGCAATGCGCAATATTGATATCGGCGTTTTCCCCATGAGTTTGTGGAAAGGTAAGATCCGAGCGTGCTTGAGCTAGCCAATCAGCCATTTGCTCGGTAGCTCCAACTGGAGACGTTGACTCTAAAATCACTAGATCACCTTTCTTTAAAACAGGAGCAATCGCTTTACTCGCGGCTTCAATGTAAGAAAGGTCTGGCGCAGGTACTTCACCATCTTTACAAGGTAGGAAGGGAGTTGGTACAGCGATAAGAAACGCATCTGCAGCTTCCGGCTTAGTTACTGCTTTTAGATAGCCTTCTTTTACTGCTGCATTTACGATCATATCCAGTTCAGGCTCTACGATATGAATTTTTCCTTGATTGATCGTGTCAACAGCATGCTGGTTAATGTCTACACCTATTACTTTTTTCTTGCGTGATGCAAACATTGCTGCCGTTGGCAGACCGATGTAGCCTAAACCTACAACTGATACTGTTTCAAAAGACATATATACTTCTCATTAAATAAAAATTACTTAGCTAGAACATCTAGAATTCGTTGGCAAGCTTTTCCATCACCATATGGGTTATGTGCAAAGCTCATTTCTTTGTATGCTTGCTCGTCTTGCAGTAAAGTCGTTAAACCTGTAACAATTCGGTCCACATCGGTACCAACCAACTTAACCGTACCAGCTTTCACGGCTTCAGGACGCTCTGTTGTATCTCGCATCACTAATACTGGTTTACCTAAAGAAGGGGCTTCTTCTTGAATACCACCAGAGTCAGTAAGAATTATATGAGCGCGATTCATTAAGTAGATAAATGGCAGGTACTGCTGTGGCTCGATCAAATGGACGTTATCTATACCAGCCAAAATACGATTTACTGGTTCACGGACGTTAGGGTTTAGGTGCATCGGGTAAACAATTTGGGTCTCAGGATGCTTTTGAGCTGTAAAAGCTAGAGCTTCACAGATTCGTTCAAAGCCCCCACCAAAACTTTCCCTTCTGTGGCCAGTAACCAGAATTAGTTTTTTATCTTCGTGTAGGAAAGGAAATTTTTCAGATAGAGTCAGTTGGAGCGTTTTGTCACTGTCAATTTTATCTTTAATAATTAAAAGAGCATCGATAACGGTATTGCCAGTTACTGAAATATTATCTTTGTCGATATTCTCTTTTAATAAGTTGTTTTGAGAGGCTTCTGTTGGAGCAAAATGGTACTGGGTTAATACTCCAGTCAACTTTCTATTTGCTTCTTCTGGCCACGGAGAGTAAATGTTTCCTGTACGTAAGCCCGCTTCTACATGACCAACTGGAATTTGCTCATAGTAAGCCGCAAGGCTAGCTGCGAAAGTTGTCGCAGTGTCACCATGAACTAAAACTACGTCAGGTTTAAATTCTTGTAGTACGGGTTTTATCTCCAATAAGATCCTTGCAGTCACATCATTTAGTGACTGTCCCACTCTCATTAGATTTAGGTCATAATCTGGTTTTATTTCAAACAGTTCAAGTACTTGGTCTAGCATCTCGCGATGTTGAGCAGTCACACAACATTTCGTCTCAAATCGCTTATCAACAGATAACGCGTGTACTAGTGGGGCCATTTTTATGGCCTCTGGTCTAGTTCCAAAGACTGTGAGAACTTTTTTCTTTGACATATATAACCTACTAAGCATTGAGCAACCCAAAACAACTACATCCTTTTCTAGAAAGCTAAGTCATAGCTCTCTTTTCCAGTCTAAAAGACTGCGAATACTAACTTAAATTGGCATATATTTCGACTACTCCCTTCATACTTCACCACTTTCTATGACAGCACATGCAACCATGGTATAGTAGCACCAATTGTTACTCTTAGTTCTGGGGATAAATATGATAGTAGTAACTGGCGGCGCCGGCATGATTGGCAGCAACATCATCAAGGCTCTAAACGAACAAGGTATCAATGAAATTTTAGTCGTCGACAACCTAAAAAATGGTAAGAAATTTCAGAATTTAGTTGATCTCGATATCGCCGATTACATGGATCGTGATGATTTCCTAGTACAAATCATGTCAGGTGAAAACTTAGGCCCGATTGACGCCATTTTTCATGAAGGTGCTTGTTCTGCTACCACAGAGTGGGATGGCAAGTACATGATGCTCAATAACTATGAGTATTCAAAAGAATTACTTCACTACTGTTTAGACCGAGAAATTCCATTCCTTTACGCCTCTTCGGCAGCCACTTACGGTGAAACAGATACTTTCATTGAAGAAACACAATACGAAGGCGCATTGAACGTTTATGGTTACTCAAAACAGCAGTTTGACAACTATGTGCGCAGAGTCTGGGAAGACGCTGAAAAACACGGTGAAACCTTATCTCAGGTAACGGGATTTAGATACTTTAATGTTTACGGCCCTCGTGAACAGCACAAAGGTTCAATGGCTTCAGTCGCATTCCACCTAAACAACCAAATGAACGCGGGTGAGAATCCAAAACTTTTTGAAGGCAGTGAGCACTTCAAACGTGATTTCGTTTATGTGGGTGATGTCGCTGCAGTCAACTTATGGTTTCTACAAAATGGTGTCTCAGGTATTTTTAACCTTGGTACAGGCAATGCAGAGTCATTCAATGAAGTCGCTAACGCTGTGATTAACTATCATGGTAAAGGCTCTGTTGAAACGATTCCGTTCCCAGCACACCTCAAAGGGGCATACCAAGAGTTCACCCAAGCAGACCTAACTAAGTTACGTGCGGCAGGGTGTGACCATAAGTTTAAATCTGTTGCCGAAGGCGTGGCAGAATACATGAAGATAATTAATCGATAAGGTGTTCCACACCGTTGCGCTTTATGACAGATAAACGAAACGATTTTGACCCCAAAGCTTATAACCCTACTTTCGAGTGGGGTTTTCTTGCACCAAAATATTGGGGAACCTGGATTGGAGTTTTACTCTCTGTTCCCCTATCACTGCTACCGTTAGGGTTTCACCAGTGGTTGTCTCATCAGGTAGCACGCAAACTCGCAAAAAAGAAGCGCGGTGCGACTCATAATATCAGAGTAAACCTATCTCTATGCTTTCCTGAACTCAACGAACAACAGCGCGAGGAGTTGGTATATAAAACTCTCTATACTGCTGGTGTGTTTATGCTTCGATTCGGGTTGCTCTCATTGCGCTCATCTCAATGGTTGCAACAACAATGCCACTTCCAAAATGAGCATTATTTAAAGCAATCTACAGACAACGGCGAAAATGTCATTCTTCTCGTTCCTCATTCATGGGCGATAGACATCCCAGCGGTACTTCTGGCATCTCAAGGGCTACCAGTGTCTGCAATGGCGAAAAAGCAGAAAAACCCAGTGACAGACTGGCTTATGCATCGTCAACGCGTTCAGTATGGTGGACGTGTGTATGAGCGCTCTGGTGGCATCAAGCCATTTATAAAATCCATTAAAGAAGGCTACTTAGGCTATTATTTGCCAGACCAAGACCATGGAGCAGAGCTAAGTGAGTTTGTTGACTTTTTTGCTACAACCAAAGCAACGCTGCCAGGGCTAACTAAGTTAGCCAAACTATCAAAGGCAAAGGTCATTCCAACTTTTGCATCAATTGACCCTAACAATGGTCACTACACCATTGAGTTCATGCCACCACTCGAGTTACAAGAGACTGAGATTGCGGATGCTAGAGCAATGAATGAAGCCATTGAGCATTTCGTTGGGAAACAACCTCACCAGTATATGTGGATATTACGCTTGCTTCGAACTCAAGAGGATGGGAGCAACCCATATAGAAAGCTTCGCAATAACGCATAAAATGAATTAAGAGAAGCAATGTGAAAAAAATATTGATAGTCGGCCCATCTTGGGTCGGTGATATGGTGATGTCACAGTCACTCTATACAACTCTAAAGCAACAAGACTCTGAGGCGATCATTGATGTCATTGCTCCCGCTTGGTGCAAGCCTATTCTAGAGCGGATGCCGGAAGTTAACCAAGCAATAGAAATGCCTTTTGGGCATGGCGAGTTTAACTTTCTTGGACGCAGGCAGTTTGGTAAAGAACTCCGCAAAGGAGAATACACTCATGCGTTTGTGTTACCAAATTCCGCTAAATCAGCTCTTATCCCGTTTTTTGCCCAAGTTCCGGTCAGAACTGGCTGGAAAGGCGAAATGAGATACGGCTTGCTTAATGACTTACGACCAAACAAGAATGACTTTCAATATATGGTCGAACGTTACGTAGCGCTAGCACACTCTAAGAGTGAAATGCAGAACTCAGCATCCCTTGGCGGACTACCTACGTTACCAAAGCCTCGTCTAGCTATTGATGAAAATACTCAACACTCAACACTCGCTAAGTTTGGACTAAATCGGACAGTACCAGTTTTAGGACTTTGTCCTGGTGCAGAATTCGGGCCAGCTAAACAGTGGCCTGCTGATCACTATGCTACAGTTGCGTCTGAGATGATTGAGCGGGGGCATCAAGTTTGGCTGTTTGGATCAGCTAAAGATGAAGAAACGACGAATGCGATTCGTAATCTATTATCAGATTCACAAAAAGCATCTTGCCATAACCTAGCGGGTAAAACGTCTCTAATCGAGGCGGTAGACTTACTATCGGCATGTAATAGCGTAGTGAGCAATGACTCAGGTTTAATGCACGTTGCGGCTGCAGTTGGCTGCCATGTTATTGGTGTCTATGGTTCAACATCACCGGAATACACACCACCTTTGGCTGAAAAAGTAGACATTGTGAATACAGACATTGAATGCCGTCCGTGCTTTAAACGAGAATGCCCACTCGGACATTTGAAATGTCTAAAAGACTTATCGCCTAATAAAGTCGTTGATAAATTGAAGTAGCTGTCGTGATTATTAGAGTCGTCTACACATTTATACTGATACTATTATCGCCATTTTTCCTCTATGGTTTGTATAAGCCAAGAGCGAATAAACCTTCTTTTGGTTCTCGTTGGAAAGAGCATTTTGGTGTTACTCCGAAACTGAGCAATAGTAAACCACCTATTTGGATACACGCCGTCTCTGTGGGTGAAAGTATCGCTGCGACACCACTGATTAAATCGATCAAGCAGCAGTTTCCAGAGCTCCCCATTGTAGTGACAACGACCACATCGACAGGAGCCGAACAAATTGCGAAGCTGGGTGAACTTGTCGAGCACAGATATATGCCGCTAGATTTTAGCTTCGCAATCAAACAATTTATCGCAACCATCAGACCAACTCAGTTACTCATTATTGAAACTGAGCTTTGGCCCAATACACTTCACTGCGCAAACAAAGCTGGTGTACCAATAACAATCATTAATGCTCGTCTATCAGAAAAGTCTCGTAGAAATTACACGAAAATTCTCCCACTATTTCGTCATATCGCTAGTAACATTACTCAGGTTTTGTGCCAAAGTGAAAAAGACGCTGAAAGGTTTGCACAGTTAGGAGTACCCGAAGATAAATTATTCGTTACTGGCTCGATTAAATTTGATATCAGCATATCTGACATAGATAAAGACAATGCTAAGGAACTTCGTGAGAAATTGGGGTCCCACAGACCTATATGGATAGCGGCAAGCACGCATAAAGGAGAAGATGAAATTGTCTTATCTGCCCATAAAACGTTGCTTGAATCGCAACCAAACGCACTGTTAATACTAGTACCAAGACACCCTGAGAGATTCGATCAAGTATATGCACTGTGTCAGAACGAAGGATTTCTAACCAAAAGACGTACAGATAACCCTTCTTGCTCTGAGTTGTGTGATTCGCAAGTCTATTTAGCGGACACCATGGGTGAGATGCTAACACTGATTGGTGCAGCAGATGTATGCTTTATGGGAGGAAGTTTATTAGGTGATAAGGTCGGAGGTCACAATGTTCTCGAACCTTTAGCATTAAACGTCCCTACTATTACAGGAAACAGTTATTATAACTTTCAAGAAATTGTCGATGATCTGCATGAACAAAAAGCGATAACGGTTCTACACTCACCTTCAGATCTATGTAACGTGGTGGCAACACTACTAAATGCAAAGAAGATCGATGTACCTTTACTAGATCGCTCTCCGGGTCCAATCGCTAAAACACTTAACCAGGTTTTCAATAACTATGATTAAAAGCATCAGAAAAGCACTTAGAAAAAAAAATGAAAGCTTTCGTCAAATGCGTAAAGTGGAACAAACTATTGCGACCACAACCCGATCGCAATATTTACAAAATCTAGCACTTCATAGTACTTTGCCTTTAATTAACAATGATGTAGCGCGTGAACATGAGCTGATTGCCAGTCTAACAACCTATTCAAAACGCATCCATGATGTCCACCTAGTTATCGAGTCATTATCTGAACAGACCGTTAAAGCAAATAGAATCATTCTTTGGTTAGATGAGGATGAGTTTTCTCAATCAACTATTCCAGAAATACTTAAACTTCAGCAAGACCGAGGATTGGAAGTTCGATTCTGTCCTAACTACCGTTCTTACAAAAAGCTTGTCCCGACGTTAAAACTCGCGCCCAACGCAGACGTCATCACCGTTGATGATGACTTACTATACCCGCATGACATGATCGAGATGCTCGTCAAAGAGAAGTTAGATTATCCTCAATGCATTATTGGTACTAGGGCTCATGAAGTGTTAGTTAAAGATAACTCCTTACTACCGTACAAGAGTTGGCCTAAAGAATGCTCTTATCTGAATAATGGAAGTAAGACATTTCTAACAACTGGCGCTGGCACACTGTTTCCAGCTGGTGTTTTCCCTAAAGAGACATTAGAGCCGAAAGAGTTTTTAAACCTTTGCCCTACTGCTGATGACATATGGTTTAATCTTGTCGCACTAAAATATGGAATAGACAGACGTAAGCTTTCTGATGATCGAAAGTTTGTGTCTCGATTTTTACATTTAGAGTCTAATCAAGATATTGGGCTCAACAAGAAAAACGTTAATAACAATCAAAACGACATCCAAGCAAAGAAAGTTATTGATCACTTTAATATTGAGTTTTCCTAACAATGCCAAGCAATTTAAAACAACAAACAAAATGTCTATTTACTTCAAAAAAATACAGTCTAGCAATATTTGTTGCATGCATACTTTATACAGTAACAGCATTGCCTCGATTAGAGATCAGTGACTTATTCAAAAACATAATTATATTTGGTTCGTTACCTGCCCTGTATTATAATTTTTCAAATTATAATAAGAGTATTTTTTGGTTAGCTTTAATATCAATACTAATACAAGTAATCAGTTGGGCTCATGCATTAGTTTATGTACCTGAATTTGCGAAAAGCTCCCCCGATTTAAAACCACTTTCATCATTGTTTCTTTTCGTTCTCATAGCTATTTGGATTGATGGAAGCAACCTGAGAAGAATAGCCCTCTTCTCGAGCTTTATCTTAAGCTTCGTTAGCACCGCTTTCTATGATATTTATACAAACGACAGTCTTTCCCTCGCACTTTCAGGGCAAAGAATTGACTATGGTATGCATAATGCTCAGTTTACCTCAATGCTATCTGTTGTTGTATGTATATTAACCGCATACATACTCGCGAAACTGCCAGATGAAAGAAAGCGAGTAAAACTTTCACTATATGCTTTAGGCGGCTCTGCTATTGCTTTCGCCTTGTTTTCATTATATGCCAGTCAAAGCCGACAGGTATGGCTCGCAGTAACAGTTCTTTTGAGTCTAGCACCTATCGTTTTAGTTGGAACAAAACACATCAGAAAGCTAGTAATCACATATTCATTACTAGCGGTAACTCTGATCGGTATATTCCAATTAGACTCAGTGAAACAGCGAGTCTTCTATGAGTCTAGTGCTATTTCTACGCTCACCCAAGGTAATTGGGACAACATCCCTATGACAAGTATAGGTATACGCGTAAACTCATGGTTAGAAGCTAGCAAATGGATTGCAGAAAGGCCGATTTTAGGTTCGGACTTCAACGCAATTCCTTATGTAACGAGAACCGCTGAAAAGTTTCAAACAGCAAAGCTTCAAGGCTTTGGTCATTTACACAATTATTACCTTGAAGTATGGGTAGCCTTTGGCATAGTGGGGCTAATATTCTTAGTCGTATTTTATCGGGAAATATTAATCAACGTTATAAATAACCAAGGAAAAGAAGAACGCTACTTATTATATAGTTTTCTCGTTTTCTGGTTCATTATCAGTATGTTTGAATCGTATAACCATAAGTTTCTTGGGCTATATGTACATACCATCATTCTTGCTGGTTTGTATTCACTAAAGGTCAGGAAGAATAACTAATTACTTAAACGTTACTCGTTCTATACAGGGAGTAAGGAATTTGTTTATAAACTTACTCCACTTCCTTTCGATTTTTCTATTTCCAACGAATTTCACGTAATTTGCCAACGGGATAGCATCAGCGGTTCCAAAACCGTCTATAAGAATAATTTTTATCCCATTATGTAGTCTCGTAACCAATAAATTACTCATCAGAAGATCACATGGAATAATATTATTCTCTAGTAAATTACCTTTGAGCTCTTTCAGTGCTAACTTTATTTGTGCAATATCCTCTGAAGTATGATTTTCTTCTACGTAGTGTCTAATATTAAGTGCTTTTGAACCGTCAAAATTTGAAACAAGCTCGACTTCCATCCCAATACTGTCCTGTGTTTCAATAACATTATAAAACTCAGGAATATGAGAAAAACTCACGCCCTTAGCCTTGAGATAATTTAGGTACTTGATTTCTCGTTTGGTTTGTTTAGATTGGCTCTTTTTACTTATTTTAATACAACGACTCGGATTATCTGGATGCTTATAGCACACCCTTTCCGTACCTTGGCCAATGATTTCCCATTGGCTAAAATCACTTACTTGCATTCACGCCACTTTTTAACTTATAAACCGAAAGAATTTTCTGGTAGTTTTTTTCCATTACAGCGCTGACATCTAGGTCTAACGCAAGATCACGGCATTGTTTTCTTAACTCGGCATCATTCACTTTTGTAGCCCAATACGTCATGGCCGAAGCCAGATCGCTAGGTTTAACATCTGAGCCAACAACTGTTGAGACATGTTCTTTAAGTACTTCCTTCGCCCCGCAATTTTCTGTCGTAATCACAGGAATACCACATGATAGTGCTTCAATTGCGGTAAAGCCAAAAGGTTCATAGTGTGTCGGCAGTATGTAACAATCTGCAATAGAAAAATAATGCTCGGGCTTGGTTTGAGTGCCTAAGAAATAACAGTTATCACTGATACCTAAAGAGCGAGCATATTCTTTATATTCTTCTTCATGATTTTCTCGCCCAACAATGAGAAGAGTCGCTGGAAAGTCCAGCATAGAAAATGCAGTCAGCGCTTCTGTGAGCCCTTTTCGTTTATAGCCTGAACCCAAGAACAAAAAGACAGGCTTCTCCCTATCAATACCAATGCTCAGCACTAATTCAGCAACAACGTTTTTGTACTTTTCTCGCGAGAATCGATTAGTGTCGACAAAGTTGTGTATTACCGAAATTTTATCATCAGGCACACTGTAAGCTTCTTGTATTTCAGTAGCACTCTTATATGAGTTTGCGACAACATGTTGATAAGCACCTTGCGCCATTGCTTTGCGCTCAATCGCAATAGCAACTTTGTCTTTAAACGCTAGTTTGCCTTTTTTCATCGAATCGACAAAGTGGATATGTGTTCCCCCTCCGATTCTCAGCATGTCATGGGACCATGTTTTACCTAAGCCATAGACAAAATCGTATTGGTGCTTACTCAGATGCCTCTCCACATCCTTGGCAAATTTCCAAATACGATGCGCTTTACCTAAACTAAAACCATCTAGCTTTACGAATTTAATATTCGGATGAGTAGGATCAACATGAGTTCGGCAAATGATGGTGACCTCTTCCCCTTTCTCTGCTAAGTAGCGAGACAACTGATTGAGAAACAACTCTGTCCCGCCAGTTTCTGCATGCCTCATGTGAACAAGTGCAATTTTCATTTATACTGTACGCCTTACCAATAACTCATGAGCAATCGTCTACTCCTAGATAGGGTCCAATATACCTTAGAAATGTACCTGAAACAAAAAGCTCATCAATGTAGTTACAAGTCCAAAGACATGCAGTTTAGAAAAGATATCAATGCACTAAGAGCACTGGCTGTACTCTTGGTAGTCGTTTACCATTTTAATTCTACTTGGGTCCCTGGAGGTTTTATTGGCGTCGATGTATTCTTCGTCATCTCAGGTTTTTTGATGACTAAGATAATTCTCGACAAAAATGAGATAACTCTTTCATCTTTAATCACTTTTTACGTATCGCGATTAAATCGCATAGTTCCTGCACTCGCATTCATGTGTATTGCGTTATTAATCTTTGGTTGGTTCTATTTAGCTGGAGAAGAGTACGAAACTCTAGCAAAACATGCTAGATATAGTTTGACGTTCTTATCAAACCAAGTCTATTTAGATGAAGCCGGATACTTTGCCACGGCCTCTAGAGAAAAATGGCTGCTACATACATGGTCACTGTCTATCGAATGGCAGTTTTATTTACTTTACCCACTCTTTATTGGCATCGTATTAAAACTGTTCTCTAGATCTCGCCTTATATTCGCAATCAATACATTACTACTAATCAGTTTATGTTACTGCGGATACCTTTCGTTTGTTGGTGATACAAACGGCTATTTTATGTTGTCAGTTCGCGCTTGGGAGATGCTTATCGGCTCATGGGCAGTTCTCTATAAACCGAAGAAGTACTGCTCTGCATATGTAGGTTGGCTGCTAATTCTAAGCACTACATTTGTCATAAATAAGGATTACGTATGGCCAAGTTTGATAACGTTGTTTCCTACTCTCGGCGCACTCATTATTTTATGGGCAAACCAGAACAACCGGGTAAGTGACTCTTATGTTATCCAAAAGATAGGCTTATATTCGTATTCGATCTACTTATGGCACTGGCCTGTGGTCGTGCTTTTCTACAAACTGAACTTACACTCTTCGTCGTGGCTACTTGTTGGAATTGTCTTGAGCGTATTGTTAGGTGGGCTCAGTTACCATACCGTAGAACAAATTCGACTCACTAAAAACATACACTCCGCTAAACACCTGTTGATTAAATGTAAGCCGTTGTGGGTAGTGCTAATTTTGGTCGGTACAACCAAGTTCATCGCAGAACAAGAAGGCTTTCCAGCAAGGAGTACTTTAAACCCTGAACTTGTAGCGCTGTATGAAAAATTAGACAAAAGCACTCAAATGAACCCGCTACGTTCTAAATGCCATATCAGTAGATATACAGGGCAACAACCAAGTGATGCCTGTACTTTTTCTACTATGGAGCCCGAGTGGGCTGTTATTGGTGACAGTCACGCTTCAGAGTTGGCGTTTTCATTAGCGAACCAGTTAAACAAGATAGATAAAGATTTAACCCAGTTTACGATGTCCAATTGCCCACCATCATATAAGCAAGCAGAAAGCTTCAGCCACTGTGCTCGCTGGACAAACGATGTTGTAGATTTTGTGGCATCCTCGAATCAGATACAGAAAGTCGTCATTGCATACCGATACTCTGATCATTTGTTTGGTAGAAATGAAGATTCTTACCCAGAATTACCCAATGACTACTCAGATGAAAGAAGAGAGCAAGTACTACATTCACTAAAACTCACAGTTGATACTCTTCTCGATCAAGGAAAAGAAGTGTATTTACTCATGCCAGTTCCAGAAATGGGAATCAGTATAAAAGCTCTTGTTGACCAAGCGTATATACAAAACAAAGACCTAACGAATATCCCATCTGTCACGACTTCATACTACGAAGAGCGAAATCAGCTGTTTTATTCATTTATCTCTCAATCAAATTTTAAGCGGGGATTACAGCACATTGAGATAAGAGACTTCTTCTGTGATAAGAATCAGTGCTACGCCGTTAGAGATAAGGTGCCACTCTATTTTGATGATGACCATCCAGGTTTACTAATTACTAACGAAATAGCCGCAAGAATCCTTAATCACGCAAGTTAGAAAAAGCCCCTCTAACCTTGTTAGAAGGGCTTTTTATTACAATTACTTCCTAAATCGGCTGATCTTTTCTAGTGCTTCTTGGACGTATTGATAATTCATTGTTGCGTCATTCTTAGGACGATAAGTACTGTCGTAGATCTGCGACTGGCCAGCTCCGTTTACTTCGATAATCGTATCGTCATACATAATGCCGTATGCGCTATAGCTTGAAGTCATCATCCAATCACGCTCTACCTGGTCACCAAACAAATCCACGCCCGTAGAGTAGTCTGGAATATCACTGGTAACACCTAAGTAGTTCTTCATTAGCGTCGGGACGACATCTTCGTGTGAAGTGGTGTAAGAAGCGTTTTGAGTAAGTGCATTCTTGTCGATTCCAGCGCCAAACATCACAAACGGAACTTGGGTCTGAGCACGAGTAAAGTTGCCGTTGTGACCCCAGAAGTTTTGCTTGTTGTCGTTCATTTCTTGGCTGTGGTCACCAGTGATGATCACAACCGTGTTCTCTAGGTCACCTGTTTCTTTCAACTTATCCAAAACACGTTTTACTTGAGTATCGACATAACGCACCGACGTTTTATAGCGATTAAAGAACTTCTCTTGATCGCTATTGTTATCTAACTCCAAGTAGTCCACACGAGGAATCATCGGTTCATACTTGTGTGCAAAATCGTCTGGGAAATCATAACCATGTGGTGCATCGTAGAATAAGAACGAGAACGCTGGCAGGTTTTTATCACGGTTGTCATACCATTCTGCCCAATCATCGGTGAGGCGCTTATCACGAGCCGATGGTGAGTTACCTTCGGATGTGACGCGAATATTCGGTACG
Organism: Vibrio hepatarius; assembly: GCF_011806575.1. Lineage (GTDB taxonomy): Bacteria > Pseudomonadota > Gammaproteobacteria > Enterobacterales > Vibrionaceae > Vibrio > Vibrio hepatarius_A. Next base: position 93,063 of record NZ_JAATOO010000010.1, read on the forward strand.
TTCGCAAACACGGTTTGGTCAAACTCTGGACTGGTCAGTTTCGCAGCAGAGAATAAACCTAGCTGATAATCCAACTGCTGCAACCTATCAACAAACACTGGTGAACGATGGTTGGCTAAAAAACCGTGCCAATAAGTACCGGGCATACCGTAAAACAGACCAAAGATGCCCGTACGCGTTGCATTACCCGTCGCGATATGGTCTTGGAAGATTACGCCCTCTTGCGCGTATTGCCACATATAAGGCGTATTGTCAGCGTTAAATGTATCTGCACGCCATGAATCCACCGTTATTAGCATAATATTGGTAGGTTGCTTCACCTCTTTAAACTCTAGCGGGTTAAGCGGGTAATTTAGGTCGCTCTTCGGTTTAATGCTCATCGCCTTTTGCTGCGCGATGGCTTCTTTATCCAACCAGCCCTGCTTTTCCATAAACCCGTTGGCCGTTGCTGGGTAAAACAGCGGCAAGTATCGCTTCACCATAGTTACAGGTTGATAGGCGTGGGCAGCAGCCCAGATATGAATGACATTTGTAATCAGTAACGCAGCAAAAGTCAGTAACGCGAACTTACGGCCTAATTTCAAAGAGCGAATAGGAGCGCCAGCTTCCAACCAGCGAATCAACCACCACTGTCCAGCCAGTAAAGCAACCACTGCCCCAATTACCGTCAACCAAGTAACAAGAGGGAAGCTCACTACCTGACCCGACAACACCAACTCCATCACCACAGCATTGATATGGAAACGGTATTGAGCGTAGACAATCGTATCAATAAATAGGACTGCCAAGCCGATAGAAGCAATGAGAGCCTGTGCGATATTCCTCGCACCTTTAGGCAGTAGCAACGCTGGGAAACTTAATCCACCTATCACAACGGCAAGAAGTGTCATCTGCCCGAGTGTTCCGGCTAGGATGAATGTTACGCCCAACAAGTCAGACGGAAATTCCGGCAAAAAAGCAAAATACCGGCTAGCTATCGCGATCGCGATGAGCGCGTTGACCAGAATAAACCAGCCATGCGCATGTAGTTTTTGTTTAAAAGGCATTTCAATTCCTAAGAGATAGCAAGACTTCACTGAAAGTAACAGTGCAATTATGGTTTAATTATTATTGGTTATATCCAGCAAGCAGATGTTGGAATTCATCCTCTTGCCAGTGAATAGAGCGCTTCTTCAGTTCCTTACGAAACGAGCGTAGCAGCCTATCCAAATTATGTTGCTGCCAGTCTGAGCCAGCTTGTTGGTAACACTTATCAAAATCGATAATCCAAACACGTCCGCTTGTATCTAGTAGCAGGTTATGGATATTCAAATCGGTATGGTTCACTTGAGCTTGATGCATCTTTGCGATCTCACGACCGACCGCATAATACTGATCTTTCGTTAGTGGTTGTTCTTCCAGCAGGCTGACGAGGTCTTTCGCATCGGAAATCTTTTCGCTAAGTAAATCAGCTCGATAGGACAACCCACATCGCTCGACTCGCGCAGCGACCGGCCGCGGAACATTAACGCCCGCCTCAGCCAGAGCCTGCAAAAGCGTAAATTCGGCGTAACTGCGGGTCTTTTCCCAACCAGTGAACCAATATTGGTCTGAAACGATTTTACCGAATAGCCCACCACGTCGATAATGTCTCAACGCAGCTTGAATGGTTTGAGTCTGAATAAACCAAGTAGTTCCCCTACCTTGCGCGCTTCCTATCACGGCATCATTCTGTTGCCAGAAATCGATATCAAAAGCTTGCTCAGCAGGCTCGTTCAGTAGCTCCGCGTCGTACCAAATACGAAGATTGTCTTTAGTCAATTGCCTAACCATCTTCACTCCTGAATGTCTAAAGATATGTTTGGCTACGCGACAAACTGATGGTAGAGGATATACAGCCACGTGAAGGCAGCGAAACTTAACGCAACAAACACAGCGGCAGAGCCGATGTCTTTCGCGCGCCCACTGAGATCGTGTCTTTCAGGACCAATCCTATCGACAACCGCTTCGATCGCTGAGTTGAGAAGCTCAACAATTAACACTAACACCACCACACCTAGCATCAGAATACTTTCGATAACAGGCAGTGGTAACCAAGCGACAGCAACAATTGCAACGAGTAACAGGGCCAACTCTTGACGAATGGCGGCTTCGTGTTGGAAGGCCGCTTTTAGCCCTTTCATAGAATATCCGGTTGCGTTAATAACGCGTGTCAATCCTGTTGCACCAGGCTTGCCACTATTTTGCTGAACCATAGGTTACCTTTCGACTGATAGTAATGGCGGCTATTTTACATTTCTTAGCGTTGTCTGCATAATTCTAACCACTTTTATCTCTTGAGCACCATCTATGCCACTGTTCTCTTCTGCACCAGAGTCGGTCTGTTTTCTGCGTCTTTCTGCAATTGGCGATACTTGCCACGCTGTTGCAGCTGTACAAGCTCTGCAGATGCAATGGCCAAATACCAAAGTGACTTGGATTATCGGTAAGGTCGAAGCGCAACTGCTGGAAGGACTAGAAGGCGTCGAGCTGATTGTCTTCGACAAGAAAGAAGGCCTCAAAGGGATGCAAAAAATTTGGGCTCAGCTGAAAGGCCGTAAATTTGATGCGCTCGTCCACATGCAACTCGCACTTCGCGCCAGCTTGCTGACAATGGGCATCAAAGCCACCTACAAAGTCGGTTTTAATTTCCAGCGTGCGAAAGAAGGCCAGTGGCTGTTCACCAATAAAAAGATTTCAGATACCAGTTCGCAGCATGTACTCGACAGTTTTATGTCATTTATCGAATACTTGGGCGTGCCTAAAACGGCGCCACAATGGCGGTTACCCATTGCAAAGAGTGACATCGAGTTCGCTAAGCAACAGCTAAACAACCGCCCTACAGTTGTCATTAGTCCTGCGGCAAGTAAAGATGAGCGTAATTGGCTGACTGACAGATACGCCCAAATTGCTGACTGGCTTTCTGAGCAAGGTTATCAGGTCGTGCTGTGCGGCTCTCCCGCTGAAAGAGAGCGAAATCTCGGTGAAGCGATTATTCACTCAGCGCAGCACCCAATCCTAAACCTTATTGGGCAAACATCACTAAAACAGCTCGCAGCAATCTTAGCCGAAGCCAAAATCGTCATCGCTCCCGATTCTGGACCTGCTCATATTGCGACGACTCAAGGCACTCCTGTGATTGGATTGTATGGCCATAGCAATCCAAAACGCACCGGTCCATACAACGATTTAAATTCTGTTGCGAGCGTGTATGAACAGTTTGTCGAAGAACAACAAGGTAAACCAGCAGAGCAACTTCCTTGGAGCACGCGTGTCAAAGGTGAGCATGTGATGAGCAGTATCACAACGGACATGGTAATAAACAAACTTAAACCGTTACTAGAAGGTAATGCATCATGAGTAAAGCCACGATCGGCGTTTTGATGATCGTCAAAAACGAGTCTAAACATTTAGCGGAGTGTCTAGAAACGGTAAAAGAGTGGGTGGATGAAATCGTCATTGTTGATTCAGGCAGTACCGATAACACCGAAGCCATTGCACGTCAGTACACCGATAAATTTTATACCCATACTGATTGGCGAGGCTTTGGTAAGCAGCGCCAAGTAGCGCAGTCATACATGACGTCCGATTGGGTTCTACCGCTTGATGCGGATGAACGCGTTACACCCGAGCTAAAATCATCGATTGAAAAAGTACTAGCAGATAACCCTAAGCAAACCTGTTACACGTTAGATAGATTGACTCATGCACTAGGCAAATTTATCCGTCACTCTGGCTGGTACCCAGACACCATTACTCGACTCTATCGACGTGAAGAAACCCAGTACAACGATTCCTTAGTTCACGAAAGTGTGGAAATTCCCAAAGGTATGAGCAAAGCTCACTTATCGGGCGACTTACTGCACTATACCTTTGATTCTTTGAGCCAGTATACTGGGAAAACTCAGCTTTACATGAAATCTTGGGCTGATCAAAGAGAAGGTAAAAAGCGCAGTGGTTTAAGCGGAGCAATACTGCACGGCTTCTTCCGCTTTTTCAAAATGTACATCATCAAACGCGGTTTTCTCGATGGTCGACACGGGCTCTTGCTAGCGATTCTTAGCGCCAATACCACCTTCACTCGCTACGCTGATTTGTGGATTCGAGACTACGTGAAACAACAGGATAATAAGAAGTAATGAGAATTTGCCACGTCAACTTAGCATCAGGATTTAGCGGTGGTGAACGTCAAACACTGCAATTAATCAAGCAGCAATTAGCTCTGAACTATCAGCTGACTGTCGTAGCAAACCCAGCCAGCCCTTTTTATGCTGAAATCGAAAAACTAGACTGTACACTGGTTGCTGCGACGCACTTTTTACGCTCACACCAACGTAGTATTACCGCTGACTGCCAGGTAATCCACGTACACGAAGGCCGTGCAATTTACTGGGCTCTAATCCAATCAAAGCTATTTAATGTGCCTTACATTGTGACGCGTCGGATTGATAATCCGCTAAAAAACAAGTGGCTATCAACGTTGGCCTACAATAACGCCAGTGCGCTCATAGGTTTGAGTCGAGAGATAGTCAAACAAATTCAACTGCGCCATCCAAAACATCTGACTGCGATCATTCCTAGTTCTCCGGTTACCTATCCATACAACGATACAGCAGTTGAGGCAATCAAGCAGCGCTTTAACGGCAAGTTTTTGGTCATTCAAGCGGCCAACTTGCTGGAGCATAAAGGCCATGATGTGACCATTCAAGCGGCAGAAATCCTTTCCCAGCGCAACCCAAATATCCATATCGCAATTCTTGGTGATGGACGCGAGCGAGCAAACTTAGAACTTCAAGCTCAAGGCTTAAGTAATGTGAGCTTTGAAGGCAAGCAATCGAGTATGGGAGATTGGTTTAAAGCCGCAGACTTGCTGATACATCCCTCTTACTCAGAAGGTTTAGGCTCAGTGATTCTGGAAGCAATTCACGCAGGCTTACCTGCAGTTGGGTCGAATGCAGGCGGAATTCCGGACATTATAGAACACAATCAATCCGGTCTGCTGATTGAACCGGGTGATGCACAAGCACTGGCAAATCACATCGATAAATTAGCACAGAATGCGGATTTGAGAGGGCAGTTAATCACTGGCGGCGCGGAAAAAATGCGCTCGTTTGACATTCGTCATACTGCTACCCTTTACCAAGACATCTACCATAAGGTCTTAAATAATGACGTTAAATAAAGTGATTTATCCCGGTACGTTTGATCCGATCACCAACGGCCATCTCGATATTATTGAACGTGCGGCTTCCATGTTTGGAGAGGTAGTGATCGCAGTGGCAGCCAGCCCGAGTAAAAACACGATGTTCTCGCTAGAAGAACGTGTCGATTTGGTGGAACAAGTCACCAGCCATCTAGATAACGTATCAGTACAAGGATTTAGCGGCTTGATGGTGGATTTTGCCAAACAAGTTAAAGCCAACATTCTTATCCGCGGACTACGTACCACGGTCGACTTTGAATACGAATTCGGTTTAACCAGTATGTACAAAAAGCTGCTACCGAGTTTAGAGAGTATCTTCTTAACGCCCTCGGATGAATACGCTTTTCTGTCCTCGACGATCGTACGAGAAGTTGCGATTCATGGCGGCAATGTGGATGAGTTCGTGCCACCTTGTGTCGCAGAAGCACTGAAAAACAAATAAAGTCTTAACGTGTAGGCGGAGCTAGCCCCGCCTACAACGCTTTTCACTACATCTGGGCTGTGACTTGTGAGCGCAGATAGTAGTTCTGTAATTTTTTGTATTCCTTACTCCATTCAATATCAGGATTCTGACTCGCCTCGGCTTGTGTCATAAACCCTTCTCCCCATGGATACAGCATCTCAGGACTCTTGTTGTCGTACGCTCCCCACTGGTTAATACAGCGGCGGGAGTTGTAACCACGGTTGCTTACGCCTTCGCTTGAAAGCAGGTTCTCGCCACCTAAGCTGATATATTGTTGTTTAGACAAGCTAAAGTGGTACAGCGTTGGGAAGATATCTCGATGAGAACCGACCCTTTGGGGCTCATACTGGTAGCGAGTATGCTCGAGGATCGGTTTGGGCACGTAGAGATAGAAAGGCACGCCATAGCTCGCGGCAAACTCTTCGCGTCGCTTAGTAGAAATGGAACGTACGCGATGGTCTCCCGAGGCAGCAATGATCGTCTTGCTCGCTAAGTCTGAGCTCTTCACACTCTTGATAAACTGCCCTAAAGCGTCATTGGCGTATTGATAAGCTTCCAGCAAGTTTTGTTCTTGCCCTGCAATACTGCTGACCAAGCTCTTAAGCCGTTCGCTCACCTGCACGGCTTTTGGCTCGTAATACTTAGGCGCGCGATAAGGAGAGTGGTTGGTTACGGTCATGATATACACCATGGTCGGATTGGTGGCTTCATCGAGCAGCTTTTTCACGAACTTAAAGGTGTAACCGTCTGGCACTCCCCACGTATCCGCATAGGCTTTAGCTTCAGGGAACGCTCGAATGATGCTGTTCTCATCATAAACCGTGTCAAAGCCTTGGATAGGTAAGTAATTGGCCAGATTACGCCACATACTGTTGCCACCATAAACAAAGACCACATCGTAGCCCGCTCGCTTGTAAGGCAGTACCGCTGAACTAGGCAGCGCCACTTTTTGTGCCGCGCTGTGACTAATGGTCGGAACATCACTGTGGAACAACATCATCACGATACTATCAATCGTCGCGGTGGTGCCAGCTAAGAAGCGCTTGAAGACAAAGTCCTCTTTAAAGGCGTCACGCAAGCTACCCAGCAAGTCATTCTTTTCTGGGTCATCTTCGATAAGGATGTTATTGCCCATCCCTTCCATTAACGCCATTACTACGTGTGGTGGATTTTTCTCTAAATACGGGTTTTCTTGCGTTTGGTATTCCGGCGTCGGTTGCCCCAACACTTTCACCATTTGCTCAGTAAGCGCTTGTTCACTGATTGGTTCAAACGTCGCCTGTTTTTTGTAGTCACTGTTCGCCCAACTGAGAGCCATAAAGGCATTCGGCGTAATCACATTCAGCGGTTTATACTGTGATACATTGGCGTGATAACGCTTCAACGGCAAGCTACCTACCGAACCGCGCGCGACAATAACGTAAGCAACAATCATCAATAGAATTGAGGCGGTTGTCATCGCCCAGTGCCTAGACGGCCAACGCCAACGCTGGCCTCTTTTAAGCAAAGCTCGGGTAGCAAACCACGCAATCCCTGCCACCGCAACAGAGACTAAGAACGAGCGGACAATCGGGTAATCTTCCCATGCGTTATCCAATACGGCTTTGGTATCATCATCAAACAAGCCGAACACAAAGACGTCGATATAATTGCCATAGGTATCGTAGTAGTAATAGTTGGCGATCGACAGCGCGCAGAGTAAGAAGAAAATTATCGCGCTGTACCAAGGCACCAAACGCAGCCAAACGTGGAAGGCGCCTTGCTTCGCTGCCATCAACAGGCCCATCAATAGTAGAGGTGCAAATCCAATCAGGACTATCTTTGCATCAAACCTAGCCCCCACGACGAATGCTCGCACAACATCTTGGCTTATCCCCACCAACATCTCGGGTTCGGCGACCAAAGAGAAAAAGATCCCACGCGAAAGTGTGAGAAATACAATGCCTAAAAGATTAATGAGTAAGACAATTCTGATGAGTAAACGATAGTTGTACTGAAAAGAACTCATAATGACCTGATAAAAATGGAATACGGTAACAAAATAAGCAAACAGAGGCAGGGCGCTAGAACGGGAAATATTGGTCGCAATCCAACGACAAACGCTGCCTCTTTGCACAATAAGCCGCATACGTTATAACAGGTGTACTGATTCGCAAAGAGGCGAGCATCTAATTTATGAGATAGGCTTGAGAATAGAGAGAAAGCTCAAGAACCTAATTGAATATGGGAGCATATCGCATAAAGCAGCACTAAATGCGCTACGTATGCTGACAGTGAGGGCAGAAGAACGTATTTCGCTGGCCGATTTTCAATTCCTCGATCTCATTTCCACAACTTAAACACGCATCTCCAGCACGACCGTAAACTTGAAGTTCTTGGGCAAAATAGCCCGGCTTACCGTCAGCCTGAGAAAAGTCTTTCAAGGTTGTTCCACCTTGCTTGATCGCTGTAGCTAACACCTGCTTTATCTCTTGCACCAGCTTTTGCCATTGTTCTTGCGTGAGTTGGCCTGCTGCTTTAGATGGATGAAGCTTAGCACTAAAGAGTGATTCACTAGCGTAGATATTCCCAACCCCCACAACGACCTTGTTATCCATGATGAACTGCTTCACCGCAACACGTTTGTTCGCCGCTTTCTCTAGCATATAGTCAGCGTTAAACGCATCCGTTAACGGCTCAGGCCCCATGTGATTGAGTGCAGTATGCTCGCCATTTTCCGTCCATAGCCAAGCGCCAAAGCGACGCGGATCGTTGTAGCGCAGCACTTTGCCATTTTCGAGTTTCAGGTCCACATGATCGTGTTTGCTCGGGGCAATTTCAGCGTCCAGCACACGTAATGAGCCTGACATGCCAAGATGCACAATCGCACTGCCGAGATCGGTTTCTATCATCAGATATTTTGCACGGCGGGAAACCGAACGGATCACCTGACCTTCCATTTGCTTTAGCTCAGCGGGAATATCCCAGCGTAATTTGGGGGTACGAAACGTCAACTTTGCGACTTTCTCTCCCACCAAGTGCGGTGATATCCCCATGCGGCTGACTTCGACTTCTGGTAACTCCGGCATTGCTCTGACCTATTCTCTGTTTCGTGTTCTGCAAATAACGAATGAATGGACGCATATTGTAGTGCGCACATCCACTCGCTTCCAACTCACTCGCCTACTACTGACTCAAAGGCAGTAGAAAATTTGGATCGACCGAAACCGCAATCCATTGTTCTTGCCAGTTTTTCAATAACCAAAATTGGGGAAGTTGGTAATAAGTGATCCGTTGGGGCTCTTCAAGCTCGGTATACCAAACTTCTATCGTCTGCGGAGCATTCAGTTTGTCTTTTAAGCTGTCAAAGGTCGCTTGATCGACTTCGGTACCCACTAATGCGTTCCAGCGTGAAACTAATTCTTGGGCGGGAATCTCAATGGCCTGAGTGGACTTCCACTGTCCATCCACTTTTTCCAGCGACCAGTCGGAAAAATGAATCGCTTCAACTTGCGCGTTAGGGTTAAACAACAGCGGTTCGGTGCTTTGCTCTACTGGCGGATCAATTAAGTAGGTCTTAATGATGGTTGGCAGGTTGAGTATTGCAATAAAAGCAATGATGCCGAGAATGAGGATATTATTCCAGCGACGGCGCCGTGCCACAGAGACTCGCATAGCCAATGATTCCTAATCGATAAAAGTCGTCACTGAAACGTAGCAGAAATTGCACCAATCGGCTATCAGAGAAGAATCTCTGGATAACGGGCAATAAAAAACCCAACTATATTGCTATAGCTGGGTTTTCAATTTCACTCTTCCCGAAGGAAGCTTAAAGAAGGATCAGTTACTTGATCTTAGCTTCTTTGTACATAACGTGCTGGCGAACTACTGGATCAAACTTTTTGATCTCAAATTTGCCTGGCATGTTACGCTTGTTCTTGTCAGTTGTGTAGAAGTGGCCAGTACCTGCAGAAGATACTAGACGGATTTTCTCACGAACGCCTTTCTTTGCCATTGCCTATATTCCTCTTAAACGTTTTCGCCACGTGCACGAATATCAACAAGAACAGCATCGATGCCTTTCTTATCAATAATGCGCATACCTTTTGCAGTTAGGCGTAGTTTAACAAAACGTTTTTCGCTCTCTACCCAGAAACGATGAGTTTGTAGGTTCGGCAGAAAACGACGCTTAGTAGCATTTCGTGCGTGTGAACGGTTGTTACCCGTTACTGGACGCTTACCAGTTACTTGGCATACTCGTGACATGAATGTCTTCTCCAAAATCGTTTCAGCTCGATATCAACCTTGGTGGCCGAACCTCTCTATTTCTAAACAAGAAGTTAGAGGTCTAGCGCCGTTATGGAAACCCATACAAGGCTATCAAAGGTCGCGCATTATACTAACTTGACTAGCATTGCTCAAGACCCGAACAGATCCTTTTTCAAGGTTTTCGTGATCTTTTTTTAAGCAGAGCTGAATTTTAGTTCAAAAAATGTCGGGCGATTGTAGCAGAAAACCAGCAACTCACAACAAATAATGTGATTTAAATCCATCCCCTTTCCGCGAAAGAAATAACCTCGCCGTCCCCAACCACAAAATGGTCGAGCACTCGTATGTCCACTAATGCGAGCGCATCGCTTATTCTACGGGTGATCCGGCGGTCTGACTGGCTCGGCTCTGCGACACCAGATGGATGGTTATGGGCAAGGATAAGCGCTGCTGAATTATGCTCTAAAGCGCGCTTCACTACTTCTCTCGGATAGACTGAAGCGGCATCAATCGTGCCTTGGAACAATGGTTCACCACAAATTACCCGATGCTGATTATCAAGAAACAACACAAAAAACTCTTCGCGCTGCTTATCACGCAACAATCCAGATAAATACAGTTTAGTCTGCTGCGGACTCGTCAGAGCCTCACCTCGTTTTAACGTTTCAGCAAGATAACGCTGTGTCATTTCTAGCACCGCACGCAACTGAACGTACTTCGCTTGCCCAAGCCCCTTATAAGAACAGAATTTCGCCTCTGGCGCTGAGAACAACGCACGCAAAGAGCCAAACTCCTGCAGCAAATGACTCGCGAGCTCAAGCACATTCATGCCCTGAGTACCGGTACGTAGAAAAATAGCCAGTAATTCTGCGTCAGTGAGCGATTGAGGGCCATGACTTAGTAACTTTTCTCTAGGCATGGATTCTGCGGGAAAGCGCTTCAGGCTCATCTAGAACGTCCAAATGGGGTGGATGGAAGCTTATTCAAGCCAAATAAAAACGAAGGCCGCAACTGGCCTTCGTTTTTTATCGGTTGAGATCAAGCTTAGCTGTAACTCATAAGTTACTTAGAGCTTAAAGTTACCAACCAGCTTACCCATATCTTGCCCTGAAGCTGACAAGCTAGCGGTAATGGTTTGCGTGCTGTTGAAGTTGTCACTCAATTCATTGACGATTTGCTGTATCGCGACCAAATTCTGGTTGATGTCTTCCGCTACCGCGCTTTGTTGCTCAGCCGCTGAAGCGGTTTGAATCCCCATATCATGGATTGAGCTCACCGCGTGTTGAATCCCCGATAGCGAGTGTTTGACATGTTCCGACTCATTGACGGTCTTTTCACCGCGCGCCTGACTGGCGTTCATCGTGGTTACCGCACGAGCAACCCCTGACTGAAGCTGTTTGAGCATATCGCTGATCTCAAGCGTGCTATTTTGTGTACGGCTCGCCAGCGTGCGTACCTCATCGGCAACCACCGCAAAACCGCGTCCTTGCTCACCCGCACGCGCCGCTTCAATCGCCGCATTGAGTGCCAATAAGTTAGTTTGTTCCGCGATATCGCCAATCACATCCAATACTTTGGTGATCTGATCCGTGTGATCGCTCAATTCTTGAATCGCTTCAGAAGTCAGGTTCACTTCCGCGACCAACTGTGCGATACCTTCGATCGCTTGGCCCACTTCCAACTGCGCTTCATCAATCTGACGGTTAGCCGACTCAATCGCTTGTGCGGTCGAATTGGTGTTATTTGCCACTTCACGAGCTGTCGCGCTCATTTCGGTTACAGCGGTCACGACTTTATCGGTTTCCAGACAGTGATCTTGCATCTTCTCGTTGGCAGATGAGCTTTGATCATCGAGATCGTGGGCAGCACTCTGCACCACTTCAGCCGATTGACGGATCTCCGCAATCAACGGATGGAGTTTGTCCATAAACTGGTTAAAGGCGCGAGCAACGTCGCCAACCTCATCTTTGGTTTCTACTTTTAGACGCGCGGTTAAATCACCACCACCCGCGGCAACATCTTCCAATGAAGCGACAATATGCTGCAAAGGCAGCGTCGCACGCGAAACCAACACGCTCACCACAACACCAGTAAGAATCAGGCCGACCAACGACAGGCCAGTAGCAAACAGGGTTTGTTCTTGCAACTTAGCTAAGCGCTCTGTCTGATATTGCGCGACTTGGATATCGACATCGTCGATGTAGATACCCGTACCTAAGACCCAATCCCATTTCGATAGATACTCGGCGTAGCCCAGTTTAGGCGCCTGCGCGTCGATGGTTGGTTTATGCCAAGAGAAATTTAAGAACCCATCACCACTTTTTGACGCGTCGATAAGGCCTGCGATCACCGCCACGCCATTTTCATCTTTCAAACCGTAAAGGTTTTTCCCTTCTAACTGCGGTTTGATCGCGTGCAGGGTGTTGACCCCTTGCGAGTCATACGCAAAGAAATAACCGTCATCTTCAAAGCGCATCGCTTTGAGAATCGTTTTAGCTTGCTCTTTGTTTTCTCCGTTTACATCTGCGTCATAAAGAGGTTTCACCGCTGTAACCCCCATCATCAAAAACGCTTTTAGTTCACTTTTCTTAGTTTCGAGTAATTCACTACGATAATTGTGTAACTCACTCTCTAGCGCTCTAAGGCCACTCCAGTAATAAACACTGGTCACCATTGCCGTGATTGCAACTAAAGGCAATAAAGTAAGTAGTAAAAGTTTGGTACGGCTTTTCATCCTGTCACCTAATTATTATGAATAGACTGCGCATATATAATGCAGCTGTACGATAAAATCGTCTGTGAGTCAGACTAGGATTTTATCAATTGACTCATTACTTGATTGTATAAAAACTTGGCGATTCACAGAGCCGACACGACACAAAACCACTCCCCTTTGCAGTTGTGATAATATTGGCGCAGTTTTGACAAATTAGTATGGACAGCGACATGCAAACACTCGCAGGAAAAAAAATCCTCCTCGGTATCAGCGGCGGCATTGCCGCCTATAAATGTGCCGAGCTGACTCGTCGACTCATCGAACGAGGCGCTGAAGTTCAGGTGGTCATGACCAAAGCAGCAAAAGAGTTCATCACCCCTCTGACAATGCAAGCGGTCTCCGGCAAGCCCGTTTCAGACAGCTTGTTGGATCCGGCAGCCGAGGCGTCAATGGGGCATATCGAACTGGCCAAATGGGCAGACCTCGTCTTGCTAGCGCCGGCGACCGCAGACTTAATCGCGCGCATGGCGGCGGGAATGGGTAATGACCTGTTAACCACGCTCGTTTTGGCCACTGACGCTCCTGTTGCGGTTTCGCCTGCGATGAACCAGCAGATGTATCGTAATGTCGCTACTCAGGAAAACATCGCGACTCTTGAGCGTCGTGGTATGACAGTTTGGGGTCCTGCGGCAGGCGAACAAGCGTGTGGCGATGTCGGTCCAGGTCGAATGTTAGAACCCATGCAGCTTGTCGAACACTGTGAGCAGTTCTTCGCAGATAAGCCGCTGAAAGGTAAATCCATTGCGATTACGGCTGGTCCCACGCGTGAAGCGCTCGATCCGGTGCGTTACATCTCAAATCATAGCTCAGGCAAAATGGGCTTTGCGCTAGCACAGGCAGCTCAGCAGCTTGGGGCCGACGTCACCTTAATTGCTGGTCCAGTCTCATTAGCGACACCGGTTGGGGTAAAACGTGTTGATGTCGCCAGCGCGCAGCAAATGCATGACGCTGCGATGCAACACGCGCCACAGCACGATGTGTTTATTGGCTGTGCTGCCGTTGCCGATTACCGCCCTCAAACGGTTGCCGAGCAAAAAATCAAGAAGACCGATGATAGCGACCAAATGACGATTACTATGGTCAAAAACCCAGACATCATCGCTTCTGTTGCTGCATTGCAAACCTCGAGACCGTTTACGGTTGGCTTCGCCGCAGAGACGCAAGACGTTGAGCACTACGCCCGTAACAAGCTGGCGAAAAAGAATCTTGATTTGATTTGTGCTAACGATGTCTCGCTAGAAGGCCAAGGGTTTAATAGTAACGACAACGCAATAACCCTATACTGGAAAGATGGTAAGCAATCACTTACTCTTGCCTCAAAACAACAAATTGCCACTCAAATCATGGCAACGATTGCAGAAAAATTAGAAGCTTAAAACTTCAAAACACGCTTACACCGTATTTATTCAGGTTGTCTGGCTAGGCACGCCGATCGTTCGGCTTTCTAGCCTTTTATTCAGAATGGTAAAAAGGAAAACGTTCATGGCCGGAACAAGAAAAACCAACCGCCGAGATGAAATTTTGCAAGCATTGGCAGAAATGCTGGAGTCCAACGAAGGGGCATCACGCATTACTACCGCAAAACTCGCTAAGCAGGTCGGTGTCTCTGAAGCCGCGTTATATCGCCATTTTCCAAGCAAAGCTCGCATGTTCGAAGGGTTGATCGAGTTCATTGAAGAGTCACTGATGTCTCGTATCAACCGTATCCTCGATGAAGAGAAAGATACGCTAACGCGCATTCGTTTGGTTCTGCAGCTCATTCTGGCGTTTGCCGAGCGCAACCCAGGCCTAAGTCGCATTCTTTCTGGTCATGCACTCATGTTTGAAAATGAAAGGTTGCGAGAGCGAATCAATCAACTGTTTGAGCGTATTGAAACTTCTCTGCGACAGATTCTGCGTGAACGTAAACTGAGAGAAGGTAAGTCCTTCCCTGTTGATGAGAAAATTTTAGCTGCGCAGCTCCTCGGGCAAGTCGAAGGCAGTCTGAACCGTTTTGTACGTTCAGACTTCAAATATCAGCCAACGGCAAACTTTGAAGAGTATTGGGCGCTGCTAAGTGCACAAATTAAGTAATAATCATGAGTAAAGACAAACTTACACCGCCAGAGTTTTCACTATCCTTACTGCATCCAAAAAACTGGGGCGTCTGGTTGGGCTTTGGTTTGTTGGCATTGGTGGTCAATATTCTTCCTTATCGCATTTTGCTGTCACTAGGGCGCAAGCTCGGTCAGATCGGTATGCGCTACGGGGCAAAACGCGTTCACGTTGCGACGCGAAATATTGAGCTATCGTTCCCTGACAAGTCGAAGCAAGAGATCCAACAACTGGTTGAAGAGAACTTCAAAAACACCGGTATGGCACTGATTGAGACCGGTATTACCTGGTTTTGGCCAACGTGGCGCTTTAAGACACTGATCGTCGATAAAGATACTCACGCCATGCGCGAAAAATCCAAGCAAGGGCAAGGGGTCTTATTGTGCTGCGTACACGCGCTCAACTTAGAGATCACCGCACGTGCTTTTGGCGTTCTTGGGATTGGCGGATACGGCGTTTTTCGCCCGCACAACAACCCGGCATATAACTTTATCCAGTACTGGGGACGCACACACAACGGCAACAAACTGATTGACCGTAAAGACGTGAAGCAAATGATTCGCGTACTGCGCGACGGTGAGCGTTTGTTCTATTTACCCGACCACGATTACGGGCGTAACAAGTCGGTTTTTGTTCCGTTCTTTGCGATTGAGGATGCGTGTACCACCACCGGTACAAGTATTCTCGCGTACACCTCTAAGTGTGCGATCATCCCGGGCTCTGGCTTTAGAAACAGCGACGGTAAGTACGAAATCATGGCGGATAAATGCATCGAGGCAGACTATCCGCAGAAAGATGAAGTGGCCGCCGCGGCTTATATGAACAAATACGTCGAAGAACTGATTCTTCGCGCTCCAGAACAATGGATGTGGCTGCATAAACGCTACAAAACCATGCAAGATGAAAATATCGAAAAAGGCATTCGCTATAAGTAACCGCGCAACCGATACAAACTAAAAAGGGTCTCCAATGGAGACCCTTTTTTACGGTTTGATTTCGAACGACTAGATGCCGTATTCAGCGCGGTACGCTTTTACTGCTGCTAGGTGCTCAGTCGCATTACCTTTTTCTTCTAGGTAAGTAATCAAGTCGCCCAAGCTAACGATAGAAATCACCGCACAACCAAAGTCGCGCTCTACTTCCTGAATCGCAGACAGCTCACCTTTACCTTTCTCTTGACGGTCGATAGCCACCAGCACTCCCGCTAGATCTGCACCGTTTGCCTGAATAATTTCCATCGACTCACGAATCGCGGTACCTGCGGTGATCACATCATCCACCAGCATAATGCGCCCTTCCAGAGGACTACCCACCAAGCTGCCGCCTTCACCGTGGTCTTTCGCTTCTTTACGGTTAAAGCAGTACGGTGTATCCACATCGTGGTGGTCAGCCAGCGCAACCGCCGTGGTCGTTGCGATAGGAATGCCTTTGTACGCAGGTCCAAATAGCACATCAAAATCGATAGCGGAATCTGCCAATGCCGCCGCGTAAAAACGACCTAAGCGCGCCAAATCACGACCAGTGTTGAAAAGACCAGCGTTAAAGAAATAAGGACTCTTACGACCTGACTTTAAAGTGAACTCGCCAAATTTCAGGACTTGTTTCTCTAGTGCAAACTCAATAAATTCACGCTGGTATGCTTTCATTGCTTTCTCTCTAAGTTACAGTTTTTACTCTCAACGCCTAGGTACCGAAAAATCGTACAGGCAAAAAAATAGCTTCCGTATCAGGGAAGCCATCTTAATCATTAATTTTCTAACGCCGCCTTCTGCGCTGCGACGATCTCGACAATGCCTTTCTTCGCCGACTCAAGCAGCGACAACAGCTCTTCATGGCTGAACGGTTCGCCTTCTGCGGTGCCCTGCACTTCAATCATGCGACCATCTTCGGTCATCACCACATTCATGTCCGTGTCAGCGGCAGAATCTTCAACGTATTCTAGGTCACACAATACATCTTGACCTAGTAGACCAACAGACACTGCAGCAACGTGACCTTTCATTGGGTTTTTCTTTAGCTTGCCGTTGTCGATAAGGTGTTGGAATGCGTCCGCCATTGCGACACTCGCGCCTGAGATTGACGCCGTACGTGTACCACCATCGGCTTGGATGACATCACAGTCTACTGTCACCATGATTTCGCCCATCACTTCCAAATCGACGACTGCACGCAGACTACGCGCAATTAGGCGTTGGATTTCCATTGTACGACCGCCTTGCTTGCCATTTGCGGCTTCACGGCGCATGCGTGAATGCGTTGAACGTGGCAACATACCGTATTCTGCCGTTACCCAGCCTTTACCTTGGCCTTTCAACCAACGAGGCACATTTTCTTCAACAGTCGCATTACATAGGACTTTGGTATTACCGAACTCGACTAACACAGAGCCTTCAGCATAAGCAGTATAGTTACGAGTGATTTTTATTGGGCGAACTTGATCCGCCTTGCGATCGTTTGGACGCATTGGCTCTACCTTAGTTAGCTATCTGGTGATAGGGGGAGACAAATTTGGTTGGGGCAAGATTATAGCGAAGTTTACAAAACAAAGCTATGTACATTAAGTGGTCATGCTCGGTTTGTGCTACTATGCCCTTGCGTTATTTTCAAAGATGATAAAACAGGAAAATTCGATGATTTATAGTATGACTGCCTACGCCCGTAAAGAAGCGAAAGGCGATTGGGGCAGCGCCGTTTGGGAAATCCGTTCGGTTAACCAACGTTATTTAGAAACTTACTTCCGCTTACCTGAGCAATTTCGTGGCCTAGAGCCGATCCTTCGCGAACGTTTTCGTAAGAAATTGGCGCGCGGTAAAGTGGAATGCGCCCTGCGTTTTGAAGCCAACCCAGCCGCTAAGGGTGAGTTGACGATTAACGAAACCCTTGCCGAACAAGTTGTTAAAGCTGCAGAGCAAGTCATGCACATGACTGGTGAGCGTAGTCGCATTAACCCATTCCAAGTAATGCAATGGCCAGGTGTGATGGAAACGCCAGAGCAAGACATGGACGCAGTGAACAAAGACTTGCTTAGCGCATTTGACGCTGCAATCGATGAGTTTATCGAAGCGCGTGGCCGTGAAGGCGAAAACATGAAAGCCCTGATCGACCAGCGCCTAAGCGCCATTTCAGACGAAGTGACTAAAGTTCGCGCACGCATGCCAGAAATCCTAGAATGGCAACGCGAGCGTCTGTTCACTAAGTTTGAAGAAGCAAAAGTCGATCTGGACGCTTCTCGCGTTGAGCAAGAGCTGATTCTTTTGGCACAAAAATCTGACGTCGCCGAAGAGCTCGACCGCCTAGATTCTCATGTCAAAGAAACCAACAACATCCTTAAGAAAGGTGGCGCAGTTGGACGTCGTTTAGACTTCATGATGCAAGAGTTCAACCGAGAGTCTAATACGCTAGCGTCCAAATCAATCAGCACCGACATCACCGCTTCCGGTGTCGAGCTCAAAGTACTGATTGAACAGATGCGTGAACAGATCCAGAACATCGAGTAACCACTCAAAAGCCCTGCAGTCGCGGGGCTTTTTACTCTTTAGCCCCTTCCTCTTGTAGCCACTTACTTGGTGTTACGCCAAACTGGCGTTGAAAGGCACGCGAAAACGCTACGCTGCTGCCATAACCTACATCTAAACAGACGGATTTAATCGGATGTCCCGCCAGCAGTAATTGCTGGGCGAGCAACAAACGAGACTCAGTGAGATAACTCAACGGTGGCTGACCGATCACTTGATGAAACAGCGCGGCAAAACGGGCTCGCGACATCCCACAATGTTGTGCCAACGTCTCAATCGTCCACGCTTGGTCTGGCTGGGAGTGAATCGCTTCGACTGCTTTGGCTAACTTAGGCTCAGACAGCGCTGCCAACACACTGGCTTGGCAAGCTTTGGTATCGACCAAGTGACGGATCAGCAGTAAGAGGAGCAAATCAAGTAGCGTGGCAATCACAGTGGTTTGCGCATAACGCTCTGCAAACGCTTCTTCAAACAATAGTGTGATGACTGGGCGCAACGACGGCAAGTCACTCAAAGGCACCACTATCGCGTTTGGCAGTGCACGGTACAGTGGCGAGTCTTTAAAACTCAAGCCCGCGCAAACTAGATCACACCCTTCCAAAGTCAACGATTGCAGTCGGTGCTTTTTCCCTTTGGGGAACACAACCAGTGTCGGCTCGCTGATCGTGTAGCGAAGCACGCCTTCTTCATAAAGCGCCAGTTCTCCACTGCGAACCAAATGCAGTTGCCCTTCTCCGGGATGCACTTCACTGCACGAACTGCCGCACAGATTACCGGAAAAAAACAAATCAGCTTTAGGCGCAGCATGGGAAAGTAATGCGGACAACGCATCCATATTGAGACTCTTAGTTTATTTATCTGGACTGATAGTGATAAATCGTATCATTAGATATAGGAAGATAACAGCGTCCATTCACTCAACTCTGTTAAGGATTAAATTATGAGTCGTATTCTTCCTGTATCTCAACCTCAAGGTGAAGCAGCTGCAACGTTAACGGCTATTCATCAGAAGTTAGGCATGGTACCCAACCTTTATGCGACGATCGCGCACTCACCTACCGTATTAAACGCTTTCCTCGCGTTTAATGAGGCGCTAGGCAATGGTCGTTTAACCGCAAAACAACGCGAATTGATTGCTCTAACGGTTGGTCAGGCAAACCAATGCCAATACTGCCTTTCTGCACACACTATGATCGCAGGTAGCGTTGGTATTGAACAAGAACAAGTCTTAGCTGTACGCCAAGGAAAAGCCTACAACGCACTGGATCAAGCCATCATTACGCTAGCCAAGCAGCTTGTTGAACAACGTGGCGAGCTTAGAAACGAGCAATTAGATTCCGCCCATCAACATGGTGTCGACGATGAACTGGTGCTTGAAGTCCTTGCACAGGTGGTCGCCAACACATTCACCAACTACGCCAACCATGTAGCGGAAACAGAAATCGATTTCCCAGTTGTTAGCTTAACGGTATAGGCGTTAGAGAGAGAAAACAATGAAGCATGAAAAAGGTTACTTGATTGCATTAAGTGGCGCGGTGTTAACCCTGCTTTGGATTGGGGTGTTTAAGTTTACTCCTACAGAAGCAGAAGCGATTCGTCCACTCGTAGAGAGCCATCCGTTGATGAACTGGCTATTTGCCATTCTATCGGTACAAGGCGTTTCTAACCTGATTGGTATTGTCGAAATCATTGTCGCAATCGGCATGGTGATTGGTGTTTGGAAACCGCTTATTGGTTACTGGAGTGGTTTGGCCGCTACTGTGATCTTTTTAACCACCCTGAGCTTCCTTCTGACGTTGTCCGGTGTCTGGAAGGTAGTGGACGGTGTTCCTATTACGGAGTTTTTCATCTTCAAAGATTTAGTCTTCTTAGGTATCGCGTGGTTGAGTGTTGAACGCTGCCGTCAATATCTTTGACCACATACCTAATGTAGATAGCGCTCGTATGGGCGCTATTTTTTCTCTGTTGTTCTCATCAGATAAAAAGGAATCACTCGAGTATGCAAGATCCAATCACGCTGAAAGACATAATAACTACGGCTAAAACCCCTTCCATTCTAAAACGCTCTGTCAAAGTCGCGTTGGTTGTCGGCACCATATTGATGGCGATTAATCATGGTGACGCCCTATTGATGGGAGAGGTTGAGCCCGCACGCATTGGTAAAATTCTGTTGACCTATCTTGTTCCTTTCTGTGTCTCCACCCAGGCGAGTGTGCTTGCAACGCTCAATACCCAGAAAACCCAGCAACCTTCGTTATGATCAGACTATTCAAATCACCAACCAAAGACTCTCTTGTTTCTATCACGCCAGCGCGGCTTGCGGAGTTAGAAGCGACTGAAGCCCGGTATCAACAACTGTTGACGGATAACCCACTAAACCACGCAGAGCAAATCGAGGCAAATGCGGGTAACGTCCAAAAAGCGTCGTCTAACCGGATGGATGCGATCACCCAAAGCTCACAGCGAATTGAAGAGTTTATTCAACAGTCGAACGACATTGAAAGTTTGTCCCATGATTCCTTTGCCGCGACGACAGAGACCGTCAGTACCGCTTCTCAATCGATTGATAAACTCTACGGCTTGTTAGAGCAAATTAACGATTCCAAAAAGCAGTTGTTCGAGTTTACCCAATTACTCACTTCGCTAGAGCAAAACAACCAAAATATTGGTCAGTTAGTCGAATCAATTAAAGGCATAGCAGCGCAAACCAATTTATTGGCACTCAATGCGGCGATTGAAGCCGCGCGCGCGGGAGAGCATGGCCGCGGATTTGCAGTCGTCGCCGATGAAGTCAGGTTGTTAGCCAATACTGCAACCCACTCGGCTGAGAGCATTAATAATGAGATGAAGACCATCATGGCGACCTCATCATTGATTATAGAGAAGCAAAAAGAAGTCTCAGATGTGATCAATTACAGCTCAGAGATCGCCGACGAGACGGTTAACAGCACGGAAACACTGATTGCGATAGCAAATCAAAGTCAAAGCGCTGTCGGGAATGTGATCCAAAAAGTCCGCAAGCAGCTAGAAGAATCGCACACCATTCAAAGCCACATGCAGCGGTTGGTTGAAGACACTCGGACTGCGCTCTCGTTGTCGGGCGCCAACCATGAGTTAGCCAAACGCATCGCCCAAGCACTTCGTACCCTCAAAACGACGCCGAATAATGAGTCTATTGTTGAGGCAGAATAACGCCAAGCAACCACAAAAAAGCCCTGCAATCGCAGGGCTTGGTTTATTCGTCTTTTTCTTGCGTCTTTCTGTCGACATACGGCCAGTAATGATGCCCGGCTCGAATCAATAACGTCGCCGCCGCAAGAATAAACGCCGCAAGCGACAACCAAACCACAGGCACCGCATCCAACTCTTTCATCCCGAGCGTGATATAACGGGCTATCGCCATCATCGCGATATAAATCGGGTATCGCACCGGGATCTTACCGTTGACGACAAACTGCTGCACCATCGCCAACACTTCTAAATAGATGAACATCAGCAGAATATCGGTCAGCAATACCCGCTTTTGTACAAACATATGAATAAACTCTTCCACCATCGCAAACACGGTGGCGAGCGTAATCGCGACCAGCAGCATGGCTTCCAATATATGGTATATCTTGAGAAAAGGGCGGCTAAACGAAGGCGGTAACTGAGACGGCATTTCCTTATTCCACTGTCAGTGTCGATGTGGGCGCAATACTATCACGCTAAGGTGAAGAAAAAATGGCTCCGCGAATGCGAAGCCATGTTATTAAGCAGAAATCTAGATATTGCTAACAATAACGCGTCGCTGTTTTAAAGCAGTATCAGGTAACTGAGGAATAGTGCACACAGCACAAAAATCACCGGATGCACTTGTTTGCCTTTGCCCGCCACAACCATCGCAAACGCATAACTGATAAAGCCCATCGCCATGCCATTTGCCGGAGAAAAGCTCAGCACGGTAAACATAATGGTAAAGAAAGCCGCAATGCGTGACTCTTTCTGCTCCCATTGAATTTCACCCAATCGGCCGATCATGTAGATACCCACCACCACCATCGCGGGTGCGACCATCGCTGCCGAGAAGATCGAGAACAATGGGTAAAGGAATAGCGAAACGAGGAACAAGCCAGCCACTACTACCGCAGCCAAACCCGTCTTCGCGCCTTGTGATGACGCGATACCAGATTCTGAAAATGCCGTAATCGAAGTGGTACCAAGTACAGAGCCAATCACCGTGCCACCTGCGTCAGCAACCAGCGCTGAGCGAGCATTGGGTACTTTGCCGTCTTTATCGATGATGCCAGCGTCGCGGCCAACGCCGACGATGGTGCTCAAACCATCAAAGAAGTCGACAATAAGGAAAATAATTACAATAAACAGCAAATCAAACAGCTTATCGGCGGTTAAGCCGGAGAAGTTAAACACCGCGCCAAAACTGCCCGACAAACTTGGCGGAGTCGAAATAATCTGCTCTGGAATTGGCGCATTATTTGTGCCGAGAAACGCATCCGCTAGCACCGTTAGCACAATAGCGGAAACAAAAGAAATGAACGTCGCCAGTTTGATATCGCGAACCATGCAACCCAAAGCGATGAAAATACTGATGTAAGCGATGATGACTTTAGGGTCAGAGATGTTGCCCATGCTCACCAGAATAATTGGGTTCGACACGATGATACCGGCGTTCTTCAGCCCCAAAAAGGCGATAAACAAACCGAGAGAAACCGTAATCGCAAGCTTGAGGTCTTCGGGGATGGACTCGATCATCGCCTTACGGATATTGGTCATCGACAAGATCAGATAAAGCACGCCCGAGAGGAAAATGCCGAACAGCGCCTCATGCCAAACCAAAGCAACCGAGCCACTCAGTAGCATGCCTTTAAAGAAGCCGTTCATACTCATACCCGGTGCGAGCATCACAGGGTAGTTACCCCAAATACCCATAATCAGTGTGGCGGCAGCAGCAGCCAGCGCGGTTGCGGTAAACACCGCGCCTTTATCCATCCCCGGAATACCCCCTAAAATAGCTGGGTTAACCGCAAGGATGTAGCTCATGGCCAAAAAGGTGATAAAACCCGCGTACAGCTCTGTGCCGATCGTGGTTTTACGCGCCGAAATTTTAAAAACAGACTCTAAGATGCCAGGATTATTCTGGGCTTTCAGGGTGGTGTCGAAACTCACAGTGAAACCTATTAAAGTGGGGAAATTGCAACGTTGAGCAAATGCTGTGAGTGCGACAATAGAGCTAAGCTTCACCAAAACTGTAGTCACCAAGATAGGCTCGGCGGTAGAAACTTCTAGTCCAAATCACTAGAGATATACAGCATTTAATCGTTTGCGCGGATTGTAAGGAATTGGAATAAAAACTCAATGGATTTCTCGCCAGATAACGTAAAATGGCAACCATTTGCGTGACAAGTGTGGTTTTATCAGCACATAAAAACCGCATCACAACGCCCGTGGGCATCACACTTGGCCGAGAACTGGTTGTTAAAAACACCTCGATTGTGCTACTCTTCGCGTCCATTTTTCTGGCCTAAATTTCACCGATTCGGTGATCCACCACGGTCAGTGCTATCTTTAAACATGTCGATAACTTCTTTTCGGCGATACCAAATCAAACGTGGAATTGTACCTATGGGCAAAGGCACTCTTTATATCGTATCTGCACCAAGTGGCGCGGGAAAATCGAGCTTGATTTCAGCGATGCTGGAAACAAACCCAACTTACGCAATGAAAGTGTCTGTATCACATACCACTCGTGGCATGCGTCCGGGTGAAGAAGACGGTGTTCATTACCACTTTGTACAGAAAGAGCAGTTCGAAGATCTGATCGAGCAAGGCGCATTCCTTGAATACGCAGAAGTGTTCGGTAACTACTACGGTACTTCACGCATCTGGATCGAAGAGAACCTTGATAAAGGCATCGACGTGTTCCTAGATATTGACTGGCAAGGCGCGCGTCAAATTCGTCAGCAAATGCCACAAGCAAAAAGCCTCTTTATCTTGCCACCTTCAAACGGTGAATTAGAACGCCGCTTGAACACACGTGGTCAAGATAGTGAAGCGGTTATCGCTAAGCGCATGGCTGAAGCAAAGTCTGAGATTTCTCACTACTACGAATACGACTACGTGATCATCAATGATGATTTCGACAATGCGTTGATGGATTTTAAAGCCATCATTCGCGCAGAAAGATTGAAGCAAGACAAGCAAGCTGCTAAATATAAAGGCATGCTTGATGCGTTGTTGGCTGAGTAAGTCCTAGACACTGGGAATACTCACGCTGTATAATTTCTCGTCATACAAAATTTTAGTTAACTATTTGGAGTCCTCATGGCACGCGTAACTGTTCAAGACGCTGTTGAAAAAGTTGGCAACCGTTTCGACCTAGTTCTAATTGCGGCTCGCCGCGCTCGTCAAATGCAAACTGGCGGTAAAGATTCACTAGTGCCAGAAGAGAACGATAAGCAAACGGTTATCGCTCTACGCGAAATCGAAGAAGGTCTTATCACGAAAGAGATTCTTGATGCACGTGAGCGTCAAGAGCAACAAGAGCAAGAAGCAGCAGAATTAGCAGCAGTAAGCAGCATTGCTCACAGTCGTTAATCTGACTCTCTTCACAACAACTATCTTCCGGGCCTAAAGTTTGTATCTATTCGATAGCCTCAAAGACGTTGCCCAAGAATACCTAACAGAGCCTCAAATTGAGGCTCTGCGTCAATCTTATGTGGTAGCGAAAGATGCCCATGAAGGGCAGACCCGTTCAAGCGGGGAACCTTATATCATCCACCCAGTTGCGGTTTCTCGCATCTTGGCTGAAATGCGCCTTGATATTGAGACGTTGCAAGCAGCGCTTCTTCACGATGTGATTGAAGATACCGAAGTGACCAAAGAAGAGTTAGAAACTCAATTTGGCACCACGGTAGCAGAGCTGGTAGATGGTGTGTCCAAGCTGGACAAACTTAAGTTCCGAGATCGCAAGGAAGCTCAGGCTGAGAACTTTCGCAAAATGGTCCTTGCCATGGTGCAAGACATTCGCGTAATCCTGATCAAACTGGCTGACCGCACACACAACATGCGCACATTGGGCGCGCTTCGCCCCGATAAGAAACGTCGCATTGCCCGTGAAACGTTAGAAATCTACTCTCCCCTTGCCCACCGTTTGGGTATCCACAACATTAAAACCGAGTTAGAAGAACTGGGTTTTGAAGCGTTGTATCCAAACCGTTATCGCGTATTGAAAGAAGTGGTTAAGGCCGCGCGCGGTAACCGCAAAGAGATGATTCAGCGCATCCATACCGAGATTGAAGGTCGTCTAGAAGAGGTCGGCCTGAAAGCTCGAGTCGTTGGGCGCGAAAAGAACCTGTTCTCCATCTACAACAAGATGAAAACCAAAGAACAGCGTTTCCATACCATTATGGATATCTACGCGTTTCGTGTTGTGGTGGAAGATGCCGACACCTGTTATCGCGTATTAGGTCAAGTACATAGTCTGTACAAGCCACGTCCAGGCCGAATGAAAGATTACATCGCAGTACCGAAAGCCAACGGCTATCAGTCTTTGCACACTTCTATGGTTGGCCCTCACGGTGTGCCTGTTGAAGTGCAAATTCGTACTGAAGACATGGACCAGATGGCGGACAAAGGTGTCGCGGCGCACTGGTCTTACAAAGGCAACGGCGAACGCACGGGCACCACAGCGCAAGTCAAAGCACAGCGTTGGATGCAGAGTCTACTCGAGCTGCAACAAAGCGCGGGCAACTCATTCGAATTTATCGAAAACGTAAAATCAGACCTGTTCCCAGACGAGATTTACGTCTTCACACCGAAAGGTCGTATCGTTGAGCTCCCAGTGGGTGCAACTGCGGTCGATTTCGCGTACGCAGTGCATACCGATGTGGGGAACACCTGTGTTGGCGCTCGCGTCGACCGAAACCCATACCCACTGAGCAAAGCGCTGAAAAACGGTCAAACGATCGAAATCATCAGTGCGCCGGGCGCAAGACCAAATGCAGCATGGCTGAACTACGTCGTGACATCACGTGCGCGTACTAAGATTCGTCAGGTGCTGAAAACCATGCGCCGTGAAGAGTCAGTGACGCTAGGTCGACGTCTACTCAACCACGCGCTGGGTGAGCTCTCGATCACTGACATCAGTGAAGAGAACGTCAACCATGTTTTGGCTGAACTCAAAGTTGCGACTTTAGAAGACTTGTTAGCGGCAATCGGCCTAGGCGAACTGATGAGTATCGTCATTGCACGCCGCTTGCTCGGTGATGCTGACGAGCTAACAGAAGTGACAAGCGCAGACGGTAAGCCGAAGAAGAAACTGCCGATCCGCGGCGCAGAAGGTCTACTACTAACGTTTGCCAACTGTTGCCACCCGATTCCAGACGACCACATTATCGCCCACGTTTCTCCAGGTCGTGGATTGGTGGTACACCGCGAAACGTGTCCAAACGTACGTGGCTACCAGAAAGAACCAGATAAATACATGGCGGTCGAATGGTCAGAAGACTACGACCAAGAGTTCATTGCGGAATTGCGTGTCGATGTACAAAATCGACAAGGCGCTCTAGCTGAACTGACCAATGTGATTTCTAAGACAGGCTCGAATATTCACGGCCTCTCGACCGAAGAACGCGATGGCCGACTGTACACAGTGACTGTATTGTTGACCACCAAAGACCGTGTTCATCTGGCTGGAATTATGCGTAAGATTAAAGCGATGCCGCAGACGCTCAAAGTCCGCCGACGCAAAAACTAACGCTTAGAATTAACTTGAATGCCCTTGAAATCACCCGATTCAAGGGCTTTTATTTTTGTATTATGAATCTAGAACGCTACCAACGAATCCAACAAGTCCTGAAAACTCGTCAAACCGACCTTACTCTGTGTCTGGAAGAAGTCCACAAGCCCAATAACGTCTCTGCGGTAATTCGTACCGCCGATGCTACGGGTCTGCATAAAGTCCACGCGGTTTGGCCAAACGAAATGCGCACTCTCAGCCACACGTCTGCTGGCGCACGCAACTGGGTCGAAGTGGAAACTCACGACTCGATCGCCGAAGCCATTCAAGAGCTAAAGGGCCAAGGAATGCAGGTGCTGGTGACCAACTTGTCTGACACCGCGGTTGATTTTCGTGAGATCGATTACACCAAACCCACCGCAATCATTCTTGGCAGTGAAAAAATCGGCGCATCAGAGCAAGCGAAGCAGTTAGCAGACCAAGACATCATCATCCCGATGATCGGCATGGTGCAGTCGCTGAATGTCTCGGTAGCAAGCGCGGTGATTCTGTACGAAGCGCAACGTCAACGCGACGCCGCGGGCATGTACGATAAACCGCGCAGCTCACTACCAGAAGAGACTATCCATCGCACCTTGTTTGAGCGCGGTCATCCGGTGCTGGCAAAAGTCGCGAAACGTAAAGGCCTGCCTTATCCACCTCTCGACGACGAGGGGCAAATCGTTGCTGATGAAGCGTGGTGGAAAGAGATGCAGAAAAAGTAGCCCTGCGTCTGCACAGAGACTATTTTTCCTGTACAAATACACAGCTGGGTGGTTAACTATCTCTAGTTCATTGAATGATTTACGAGTTTTGTTATGTCCCAGCTTTTATCAGCGATACCGCTTACTTCTCTCTCTGGCGTCGGCGCCAAAGTCGCTGAGAAACTCGCAAAAGTTGGCCTCAACTCCGTTCAAGACCTGTTATTCCACCTTCCACTTCGTTACGAAGACCGTACCCGCATTTACCCGATCGTAAAACTGCATGCTGGTTTATGGGCCGCGGTACAAGGCAAGGTGATGAGCGTTGATACCTTGTTTGGCAAACGCAAAATGCTGGCGGTGAAAATCAGTGACGGTAACGGCACGATTACGCTGCGCTTTTTTAACTTCACCGCTGCAATGAAAAACAACTTTGCCGAAGGTAAAACGGTTCACGCTTACGGTGAAATCAAACGAGGCAGCTTTGGCCTCGAAATCGTCCACCCGGATTACAAGTTCTACGCGCCAAACCAAAAAGCAGACGTCGAAGAGACCCTAACGCCAGTCTACCCAACTACCGAAGGACTGCGCCAGGCCACCCTGCGCAACCTCACCGACCAAGCATTAACACTGCTCGATAAAGCGGCAGTGCAAGAGCTGCTACCATCGGGGCTCTACAACCATCAGATTACTCTCGCACAAGCGCTGCATACTATTCATCGTCCACCGCCAAACATCAATCTAGAACAGTTTGATGAAGGACAACATCCAGCGCAGGTGCGCCTGATCATGGAAGAGTTGTTGGCGCAGAACTTATCGATGTTATCGGTGCGTAGTAAAGGACAAAAAGACGTGGCACTGCCGCTGCCAGAGAGCAATCAACTCAAACAACAACTGCTGGCACAGCTGCCGTTCTCTCCAACCAACGCACAAAACCGTGTGGTGCAAGAGATCGAACAAGACTTAGTCCAGCCGCACCCAATGATGCGTTTAGTGCAAGGGGATGTGGGTTCAGGTAAGACCCTTGTCGCAGCGATGGCGGCACTGCGCGCATTAGAACACGGTTATCAGGTCGCATTGATGGCGCCCACCGAACTGCTCGCAGAGCAACACGCGGTCAATTTCGCCAATTGGTTTGAACCAATGGGGATTAAAGTCGGTTGGTTAGCGGGCAAGCTGAAAGGCAAAGCCAAAGAAACCGAACTGGAACGTATTGCCAGTGGTGATGCGCAAATGGTCGTCGGTACCCATGCTCTGTTCCAAGAACACGTCAAGTTCAACCATCTCGCCTTAGTTATCATTGACGAGCAACACCGATTTGGCGTCCACCAGCGTTTGGAATTGCGTGAAAAAGGCGAGAAGCAAGGCGCGTTTCCGCACCAACTCATTATGACCGCCACGCCTATCCCACGAACACTAGCGATGACGGCCTACGCGGACTTAGAAACCTCGGTGATCGATGAGCTGCCCCCGGGCAGAACGCCGATTCAAACCGTCGCCATCCCAGATACCAAACGCGACGACATTATCGATCGCGTACGTCACGCCTGTTTAACCGAAGGTAAGCAAGCCTATTGGGTGTGCACCCTGATTGATGAATCTGAAGTACTGGAAGCGCAAGCCGCCGCCGATACCGCCGAAGAGCTGCAACGCAAGCTGCCGGATGTCAAAATCGGCTTAGTACACGGTCGAATGAAGCCCGCTGAGAAGCAAGCGGTGATGCAGGATTTTAAAGACAACAAATTGCATTTATTGGTCGCAACCACAGTGATCGAAGTCGGCGTTGATGTGCCGAACTCCAGTTTGATGATCATCGAAAACCCCGAACGCCTTGGTCTGGCTCAGCTCCACCAGCTGCGCGGTCGTGTCGGTCGAGGCAGCGTCGCCAGCCATTGCGTATTGCTCTACCACGCTCCTCTGTCGAAAACCGCGCAAAAGCGTTTAGCGGTCTTGCGCGAAAGTAATGACGGCTTTGTTATCGCCCAGCGTGATTTAGAAATCCGTGGCCCGGGTGAACTACTCGGCACCAAGCAAACCGGTATGGCTGACTTTAAGATCGCCGACTTAGTCAGAGATCAACGCTTAATTCCAGAAGTTCAGCGCATCGCACGTTACATTCACGACAATTACCCAGACAACGCGGTTGCGATTATCGACCGCTGGCTCGGCGACCGAGACGTCTACGCCAAAGCCTAAAACAGCAAAGGGTTGATACCACAACAGTATCAACCCTTTTTGTCTTCATCACGTAAGCTACTAATTCACACTAGTCTTTTACTTTTAGAATCTCATCCCATGGCAGGCTTTCATCACCAAGGACGATAAAATTCGGGTTCTCTAATGTGTCGCGTTCGTTGTACGACAACGGCTCTAATTGGGTACTTAAAATGCGCCCGCCCGCTTCTTCGACAATACACTGTGTCGCAGCGGTATCCCACTCACCGGTTGGTCCTAAACGTAGATAACAATCGACCGCGCCTTCTGCAACCAAGCACGCTTTTAACGCCGCAGAACCGAGCGGAACCAAATCGTAGTTCCACGCGCTGCTCATGCGACTGGTAATGCGATTGATGTCTTGACGACGACTGATCGCAATCGCAATTGGTGAAGTACGGCCGTCGTGCTTATGGCTATGGATACGCACGCTCTCGTGCATATCTGGGATCTTCCACGCCCCTTTCCCCACATACGCGTAATAGGTCACGCCTGAAACTGGGCCGTAAACCACGCCCATGATCGGTTTATTATTTTCAATCAGCGCGATGATGGTAGCAAAGTCACCACTGCGGGCGATAAATTCTTGCGTACCATCCAGCGGGTCCACCAACCAGTAGCGATCCCATTGCGAGCGTTTTTCTAAGCTGATATCAGCGGCTTCTTCAGACAATACCGGAATGTCCGGTGTCAGTTCTGATAGCTGCTCCACAATGAATTTATGCGCGGCGATATCCGCACTGGTGACTGGGGTTTCGTCACTTTTGGTGAACTCTTGGTACTCTTTTTTCTCGTAAATATCGAGAATCAATTGCCCCGCAGACCGGGCAATGTCAATCACTGCATTAAGATGATGGGAAAGGTCTTGTGTCATCGGCATAATAAATCCTATACGCCCCTATTCTTTTTATGCTTCTAATGTGCGTAGGGCGAGTAACAGCGCGGTGATACTCCGTGCTTCACAAAAATCGAGATGGTTAAGTAACTCCGCTGCTTGCGCTAACGGCCAGCGGATCACTTCCAATGGTTCAGGTTCATCGCCTTCTAACTTTTCTGAGTATAGATCCTCTGCGATAAACAGGGTCATTTTGCTGGAGAAATAAGACGGCGCTAGCACCACTTCTTTCAACGGTGTGAGTTTACGCGAGCCAAAACCGATCTCTTCTTTGAGTTCGCGATCCGCCGCTTGTCTTGGTTCCTCACCCGGGTCGATTAGCCCTTTCGGGAAACCCAGCTCGTAACGTTCCGTACCAGCAGAATACTCACGAACCAGTAGGATATCGCCTTGCTCGGTAATCGGTACCATCATCACCGCATTGCGACCGCTCGGCTTCATGCGTTCGTAGGTACGTTCTTCACCATTACTAAAGCGTAAGTCGAGAGCTTCAATTGCAAACAATCGAGAACGAGCCACAGTTTCTTTTGCCAATATTTCAGGCGGCGTTCTTTTCGCCACGCGCTTACTCCTTAGTCAAAGCTTAATCTTCTTAATATATGAGAAAAACCAAGGGTTGGAAATCAAAAAAGGGCTGACATTTCAGCCAACCCTTTATGATTCTCAAACGCTACTCACTCTACACCCGGTGAGTTAGTAGTATGAGTGTTCGCCACGGTCGTGCTCTGTTGCGTCGCGTACCGCAGTGAGCTCACCGTCAAACTCTTGAAGCAGTTGCTTCTCGATGCCTTCTTTCAGCGTCACATCAACCATTGAACAACCGTTACAGCCGCCGCCGAATGCAACAATCGCAATGCCTTCTTCGGTAATCTCAACCAGGTTTACGTGGCCACCGTGGCCCGCAAGCTGAGGGTTTACTTGAGTTTGAATCACGTATTCAACGCGCTCGATCAGCGGCGCATCATCAGCGACTTTACGCATTTTTGCGTTTGGTGCTTTTAACGTTAGCTGCGAACCCATTTTGTCCGTCACAAAGTCGATCTCTGCGTCTTCAAGGAAAGGTAGGCTAAGCTCATCAACGTAAGCAGAGAAACCTTCAAACGCAAACTCAGTGTCAGTACCTTCTACCGCTTCAGGTGGGCAGTAAGACACACCACACTCAGCGTTTTGAGTTCCTGGGTTCACTACGAATACACGAATGTTAGTCCCTTCTGGCTGTTGGCTCAAAAGGTTAGCAAAATGCTTCTGAGCATTTTCTGTAATAGTAATAGGATTTGACACGACGAATACCTGAGTAAATTTGTAGGCTATTTAGTCACCATTCTACTCCTGATTTTGGCAAGATCTAGCCCTTGCGGATGAAAACTCACTTTCTAGTCTTTTTCTGAAGGTTCAGGAGTCCGGCAGATGCAGTAAATATCAACGCTTTTCACCCCCGCATCAAGCAGTAATTTGCATAAATGCCGCACGGTACTGCCTGTCGTAAGCACATCATCAACAATCGCGACGTGGCTAACGTTAACGGGTTGAATTAGTTTAAAAGCGCCGCGCAAATTTTGCTCTCTTTGCCGTTTATTTTTTCCTTGTTGTGGTGATGTTGCGCGGGTGCGTTGAAAGAGCTTCTGGTACGGAAGGTCTAACCGTTTAGCGATATTGAGCGCAATCAACTCGCTTTGATTAAAACCGCGATACCAGTGACGCCGCCAATGCAGCGGCACCGAGGTGATCAACTCTGCAGGCTGAGAGATTCTTGGCGCAAGCAACTCTGCTAACTTGGCCGCCTGCCAAAACTGACGCTCGAATTTGAGCCGATGGACGTAACTCGACAACGGCGTCTGATAACCACCGACGCAATAGACGTGTTGCCACTTGGGCGGTTGCACCAAACAACGACCGCACACCTCAACATACGTGGGTGTCGGTAGCCCACAACGGCAACAGCGAGGGCTTTCAGCCACATAACGTTGGCAATGCTCACACAACCAACTCAGTTCGGCCTCCACCTCAATATCCA
This sequence comes from Vibrio hepatarius, assembly GCF_011806575.1. Lineage (GTDB taxonomy): Bacteria > Pseudomonadota > Gammaproteobacteria > Enterobacterales > Vibrionaceae > Vibrio > Vibrio hepatarius_A. The sequence goes on from NZ_JAATOO010000010.1 coordinate 125,980, forward strand.
ACTGGCACACTTCACAGTGAGCGGGCAACAGGTCCGTTGTGTATTTCTTCAACCAATGCGCTAACATATCCACCTCGGCACGATATCAATACCGCATTGTGCATCGGTTACTGGCAACAAAAGGATGAAAAAAGTGGCACAAAGTGAGAGTTCAAAATCACCGCTCTATTGGCAATCAACTGGTCGAGGACAAGACCTTGTATTGCTGCACGGCTGGGGAATGAATGGCGCCGTGTGGCAACAAACCGTTGATGCATTAAGCCAAGACTTCCGAGTTCACGTCGTGGACCTACCCGGATTTGGCCACAGTCACCACTCTCACTTCGATTCCATCGAGCATATGGCAGAATTGGTGCTCGAGCACGCACCGCAAAACGCGATTTGGCTCGGCTGGTCTTTGGGCGGCCTACTCGCCACCCACATTGCGCTGCATCACCCTGAACGAGTTGAAAAGCTGATCACTGTAGCGAGTTCACCTAAGTTTGCCGCAGAACGACCTTGGCGCGGCATTCAGCCCAATGTACTTAGCGCCTTCACCGAGCAACTTGTTGAAGATTTCCAACGCACCATCGAGCAATTTATGGCACTGCAAGCCATGGGCAGCCCTTCGGCACGCCAAGACGTGAAATCACTCAAGAAAGCGGTATTGTCGCGCCCGACACCCAACCCTAAATCCTTGCTCGCAGGGCTGCAATTGTTAGCCGATATCGACTATCGCGATACGCTGAGCGCGCTAACGCTACCAACACTACGCCTTTATGGTCGCTTAGACGGTCTCGTTCCCGCCAAAGTTGCTACCGATGTCGACCAGTTAATGCCAGATAGCCAAAGTTATGTCTTTGGCGCTTCATCACACGCGCCGTTTATGACCGAATTTGAAGAGTTCTGCCAACAAATCACCCGCTTTATGAAAATATCATCATAAAAAGCCGCCATTTACGCTAAATATTCCACCAAGCTGGTCGATATATAGACGAACTAGATAACTTTACGCGAAGCGAAACATTCGTGAAGAGCATCTGGTTGGGAGCGAGGAGGTTAAGCGATGCTCGTATCACCTACGAACGTAAGTGTGCCGCTAATCGCCCCATCGGTGAATGTTCAGACGGAGCAGGCCGCGCGCGACAATAAAGTCCGCGAGCCCGTCACTCCAACCATGGCATTGGCCAAGAGTAATGCTGAGCGAAAAGTCAAAGCAGACGATAAAAGGCGCAAACAATCATCTTGGGATCCGTCAGAGCATCCAAGCTATGAAACGGGTGAACACGACGAAGTCAGTGCTGCTTATCAGGAGAATCCAGACGATACTCTTGCGAGGATTTTCCAACTGCTTGCCCTAGAGAGCTATAGTCAACACCAGGGCAAAGGCTACGCGATGCGCTTTCGGTTACCCAAACGTATAATCGATGCGGCGATAACGGAAGGCAAAATGGCAAAGCGCAGAACCGTGATTAAGTTTCACTACGGCCATGCGGTGTCGCCGAACACGCCGTCCGATGTCATTGCGGTGTTGTAGTACCTAATATGTTCGACGATATAGAATTAGGAAATACCGAAAAAAAAATCCCCGTGAATTCACAGAAAACACGGGGATTTGTATTTTTAGCTCGGTGATAGTTAACGCTTGGCTTTAGCAAATGCAGCGGCGAAAGCCCCACCCATCGCACTGTTCGATGACTCTTCGCGTCGACGACCTGTTTGATTCGACTGACGTTGCTGACCGCGAGGTGCAGAGCTGCGTTGCGGACGGTTGTCTTGTCCCGGCTCATCGGTTAAACGCATCGACAACGCGATTCGCTTACGCTGCACATCCACTTCCATCACTTTGACTTTGACGATATCGCCCGCTTTCACCACTTCGCGTGGGTCAGAAACAAAGCGGTCCGTCAGCGCAGAGATATGCACTAGACCGTCTTGGTGTACGCCGATATCAACAAACGCGCCAAAGTTAGCCACGTTGGAGACCACGCCTTCAAGCACCATACCTGGCTCCAAGTCAGAGACTTTATTCACCCCATCAGCAAACGTAGCGGTCTTGAATTCAGGACGTGGGTCACGCCCCGGTTTGTCGAGCTCTTTAATGATGTCGGTCACCGTCGGCAAACCAAAGCTATCATCGGTGTAATCAACCGCGCGTAGGCCACGTAGGAAGTCCGTATCACCAATCAAAGACTTCACGTCCTTATGGTTTTTCTCGGCAATCGTCTTCACCACCGGGTACGCCTCTGGGTGAACTGACGACGCATCAAGCGGATTTTTGCCATCCATAATGCGCAAGAAACCTGCACACTGTTCGAACGCTTTCGGCCCAAGACGCGCGACTTTTTTTAGCGTTGTACGCGCTTCAAAGCGACCGTTTTCATCGCGGTAATCGACAATATTCTGCGCGATAGTGCTCGATAGACCTGCTACTCGGGTCAGCAATGCCGGAGAAGCAGTATTCACATCAACACCCACCGCGTTTACACAGTCTTCCACTACCGCGTCAAGGCGCTTCGCCAGCATAGATTGGCTGACGTCGTGTTGGTATTGGCCAACGCCAATCGATTTCGGGTCGATTTTCACCAGCTCCGCAAGCGGGTCCTGAAGGCGACGGGCGATTGAAACCGCACCACGTAGCGATACGTCGAGATTTGGGAATTCCTTCGCCGCCAATTCGGACGCCGAATACACCGACGCGCCCGCTTCACTGACCATGATCTTCTGCACTTTCAGGTTGTTGCGCTTAATTAAGTCAGCAACAAAACTGTCGGTTTCACGCGAAGCGGTGCCGTTACCGATCGCGATAAGGTCAACCTTGTGTTTAGTCACAAGGCTTGCGACTACTTGCGCAGCCTTGTCGTATTGGTTTTGTGGCGGATGTGGATAAATAGTTTCCGTTGCCAGTACTTTACCGGTCGAGTCTACAACCGCAATCTTCGAACCAGTACGTAGACCCGGGTCTAGACCTAGCGTCGCGCGAGGCCCTGCTGGCGCTGCCATCAACAGGTCTTTCAGGTTGGTGGCAAACACTTCAATCGCTTCGATTTCCGCGCGTTCTTTCATCGCGCCCATCAGTTCGGTTTCCATGTGCATCGATACTTTGATGCGCCACGCCCAACTGATAACTTGTTTACGCCATGTATCAGCCGGCGCGTTGCTAAGTGAGATACCGTAGTGATCCGCAATGATGGTTTCACAGTACGATTGACGCACAGCTTCTTCCTGCGCTGGGTCTGCGTTCATAGCGAGAGTCAGGAAGCCTTCGTTGCGACCACGCAGCATCGCCAATGCTCGGTGCGACGGCACTTTGCTCAGCGGCTCGTTGTGCTCGAAGTAATCTTTGAACTTTTCGCCTTCTTGCTCTTTACCTTCCACTACGCGCGAAACCAACTCGGCGTTGCGGTTAAGGTGATGACGGATCTTTTCCAGTAAGTTGGCGTCTTCAGCAATTCGCTCCATGATGATGGCTCGCGCGCCATCTAATGCCGCTTTGATATCGGCCACGCCTTTGTCTGCGTCGACATAACGCTCAGCTTCGCTCTCTGGCTCTGTTTGAGGTTCATTCCACAGAGTGTCTGCCAGCGGCTCTAGTCCTGCCTCAATCGCGATCTGGCCTTTGGTGCGGCGCTTCGGTTTGTAAGGCAGGTATAAGTCTTCTAAGCGTGTTTTGCTGTCCGCTTGGTTGATTTGTGCTTCTAGCTCTGCGGTTAACTTGCCTTGCTCCCCAATTGACTTAAGGATGGTTTGACGGCGCTCGTCGAGTTCACGTAAGTACGAAAGACGGCTGTCTAGGTTACGCAGTTGGGTATCGTCCAGACCACCGGTCACTTCTTTACGGTAGCGGGCAATAAATGGCACTGTGTTCCCATCATCAATCAGGTTAACAGCAGCGGTGACTTGCTCAGCGCGAACATTGAGTTCTTGAGCAATCATTTGACAGATAGCTTGGCTCATCCGTTGAATCTCTTTGTATGTTTTATGTATGACGCCGTGAAAAGCATCAATGTATTAATCAGTATGTGGGGGCGTACAGGCGCGATATAAAGTTACATATATTCGATGCGGTTAACGAACCACTCTTTATAGCCTTCAGGCGTCTTAACGCTGAACTCATCGTCCACTTCTTTTTGCAACAACGCTCGCGCCATCGGTGAATCGATCGAGATATAGCCTTTGGCGTCACCGTAGATTTCATCTGGACCAACAATACGGAACGATTTGACCTCGCCCGCTTCGTTTTCAATTTCGACCCACGCGCCAAAGAACACTTTGCCTTCTTGTTGAGGCGAGTAATCCACCACTTTGACTTGTTCGAGGCGTTTACGCAGGTAACGGACACGGCGGTCGATCTCGCGCAGACGCTTTTTGTTGTATTGGTAATCGGCGTTTTCCGAGCGGTCGCCAAGACTGGCTGCCCACGTGACCTTTTTGGTGACTTCTGGACGTTCTTCTTTCCACAAAAAATCGAGCTCTTTTTTAAGCCGATCAAAGCCTTCACGTGTGATTAGGTTTGTTTTCATATTTCTGACGTTGTTGGATTGAAACTACCGTATACATTAGCTAAAAAGGAAATAAACGTTAACAATTCTTTACGCCACTTTGGTCAGAACAGTGTTACATTTCTACTGGTCAAAAAGGGCACTAAGCCCAGCGCAAAAGCGTCATTATAGTTATTAGGTGGAATCATTACATGCAAGAAAATCACAAGATCTTAGTCGTTGATGACGATGCGCGTTTACGGGCATTGCTGGAGCGTTACTTGTCTGAACAAGGATTCCAAGTACGCAGTGTGGCCAACAGCGAACAAATGGACCGCCTACTGACCCGTGAAAACTTCCACCTAATGGTGTTAGACCTGATGTTACCAGGAGAGGACGGTCTGTCGATTTGCCGTCGTCTGCGTAACGCTAACAACACACTGCCGATCCTGATGCTGACCGCTAAAGGCGACGAGATTGACCGTATTGTCGGCCTTGAAGTCGGCGCTGATGACTACTTGCCAAAACCGTTCAACCCACGCGAACTGCTAGCTCGCATCAAAGCGGTACTACGCCGTCAAACCACTGAACTGCCGGGCGCACCAAGCAGCGAAGAGCAAGTGGTCGAGTTTGGCGAGTTTCGTTTGAACTTAGGGACGCGCGAAATGTTCCGCGGTGACGAGCCGATGCCACTGACCTCTGGCGAGTTCGCTGTACTCAAAGCTCTCGTGACCAACGCCCGCGAACCGATGTCGCGTGATAAACTGATGAACATGGCGCGTGGCCGCGAATACTCAGCGATGGAACGTTCGATTGACGTCCAAATCTCTCGCCTACGTCGGATGCTAGAGGTTGACCCAAGCAAACCTCGCTACATCCAAACCGTGTGGGGCTTAGGTTATGTTTTCGTCCCAGACGGCAAAGAAGCCTAATTCGAATTATGCTAGGGTGCGAGACATGGTCTCGCACTTTTTGTTTTTACCGTTATCAAGGTTGCTGATATGCGCATTCGCAGCTCATTTACTCAATCCATCTTCATTTTTCTCACGCTACTGATTGCCAGTCAGGTCTACTCGTATTACGCGGTGTTCAACTACGCCGTGATGCCGAGTTTGCAGCAGTTCAACAAAATTCTCGGTCACGAAATCAACCTGATGCTCAGTGACTCGGTGAATCTGGAAGATGGGTTAGAGATGGATGGGCCGTTGCGTCGCCGCGTCCTCGAGCAACTTGGCGTGACGATTCACAGCGAAGATAGCGAGACCGCGGCAGAGTTTTATCGCGCGGTCCCGATTGACCTAATGAGTGAGGAGATGAGTAACGAGTTAGGCTCCAAAACTCACGTACGGATGATGCTCGGCTCTGAGAGTTACATTTTGTGGATGAAGATCGATGCCATGCCAGGCTCGCTGCTGCGGATTCCACTTTCAGAGTTGCAAGAAGAAGACTTCGCACCGCTGTTTCGCAACAGTTTAATTATGGCGCTGCTGATCATCGCCGGCGGCTGGCTGTTCATCCGCTTACAGAACCGCCCGCTGATCGCGCTTGAAAAAGCCGCCAAGGGCGTTGGGCGAGGAGAGATCCCACCGCCGCTGCCAGAACAAGGGGCATCTGAGATTCGCTCTGTGACACGCGCGTTCAACCAAATGTCGAAAGGGATTCAAGCATTGGAAGAAGACCGTGCGCTGCTAATGGCCGGCATCAGCCATGATTTACGCACCCCACTGACTCGAATTCGTCTCGCAACAGAAATGATGTCACCTGAAGACAGCTATTTGGCCGAGGGGATTATCAGCGATACCGAAGAGTGCAACGAGATCATCAGCCAGTTTATGGACTACCTCAAGCCGGTCAACAAACAATCGTTCGTCGAAGTCGACCTCAACGAGATTGCAAATGACGTTGCGTTGTCTGAAGGTGGCTATGAGGTCAAAATCGAGACCGAACTCCACCAACCGATGAAAATGACGCTCGGCAGCCCAATCTCGATTAAGCGGGCGGTGAGCAACTTGGTGGTTAACGCGCTGCGTTACGGCAATGGTTGGGTCAAAGTCAGCACCGGGATGACCGCCGACAGTAAATTGGTGTGGGTGTGCGTGGAAGATAACGGCCCGGGCATCGAGCAAAGCCAGATCGGTAAGCTGTTTGCGCCATTTACCCGTGGAGACACTGCGCGAGGCAGTGAAGGAACGGGGTTAGGACTGACGATTGTCAAACGTATCATCAGCCAACACAGTGGGTCTGTGGTGGTCAACAACCGCAGCGGGGGCGGGTTGAGGGTACAAATCAGCTTCCCAGCGATGAAATAGAAAAACGGGGTTATCTGCTGATAACCCCGTTTTGATTTTACAGTCGACCGTTGTAGTTAAACGAATAACGGCCGGAAGAATCTGGGGCAGGCAACCAACGTAGTTGCTCAGTCAATGCCGCAGGGAATTCACCACTTGGCTTAAACCAACCTTTGCTCTGGTAGCTAAAGTTCGGCTGTAAAGTCACTTCTGCGGCACTCTCCACCTGAGCACTCTGCTGTGATGCGTTCAAATTAATCGTGCTGTCGGCACAGGTAAAGTCTGCAATCACTGGTCCGACGGTCAAATCCGCTAGCGGTGTACCGACCTTATCGGTATTCCACACCACGCTACCATCTGCACTCGCGCAGAAAGGCGCTGCATAACTGAGTTGTTTGACCATCAACTCCACCCGCCCCTCAAGAGCCAACGGTACTGGCATGCTCGGTGCGCGCTGGATAATCTCTTTCACTGGCATCGACGCAACGACATTTTCTACATACGGCGTCCCCGAGAACTGGTATCCAACAGTGCCACGCCCGGTTAACTGCATATCGCTACCTTGACCAAAACGAACTTGGGCTTCGGCTGCCCCCGTGAGCAGTTTAGCTGGCGCTAACGACCAATGAAGCTGACCTAAGTTCATCGACTGCCAACGTACGTTGGTAGCGCTGCCTTGCCAAACCGTGCCCTGCACTCCCGTCAAGGTGAGTTGAGCAGGTAACGGAGCGTTATTTACCACCAATTGCGCGGGAAGATGAGCGATGGCGCTAACCACAAAAACCACCAGCAAACCAAAACTCAATACAATGATTCTCTTCACTCAATTACCCCTTAGTGAACTGCAATCGCTTAACTTCTACCACACCGCTTTGGTCACCTTTATCGATATCCAGAAACGTCACGGAAATACCATGTGTGTCCTGCAGAAAGCTCATCCACTCCACCAGACGGTTAAAAGGCAGTGGCGTAATCCAGACTTGCAGTTGCTCGTCACGCGGTTGAACGCGAATCAGCTCGACGCCAAAGCGACCCGCGGTTGAAGAGATGGCCTGATTCATCGGTGTGTTTGAAATCACCTGGCCGTTCTGACCACGTAAAGAGGCAATCTCGTCAGCTTTGTCCTGAACCCAACTAAGCAGTTGTTTCTCGCTTTGAATGCGCACTTGAGCGTTTTCAGCACGCTGGGAGACCGGCTGAATGACACCCCAGTAAAGCGTACCAAGCACGAGTAAAACCGCGCACACCACGACCAAACGTTGTTCGCGAGCGCTAATCTGACTCCACCAGTTTTGCAGCGACATCATTAATGAATTCATCTTCTCTACCTCACAATGGCTTCAACACAAAGGAGCCATTGACTAGCTGCCCTGAACGGCTCAATTGACCTTGCTCGACGACGAATTTAGACGCCAGTACTTCGCGTGCTTTTTCAAACGTTTGAAAATCAGAACTCTGCGCCTGTAATCTCACTTCGCCACGCGGGCCATCAAACTTAAAGCTGGTCAGATTAAGGGTCGGAACTTGCTTTAGTAATGCCGGCAAGCCTTCCATCCATTTCAGTAACGATTCATCGCCACCATTGCCCGACAATCGCTCCGCTTCACGCTCCATTTCGCGCTTTAGGTAGCTCACGGTTGGGATTTTATTTTTACCAAACAGAGTCTGACGGAAAATTCGTTCACTCTCGGCGCGATACGCTTGAGCTTGGGACTCATACTGATTAATTTTCAGTACGTTATCTATCATCATCACCGCAAGTAACACTACCGCCGCGATCGCCGCTTTTTGCCAGACTTTCCAGTAACGCAAAATCGACGATTTAGGTTTAAAGCTGCCAGTCAACAGATTGATTTTGCTGCTGACCGCCTGCTCGGCGAGCATTTGCATCACAAGCTGCGGCTCAACATTTTGCCACTGTTGTTCTTCAAGCAACTCCAGTTCAGGAAGCGCAGAGTAAGCATTGAGAGATAAGTACTCTTCACCCTCTTTGACCCACTCGGATTGGGCGATCATCGCCAGCCATTCACTCGGTACTGAGATACCGCTGTAAGCGTTCTTTTTCAGCAACCATTGTCCGTCGAGTTCAACCGCGCTGATCCCTGACTGCTCAGGTAACGCCAACACATCCGGTAGGACTTTTTGCACCTGACAACCGACAGCGCGTAATGTCTGCAGCACTGTCGCCACCCAATGACTATCTGCGGCGCACACTTGAGCGCGTCCCGATGCTTTGTGCAGCACAGAAAAATGCAGTTGTTCAACGTCTTGAGCTAAGTCATCTTCCAGCAAAAAGGGCAGCATGCCTTCAAATTGGCGACTGGCGCCGGCTGGGATCTCAACCTCGGTCAACACTAAGCTAGACGCAGACAGCAAAACTAACGTTCGGCGATTTTCGGCGTAAGCGGCTAACTCTGGCACGGCATCCCAGTCAGCCAGATCGCCACAAGCAATCACTTCCTTTTGCTGTTCTGACCAGACAATCCACTGAATGGCCGAGCTTGTATCATTGCTCAGTCGAACGATCAGAAACTCGTTCACCGATACCTCCAAAGCGACGGCTGACTACCGTTGCGTTCTTGCGATTATTACTAAATATTAAACTACGGATGCGGAGCCTTGATTGGTCTACCAATATCTCTGCGTCTAATTCAAAATATAAGCTGTCTACCGCCAAATAGCTTTTTATTGGCTGTAGCACATCAGGCTCGAGATTGGCCAGCGCCCCTTCCCGTAAGAAATCATCGACATTGCCCCATCCGTCATAAGGACGATTTTGCAAAATATCTTTGGCTTGCTGCGCACTCAAGTGCGGTTGCAGCAGCGCGCTGAGCAACTCTGCCTGCTCTGGTTGAAGCGTATTCACATTGAGGCGAAACTCTGTCGTCGGCAAAGCGCAAACATACGGCGCGATCTTGGTCATCACTTCACCGGAGACCTGATTGACCGCCCTAAGCTCCGAGCTATCGGCCAACAAGGTGTTTGCCGCGAGATATGCCGGTGACATCGATTCGTAATAGCTGTCTTCCACCCCCGATACCGAATCTACCGAGTTGTTGATATCAACGTATTCCCACAGCGATTGCGACGCTTCCTCGGCTTGATGGTTATCAATATCCAATTCTTCCATCAGGTTTTGCAGCGTTTCGACCAAAAACGGCAATCGATCTGAACCCGCATTCTGGGTTTCTGCCATTAGAGCATTGAGGTTAAAACACGCCTGTTTATCTCGGATCTGTCCTTTTAGCGTTCCGTAATCCAACGGATAGGTTTGTTCTTCCAATGCCCAAGGTTGCGACAGGTTAATGGTGTCTGAATCTTCGTAACTCTGTTCAATGGCCACTTTCGCCAATGCTTCTACACCGATGCTGTACCAATACGCTTGCTGATAGTTAAGCTGATTCGACGCGCGCTTAAACTGGCCGAACAACCGGTCGGCCATGCTGGCCGCGAGACTGACCATCACCGCCAGAAGCAGCAATACGACGATTAATGCCACACCGCGTTGGCGTTTAGCCCTCTTCATCGCCCACCTCGCTGATCTTTAACGCGCCGCCAGAAATCAGGTAAATGCGCTCAATTTTTCCGTAATCGGCCAACTCCAGCGCGACCGAGACCGCGCTAGGCAACTGGTTGGGCGCCTCCCATTGCGCTTTCCACTCTTTGCCATCAAAAAAGCGCATCGAGAACTCTTTGACGTCGTTAAGCAGTGGCATCACGATCGGCGCTTGCCCCGCAGGTGTATCCGGATAACGCCACCACAAACGTTCAAGGCGTTGGTCTTTGAGGCGGTAACCTACTTTGGTCACTTCACCACGCGGAAATTGCTGCTCTGGGTTGTGCCAGCCCGCCCGTGCAAACATCACGCCTTTGGCATCCGAATCCAGCAAGTAGTCTTGCCATTGCAACAACTGTGTCGACGGTTCTTCGCCATTGGTACGCGTTTGTCGCAACACCATTTGACGAAAGTCGTTATTCAAAAATACCAGCGCGCGCTGCAAACTTTTCAGCCGCTCGCTGCGCTCTAAAGAAAGCTCGTTGCTGCGCTGCACTTGGTTGAGTACTTGATACGCGCCAACACTGAGACTGGCGAAGATAGCTATCGCCACCAAGACTTCAATCAGGGTAAAGCCTTTCTGGCTGGTTCTATTTCGCCACATAACTTCTTACCGTGACGATCGATGTACCTTTTTCCTCAGCCGCTACTTTGACGTCAAAGCCCTGCAGCAAGTTACCAGCGGTATCGACCGGTTCAACTGACCAATACCACTCGCGTCCTGCCAGTTCTTCTTTGCCCTTTGCTTTACTTGGTTTACGTTCAGACAGCATGATCTTGGCCATTTGGTTGTCAGCAACCATCGAAGCGAAGGTCTTTTCTTCAAGATAACTCAGCGTATTGATATGCTGGCTGACCGAGCGAATCACCGCGATCGCCGCCGTGGCAAAAATCGCCAACGCCACCAGTACTTCTAATAAAGTAAAACCTGCTCTACGCTTGATCATCACTCTCTCCCGGGGCGAGAAGAATGATGTCGCCATTTTCTTTTGCCACTACACGCCACGCGTCTTCGTCCGCACTCAAGTTTTGCGGATAAATGGCAACAGAGAATGGGGTAATTTCACCACTCGACATAATAAATACCTGTGGTGGCATCACTTTATTCTCGGTTTCTAACTCGGCAAACATCTCCTCATCAAACAAGCTACCGGGATTAAACAATCGGTCTTCGTCTTTCCATACGTTACCGCCCAATTGCATCGTGAGCGCCAAACCGTCGGGTAACGTGACCTGCTCTGGTAGTTGCTCGTCGTCTAACGCTTGCCATCCCTCTTCGCCTAACGCCAACAACTGATAGCTGGCGCGCTTTTGGTCAAAACGAGCGCCGTAGTCTTTACCGCTCAAAATCGCTTCTTCATTCAAAAGCTGCAGACGATGGTATAACGCCACCGCTTGCTGCTTAGCTTCATCAGACGTTTTCTGTGGTAGGGTGGCGATCACCGCCACTGAGGCAACCGACAACAGCACCAATACCAACAGGATCTCGAGCAGGGTAAAACCCTTTTGCTTAGGCGTCATATGTATGAGGCGACCAAAGCCGCCCCTACGTTGGATAGGATTATTGGAAATCTTGGATATTCCAGTTACCGATATCAACGTTGGCACCTTCGCCACCCTCTTGACCATCTGCACCTAGGGTAAAGATATCAATCGAACCTTTATCACCAGGGCTTAGGTATTGGTAGTCGTTACCCCATGGGTCGTTTGGCAGACGTTTGATATAGCCGCCGTCACGGTAGTTGCGTGGTTCTGGGCTCGATGGCTTAGTCACCAAGGCATCCAGACCTTGGTCTGTCGTTGGGTAGACACTGTTGTCCAGCTTGTACATATCCAACGCATTCTCCAAAGCAACGATGTCAGTAATCGCTTTTTGTTGGTCCGCTTTTTCTTTGTTACCTAGCAAGTTAGGTACAACAAAGCTCGCCAAAATCCCCAAGATAACAACCACAACCATGACTTCTAACAGGGTAAAACCCGATTGTTTCTTCATTTTAATTTTCATTATTCTCTCCAAACCACAAACTAACGATGAGCGTTTCAGGCTAACTGCCTTAGCCGCTCATTAAATTATTCATTTCCAAAATTGGCATCAGGGTCGCCATTACGATGAACAGCACCAAACCCGCCATCAACGCAATTAGAGCCGGAGTAAAAATACCCAAGGCAATGTTGATCGTCGACTCAAAGTTTGCGTCCTGATTATCTGCCGCGCGGGTAAGCATACTTTCTAACTCACCACTCTGCTCACCACTGGCAATCATATGCAGCATCATCGGTGGGAACAGTTTGGTTTGATCCAAGGCTTTTCTCAGGCTTGCCCCTTCGCGCACGTTTTCTCGCGCCGTCATCACCTGTTGCTTAACGAAGTGGTTCGACATGACGTCGACCGCCACTTTCATGCCATCTAAAATCGGGATCGCACTCGAGGTACAAATCGATAATGTGCGCGCAAATCGTGAGGTGTTCAGCCCGCGGGAAATCTTACCGATCAGCGGCATTGACACCACTTTTCGGTCCCACTTCAAACGGATATCCGGTGATTTAAGCAGCGTCTTGATACCGTAAATCAGAGCGATGATCGCCAAAAGGAGTTGAATCCCCCAGTTCTGGATAAACTCACTGGACGACAGTAAGAACTGCGTTGACTGCGGAAGTTCCTGCCCCATTTGAACAAACTGGCCGACAATCTTTGGCACTACGGCAGCCAGTAGAAAGGCAACGATACCGACGGCAAACACCACCAGCACCACAGGGTAGATCATCGCTTGCTGTAACTTAGAACGCAGTTTTTGGCGATTCTCTGCGTAATCGGCTAGGCGCTCCAGCACTGAATCTAAATGGCCGGATTTTTCCCCCGCCGACACCATCGAACGGAACAAGTCATCGAAGATGTGCGAGTAATCCGCCAAACTGTCCGCTAGGGTGTAACCTTCGACCACTTTGGAGCGAACCGCCAACATCATGCTACGAATGCGGGGCTTGTCTGATTGTTCAGACACCGCTCTTAAACACTCTTCCAGCGGCATGCCAGACTGCACCAGTGTGGCTAATTGACGCGTAATCAGTGCCAAATCTGGCGTACTGATCCCTCGTTTGAAACCTTTGCTGGTGCTCGAGGAATCCTGGCTATTGGATTTCCGCCTTGTTTCAGTGACTTCAACTGGCACCAAGCCTTGATCTTTTAGGCGCAAACGCACCTGACGAGCATTATCACCTTCGATAACGCCTTTCTGGGTTCGGCCTTTTGCGTTTAACGCTTTGAATTCAAACGCCGCCATTAGCTTTCCTTGGTTACTCGCAAGACTTCTTCAAGAGAAGTCACGCCAGTGAACACCTTCGACAAACCGTCATCACGGATACTCGGCGTAGTTTGTCGAATCGCCCTTTCGATCGCTTGTTCACCGGCTTCACTATGAATCAGCTCTTGTACCTGATCATCGATGATCAGTAGCTCGTGGATACCAGTACGGCCTCGATAGCCTTTCTGGTTACACTTTTCACACCCTTGCGCTCGGTATAAGGTCAGTGGCTCATCTTGCGATACGTTGAACAGTTTCTTAGTTTCTTTATCGGCTTCGTAAGGCTGCTTACAATCGCGGCATAATGTGCGCACCAAACGCTGCGCCAGCACGCCGAGCAAAGATGAAGAAATTAGGAAAGGCTCAATCCCCATATCACGCAGACGCGTCACCGCGCCGATAGCGGTATTGGTGTGTAAGGTCGACATTACTAAGTGACCCGTCAACGAAGCCTGAACCGCGATCTGTGCGGTTTCCAAGTCACGGATCTCACCGACCATCACCACATCCGGGTCTTGACGAAGAATCGCCCTCAGGCCGCGAGCAAACGTCATGTCCACTTTTGGGTTCACTTGGGTCTGGCCGATACCGTCGATATCAAACTCGATCGGGTCTTCAACGGTAAGAATATTGCGCTCATTACTATTGAGCTCTTGCAGGCCAGCGTACAGCGTGGTCGATTTACCCGAGCCCGTCGGACCGGTCACGAGGATAATCCCATGCGGGCGGCTGATCATCGAACGGAAACTGTCGTGGTTGGCTTGGGTCATCCCCAGGCTGTGTAAGTCCAGACGCGTCGCGTTTTTATCCAGCAGACGCATGACCACTCGTTCGCCGTGTGAAGACGGCATGGTCGACACACGCACGTCGACCGCGCGACCGCCGATACGCAGTGAAATACGCCCATCTTGAGGGACGCGTTTTTCTGCAATATCCAGCCTCGCCATCACTTTCACGCGCGAGACCAGCAACGGCGCTAGCTTACGACTCGGTGATAACACGTCTCGCAGCACACCATCGATGCGGAAACGAATCATCAGTGACTTTTCGAACGTCTCGATATGGATATCAGACGCGCCTTCTTTGATCGCTTCGCCAAGCATCGCATTGATCAGCTTGATGATTGGCGCATCGTCGTCTGACTCAAGTAAGTCTTCGTTTTGCGGTAAGTCTTCTGCCAGTGAGAAGAAGTCGTCACTGTCAGCGCCAAGGTCTTCCATCAGCTGACGTGCTTCTGATGAATCACGCTGATACGCTTCGGTCAGTTTTTTTTCAAAGGTGTCTTTGTCGATTTCGTTAACCGCAAAGCCACTGCCGACAATCCGCTGCACTTCGAGCAGTGCGGGTACCGCTAATGGCGCGACATAGAACAACACCAAACCGTCTTCCGCTTGCTCTAACACCAAGTTAAAGCGGTTAGCGAAGCCAAACGGCAGGCGACGAAATGAAGTGGCTACATCGATTGCCATTACTGCTCATCCATTTGGTCTAAGAATGCCTGAATTTCGGCGGGGTGACGAATATCATCACCAAACCTAGGCAAAACAGGAATGTTCTCGTTATCCATCAACTTCAGGCCTTGGTCGGCTTTGTACAGTTGCTCAGCGCGGATAAAGTTGTATTTACGTTGCGTGATGCCGTCTGCGGTCACGCCATCGCGAATGATGGTTGGTTTGATAAATACCATCAGGTTTTTCTTTTCAACTTGAGTACTGGTCGATTTAAACAGGTGACCAAGCACTGGGATATCACCCAATAGCGGGACTTTCGATTCACTTTCCAACGCGCGCTCATCGATCAAGCCGCCCAAAACAATCATCTGACCATCTTCAACCATGACTGAGGTATTGAGCTGACGCTTCGCAAAACGTACGTCCACCGCGCCATTCGCACCCAGAACGTTGGAAACTTCTTGTTCAATGTTCAGTTGTACCGAATTACCTTCGTTGATTTGCGGCACCACTTTCAGTTTGATACCGACCTCTTTACGGTCAACAGTCTGGAACGGGTTGTCGTTATTTGAACCTGCCGTAGAGCCGGTAATCACCGGAACTTCCTCACCAACAATAAATGATGCTTCGCCGTTATCCATCACAGTGATGCTCGGAGAAGAAAGAATGTTTGAGTTGGAGTCAGTCGCCACCGCGCTAAGCAATGCAGTCCAGTCACCCATAACAAGGCTCAAGGCTGCACCATTCACGCCCGACAATGCCGAAGCCAGCGTCGAGTAATCGCCCGATTCCGTTACAGAATAAGGCACACGGTTACCATTGTTATCGGTGTAGTATTCGGTGCTAGTTTGGTCATCCGCTTCTTCCAGCCCCACCATCACCTGACCGATTGGCGCGCCGGTATTGCTGTATTGGATCACGGCACCCGTTTCTAACGAGCCCCACTGCACACCAAGGTTAATACCGTCACCTTCAGCCATTTCGACGATCAGTGCTTCAATCAACACCTGCGCTCGACGGATATCCAACTGACCAATCACGTCTTGCAGCGCGATCATGATATCTGGCGGCGCAGTCAACACGAGTGCGTTGGTTTCTGGGTGCGCCGCGATCATCACTTCACCACGCTTAGCCGTTGCAACATTCCCGCCTTGCGTTTTCTCTGCTTGTAGATTATCCGATACCCCTTTCAGGACATCGACTAAATCTTCCGCCTTTGCATATTTAAGGTAAACCACGCGGTTGTTGCCTTTTGACGCCATTTCAACGTCAAGTTGCTTAATCAGCTTGCGCAGACGCTGACGCACCTGAGGGTCACCAGAAATCAAAATCGCATTGGTACGCTCATCAGCCACCAGCTTAGGCTGAAGAAACTCAGGCGTGGTTTTAGCGTCTGTTTTGCTCAGCGCTTCAACAATTCGCACCATTTCAGCCGCGGAAGCATTCGCTAGTTCCACCACTTCAATCGATTTGTCACCCGCTTGGTCGACTCGCTTAATAATGTCCGCTAAACGATTCACCACCGCCGCACGGCCAGTAATCAAGATGATGTTCGCTGGGTCATAGTGCACAACGTTACCCGCGCCAGCGTTATCATTCAGTTGGCGCAGTAGAGGAGAAAGTTCACGTACTGACACGTTTTTGACCGCCACAACGCGCGTGACCACTGCGTCACCTTGCACTTTGCCGTCACCGACAACCGGAATAGCCGATGTTTTCGCGTCTTTCGACTTCACCACTTTAATCACGCCGTTGCCCATTTCGACAACCGCATAACCGTAAACCTCAAGAACGTTCAAAAAGAAACTGTAGTACTGTTCTTCGGAAAGCATGTCGTAACTACGAACATCGACTTTGCCACGAACGGAAGGGTCAACAATGATGGTCTTTTCTAAGTTGCGGCCAACAATGTTGATAAACTCTTGAATATCAGTGCCTTTAAAGCTCGCACTAAATTCATTAGCTGTAACTAAGCTAGGCGAAGTTAATAAGCTTCCTGCCAAAAGCCATACGCTTTTTTTGAGCCAATGATTCACACTTTACTCCTCATTAAGATAGCGATTAACACGGCTATCTATAATTCAATATATATCTCGTACGGCTGACCATCACGCTCAACCGTTAGAGTTAACTCAGTCATTTCGGACAAGGATTGGAAAATAACGCCCATCGTCGCTGAGTCTTTTAAATCTAATCCATTAATCTGTGTCGCTATGTCACCTGGCTGCAAGCCAACTGACTCAAATAAGATCGGGTCTTTACCCGGAGTGAGGCGATAGCCTGCGACTTCACCGTCGTTCTTCACTTGAGACATACGCACGTACTGGAACACTTGCTTAGAGTCTTGGCGTATTTCGTCACGAATTTGATCGAGTTTGCCTGCCGGTACCTGAGTTTCACGGGCTAGGGGTTTAGACTCTGGAAGCGCTTGAGGTTGGGTGTATTTCAAACCTTCCAGCATCACGGTCTCGTTACGTCCTGCGTTATCGATAATCACGCGGTCGGTTTGCACTTGATACAGTTTCGCCCGAGTTCCTTCAATCACTTCACCGATGCCGTACGTTGCTTGCTGACCTCGATTGGCGATCACCGCTAAACTTTTGTTTGCATTGGTACTCGTCACGACCCCAACCAGGACGACATTAAGACGACTTTTTGGCGCATCTTCTACTTTTGGTTTTTCAACCACCACGCGTTGCTCTTGATACTGACCGAAAAGATGACCGTTTTGCACTTCAGCAAGGTCAAAGGATGAACTGGATTGAGAGGAACTCTTCGCCGATACCGTTGGCTGCCAAGGATGAATTGATTCGGTCACAAAAGGCTGCCAGACCAACTGGCCTAAAATCCAAGCACTTAACACCAGCAACAGCACAGCCACAACAGAACTGATTCGCTGCTGAACTCGAATTTCCTTTACCGACTCGCCCAATTTATACAGTGCGCTTACGCTTTGCTGCTTCACTGAGTTTCCTTCTCGTTTGCGCCCAACTAATATGGTAAATATTAATAAAAAGTGTAGCTGAGCATTGTAGCAAAATATCAATCAAGCTAAACACTTAACAGTGTCAGAACCACTATGCAAATGATAAATTTGATAATCTCGCTTGAAAAATGGACATCCTGTCACCATTTTTACAACAGCATTAATCTAGCTAGATTCATTAGAGGTCATTTTCCACAATGAGTTCCCAAACAGAAGCGGTCAGACTCGATAAGTGGTTATGGGCTGCACGTTTCTATAAAACACGCTCAATTGCGCGAAATATGGTCGATGGTGGCAAAGTCCACTATAATGGCCAGCGTAGTAAGCCGAGTAAGGCAGTCGAGCTCGGTGCAGTTATCACTCTTCGCCAAGGCAATGAAGAGAAAACCATTGTTATCGAAAAGATTTCTGATCAACGTCGTGGTGCACCAGAAGCTCAGACGCTCTATAAAGAGACGACTGAAAGCATTGCTAAGCGCGAGGAAAACGCCACACGACGTAAACTCCACGCTCACAACCCTAGCCCTGATCGTCGTCCAGATAAAAAACAGCGTCGCGACATCATCAAATTTAAACATCAATAAGTACCAGACGTACTAGGAATAAACTCCATGGCAAACAATGTATTAAACCGCTACCTTTTTGAAGACCTATCAGTACGTGGCGAGTTGGTGCAATTGGATGAAGCATACCAACGTATTATCACTAGCAAGGAATACCCAGCAGCACTAAAGAACCTGCTAGGTGAGCTACTTGTCTCGACGACACTGCTAACCGCAACGCTGAAGTTTGAAGGCTCTATCACCCTGCAGCTGCAAGGCGACGGTCCGGTATCACTGGTCGTAATCAACGGTGACAACAATCAGCAAGTACGTGGTGTGGCGCGTTGGGACGGCGATATCGCTGACGACGCAAACATCCATGACATGATGGGTAAAGGTTACCTAGTGATCACTATCGAGCCAAAACAGGGCGAGCGTTACCAAGGTATCGTCGGTCTTGAAGGTAGTAGCCTAGTTGAGATTCTGGAAGGTTACTTCGAAAAATCTGAGCAGTTAAAAACTCGCCTTTGGATTCGCACTGGCGAACACGAAGGTAAAGCGCACGCAGCGGGTATGCTTATTCAAGTTATGCCAGATGGCACCGGCACAGTGGAAGATTTCGAGCACCTTGAACAGCTAACCAGCACAGTGAAAGATGAAGAGCTGTTCACTTTGGAAGCAAATGAGCTGTTGTACCGTCTGTACAACCAAGACAAGGTACGCTTGTTCGAACCTCAACAAGTTGCGTTCCATTGTGGTTGTTCTCGTGAGCGCAGCGGCGCAGCGATCGTGACCCTTGATCGCGCGGAAGTCAATGACATGTTGAGCGAGTCTGGCTCAATTTCTTTACATTGTGATTACTGCGGCACGAATTATTCGTTCGACGAATCTGACGTAGCTGAGCTGTTTGAACAGGCGACTTCAAGCAATAAAACGCTGCATTAATTCACATAGTTTATCAAGCACGTAATTTACCCATCAAAAAGCCAGCGCAATGCTGGCTTTTTTGTGATCCAGCCCTTGCTATGTCTAGCCTTTCCTGTAATAAAACAACTGGTTAATTTTAATCAATTAATAACCGTTTTGCTCTAGCGCAAAGCTTTGCGTGCACGATACACTAATCAGGCCAATATGTGATGCGTCGCTGAAAGCCCCATAATAAGCAAGGGTATTTTTTGAGCTATATCCCTGTTTTAACTTAGGCCCATTGCTAGCATGGTGAGCAGACAAAAATAAAAAGATACTTACAAAATCCCTACAAAATATTTCCGATAAGGAGCACCCAATGACCGTTATGGAACATACAAAAGCGGCAACAATTGACCTTACTAAACACGGGCTACACAACGTAAAAGAGGTTATTCGTAACCCAAGTTACGAAGTGTTGTTTGAGGAAGAAACTCGCCCTGAGCTAGAAGGTTACGAAAAAGGCGTAGTCACAAACCTTGGCGCAGTCGCTGTGGATACCGGTATTTTTACTGGCCGCTCACCAAAAGATAAGTACATCGTGAAAGATGCCACCACTGAAGAACACATGTGGTGGACATCAGACGCGGTGAAAAACGACAACAAACCGATCTCGCAAGAGATTTGGAACGACCTTAAAGAGCAGGTAACAGACCAGCTTTCGGGTAAACGTGTGTTTGTTATCGATGGTTACTGTGGTGCTAACCCTGATACTCGCCTAAGCATCCGTGTGATTACTGAGGTTGCCTGGCAAGCGCACTTCGTGAAGAACATGTTCATCCGCCCAACAGAAGCGGAGCTTGAAACATTCGAACCAGACTTCGTCGTCATGAATGGCGCGAAATGCACGAACAAGAAGTGGAAAGAGCACGGTCTTAACTCTGAAAACTTCACGGTGTTTAACCTGACTGAACGTACTCAGCTTATTGGCGGTACTTGGTACGGCGGTGAAATGAAGAAAGGTATGTTCGCGATGATGAACTACTTCTTACCGCTGAAAGGTATTGCATCAATGCACTGTAGTGCCAACATGGGCAAAGACGGCGACGTCGCGATCTTCTTCGGCCTATCTGGTACAGGTAAAACCACACTATCTACCGATCCAAAACGTGCACTTATCGGTGATGACGAGCACGGCTGGGACGACGACGGCGTATTCAACTTCGAAGGTGGTTGTTACGCGAAAACCATCAAGCTATCGAAAGAAGCAGAACCAGACATCTACAACGCAATCCGTCGTGATGCACTGCTAGAAAACGTCACGGTACTTTCAGACGGTACGATCGATTTTGACGATGGTTCAAAAACGGAAAACACTCGCGTGTCTTACCCAATTGAGCACATCGAAAACATCGTTAAGCCAGTATCGAAAGGCGGTCACGCGAATAAAGTGATCTTCTTGTCAGCGGACGCATTTGGTGTTCTACCGCCAGTATCTAAGCTAACTCCAGAGCAAACTAAGTACCACTTCCTATCTGGTTTTACTGCGAAGCTAGCGGGTACTGAGCGTGGCATCACCGAGCCAACGCCAACCTTCTCTGCATGTTTTGGCGCAGCGTTCCTAACGCTACACCCAACCAAGTACGCTGAAGTCTTAGTTAAACGTATGGAAGCAGCAGGCGCGCAAGCTTACCTAGTCAACACAGGCTGGAACGGCAGCGGCAAACGTATCTCTATCCAAGATACGCGCGGCATCATCGACGCAATCCTAGACGGTTCAATTGAAGACGCGGAAACCAAGCACATCCCTATCTTCAACCTAGAAGTACCGACGGCACTGCACGATGTAGACCCAACAATCCTTGACCCACGTGATACTTACGTTGACCCACTACAATGGGAAAGCAAAGCAAAAGACCTTGCGACACGCTTCATCAACAACTTTGATAAGTACACAGACAACGAAGAAGGTAAATCACTCGTTGCGGCTGGCCCTCAGCTTGATTAGTGACATCGGCTTCAAATAGCTGTCTAAGCCCCTCTTTTGAGGGGCTTTTTGTTGCCTCTGTGTGCAAAATGTTTCAAGCTAAGCACACTGACTCTGTATCTGGTAGTTAGAACATCGTAAGCGAACAGGAATTCGGGAAGGTCTTAGTTTGAAGAGAATATTACTGCTGAGTACGATCATGGTTGTTGCCTTGCTTAGCTTAAGTGCGCTCTCTTTGTTTGCCCTGCTCCAAACCCGCTACGCGACAGACACGGTCAACTTGCTTTTTAAACACCTAACGCCTTACCACCTCGTCACCCAGAACGTTAACTATACGCCTCCGCTTCAATTAGAGCTCAACGATGTTGAAATCAAATCCGAGCGCAGTAGTGTGCAAATCCCTAAGCTGACGTTGTGGCTGAATCCGTATCTGTTGAATAACGGCAAAGTCGCGTTTGACTCCATGCTGATCGAAGGGGCCAATATCGACCTGCAGCACTTTGACTTAACGCTACTCAAGCCTTTTTACTTGAACCATCTAGCGCTCAATTACGTCGACATCTCAAGCCACCACTGGTCTGCACGCGGAGTCAGCCTTCAAGTCAAACAGCCTGTTTGGCAAGATAATACTCAAACTCTCCCGTATGGTGACATTCAACTTTCGGCAAAGCAGCTCTACACCCGTGGCGAGGCACTCGACGACTTGTTGGTTGACGCTAAGTATCAAGCTTCTGACAGCACCCTCTACGGCATGTCTTTCAATTGGCGCGGGGCGAACGTTTCCGGTCAGGCAGAGCAATATCAGAGTGGCTGGTCGTTGGTCAATGTCACCGTCAACCAACTGCAACTGACCAGCGCAACACCCGCAGAGCAATTGCTAACTACCTTAGACTCGCTCAGCTTACCGATCTCTCACATCAACAGCTTAGACATTCTCAGCAGCAGTTTTGACTATGCTGGCTGGCGCTTCGAACAGCTCGATGCCTCACTGGAAAACCTGTCTCTTGAACGCTCACTCTGGCAACAGCAGCAAGGCTATCTATCGTTTAACGCCGATAGTGTGACCTATCAGGATTTACAGTTAATTACTCCAACGGCCAAATTGGCGGTTAGCGACAAGGGAATCACGTTTGACGAGTTCGATGCAGACTTCAAACAAGGTCGTGTTCAACTGGAAGGGCTGATCTCACCGTCTCATGTTCAGCTCAAACAACTACGTATGTCTGGGATTAAATGGCTAGAGAACACCTCTGAATTGGTAAGTTCGCTGCAGCGGGCAGCGCGGTCGTTGAAAACGTTGTCGATTGACGAGCTGGATGTCAACAACGGCCAAATCATCCAAATTGAGCGTAAACCCTATTGGCAGTTGTCCGGTGTGAATATCGAAGGTGAGCAGCTTTCACTGATTAAAGACGGAAAAGCGGGTTTCTTTAACGGCCAATTAGAGGTGACCGCCAACAACGCCAGCTTGGAGCAGCTACTGACTACTCAGGCGGTGATTCGCGCCTCGTCCCAGCAAGGCGATGTCCGTTTAGAGCGCGCGTTTCTCCCCCTTCCCTCAGGCTATATCGAAGCCAATGGAAAATGGGATCAAACCACACTCAGCGCACCATGGGCGTTTTCCCTACATGGTGACGGCATTCCACTTGAGCAAGCATGGATTCAATCGCGTTTACCATTCTCATTAAGCGGGTTAGCGGAAATAGAGCTCGACCTTTCGGGACTGTCTGGCGATTACTCTATGCTGGCGCACAGCGCATCAGGCAAGGTTAAAGCACAAATCCGTCAAGGCATAATAGATGCTAAAAGTTCCGATGGTGAGGTGACTTTTACGCAGCCATGGCCTCTGGAAGTGATTGACGTCACCGCCGACCGAGGCCGGATCCGTATCCAATCTCAGGCAGAGAAAGGCGCGCTGGTTGGCCAGCTTGATTTAACCAAACCGCAATTTGGCACCTTGATTCTGAATATCAACCAAGAGTGCCAACAATTGTGGTCAGAGATTTTCGACTTAACCAATGTCATTAGCCAGGTTTGCCCCGAGCCAAATGTTGACCAAGCTGAAAGCAACGATCACACGGTCAACTCACCGTCTAACTTAGATTTGTAATCAGGGATCAACATATAGGTGCCAACGAACTCCACCGCGGCGGCATCACCACTGTAGATAGTGACATGAATAACAATCCGAGCTTTACGCCCCGATGCTAATCGGTCTAAGTCACCACTGATACCATCTAAAGAGGTCGCCGCGACCGGATTTTGCATCACGGGATGGCGGTAGCGAATCTGACTATCAGCCAAAACAATATCGCCTTGCAAATTGCGCTCTTTAAGCAGCAACCAAGTCATGCCCCAGCCGGTTAACGTTGCCAGCGTAAACGCCGAGCCTGCAAATAGCGTATTGTGAGGGTTGAGGTTAGGGTTCAGCTGCGCGCAACACTCAAACTGGTAGCCAGTATATTGGTTGATTTTGATGCCCATCTTATCGCTGATTGGGATTTGGCTTTCCCAGCGCTCTTGGAGCTCGGCGCACCATTCTGGTTTACGTAAGACATTAGCCATCGGGTCGAGCGGCTTGACCATCTGTTGGTGGCGTACCGGGCCACGTTCGTCAGTCAGCTCACCACGGCGCTCAAAGCCATTCTTTTCATAGAACGAGATTGCGTCTTCGCGCGCGTTACATACTAATCGCTTAACGCCTTCCTGACGCGCTAGCGACTCGAGCGCCACCAGCACCAAAGAACCCATGCCTTTATTGCGACGAGAGCCTTTTACCGCCATGTAGCGAATTTGGCCTTCGTTGTCCGGCGTAATGTACAAGCGCCCGATCGCCATTGGACGTCCGCGCCCGTCGACAATCATGCGGTGAAAGCTCATCGGGTCATATTCGTCGCGTTCAGAGCCGAGCGGCATGCGCCAAGGCTCACGCAGCATCTGCCAGCGAAAGTGATAATACTTGTTAAGTTGGTTATCCGTTTTTGGAGTGATCAGCTTAAACATAAAATTCCTTTTTATCACTGCCACCAAATATCCATTTAGCCGCAGTATTTCATCTCAGAGCTTACTGTCGCTCGTTGATACTAATATGTCCAAATTATTACTGTGATAACGGTGCTAAACCTGCAACCAAAATGTCACTGGTCCATCATTAACCAAAGAGACTTTCATGTCGGCAGCAAAACGGCCGCGCTCGGTTGGTAACACAGTCTGGCACAAGTCCGCAAAGTGCTCGTAGAGGCGCTCGGCTTCACTTGGGTGTGCGCCGCGAGAAAAACCCGCGCGAGTCCCTTTTTTAGTATCGGCAGGCAATGTGAACTGCGACACCACCAAGACTTTACCACCGACTTGTTGCACGTTGAGGTTCATCTTACCTTCGTCATCTTCAAAAACACGGTAAGTCGTAACACGTTCCACCAAACGTTTTGATTTGGCTTCATCATCGTCCTTTTCCACCCCCAGTAGAACAAGTAGACCTTTGTCGATCTCTCCTACCACTTCACCATCTACGCGTACTGCTGCCTCACTTACTCTCTGGATCAGGGCTATCACTTTGACTTCCTTTCTCTATTTGGGATGTTTGTGGTGAGCATTTTACCACTTCTTCTTCGGTTACGCGCCAGTGCTCTTTTTCGCCCAACGCGGCGGTGACTTCTGCACCGATCAACACTATCAACCAACACAAGTAGACCCAAACAAACAGAATTGGAATCGCCGCCAGAGCCCCGTAAATTAGCTGGTAAGACGGAAACTGGGTAATGTATAGGGCAAAGCCTTTTTTACTCGCTTCAAACAACAACGCAGCGATAATTGCACCAATCACCGCGTGGGAGAAATAGACTTTCTTGTTTGGCACCAACAAGTACAAACCGACAAACGCCGAAAACGAGAGTAA
Organism: Vibrio hepatarius; assembly: GCF_011806575.1. Classification (GTDB taxonomy): domain Bacteria; phylum Pseudomonadota; class Gammaproteobacteria; order Enterobacterales; family Vibrionaceae; genus Vibrio; species Vibrio hepatarius_A. The sequence continues at coordinate 151,353 of NZ_JAATOO010000010.1, forward strand.
GAATGGCAGCCAGCGTAGGAAAAACTCAAACGCGCTCGAAATGGTATTACTTTCAAGGATTTTTAACGACGTGATATAAGAGGTCGCGACGATACTTGCTCCGACCAATATCGGGCCGAGCGTCAGCACCATCCAGTACATCGAAAACGAAAACACCGCGCGACGCTTTTTCTTTACTCGCCAGATATAGTTCAGGTTTTTGTCGATGTTAGAAATCAGCATCAGTGCAGCAACAAACAAAAATGCACCGCCCACCGCAGTCATCTTGCCTGTATTGGCGATAAAATCGAATAAGGCACTCTTCACCGCATCACCTGCAGCGGGGACAAAATGGGTGATCAGGAAGTCCTGAATAACATCACCAACGTTACTAAACACTGGGAACGAAGATAACACCGACAGCAACACCGTCATCATAGGTACGAGTGAGAGCAAACTGATGTAGGCCAAGTAGCCGGCGTTTACGTTCACACGGTCATGCGCCATCCTAGTCAAAAGATATTGTCCAAAGGCAAGCCCTTCCTTACCCATTTGCTCGAATTTCAACTTGTAACTCCCAAACGACTCGGTCATCCTAGCACCATAATTCTAAAGAAAAGGACACATTCATGCCGTACTTACTGGCTTTGGTATTATCCATTTTTACCCTAACAGGTTGTCAATCCGCCTATTATTCAGCAATGGAACAAGTAGGCTACCACAAACGAGACATCATGGTAGATCGCGTTGAAGAAGCCAAAGAGTCACAACAAGAGGCTCAACAAGAGTTTAGCAGCGCGCTCGAAGCCCTTTCAGCCCTGACTCAGTTCGACGGCGGAGAGCTGGAAAGCGTCTACAACAAGATCAACGACAAGTACCAAGACAGTGAAAGTGCTGCAGAAGAAGTGCGTGAGCGTATCGCCGCCATTGAGGATGTGTCTGAAGCTCTGTTCGACGAATGGCAAGACGAGCTCGAACTCTACACCAACCGCTCATTACGCCGTGCGAGCGAACAGAAATTGCGTGAAACCCGCACTTCATACAACACCATGCTCAAAGCTATGAAACGCGCCGAACAGAAAATGACGCCGGTACTCAACACACTCCGTGACAACACTTTGTATTTAAAGCATAACCTAAACGCGAGTGCGGTTGGTGCACTCCAAGGCGAATTTTCAAACTTAGAACAAGATATTCAGTACGCAATTAAGCAAATGAACGCGGCAATCGCCGAATCAGACAAGTTCCTACAAAAACTGAATCAAAAATAATCAGATTTGGCTGACCTCCTCATTCGAGGAGGTTTAGCCACTCATCATTGCTTCGCTAGCCAGTGCTCGGCGGATAAATGCCACCCGCTCAGTAACACTTCCCCACGGCACTTCTACCACTTGATAACCTAGCTCAGAGTAGCTTTCCACCAGTCGTTGATGAATGTGCAGCGCTTCCTCAAAGCTATGTGGGCGCACAGCGTCTTGAACATAAATCGACGCTTCAGGCGCACAGGCAAACACTTGTCGATGGTAACCCGCACTACCAGAAATAAACGCTTGTGGAACTTCGCAGCCACCCACTCGCAGGTAGGCGACGATGTCAGGGATCGCTCGGTCCATAAACGCGACCTTATGTTCGAGCGCACAACGTTTTTGTTCCATCATTAGTTCAAGACACAAGTTGGCGAACTCAGGGAGATTGGTCCACGGTAGTATACCGTTATCCCGACGGCTTTGTTGCTCAATCAAAGTACGCGAACTCTCCGCATAGGTCGTATAGCCTTCCTCAGCCAACGCATTTAATAGCGTTGTTTTTCCAGCTCCGGGGCCACCAGTAATGATGATTGGTAACATCACCTTTCTCCTCTCTAGAGATTAAAAAGGGCGAGAAGTTTCCTTCTCGCCCTTTTCTATTTTGCTTACTTACCGTGGCTAATTAAGCTTTAGCTGGACGGCTCGCACGTTTACGCTCGTTCTCAGTAAGGAACTTCTTACGGATACGGATGCTTTCTGGCGTTACTTCTACTAGTTCATCGTCATCGATAAACTCTAGTGCTTGTTCAAGCGTGTATTTGATCGCTGGCGTTAGCACCTGTGCTTCATCTGTACCAGAAGCACGAACGTTAGTTAACTGTTTACCTTTCAAACAGTTAACTGTCAGGTCATTTGAACGGTTGTGAATACCGATAACCTGACCTTCGTATACTTCATCTGCGTGCTCTGCGAACAGACGGCCACGTTCTTGAAGGTTAAACAGTGCGTAAGTCAGTGCTTTACCTGTCGCGTTCGAAATCAATACACCATTGTTACGCTGACCGATTGTACCGCCTTTATGTGGGCCGTAGTGATCAAACGTGTGGTACAGAAGACCAGAACCTGACGTTAGCGTCATAAATTCCGTTTGGAAACCGATCAAACCACGTGAAGGCATCATGAAGTCCATGCGCACACGGCCTTTACCGTCTGGAGCCATGTCAGTCAGTTCACCTTTACGTAGACCGATATTCTCCATGATACCGCCTTGGTGCTCTTCAAGAACATCAATCGTAACGGTTTCAAACGGTTCCATTAGCTGACCATTTTCTTCTTTGATGATTACCTCTGGACGAGATACTGCTAGCTCAAAGCCTTCACGACGCATATTTTCGATCAGGATAGAAAGGTGAAGTTCACCACGGCCTGATACGCGGAATTTGTCCGGATCGTCTGTTTGTTCAACGCGTAGTGCTACGTTGTGCACCAGTTCTTTCTCTAGACGCTCAAGGATGTTACGTGACGTCACGAACTTACCTTCTTTGCCCGCGAATGGAGACGTGTTTACTTGGAACGTCATGGTTACTGTTGGTTCATCAACAGAAAGCGGAGTCATCGCTTCAACGTTGTTTTGGTCACAGATAGTGTCTGAAATTTTCAGCTCACCCAAACCTGTGATTGCAATAATGTCACCCGCATTTGCTTGTTCAACTTCGTGACGGTCAAGACCTAGATAGCCAAGCACTGTGCCTACTTTACCGTTACGTTTTTTACCATCAGCACCAATAATTGTTACTTGTTGGTTAGGCTTAACAGAGCCGCGAGTAACACGAGCGACACCAATAACACCTACATATGAGCTGTAATCAAGCTGAGAGATTTGCATCTGTAGTGGACCTTCAAGGTCAACGTTTGGCGCTTCAACAGTGTCTACTACTGCTTGGAACAATGGTTCCATATCTTCGCCAGTCTCGCCTTCTTCTAGAGTCGCCCAGCCATTTAGTGCTGATGCGTAAACCACTTTAAAGTCTAGCTGTTCGTCGGTTGCACCTAGGTTGTCGAATAGGTCAAAAACTTGATCCATTACCCAATCAGGACGAGCGCCAGGTCGGTCAATCTTGTTGATTACAACGATTGGCTTAAGACCGTGTGCAAACGCTTTTTGCGTAACAAAACGCGTTTGTGGCATTGGACCATCAACTGCGTCAACGATAAGTAGAACAGAGTCTACCATCGACATAATACGTTCTACTTCACCACCGAAGTCCGCGTGTCCCGGAGTATCTACGATGTTGATGCGGTAATCGTTCCAGTTGATTGCTGTGTTCTTAGCAAGAATGGTAATACCACGTTCTTTTTCGATGTCATTTGAGTCCATGACTCGCTCTTCAGCTTCGCCGCGAGACTCTAGAGTACCTGATTGTTGTAGCAGTTTATCAACCAGTGTAGTTTTACCGTGGTCAACGTGCGCGATGATCGCGATATTTCTTAATTTATCAATCTGTGGAGTAGCCATGGATTTGATTCACTCGATATAAGAAGCGCCTTCTATATGAAGGGACTTTTTTGATTAAAAAAACGGCCATAATGTACCAGATTTTGGCGAAAAACCTAGAAATATGTGATCTGTTCCGTTGATTTTACACTCAGGACAACTTGATACAGCGCAATAAGCCATTTCATCTGTTTAAAACGCAATTGACAATCTTACGAAAACTAGGCTGAATGATGTTCGATCTTGTCTTAATTTGGTGCGCCCACTCAATAATGCACCAAATAAGTGCAAACACAGATCATTTTGGTGCAAATGTTTGCACCAGATTAACGCCCAAGCCACTAATTCTTTGAAATTAATGGATTAATTTTTTTGGCACGGTTTTGGCTTTAGTATTTTCAGCATCGATTAACACGATTGAAAAGAAATTAATCAATGCTGTTACTTAAGATTAGATTAAGAATCACGCCATCACCGCTTTAATAACACTGGAGGTTATCCAACATGTCAGTAGAAAACGTTCTATCGCTGATCCAAGAAAACGAAGTTAAGTTTGTTGACCTACGCTTTACTGATACCAAAGGTAAAGAGCAACACATCTCTATCCCTGCTCACCAAGTCGACGCAGACTTCTTCGAAGAAGGTAAGATGTTCGATGGTTCTTCAGTTGCTGGCTGGAAAGGTATCAACGAGTCAGACATGGTAATGATGCCAGACGCTGCCTCTGCAGTTCTTGACCCATTCACTGAAGATGCAACGCTAAACGTGCGTTGTGACATCCTAGAGCCTGCAACAATGCAAGGTTACGACCGTGACCCACGTTCTATCGCTAAACGTGCTGAAGACTACATGCGTGCTACTGGTATCGCAGATACGGTGCTTGTTGGTCCAGAACCAGAATTCTTCCTATTTGATGACGTTAAGTACTCAAACGACATGTCGGGTTCTTTCTTCAAGATCGACGACGTAGAAGCTGCATGGAACACGGGCAGCGAAATGGAAGGTGGTAACAAAGGTCACCGTCCAGGCGTTAAAGGTGGTTACTTCCCAGTGGCACCTGTCGATTCTTCTCAAGATATCCGCTCTGCAATGTGTCTTATCCTAGAAGAGATGGGCCAAGTGGTAGAAGCACACCACCACGAAGTAGCGACTGCTGGTCAAAACGAGATCGCAACTCGATTCAACACGCTGACAGCGAAAGCGGACGAAATCCAAGTGTACAAGTACGTCGTTCATAACGTTGCTCACGCATTTGGTAAGACAGCGACATTCATGCCTAAGCCACTTGTTGGTGACAACGGCAGCGGTATGCACGTTCACCAATCTCTAGCGAAAGACGGCGTAAACCTATTCGCAGGTGACAAGTACGGCGGCCTATCTGAAATGGCGCTTTACTACATCGGCGGTATCATCAAACACGCTCGTGCAATCAACGCGTTTGCTAACCCATCAACAAACTCGTACAAGCGTCTTGTACCAGGCTTCGAAGCACCAGTTATGCTAGCTTACTCTGCACGTAACCGTTCTGCTTCAATCCGTATCCCTGTGGTACCAAGCCCGAAAGCACGTCGTATCGAAGCTCGCTTCCCAGATCCAGCAGCGAACCCATACCTAGCGTTTGCTTCTCTACTAATGGCTGGTCTTGACGGTATCAAGAACAAGATCCACCCAGGCGAAGCGATGGATAAAGACCTTTACGACCTTCCTGCAGAAGAAGCGGCTGAGATTCCAAAAGTGGCTGAATCTTTAGAAGTGGCTCTGAATGCACTAAACGAAGATCGTGAGTTCCTAACCGCGGGTGGCGTATTCTCTGATGACTTTATCGATTCTTACATCGCACTTAAGTCAAAAGACGTTGAGCGCATCAACATGGCGACTCACCCACTTGAGTTTGAACTTTACTACTCTGTATAACCATACCGAGTGTACAAAGTTTAACCACGTTACATAATAATAAGGCTCGCCTCGCAGGCGGGCCTTTTTCGTGTTTCTCGTTGCATTTCATAGAGCTAGTATTGTTCAATTCTCTAATACTAGGAGATTCTCATGAAATGGCATCAACAACTTGTTTTTCTATTCGTGCTCCAAGCGCCTGTCGCTATCGCTCAAACGGTTTATTCGTGGGTGGATGATAACGGTGTGGTGCACTTTAGTGACAACCCTACCAACGGTAAAGTAAAAGCAATTCAATTGCCGGATCACGAGCAGCCAGCCCCCCCTCCTAAATTTGACGCGCCACAAGCGGTTGAAGCTGATGAGAATAAAAACAATGACGCCAAAGCTGAATCGGTCGGGCCACTGGTGGTCGATATTATTTCCCCGCAACATGACCAAGCCTTACGTAGCAACGCTGGCATGATTACCATCCAAGCCGAAGTTAACCGAAAACTCGCTATCGGAGAAACACTGCAACTGGTGATGGACAACAAACGCTACGGCGCACCGACAAATCAGCCACTTTGGGAGCTAAAGAACATCGACCGAGGAAGCCATTCCTTTGTAGTTCAAGCAATTAAAGACGGCAAGCTTATTGCATCATCAAACCCTATAACGGTGCATCTTCAGCGAGCAATTCAGAAAAAAGCCATATCTCAGTAAAAAGCCGAGATTTAAAGGAGTTTTTTCTTCTGCTACCCGCGAGATTGCGCCATACTTAAAATTGCCACCGCACCAAAATGGTGCATTGCACATTTTAAGGTCAAGGACGAGGGGTAACTTGTGAGTAGCGAGCTCAATAACATTATTTTAAACCATCAGGTCACAGCGATTCTTATCATGAACGAATCGCTGCAGGTCCGCTATGCCAATCCCGCTGCAGAACAAGTGTTCTCGCAAAGTTCAAAACGCATCGTCAATCAACCACTGTCAAACCTGATTCAGCACGCGTCATTGGATCTCGCCTTGCTCTCTCAGCCGCTGCAAAGTGGTCAAAGTATTACCGACAGCGATGTCACCTTTGTCGTCGATGGTAAACCGTTGATGCTGGAAGTGACAGTCAGCCCTATCTCATGGAACAAAGAGCTGATGCTGTTGGTCGAGATGCGAAAAATTGGTCAACAACGCCGCTTATCTCAAGAACTCAATCAACATGCCCAGCAGCAAGCAGCCAAACTGTTGGTTCGCGGGCTAGCCCACGAAATCAAAAACCCACTTGGTGGCTTACGTGGTGCGGCGCAACTGTTAGAGCGCATGCTGCCAGACCAATCCTTAACTGAGTACACGCAAATCATCATCGAGCAAGCCGACAGACTACGCTCGTTGGTCGACCGCCTGCTCGGGCCACAAAAACCGGGCAAGAAAAAATACGAAAACCTGCATCTGATTTTGGAAAAAGTGCGTCAATTAGTTGAGTTAGAGATGAGCCAATCGGTGATCATCGAACGCGACTACGACCCAAGCTTGCCAGACTTTCTGATGGATGCAGACCAAATCGAACAAGCGCTGCTGAATATCGTCAGCAACGCTGGGCAGATATTACAAGCACAAGAAAATGGCAAAATAATCATACGCACCAGAACGGTGCATCAAGCCAATATCCATGGTCAACGCTGCAAACTAGCGGCGAGAGTCGAGATCATTGATAACGGCCCAGGCATTCCAGCCGATCTACAAGATACCTTGTTTTACCCTATGGTCAGTGGTCGCGAAGGCGGAACAGGGCTTGGGCTATCTATCGCCCAAAACCTTATCGACCAACATCAAGGCAAAATCGACGTTGAAAGTTGGTCTGGCCGCACCATTTTCACTATTTACCTGCCAATTCAATAATAATTAAACGCATTGCTGTGAGGACAACGTTATGAGCAAAGGATACGTATGGGTGGTAGACGACGACAGCTCCATTCGCTGGGTGATCGAGAAAACCCTCTCTTCGGCAAACATAAAATGTGAAACGTTCGCCGATGCCGAAAGCGTCCTGCTGGCTCTGGAACGGGAGAGTCCCGATGTGTTGGTGTCCGATATTCGTATGCCGGGTATCGATGGCATTGAACTGCTGAAACAAGTACATGAGCGATCTCCTGAGCTCCCAGTCATCATTATGACCGCTCACTCAGATCTCGATGCGGCGGTTAACGCCTATCAGAAAGGTGCGTTTGAATATCTTCCTAAGCCATTTGACGTTGACGAGACCTTAACGCTGGTTGAACGTGCCATCACCCACAGCCACGAACAAAAGCGCGAACAGTCGATTTCTGGGCCGGGTGAGTACAATGCACCTGAAATCATCGGTGAAGCGCCAGCCATGCAAGAAGTGTTTCGCGCCATCGGTCGGTTGTCCCGTTCGTCTATTTCGGTGCTGATTAACGGTGAATCCGGTACAGGTAAAGAGTTGGTTGCCCACGCATTACACCGCCATAGTCCAAGAGCCAGTAAACCGTTCATTGCCCTCAACATGGCGGCAATTCCCAAAGACTTGATTGAATCAGAGCTGTTTGGCCACGAAAAAGGCGCGTTCACCGGCGCTAATAGTGTCAGACAAGGGCGTTTTGAGCAGGCCAACGGCGGCACACTGTTTTTGGATGAGATCGGTGATATGCCACTCGACATCCAAACTCGTCTCTTAAGGGTGTTGGCTGACGGTCAATTTTATCGTGTCGGTGGTCACTCGCCGATCAAAGTTGACGTGCGTATTGTGGCAGCAACGCACCAAAACTTAGAGAAGCTAGTTCATAAAGGCGACTTTCGTGAAGACTTATTCCACCGCCTAAATGTCATCCGTATCCACATCCCTGCACTGCGTGAGCGCAAACAAGATATTGAGAAACTAACGCTGCATTTTCTTGCGTTGGCGTCAGAAGAGTTGGGCGTCGATGTGAAAACCCTCCATTCATCGACAGTGGAAATTCTCAATCGGTTAGATTGGCCAGGGAACGTACGTCAATTGGAAAACATCTGTCGTTGGCTCACAGTCATGGCCAGCGGTAGCGAAATACTGCCGAGCGACCTGCCACCAGAGTTGTTAGAAGAGAAAGCGAAGCACGGATTTTCAGAAGGGAGCACTTGGCAACAACAGCTGGCAAGCTGGGCGAAAAGCTCGTTGTCTCAAGGAGATACCGAGTTGCTTTCTTACGCACTTCCTGAATTTGAACGTATACTTTTAGAAGCCGCTCTGGAACACACCAATGGCCATAAACAAGATGCCGCGAAAGTCTTAGGCTGGGGACGAAATACGCTAACGCGTAAATTGAAAGAACTCTATTAGCCGACTTAGTTCCGTTAGATTGGGGATATGATCTCAACTATGCCGTTCGCGGATTGACTCGGGAAAAGAATGCGAGTGATAGTGGTGTCAATAAAGGAAGCACTACTGACAACAATCGACGAGTAGAAGCGAATGTATGTTATCGACTAAACAGATCACGCTCAGAACCGCAGTCATAATCCCCTTCGTGATGATTTTTATCATTACGATGGGGGTCATTATCGCGTTTCAAAAGCAGAACTATGAAGCGATGGTCGTCGATATCAGCAACAAGCAACTCGGCTCAATCACGGAAAATGTCACTCTAGAGCTAAACCAATACCTACAAAAGCCTTTTCACGCTAGCTTGTCACTCAGCCACAATGTCGGGTTTAACCACTTTTATACAACCGGCGACACCCAACCGATAGAGCAATATCTGCTTGCCAGTTTTCGCGACTTATATAACACCATTCCGCAACTTGACGTGATCGGCTTTGGTGGTATTAATGGCGAATACATCGGTTTGCGAAAGGAAGCCAACAAAGAACTGACTTTGATGGTCAAAGATAACCGAACCAAAGGTGAACTGATCATCTTCCGCGGCGCTCAAATCAGCAAAGACGTACGCTCTATTATCAGTAACTACGATCCACGTAAGCGACCATGGTACATGCCAGTGGAACAATCGCGAACACCAATGTGGTCTTCGATTTATGCCAACGCTGACGAACGACAAGAGATCACCCTTTCCGCGTTGACGCCGGTGTTTCAGCAACAAGAGTTTCAGGGGGTGATGGTCACTGATGTGAAAATCGATACTTTCAACGCTTTCCTCAAAGAGATCCAATCCCAATCCAATGCGATGATTTACCTGATCGACGACCAAGAGCGTTTGGTCGCGCACTCTACGGGTGGCAGTGTTGTCTCTTGGGGAACCCCTCAGAGCCCTAAAGGAGAGCGCTTACTGGCGAGTGAAAGCGCCAACCCGGTGGTTCAAACCAGCGCGATGCATGCAAGCCAACAGCGTATTTTCAATCAGCAAGACACTCAACGCTTCTCTATCGACTTGGACGGCGAACGTTACTTCAACCACTTGACTCCGTACACCGACCAATATGGGCTTAACTGGCGGATCGGTGTCGCGATATCCGAGGCCGATTTGCTCGGCGAACTGCCACAAAATCAAAGAAATAGCTGGTTGATCGGTATCATAATTAGTGCGATCGGCATTATTCTCGGCTTCTTTGCTCTGAATCGAATCGTTAAACCCATTACTTCAACCGTGGAAGCCTCTAAGCACTTGGCAAAAGGGGATTGGGATAGCGCAATGCCTAAACCCGGGCATATTTACGAGACTACGATGCTAGTGTCTGCGTTTAATGAAATGGCCAACAACCTCAAAGCCTCTTTCCGAGCGCTGCGTAACCAACTGCTGCATGATTCACTGACCAAACTCTATAGCCGAGAAGGGTTGATCGAGACCTGTGATAACCTGACTAAACTGAATGGCAGCATGCTGCTTATCGGGATCAACAAATTTAGGTATATCAACGATAGCCTCGGTCATCACAAGGGGGATCAACTGCTCATTATCATCGCCCAGCGACTACGTTCGTTATTTCCTGACGATGCTTATTTGGCTCGTATTGGCGGTGATGAGTTCGCGGTTTATCTCCCTAATCCACAAACGGTTGAACAAAATACCGCAACGGCCAACTGCATCCTGCAGGTATTTGCGTCCCCATTTGTGATGGAAAAAGATAATGTCGTCGTCAATATCTCTGTCGGTATTGTCGACCACTGCCCTGAGCACAACATGACGTTGTGGTTACGCAACGGCAGCATTGCGCTGAGTAATGCCAAACAAGATTCGACACAAATTAGCCGTTATAGCCCTGAAATGGCGGACATTTCTCGCAATCGTACTTTGATGGTAGCCAAAATTAAAGATGCCATCGAACACAACGAGTTTGTGCCTTTCTATCAACCAATCGTTGACCTCAACAGCGGTAGAGTCGTCGGTGCAGAAGCCTTAGCCCGCTGGTTATCGCCGGTATCGGGAATGATACCTCCACTAGAGTTCATCTCGATTGCCGAAGAAAGCGGCCTCATTGGGCAAATTGGTGAGCAGATACTCAACCAAGCGTGCAATGACACAATCAAAGGGATGCGTGAGGGTAAGTGGGATGAAAACTTCCACATGCACGTCAACCTGTCAGTAAAACAGCTCTCACAACCGAGTTTTATTGTGACTTTACAAGACATCATGCAACAGTCAGGACTGCCAGCTCGCAACCTAACCTTGGAGATCACAGAGTCGCGTATTGTCGATAACGATCCGATCACCCTGCAAAATATGCAGGCCATTCGCCAGCTCGGAGTAAAAATCGCTATCGATGACTTTGGTACAGGTTATAGCTCACTCGCCTATCTACACAAACTGCCATTTGATTGCCTCAAGATTGACCGTACATTCGTCAACAACCTCAATAAAGGCAACTTGGACACTTCCATCGTGGCTGCAGTGATCAACATGACCAAAAGTATGCGAGTCGAAATTGTTGCTGAAGGAATCGAAACCGAAGAGCAAGCCCAATTGCTTTCTCAGCTCGTTTGTCCCCTCGGGCAAGGTTTCCTCTATAGCCGTCCGGTTCCATACCACGACTGGCCAACAGATTTAGTTAACATGAAATAAAAACCAACGTTAATCGTTGATTTTCTATCCTTTACGTACTGACAGTCCTGTTATTGATTCTTATACTTAGCTCAATTCATCTGATCGGAATACCCATAATGATAACTAAGAACCTACCTCTTACTGATTTGCACCGTCATCTTGACGGCAACATCCGTACGCAAACCATCTTAGATCTTGGCCAGAAGTTTGGCGTAGCGCTGCCTGCTTATGATGTTGAGTCTCTTACTCCACATGTTCAGATTGTCGAAGCCGAACCTTCTCTTGTAGCCTTCCTCTCTAAACTAGATTGGGGCGTAGCCGTTCTTGGTGATTTAGATGCTTGCCGCCGCGTCGCGTATGAAAACGTTGAAGATGCACTTAACGCTCAAATTGACTATGCAGAACTGCGTTTTTCTCCATACTACATGGCGATGAAGCACAAACTACCTGTAGAAGGTGTTGTAGAAGCGGTTGTTGATGGCGTGCAGGCGGGTGTACGTGATTTTGGTATCAAGGCTAACCTGATTGGTATTATGAGTCGTACGTTCGGTACAGACGCTTGTCAACAAGAACTAGATGCCATCCTTACGCAAAAAGACCACATCGTGGCTGTTGACCTTGCAGGTGACGAATTGGGCCAACCTGGCGATCGCTTTGTAAAACACTTCGCACAAGTAAAAGATGCAGGCTTAAACGTGACTGTACACGCAGGAGAAGCCGCTGGTGCAGAAAGCATGTGGCAAGCAATCCAACAACTTGGTGCAACCCGTATTGGTCACGGCGTAAAAGCGATTCACGATCCGAAACTGATGGATTACTTAGCACAAAACCGTATTGGTATTGAATCGTGTCTAACCTCGAACTTCCAAACCAGTACAGTGGAGTCTCTGACAAACCACCCACTTAAACAGTTCTTGGAACACGGCGTATTAGCGTGTCTAAATACAGACGACCCGGCTGTAGAAGGTATTGAACTGCCTTACGAGTACGAAGTTGCAGCGCCTCAAGCAGGCTTATCTCAAGAGCAAATTCGTCAAGCGCAAATCAATGGCCTAGAGCTCGCATTTATCTCTGAGCAAGAGAAGCAAGATCTAAAAGAACTTGCAGCGAAACGCGCTTAATCACTAGTATGAATGAGCTGAGCCGACCTAAATGGTCGGCTTTTTTATACCCACTCGACTAAGATTTAAAGAATGGGAGGCGTGCATGCATGATAAGATCATCATTTATTCATCATCATTAGTGGCGGTTCTCAGCTCATTTGCGAGCTTTTCCTGCACACTGACCATGGGCTATAGAACCAATGAAAGACCGCCTCTTATAGCCGCCGCGCCCAATAATTCCGGCTTGTATCAACAGCTCTATACAACGGCTGCACGCAAGATTGGCTGCGAGTTAAATATCGTTAGAGGTCCGAAAAAACGCATTCTTAAACAGCTAGAGAAAGGACAAATCGATTTTTATCCAGGCTTTAGCTTCAATCCAACCCGAGCAAAATACACCTACTTTATTGATAACGGCCTACCAGGTGGTGAAATAGGCATTTCACTAGCAAGCTACCCAGAGATAGAAAAACTAGCACAGCTATCCGGAGTCACCGTCTTACAATCTTTGGGTTCACCTGACTTTGTTCGCAATGTGGAGAATGTTCATCGGTATACTGAAGCCGATATGACTATAGATAGAGCAGTGAAGCTGCTGATGAAAAAACGTGGCGACTTTTATATATATAGCCGAACCTCGATTGACTACTACCTTAAGCAAAATAAACCTAAGGGGATTAAAACCCACCCCAATTGCTGTGGAGGCGTAAAACCGACCTATTTGGGCTTCTCTAGAAACTCTATATATATTACTGAACAAGCAAATGACGGCTTTGACTCATCAAAGCCGCTGAGCCCAACAAATTTTCCGACAACTATCCGTTTGGGTGAATCAATAGCTCAGCAACTTGAGAAAACTCTGCATGAAATGCAAGACAATGGTGAAACCGACGCTATTTACCAACAATATTACGGGTTGACCAATTACTAGTAGAGTTACGTATCTATGGCGGCGCCATAGGTAAAAAGCCCGCTGATCATTCAGCGGGCTTTTTGAGTCCAAGTGTCTAGCAAATAAACACACTTAAGTTTGTTGAGACGTGATTAAACGGAAGCTAAAACGAGAAAACCCCAGTCTTTCGACTGGGGTTTTAAATAGTGGCGGAGAGATAGGGATTTGAACCCTAGATACGCTATTAACGTATGCCGGTTTTCAAGACCGGTGCTTTCAACCACTCAGCCATCTCTCCACAAATTGTCATCGTCAGATTAGTACACTGATGATGTTGTTACACGTATCTACGGGTAACGATATTTAAAGCCTGGCGATGTCCTACTCTCACATGGGGAAGCCCCACACTACCATCGGCGCTAATTCGTTTCACTTCTGAGTTCGGCATGGAATCAGGTGGGTCCAAATCGCTATGGTCGCCAAGCAAATTCTTTAATTCGGAAAGCTGTTTGCGTTCTCACACATTCAATTCGTTCTTGTATCGAGTCCATCAAAACCCTTTGGGTGTTGTATGGTTAAGCCTCACGGGCAATTAGTACAGGTTAGCTCAACGCCTCACAACGCTTACACACCCTGCCTATCAACGTTCTAGTCTCGAACAACCCTTTAGGACCCTCAAGGGGTCAGGGAAGACTCATCTCAGGGCTCGCTTCCCGCTTAGATGCTTTCAGCGGTTATCGATTCCGAACTTAGCTACCGGGCAATGCGTCTGGCGACACAACCCGAACACCAGAGGTTCGTCCACTCCGGTCCTCTCGTACTAGGAGCAGCCCCCTTCAATCTTCCAACGCCCACGGCAGATAGGGACCGAACTGTCTCACGACGTTCTAAACCCAGCTCGCGTACCACTTTAAATGGCGAACAGCCATACCCTTGGGACCGACTTCAGCCCCAGGATGTGATGAGCCGACATCGAGGTGCCAAACACCGCCGTCGATATGAACTCTTGGGCGGTATCAGCCTGTTATCCCCGGAGTACCTTTTATCCGTTGAGCGATGGCCCTTCCATTCAGAACCACCGGATCACTATGACCTGCTTTCGCACCTGCTCGAATTGTCATTCTCGCAGTCAAGCGGGCTTATGCCATTGCACTAACCTCACGATGTCCAACCGTGATTAGCCCACCTTCGTGCTCCTCCGTTACTCTTTGGGAGGAGACCGCCCCAGTCAAACTACCCACCAGGCACTGTCCTCACCCCGGATAACGGGGCTAAGTTAGAACATCAAACATACAAGGGTGGTATTTCAAGGTCGGCTCCACAGATACTGGCGTACCTGCTTCAAAGCCTCCCACCTATCCTACACATGTAGGCTCAATGTTCAGTGCCAAGCTGTAGTAAAGGTTCACGGGGTCTTTCCGTCTAGCCGCGGGTACACTGCATCTTCACAGCGATTTCAATTTCACTGAGTCTCGGGTGGAGACAGCGTGGCCATCATTACGCCATTCGTGCAGGTCGGAACTTACCCGACAAGGAATTTCGCTACCTTAGGACCGTTATAGTTACGGCCGCCGTTTACCGGGGCTTCGATCAAGAGCTTCGACCGAAGTCTAACCCCATCAATTAACCTTCCGGCACCGGGCAGGCGTCACACCGTATACGTCATCTTACGATTTTGCACAGTGCTGTGTTTTTAATAAACAGTTGCAGCCACCTGGTATCTGCGACTCTCAATAGCTCCATCCGCAAGGGACTTCACCGTCAAGAGCGTACCTTCTCCCGAAGTTACGGTACCATTTTGCCTAGTTCCTTCACCCGAGTTCTCTCAAGCGCCTTGGTATTCTCTACCCGACCACCTGTGTCGGTTTGGGGTACGATTCCTTACAATCTGAAGCTTAGAGGCTTTTCCTGGAAGCATGGCATCAATGACTTCACTACCGTAGTAGCTCGACATCGTGTCTCAGCCTTAGAGAGAGCCGGATTTACCTAACTCTCAAGCCTACGCACTTGAACCTGGACAACCGTCGCCAGGCCCACCTAGCCTTCTCCGTCCCCCCATCGCAATTGTAAGAAGTACGGGAATATTAACCCGTTTCCCATCGACTACGCTTTTCAGCCTCGCCTTAGGGGTCGACTTACCCTGCCCCGATTAACGTTGGACAGGAACCCTTGGTCTTCCGGCGAGGGGGTTTTTCACCCCCTTTATCGTTACTCATGTCAGCATTCGCACTTCTGATACCTCCAGCATGCTTTACAACACACCTTCAACGGCTTACAGAACGCTCCCCTACCCAATGAAGTAAACTTCATTGCCGCAGCTTCGGTTTATTACTTAGCCCCGTTACATCTTCCGCGCAGGCCGACTCGACTAGTGAGCTATTACGCTTTCTTTAAATGATGGCTGCTTCTAAGCCAACATCCTAGCTGTCTAAGCCTTCCCACATCGTTTCCCACTTAGTAATAATTTGGGACCTTAGCTGGCGGTCTGGGTTGTTTCCCTCTCCACGACGGACGTTAGCACCCGCCGTGTGTCTCCCGGATAGTACTTACTGGTATTCGGAGTTTGCAAAGGGTTGGTAAGTCGGGATGACCCCCTAGCCTTAACAGTGCTCTACCCCCAGTAGTATTCGTCCGAGGCGCTACCTAAATAGCTTTCGGGGAGAACCAGCTATCTCCAGGTTTGATTGGCCTTTCACCCCTAGCCACAAGTCATCCGCTAATTTTTCAACATTAGTCGGTTCGGTCCTCCAGTTGATGTTACTCAACCTTCAACCTGCCCATGGCTAGATCACCTGGTTTCGGGTCTATATCCAGAGACTGAGCGCCCAGTTAAGACTCGGTTTCCCTACGGCTCCCCTAGATGGTTAACCTTGCCACTGAATATAAGTCGCTGACCCATTATACAAAAGGTACGCAGTCACACCACGAAGGTGCTCCTACTGCTTGTACGTACACGGTTTCAGGTTCTATTTCACTCCCCTCACAGGGGTTCTTTTCGCCTTTCCCTCACGGTACTGGTTCACTATCGGTCAGTCAGTAGTATTTAGCCTTGGAGGATGGTCCCCCCATATTCAGACAGGATATCACGTGTCCCGCCCTACTCGATTTCACTGAATGTGCGTTGTCAACTACGGGGCTATCACCCTGTATCGCCGGACTTTCCAGACCGTTCGTCTAACGCATATAAAGCTTAAGGGCTAGTCCAATTTCGCTCGCCGCTACTTTCGGAATCTCGGTTGATTTCTTTTCCTCGGGGTACTTAGATGTTTCAGTTCCCCCGGTTCGCCTCATTAACCTATGTATTCAGTTAATGATACTTGCTTATGCAAGTGGGTTTCCCCATTCGGAAATCCCAGACTCAAGTGGCTTTTACTGCCTAATCTGGGCTTATCGCAAGTTAATACGTCCTTCATCGCCTCTGACTGCCAAGGCATCCACCGTGTACGCTTAGTCACTTAACCATACAACCCCAAAGAGTTTCGCGAAGCGA
>NZ_JAATOO010000011.1 GCF_011806575.1 Vibrio hepatarius
GTTGGCGCTTCGTTACCAGGAACGGTGGTATCAGCGACAGTGACTGCCACTGAACTGGCATCGCTCGCCAGCCCTTTATCATCATAAGCAACCGCGCTGATTTGGTGGTTACCAGCAACCGCGGTCCAAGTTACACTAAATGGTGCGCTGGTCGCTTGACCAACAACAACACCGTCAACTAAAAAGTCGACGCTAGCTACGTTACCGTCACTGTCGGCTGCATCGGCAGCAAGCGTGACTGCATTACCAACTTCTAAGCTATCTGTCGCAGTTGGTGAGGTTAGGCTCACTGTTGGCGCAACATTTTCACCGCCACCAGATGTTGTACAGCTATCTAGAAGTCTCCATTGAGCGTATTCGCCTTCAAAAGATTCCGGATCTTGATTTTCTGTCCAGTAGTTTGCTTGGTAGGCTTTACCATTGTACTGGACCTGATCACCACCGGTATAAATGACATTAGTTTGCCATTCTTCCAATGTAGAACAATCAACCGCCGCATAGCTGTTAAATGCCATAAGGCACGAAGCGGTTAAAGTGCTAAGAGTGAAGACACTCTTGGTCACTTTTGCTCGATGTAATCCCATAAGTCTTTCCTTAAGTTACTGTTTCATGTAAATAAAGCCTCCAGTCCTTACTCTGAAAGCTCTAATTTCTTTCACAAAACAACTTTAGGGAAGATGGCGAAATTCACACCGAATAAAGTGAAGAACTTCAAAATAACTCGCAAACAGAACGCACGATCACACAAACAGAACAGCGTTATTTTGCATCAATAACTAATTATTGGGATTTTCTTGCACGACAGAAAACCTGCTCATCATTTTGCCAACAAACTGAAAACCAGTTGTCACAAAATAAAAAAAACGCTCGGCAAAAATGTCATGCGTTAATTCTCTTCGAAATTCAGTTTTTCGTACTATTTATTTTGCCATACGAGGTCAATATATAACCGACATCGAGAGAAAACTCCCCCTGTGTGCGTTGTTATGGCTATATTATTTTATGATTAGTGAATTTTTGTTGGTCAGTGGCGCTGTTCCTGAGACAATGCTGCCGATTTTCTAAACCGAGACTGGTTCAATATGAAACTTTTAGTTCGCAACTTGGCACGTTCAATTACTGAGCAAGAGCTCCGAGTCCTTTTTTCTAAACATGGTTCAGTAACTATATGTAATCTTGTACTGGATCAGGAGACTGGCCAATCGAAAGGATTCGCTTTTGTTGAGATGCCAGACGACGCTGAAGCAAACAAAGCGATGCGAGAGCTGAACATGACGACGATCGATAAGAGCAAAATTCGAGTACGAGTGGCCGACAAGTAACTCGTTCAATGTTTTGTGTGAAAGCGTACGTTTAAAATAACTATTCTTTTAGAATAACTAAGGGCTACCAAACGGTAGCCCTTTTATTTCGAAATATACGATAGGTGTTAAGCTGCAGGTGTGTTGAGTTCAGATTTCAACTCACGCTTAAGAATTTTACCAGTTGCACTCATTGGTAACTGCTGACGAATTTCGACAAACCTTGGGTATTTAAACGCAGCAAACTGCTCTTTACCCCATGCTTTCAACTCATCCGCTTCAATGTATTGCCCTTCTTTTAACACGACAAACGCTTTAATCTCTTCACCGTACTCGTCGTTTGGAATACCAAGCACAGCCACCATCGCGACCGCAGGGTGTGTCATAAACACTTCTTCGATTTCACGTGGATAGACATTGAAACCACCACGAATGATCATGTCTTTGACCCGATCGACAATAAACATATTACCCGCTTCATCAAAACGACCAATATCACCAGTGTAAAACCAGCCATTCTTGATTGCTGTTGCTGTTGCTTCAGGGCGGTCAAGATACCCTTTCATCACGTTATGACCACGAACAATAATTTCACCTTCTTCACCAACTGGAAGTTCCTTACCTTCAACATCCACCACTTTTACTTCAACCCCTTGAACTGGCTGCCCAACAGATCCTGGGATACGTTCACTATCTAGATGGTTGAAACATGCAATTGGGCTGGTTTCTGACAAACCGTATCCTTCAAGAATTGGTACATCAAAACGCGCTTCAAAAGTACGAATCACTTCTTTCGGTAAAGAGGCGCCACCACTGATCGCAAGACGAAGCGAAGAAACGTCACAATCGAGATCTGCGTGATTTAGCCCGATGTACATCGTCGGTACACCAGCAAAAATATTGACCTTATGTTTCTCAATAAGTTGCAGTACCAGTTTCGGTTCAAAGCGCGGCACAAGTACCAGTTTTGAGCCGCTCAATACCCCTGCGTTAAGGTGTACAGTCTGACCGAACGTATGGAAAAGAGGTAGCGTGATTAGGTGAACTTCACGCCCTTTGCTCTGCATGATGTTTTGCGCGACCATCGCATTCATCACAATGTTGTTCTGCGTTAACTCTGCACCTTTTGGCAAACCTGTTGTGCCCGAGGTGTAAAGGATTACACAAACGTCTTCAGCATCACGAGGCACGTAATCTGCTAGCGGTTCAACGTCATGAGTGAATGCAGTCAGTGTTGGTAAGCCATTGTAATCATGCTGGCTTTGGTCTTGCGTCATAACAATCATCTTTTCGCAACCCTCGACCGCTTCAAATGCTATTTTGCCTTCTTTCGCCATTGGTAACTCGGGCGTACCTTCAAAGCAGAAATAGAATTTGGCTTTTGAATCCTCAAGGTGGTACTTAATCTCACGGGATTTTAACAGGACGTTGAGTGGCACGGCGACCGCTCCCGCTTTCTGAATCGCAAAGTAAACCAAAGGAAAAAACGGCAAGTTAGGGCAACTGATGGCAACTCTATCGCCAGCACCAACACCACTCTGAATCATTGCGTTGGCAATCTTTCCCGCCATAGCGTCAAACTGTGCGTATGTCAGTTCTACGTCGCCACACACTAAAGCTATTTTATCTGGTTTACTGGCAGCATTACGCTGTAGAGCAGCAGCTAGATTCATCATTTTTGCTTCACCTTTTTTGTTTTTCTTGAGTTACCTTGAGGATTAATACATGCGTTTAAAATTCTCGTTTCAAAGCTATTACTCAATAGGCGAAGTTTTATGTCAACAAAACACTTCCAAAATGTTAATCAATTGTGATCTGGTCAGTAAGAAATCGAATTTTACAAAATTCATTGAGGATAGCGATATACACTCAATTTCATTCAAATAAGGAATTAATAACCAATCATTAATAAGTATGAAAAATGAAAGTTCGAGCACATCGCGTGGCACAAAATTATATGCTAAGGCATCATTATCAGAAGAATTAGAACAAAGGGCGCCAATTAACACAGACGAAAAACCTAGCCCCACGTTCAGTGTCGGTGATGAAAGTCCAGCTCAGTCACTATGACTGGTGCTGTGGGTCATACAATGCAAAAGATTTAGGGAGGAAAAACTCACACGCTTGCCTGTCAGCGGTTGTAGGTTGACCCCACGCTCCACAAAGGTCTTTTGCATTGTCTTTGGTTCGGGTGAACTGCTTACAAGTGCCGCAACGTGGTACTTTTGTCGCTTTGCTGGTCATTATTTTTCCTCTCGAACGTACTATTACAAACTGTAATCAAATACCACGCTTGGTTAGTTGATTTAAGCCAACTCCGCAACCGATCGTTCAACGAAGCCACTGATGATCACAATCAAAGCGTATACCCTTATTTTCTGTCGGTGGTTATCACGTACTATCAAAACTAAACTAGTAAGACCCCAACCATGAAGGAAAACCAAAATGATTCAACAAGGTCAAGCTCTACCAGCAGCGACGCTCAGCCAACTGACAGCTGATGGAATGGTTAATCATCAAGTTACTGAGCTTTTTGCCAACAAAAAAGTGGTGTTGTTTGCTGTTCCGGGTGCGTTTACCCCTACCTGCTCTGAGTCTCACCTGCCCGGTTTTGTGGTTCTAGCGGACCAAATTAAGGCAAAGGGCGTCGATATTATCGCGTGTGTTTCCGTTAATGACGCATTTGTTATGCAAGCGTGGGGCGAAGCTCAAAATGCGAATGAAATCATGATGCTAGGCGATGGAGATGCAAGTTTCACTAAAGCGCTAGGTCTAGAAATGGATACTGCTGCTTTTGGTGGTGTGCGTTCTCAGCGTTACGCAATGGTGATTGAGAATGGTGTGGTGACACAGCTTAATGTTGAAGAGCCCAAGACATTTAAAGTGAGCAGCGCTGAAGCGATCCTCGCGAGTTTGTAATCCTCTTCCAAAGGCCGCTGAGCTATTCAGTGGCCTTTGTCATCCCATGCTCCCCTAGCCAATACTAACCGCGCGAACCCCTAGCTATGTATGGGTTTCCAGTGAGCAGCGCTCGCCCACTTGTGGATCATACTCAGCGTACTTTTATCTTTGATGTAGATAACTTAGACCTTAACTTTATAAGTTAAGTCTTTGACTTCATCACCAGTCATGCCCCTAAATCCCCAGCAGTGTGCTGGCTGCTCTTTTATGATGATCTCGATATCCACTGGCGAGATACCGAGTTCTGATTCGATGTTGGTAAACAGGGCTTTGATCAATGCCTTCTTCGTGTCTACTTGGCGCCCTTCCATCATGTTAATTTCAATCACAGTGTACGCATCTGAGCGGCCGCTGGGATAGAAGAAATTGGCTTTATCCATCGGCATAAACCGATGGGCTCGCTTGTCCTCAGGAAATCCCAACACCTGAGTCATTGATTGTTGAATCGCATCTGATAATTTGCGCGTGATGGGACTCAACTGCTCACGTATTCCATATATGACAATCAAAATTCTTCCTTAAATATATCGTGTATAGGTGCGTTGACTACGTTACGACGCCATCTGGTTAAAAGCGTCAGTATGCGCTTACATAAGTCATTAATGTAACTAGGTAAGTTCTTAGATACAACGCATTCATTGGTACGTTGAACCTATTGAATAAGGAGAGATTGGAAATATAAAAGAAGGCAGATGGAAACATTCAATACATAGAACCAAAGCGCTCTATGTATTGAAAAGAAGCAAAGTGGTCTTCGGTTTACTTGTAAAACGCTTCGACTTCACCTTTTAATTTGATCAGCATTGGATTACCAAAGCGATCTTTCGCTTTAGGTGAAGCAATTTTTACCCAACCTTCACTGACGCAGTATTCTTCAACATCTGTACGCTCTTTTCCGTTCAGACGGATACCGATGTGATGCTCAAAGCACTCAGCAACAAAGTGAGGGCTGCGAGGGTTACCCGCAAGGCGGTCTGGTAGTGTTGGTTTTGCGTTATTTTCGCTCATTTTTATGACCTGAAACAGTTAACTAGTGCGACATTCTAGCCAATGCCTGCCAAGCACTCAACAAACTTCCACGCCTTTTATTCGTGCCGTTCCCAGCAAACGTACAAAAAGACCGAGCAGATACACGAAGAGGTTTTGATACTTCCAAATGAAGGCAGACCTTGCTCACAAGCGGTTACCAGAATAAATCTTAGAAACCAGTTTGGCGTTTGAAAAGGGAAAAGATGAAAACGACAGGAAATAGTCGCTGGGACGAGGTTACTTAGCCATATGAAGCAAGAAATAAACGAGACATGAAGCAAGAAATAAACGAGACCAACAATGACGTGGTCTCATTCAGCAATCAATGAAGTCGTTTCTATGTGCGGTACAGCACTTTCACCACATGCCAACCGAACTTAGTTTTTACCAAATGCGGGACCAGCGTTTCACCAGAAAAACAGACTTTATCGAATTGAGGCACCATTTGACCGCGTTTGAATTCACCTAGGTCGCCACCACGTTTGCCAGACGGACAAGTTGAATATTTTTTTGCCAGCGTTTGAAACTTCGCGCCTTTTTTCAACTGCTTGATGATGTCTTCTGCCTGCTCTTTATGCTTCACAAGGATATGAAGTGCTGCTGCGGTATTTGCCATAGTATCGCCTTTGGTACCTAAATTAATCGGCGCGATTGTAGCGAATTCAATACGTATATTCACCCTTGAATGTAGGATGGCATACACTAAAAGGCGATTAAGCGCTCATTCAGCATCGAATTTCTCGCTTCTTCATTGAACAAGTCGTTAAATACATTACTATCTAATAAGACCCACAACTTTTGTGCACACGAGAATTTTCATGGCTAAGATCGCAAGCAAAGCAAATCAATCGCAAGGTATGTTGATGTTTACACTGACATCAAACAAGCAATTGTTCGCAATCGGCACGCTCAAGGTACGAGAGATTGTTCCTTTCCAACCTACGACTCAGATCCCCTACTCACACCATCATGTCGTCGGTACCATTACACTAAGGAATAAAACCATCCCGGTAATTAATATGCCTGCAGCGATTGGTTTTAGACCGATTCAACCAGAGGAATATCAGTCGTGCTATCTGATTGTGACTGATTGCTTACGTACCGTTGTGGCCTTTATGGTGCGTTCGATTGAGAAGATTATTGACTGTGATTGGAAGAGTATCGAGTCAGCGCCGAAGTCGACTGGCAGCAACGTTTTTGTCACTGGTATTACTCGCTACAACGATAAGATCGTTCAGATGCTAGATGTTGAATTGTTACTGTCGAAGATCTATCCACAGTACGAAACAACCTATATTCCAATGCTAACTGACATCGAACGCGAACGACTTAAAGCACTGAACATCCTGTTAGTTGATGATTCGTTGATTGCACGTAAACAACTTTCAGATGCATTGGATAGTATCAATATTCCGTATCAGGTGTGTAATAACGGTCTGGAAGCGCTCGAACTAATGCGAAGCGAAGCAGCACAGGGCAATCCGGTTAGCCTTCTAGTGAGTGATATTGAAATGCCCGGGTTAGATGGCTACGAATTGTCGTTCGAAGTACAAAGTAACGACAGACTCAGCAATGCTTATATCATTCTACACACCTCGTTATCGAGCGAGATATGTGTTGAACGAGCTAAGCAAGTTGGTGCCCATGAAGCACTAGAGAAGTTTAACGCAGGCGACTTAATCAAAGCCATGTTACGCGGCGCGGCGAAACTTGAAACAGGCTGTGTCACTGAACATATCGATGTCGATGTCTAGTCTTACCTCTCAAAACCCGCTGGCGTCGTTGCTAGCGGTTTAAACTCTACTCGGTAGAATGTCTCACTTTTGAGTTTTAGCTCTGATAAATAACATCGTTAGCGTCTATTTTATTGATATCAAATCAAGCAACTAGTTGCTAAATCGGCTAACCTTATTGCGATTACACTTCTAACTTAACTCTTATTCAGAATGACCGATGATGATTACAAGAGATCGACTGCTAACTTGAAAAAAGCGGTTCCTCTTATGATGAAGCACCACGTAGCAGCGACCCCGGCTAACTATGCTTTGTGGTATACCTATGTCGATAATGCCATTCCTCAACTGACTCGAGACCTTGACGAAGTGCTCGACTTGTATGGCGTATGTCCACCTGCAGCCGGTGCTCAACTTTACAGCAATTACGTAGCAAAACGAGCAGATACCAACATCAAAGATTTGCGCTCAAATATCGAGCTTTTGGTTGGTCAAGTCGCGTCCACAATGGCAGACACTTTAGTTGACACTTCGCAATTCTCAGAAATGATCGACAAAAGCTTCAAAGATATTGAAAAAGTCGAAGACGAAAACATGTCGCTTGAAGCAGTGATGAAGGTCGTTAGGCAGCTAGTCGATGAATCTAAAGAGATCCGTCACTCCACTAAGTTCCTCAACAACCAACTAGAGAATGCCAGTGAAGAGATTCAGCGGCTGAAGCAGCAACTCGCGGACGTGCAGAAAGATGCCCTGTTCGATAACCTGACGAGCTTATACAACCGTCAGTCGTTCGATGCAGACCTTCGCACTTTATGTAACGCTGGCAGCAGCTTGAGCTTAGTGTTAACCGACGTTGATAACTTTAAGAGCTTTAATGACAATTACGGACATTTGTTTGGTGATTCAGTTATTAAAGGCATCGCAAGACGTTTACAACTCAGTTCCCGAGACGGTATCCATGCTTATCGCTTTGGTGGTGAAGAATTTGCGCTTATCGTACCAAACAAGCCGCTACAGGTTGCCTGCCACTTCGCTGAAAACCTACGCCGATCGATTGAGAAACTGGCCATCAAAGACCGCCGCACCGGCAAACAGGTCGCGAACATTACTGCCTCTTTCGGTGTTGCAGAGCTTCACCCAGGAGAAGGCCCAGAAGCTCTCATTGAGCGAGCAGACGACATGCTTTACGAGGCTAAAAACCTTGGCCGAAACAAAGTGATGCCAGCTTAATTAGCTTTGCTCTCCATATAATCAGCTGCTCGGTTTTTATAAACTTGAGCAGCTAATACAAATCGTACTAAAACGCACTAATCTCATTTTTAATTTCTGCTTTAGCTAACGCTTTTGACAAGCACCAAACAAAACTTATTCACTCTCCCCTATACTGCAATTAAGTGTTTGACCCTTAACGGAGAAATAATAATGAAAAGAACACCTATTTTCTGCGCAATTGCTGGCGTGGTGTTGTTGGCGGGATGTTCAAGTGAACCGGATGAATACGAAGTAAAAGACTACCAGTCGATTGCAAATCCAGCCTCTGTATACTGTGTTCAGCAAGGTGGTGAATTGGAAACGGTGAATGAAAACGAGATGCGTGTGACCTACTGCGTATTCTCAGATGAAGACCGCACCGAACAGTGGGAATACTACCGCAATAACCACGATGAAGAAGGCAATCCTAAGCAGTAATTAGTGTGCTTGAGTGACCACTTCTGGATCCAATTGACGATTCAAAGTGGTCAACTCGTCGTGAAACTGTGCTAAATACCCTGCGACACTTTGCTGCGAACACGTCTCATCAACGCTCTCTATCACCTTTTTTAGCACTTCTATTCGTTTGACTAACTTAGGTTCTTGAACAAGCGCAGTCAATACAGACATTGTCCGCTGAGCGGTTTGAGTCACTTGGTGTAAAAGCCCTCGTTGAATAGGGAAGTAAACGCCCCTTACTACCCCCTCCAAGAAAACCCGAAAGACAGTCAACTCATCGAGTGCGAGAAATATCTGCCCTGCTTGGTTAGCGTGCGGATAAGGCACGCTGCAGTGGTGTTGAACGTCAGTCGAAATTGAGACATGTAGCCCCGCTTGTTGGCACTTCTCCAGCAACACTCGCAGCAAACCTTGTTCGTCCATTAATTCTTGGATTTGAAAGATGCGTTGTAAGTGGTAGTCATTACTGACAAATACCGCATTGACTCGCTGCCCTTGCTGCAATAAACCACTGGAAGTCAATTTTTGCGCGGCATTGTGGATGTTTTCAATTGTATTTAGTGACTGATCTTCAAGCAGTGTTTTATAAGATGACTGAGAAGAGTGGGTATTGAGCTGTTGGTAGTACTGATACATCGCCGAGGCTTCAGAGAGCGTTTGCCCTTTGGTCACGCCACCACAAAACACCAAAACACTAGTTGCTGGGTTAAAACGTGCGAGGAATGCTGGTAACGCTTCCACTCGTGAACGCCCTTCCGCTGTCAATGCGTTGTTTTGTAATCTTTTGCCAAGAACCAGAATGACATCGCGAATACACTCTTTATTACCACTTCTCAATTACGAACTCCTATTCAAAGATAGCTGTACAAAATCAACTTTTGTCTGTAGCTTAAATGAGTTAACAGTATGTTAACTATAATTAAGAGAGCCTGACCAACGGGCCATTACGCATGTCGATAACGTAGGAAAGAAGTCAATGCTGTCAATCTTTGATATTTTCAAAGTGGGAGTCGGTCCTTCCAGCTCACACACCAATGGCCCTATGATTGCAGGGTATCATTTTACTCAACAACTTGCTCCAGCCATGAGCCAAGTTACGCGCGTTCAAATTGATTTGTATGGTTCTTTATCTTTGACGGGTAAAGGCCACCACACAGATCGCGCCGTCATTCTGGGCTTGATGGGAAACAAACCTGATACGATCAAAATGACCAGCGCCAAGCAAGCACTGCAAGACGTACTAGATGGTCAAGGGCTCACTCTGCCATGCGGGCATGACATTGAGTTTTCGTATTCCACAGATTTGCTTTTCCACAGTGAAAACCTACCTTTGCACGAAAACGGAATGCAAATTACCGCGTTCGATGCTTCAGGCGAAGAACTGGCTAAAGAGACATATTACTCGATTGGCGGCGGCTTTATTGCGACAGCAAAAGAACTTGAACACGGCAGTGAAGAAGAACCTGTCAGCGTCCCTTTCCCATTCAAAAGCGCAGATGAAATGCTCGCTGTTGCGGAGAAGCACGGCTACAGCTTAGGCGGAATGATTCTACAAAACGAACTGAGCTTTAAAAACCAAGATGAAATCGACCGTAAAGCTGAGCAGATTTGGAAAGTCATGTCACTTTGTATGCAGCGTGGCTTTGAAACCGAAGGCATTCTTGAAGGCGGATTAAACGTTACGCGACGTGCTCCTAACCTATTGAAAAAGCTTGAGGCTAACGCTGCGATAGAAAATGACCCGATGGAAATCATGGACTGGATTAACCTATTTGCGTTTTCTGTCAGCGAAGAAAATGCGGCAGGCGGACAAGTAGTGACCTCTCCAACCAACGGTGCAGCGGGCGTTATACCAGCAGTGCTAATGTACTACCACCGTTTCATCAAAGAGCTGGATTTAAAACAGATCAAGGACTTCCTCGCTGTTGCAGGCGCTATCGGGATTCTCTACAAAACCAACGCGTCTATCTCGGGTGCTGAAGTGGGATGCCAGGGTGAGATTGGCGTGTCCTCATCAATGGCGGCAGCAGGTTTAACCGCACTGCGCGGCGGCAGCAACGAGCAAATCTGTATCGCTGCTGAAATTGCAATGGAACACTCGCTAGGCATGACCTGTGACCCAATTGGTGGCTTGGTACAAGTGCCTTGTATCGAACGTAATGCGATGGGCGCAATGAAAGCGATCAACGCATCACGCATGGCGTTAAAACGCACCAGCAAGTGCTTGATCTCACTTGACAAAGTCATCGAAACCATGTATCAAACAGGCAAAGATATGAACAAAAAATATCGCGAGACATCATTAGGTGGTCTAGCGGTAATCCACATGGCGCCGCCGTGTGAATAAGTCATTTTTGCGATGTCAGTTGTCGCTGTAGCCACTTAACAAAGCATACCGCACTCGCTTTATGCGGCTGATGGTTAATTAAATAGTGCCCTCCTTCTGTGGGCACTTTTTGTTGCCATAGCTGTGTAAGGCTGCCTTTAGTTAAGTGTTTCTGAACCAAAATATCTTTTACCAGCAATAGACCTAAGCCCTGTATTGCCGCATCAATTGCCAGTAGTGAATGGTCAAGCTGTAAGCATGGCTTGTTAAACCGTCCTATGTAACCTTGTGCTGCAAACCATTGCTCCCAACCTTGGCTATAACCCGTTGTGGCAATTTTTCCCGCCGCAACAATATCCTCTAACGTTATGTGATCCACATTCAAATAATCTGGTTTCGCGACCACCAACCAAGACTCGTCCACAAGACGCTCTGCATTGTGTGGGAGTGGGTGGCCAATACCATTCACAATTTCAATGTCCGTGGCCATACTGCCATTTGGAAACGCGCTTGAGGTGGTAGAGATCTTTAAATCAATATCAGGGTGATGACGGCGAAAGTCTGCTAATTTTGGTATCAACCACTGAGCACAAAAACTCTGTGCGATATTCAGGCTGACCGTGTCACGTCTATCTCGTTCAAACAGCTGCTTGGTCCCCGCCGACAAACAGAAAAAAGTATGGGTAAGTAGCGGCAGGTAATATTTGGCGTCTTCCGTTAGCGAGAGTTTAGCGCCAGTGCGTTCAAACAATACAGCACTGAGGTAGCCTTCAAGCAGCTTTACCTGCTGGCTAACCGCGGCTCTGGTAACATTCAGCTCTTCAGCGGCTTTCGTTAAGCTTTGGTGACGCGCGGCGGATTCGAATGCGCGCAACGCATTGAGTGGAGGTAAGAATCTCATATAAGGGCACAGTTAAAATGTTAAATTTGCCCTGCCTGTATTACACAAATATGATAGTGCTACATTTTGTCGGCTTTGCCCGCGGCACCGGCTAGTTTCGCCAACCATTTATCCAGTATTAAAGGCGGCTCTTCGCGATCTTCTGCCGCTTCTTTACGACGGACTGCATTGCGTACCAACATCGCCCCCATCCACCTAAATGGCTCTGGCGGGAATGTACCTAGAGGCCCTTTTGCCAATCCACATTGCGTCCACTCATTATCTAAATCCAATGCCATCGAAGAGAGAATTTTGCCACCGATACGGGTTTGCGCCACGCCATTGCCCGAATAGCCAAAGCCATACACTATATTTTTTTGCTCTTGTAGGTTACCGAAGAATGGCAAGCCAGTCGTCGAGCGATCAGAACCACCCGTCCAGCTGTATGCAAACTCACCGACTTTCAGTTGAGGAAAGAGTTTTTGAAACGATTGACTGAGTAAGTCCAGGTAACGTGTTTGACGGTTAAACATCGGATCAACTTTATTCCCAAACGAAAAGTGGTTTCCACCTTTGCCTAACATGATGCGCCCGTCCTTAGTATCGCGGTAGTAATGAACAAAAATTCTTGAATCCACTACTGTCGCACCTTGTTTCGGACCATGCTTTTTGAGCAACTCAGGGATGGGCTTAGTGATGACCATATCCGACGAAACAACCACAATACTGCGTTTAAACTGTTTAAAATGTTCAACCATCCACGCATTCAGTGCGAGCACTACTTTCTTTGCGATCACTTTGCCAAGTGGAGTATGAACGGTAGCGGGCTGACCGAAGTCCAACTTTGTCATCGGGGTATGTTCATAGATTTCTACACCTAGATCTAAAGCAACACGTCTAAGTCCACGAGCTAGCAGCGCGGGCTGAACACTAGCAGCTGCAGGAGAAAAGTACCCTTCAACATGCTGTTGTGAACCCGCTAGTTCAGCAATGTCTTGATCACGGCATTTAGACCAACTGTTGATGTTGTGCTTTTTAAGTTCACTAATGACTGGCGCCATAGTGCCTTGCTGTGCCCAATTGGTGGCCGTGTAGTAAGTGCCATTAAGGCAAAGCTCGGCGTCTATCCGCTTATCACGACAAAACTCATCAATTTCGTAAATGGCTTGCTCAGATTGTTGAACTAACCACGCTGCTTGTTGTTCGCCAAACAGGCGCTTTAAGGTTGGAAACTTAGTTGACCAAGTCAGCATACAACCACCATTCGCACCCGATGCGCCGCTGCCACATAAGCCTTTCTCTAAGATTACGACTTTCTTTTCAGGCGCTTGTTGCTTTATGAGGATTGCACTCCACAATCCAGTATAACCGCCGCCGACAACTGCAATATCAGCGTCATCGATTTGCCCTTTTAGTGGAAGCGACTGCGAGGATACTTCAGTTTCTAATGCTTGTTTAAACCAGTAGGAAGGTTGAGATTTCATAATAATGCTCTCAGTGAACGTTTTATTCACTTTAGCCAACTTGCTCTCCTTACCATAGCGAGCATATCTAACGGTTTGCGTAAGAATTTCTAACGCGGATATTCAACCAGTGAGTTATTGCGTGATCACACATACAAGCAAAAGTGGTCTTTAATGTGCTACGCAATCGTTTTGGATCAATTCCATTACAAAAGTTTATCCGAATTTAATAAAAAATCGTGCATAAAACCGGTTATCTGCGATAATTGTTTCAAATTATTACATACTAAAAATTAACAATTAATTGGTTTTTAATCCCAATTTAAAACCAAATGAGAGGCTGTTATGTGGAATAAACTCAACAAATCCATGATGTTCTGCCAAGCGATGTTTGGCTTATCATTCTATGGTGTGATGGTTATTTTGACTCGTTTCTTCTTAGAAGATTTAGGGTATAGCGAGGCCGATACCATGATGGTTGTCGGCGCATTTTCATCAATAGGACCACTTTTCGCGATCGCAGGTGGCTTTATTACCGACAAGTTTTTGGGTGCTTATCGCTCACTGACCATCGCGTACGGTACATTCGCAACTGGATATACCCTGCTTGTGCTTGGTGCATCAACGACTAACGTTCCATTAAGCTTGGTTGGTATCGCACTCGCGAGTTACGCTCGTGGTTTAATGTCTCCTTCATACCCAAGTCTTTACAAACGTACCTTTGCTTCTGAAGAAGACTTCGAGAATGGCTACCCTGTGAATTACTCTGTAAACAACGTAGGCGCACTGCTGGGTCAGTACTTGTTCCCAATGTTTGTGTTAGTGATCGGATTCCATGGCAGCTTCATGCTCTCTGCTGCTATGGCGGGTCTGGCGTTCATCACTCTCGTTATCTTTAACAAGCGACTGGTGGGTGTAGGTGCAGATATTGACCAAAAACCGGTCAGCATTAAAAACTGGGCTGCATTTTTGTCACTTTCTGTCGCAATGGTTGGTCTGGTATTTTTCATGTTCTCTAACATGACCATCGGACAAAACATTGTCTACGCGATTGGCGCAGCCGCGATTCTGTACTTCATCAGTTTGATGTTTAAATCGGGTAAATCCGATGCACTCAAAATGGGGACGATTTTGATCATGACGGTGCTGACCACGTGCTTTTTTGTGTACTACGGTCAGATGATGACATCAATGACAATGGTAACCATCAATACCATGCGTGGTGACTTGTTTAACCTGATCCCTATCGCACCAGAGGCGTCAATGGCGATGAACCCACTTTGGTGTATTGTCGCTGGCCCTGTCTTAGCGATGACATTCTCTTCATTGGAAAAGAAAGGCATTAACTTCTCTACAGCAACTAAGATTGGCTTCGCCTTTATTCTAACTGCGATTGCATTTGGTATTCTCACTATGGCAGTAACAAACATTGGAACAGATGTTGTGATCCGCCCTGAAATCTTCCTAGCGATTCACTTCTTCCAAGCATTTGCAGAAGTGATCGTTGGTAGCCTAGTGGTGGCATTTATCCTATCTGTCGCGCCAAAACATATTGAAGGGTTCTCAGTTTCACTCTTCTCTGTTGCTATGGCTCTTAGTGGTATCGTAGGTGCGGTATTCTCTACGTCTATTGCGCTTGAGAAAGGCCAGGAAATCACTCAAGACATCGTCAAGAATGTGTACGGCGACTACTTCCAGTTATTGACTGTTCTTGCTGTCGTTATGGTTGTGATCGCATTTGCCTCATCGTTCGTCATTCGCAAGATGCTGGAGTCTGCAAAACAAACGACCGAAGCTGAGCTGATTGAAGCAAAAAGCTAATTACGAGAAACAGATTTAGATAGTAAAAAGCCCCAAGCAAAAATGCTTGGGGCTTTTGTATTAGCAACGCATTAAACATCGTTCGAGTAACTATTCACGTTCTCTGAAACGATAGGTATATTTTACGTTCATAACAGGTTGATAGGCGATATCACCGTTACTTGTCATTACTTCTTTGATTGTAATCTGTGAATCAA
Source organism: Vibrio hepatarius (assembly GCF_011806575.1). Lineage (GTDB taxonomy): Bacteria > Pseudomonadota > Gammaproteobacteria > Enterobacterales > Vibrionaceae > Vibrio > Vibrio hepatarius_A. The sequence continues at coordinate 15,422 of NZ_JAATOO010000011.1, forward strand.
GCAACTCTACAGATCTTTTGTCGACAAGGTCATTGCTGTTTAGAGATGCACTTTGACGTAATTCGCGAGGAGATTGTGCATTCACATCTTGAAGCATCATTTTACCAGCAGCATATGCTGCTTCTTTACTTGCAACTGGTTCTCCCGCCATACTACTAGTAGTTATACGTGTTTCATAAGAACCGGATAACCCCGCAGCAAATGAAGCTGTACTAACGAGAACTAAACCAACTAAAGATAGTACCTTAATCATAACTTGCTCCTTCCTTACCAATAGTTGAACTGAATCCCGCTCAACTTTCTATTTCTAAATGGTACGTAACATTGGACCGTAATGGATTCGAATAAATTGCACCTATTCGTCAGCTTTTTTGAACTAGCCAAATAAGAGCTAAATCTCTATAAACTATCCACTTTTGGTCTACATTATGCTTAAGAAATAATGTGCATTATTTCATTCAGTTGTTGCTTTGATTCTAGAATTAAGAAAGATAACCGTTCGCATCTAATAGAGTAATTGGTTATAAGATACACACTAAATATCATATAAATACCAGCAGTATCGGATATTAAGCACGAAAAACGGTGGACTTATCTATCGCAATGCTACCAATACCAAACCAAGTAGTATCATCACTGAACCAAACACCCGGGTAAGCAGTAATCTTTCAGACAAAAAGACGACGCCCAAAACCATGCCGATCACTATGCTCAATTGGCGTAGTGCTACAACGTAGCTAACATTTTCAGTCATCGTCATTGCCAGCAAAACCAGTCCATAGGTCGTCGACATCATAATCCCAGCAATCGTTGCTGAGCGACGGATTTGCCACGCTTCAACGATATCAACCCAAGATTTGCTCAGAGTCAGATAAATGACAAAACAAAGTGATATCGACCAGAACTGAAGTCCTAGATAGAAAATCGCGCTGCTAACATCACTGACTTGAGAATGAAACGTCTGGTCGAGTACCAATAATGCCTCTTTGTCGACTACAGAGTAGCCTGCGGTTCCTATCGCCGCGATCACCGCCCAGACCACGCCAAGATGCACATAGTTACGAACGTTCAGTTGACTAAAAGACTCCAAAGGGACAAACAGACAGCCAATGGTGATCAGTAAAAAGCCGAACCAAGTAAAAACCGTCAGCGAGTAACCCAACAAGACGGTTGCTACGCCGACCATTAAAACAGGTAGCGCACGAGCAATGGGATAAACCACGCCAATATCGGCTTGTTTATACGCAAATCCCAGTCCCAATAAGTAGATCATCTGAGCAACGCCACTGATGACAAGTAAATACCAAAACTGAGTTGGCATCGCCGCTAGACCGACGATATTGAAGTACCAAATGAGAAACGGTGATAGCAGCAAAGCCGCTGCAGTAGCACTCGATAGGAAAAATGCAGGTCCAGACGCAGTATTACTTTTACTAAGAAGATTCCAGCCAGCATGCAGAAAAGCAGAAACCACCACCAAAATGATCGCCAAGAGCGACATATCAAATCCTTATAAAAAAGGCTTCCTTGTGGAAGCCTCGGTCCTATTGCTGAAAGGGTTAACGTTGAAGCTCTGCGAGAGACTCAATACTGATCGCATCATGACGCCAATACTCGATATCGCAGTCGATCAACTCTCCATTTTGGTCATAGTTGATGCGTTCGACCACCATTGCAGGCGTCCCTGACGTGGCTCTTAGCGCTTGGGCTGTTTCACCTAAAAGCGTGCTGGTAGAAATCCGGTAACGCGTTTTCTGGTAAACCACGCCAAAATGCTCACGATAAATGTCGGTGAGCGAATTTGAGAGGTCGAAATCTAACAAGTTAGGAAACAACTCTGGGCGGATATAGTTGGTGACATAAACAACTGGACGCTCTTCCAAGAACCTCACTCGGTCGACACGATATACATCAGAGAAAGGCTGAAGATTCAGTAAACTTGCAGCTTGCTTGTTAGCTAGAATCCCTTTCGCCGCGACCACTTGCGTTTTAGGCACTCGATTTTGCGCCAGCGCCATATTGGGAAAGTTCAGTGTCTGAGTGGGATCGTATTTCAAAGGCTCAGGAGAAATAAACCAACCTCTCCTGTCTTCTCGATAAATTCGCCCTTCTGCTTCCAACAGGGACAACGCTTCACGCAAAGTTACACGTGTGGTATCAAATGATTCTGCCAACTTTCTTTCTGCTGGTAGTTTCTGTCTTGGAGACAACAAACCCGATTCAATTTGTTCGACAATGGAGTCTTTAATTTTAACGTACTGCACTTATTGTCCTTATCTGTTACGCCACGCTTGTGTTCGATTCTCTAACCATTTGCCCAGCGTCATGTGAAGCAACTTCGCTACTGCAGCCGACAGCATAATCATGACTGCCATTGCCGCCGCTGACCCCGTTTGCCCTGCATCGTCCATATTCAAAACCGATACCGAAGCAGGAATGGTGTCTGTCGAATAGATAAATACTACCGCAGAAGTGGTGGTTAATGCATTAATAAACAGGTAGCTAGCGATATCTAGAATCGCTGGCATACAAACCGGCAGCGTTACTTTTAAAAACAGCTTGTACTGCGGAAGTTTCACTGACGCAGCCGTCGCCTCTATTTCAGCAGGAATCTGCTTTAATGCTGTCAGTGCTGTCATGTGGCCAACGGTGTAATAATGCACCACTGTGTTAGCGACAAGAAAAGCCATCGTGCCATAAAGTACATTCAACGGGTTATTCACATCATTGAAGTAAAAGATATAACCTAGGCCTAACACCATACCGGGTACCGCCATCGGCATTACACTCAGCATCTGCATCACTTGTCGAACAGGAGAAAATGCACGCCCTTTTTCAATGCAATACGCACCAACAAAAATGATCGTGGTTCCTATAATCGCCGTCCATGTCGCGAGTGATAGAGAGTTAAAGTACGGGCTCCAGCCGTAAGTACTCATTTCCGCAAAGTTATAGTTGTTGAGGGTCAATGCTGTATTCCACGGCCAGAAAGTGACTAGCGAGCCGTATACCGCCATTCCTAACACAGCAACCACCGCACAAGAAATCAACGTGCAATAGACCAAACACACACCATCACGCACTGGATTCGGCTCGGGCTTGTAAGGCACTGAACGAGTATCGAACAGGCTTTTTTGTTTTCTCTGCACCCAGCGGTCTGCGGTAAAAGCAAACAACGCTGGAATCAACAATACGATACTGGTGACAGCCCCCATCGAAAAATTCTGCTGCCCGACAACTTGCTTAAAGATATCCGTGGCCAGAACGTTGTAGCTACCACCGATCACTTTTGGCACACCAAAGTCACACACCACCAGCGTGAATACCACAATCAAAGTGCTGATAAGACCATACTTAGCGGCAGGTAATGTGACGATAAAAAAGGTTTTGAACGGAGAAGTTTTTAGCGCACGCGCAGCTTCATACAATCTCGCATCCGATGTGCGCAGAGAGGTCGTCATGATCATCAACGCGTGTGGAAACGTCCAGAATATCAGACCAAGAGAAATACCAATTAAACCGTAAATTGAGTGCCCAGCTAAGAGTTCTTTTGCATTCCCCTGATTACCAAACAAGAAAATCAGACTGATGGCCGGAAGCAGAGACGGAGCTAAAATTGGTGCGGTCCCCAATACGTGAAATAGGCCTTTGAAAGGCATGTCAGAGCGGGTCAATGCGTATGCATAGCCAAATGACAACACACCGACGACAACGGTCACTAAAAGCCCGATTTTGAACGTATTACCAAGTGATTGCCAAAGCGCAGCTTGTGAAAAATAGTTGGCAAAATTTGCCAAACCAACAAAGTCCCCAGCACTGTTTTGCACACTTTTTACCATCATTGCCCATAGCGGCATAACGATAAACAGCACCATCAATACAGACAGTAGAGTCAAGAGCGCAAACAACACTACATTGTCACGGCTCAAACGACTTACCCACCCAGTTGCGCCTAGTGACGAGTTCGAAACTTTCATCGTTGGGTTACTCATAGTAGAAAACTCCAGGAAGAGGAACTACGCGGCGTTTTTTTTTAACTCAGAAGGGGTAGTCGCTGGATAAGCCAAGTTCCCTTGCTGTGCAAACTTCACGTATCGCAACTCGCCGACTGTTAAATTAAGTAGCTGCACCGCCTCGCCTGTTATATCAGCGTAAATTGGCGTTGCATGTTTATCGTCTTGTAGTTCGCACTCAACACGATAAAACGCCCCCAAAAACTCGCATGACTTGATACGCACAGGCAAAGCATCTGTGGCACTTTGAACAATTCGGACCCCTTCAGGGCGAACCGCAAGAGTAAAACGGTCGCCGCGCGACAAGTCGTAATTATTTACCTCAGGCAATGGCAACAAAGACTCCGCTACACGCAGGCTGGTATCGGTAGCTAAAGAGGCGTCGATAAAGTTCATTTTGCCAACAAATCCCGCAACAAAACGCGTCGCTGGACGCTGATAGATCTCTTGCGGCGTGCCGACCTGCTCAATCACACCGTGGTTCATGACCACGATGCGATCCGCCATGGTCAACGCTTCATCTTGGTCGTGTGTGACCATAATCGTCGTGATACCCAGTTTGCGTTGCAGCTTACAGATTTCATCACGCAGATGAACGCGCACTTTTGCATCGAGTGCAGACAAAGGCTCATCAAGAAGCAGTAACCCTGGCGATAATGCCAGTGCGCGAGCTAAAGCAACGCGCTGTTGCTGGCCACCAGAGAGTTGATTAGGAAACTTATGCGCAGAGGTTGGCAAACCTATCATCTCAAGCCAGTAGTCCACTTTTTCTAACGCGTCTTTGGTCGACATCCCTTGGTTTTTCAAACCAATAGCGATGTTCTCTTGAACGGTCAGATTGGGAAACAGAGCGTAAGACTGAAAGACAATGCCGAAGTCTCGCTTTTCAGGTGGCAGGAACGTGGTATCTTGGCCGTCTTGTTGAATTGCACCAGAAGTTGGTAAATCTAGGCCTGCGATTGCTCTTAGCAATGTGGTTTTACCGCAACCTGAAGGGCCAAGAAAGCAAACAAATTCACCTTTTTCGATCGCCAGTGAGATTTGCTTTAACGCGGTGAACTGTCCAAATTGCTTCACCACATTATCAATTTGTAGGTAAGGTTGGTTAGTTGACATAACACACTCTCCAAATGGTATATACCAACCTTAAATCTGCTTTATTGCAGTCGAATGACAAATTTATAGACGAAAGATGACAGCAAGATGAAACCGGAAACCGTATGGAGAGAAAACTCGTTAGATGCTAAGCCGTTATCGCTAGTCGTGCCATTCAACCGACATTCTGAAATAAGGGACGTCCCCTTTATAGAATCGCTCACCACATTTATTCATGGCAAAACGTTGATACAAACCAGCCGCCGTTTCGCGTGCATCACACCACAACTGACGGACCTGCTTCGCTTGTAAATCGCTGATGATTCTTTGCAAAACCTGACTGCCGATACCTTTACCTTGATATTCATGCAAGGTCGCGAACTTTCTTAACCGCGCACTACCGTTTTCAATAAATATCGATGCAACACAAACTAATTTGTCGCCGTCATATGCCCCATAATGCAGCCCTTGTTCGTCTTCTTCAACACGGCAAAACTCTTCGCTTTTACTTGGCCACAGCACAACAAATCGTATCGGCAGCGTTTCTTCTGCGCTGATTATTTTAATCTTCATAATGTTCCCTATTTAACCGAACACTAATGTGCCTTGCTTTAATACAGAATGCAAAAAGGAGAGCACAGGCTCTCCTTTGATTATTTGTCTTTATCTGATTAAACTGATTACGATTTAGGTTCAGATTTCGCGTCAAACTTCTCTGACCAAATCGCTAAAATATCGGCGCGCTTACTACCCATTTGCGCAAAATCCATCTTCGCCATATTAGCTTGTACGTTCGGGAAGTTCGATACTGTCGCTTTTACGTCTTTGTGAGCAACAACTGGGTACATTTCTACGTACAGCTCGTTCGCCGCTTTCGAAATTGACCAATCGACCACGCGTTTAGCCGCATCAGACTCTTTTACCAGACCAACCGCTTCTGATTCCCAGCCAATACCTTTTGGCGTAATCACATCCAAAGGCGCGCCCTGAGTCTTCAACTTCGCACCACGGCTTGCCATAGAGATACCAATTGCGACTTCACCCATCCCCGCTTGAACACATGGCTTAGAACCAGAGTGGGTGTAATGTGCGATATTGTTATCGAGCTTTTTCATGTAATCCCAAGCTTTGTCTTCACCCATATTTTGCAGCCATGCAGAAACCTGCATGTAACCCGTACCTGATGATGCAGGGTTTGGCATCGCGATATGACCTTTGTAAACTGGCTTGGTTAAATCTTCCCAGCTCATTGGTTTTGGCAAGTTTAATTGCTTAGCCACCACTTCGTTGAAACACACCGCATTAAAGAACGCATCGTTGCCAAACCACGCTTGGTTCGACTGAGGGTCATTCAGGCTAGCATTAAGCTCATTTACACCTTTTGGCGTGTAAGGTTTAAGAATACCTTCTTCTTTTAGTAACGCCATCGAAGAACCAGCCAAACCCCAAACGACTTCTGCACGAGGGTTGTTTTTCTCTGCCAGCAGTTTTGCGGTCATGATGCCTGTTGAATCACGTACCCACTTGATCGTTACGTCTGGATTTTCTTTTTCAAACGCCGATTTGTACTTGGCCAGAATGTCAGTTTCGAAAGCGGTGTAAACCGTCACTTCCTGTGCTGCGAACGCATTTGTTGCCAGCAGTGAAACCAGTGCAGCTAGCGATCCTTTCATCAAACGGTTTTTCATCATCTTCTCCAATTTAGACTGTTTCGTTTGAAGACCACTTGTTTAACGCTTCGCACTAACAATGTGGTCTGTACCAGTTGATGATATCCACCCTAAAATCTGTTTGTGACAAAAGCATGAACAAAAAATGGCAGTTGTGCGAAACAAAGACCAAATCGATTTTCGATAAATTTTCCTGCTGGTTTGATATTAAAGTTTTATGAAATCCGCCTGCGAGCTATTTACTCCGATTTTTTGCTGCTGATAAAGTACCAATAAATTCTGGTATACACCAAAAAAACAAAACGGATATTGTCATGAAGAACGAATACTTATTGCTGACCCCTGGACCACTATCAACATCGGAAACGGTACGCGAAGCTATGCTTAAAGATTGGTGTACTTGGGATGACGAATACAACAAAGACGTGGTCGAAGTAATTCGCAACAAGCTGGTTAAACTGGCGACTCAGCAAGATGGATACACCAGTGTGCTCATGCAAGGTAGCGGCACTGCATCTGTAGAAGCCACCATCGGTAGCATAATTGATAACAATGGAAAGCTACTCGTGGTCGACAATGGCGCTTACGGCGCTCGTATTGCTCAGATTGCCGACTACCTAAATATCCCATTCCATGTCGTTTCTCCTGGCGAAACATCACAGCCACACTTGAACGAGGTAGAAACGGCATTGGCATCGGATACCGCGATCACTCACGTCGCGATAGTCCACTGTGAAACCACCACCGGCATGCTAAACCCGATTGAAAGGATTGCAGCATTGGCAAAGCAACACAACAAAACCGTGATTCTCGACGCGATGTCGAGCTTTGGTGGCATTCCAATGGACATCGGCGAGCTTGGCATCGACTTTATGATCAGCTCTGCCAACAAGTGTATTCAAGGCGTACCTGGCTTTGGCTTTGTAATTGCAAAACAAGATGAACTCGAAAAATGCAAAGGCCGCGCGCGTTCACTAAGCCTAGATTTGTATGACCAATGGCACTGCATGGAGGCCAACCACGGCAAGTGGCGCTTTACCTCACCGACTCATACCGTGCGCGCATTTTACCAAGCGCTGCTCGAACTTGAGCAAGAAGGCGGTATCGACGCCAGACATCAGCGCTACCAAACAAACCAGCAAGCGTTAGTCGAAGGCATGCGCAAACTTGGCTTCAAGACACTGCTGAGCGATGAACTTCACTCGCCGATCATCACCTCTTTCTATTCCCCAACAAGTAACGCTTATGAATTCAAACGATTCTACGCTCAGCTCAAAGAACATGGATTTGTGATTTATCCGGGCAAAGTCTCTAACGCCGACTGTTTCCGTATCGGCAATATTGGCGAAGTCTACCCAGAAGACATCCAACGCTTAATCCAAGCGGTAAGCAAGTCTATGTACTGGGACGATAACGTGACGGCAGCGTAACCATGGATAACAACGTACAACCGACCCACTTTCGTAGCGAAGGCGATATCAATACCACGCCTGCACGCGACAAATGGAACAAATCGATTGCAGACCCAAACACCCAATCGCTGCTGAAAAGAGATAGTGATGTGTTTCTACATCAAGCAATGTCCACGCCGTGCCTAGACTCACTCGTAAGCGCAGAAGGTATTTACCTGCAAGATACCTCTGGTAAGCGCTACATGGACTTTCATGGAAACAATGTCCATCAGCTTGGCTATGCTCATCCACATATCATTAAGAAAGTGCAAGAGCAGATCGCCAAACTGCCTTTTTCACCTCGTCGTTTCACCAATGAAATCGCGGTTCAATGCGCAGAAAAACTCACAGAAATCTGTGGTGGCGAATTAAATCGAGTGTTGTTTGCACCTGGTGGAACCTCAGCGATAGGTATGGCGCTCAAACTTGCGCGTCATATCACTGGCAACTACAAAGTGGTCTCGTTGTGGGATTCTTTTCATGGTGCATCACTTGATGCCATTTCGGTCGGAGGTGAAGCCTGTTTTCGTCAAGGCATGGGACCATTAATGGCCGGTGTAGAGCGTATTCCACCAGCGGTTTCTTATCGTGGCGCGTTTCCATTCAATAACGATTCCTCAAATGAGAGTGGCGATGTCCACTATGCCGATTATCTTGAGTACGTCATCGAAAAAGAAGGTGGCGTTGGCGTTTTTATCGCAGAAGCCGTACGTAACACCGACGTTCAAGTACCAAGTAAAGCCTACTGGAAACGGATACGAGAAATCTGCGACAAGCATAATGTCATGCTGATCATTGATGACATTCCTAACGGTATGGGGCGCAGTGGCGAATGGTTTACCCACCAAGCTTACGGTATCGAACCCGATATCCTTTGTATTGGCAAAGGCTTAGGCGGTGGATTAGTACCGATTGCCGCGATGGTCACCAAAGACAAGTACAACACCGCAGAGCAAATCTCTATGGGTCATTACACCCATGAAAAAAGCCCAATTGGTTGTTCGGCTGCACTTGCGACAATCGAAGCCATCGAGAACGAAAATCTACTAGAGAAAACCAAAAACGACAGCAAATTCATGCGCGATGAACTGCTACGCATGAAAGAGCGGTACCCATTGATAGGCGACGTGCGTGGAATCGGATTGTTGTGGGGTGTGGAGTTGGTCATTGATAGAAAGTCCAAACAACGCGCCTACGATGAAGCAGAAGCCGTGCTCTACCAATGCTTGAGCAACGGCCTTAACTTTAAAGTCTCTCAGGGCAATGTGATTCAGCTTAGCCCTCCGCTGATCATTACTCGACAACAACTAAAACAAGCGCTGGCAATATTTGAACAAGCCATTGCTGACACATGTAAAGAATACAACTACTTATAAGGGATAACAGATGACTCTTTCTCCTTCACCGCTGCAAGCCGTCATTTTTGACTGGGCAGGCACCATTGTTGATTTCGGATCGTTCGCGCCAACCAGTATTTTTGTTGAAGCGTTTAAACGTGGTTACGACTTTGACATCACACTCGATGAAGCGCGTGAGCCAATGGGCCTAGGCAAATGGGACCACATCCAAGCCGTGGGCCGTTTACCGAGCGTCGCCAAACGTTGGCAAGCTCAGTTTGGTCGAGCAATGAATAGTGACGATATCGACCGTATTTACGCCACATTTATGCCGTTGCAGAAAGCCAAAGTGGCTGATCATGCTGCGCCAATTCTTAACGCCATTGAGGTTGTAGAGGGGCTTAAGCAGCGTGGCATCAAAATTGGATCTTGCTCTGGCTATCCTCGCGAAGTAATGGACGTTCTTATCCCAGCGGCGGCCGATTACGGCTACAAGCCTGATTACGTGGTCGCGACTGATGATTTACCTCAAGGTGGTCGCCCGGCCCCGTTTATGGCACTGAAAAACGTAATTGAATTGGGCGTCACTAACGTATCTGCCTGTATTAAAGTCGATGACGCAGCACCCGGTATCGATGAAGGTCACAACGCTGGCATGTGGACGGTGGGTTTGTTGCTGTCCGGCAACGAAGCAGGACTAACGTTCGAAGAGTACCAATCTGCGAGTGAAAAAACGCTGTCAATCGCACGTGAAAAAGCCCGAGCAAAACTCAGCAAAAGCGCACCGCATTACCTGATCGATACCATTGCAGATCTACCTGCGGTCGTGACTGAAATCGAACACCGAATCGCTGAGGGTGAACGTCCTTAAGTAACAAAAAAACGGGCGCCCTTTCTCAAGAGCGCCCGATAACTCATCTCTGTAAAACCTTAAGCTACCAAGATGTTTTTCAATTCATGTAATGAGTTTACGGTGTAGTTCGGCGCAATGCCCTGTACTTGCTCTGCGCTATTTGTATTCAACCAACAAGTCTCAATCCCAAAGTTGATCCCGCCGAGGATGTCGGAATGAGGATTATCACCCACCATCAGAATCTTGCTCTTACACGGATTACCCATCACTTCTAATGCGTGGCTGAAAATACCCGCGTCCGGTTTCGCAACACCCACCTCTTCAGAGATAATTACGTGGTCAAAAAACTCGGTCATGCCGGTGCGCTCTAAACGAATCGCCTGAAGTTCGGTAAACCCATTAGTAATGATGCCCATTTTGGCTTTGCCTTGCAGCGCTTCCATCAACTCTTTCGCACCCGGTAACAAGGTACAAATATCGGCCATCGCTTCTAAAAAGGCGCGGTTCAGCTCTTGAGTCGTCGTTTCGAGCTTAGCTGCCCACTCTTGAAAACGAGTATGCTTCAACTCGTGTGCAGTGATTTTTCCGTCTTGATAATCCACCCACAGCGGCTTATTAATATTCTGGTAATGCTCAAAATCTTGCTGGGTAAAATCAACACCTTTGCGAGAGAACATTAGCTGCATCCCTTTAAATGCATCAAAGTGGAACAGGGTCTCGTCAGCGTCAAATAAGATCCAATCGTACTTCATTTTTCTCTCCTCAAATTGGCCCTGCTAGTGTAGATTGTTTTCTATTAGATGATAATCTAAGAACACAGAAAATAATTGTAAACTAAAACTCAACTATGCACGCATTCTCATCTATTCCTGTTTTTGTTGCCGTCGTTGAATGCGGTGGGTTTTCACCAGCGGCGAACAAACTCAATATTACCAAGTCGGCGGTAAGCAAACGCATCAACCAATTGGAAGATGAACTGGGAATTCGACTACTCAATCGCACCACTCGAAAACTGAGCCTTACTGAAGCAGGAAAACGCTACTACGAGTATGTTTCGCAATCTCTTAATCTCGCGCAGCAAGGCATTGATGCGGTTACTGAGCTGCAGGGGAACCCACGCGGAAAGCTCAAGCTTACGGCGCCGATGTCATTTGGTGTATTGCACGTTGCACCTTTAGTTGCGGAGTTTCTCGCGCTTTATCCTGATGTGGAAATCGACCTGCAACTTGAAGATCGCATGGTGGATTTAGTCCAAGATGGTTTCGATTTAGGTATCCGTATTGGCAACCTGCCCTTGTCTAACCTCGTAGCAAAACGGCTGACACCCTGTCGCAGTGTGCTTTGTGCCTCGCCAAATTATCTGGATCAACACGGTTTACCGAGCAAACCTTCCGACCTATCCAATCACAACTGTTTGCAATACACCTATTATCGCGGAGGCTCTGAATGGGTGTTTGAGTCTATGGGTAATGAGTTCCGAGTCGTACCCAAAGGACGCCTAACCGTCAACAACAGTGAAGCGATCCGAAGAGCCGTCATCGAAGGCGTTGGTATCGCTCAGTTACCGACATTCATCGTCGCCAAAGACATTGCAGAGGGGAATCTCATTCCAGTGATGCAAGACTATCAATTGCCAATGCATGCGGTTTATGCGGTATTCCCAGAGCGTAAACACATGCCCGTCAAAGTGCGGACGTTTATTGATTTTATTAGTGAACGCTTAGGCGCGGACAACCCTTATTGGGACAGCATGATCAAAGACACGCTGAATCTGTGATCCAATGCCCACGAATAGCAATCCAACAACTTTCTTCACCAAATCATGATGTTAAGCAAGCAGGCGCAGATTAGAACCACTACCATTGAGCCGTTGTATTAAGCCAGCCAAACTGGAGTCTGCGATGAAACACTTTCTACCATCCAGCGTTATGCTCACCCCATTTGTAGTAAAACACTATCCAGCTCAGGATGAAGAGACCGAGATTGAAGCGCAGCAAGAAGACGAGCTGAAGCTCGTTGACGAAGAGGAAGAATGAGATCCACTTCAGGTCGAAAACGCTGAAAATCATCTAACCTAGATAGCGTTAAAGACAAAAGGAAATCTGAACAATGAAAAAAGTAGCCGTCATACTCAGTGGTTCCGGTGTATTTGATGGAGCAGAGATTCATGAAGCCGTTCTTGCGTTGCATGCGATTGAAAAACAAGGCGCGACGTGGCACTGCTTTGCACCAAATATCGACCAGCTCCACGTCATTAACCACAAAACCGGCGAAGAGATGGACGAGACGCGTAATGTGTTAGTAGAAGCGGCACGTATCGCACGCGGTAACGTTGAAGATGTCGCCAAATTAAACCCAGACGAGTTCGATGCCCTACTACTACCGGGCGGTTTTGGCGCAGCAAAAAATCTGACTGATTTCGCTGTCCACGGCGCAGAATGTAGCATCAATACCCACGTAGCGTCGGCTTGTCGCGCTTTTGCTCAGACCAACAAACCTGCGGGCTATTTGTGTATCGCACCTGTTATTATTCCGATGATCTACGAAAACGGTGTCAAAGGTACCATAGGTAATGATGCTGCGACTGCTGCCGCGTTCAACACCATGGGAGGAGAACACGTAGACTGTACGGTTGACGAGATCGTGTTTGACCAAGAACACAAAGTGCTATCGACACCTGCTTATATGCTAGCCAATTCGATTTCAGAGGCAGCTTCTGGCATTGAAAAACTCGTGAGCAAACTGATTTCCCTCGCCTAAAGTTGTATATTTATTCAACAAAAGCCCTTTAAATTTCTGTTTAAAGGGTTTTTTATTTTTACATCTATCAACAGCCTGCAACTCATCCAACCAAAAACCTGAACAAGCAACCCACATTAAGTCATTAAAAATAAATAACTTTATCAGTAAAATTATACAATTGAATGCATATCACAATTTCACATCAAACTACTCATTAAGAAGTAGGAGATTAAGTGAGTTCATCTATACTCAGTGAAAATATATGCAACCAAAAACTTATAAGCTCTTTCCAATAAACACATAACAATGGAGTAATACAATGACGAGTGCATTTTTCATCCCTACAGTAAATTTGATGGGCGCAGGCTGTCTTAAAGACGCAGCAGACAGTATTCAGTCAAAAGGTTTTAAAAAAGGTCTTATTGTTACCGATAAAATCCTTAACCAAATCGGTGTCGTTAAGAAAGTCCAAGACCTTTTGACTGAACGTGACGTCGAAACTGTAGTATTTGATGGCACACAACCTAACCCGACGATTTCTAACGTTAATGACGGCCTTGCGCTGCTGAAAGCGAATGACTGTGATTTCGTTGTCTCTTTGGGCGGTGGTTCACCACACGACTGTGCAAAAGGCATTTCTTTAGTTGCGGCAAACGGCGGGAAAATCGGTGATTACGAAGGCGTAGACCAATCAGCTAAACCAATGCTACCTCTAGTTTCTATCAACACCACGGCAGGTACTGCCTCTGAAATGACTCGTTTCTGCATCATCACTGATGAAGAACGTCATATCAAAATGGCAATCGTAGATAAGCACACCACTCCGCTAATCTCGGTGAACGACCCTGAGCTAATGCTTGCGAAACCAGCGTCTTTGACTGCCGCAACGGGTATGGATGCACTGACTCATGCGGTGGAAGCGTACGTTTCAACTGCGGCAACGCCGATTACTGACGCTGTCGCAATTAAAGCGATCGAACTGATTCAAGCTCACCTACGTACTGCAGTAAAAGACGGCGGTAACCTAGAAGCTCGTGAACAAATGGCTTACGCGCAATTCATGGCGGGTATGGCATTTAACAACGCATCACTTGGTTATGTTCACGCGATGGCACACCAATTAGGTGGTTTCTACGACCTACCACACGGTGTGTGTAATGCAATTCTTCTACCACACGTGCAGCGTTACAACGCGCAAGTCGTGCCTGCTCGTCTACGTGACGTTGCAAAAGCACTAGGAGTGAACGTTGAAGGTATGACGCCAGAGCAAGGTGCAGACGCAGCGATCGAAGCTATCGTGTCACTAGCGAAAGATGTTGGCATCCCAGCAGGCATCCAAGAGCTAGGTGCGAAGGCGGAAGACATCCCAACGCTTGCTGACAACGCACTAAAAGATGCTTGCGGTTTCACTAACCCTAAACAAGCGACGCACGAAGAGATCACCGCGATTTTCGAAGCTGCGATGTAATCTCTCGCGTAATCCAATACGGATTAACGACAGATCAAAAAGCCCTCGACGTATCTCGAGGGCTTTTTCTTTGTTGTTTGTTAGTATTTGGTATGCGCAGCTTGTTAAAGCATTTCTTTGGCAATCAAGTGCAGCAGATACGTTTCACGTTCGATGCTCATGCCTTTCTTCGGGCTTTCCGCGATGGTTTTTTCGTTGTGAGCAATCGCATCATGGATGTTGACCCAAACCGGCTTCATACCGTTTTTAACTTCGTAATCTTCATACGCCGTTTCGCCTAACTGCGCATCAATTTTGCAGCTATAGCAGTATGACGTCATGTGCATCACGTCTGCATCGTCTTTGTACCAAGGACGAAACTCTTCATAAATACCAAAAGGCTTGATGTTATGAATGTTGCGCGCGCCCGTTTCTTCCTGAAGCTCTCTGACCATACCAGCAATCACATCTTCACCTTCGTCCAAGCCACCACCAGGAATGGTGTAGTCATGGTAACGCTCGGTGTAGAGCAATAAGATTTTCTCACCTTCGACGACAATCGCACGTGCCGCTTTGCGCTGAAAAACAGTTTTGTCGTCCAAGTGTTCAATATCAGGGTGAACGGTAGTTTTTAGATGTCTCATGACTGCTGCTTGTTAGTCGAATTTGCGCAGATTCTACCACATCACCCTGTGCTCTCAAGCTCACGAGTCAAGAATGAATCCACAATAAATTGATGGTTTAATTTTTTACTATTTAGAGGTTCAATAAGAGCAATTCCCTCCAACATCTATTTTGAGAGGCTCTTTATGTTAGATGTCGCATTATTCAGCACTAAATCGTATGACGAAGTATCATTTCGCCAAGCCAATAAACAATTTGGCTTCAATCTTCATTTCCATGATTTCGCTTTAACACCAAAAACCGCCAAAATGGCGCAAGGTTCGCAAGTCGTCTGCCCGTTCGTGAATGACGATCTATCCGCTGAAGTGCTTAAGTCGCTTTCCGAACATGGGGTCAAGATGGTCGCCATGCGCTGCGCTGGGTTTGACCGCGTCGATTTGGACGCAGCCAAACAACTCGGCATCCAAGTGGTTCGCGTACCAGCTTATTCACCTGAATCTGTCGCTGAGCACGCAGTGGGCCTAATGATGAGCCTCAACCGCCGCTTCCATAAGGCTTATCAGAGAACCCGTGACGCGAACTTCTCGCTCGACGGTTTGGTAGGCTTTAACTTCCACGGTAAAACCGCAGGCGTCATTGGCACGGGTAAAATCGGTATCGCGACAATGCGCATTCTTAAAGGGCTAGGCATGAACATTCTCTGTTTTGACCCGTATGAAAACCCGCTCGCGATTGAAATGGGCGCGACTTACTGCAGCAAAGATCAGTTGTTTCAACAGAGTGATGTGATCACGTTGCATTGTCCAATGTCTGAAGAAAACTACCACTTACTCGATGAGAAAGCCTTCAATCAAATGAAAGATGGTGTGATGATCATTAACACCAGCCGTGGTGGATTATTGGATGCGTCTGCGGCGATCGAGGCGCTAAAGAAAGGCCGTATCGGCGCACTGGGTTTGGATGTGTATGAGAATGAGAAAGAGCTATTCTTCCGTGACAAATCTAACGATGTCATTGTCGATGATGTATTCCGTCGTCTATCCGCGTGTCACAACGTGCTGTTTACTGGACATCAGGCATTCTTAACCGACGAAGCGCTCGGTAATATCGCTGATACAACACTCGGTAGTGTTGCTGCGTTCCAAGAGGGTAAACTCTCTGGCAACGAACTGATCGAGTTCTAAGCATCAACAGATAAACTAAGGGCTTCCAATCGGAAGCCCTTTTTGTTGGTACTTTTAGTTACTTGCGTAGTGAATTGAGTTTCGCCTGAGCAATACCAAAGACGGTATTGATCGGGTAGCTGCCCTCTTCACTCAAAGTACCGGCTGGTTTACCCATAAATAGCTCGATTGCCTCAGTCACGTGGTCAATCGCCCAGATATGGAACTCACCTTTTTCGACCGCTTTCACCACGTCTTGTCTTAGCATCAGATTGTGAGTGTTCGCGCGAGGGATAATCACCCCTTGTTCGTGGCTGCGACCTTTGATGGTACACACATCGAAGAAGCCTTCGATCTTCTCGTTCACCCCGCCAATTGGCTGTGCTTCACCAAACTGGTTCATTGAGCCAGTAATCGCAATATCCTGACGGTTTGGTTGTTTCGAGAACGCGGATACCACGGCACAAAACTCTGCCATACTCGCGCTATCTCCATCCACGCCACCATAAGATTGCTCAAAGGTGATGGTGGTATTGAGCGGCACCTTCGCGGTTTTGCCGAACACCGATGACAAGTAGGCACTGAGGATCATTACCCCTTTGGAGTGAATGCTGCCGCCAAGGTCAACGCTGCGCTCAATGTCGATCACATCACCTTCGCCGTAACAGGTCGTCGCGGTAATGCGGTTTGGTGCACCAAACATATATTCGCTGGTACTTAACACCGATAACGCGTTGACCTGACCAATCGCCGTACCCTCAGTTTGGATCAGCGTCGTACCATTGACAAAGCCTTCCATCACCGTATCTTTCAAGCGGCTGACTCGCAGCTCTTGGTTTGCCAACGCTTCCTCTACATGGCTAGAGCGAATCATGTTTGAGTTCGCCTGTTTGGCCACATAATTGGACTCTCGAAGCAGGTTTGCGATGTGCGCGGAATGCAAAGAGAGCTTGTTCTGATCACCCGCTAATCGAGAACTGTGCTCAATAATGCGCGCAATCGCTTTGCGGTCACAATGCAGCATGTTGTTGTCATTGACGACGCTGGAAATAAAGCGCGCGTAATGCAGTTCAGATTCATCGGTACGCGTCATCTCGTCTTCAAAATCCGCGGTTACTCTGAACAATTCGCTAAACTCCGGATCGTAGTGCTGCAGCAACTGATAGGTACGGTAGTCACCGAACAAGATGATCTTCACATCCAAAGGAATCGGTTCTGGATCGAGTGATACTGTGCCAGTAAGGGTGACTTCTTTCTCCAGCGAGGTATAACTCAACTGGCGAGCACGTAACGCTCGTTTGAGACCATCCCAAACATATGGCTGTTCCAATACCTTTTGCGCATCCATTAACAGTACGCCGCCGTTCGCTTTGTGAAGACTGCCCGGACGAATCAACGAGAAGTCCGTAAACACGGTACCTTTGAACGTTGCAGTTTCGACATAACCAAACAACGAGTGGTAGTTCGGGTTCTCTTCCACCACAATCGGGAAGTCTTCTTCTTTACGGCTTACTAGAACGTTAATCTTGTAACGGCGCGGCAGTCTCTTATCCAGTGACGCACTGGCAATTTCTGCCTGCTCTTCACTTTTCTCTAAGAAAATATCGGCGTTTTCAACAATGTCTTTTTGTAGGTCTTTTAGATAAGACTTAATCTCTGGATAACGAGAATAGTCTTTCTTCAACTGCTTAATGAAATGAGCAATAACGTCGAGCGTGACTTCGTCGTTAAGCTTTTTGATCTTATCGCTGTACGACTCTTCCCATTCTGTCAGCTGTCTAACCATATCGCGCAATTGCACTTCTAGCGCATCAATGGTATCGCTGAAGTGTTCTTGCTCTTTTTTGCTCAGGTTGTCAAAGCTCTCTTCGGTGTGCATCTCTTCGCCATTCATTGCGACGAATTGATAGTCACCTTGAGTGGTGATGGTCAGGCTGATGCCTTGGGCTTTCGCCTCTTTGGCAATCTGTGCCAACTCCGCTTCTTGTTTTTGCGCCAACTGGTTTTTCAGTTTGTCTGCGCGGCTGTAATAGATTTCATTGTCGAACGCGAGTGGCAGCGCGTTGAGCAGTTTAGAGATGAGTTTCTCGATGTCTTGTCTGAATCGACTGCCCACTCCACACGGCAGCTTAAGTACCTTAGGTGTACGGACGTCATCAAAATTCGCCACATAGCACCAATCGTAAAGGTCATTTACGTCGTGTTTGTGTCGATTCAGATAACGCAAGATCATGGTGCGCTTTCCGAGCCCGTTCTGGCCAATCGCGTAGATGTTGTAGCCCTTCTCTTTGATCGACATCGCGAACTCAACCGCTTTCTGCGCGCGTTTCTGACCGACGATCTCATCGATTGGCGCCAACTCTTTTGTCGACTTGCTTGGCAACATTTCTAGCTCAGCAGCGTGGTAAAGCTTGCTAGCTTCTAGCCGTTGAATAGCCATCTCAAATTTCCTTATTATTCTAATATTCCACTAGTTTAGGCTAGATTTGGTTATATTTTAGTGACTTACGCACTATTTAAGTTCAAGTGATTAAATATCCACCAACTTATTTTTAATTTTTATTTAAATAATAATTATTTGCAATGGAGAATTAATTGCATTTAAATATGCAAGAACGTAATTCTGGTGGAGTATAAAACATGGATCTACAGCAGTGCTGGACTCACTATCTCAAAGCTGAACAGTTATTGGAACAAGGTCACTGGCCCGAAGCTCACTATCTGTATGATCAGGTGCTTTGCCACCTTCCAAGTCATATCCAATCCGCGCTCGATTGCAAAGAGACCAAGCCGTGTCAGTTTAGCTGTCTGCTTACTGGTTTGCGTGATGCCGCGGTATCGCAATCGGAAATTCTCAACAAACTAGGACAACACGACCGAGCGTTTGAACAGCTCAATCAAAGCTACGCACTACTGCAGTTCCTCTCGATTGAAAGCGCTGACTTAGTCAAAGCGACCTACCATATTCTGGATAAAAACAGTGAAGAGTTATTACAGCGTATGTCGGCCTTTTGTAGCGCGCAGCGTAACGCACAGTGGATGCTTGAGTTCGAACGAGTACAAAGAGCACACCACCATTTTGCATCGCTAAAAGCCCACTCCCCGATACCAGAAAGCGTTCGTCTCGTTCATTAAAATAAAGGAATACCCATGTCACAGACGAAGTTATGGAACAAGGAACGGCAGCTGAGATATTCCACAATCCACAAAGTGACTACACCAAAAAGCTCATTACAGCGTCGTTTGATTTGGAACATCCAGACAAAGTTGCCTAGAGCCAAAAGAGTTTCGGTTTGGCCGCCGAGTTCTATCAATCTATCGCTTCAACATTAGATTGGTAGCCAACATGCCGACGCAAGGATGCGTCGGCTTTATTGTTTCTAGAAGTAGTGAGAAATGGCCAAGTATCGTGTGCGGATATGCTCGATAAGCAATTTCACTTTGTTGGGCGGCTGACGGGTAAACGGATACACCGCATACACACCTAAGCGCTTGCCAACCTGTTCTGGGAACAAATCAACTAGCTGCCCGTTGCGTAAATCGTGGTAAACCAAACACCTTGGTACATACGCGATGCCATGCCCGCCGAGCGCCGCTTTTCGTAGTGCCGTCGCGTTATCGGTATTAAACGTACCTGAGACACCGACAATGTAGTTGCCCTTTTCGCCC
Source organism: Vibrio hepatarius (assembly GCF_011806575.1). Taxonomy (GTDB): domain Bacteria; phylum Pseudomonadota; class Gammaproteobacteria; order Enterobacterales; family Vibrionaceae; genus Vibrio; species Vibrio hepatarius_A. The sequence goes on from NZ_JAATOO010000011.1 coordinate 35,486, forward strand.
TTAAATTCCCATTCACTCGCGCCAGTAGTTTGATAAGCGTATTGCAAACAGTTGTGGTCAACCAAGTCTTCGGGGCGGGCGGGTTTTGAGTTTCGCGCAATGTAGGTCGGCGAAGCACACACTACCCATTGAGAGTCGAGAATATGTCTGGCGATCAAGCTGGAATCTTCCAGATAACCGGTACGAATGACCAAGTCGTAACCGCCTTCAATTAAGTCGACAAAGCGGTTATTGAGCGACATATCGACGGTTAAACCCGGGTGCATGTTACAAAACTCCGCCACGGCATCGGCCAAAATTAAATCACCCGAAATGCACGGCACCGACATTTTGATGTGACCGCTTATATTCTCGCCAAAACCTGAAACCGCATCCATAGCTTCAAGAGTGGCTTGCTTCACATTTTTGGCTCCGTGTGTCAGCGCCTTTCCTGCCTCTGTGAGGGTTAATTTACGCGTAGTTCGATATAATAATTGAACGCCTAACTCCTCTTCTAGACGGGCAATTCTTTTGCTAACTACCGAATTTGTAAGACTATTTGCCTCTGCAACCTTACTAAAGCTGCCCATCTCTACTACCTGTGAAAACAGGATTAAATCGTCTGCACGCATCGCATTATGCCATTTTTGGAACTAATTATTTTCATTATTTCCCTATATCAAAAAAAAATAAAGGGGTAGATTCACCGCGAATTAACACAATTATCACAATCATAAAATCGAAGAGATTCTCAAGAATCCTGATTTAAGAAAGTAGTACCAATCTGGATAAGTAGTTGTACGGATAATTGCATCGAGGCGAATCACTTAACGCTCAACAAAACTAGGTTAATCTTTGGTTATCACAATTTTAATTACCAAGATCAACTCAGTCCTAAGTGAAGTCTAACAGCAATACGCGACCGAATGCTTATTTAGATTGGTATCCCAAGCGTGCAAGAGGATATGTACCAATGAGTGAAACGTTATTAGCCCTTGTGGCCTTCTCACCAATCGTGGTGGCGGCCATTTTACTTGTCGGCCTGAACTGGCCAGCAAAACGCGCGATGCCAGTCGCGTTCGGATTGACTGTTGTTATCGCCCTATTCTTCTGGGACATGACAACAAACCGTGTACTTGCGTCGGTTTTCCAAGGTTTAGGCATTACTGTCTCTGTATTATGGATTGTGTTTGGCGCAATCTTCCTACTCAACACACTTAAGCATACGGGTGCGATTGCAACAATCCGTAACGGCTTTACCAATATTTCTCCAGACCGCCGTATTCAAGCGATCATCATCGCATGGTGCTTTGGTTCATTCATTGAAGGCGCATCAGGCTTCGGAACGCCAGCGGCAATCGCGGCACCTCTGCTAGTTGCGATCGGCTTCCCTGCACTAGCAGCGGTACTGATGGGTATGATGATCCAGTCGACACCGGTTTCATTCGGCGCGGTGGGTACGCCTATCATCGTTGGTGTCAGCAAAGGTTTGGATACACACAACATCACGGAATCGCTACTGGCTAACGGTTCAACGTGGGAAGCATACGTACAGCAAATTACCTCTAGCGTTGCACTCATCCACGCGACAATCGGTACCTTAATGCCAGTTCTAATGGCGATGATGCTCACGCGTTTCTTCGGCAAGAATAAGAGCTGGACGGAAGGTCTGGATATCCTGCCATTTGCTATCTTCGCAGGTTTGTCGTTCACCATCCCGTACGCACTAACAGGCGTTTTCCTAGGCGCGGAATTCCCATCTTTGATTGGTGGTCTATTTGGTCTCGCGGTAGTGGTATCTGCGGCAAAACGTGGCTTCCTGGTACCAAAATCAACTTGGGATTTCGAAGACGAGAAGAAATGGCCAGCAGAGTGGTTAGGTTCTCTGAAAGTTGAGAAAGAAGAAACGCTGGCTCAACCAATGAGTATGGCAAAAGCATGGCTACCGTACGTATTGCTTGCTGTCATCCTAGTGGCGAGCCGCGTAAGCACAGACTTCAAAGCGATGCTAACGGGCGTAAGTGTTTCATTTAGCAACATTCTTGGCGAAGCAGGCATCAGCGCTGCTGTCCAGCCGCTATACCTACCAGGTGGCATTCTGGTGTTCTGTGCTCTACTTGCGGTTCTTATTCAATCTCGTAGCGCTACACCACTGATTAAAGCAGCGGGCGAATCAAGCAAAACACTGATTGGTGCAGGCTTTGTACTGGTATTCACTATCCCGATGGTGCGTATCTTCATCAACTCAGGCATCAACGAAGCTGACTTGGCAAGTATGCCAGTTACCACAGCAAACTTTGCAGCGGGCTTGGTTGGTGAAGCCTTCCCTGCGCTAAGTGCAACCATCGGTGCTTTGGGTGCTTTCATCGCGGGCTCTAACACGGTTTCAAACATGATGTTCAGCCAGTTCCAATTTGAAGTGGCACAAACGCTGACTATCTCAAGCGCAACAGTAGTGGCTCTACAAGCCGTCGGTGCTGCGGCAGGTAACATGATTGCGATTCATAACGTAGTAGCCGCGTCAGCAACCGTAGGTCTGCTAGGCCGCGAAGGTGCGACGCTACGCAAGACCGTTATCCCAACATTCTACTACCTTGTAGTAACGGGCATCATCGGCATGGTCGCGATTTACGGCTTGCAGATTACCGACGCGTTAATGAAATAACACTATAAGTTTTGGCGCTAATGCCTAATCCCCTGACAAGAGCGGACACTAGTGTCATTTTTAGCGGGTATTAGCGCCTTCTTCACATTAGATATCGATTTAGCCTTCACCAGAAAGGCTTATAACTAAACTGCTGTTACACATCGCTTCTCTTAACCGGTAAAGCGACATTTAAGTAAAGACCAGCTCAGCTTTCCTTGAAAGCACAGAATTAATAGGACTGATTATTATGATTATCTCTGCTTCAACAGATTACCGCAAAGCTGCTAAAGCCAAGCTACCTCCATTCCTGTTTCATTACATTGACGGTGGTTCATACGGAGAACACACCCTAAGACGTAACACGGAAGATTTGGCAGAGATTGCCCTAAAACAGCGTGTACTTAAGAACATGTCTGATCTGAGCCTAGACACTGAAATCTTTGGCGAAAAGTTTGCACTACCAATCGCACTATCTCCGGTAGGCCTAACAGGTATGTACGCACGCCGTGGTGAAGTTCAGGCAGCAAAAGCCGCAGAAAAGAAAGGCATCCCATTCACAATGTCGACCGTTTCTGTTTGTCCTATTGAAGAAGTCGCACCCGCTATCGAACGCCCTATGTGGTTCCAACTTTACGTACTGAAAGACCGTGGCTTTATGCGCAACGTTCTTGAGCGCGCGAAAGCAGCAGGTGTAACAACGCTGGTATTTACGGTTGATATGCCTGTACCGGGCGCACGTTACCGTGACATGCACTCTGGTATGAGTGGTCCTAATGCGGCATCGCGTCGTGTTTTCCAAGCAATGCGCCACCCACAATGGGCATTTGATGTTGGTCTATTCGGTAAGCCACACGACCTAGGTAACATCTCAACGTACCGTGGTGAACCGACTAAGCTAGAAGATTACATCGGCTGGTTGGGCGAAAACTTCGATCCATCCATCTCTTGGAAAGACCTAGAGTGGATTCGTGACTTCTGGGATGGCCCAATGATCATCAAAGGTATTCTTGACGTTGAAGACGCGAAAGACGCGGTGAAATTCGGCGCGGACGGTATCGTCGTATCTAACCACGGTGGTCGTCAGTTAGATGGCGTAATGTCTTCAGCGAAAGCACTACCAAGCATTGCGGACGCAGTGAAAGGTGACCTGAAGATTTTCGTTGACTCTGGTATCCGTACGGGCCTAGATGTGGTTCGTATGCTGGCGATGGGTGCAGACTGCGCAATGCTAGGTCGTTCATACATCTACGCACTTGCGGCGCAAGGTCAGATGGGTGTTGAAAACCTTCTTGACCTGTACGAGAAAGAGATGCGCGTAGCGATGACGCTAACAGGCGCGAAGAGCATTCAAGATTTGAATCGCGACTCGCTAGTTAATATCTAAGATGTAATTGAATAGGTGTCACAGCAATCTCAACCATTGTGTGGCACCTTTTTTATCGCTGGCACCAAGAATAAAAAACAATCATGCCAGTGCCGCCAACCAAAATAGGTAACTAAAACGCACGCTTAAATAGGTTGGTATACATACACAACAAGGAAGCAATGATGGCGAATTCAATAACACCAGCCACCTACGAGCAATTGGAAGTACTACTCGCTCTGCATATCGAACCAGAACGAATCATCACTCAAGAAGCGAAACGCTTAGCTTACGGCACCGACGCGAGTTTTTATCGCTTGGTGCCGAAAATCGTTTTAAGACTCAAGAGTCTCGACGAAGTCATCTATGCGATTCAAAGCTGCCGTGAGATGGGCGTACATTTCACTTTCCGCGCAGCGGGTACGAGTTTGTCCGGTCAAGCCGTATCAGACTCGGTACTAATCACCCTAACCGACGATTGGCGCGGCCACGAGATCATCGACAACGGCGATAAAATCATTCTACAGCCGGGCGTAATCGGCGCTGACGCAAACAAATACCTCGCTCCATTCCAACGCAAAATTGGACCAGATCCAGCGTCAATCAACACTTGTAAAATCGGTGGTATCGCAGCGAACAACGCCAGCGGTATGTGTTGTGGTACCGCGCAGAACTCTTACCGCACCATCGACAGCATCAAAGTGGTATTCAGTGACGGCACTCTACTCGATACCGCAAGCAAAGAAAGCATCGATGCGTTTAAAGTCACCCGCCCTGATATTATCGAAGGTCTACAAAGCTTGGTAGCCGAAACACAGAGCAATCGAGAGCTGAGTGAGCGTATTCGCCACAAGTACCGCCTTAAGAACACCACAGGTTACGCCCTTAACGCGCTAGTAGATTTTAGTGACCCGATTGAAGTGCTTGAACACCTATTAATTGGCTCAGAAGGTACGCTCGGTTTTATCGCAGAAATCACCTACAACACCGTAATCGAACACGCACACAAAGCGTCCTCATTGCTGGTATTTGCCGATATCGAAGAAGCGAGTAAAGCGGTCACCACCCTTTCAAAAACGCCTGTTGCCGCGGTTGAGCTGATGGACGGTCGCGCGCTACGTTCCGTTGCAGATAAACCGGGCATGCCAGCATTTATTCCAAAACTGGATTTAGAAGCAGCGGCACTGCTGGTTGAATCGCACGCCAGCAGCCAAGACGAATTAGAAAAACAATGCGAGCAGATCCTGGGCTCACTGAGCGATTACACCATTATTGAGTCAGTGCCTTTCACCTCGGACGCTAAAACGGTCGCGACGCTGTGGGGCATTCGTAAAGGCATGTTCCCTGCTGTGGGCGCGGTACGTGAAGTCGGCACGACAGTAATCATCGAAGACGTTGCGTTCCCTGTGGAAAACCTCGCCAACGGTGTACGTGATCTACAGGCCTTGTTCGACAAATACCATTACGGCGAAGCGATCATTTTTGGCCATGCGCTAGAAGGCAACCTGCACTTTGTCTTCACCCAAGGATTTGAGTCCCAAGACGAAGTCACCCGTTATGGCGGCTTTATGGATGATGTGGCAGAGCTGGTTGCGGTGAAATACCAAGGCTCATTAAAAGCAGAGCATGGTACCGGCCGAAACATGGCGCCGTACGTTGAGCTTGAATGGGGCAAAGATGGCTACGCGCTGATGCAACGTATTAAGACACTGTTCGACCCAGAAGGTTTGCTCAACCCTGGCGTCATCATCAATGACAGTCCAACCTCGCATATCGAGAACCTCAAACCGATGCCAGCTGCGGATGACATTGTTGACCGCTGTATCGAGTGTGGTTTCTGTGAGCCCGTGTGCCCATCACGCACGCTAACGCTCTCTCCGCGACAACGTATTGTGTTGTACCGCGAACTACAAAGACGCCGCGCCCAAGGCGAGGATGTTGAAGCGTCTGAGCTTGAGAAAGTGTTCGAGTACCAAGGTTTGGACACCTGTGCGGCAACTGGCTTATGTGCTGATCGTTGCCCGGTAGGCATCAATACTGGTGATTTGGTTAAGCAACTTCGCACCGCTAAATACCAAAAATTCACCCCGATTGCGAAGTGGACGGCTGACCACTTCACCACCACCACATCGCTCACGCGCGCATCGTTAAAAGCAAACCAAATCGCGGTGAAAGTACTGGGTGAAAGTGGCGTCTCGAAACTGGTAAATGGCGTGCGCAAACTGAGCCACAACAAAACGCCAATCTGGCTACCAGAAACACCGCAATCCAATACACATAAGTTGAATGATGCGCTTGAGCTTTTGGTTCGTTCAGATAAGAAAGTGGTTTATGTCCCGTCCTGTGCCTCTCGCACTATGGGCCAGCAATCCGACGCGCAAGACCAACGTAGCCTGACCGAAGTGACATTGTCGCTGATTAAGAAAGCGGGCTTTGAGGTGATCATTCCTGAAGGCATTAATGACCAATGTTGTGGTATGCCTTACGACAGTAAAGGCATGACGGATATTGCGACCACCAAATCACAGCAACTCGAACAAGCGTTGTGGAAAGCAAGTTTCGAGGGTGAATACCCAGTGCTAATGGACACCAGCCCTTGTGCCAAACGCAGTATCGAGAACTTCACTCAACCGCTAGAAATCCTTGAGCCAACCGGTTTTGTCTCTAAGTACCTGTTGCCGCATCTTGATATTGCCCAGAAGCAAGAGACCGTGATGCTACACGTCACTTGTAGTTCAAGAAGGATGGGACTGGAAGGCGACATGCTTAAACTGGCCAAAGCGTGTGCGAGTGACGTTATCTTACCAGAGCACATCTCATGTTGTGGTTGGGCGGGCGACAAAGGGTTTACTACTCCAGAACTTAACGCCGCAGCGGTACACCCGCTAAAAGAGCAAGTACCGAATAACTGTAGCCGTGGTTTTAGTAACAGTCGCACGTGTGAAATTGGCTTGTCGCACCACAGCGGCATTCCGTATCAGTCCATTTTGTACTTGGTTGATGAAGTCAGCTCATCACGCTAACAACTAAACTCTGGAGACTTGCTTCCTTAGCGCAATGTGAGGATGCCGAGCAAGTCTCCGCCTTTTCTGGCATTGACTTATCCCCATCCGTAGTATCAAATCATCTTTTAAACTAATTTCATATAAAGGGAACCAATATGATACTGGATATGTTTGTGTGTGATGCATTTACTCAAGAAAGGTTCAAAGGTAATTCTGCCGCCGTCGTGCCTTTACTAGACTGGCTTAGCGACGACGTCATGCTCAACATAGCCAAAGAAAACAATCTCTCAGAGACCGCCTTCGTCAAACAACTTGGCCTTGGTCACTATGAGATTCGTTGGTTCTCCCCTATTTGTGAAATCGAGTTTTGTGGCCATGCAACGCTCGCAGCTTCTTACGTTTTATTTCAACACTTTGGCGTCGAAGACCGCATTATTTTCGATACTCGCTACGTTGGCCCACTTGAGATTGAACGTGACCATTCTGGAAAGATCTTAATGGACTTCCCGTTGCGAGAACCAAGTGACACGGAAGTGCCTGCCGAGCTACTGCAAGGTCTATCACTGCCACCGGTCGCTGTACTGAGAAGCCCGCAAGCCTACTTCGTGATCTATGATGATGAACAGGACGTACTAGACGTGGTATCAAAGTGTGACCGTCTGAAACAGCTCGCGCCGTATGATGTGGTGGTAACGGCCCCTAGCAGCGATTACGACTTTGTCTCGCGTTATTTTTGGCCTGCAAATGGCGGCATCGAAGACCCTGTAACTGGCTCAATTCACGCAGGCCTTGCGCCTTACTGGGCAAAACGCTTGGGCAAAAATCACCTTATTGCGTATCAGGCGTCTGAACGCGGTGGCACGCTGTATTGCCATGTCACTGCAGATAAAGTGACCGTCTCAGGTTATGCTGTTTTGTATTCCCAAGGACAAATTCATATTTAATCGCACCCTTAGTTGGGCTAATACCAATCACAGTAAGTAAATGATCAGATATAGCGAAGGAACACCACTTGAGAACAAGGCTAAATTTTTCGATTAGTAGTTATTCTACAATCAAAAATTTCAACGCAGTTATCGAGTGTTTGAACAAGCTAGAGCGAGCAGTTATTTACTACGATTGGTATAAGTAGAGGTCTAAAGTGAAACCGATAGAAATTGGCGAAGCGTACGACAAGATTGCGCACCTTTGGGAGCACGCCAGCTTTAACCGCATGAATGGTGTAGAGCAGCATAGAAGAGCGTTTAAGTTTGCCAAAAACCGAGGTAAAGCACTCGATATTGGCTGCGGCTGCTCCGGACGTTTTATCGACTTGATGATAGAAGAAGGCTTTGAACCGACAGGGCTTGATGTCTCAACTAAGATGCTAGATTTGGCGAGACGACGACACCCGAATGTCGAGTTTATCCATAGCGATATTTGTATCCATCAACCTCTGGTAAAATACGACTTTATTACCGCTTGGGACAGCATTTGGCATATTCCGCTCGATGAGCAACGCGCGGTGATTACTAAGATTATCGGCAGCTTGAGTATTGGCGGCGTATTTATTTTCACATTCGGTGGTACAGACCAGCCGGGCGCGCATACCGATGACTTTATGGGACCAATAGTCTATTACTCGTCACTCGGTACGCAAGGATTCCTGAGCTTAATGTTGGAACTGGGTTGCACCATTCGTCACTTGGAATTTGACCAATACCCAGAGTTGCATACCTACATGATTGTCGAGAAAAGCTAACGACATCCAATCTACTTCGCAGCAAAACTAGCCTAACCTGTTTTGCTGCTCATTTCCCCAAGCTGTTTTTTTAAGTAACTATTTTCATATTTTGTGCTGATACGACTGGATAACACATTCTAAAACCGCGTATCTTATGCTTATCAGTTGTGCGGAGAGTTGTATGAAAATTATCATTTTACATGGGTTGTACATGCATGGGATGGTCATGCAGCCTCTGAGCCGCAGCCTAAGAACGTTTAACTATCGAACCAAGGTGCTGACGTATAACAGCGTTGCGATTAACAAACACAAACTGTTCCGAGAGATCGACGAGGCACTTAGCGCAGAGACACCCAACGTGTTGGTCGGTCACAGTTTAGGCGGACTTGTTATCAAACAATACCTTGCCTCACGTAAACCAAGTGCGAAAGAGATCTCGCATGTCGTTACTATCGGCTCACCGTTAAATGGCGCCTCTATCGTGACACGTATTCAAGACTTGGGATTGGGAAACATCTTAGGTAATTCGCCAAACTTTGGTTTAAAAGAGCATTCCAGCCGCTGGGATTTTCCACAAAAGCTCGGTAGTATCGCGGGCACTATGCCGATCGGTGCGCGAGCGTTGTTTTTAATGGATAATCAAAAGCCGTCAGACGGCACCGTTACGGTTGAAGAAACAAAAATTGAAGGGATGACAGATCATATTGAGACCACCAGCAGCCACACTAGCCTTATCTATGTGGCATTCACTGCAAAACAAATCGATTACTTTATCCGTCATAATCGGTTTCTACATAAGTAGGTGGGATAATTGTGACAATAATGATTAGAAGCGTTCTATCAGAAGCCGCTTATAAGGAAAAATGAGTTTCCTGTATAACCTACTTCTTTGAATTGATGAATCGTTCTGCGCTTGCGAATAAAGTGTCACACTTTTTCTTCTGCGTGGCATACTCGGAAGTACCTTCCGGTAAAGAATCAAGAACTTCTTTAGCACTTTGATATTCTCCAACCATCACTGCAAATCGGTCTTCAAAATCACTTTTGCGCATTTTTTTGCTTGGTTTTCTTACTGGTTTTCTCATATCGCCCTCTCACTTATAGATCCCATAGTTTCTTCTGTTCACGTTCTAACAGAATATCTTCGATCTTTTTTCTTATTGTATGAATACTGTCTGGAATTGCTTCTTGGACATGATTTTTCACTTTCGCTTTTTTCGAATTACAACGCGTTAATTTCTTTTTCAAAGGTTAATCTCTTTCTTTGACAAAATATAAAAAGTTCCCAAGAAAAACCTTGAGAACTTTAATTTAACCAGTAGTCTACAATTCTAAAAATGAATTTTTAAATCAAAGAAGCTGGTATTTACTCTGGAGTAAAATATGACGCGTTAGCATCGCGCCATTTAACTGCTGTATAGTCGCCAACCAAATAGGTTGTGCTAAAAATACTTACAGTACAGTAACGTTAGCAGCTTGAGGGCCTTTGCCGCCTTGCTCAACGTTAAAAGAAACTTTTTGGCCTTCAATTAATGTTTTGAAGCCGTCATTAGCGATTGCTCTGAAGTGAACAAACAGATCAGCACTACCATTATCTGGTGTGATAAAGCCAAAGCCTTTTGATTCGTTAAACCATTTAACTAAGCCAGTTGTTTTATTTGACATATATATCTCGATAGATTGATTAATTTATAAAGGAAGCTACTAAATAAGGAATGAAGAAAAAGGTATCGCAGGATAGATATGTCGAATGAAATCGAAAAAACTGAGAAAATCTTGAACTAAATATTTTATCAATAGCTCTCTGTTTGAGCTGACGTCACTATACACTAAGTACACGCAATAGATATACATTTCTTATTTTAATTTTAATAACTACTAAAATCAGACACTTAATAATTTATAGCAAGTATCTGTTAGCTCAATGATGTTAATGCTTAGTCATTCACAAAACAAAAACAGCCGCTAAATCGCGACTGTTTTATTCTTTTTACGATGGTTACTGCGCAGGTGATAAACTGTATTTTGTTTTCACAGTATTTGCACCAAAGGCCTCGGTTACTCTCTGGTTGAATTCTTCGAGCGAAATCGAGTTAGCCATTGCATCGGTATCTTTCAGCGCTTCGACGCCGTAACCGTGGATTAGGTAGCGAGTGTAGAACCAAGTTCTTTCGACTGGGTTCTCTTTTAATGGGTGCAGCGCGACTTTTAATTGCTTCGCAGCAATATCCAGCTCTTGCTGAGTTACGCCTTTCGCCAAATCCGCCAGTACCGTATCAATCGCTTGTTCTACCTTATCGACATCTTTAGGCGCGACCTGCGCGTCCACTACCCAATCAGTGGTTGGTTCTTGATCTCGTGATACCGAATAAGCATCCGGCGCGTAATCTAAACCAAGTTCCTCACGCACGTATTCGGTCAGACGTTTCGATAGCACACGTTGCAGCATATCATCGATAAATGCCGTGCGTGCAGTGTCCGCTCTAGCGTCTGAATTGATCACATTGACTGTGTATAGCGTGTTTTGCTCGTTATTTTCCGCCACCGTGACCAGCGCTTTTGGCTCAGGGTTGTATGCCACTTTGTAGCTTGGTGTACTCACCTTTTCCAAAGGAATAGAGGCAATGTAGTGGCGCAATAGCGGAGTCACATCGGCTGGTTTTAAGTCACCAACAATCACAAACTTGTTGCCACGATTTTTACCAAACAACTCGTGGTGAACCGCGCGAATGTCTTCTGGTGTCACCATCGATAATGCTGGTGCAGACTGATTGTATTTACGACTCTCAGGTAAGTAGATATTGCGGTTGAGCGCTTGTGTCCACTTACCGTGTGGCGTGGCTAAGTAGTTGCTCTGCTGCTGGATGTTTTCTTGACGAACCTTATCCAACTGGCGCTGATCGACATTAACGTTGGTCGTGATGTTAAAAATCACTTTAAACGCATCTGCCAACTTCTCTTTGGTTAGCGCCAGTTCTACCCCGTGGTGCGTACTGCTTATAAATGGGAATACTCGAATGCTGTTACGTGTTAAGTAGCTATCGAAGTCTGAGCCGTTGTAATCGCCTACTCCACTCTTAATCACTACAGGCACCGATAAGTCAGCGGCAGCGAACAAGTTTGGTGTTAGCGCCGCGTATCCGCCTTGGCTAGCGTAGATAACACTGACGTGCTCATCTGTCGTTGGGTCGCTCTCAAGCCAAACTTCTACGCCGTTGGATAGCGTCCAAACATGAAAACCCAACTCGTTAGTTTGCTGAGCAACCACTTGGCCTGAGGCTGGTGGCTCCGTCAATTGGTTGTCACCTGCCGCTAGCGCGATTGGCTTTTCCCCTTTTTCGGCAAACTGGGCTTTCAGCGTTGGGATTCCTGCGTTTAATGACGCGATGGCTTGTTCGTTTTCCGCTGCGCGAAGTACGACAAATTCATCAGACAGTAAGCTGTGGATCTGTGCATTAACTTTATCTAGGGTAATCGAGTCAACAAACTGCGTTAGCGCCGCGCGGTAGTCTTGCTTTGACTGATTAACCTCGCCCGTGGAGATCGAGTAAGACTTAGCTTCAGCGTAATCTGGCGCGTCTTGCTGTGACCAGTCATAATCTAGGTCGGTGAGTTGCTGTTTGTTCGCTGCGATAGACGCTTGGATATCGTTATCAGTCACGCCGTAATCTCTTAGCGTCGCTAACGTTGCGATAAGCAGTTGCTCGGCGGTTTCACGCTGCTCTGGAGAAAACGATACCGAGTACAACGCGACATTGTTCTTATCGATATCGATTGAAGCCGCAACTAACTCTTGAACTGGCACTGCTGCATCATCAAATGCCGCGCTCAGTTTGCGATTGATAAGCTCAAGTGCGAGGTTATCAAACCAATCTTCGATCTGCTTTTCACGCGACGTATACAGCGAAGGACCGCGGGTCGACATCAGTGTTAGGCTTGGCATATCGTACTGACCAACAGTATCTACGTAATCTGTTAGCGTTAAACGCGGCTTCTCGACCGTATTGTCTGGCGCGGTTTCAGCCGCCGTCCAGCTCGCGAATTTTTGCTCAATCAACTGCTGAGCGGCTTTTGCGTCCACATCACCAGTAACGATGATTTCAGCATACTGAGGATGATACCACTGTTGATAAAACGCTCTTAGGCTATCACTGGTTGTATTGCTAACTGACTCGACTGTGCCTACCGGGTCGATATGCTCCAGTTTAGTGCCTTGAATTAAGTGGTCGTAGTAACGTTCACTAAAGCCTTTGTTTTCCGGTCGGTTACGGCGAATTTCACCCTTGATCACGCCGATCTCTTTCTCAACTTCTGTTTGAGAGATCTCTAGACCGTCAGCAATATCACGCATCCACATCATGGCGTTTTCCAGTTGCGCATTATCAGGTAAATCGAGCTGGTAAACCGTCTCGTAGTAACTGGTGTAGGCGTTAATATCCGCGCCAAAAGAAAGCCCCGCAGACTCAAACATTTTGACTACGTCGTTTGATGTGAAATGGGTACTGCCATTAAATGCCATGTGCTCTAGGAAGTGCGCATAGCCCTTTTGCTGTTCGGTTTCATGGGCAGAACCGATATGAACGTATAAACGTAAAGATACGGGCTCTTTATCGGTTGGGTAGATATGGTACTTCACACCATTGTCGAGTTGGCCTTGTGTCCAATTTGGATCAGGCTGGATTGGTGTTGTGGGTGATGATTGTGTGCATCCGACGATAAAAATAGAAACGATTAATAATATTATTCGCATAATCATACTTCTTGTTATTTGTGTAATTGCACTATAACCCAAACGAATGATTTTGTTGAATCTATTCCACAAATAAATAACGGTTAATTTTGTACGTATTACATTACACAAAAGCTGAGTGATTTTAGTGACATACCAGACATTTGAGTGTGCTCACGCAAAATAAAAAGCCCGTCTAAACACTAATGCTTAGACAGGCTTTATTGGTTCATACTTTATAATTAGATTGTTGGCGCTCATTCAGCTTGTTTAGGAAAACGTTCCTCATATAACGCCATAAAGTCCGAGCGAATGTCTTGCTCAAGGTGAGTCGCTTTGTCGGTTGGACAGAACAACATAAAGTGTACGATCTGCTCCCCTGTCGCTGCGCTGGTAATGTGGATATGTGGTTCAGAACCTGGAAGGTCGACACCAGCGTGCTTCTCAATAACCGTATTGTAACGCTTAGCAACTTCATGGAAGTAATGCGTACGCTCATCAATTTTCTCGATCATCAGCGGCACAAGCGGATACAGGTTAACGAAGTCAGGTACTACGATGGAAAAGTTATGGAATACATAACGTTTCATAAAGTTGAGGTTCTTCACCGGATAGGTAAAGAACATGCTATTTGGCAACGTCGCGGTTTTACCCGTGTAGTGGTACTGGCCGTGGTAAAGGTCAATCTCTTGAATTACCGTCGCCATGACGTTGTGCTCAATCACTTCACCACAGATTTTGCCGACTTCAATCCAGTCACCGACGCGAAACGAGCGCGAACTCGCCCGCTGAATAGAACCAGTAAAGCAGAGGATAATCTCTTTTGATGCGACCACGATAGCCACGGCAATCGCCGTCACCGATAGCGCAAACTCGCTGATCTCCGATTGCCACAGGATAAACAGCAGCAGAACCGTCAAGGCGGACGAGCTATTCTTGGTCCGCGACATCCAGTTGCGACGTTCTTCCGAAACAAAGGCGACATCACCACGAATTTTCGACAGGATCAGGCGACGCAGCAAAGCGATTATCAAAATAATCAGCGCAGTAAACAACAATTTGTGAGTTAGAAGAAAATCGATAACGACTTGTACTTTCTCCACTCGGTACTCCTATTTATTCTTTTTGTTTTGTTAAAAAGGGGCATTATGCCCCCTTTCTCTTATTTGCTAGTTTTGAGGCTGTTGCTCCTCTGGCAGCTCACCCTCTTTAAAAATGACAAATGCGCGCCGGTTGAGTGCATTCGCATCCAGTGTTTGTTCTTGTGTGACAGGGTCTAGCTCACCAAACGATTTAACTTCCCACACATATTGCTTTGGATCTAGTTTCGTTTGCAAATATTGCAACACAGATTCCGCTCTTCGCTCCGCCAGCTTTTGGTTATAACTGATTGAACCTTGGTAATCGGTGTGACCAGCAATCAAAATCCGACCTTTCAAGCCCTGTAAGTTGCTAGAGAAATCATCCAACGACGGTTTGTCACGCTCTTTCAGGTCAGCTTTATCAAAGTCAAAGTGCGACGTCATCGCCATGAATACTTTACGCTCTGGCTTTGGCGGCTCACAGAAAGGGTTTTCCGCTTGAGTTTGGGTTTGTTCAAACAGCACGTAGGCGCGGCGGTTTTTCGCGTTAGCTTCTAAGCTTGTACCTTCGGCAATTGGTTTTGATTTACCGTAGAACTTCACTTCCCAATCGTAGCGTGAGGCGTCCAATTGAGACTGCATATATGCCTTCACGGCTTCGGCGCGTCGCAGTGAGAGCTTCATGTTGTAATCATCTGAGCCTTGATAGTCGGTGTGTCCGACAATCGCAATTTGACCACGAAGATTGCGAATGCCCTTAATCAGCTTATCTACCGAGGCTTTGTCTTCCTGTTTGAGGTCTGACTTATCGAAATCAAAATGCGACGCCATCGCGATACGGATATCTCGCTCAGGAACGATACATTCACGGATCAAAAACTTTTCCACGCGCGGATCACCAAACTTGTCGATGTTCTCTTTACTCACATAAGTATCTGTAGCGCAGGCGGATAGCACGCCCACGACCAACGGAATAAACAATAGGTATTTTAGTTTCATCATTGCCCTTTAGATCTTACCAACCAAGTTGAGGAATACGCCTTGCGCGTCGTAATCGTCGTCATTGGCAAGGTTACTGTCGAAACCAGAGAAGTTGTAGCCGACGCCAACTTTGAAGTTGTCTGACAGGTGTTTGTTGACTGAGATAAGCGCACCGTGCTCTAGCTCGTCATTTTGTGTATCGGTCTTCCAGTGATATTCCCCCGTCACGTCCCACTCTTTGATGATGTGGTAAGACGCGCTTAAACCGTATAGGTCGATATCACTTTCGACACGCGCAACACTACCCGATGCACGCTCAAAATCTTCCATTTTGTCTTTGTGCGCGTACTTAGCACCCACATCCACTTTCGCGTTAACCGAGTAAATACCCTCTACTTCGATGATATGCGACTCTTCGTTGGTGTAGCTGACGTCTCGGTCAAGGTTATCTTTATCCGCGATATAGGTATAACGGCTCAGCAGGTTCAAACGGTCATTGTAAATCGGGCGATAAGCAATACCGGCTGTTGCTTCAACAAAGCGCGCTAGTGTTTCATCGGTTTGGGCACTGACCGATTTCGAGTAGTTATACTTGCCAAACAAGGTGTACTCGTCCGTCAGGTGATGGGTATAGCGGTTGGTCGTCACAAACTGTTCGATTCGGCGTTTACTTGGGTCAACATTTTCGTTGCCTTTGTCGACCCTGAACTCGACCTTGTTTTTAAACGTAATATCATCCACGTCAACATTGGCAGTAAAAGTCACCGCTTTGCGTTGCGTTACTTCACGGATGCTAGGATCGCTCGCACTTGGCTTCTCGATTTCACCTTGTTGATAACCGATACCGAAGTCAACATCGTCACTCATGTCGTAACCAAAACCGAATGAGTCAATCTGCCCTTTGCCGTTGTTTTCATCAACAAACTGGTTCTCTTGATAAAAATCGACGCTGTCGGTTAAGTCGGCACGCTGACCAACGATGACATTGTTCTGCCCTTCGTAGTTGTCGTTGTCATAAGTTAGATAGGTGGTGTAGTCACTGGTTACGTCGTAGCTTGCGGTTGCCTGGGTCGCATCACCACGGTCACCTGTGGTGTATTCTGCGCCTAACGTCAGGTCATCAAATACACGGAACTCAGCACCAACCGTCACGCTATCGTTGTCATCGTACTCTTCGGTTTGATCAACCGTGGTTTGTCCTTTGACGTAGACGCTGTTGTCGTTGTCCCAGATGTAATCTGCTCTCAGGCCCGCGAGTGTGCCTTTACCCTTTTCGTTGTCACGATTGAGTTCTTCAATCTGTTTACCCGCTGCAGACACTTTGATGTGCTCCGTCAGCTTAAACTGACCTTCTAGCTCGGCTTGCTGGGTATCCGTTGTTTTCGTGCCATCAATTTTGGTCTCTTCCATCGACGTATAACGAGTAGCGAAGCTAAGTCTGTCCGTCGCTTGAAGTCTCAATTCGGTACCATAAGAGAGCTGTTCTAAGTCGTCACTTTGGCTCGCATAGCTGTAGCCTGCGTCTTTGGTTTTGTACCACGCTTTTACGTCATTGCCGACCAAACCAAAAATATTCGGTGCGATGTCATAAAGGTTAGCGACACCTTTCACCTGAATCGAGTCACCCTCACGATCATCCAAATCGTTGCCGATTGGCGTAAAGGTTAAACCGCCATCAAACGAGACAAAGTTTGAGTCGGTTTGTCGACCTTCACTGCGTGCAAATTCGGCTTTTAGATACGTCCCTTCTGTCGCACGTAAAGTGAGGTCCGTGCCGTAAGATTGGTAGTTCTGGTTATCTCGGTCTTCGGTTGCGTAGTTCACGCCAATACCGATGTAATCGTTGGCCCAACCTTTAATGCGACCACCGTAAGTCAGTGAATCAATCACATCCGAACCTTGTGGCACGTATTCATAATCCACCGCTAGGTAGTTTTCATAGCCACCAGCAGGAGAATCATCAATCACGCTACCAAAATTTTCAGAGATGATGTTACTTAGCGGGCGCATCAGAATAATACGGCCTTGGTATGGGTCGATTTCATAGTCACGACCAGACTGTAACGGCACTTCCTTCTCTGAAATGCCACTGTCTTTGTTGACGACTTTTACGTAAACCTTGTCACTGCCTGGTACCACTTCACCGTGACGTAAAAAGTACAGTGAGCCACCTGTGCCGAGTAATTCATCGTGTGCGAATGCAGAATCTGCCGCTGCTGCGAAGCCCACCACATTTAAACGGTCTTCACCAAACTGAGTAGTTGTGCGCGTGCGGAAGTCGCCTTTAAAACCATACAAGCTACGGTTGTAGTCATTATTGTCTGTGCCGGTTAAGCCCGTGTTGTAGTTACCCCACAACACTTGTGACTTGTCGTACTCCAGATCGATATACACCTTACCCTTGGTGTTGACGACTTTACGGATGTTCGAACCGTCGCCGTAGTCCGCGTAATAAAGCTCATCGTCATCTTCTAGAATATCGAACACATCTGACGTATCTGCAGCAAAAGGATGCTTAAACAGGTCTTTCACTTCGCCATCTTTACTGTCGAAGTGAGTGGTCATACGCAGTTTATCGCCAAACTTACCCTGACCAAAATACGCGATACGGCCTTGGTTATAGATATCATCTTGGTATTGGTAGTTCACCCCCAACGCACCCGTGTTGCCAGTGACATTGTTACGACCAATATAGAAATCGGCGATACCTGCTTGCGAGTAGTAAGTGTCTGGAATACGCACGTAGAGCTGGTAACGGCGCTCATCACCGTTATCGAAGATCACTTTCGTCGGGAACAGATATGCGTCTGCTGGTAGGAATTGCTCCGCGTAGAGTTCACCTTCTTCCACTTCAAATTCGTCTTCGCCGATAACGACTTTATCAACACCTTTTAGACCCGTACCGATAAACTTCGCCAAGCCCGCATTGGTCGGAATGTTATGGCGCATCAGCTTCGCTTTACCATAACGACGACCGATATCTTCTTCGCCGTCGTTGCGGTCGATTTCCACTTCAGAATCCGGCTTCACCAGATCAACAACACCCACGCTGGTGACATCCATATTGCCGTCTTTGTCCCACGCTTTAAAACGGAACTGGAGCTGATTGCCAACTTTAAACTGGTAGTCTAAATCGGTCGAACCATCCCAACTAATATCGATATCGTTAGCAAGCTCTGTGCCTTCAATCACTTTGATTGGATGCGCCAAAGAGCGGTCTTGCCCTTGGAAGATCTCCACTTGATAGCGCGACAGGTAGTAACTGTAGTTGGTGGTAATGGTAAAGTTGGCCTCGTCTTTGAGCTTGCCCTCTTCCACTTCCAACTCTTCACTAACGCTGACATCCATCACCGGTTCAAAACGCGTGATATCTCGACTCGCCCAGATAGCCCCTTCCTCAAGGTAAATGCGCGAGCTGTCTTCCTGTTTATGGAGTTCAACCTCGATCCCTGTGGTCGTGCTTTCAATTTTTTGCATCTGGCTGGTATCTTTTGCCGCTGCCATCACTGGGATGGCAGTCAACACACACATGGCCAATCGAGTTTTTCTGATTTTGTGCATTTGGCTCCCATTAATCGCGGGCAATAGTATTTTTTGTTGTTCCACGATTACTGCTTCTCATCTACTGCAACACTAAAGTTAAATTTGGTGAGTTTGTTCGGTGAAATTCTCTGCACCCTTGGGTTCTCACTAATGACTTTCATTCCGGTAGGTAACGAGTCGGTATCCACTTTCACCAAGAAGTTTTTGCCCTTCTTATCCAGTACCCACTGATCCGGCACGTGGTAACGGCCATATTGGTCCGTTTCAATCACAATGCCTTCCACCGTCAACAAGCGGATACCAGGGATGCCGTCTTCATAGATACCCTTGTTCTCAATTACGATTTCCCACAGGTACTCGTCACCGTCTTTGTAGAGGTTACGCGTCACATCGAGGTTCTCTGCGCTGAGGCCTTTGTTGCGATCACCCACGTGTTCTGTCGTCACTGTGCCGTCTTTGTGCAGCAATACTCGGGTTCCGCCTTTACTCTCCACGGTCAGGCTGATACCCGCGTTAGTCTTGGTAGAGAACTGGAACACCATCTTATTGCTGTCTGGCAAGGTGCGGTTACGTGATACGCCGTAAAGCTTGCTGATTTCAAAACCTTGAACCAAGGCAGACTTAGCACTGTGCTGCGACGAGTTACGGTAATTCAAATGCGCGCCTTCTGTGTCTTGAACGCGTTTACCGAACCATCGAGAGTCATTTGGCTCGACATCTTTCACCGGCATTTCGCGCCCGTTGCGGATCACCACGGTCGAACCCGGCACGTAGTCGTATGTTGGGATCTTCGCCGAAACGACAACATCAAACGCGGTGGCGTCAGCTTGGAAACCATCACGGTTATGGTCTTCAAAGACCTTGCCGATGATCGATGCGGAATCAAATAGTTTGTCTGGCAGAATCTCGACCGTTGCCGTAGCGGTATTAGATTTGGCGACTAATGCACCACTCACCTGACCTTCAGGTGGGGTCATGGCAACCGCCGTATTCACGTATTTTCCAAATGTCACACCAACCGTTACGCGAAGCAGGTATCGAATTCGGACTTTCTCTGTGATGATCTTCTCTGCGCCGCCATACGCCAGCATGTCGCCAACGTTAAACGTCATACTGCGCGTGACCGTTGGATCTTCTTTACTGTAAACATCGTCTGCGGTATCAAACTGACCATCTGGACCACTCTTGGTCATTTCTGTCGAACCTTGTACGTAGGCAAAGCCTGCTGGGTAACGGTCGACCAATTTCACGCCTTTGAACTCAGACTCATTGTTGTTTTGAATGATCACTTCATACTCAACCACGTCACCGACTTGGGCGCCGGTCTTGAGTGCTTCTTTGGTGATAAACAGATCGCCTTCGTTGTCGGCAAACTTCTTCACGTGAATAGTCACATCATCTGACGCACTGACACCCGTTGCCGGGTCGGTTACGGTAAAGGTGTTGGTGATGTCATCGTCCAGACCTTTATTGATTTCACCCGTAATGGTGATCACATAGCCGTTGCCCATATACGGTTGTAGATCGAGTGACAGCCCACCTTGAGGCAGTTGAAGGTCGACGTCTTTGTATTCACCAATCACAGTACCCGTTGGCCATTCTTCGATTTTCATCGTCCAACTGGTGAAGAGGGAATTGCCGTTTGCACCCGCGAGCTTGCTGATTTCATCCACCATCTGCGCACCAGACACCAGAGAAGACCCTTCGTTGCTGATACGCAGAATGTAGGTCAGCTCATCGTCATCATTGGTGTATTCGGCCGCATCGCCTTTAGTGGTGGTTTTATCGATCACAAAGCTGACAGACTTTGGCGTAATCATCGCGCTGACCGTTTCAACGGTTACATCTCTCGACTCCGTTTGAACTTCATCAATCTTATGTGCGGTGTTAATGATTTCGCCCATTGCGCGTGGATCCACCGTACCGGTAATCACGAACTCAGCGGTATCACCCGGTGCGATATCCATTGCGACATCAACGTCACTGTTGGCTGAAATTGAACCTGAGACCAGTTTCGAGCGGCTGTCGTTGCTCTTCACGTCGATAGTCCAATCGGTGAATGCGTTCACAACGTCACGGTTACCCGTCGTTAAGTCCGGACGAGTCTGCACCTTAATGCGCGACATCATGTCTTTTAGGACCACATCGTTAGCAAAACCTTTACTGTCGTTAAACAGCTTGATGCGGAACGTCGCTTTCTCTCCGGCAGTATAAATCGGGTCATCCGCCACTTTGGTAATGATCACGTTGTCTGGCTCAGGCAATAAGCTTGCGATAGCAGACGCGTGTTGTGCATGACCTGTATTGACCGTCATCGACGCTTTGTTATCGATTTGACCAATCGCGTAGTCATTCACTTTACCTTTGATCACCAACTCCAAAGTGTCTTTTGGTGCAAGTTGAACAACCGCATCAACATTTCGATTGCTGCCGCTTGGGTCGGGTGCAATAGACGTCAATTCATTGCCCTTCTTCACTTCTATCGACCAGTTATCAAACACCGGTTCTAACGTTCCAGCCGTCGTTTCAACCTTCATAGAATCAACTAAATCACGAAGTTGAATACCTGACGCAAACGCTTCATTTTGGTTGGTTAGCACAACACGGAAAGTCGATTCTTTACCCGGTTCATACGGTTCTTCAGTATTCGTTCCGGTTTCACCGACAAACTTTTCAATCGTGAGCGAGATTGGACGATTCAAGATCGTCGCATCTGCGGTCAACTGGGTTGAATCAGTTAAATCAACAATCGCTTGGTTGTAGATATCCGTCGTTGCGTAGCGATTGACCACACCATTGATGGTGAAAGTCACGTTACTCAGTGGCGCAATATCTGCGTAGGTATCGATATCTGGGTTCTTACCAGACGGAACAGAGGTCAGCGTGGTCGCCGCATCCGAACTTGACGTTGTGATGGTCCAAGATTCAAATGCGGGTCCGGTGGTGCCATCGACGAGTGTTACCAACACGTTGCTCATGATGTCCTGGATATGGACATTATCTGCGATACCTTCACCGTCGTTCGATACGGTAATGGTAAACGTTGCCGGTTGACCAGCTTGATAGAATTCTTGGTCGGCCGTTTTCTGCAAAGTCACCGCCGATGGTTTCGGCTTGATCACCGCACTTGGCTGATAAACGTTGCTGTTAAACTCAACATTCGCGGTGTTAGTGATCTCACCAACCGCTTTTTCATCAACTTCACCCGCAATCACGTAAGTGATGGTGTCGTTTGGCGCAAGGTCTACCTTATCGTTGATATCACTATTCCAACTCTTCGCCAATGAATCCACTTGGGTCATTGGGTCATTCGCTTCATAGTGGTAAGTCCAACGACTAAAGCCGGTTCTGTCCACTCCATCAGCGGTTTCAACCATCATTGAAGTCAGTAAATCTTTAACTTCTATATCGCTAGCAAAGGCCGCGTCTTGGTTAGTAATTTGAATAACAAAACCGTTCAGGGTACCCGGAGTGTAATACTCTTCATACGGCGTTTTGGTCACCACGATAGATGGAATCAACGGCGTGCTGATCGCATCGTCTTCAATTGTCTTGCCGTCATACTCAACGCTAACCACGTTGCGTACTTCACCAATAATTTCAGGCTTTAACGTCCCTTTAACCGTGATGGTCACAACGTCTTCTGGCGCGATATCTACACGATTATCGATGTAAGCCCCACTCAGTGCAGGTAAGGTTGTCGTGCCATTTTTTGACGTGGCATCAATCTCGATACTGCCCGTTTCAAATACAGAAATAGACGTGCCGTAAATCGTGTCAGAGACAACGGCGTTGACGAGATCTTTCACATACACATCGGTTGCCCAAACACGTTGGGTGTTGGTCAAAGTGATCGTGTACGTCAGCGTATCTCTCGCTTGATAAATGCTCTTATCAACTTCTTTCGAAACCGTTATGTCCGCGTCAATCGGCAGGTAAGTCGCACTGTCTTGCACAGGGTCTAAATTATCCGCGCTGACCTTAACCGTATTGGTAATTTCACCAATCACGTTGCCTTTAACCGTGCCTTCTAGGTGCAGCTCGATTTTCGCCCCCGGAGCTAAGTTGTACTTACCAGTAAAGCCATCCGCACTGTCGAAATCACTTTGCTCAATGGTGACGGTTTCACTCGCAGAACCTGGAACGATAGTGATGCTGCTTTTTGATGCATCCCATGAATCAAACACGTGGCTAGGCAACATGCTGTCGACCACGCTCGCTTTGATATCAGAGGCAAGGTCTTCAATCAGAACGTTTTGCAGATAACCACTACCAGTGTTTTCCACGACGATGTCAAAGCCAATCGAGTCACCCGGAGCGTATAAAGCGGGAGAAATTGACGCGTCTTTGGCTACGTTCAGTTGACCCGGTTGCGGGTAGATAAAGTGCTCACGCAGATCGTATTGAATTGAATCGACATACAGTGTGTTGCCAAACTTGCCCACGGCATCATCACGAACTAGACCAACCACATCGATTTTCAGCACTGTTGGTTCAACGTCTGCCGCACCTAATTTGACGATCGCGTCAATATCACCACTTGCCTGGATTGCGCTTGCATCGTTGTGCATTGCTCCAACATTTGAGATAAAGCTTGCCGTTGTTGTCCAAGACTTCAACGCTGTCTGCATGCTGCCATCTGCAGTTTCAACCATGAATTTTGAAATCGCATCTTCAACACGAACGTCGGCATTCGAGTCTGTTGTGTTGGCGATCAACATGGTAAAGCGTACTTCACCACCCGGCACATAAGTCGGTGTGTCGGTAAACTTCATCGCCCGAATCTCAGCTTCACCTTGGTCTAGAACAACTTCATTAGTCGATTGGCCGCCGACTTGAGCCACGTTAGTGATGGTGCCAGTTGCATCGTCGTCTACGGTACCTTGCAAGCCAAACACCACGCGATCGCCAGGCATCAAGTCGATGGTCGCATTCAGCGGCACCGAACCTGCGTAGTTGCCGTTAATATCAAAACGGTCCGCATCTGGCTGCTCTAACACTGTGGTTGAGAAACTGCTGAACGCATCGCTGCCTGTCGACGTTTTGATCGTGCTTAACTCATCGATAATCGCAACGTCGTTGGCAATACTTTCACCAGTGTTTTTGATCATCACCTGGTAGCTAACTAAACCGCCCGGGTTGTACTCACAGTTCTTACCAGTGCTGGATGGAAAGGTACAACTCCCCCCATCGGCAGTGGTATTGGTCACCAACTTTTCAAACTCAAGTTGTGGCGCGATTGGCGGAATCGTCGGTGTAGAGACACTATGACTACCACCCAATGCGTGGTTTGCGTCAATCACACCCAGAGCGTCATCACGGATCGTTCCTTTGATAACAAAGTGGACTTCTTCCGACGGCGCAATATCAACCATCAAGCTTAAGTCATCATTCGCATCGTAAGCAGGTAAATAGGTATCAACGCCCGAACCCAGACCTACCGTCATGGTATTGGTGATAGAGAAAGTGTCGAACGCTTGCTCAGTCGTACCGCCCAACACTTCAACCGTAATATCGGAAACGATATCGCGAATCTCTGTTTGGTCTGCCCATACCTTAGCTTTGTTATTGACGTTGAAGTTATAAATGACTTCTTCGCCCGGTTTATAGCTGTCGCCAGATGAGTAAGGACGGCCACCGATAGACACAATGGTCTTCGTCACTTCAAGGTCATCAGCGTCAGGTTTGATGGTCGAAGCTTGGAATACGCTGCCGTTGTAATACGGCTTAGCGACCACGTCACCAAGCGCATCTGGACGAATTTGTGTTTCAACCACAAACTCAACCCAGCCGCCCGGCGCTAAAGACAAGGTTGCAATATCAATGTCGCTGTTTGCGCCACCAGCATAGCCCGCGATGTCAGTAACCAATTCGTCCGACTTGGTCACTTTGACATTCCAACCGAAGGGGTCAAACGTCGCACCTTGCTGGTCATCCACCTCACCTGTTGCGTCTTGAGCAAGGCGTGAAGCGATCTTAGAGAACTGCTCTTTTAGTGACGCACCATATTCCGTGCCTTTACCGTTGTTTTCTAGACGTAGGCGGTAGACAACTTTTTCACCATCCGCAGTGTGATTGTAAGTGGTCTTCTTGGTTGCAAACGAGCTATCGGTGTATGCCACGTGAGATTTGGTTAGCTCAGCCGCCAGCATATCTACTCGTTCAGACGTCAGCGTATGCTTGTCGTTCACCTTGGCGACGTTTTCAATCGGACCAACCGCTTTTTCAGAAATCTTGGCTTTGATGGTGTACTTAACGTAAGTACCGCCATCGGCAAAGCTGTTACCAGCAAGGTTAAAGCTGGTATTGATGTTGTCGTTGTCAGTCACTGAACCTGCATCAGACAAGCCACTGCTATCTACTTCGCTGCTGATTTGCCATGAATCAAACGCTGCGCCAATTGTGCCATCAAAATAGTCTGTGGTGATGCCACGAATATCATCGACAACTGGAACATCTTTAAGGTGCGCGTTGTTGAGGTTTTTCAACATTATCTCGTATTGGATATAACCGCCTGGCGTATAACCACCAGTGAGCTCCGTTGTGCCGTCCGTGTCGAAAACCTTAGTGACGTGCTTAGAGAAATCATACTTCTGGGTATCCGCTTTCGACTGCGCACTGACGGTATCGCCATCGACTCTTAGCAAGTTAAGAATTTCGCCCACCGCGTTCTTATTCACGGTCGCCGTCACGGTATAATCAATGGTTTCACCAGCGGGAACAGACATATGAGTGGAGATGTCTTTGTTGTCAGCGATGGTGCCATCCAAGTCGACTTCCGCCGCCGGATTACCACCCACGACGTTTGGAACGATCGTCCAGCCATCAGGGAAAGCGGGGCCTTGTGTACCATCTAACAAACCGACTTCAATCGTTGAAAGTTCGTCAATAATCGGGATGTTATACGCTGAGCCTTTCCCATCATTTTTGATCGTTAGGTGGTAGGTCAACGGTGAGCCTGGCTGGTAGTTTTTCTGCTCAGTCGTTTTGCTAAATACTAAGTGGTAGTCGTAAGGTTCAACGGTAATACCGCCGATAGTAATGTTACCTGCCGCGTCTTCACGCACGACGCCTTCCACGGTGTAAAGCACATAGTCATCACCCGCCACGTCAATCGTGGTATTGATGTTTTCGTTGTCTTTTACTATCCCATCAAGCGTGCCGTCGGTTGTCCCGTCGCCGCCGTTACTGTCTTCTTTTTCTACCGCAACGCTAAATACATCTTCAAACGGGTTCGCTTTACTGCCATCAAGTAGCAATACGTCAACATCTTTGATGTTTTCAGACACTTTATGGTTGTTGTAGTAACCCTTCTGCGAGCTGACTTTGACTTTGTAAGTCAAGGTATCACCCGGCGCGTAGTAACGGCTGCTAACGCCATTCACCAGAAGTTCACGGGTAGTGTTACCACCACTATTAATTCTTCTCATCTCATGGTGAGAAACGTGGCTTTGCTGAGTCACTTCTTTAAAGTCGCGGTAGATGTACGCATCGTTGGCAAGAATATTGTCAAACGAACCAGACGCATTCAGTGAACCAACTACGTTGTCTTTAACCCGCGCACGAATTTTAAACTCACGGGTTTCACCTGCTTTAAGTGAGAAACTGGTACTGTCTGAACCTGGTGGATAGACTAGGTCTTCAGTCGTTTGACCTTGCCAACCCGCACCATCACCGTAATCAAACTCCCAGTACTCAAACGGAGACTGATCGTAATAGTCTGGGTATTGCTTATCTTTGTCGTTGGCAAGCACCGCTTTGATTTCGGTTAAACGGTCAACCAGCTTCAACTCGTTTGCCGTGTTCGCACTGTTGTTTTGTACGTAGATGCTGTAAATCACGTCTTCGCCCGGCACAAACAGTGTTTTGTCCGCGGTTTTTACTATAGATACGTTGAGCTTATCTTCGCCGCTGTCACCGATCTCGGCTGACGCAGATTGATTGAGCCCTGTTGCTGGGTCGCGAATCTCAACCGTGTTGGAAATTTCTTCTTTGTCGTAGTCGTTACGCACTAAACCGCGAATGGTGTAAGTAACGAACCCCATGCCTTGCGCGGTTTTCGGGTCAATATCTACCTTGGTATTAATATTACCGTTATCTGGGTAGTTAGACTTACTACCTGCATAACTGCCCGTTTTAAATGGTGAGTTATTGTCATCCGTCGCTGATGTAATCTTCCATTCCGAGAAGGCGTTCATACCAATGATGTCATCGTTTACCGCCACTTCATTGGCATAGCCCGCACCTCGGTTATACACAGAAACCTTGAAGTCGACCCACTCACCCGGAACAAAGTTGTCATTGTCAGTTGTTTTCACTACCACCACATCGGGTGTTTTGGGTTTCACCAATGCGGTATCAGACAATTGTGACTGAGAATCTGAATCAGGCGTTTCAACTCTCGCAGTATTTTTGATTTCGCCATAGACGATTTCATCACCGTTACTGCGGTCAATCTGCGCAACAATGGTGTAGATGATTTCAACGTTCGGCGGGATCTGCGCAACGGTGTCGAGGTCTTTGTTGTCTTCAAAGGTTCCGACATCAGTAAATTTGCTATTCCCGTTAAGCAATGGATTGTCCGACACAATCTCAGCGCTGATCGTCCAAGATGAGAATACTTGCTTCGTCGTCGTATCAGGCTCTAGCAGTTCCGCTTGAATGTTTGAAATTTCATCGACAACACGTACGTTGGTTGCATAGCCGTTCCCTTTCGGGTTTTTCACTCGAACTTGGTAGGTGACTTCGGTTTCTTGTTTCGCGTAGCTGGTCTGCTCACCGTGAAAACTTGAATCATTATTGGTCTTGACTGCTTTCGACATTTGCAGCGTGAAATCACGTGGGTCCGAACCTCGGTCGGCATACACGGTACCATCAACGGTAACGCTGTTTTGAATATGACCATTCGCCAGCGGGTGTATCTTTGCTTTGATGGTGTAGATGATGTAGGAGTGCGGCTCTAGTGTTGCCTGTACATTCAAGTCATCTGGATTTGTAAGTGTGCCCGAGATACCGGTATCGGTCGATGTCGCGGCAGAACCATCAGAGCGGTAAGCTTCTGCGGTGACTTCCCAGCTCATAAATGCGGGAATGATTTTCCCTGCCGTGCTAACGGTTTCAAGCGTTGAGATCTCATCGACAACGGGAACCATATTGGCAAAACCGTCACCATCGTTATCGATACGTATGGTGTAAGTAAGCACGTCACCCGCCGAATAATAACGGTTATCCACGTCTTTACTCGCGCGTAGGTTGTCGTCTGGCATCTGCACACCAGAGCCTTCTTCGCTCACGTTATCACTACAAGAAGCATCATCTAAGATTAAGCCAACGCTTGAATCATTCACTTCCGCAGTCAGTTTGTATTGGACCGTTTTGCCCGGAGCGATGTCTGGCGACATTGTGATCGGCGACGTTGTCCACGCACCGTAGTTATAGCTGCCAGGATCCGTACCCTGATCATCCTCGCTGCTCGCGGGTTCTAACTTCCAGCGTTTAAATGCCTGCCCTACCCCAGCACCGGCAGCTTGGTCTGTGGTGACACAGGTTAGGTCATCAACCACTTTCAGGTTGTTAGCAAAATATTTAGACGAGCTATTCGAAACGGTAATGTCGTATTCGACCGTTTGCCCCGGCACATACTGTGAAGCACTGGTGGTCTTTTTGATTGAGATTTCTGAATCATCAACGTTCAGGACGCGCTCAGCGCTCACTACCGAGCTAACTTGATCATCTTGAATAAAATCGCCATGTTGGTCATAGAGTGAAGCGGTAAGACCTTGAATATCACCAATCGCAACTGGCGAAATGTTAGCGGCAATTTCGTAGCTGATGGATTCGTTCGGATACAGTGAGATGGTGTCATCAAACGCAACATCGGTTAGAGTGCCAGTTTCGTTAATTGATGAATGAGAATTGGCGCCAATACCGGTGACACGAATCGTCCAAGTCGCAAACGGATTCCCCGTTACGTCGGTATGGTTGTGTTCGGATTGTAGGTTGTTGCCCAGACCAAGTGTCGATAGCACGCTATCAATATTGTGTTTGACGTTAAAGTCATGGGCTACGCCAGCACCGGTATTCTTCACTTCAATATTGAATACACGCTGTTCACCGACTATGTATGAGGAGGTCTTATTGACCGAGTGTGTGATAGTGACTTCTGCTTTTGCGGGAGGAGTAGTACGTTCCTCACTAATCACCACACCATCTTTGGTCGTCGAACTTGCAGACGTGACAATGTCACCTACCAAATCATCTGCAACAGTCGCGAGAATGGTGTAAGTCAGCGATCCGCCCACATCGATCTTCGCGTCCGTGACGTTAAGGTTATCACTGGTGGCAAACGTCCCTAACTCACTGCTACTACCTGACTCTTTACCGCTGATCGATACCGAGCTAAACGGACTAACAGAGTCACCTGAGATATTCTCAACAGAAAGTGACTTAAATGCCTGTGCAATGTCGAGACCTTGCACGGCATATTCGCCCGTATTGGTCGCAGTTAGAGTGTAAGTGAGGGTTTGTCCTACAACATACTCTGGTTTGTCGACTGACAAACTCAAGTTGTACTGGTAAGGAACCGGATTAAACACAGTGGCCTGTGGCGATTCGAACTGCTCTGGGGTTCCATCGCCGTCAACATCAAGGCTTACTTTGGCGTTGGGTAGCGTTATAGTGCCAGTAACGTCGTCACTCACTTTTGCCTGCATGCGATAGACAATTGAACCGTAAGGAAACAACTCCGCATCCACCACATCGAGGTTGTCGTTCGTGCTGGCATACGTGCCCGGTTCTGACGCATAAGTGAAAGAGGCAGTTGTCGTCAGGCTGGTAAAAGCTTTGCCACTACCTGATTCTGTCGACGCCAAGGTATCCCATACCAAATATTGCACAGCGACATTTTGTATCCTACTCGCCGTATTGTTTTTTACCGAGACTTCATACTCGACAACTTTACCGTTTTCGTAAACGGCTTCAACTGGCGAAACACTAACATCGATATCTGCCGCCAATGCGCGAACCGAGAAAGCAAGTAGAAGCAAAGTTAACAATGTATAAAGTCTAGAAGAAAACTGATTGAACAAACTGAGTTATCCCACTGTAAATAGGTTGTTATTAACTGCAAAAATACTTCGACAAGGATTGACGAGGTGTAAGTTATTGATCGGGGTTTTATTCGAGTGCGGATAATATACCAATGAATTGGTTATTTAAAGAACAGAATATATATAATAAAATTGATTAGTTAAAATGTAAGAATAAACTTACAATATAGAGTATCATAAGGGATATTTTTGAAATTTAGTTATTATAAAACAAAGAAAAACGCCATTTATTAAAAAGTTAAAATAAATGAAACAATATTTAAATTTGTTAAACAATGAGAGAATGAGCCTCAAGTCAATTGAAGCTCATTTTTATGGTGTAATATTATTTATACTGTAAAGCTATTCGATTAGATAGCGTAACAATCACATTTACCGCTTGTTCCATACCTTCTATCGTGATGAATTCATGAATACCATGAAAATTATATCCACCAGTAAAGATGTTCGGGCACGGCAACCCCATAAAGGATAATCTCGCACCATCAGTGCCACCACGAATCGGCTTGATTAACGGCTCAACATCACATGCTTCCATGGCTTGTTTTGCCAAATCAATAATATGCGGAAATGGTTCAACCATTTCTTTCATATTGAAATAACTGTCTGTTAATTTTAATTCAACTTTACCTTTATTTAAGGTCGAATTTAGCTCATCAACCTTTTGCTGCATAAAGGCTTTTCTTTGGGCTAAACCGTCACGTTCAAAATCGCGAATAATATAGCTGAGCTCACTACGTGCTACCGACATACGTGCCGATTTTAAATGATAAAAACCCTGATAACCTTCAGTGGTTTCCGGTGTTTCATCTTCCGGCATCATAAGTTGGAATTTGGCGGCGATATTCATCGCGTTCACCATCTTATCTTTCGCAGTTCCCGGATGAACATTTACACCGTGGCAAATCACATCGGCGGTCGTAGCATTAAAGTTCTCGTATTCCAATTCACCGACGGGGCCACCATCAATCGTGTACGCCCACTCTGCGCCAAACTTTTCAACATCGAATAAGTTTGCGCCACGGCCAATTTCTTCATCTGGCGTAAAACCAATGCAGATATCACCATGAGCGATATCAGGGTTAGCGATAAGATGCGCGACCGCGGTAAGAATTTCAGCGATGCCCGCTTTATTATCCGCACCTAATAATGTCGTACCATCAGCGGTAATTAAATTATGTCCATGAAGCTTATGAAGCTCAGGATATTGGATAGGAGACAGCACTTCGTCGCCTTTACCTAGTGCGATGTCGCCGCCTTGGTAGTCTTCAACAATCTGTGGCTTAACCTTTTTACCCGACGCATCCGGCGCGGTGTCCATATGGGCAATGAAGCCAACCGCTGGCACAGGATAATCAACATTGCGCGGCAATCTCGCCATCAAGTAACCGTTGTGATCGAGAGAAACATCGCTCAGGCCAAGATCGATCAGCTCTTGTTTTAGATGTTGGGCAAAGGTCATCTGCCCTTCACTACTTGGGCAATGGGCGTTATCTGGGTTTGATTGTGTGTCAAAGGTAACGTAGCGCAGAAAGCGTTGTACTAATTTATCCATCGTGTCTATCTCTTATAATGGCGCTCTTATCATTTGGGCGTAGGATCCATAGACCACATCCTACGCCTAACGATATGAGAGGCTTTGCTGTAAATCAGGTTTCCTTCTGATTAGCAAAAACACAAAAGCTCGGCACAAAGGCCGAGCTTTATTTTATAAGTAAAGTGTTACAACTTAGAGCAGGATAAAAATACCCGCCAAACATGCGCTCATCAGGTTGGCTAACGTACCCGCCAAAACCGCTTTGATACCTAGGTTAGCCACTTCAGAGCGACGCTCTGGGGCAATCACACCAATAGAACCAAGCTGGATAGCAATTGAGCCTATGTTAGCAAAGCCACACAGCGCAAAAGTAATGATCACTTGGCTGTGCTCAGAGAGCAGCGCTTTGTGCTCAACAAAGTCGATGAAAGCAACAAACTCGTTCATTACGATCTTCTGACCAATGTAAGAGCCCGCGGCTAGTACTTCATGAGAAGGGACACCGATCACCCAAGCCAGTGGCGAGAACAGATAGCCGAATAGCGCTTGCAGGGTGATGCCACTGAAACCCGCTACCTCACCTAAACTCTCAAGACCAGTGTTGACCATCGC
This sequence comes from Vibrio hepatarius, assembly GCF_011806575.1. GTDB lineage: Bacteria > Pseudomonadota > Gammaproteobacteria > Enterobacterales > Vibrionaceae > Vibrio > Vibrio hepatarius_A. The sequence continues at coordinate 67,795 of NZ_JAATOO010000011.1, forward strand.
GATTACACTGACGAATGCGATCAACATAGTACCTACGGCAACCGCGACCTTCATACCATTCATCGCGCCACTTGCCAGTGCATCGATAACGTTACTTTCTTGCGCTTTGTCCATCTCTACAGAGGATTGGTCAACCGGCGTATCACGTTCAGGAACGATAATTTTTGCCATCATCAAGCTGCCCGGTGCAGCCATAAAACTCGCTGCGATAAGGTACTTGAGTTCGACACCTAGCCCTGCGTAACCACCGAGCACACTGCCCGCTACCGACGCCATACCACCAGCCATTACAGCGAATAGTTCAGAGCGAGTCATACGAGAGAGGAAAGGACGAACAAGAAGAGGAGATTCACCCTGAGAAAGGAAGATGTTGCCTGTCGCAACGAGAGATTCAGCTTTACTGGTACCGAGGAATTTCTGGATGCCACCACCGATAAATTCGATGACTTTTTGCATGATACCTAAGTAATAAAGGGCAGAGATTAAAGCACTGAAGAAAATGATAATAGGGAGAACGCGAACAGCAAAGATAAAACCAGTATTGGCTAAATCACCAAATAGGAATCGAATGCCTTCATCGGCAAATCCTAATAGACTCGAAACACCACTACTTAAACTGGTGAGTGCGGCTTGTCCCCAAGGGAAATACAGCACCAAAGCAGCAAACCCGACTTGAAGCAACAATGCACGAGACACTGTTTTCCAATTAATCGACTTGCGACTTTCTGATAGTAGAACTGCACACGCTAACAGTACGACTATACCGATTAAGCCAAATAAAACATTCATTTAAGATAACCTCTACAAGCATTGAGTTGGCAGCTGGTCCGGTCCGTGGGGTCATTCACCATTCCCTGTGACGGCTTGTATTGGTAGAGCACTGCTCTTAACCGGGCGGAAAGTATAACGAACAAAAATAGATATTCATCACATATTTTTAAGCAAACGTTCAACTGTTCACTCTGCAATCAATATCGGTATTTACGAGTGTTTTATCGGAGGAAAAGATGAGAAGAAGAAATAATCTCGTACGCTGTTACACGCACATTATGGAGTAGAGTCACAGTTCGGAAAATACAATCATTCTTAATTGATAAAATACTTGGCTAACGCGATTTTGGCTTCTAGGTTTATATTGAGTGGTTTAACGTACCCTTAAATAATTCCTACTCCCTAACAACGTCATTGGCTTAACAACAAGCACAACCCAAGGCCCCACAATCATGTGGGGCTTTTATAATTGTGGCCTACGGGTATACAATACGCGACCGTTTTACGTTCGAGACATCACCATGCAACGCGACTACACTTACGCTTCCCTGTCACAATCCTCTCGTGAAGAGCTCGAAGAACTGAGCCTCAGACTTGTCCATCGTCTGGTTCCAGAAGAATCTATGAACGAGCTGTTTACTTTTGAGCACGATGAAAGTGAATCCGAAGACAAACTTCAAGAAGCGCAGTTTGACGCGATGCTAAGAATGAATGCCATTGCGTTGAGTGAACTGCCTGCATTGTTTAGCGAATCTGATAACAAGCAACAAAACATTGAACGCATGCAGCGTCTGTTGCTTTGGCATTTCTATGCAGTGTCTTTCCATTTAGAGCGAGCAATTCCGTTACAAACGCACTGTAATCACGTAGAAATCATCGTTAAGCAGAGCCCACAAAACGCTTTGGAATGGGTAACCACCCTGACAGACTTGCTCAGACAATATGCTCAAATCGCCCAAAATAGCTAAGCTGACTAGCGATTCGCAAATAAAAAGCCCGCCATCTTCGGCGGGCTTTTTCATATTCCATAGAATAATCAGTCTGTCAGCACTTTACGCGCGTTAAGCGGCTGAACCGGACGATTGTTGTGGCCCATCGCTTGTTCAAACTGGCCGATTTGGCCTGCGGACAAACTCTTCGCTTCTTTCATCACGAACCAACGTACGCCTTCGCTACAAGGCGGTGTCGTCAACGAACCATTGAAGCGATAGTAGTCATCCTCATTTGGCAGCAACTCCGTCAGTTTAAAGCTGCTCGAGAGAGATTTGGTCTCACCTTTTTGAGGCGCCGCTTCTAGCAACTTCGCTAGTTGAGGGTTAGCCGATTGTGCCTGATCAAACATCACAGCAATAACCGCTAAGTTACCGTCTTTATCTGCGTTAACAAAGTGTGCTTCTAGCGGATAGTGCTGACTTTTTACCGTGTTTTCGGATGGTGTATGGAAATGGAACTGAGCGAGAGAGAACTCCACACCATCCACTTTAAATGTATTTGCTCCCTCTACTTTCGCCTGCAAAGTGTGGCCATTGTTGGTGATACCCGTTACCACACCGGTGTAGTTGATATTAAGATCAACCAGATCGGCTTCAACAGGCTGATGAATATCAATTGGGCTTTGGTTCTTACCTTGGGCACATTCTGCTGCCACATTGCCCCAGTGCTCTGGACCATGTTCACCTTCATAACCCCAATTGGAGGCGTAACTCGAAGACGCAACTGCACTTAATAATGCCAACACTACAACGTTTTTCTTCATCATGATTCCTTTTGTTATGTTTGCTAATCGATGTATGTTAAGCACCCATAAATCTAACATTTACTATGGAATCTATGATTGCAGAGTAAATTTGGAAGCAGTCGCAATACTTGTACTGAGCACCAAATTGCGTCCAAACAAATCAAATACCTTGGTTCAAAAAATCAACGCCAGCCAGTGTTGCCTTAAGCGCAACAAAAAAGCCAATTGACCTTATTGTCCGCAATCAAAATCGCTATTTATACTGTTCTCATCGTTAACATTTGAGCAACATCAATGATTTGGTCAGACATCAATACACAAGCGCAAGGCCTAGTACGCAAAAATCCTCGCCTGCAGGATTACATCAATTCGAAAATATTCGCCTATGAAGACTTCCCTAGCGCGTTAACGGGACACTTAGCCGATAGCCTGCAAGAGCAGCTTAAGCGTTCACTTCTCAAAGAGTGGTTTGATGACGTCATCAACCATCACCCTGAAATAGCAACGGCAGCAGAAGCCGACATAAACCGGATAGTGAGCTTAAATCCCGCCTGTCCAGATCACTTAACCGCCCTACTTTCTTTTCGTGGTATTGCTGCGATCCAAGCTTATAGAATCGCTCACGCCATTTGGAATAGTGGCGATATCCAAAGCGCGGTACTGTTGCAAAACTGGATTTCACTGCAATGGAATATCGATATCCACCCAGCGGCTAAACTGGGACAAGGCTTGTTTATTGACCACGGGATTGGTTTAGTGATTGGTGAGACAGCAGTCGTCGAAGACGAAGTCAGTATCTGGCACGGCGTTACGCTTGGCAGTACGTTGAATGAAACCGGAGACAGACACCCTAAAATACGCCGAGGCGCTCTGATTTGTGCCAGCGCTAGCGTGCTTGGAAACATCGAAGTCGGTGAAAACGCTATTGTTGCGGCAAATTCTGTCGTACTAAAACCTGTGTCTAATGGCATTGTGGTAGCAGGCGCGCCCGCGAAACCTGTTGGTCAGGCTCCGTCGTCACTGGCTACTCTTTCTAATCAATCAGAACAAGTTTAGGAACCTATTATGAGCGCTATCGGACAGCAAACTTATGGTATTGACCATCCACTTGTCACCGTCAAAGACCACGCACGCGCACTAGAACAGTTCAGAGCGCTAGGGTTTAGCCCTTCTCCAATCAGTTATCATCCTTGGGGAACTGTCACCTCATTGCTGATGTTTCCCGGTAACTTTATCGAAGTGATTGGTGTCGATGACGAGTCAAAATTTGGCACCAACTCAGTGAATGGTTTCTGTTTTGGACGACAGCTGGGGGCGTTTCTACAGCGTGGTGAAGAAGGTATCTCCTTGGTTGCATTGCACAGTAAAGACGCAGATGCAGACCACGCGTCCCTAACCGAACGAGGGCTAAACAGCCAAGGGCGTATCGACTTTCGCCGTAAAATGACCTTACCCGACGGCAGCCCAGATGAAGCCGTTGTGTCGCTGGCACTGTTTATTGATGATGACACGCCGGATATCTCCAACTTTATCTGCCACCAACACCGCCCTGAACTGATTTGGGTAAAAGGCTGGCAGCAACACGCAAACGGAGTCACAGGGATTGTCGGATTGACTTACATTGGTGATCTCAACCTTTACCAGCAACGTTGGCAATCAATCTACCAAGATAAAGTCCAACGTTTTGGCGATAAAGTGGAAGTCGATAGTGGATGTGGTTGGCTACGTGCAGTTTCGCGTGATAAGGCTGAAACTGTTTTTCAACCCGTGGAGCTGCCAACGACGACCAGTGAACGTCCTCACGCGGTGGCGATGACATTGAACACCACCAGCCTGACCGGGCTGAAACAATTACTCCAAGCCAACAAGGTGCCATTTTATAACGATGAGCATCGCGTCATAATCCAGCCAGAACTCGCGGGGAACGTCATTTTAGAGTTTATTGAATCATAGCGGATTCAGCGCAGAGATAACGACGCATACGCTCAATAGCTCAAACGGCTGGTGTGTCGTTATCCAATTCTTGCTTAAAAAGCGCCACCAAGCATTTCATAAACTCACTTGGCCCCGGCCCGAGCTGCCTGCCTAAACGGGAAAATACCACCGAGCCCGTGTTGTTCAGCCGTTGATTGTCAAACGGCAAACTGTTTAAAGAGGTGTACCAATCGGGCATACTTTTTAGCATAAAGTTAGGCATGATGGTTGCCCCACCGTGAGAGGCGTAGCAGTGCAGCGCGGTCATGTTATTACTGATCACGTTAGGCGTGAGTGTGACGTTTTCTTCTTTTTCCACTTCTTCAATAAGCTGTCTTACACCGTGAGCCAAATCTGGCAGTGCAAGCGGATATTTCTTCAATACCGGCATGGTGATCGGTGTGGCTTCATTGTTGAGTGGGTGCTGCTTTCCGACCGCAATAATCATCGGATGAATAGCGGTGTAATGGGTGCGGATTTTTGGGTGCTGAGGCGGATTAAACACCACACCAATGTGCGCGTCGTCCTCTACCACTTTGCGTAATACATCGTTACCGCTGTGGATGGAAAGCACAATTTTGATATCTGGATATTTTTCGGCAAACACACACATCGCTTTACTGACGATGTTGATAAAACCTTCCCCAATAGCCAGCTCGATCGTGCCTGATTGCAAACCTTCCAAAGACTTTAAGTTATCCAGCAACAACTCTTGTTGGATCAGGTAGTGCTTGTAGTATTTCAGCAGCTCTTCGCCCGCTTCTGTGGGTTTAATCCCACGTCGATGACGCTCAATCAGTACCGTATCCAGCTCACTCTCCAGTTGACTGATTTGGCGGCTGACCGCAGATGGCGCGACATTGAGAAAGTCCGCGGCCGCCCTGACACTTCCGTGCTGAACGGCTTCGTAAAAGAACTTGATTCGGTTTTCCTGCAGGAAGCTCATACATCACCCATTGTGCGTTGCCGTCATCGCAACATTTTTTAGAATTGAGTTTATTGTTCAGAACACTATGCCTACTTATACTCCAAATCAAAGCAAAAACACTCATATTTATTAACAAAATCACAATCAATTCGTTTCATTCAGAGCCCAGCGTAGCCTGCAATTGGGCGCAAATCGGCAGCTCTCTGCGTGATTTAAGGACAAAAATAAGGATATGGATATGAAAATTGGCGTTATCGGCTTAGGAAATATGGGCTCGGGAATGGCAGCCACGCTGGCGAGAAAAGGTGAACAAGTGTACGGCTATGATTTGTCGACACAAGCACTTGAAGCGATAGCAACAAAAGACGTCACGCCGATTCATTCGCTCGAAGAGTTCACCGCACTTTGTAATGTCATCTTCCTTTCCTTACCGAAAGCCGAGCATGTCGAGCAGCTTTGCTTCGCGGACAACGGACTTCTCGCGCACGGGCACGCTGGCCTGACCATTATCGACACCACAACATCTGAAGCCGAAGTCAGCCGTAAGGTTGCTAATGCATTACAAAGCAAAGGCATTGAGTTTATTGATGCGCCCGTCTCTGGCGGCCCTGCAGGTGCGGCGTCCGGCACGATGAGTATGGTGCTCGGTGGCAATGAAGCGACAGTAAATAAAGTAATGCCCATTCTTGAAAAAATCAGCGCAGTGCAGGTCCACATCGGTGATGTTGGTGCAGGCAACATTGCCAAAATCGCCAACAACATGTTGTGCGCGGCGCATCTGATTACTAACGCGGAAGTGATCAGTATGGCTACTAAAGCCGGAGTCGACCCACATAAAGTGCTGGCAGGGATTAACGCCGGTTCAGGGCGTAGCGGCGTCAGCCAAGTGAACTTCGAAAAATGGATTCTTAACGGCGCTTATGACTCAGGTTTTACCATGGGACTGATGCGCAAAGATGTTGGCTTAGCAGAAAAGCTTGCGGACCAGTTAGAGCTGGACTTCCCTCTGTGCCGACAAGTGATTCAGATGTGGCAACAGAGCCAACAACTTTCTGATCACGATGACTTTAACCAGATCGTCAAACAATCAGACTGCGACCTCTATTAATCAAGGATGACACAATGAATAACGAACAGATTAGCGCATCACTAAACAAATACCTCGCAGCAGAACGCATCGGTAGCTGGGTAAACGGTGAGATCATTCTTGGCCATGGACAGCAAATCGACTTAGTACAAGCTCACGATGAACAAGTATTACTGTCGTATCAAGATGCCGATAACGAGCTGGTTGCCACACTCAATGAAGCGACGGGCATCGCTCAGCAAGCTTGGTGGCAACTTCCCGCCAAAGAGCGTGGTCGCGTGATGTACCAAATCGGCGCTGAAATTCGCAAAGAAGCGGAAGAGTTGGCGTGGATAGAGTGCTTGACCGCCAACAAGCCACTGGCGAATGCCAAAGGTGAAATCACCGCGGTGGCGGAAATGTTTGAATACTACGCTGGTTGGACGGATAAACTGCACGGCGAAGTGATTCCTGTGCCTAGCTCGCACCTCAATTACGTTAAGTACGAGGCGATCGGGACAATCTTGCAAATCACGCCCTGGAATGCACCGATTTTCACCGCCGGTTGGCAAATCGCTCCGGCGATCGCGGCGGGTAACGCGGTGATTTTGAAGCCGTCAGAACTCACGCCTGTCAGCTCGTTGATTCTCGCTTCACTGATTGAACGCGCTGGCGCACCTAAAGGGTTAGTTAACGTCGTCGCTGGCTATGGGCATACTATCGGACAGCAAATTATCGCCAGCGCAGATATTGGCAAAGTGTGTTTTGTGGGCTCACCAACAACTGGTTGCCACATCGCGATCGCGGCAGCCAAGCGAACTATTCCATGCGTACTAGAACTGGGCGGTAAGTCCGCCAATATCGTGTTTGAAGACGCCGATTTAGATAAAGCAATGAAAGGCGCGATGTCCGCAATCTTTGGTGGTTCAGGACAAAGCTGTGTTTCCGGTTCGCGCCTTCTGATTCAAGAGACCATCTTCGATAAGTTTGTCGCTTCAGTCGCATCTGCCGCTGAGCAAATCAAGGTGGGCAACCCAACAGATCCTTCCAGCGATATTGGTCCAATCAACAACCAAAAACAGTACCAACACGTTGCCACTATGCTTGACGTCGCCAAAGCCGAAGGCGCACGTGTGGTCGGCGAGCGAGCACCCAACCCAGAGACAAGTGGCTATTACATTAACCCAACGGTACTTAGCGGTCACAACGGTATGCAGGTAGCGCAACAAGAAGTCTTTGGCCCAGTAGTGATTGCGATCCCTTTTAAAGATGAAGCGGATGCAATACGTATTGCCAACGACAGCGAGTTTGGATTGGCAGGTGCGGTTTGGACCAATAACGTCGCAAAAGCACACCGTGTGGCGGATAAAGTCAAAGCTGGCACGTTCTGGATCAATAGCTACAAAACCATTCATGTTAGCTCTCCATTTGGTGGCTACAAACAGAGCGGCTATGGTCGTTCATCAGGGATTGATGTGTTACGCGAATACAGCGAAACCAAGAGTGTGTGGGTAGAAACCTCAGACTCTCCCGCGTTCAGTTTTAACTACGGAACTGTCGAAAGCTAAATAACAATTGCGGCTTAGAAACACATTAAACAAAATCCCCCTGAGAGTCTTTCAACCGCTCAGGGGGATTTTTTCGTTCAACAATATCGAAGTTATGCGCCCAGCTCAGTCCTGTTTCGACCATTTTCTTTCGCTTTGTACAACGCTTTGTCTGCTTCTTTCATCACGCTTTCGATCGGCTCAGGCTGACCAGCCCAATGTGAAACACCAATAGAGATAGTGATACAACTCACGACGGCAAAGTTATGGGTTTCCATTGATTTACGTATTCTCTCTGCGACTTCAAACGCTTGGTTTACATCCGTATTCGCAAGGAAAATCATAAATTCTTCACCGCCAGAGCGACAAACTATATCAAGGTCTCTCGCTTGCACTTTCATTAACTGCGCCACTTCTTTTAGTAGTTCATCACCCGCATCATGACCAAAGGTATCGTTGACCTTTTTGAAGTAGTCGATATCCAACGCCAGCAGTGAAAAAGGCATATTGCGCTCGCGTAAGTTTTCTACTGTTTTTTCTAAGCCGCGTCGGTTAAGTAGGCCCGTCATTGCATCTGTCATACTGTCTGAGTGGAGCTTATCAATAGTACTTGAGACAATATCGAATGCCTTTAGGAAACTGCTCTTTAAATGTGAGGCTTCAAAATACCACGGCTTGATTACTTTTAGCTCCTCAATGGTCGAAGCATGGTTATCAAATGCCTTCACTGTGCTTGCCAGTTGCCATAACGGTCTTGAAATATAGATTGCCGAAATCCAAATCAACAACAGCGTAAGCATTCCGATTGGAATCGATTCCCAGAACACTTTCCACATCTGCTCATCCAATAGAGTCAGCGTCAGTTCTTTCGGCCTTTGTGCGACAACGCCCCAGCCTGAACTTTGCACTGGCGCATAACCCGCCAGCATATCTATGCCAACCGAGTTAACGATATTTTGTCCACCATGTTGACCTTCGATTACCGCGTTAATCGCCTTATTGGTTACGATGACCTGTCCTATGCGATTTCTGTCTGGGTGATAAATCAGTGTTCGGTGTCTATCTACGACATAAAGATAAGAGCCATCTTTGTAACTGTGCTGGCCAAGCAACGTCATCAAGATGTTTTTCTTCTCTAGATAGATAGTCCCACCGATATAACCGAGGTAATCACCACCAGCAGAAAAGATTGGATAAGACAAACTAATCAAATAGTTGCCTGCTGGCGACACAAATGGGTCGGTAATCAAAGGATGCTGCGCATTAAGTGATTGCAACGAACGCTCACTCTTGAGCTTAACGCCTTTGATGCGCAGATTCTCCGGCGAAATAGAGACAATAACGCCATTGGCATTCACCACCACCACCGAGTTAAATGAGCTCGTCTGAGCGTGAAGGCGATCAACCTCCGTCGTCAACACTTCGTCGTCGTCCATTTTCGTCGACAAGTATTGAGCACTGTACTCCAACTGGCTCATGGCGGAGTCGATAAAAGCATCCGTCATCTCTGCCATTTTTTCCGAGTAAACACGGTTAGACTCGATGGTATTGCTGATGATCAGCTCACGTTGCACCCGGTAAGTGGAGTAGAACGAGTTAAGTAAAGTGATAACGACACTAAACACGCACAGCAGGAGAATCAGCTTTCTTAAGTTAATTTTTTCTTGGGCTCTTTTGCGCATCCGGCCGTGCCATTCCATATTCATATGATTGAACAACAAATCTAATTCACCAGGATTCTAATCGCAACCGATATAAATCCCTACAAAACAAGAAGTTTAAGTAACCAAAACGTTAGTCAGGTACAAGAATGCGCAGTATTGAGAGTTAGGCTTAGGTATTCATACTTCATATACGTTAACAACGCGCCATCCAAATAGAGAATAAACAACAACTAATATTTGAACTTTGTTTATTTCGAAGCCTCGTATTCAAAGCGAATAACTTTTAGTTTTGACTTATTGTTGAGGTTTTCAGGTCCGAATGACACTTAAAAATATACTGTTAGCACTGGTATTAATGTTGAACACCATGGTTGCGATGCACGTACAAGCATCCACAAACTTCACACTACAAAGAACAGATAAGACTTACATAAACTATTACTTGCACGAATCGAATCCCTCTAGCGATACGCTTTTGGTTTTAATCCAAGGCTCAGATTGCAACAGTGTGTATCACAACAAACTGATCAACGATAAGTTTGCTAAGGTTCTGCCTCAAGCCGATGTCCTGACAGTTGAAAAGTACGGAATCGAGAAGAGCCTTAGGTGGAATAAGGATCCGGAAAGACAAGATTGCCCTAACGCTTATCTAATTAATGACTCACCCTCACAGCGAGTGAAGGACTACACTCAAGTGCTAAACGCACTCAATCAGCATCGCGGGTACAGCAAGATCGTTTTAATCGGTGGCAGTGAAGGCGCCTTAATCGCCAATATCCTTGCTTCGCAATTAAGTGATATAAGTGCGACCATTTCGCTCAATGGCGGCGGGCGAAAATTTGTTGATGATGTATTACATAATATAAGGTCACAATCTCCCTCTGACGAAGCTTATAAACAAGCATCCGACGGCTTTATTGGATTTCACAACCACATATTAAATAGCAAACCGTTCGAATTGAACATGAGTGGGCATGGTTATAACTGGTGGAAAGAGATGTTTGAAATCGACCAGACTCAAGTTTTATCGAAAATTGCCACGCCAGTATTACTAATCCAATCCGGTCAAGATAAAAATGTCTCGGTAGACTTGGCTATCGCTCAAGCGAAGCAAATCTCTAAGAACCAACCAAATGTAACGTTTAAAGTATACGAGCAGCTTGATCACTCTTTTGAAGCAGTCGATGGTACTAGCCAAGTAGATGCGGTGATTAAAGGTATCCAGCACTGGTTAGCGCTGTATTTGTAAGAGCTTTAGAGACAAAAAAAGCGCTCCAGATGGAGCGCCTTTCTTATTTGAATTTGTTATTCCCAATCAAGGATAACTTTGCCGGAAGCGCCGCTGCGCATAACATCGAAGCCTTTTTGGAAATCATCAATCTTGTAGTGGTGAGTAATGATTGGCGTTAAGTCTAGACCTGATTGAATCAATGAAGCCATCTTGTACCAAGTTTCGAACATTTCGCGGCCGTAGATACCTTTGATCACTAAACCTTTGAAGATCACTTGGTTCCAGTCGATACCCATGTCAGATGGTGGAATACCCAGTAGCGCGATACGACCACCGTGGTTCATCGTCGTCAGCATTGAGTTGAACGCTGATGGGTTACCAGACATTTCAAGACCGACATCGAAACCTTCTGTCATGTTTAGCTCAGCCATTACGTCTTCAAGCTTTTGCTCGGCAACGTTTACGGCGCGAGTGACGCCCATTTTGCGTGCTAGCTCTAGGCGGTATTCGTTCACATCAGTAATCACAACGTGACGAGCACCAACGTGTTTCGCAACCGCTGCCGCCATGATGCCGATAGGGCCTGCACCTGTGATTAGCACGTCTTCACCCACTAGGTCGAATGACAGCGCAGTGTGTACGGCGTTACCAAATGGGTCAAAGATAGACGCGAGATCGTCAGAGATGCCTTCTGGAATCTTAAACGCATTAAATGCTGGAATCACTAGGTATTCTGCGAATGCACCTTCGCGGTTTACGCCGACACCCACAGTGTTACGACATAAGTGAGTACGGCCGCCACGACAGTTACGGCAATGACCACAAGTGATATGACCTTCGCCAGAAACACGGTCGCCAAGTTCAAAACCGCGAACTTCCTGGCCAATACCAACCACTTCACCGACATATTCATGGCCAACAACCATAGGCACTGGAATCGTCTTTTGTGACCATTCGTCCCAGTTGTAGATGTGTACATCGGTACCACAGATAGCGGTTTTCTTAATGCGGATCAGTAGATCGTTGTGACCAAGCTCAGGCTTGTCCACTTCCGTCATCCAGATGCCTTCTTCAGGCTTTAGTTTTGAAAGTGCTTTGATTTTCATTACTTGATGATCTCCATGTCACGACCCACTTCAATAAACGCGTCGATTGCGCGGTCTAGTTGCTCACGAGAGTGTGCCGCTGACATTTGTGTACGGATACGAGCTTGACCTTTTGGTACAACCGGGAATGAGAAGCCGATAACGTAAATGCCTTTCTCAAGTGCACGTTCAGCGAATTCTGCTGCGACTTTCGCATCACCCAACATGATTGGGATGATTGCGTGGTCAGCGCCACCCATAGTGAAGCCTGCTGCTTCCATACGAGCGCGGAAATGTGCTGCGTTTTCCCATAGACGATCACGTAGGTCGCCGCTTTCTTCAAGCAGGTCCAATACACGGATAGACGCGTTGACGATCGCAGGTGCAACCGAGTTTGAGAATAGGTACGGACGAGAACGCTGACGTAGCCACTCGATCACTTCTTTCTTACCAGAAGTGTAGCCGCCTGACGCGCCGCCCATTGCTTTACCCAGCGTACCTGTGATGATGTCGATACGGTCCATCACATCGTGGTACTCGTGTGTACCTGCACCCGTTTTACCCATAAAGCCGACTGCGTGAGAATCATCAACCATCACAAGAGCGCCGTACTTATCTGCTAGGTCACAGATAGCTGGTAGGTTAGCAACCACACCGTCCATAGAGAACACACCGTCAGTCACGATAAGCGTGTTACGAGCACCCGCTTCTTTCGCTGCGATAAGTTGCTGCTCTAGCTCTTCCATGTTGTTATTTGAGTAACGGAAACGCATTGCTTTACATAGACGCACACCGTCGATGATAGAGGCGTGGTTAAGAGCATCTGAAATGATCGCATCTTCTTTGCCTAGAATGGTTTCAAACAGACCTGCGTTTGCATCAAAGCAAGAGGTGTAAAGAATCGTGTCTTCTTTACCTAGGAATTTAGAAAGCTTTTGCTCAAGCTCTTTGTGGATGTCTTGAGTACCACAGATAAAGCGTACTGACGCCATACCAAAACCGTGCTGATCCATACCCGCTTTACCCGCTTCGATTAGCGCTGGGTGGTTAGCTAGACCAAGGTAGTTGTTCGCACAGAAGTTCAGAACTTCTTCACCGGTAGAGATTTTAACAGCCGCTTGCTGTTGAGAAGTGATTACACGCTCTGATTTGTATAGGCCTTCAGCCTTTACTTCTTCGATCTGATTTTGAATCTGTTCGTAGAATGCAGAAGTCATTTCAAATTCCTTCCTAGTTATAATTATCAAGCTTAATGCTTGCGTTAGTTCTGTGGCTTAGCGCCAGCAGTGAATTAACTTAAGTGTAAACGAAGCATCGTGAATCCATTATCCCGCTGGGTGGAAAAACATTGTTGAACCTGAGGCACAAATAAGCTCTACTAGACGCCATTGATGATGTAGTTAACGGTGAACCCTATGAACAACACTAAGCTGATTGCCCTACTCCCAGATTTGGCAAGTTTTATTCTGATCGTAGAGGAAGGCAGTTTTACCGCTGCGGCGAAAAAGCTCGAAGTCACCCCTTCTGCGTTGAGTAAGATGGTGACTCGTTTAGAAGCGTCACTGTCGGTCAAACTGTTCGAGCGTACCACTCGCACCTTAATCATCACCCGTGCCGGACAGCAGGTGTATGACCAAGCCGTAATTATGGTCAATGCAGCGAAACAAGCCGTTGAGTTGTCTGTTTCTGACCACACCGAGATAAGCGGCGCGCTAACGGTGGCGGCACCAGAAGCGTTTTTAAACTCTGTGTTGCAACCTTTTGTGGTTCCTTTTCTAAAGCAATATCCAGATATCCAACTCAAGTTGCGTGTCGCAGACGGTGAAATCGACCTGATTCGCGACAACATCGATATCGCGTTTAAATTAACCGACAAACCCGACGAGAATTTGGTACTCAAAGAGATAGGCAGCACCAACTTGGTTCTGTGCGCTAGTCCAGACTACATTCAGCAACGTGGCATGCCCTCTCACCCGAATCAACTTGTCGAGCACGACTGCCTTTATCTGGCGGAAAACGACCGCGACCATATCTGGGATTTCTTCAAAGACGATGAGTTTCACTCAGTGTCCGTCTCTGGCCGCTACGCGGTTAACCACTCCCAAATGCGCCTAACAGGGGTTAAGAACGCGTTGGGAATTGGCATCTTCCATGATTTCGTGATTGCAGACGCGGTAAAAAATGGCGAAGTAGTGCCCGTGCTAGCCAACTGGACGATTAAGAGTAACTATCACGGCGGAGTAGCGATGCAATACGCGCAAACCAAATACATGCCAGCGCGATTAAGAGCCTTTATTGATTATGTGAGTAATGAGTTGACGAATAAACTCGCTTAACAGATAAGAATATGGCCCGATAGACGGGCCATATTTATTGAGGATTACGCAAAGTAATGCTGTAAACGTTTCGAACGGCGAACCAGCAACCAATCCAGAACAAGGGTCACGGCAATGGTGAAGCCCGCCAACGGGAAGCACACTCCGATAACCAACAGACAGACCAGACCTGATTTCCAAATCGCATCTTGTTGGAACTTAGCAGGCACACCCAGCTTGCGTTGCCCGACGGGTCTTCTCTTCCACCACATCACCACGCCAGTGATTGAGATAGCGATAAATGCCAAACAGAACAGTGCGTTCAGCGCTTTGTTGATCACGCTAACATCCCCTTGATGGAGCGACACGCCGGCTGCCATTAGCTTCGCCATCAGCGTGTAATCGTCCCAAGTGACATCAACTAACACCTCACCTGAGTATTGGTCAAAGTGCGTGGTTCTATCTTGGCGCGGGTCAATCACATCTCCTGCCATTGAGTTCGCCGCCACGGTGTAGACGCCGGTTTCTGACTTAGGCATAAAGACTTTGAATTGCGTAAAACCCAGAGCTTTGGCTTGATCGATGATCTGGTCAATCGATACCGTGGCGTGGCTTGTCATACTTACCGTATCTGTGCCGTGATGGCCGGAATGATCTTGTACTTGTGATTGTGGCAATGTCGAATGCTCTAGATTCCAAGGCAGCTCTTCTTCACTACCATGATTGAGGCTCGCATGCGTTAAATTGGATTGCGGTTTTTCGCCCCAGGTGTAGTAAGTCGGGAAGGTATTCCAGCCTTGAACCATTTTCGCGCCCCATACACCAGCCCAAGCTAAACCGGATAATACGAACAACAACAGCACGACAGACAACACGCCGCCTAAGTTGGCGTGTATATCACGAAGCAGAACTCTAGTTCCCGAAGATACGCGCAGTTTTAAGAACCCCGCACGCGAAGCATTATCCGTCGGTAGCCACATGTAAATACCAGTGGCTAACAACAAGAGACTTAAGCTCGCGGCAATTTCGATCAAAAAGTCACCGGATTTACCAACCAGTAGCGTACCGTGAATATTATTAGCGAGTTCGTACCAACTCTCACTCCTCTCTATTTCACCTTGCACTTGAGCTGTGTATGGATTCACCGCAATAAGAAGTGATTTCCCGTCTTCGAAACGAATGCTGACCCTATTGGCAATATCCGGTTGTTTAGACGAAATAAATTGAGTAATTGCGGCTTCAGGATACGTTGATTTGACGACTGCAATTTGCTGAGACGCTGGTAGCGCTTGTTCAAGCGGTACGACAGAGAGAACATCTTGATAACGCAACTGTTCGATTTCATCGTCAAAGAGCATCACTAAGCCAGTCAAACTGAGCATAATCATAAAAGGTACGACGAAAAGCCCTGCGTAGAAGTGCCATCTCCATGCGAGAAAGTAGCGTGCTTTGGTTAGTGTTGTAGATTGTAGACGTGCGTTGTCCTTAGGTGGAGTCTGAGTTTGACTACCCAACATTACTGTTTTCCTTTTTCTAACGGCACAAAAAAATGCCCACTTCTTTTTCAAGAAATGGAGCCGTTTTGAGCCTGAACTTTACTAAACGATTTATAAAATTATTTTTTGAATTACGTTAAGAGAAAACGGTCTGTTGCGGCGGGGCTCGTGGGACAGCAATCTGGTAGCGCACGCTTAGAGCCAAAAAAGCGTACGGCTCGACTACGGTCAGTGTGTGTCGTGATGTGTAGAGAGGTGTTGGAAGTGAATCTTGGTGAAAACTCGAGAAATGACTAAAAGGACAAGGTTTGCTGTGCTGAGTTTCAACTTTACCTTCTTCAACCTGTACCAATTCAAAACCGTTGATGGTACACAGTGTCGCCCAGACACCTGCGCTAGCGCCATGAGCATTGATGACAGGCATCAAAGTAACAAGCACCCAGCTAAGGGCACTTGCTAGTAACATGGTTCGGTTAAACTTCGCTGCGCGTATCATTGTCACTCTCTCGTGGAATAGCGAGACTATATAACGAGTCGCTAACAATTTCCGTAACGAAAGCAGCAAAACTAAACCATGGTCATAACTTTATGTCGCGTACTGTAAACATCAGACACAACATAACAAATTAACCAAACAGCTTGCTCCAGATGCTCGGGTTTTTCTTATCGTGGTACTCTTCACGCAGCGCATCAACTTGTTGCAGTTCGGCTTTAGCCGCATTGATATCACCGGCATCAAGCTTCGCTTCCACGGAGTCTAACGCAAGCGAAAGCTTGTTAAACCCTTCTAAGTAGATATCGAATTTCTCAGGCGCGTACTCACCACGTTTTGATTGCTCAACCAGTTCAGACAAGTTCTCGATAGCCGTTTTCATAGTAGCGACTTCGGTTGCTTCTGCAGCGTGCTTAAATTCGATTTTCATCTGCTTCATGTTTGCTTTCAGGTCAACGTCTGCCGCAAACGCATGAGCAGAGGCAAAAAGAGCCAGGGCTGGAATTAACTTTCTCATTGTAATGTTCTTCTTTTATTGGGCTGTAAAACGGCAATGTTACTGAATTTTTTACTGAAAGTTGAGCGGCATTTTTGTATCAAACTATAAAGTTCGATACTTAGAGTGTCGCTCCATGCACGTGCAACACAATACAATCTGATAAATGAACTTAATTGTCAGTATAGCGGTCAATAATTGACTTGATTTGTGGGCTCTGCCAATAGCTAGGGGTCGCTAACAGAGCCACATGTATTCAGTAGGTACCTATTGTTTCACCCATACTTGTGGGAAGCTCGCCTCGGCACTTTCCAGCTCAATACTAAATAGGGATTGATTGTTTATTTTTAGTTCAGCAACGGCTTCCAGGTCCGGGATATTACAATTTTCTCCTTCGATAGAAAGTAATGCGACACCTTTGGGACTATCTAACAATGATAACTCTCCTCGACTAGAACAGCCCTGAGTGCTCATTGTCACAGTGCCATTTTTCTCGATGGCGAGGTGATGAGTTACACCACCTTTTATTGCACTGTAGATACCAATGTATTCTGTAATGCTCGTTTCCTCTGCCTCAACTGGACGCAATTGAAAACTTCCGTAATCAGAAATGCAACTTAGATTAACGTTGTCCTGCTGACATTCGTATTGTGCTTCGAAAAAACTAAATGTATCGTTTTTGTCAAGGACATTGGCTTTAGCAGTTTTTTGATGTTCCCTGTCATCCCAAGTACTTACAATGACGTCAGATTGACTGAGTACGGTTGCTTTAACACTGATAACATCATTGACCTCACTCTGAGCAACACCAGAGTAAACTCCTGCTACTAGGTTTGATGAGCTGTTATCGTTGTTACAGGCTGTCAACACAAAAGCTGCTATAAATGAAAGCAGGCATCGGGGCTTTAAGACTTCGCTCATCATAAGTTTAACCCGTCCAGTCTCTGTTCTGTCAGTGCCGCTTTTGCTCGCGCCGCCTGAACGTTGCCATCGATTGTACTAATGGTGATATAGCCATTTTTAACCGCGACACCCTCAGAGTGAGAGTCGCTGTCACCTGCATCACCCGAAACAAATCCAACACCATTTTTCCCAGCTAACATTGCTGCCGCAGCTATCTCTGCTTGGGTTTCGTTCATGCCTTGCTGCACCAAAATTGAAACCATGTAATCCACAATGCTTTGATTACTACCGAGATCTTCATAAAAACGCATTTCAATGCCGCCACCATTCCAACCCACATCGGTAAATTTATATCCAAGGTGGTTATCGAGATCCTCTGGCGTGTTGACGTTCAGTCCTGTGTAGGCGGGTAACAGAGGCTCACCATTAGGGCGATTGGCTTCCAACATATCTATAATTTTAACCATCACAGCCGCGATTTTAGCACCTTGATCATCAGAGCTTGCTGAATTTTCACTCGCGCTGACAGCAATCGCAGGTATACCGCGTGTCAGTGCAATCATAGTGGCACCAAGTGTGCCTGAGTTGTTATTCATATAGCCCAAATTGTTCCCTTCATTAGCTCCAGAAATCACTAAGTCCGGAGCTTTTCCCCATCTAGCTTGGGCGGCAACGTCAATACCGTACAACAGTGCCATAATAGGCGTGCCCTCGGTAAAATCTTCGTACGTTTTAGTCGTATCTGTATCACCAACGCAGTATTCGTTTTCTGCTGCCTTTGAATCATCAACATTCACCGATTTAAAAAAGTTAACCGCGCCACCTTTACCGCTTTGCCCTAAACAAGGCGCTGACATGATTACTTCGTGCCCATTGGACTCAAGTAGGCGTTTCATCTCTTTAATATTGTTGGTCGCCCAACTGTCATCATTAGTTAACACGATATTAAGTGCATTAGCTGGGTTGGTTAGTAAGATCCCTTGAAGAAGGAATAACGTTGTGAAAATGGATAGCTTGCGTTTCATAGAACTCTCTTAACTATATTGATTTTCAAGTACTTTGCTCCTTATTTATTAATTTATGATTAACGTTTTATGAATATAGATAATGCCGAGTGTTTACGGTCTAGATTTGACATGGATTCAGACCAGAGCCTGGTGATTGAGTGCTTTTACGGCAAGCTCGTTTCGATATGACAAGTATGTGTCTAATGCCCCGAAATACATAACTTTCAATAATCATCCAACCACAACAAGGCCACTAGGAGACTGGGCCTAGATATGTTGAATAACAAGTCATCCCCATTCGTCGAATGCCCTAGCAACATTGTTGGGCATTTTGCAGGTTTTAGAACGTGCATCGAAACAACATACTAGTAAGTAGCCATTATTTGCCTAATTTATGAACAGATTTTTTGCATGTTACCAAGATTGAATAATACTTATTGAGTCACGTATAAATGGGGTGAACATGAGAAAGCACCGCTACTCCCTGAGTATTCATATCACTAGCTTGTTCCTAATTCTGACCACGATCGTCGGTGGTGTACTTATCACAATCAGCTACCGACACGCGCAAGAATTGTTAACGAGCAGTGCCAAAGAAGTCGGCCGTGAAAACAGCGGCAAGCTAGAATCGACCTTTCAACAACAAATAGGACCGATTTTGACCACTCTCGACTTTATGGCGGTGAGTGAAGCCATTGAGCAGCAGGAAACCCCAGTCGCCAAACCACGCTTGCTCAGCTACCTCAGCCTAATCTTCAAACGTAACCCAAGCTTAGTGGCGCTCTATTACGCCAACGATGAAGGTGACTTCACTCTATTGAGAAGCTTACGTAACACACAAGACAGACAACGTTTCGCCGCACCGATGGACGCACACCTGATGGTCAACATCACCAAGACCGACGGACAAAATGATTTTTACTTCCTCAGTGAAAATTATGAAGTGCGTAAAGTGACCGAGAGCCAAGATAATAAGTTTGACCCCAGAGTTAGACCATGGTACCTCAATGCCGATATAGACGGAGAAATTCGACTGACAGAGCCATACTTCTTTTACTTCTTACAAACCAACGGCGTCACGCTTTCACGACGCACTCTCAATGGTAACAGTGTCGTTGGTGCTGATTTCACTCTTGGTTCTCTCTCCGCACAAATCTCCCAAATGGGTTATTCCGACAACAGTAAATTGGTGCTATTTGATAACCAATTTAAAGTGCTTGCGCAGCATCAAAGCGGAGCAACATTGGCAGCCAGTGATGAACAAATCCGCTCAGAGCTGGAGAATAGCGTATTCGCCACAATACTCGATCGAATTTCCAGCCAGCCGATATACGCCAATGTGGAAGACGATGAGAATAACTGGTCGGTGACACTGACACCCGTCAATCTCAACCAACATACCCGGCTCTTACTCGCTGAAGCGACGCCACAAAGTGATTTATTGGCAAATCTAATTTCGCTCCGTGATAAGCAGATTCTAGTGGCGGTGACATTATTGGCGTTCTGCTTCTTTGTCGTGTGGTTTGTTGCCCATCGACTTGCTAGTCCGCTGAAAAACTTGATGTATCAAACCGACAGCATTGCGCGATTTGATTTCAAGAAAACTCGCTATCCTAAAAGCGTGATTAAAGAAGTCGCCAATCTGACTCAGTCCATAGAACTGATGGAACACACGCTGCACGACCTGCTCAGCTTGCTGCGCGACACAGCAAGTAATCAGGATTTCTCGGTATTGGCGAAAACCATTACTCACCAAAGTTATCTGGTAACCAAAGCTGAAACGATTGTCCTCTATACGCGTGACTCAAGCGAGGGGGATTATGAGATCATGACCAACCACTCAATCATTCCTTTCAAAATCGATTTGAATGAGTTCTTTAGCTCAACCGCGTGGATTCAAAAAGATCTCGCCAAAGGGGAAATGCTGCACTTCAATCGCGAAGACAACTGCTTGGCTAAGTTCCGCGATATTTTCTACAACTCGGACATCTTCCTGTTCCCATTGCTCAACCGACAACAACAACTCGTGGGGATATTGTTACTTGGTTATGAGCGTGCGATTACACCAGCACAAAACGACAAACATGCGTTCCTGCGTGAGCTATTAAGCTTCGCGGAATTGGCAAAAGAGAACATTGATAAGATCCGCGAGCAGAAAGAAATGCTCAATGCGTTTGTCGAGTTAATCGCATCGGCGATCGATACCAAGTCTCCATACACGGGCAGCCATTGTCAGCGCGTGCCAAAACTCAGTGAAATGCTCACCAAAGCAGCGGACAAAGATACAAACTACTTTGCCGCGTTCTCTATGTCCCAATCGGATTGGGAAGCACTTTATCTCGCCTCTTGGTTACACGACTGCGGTAAAGTCACAACGCCTGAATATGTGATAGACAAAGCGACTAAGCTTGAAACTATCTACGACCGTATCCATGAAGTCAGAATGCGTTTTGAGCTATTAAAAGCGCAGGCGGAAATCGACTACTGGCAAGCGCTCTATGAAGGCAACGGGGAGAGCGCCGAACTGAAAGCGCAGCTATTATCAACACATCAACGACTCGATGATGACTTTGCCTTCGTTGCCAAATGCAACATTGGCGGTGAGTTTATGAATGAGGAAGACATCGAACGATTACACGCAATTGGGCGTTATCAATGGAAACGCACGCTGGACGATCAGCTTGGCGTGTCTTGGCTTGAAAAAGAACGCGCGGGCTCGCTTGTTCCCCTACCCGTCATGGAACCCTTATTAAGCGATAAACCCGTGCATCAGATTCGCTGGCCGCAAGGCGTGAATCCAAAAGAAATGTGGTCAGAGCCTTTTGTACTCGAGCCGGGTGAACTGAAATATAATCGTGGTGAGCTGTATAACTTAGCAATACAACGCGGCACACTGAATGATGAAGAACGATTCATCATCAATGACCACATTATTCAAACCATTACCATGTTGCAGCGCTTGCCTTATCCAGAGCATCTAAAAAGTGTGCCTGAAATTGCCTGTGGTCACCACGAACGAATGGACGGCAAAGGTTATCCGAAAGGACTGTCTGAGCAAAACTTGTCAATCCCAGCGCGAGTCATGGCGATAGCCGATGTATTTGAAGCGCTCACCTCGAACGACAGACCTTACAAGAAAGCCAAAACGTTGACTGAGTCGATCGATATCATGACCGCGATGGCGACATCAGGCCACATTGATCCTAAGCTGTATTTACTGTTCTTGGAGCAAGAATTGGATCTCAAGTACGCCGAACTCTACCTCAGCTCAGAACAAAAAACCGAATTTGACCGTAAAACTCACATCACGAAAGTGAAGAGTTACCTCAAATCTCTATTCTGAAGAATCCGTCAGAGCCACAGGTTGAAATTAGAATTAAAGCTCTAATTCCGCCTTGTCGTGGTTCTGAATCATCATGTATAAAAATCAATAACTTAGACAAAAATCAGTCATTATTTAATCGATTGCGTCTTCAAAGGTTGATGTAAGTCAAATACTCATAGACAATACGCTGCCGAATTGACAATAGTCTCGATATTTTTGCAAACAGTTGCATAGATATTGCTTTTGCCTAAGCCGTTTTAATGTTTTTGCCTATTTAAGTAATAGGTAAAACCTATTTTTATTATTTTTGTGCCGCTGATAGCTTGGCGCATTAGAGCCTTTTATAGGCGCAGAACAACTACCTCGTTTTGAAGGGAAAGATGATGGTAATACCAGAGAATAGCAGCATCGTGATTTTTGGTGCTTCGGGTGACTTAACTTATCGTAAGTTGATCCCAGCTTTATACCACCTTTACGCGAGTAAGCAGCTCCCAGACAACTTTGCGATTCTGGGCGTTAGCCGAACTGAGTACAGTGACGACTCTTACCGCGCGAAACTGAAGAAATCACTTCAGGAAATGGAAAAAACTGAGCCTGCAACATTAGATGCGTTCATTAATCATCTTCATTACCAAGCCATCAATACCTCAGATACCGCAGACTACAGCAAACTGGTAAGCCGTCTTGACCAACTTTCTGACCAATACCAGTTCGAGCAGCGCAATACGCTATTCTACTTAGCGACCCCACCTAGCCTTTACAGTGTTATCCCAGCAAGCCTTGCTGCACACGGCCTAAACAGCGAAGAAGATGGCTGGAAACGCCTCATCATCGAAAAACCGTTTGGCTATGACTTAGAGTCAGCACGCACGCTGGATAAAGAAATCCACGAGCACTTCCTTGAGCACCAGATCTACCGTATTGACCACTACCTAGGTAAAGAAACGGTACAAAACCTGTTAGTGTTCCGCTTCTCAAACGCGATGTTCGAACCACTGTGGAACCGTAACTTTATTGATTACGTTGAAATCACAGGTGCAGAATTCTTAGGCGTGGAAGAGCGTGGCGGTTACTACGATAACTCTGGCGCAGTGCGCGATATGTTCCAGAACCACCTGCTTCAAGTGTTAGCAATGGTTGGCATGGAACCACCAGCGCAAATCAACGCAGATTCAATGCGTGATGAAGTGGTTAAGGTTTTACAGTGTCTGAAACCATTGGACGAACAAGCGCTACGCAACGACCTAGTGTTAGGTCAGTACACTGCGTCTGACGTACGTGGTCAGCACCTATTGGGCTACCGCGAAGAAAACGGTGTAGCAGACGATTCTCGTACAGAGACTTACATCGGCCTGAAAGCCTACATCAACAACTGGCGCTGGAACGGTGTGCCTTTCTACGTGCGTACCGGTAAACGCCTGCCTACACGCGTAACAGAAGTGGTTATCCATTTTAAAGCGACACCACACCCAGTGTTCGGTCAAAACGCACCCGAAAACAAACTGATCATCCGAATTCAGCCAGACGAAGGCATCCAGATGAGCTTCGGTTTGAAAGAACCAGGTGCAGGCTTTAAAGCCAAAGAAGTGAAGATGAACTTCCACTACACTTCTCTAGAAGAAACGCAAATGCTGACAGCCTACGAACGTCTGCTGCTTGACGCACTAAACGGCGACGCAACACTATTCGCGCGTAGCGATGCGGTTGAAGCGTGCTGGCAGTATGTGCAGCCAATTCTGGACTTCAAGCAAGATCCACAATCGCTGTTTGGTTACGCGTGTGGTACTTGGGGACCAAAAGAAGCAGACGATTTACTGCAACGTGACAACCGTGCATGGCGTTTCCCTTGTAAAAACCTAACAGATACGGACTACTGCGAACTATGATCAACCATAAGATCTTCAACACAGCACAGCAGGTTGTGGAAAGCTTAGCTAACGACATGAAAGCGCTGAGCGAACAAGGACGACCTGTTCATATCTCACTGTCTGGTGGTAGCACACCAAAAATGTTGTTTAAGCTTCTAGCAAGCGACGCGTACGCAGAGTCAATTCAATGGCAAAACCTTCACTTCTGGTGGGGTGATGAGCGTTGTGTCGCACCTGATGACGCAGAGAGCAACTACGGCGAAGCTAACGCACTGCTGTTTAGCCAAGTGAACATTCCAACAGAGAACATCCATCGCATTCTTGGAGAGAACGACCCGCAAGGCGAAGCAGAACGTTTCGCTAAAGAGATGGCGGACGTTATCCCATGTGAAACCGGCACACCAGTATTTGACTGGATTCTGCTAGGTGTTGGCGCAGATGGTCACACGGCTTCTCTGTTCCCAGGTCAGACTAACTACGCAGACGAGAACTTATCTTTGGTTGCGTCTCACCCAGAGTCTGGTCAGCTTCGCGTGTCTAAAACCGCGAAAGTGCTCGAAGCAGCAAAACGAATCAGCTACCTAGTGCTAGGCTCAGGTAAAGTTGAAATCGTTCACGAAATTCAAACCACTCCGGCAAGTGAACTGCCTTACCCTGCAGCAAAAATCCAGTCTAAGACTGGTGAAACGGAATGGTACTTAGATTTAGATGCAGCGGCGAAAATCGTCTAGTACGGTCGCTCGTCCATTAGAGAAAATTGGAGAGAAATAATGAAAGGTGATATCGGTGTAATTGGCCTAGCAGTAATGGGTCAGAACCTTATCCTAAACATGAATGACCACGGCTTTAAAGTTGTGGCACACAACCGTACGGCTGCAAAAGTAGACGAGTTCCTAGAAGGCCCAGCAAAAGGCACGAATATCGTTGGCGCTTACTCGCTTGAAGAACTAGTAGAAAAGCTAGAAACGCCACGTAAAGTGATGCTAATGGTTCGCGCGGGTGATGTGGTAGACAAGTTCATCGACGCTCTAGTTCCTCTACTAGACAAAGGCGACATCATCATCGATGGTGGTAACACGAACTACCCAGATACAAACCGTCGCGTTGCAGCGCTACGTGAAAAAGGCATCCACTTCATCGGTACTGGTGTATCTGGTGGTGAAGAAGGGGCACGTTTTGGTCCATCGATCATGCCTGGCGGCGCTCCAGAAGCTTGGGAAGCGGTTAAGCCTATCTTCCAAGGTATCTCGGCAAAAACTGACGCTGGCGAGCCTTGTTGTGACTGGGTTGGTAATGACGGTGCTGGTCACTTCGTTAAGATGGTTCACAACGGCATCGAATACGGCGACATGCAGCTGATCACTGAAGCTTACCAATTCATGAAAGATGGTCTTGGTATGTCTGCTGATGAAATGCAAGCCGTGTTTGCAGAGTGGGACAAAACTGAACTAAACAGCTACCTTGTTGAAATCACCGCTGACATCCTTGGTTACAAAGATGAAGACGGTGAAGCTCTAGTAGAGAAGATCCTAGACACGGCTGGTCAAAAAGGCACGGGTAAATGGACAGGTATCAACGCGCTAGATCTAGGTATTCCTCTAACGCTAATCTCTGAATCTGTATTCTCTCGTTGTCTGTCTGCATTGAAAGACCAACGTGTTGAAGCTGAGAAACTGTTTGGTAAGACAATCACTCCAGTTGAAGGCGACAAACAAGAATGGGTTGACGCACTACGTCAGGCTCTTCTAGCGTCTAAGATCATCTCTTACGCTCAAGGCTTTATGCTAATGCGCGAAGCGTCTAACGAAAACGGTTGGGACTTAAACTACGGTAACGTTGCGCTAATGTGGCGTGGTGGTTGTATCATCCGCTCTGCATTCCTAGGCAACATCCGTGATGCGTACGAAGCGAACCCAGATCTAGCATTCCTAGGTTCTGATGATTACTTCAAAGGCATCCTACAAAACAGCCTAACAGCATGGCGTAAAGTGGCGGCTAAATCTCTAGAAGCAGGCATCCCAATGCCATGTACGACTTCTGCACTGACGTTCCTAGACGGTTACACAACAGCACGTCTACCAGCTAACCTGCTTCAAGCTCAACGTGACTACTTCGGTGCTCACACTTACGAGCGTATCGACCGTGAGCGTGGTGAATTCTTCCACACTAACTGGACGGGTACAGGCGGCGATACTGCGTCAACGACTTACGACGTTTAATCGCCGAGTCACATAAGCAGTTAATGAAAACGCACTATTCGTAGTGCGTTTTTTTGATTCAACGTAATTGGGAGCCTCTATGATTCACTGGCCTTGTATTTTGAAACTCACTGGCGACGATGAGTTAATTTTCGTCAAGAATCATGATGCCTTTATCGCTGACTGTAGCGACATGATTCTCCAAAACGAAGATCGCCTAATAGACTCACAAGGGAATACGTTTTCCATAGTAAATACGACATCCCCACTTACTCTACGCCCTACAGACGTGCGAATAGATGCAATGCAAGCATCAACTCTGATTCAAGAACACGAGTTTGCCAATGCTCAGGTGTGCATAATAAAGATGCATTTCACCAGCGTCGAACAAGCAATTAAAGCGATTGAAAACTAATTTTACACTTTTTTTTCATTAAAAATTTATCAAGAAAATCAACTCCATTGCTCTGAATTTATTAAAGTAATCTTCATCTCTTGTCCATTATTCTGCCTATCTCTTCATCAAAACCTGACCATACGGGCTTTTCAAATCCCTATTTATTGGCGTAAAATCCGTGACGCCTATCACATTAGAGTGTTTGGTCAACCGGTTACATAGGGTTAGACATTGCGATGATGGAGCGACAAAAGGTGGAGAATTTGTATACAGGTAATACCAACTACTCCTCCTTAAATAATTTCCAAACGGAGGATGTTTGCCAGCCGCAACTTCTCTAATTTGATGATGCGGACATAACGCGGTGTTGTGATTCGCAATGACTTAACGCTTACGGACGGTGTATTAACTAACTGAGGTTCTACGATGACTATTAATAAGTACTTTGTTTTTGTTCCACAAGCACAGGAACACAAATTCGATAAGGAAAATGACGTGGTTTTAGAGAAGGAAACTCAACGCCAGGCACTTGTAAAGCAAGCACAGCAAGAAGGCGGCCTATAAGGCTTTCCTTCACCTTTTAATTTGGCGAGGCTAGCCCTGAAAGGTCTGCGGATCAACCGCTAAATACTGGCATTTTAAAAGGAGTACATTATGTACTCCTTTTTACTTTCTATCGATTAATCGACTTAGCGGTTTTATGCATACTGCGCATGCTTCTCTTGCACGACATTGGTTATCGCGTTCACCACATCCATAGTTGCGTGTTCAGCGCCCTCAACTACCGAGAGCAGCTCTGCCAGTACATCATCGTCGCCTAACCAATCTTCCTTAACCAAATCCATCGCAAGGTGCATATTTTCATGGACCGCCGCATGGCTGTTTTCCATTAGCTTGAACGAACTAAGGTGACTGAAGGTAGCATTGCCCTCACCGTTGTAATACCACTGCCCTAAGCGGCAATTAAAGTGGTCCACTTGAATCGCGTCTGCTTCTGTACCGACACCGTTTCTCTCCAGCGCGATATAGCCGTTCTGCATGTAGACGATATGATCAAGCTTAATCAAAGAAGCAAATGACATATCTTTAGTCTCATTCGCCAGTTTGATCGTCGCTTCAGAAGCCGTCGCGACTTTATCAAAGCTGTCATGGAAATGGTCCACCTCATTCGCCACCATGCTGGTTTGCTGAGACACCTCGGTGGTTTGCGATACCACTTCATGAATACGCCCTGTAATCGAATGGATCGTCTCGCTGATGTTCTGAGTAGACTCCCGGGTTCTATCGGCTAGCAGACGGACTTCATCTGCGACAACCGCAAAACCACGCCCGACTTCACCAGCACGCGCCGCTTCAATCGCTGCGTTGAGCGCCAACAAGTTGGTCTGCTCAGCAATGCCAGTAATCACATCGATGGTTTCTGAGATACGGCCGCTTTCTTCACCCAGCGCCTGCGCGGTTGACTCCATGTTTTGCATACACTCGGTCATACTCGCTAACGCAATACGGATCTTCTCAACCAGCGCACGACTCTCTTCTGCACCATCGCGGCTTTCAGTCACAATGTTGAGTACGTCGTCCATCTTACTAGACAGATTCACCAACTCAGCCTGATTGTTTTTCAGGTTGCTAAGCAAGTTACCGGTATTGATACGATGAAGCTCACTCTTCAAGCGATTTTGTCGCGCAGAGGTATGAACTTGATGCATCGAATCTATCACCTTGTTAACCTCGTTCATCGTACGTTCAAAACCTTTTGGCATCCCTTCCGTCATCAATTTACGGTAGTACTTGCCTTTGCCCATAGCTTCAAAACTATTAGACAGTTCACGCGAGTTGGTTTCGATAATATCGAGGAAATCGTTGAGTGCCCAAGCGACAAAGCCGACTTCACCCAACCCTTTTGTCTCGGTGATACGAACATGTGTCTTACCATTTTTGGCTTGGATAAGCGCATTGTGGATACGCTCTAACGTTGAAAGATGACGGGTGTACTCACGGTACGCATAAGCAGAGAATACGAGTGCGGCAAACGCAAGGAGCAATTCATTTAAGGAAAAACCGTGATAATAAAAGCTAAAGCCCAACATACCCAAAGTAATGGTGAGAAACACCAAACAAACGAGGAGGAACTTTTGCCTAAGAAGAGGCACATTTTTACTGACGTGATTCTTTTGCATGATGAAGCCTCTTAGCGATGTTGATTAAATAAGTTAATGACGAACTCTTCATAACTCATATGATGGAGTTGCCTAACTTTATCGACCATCGCGCTCCAAGATACCTCAGGCGCTTTGCCACGATCGTGCTTACGCTCAATCTCTTTCATCTCATTATAGATTTCTTCAATCTCTTCTCGCGCTTTAAGCGGAGCACGACGACGCACAGAAAAATACCCGTCGAGCTTACCTTCTTTGACATCCGGAGTTACATTGGCAAACACCCAGTAATACCCGCCGTCCAAGGTGATATTTTTTACGAAACCAAAAAACTCTTCCCCAGCTTCAAGTGTTTTCCACAATCCGTAGAAAACACCTCTAGGCATGTCAGGGTGACGAATAATGTTATGGTGTTGCCCGAGCAAATCGCTCTCAGGATAGTTAGAAACGCGCATAAATACGCGATTGGCATAGACGATACGCCCTTGAGTGTCAGTTTTAGAGACGATGAATTCGTCGTCTGCAAAGGTGACTTCTTTATTAGTATGTTGAATAGACAAGTTATTGCCCCTAGCAAACTTATGGTTTATATGAATCAATGATAGTAAAAAGACCATCATTCGCAAATATTAACATCTATCTCAGTTACATTAGCTAACCATTTGATAATATTATTTATATATATAAAGCCTATGAGTTTACTCATTTCACAGTTACCCAATGTAACAAGTCTATTTATTTCGGCATTGCAAGATATTTGAGCTTGAGTATAGAAAGATCTTCCCATTACCCCCTACGTGCTTGACGAAGTTTCAGAGTGATCATGTTCTTATGAGCATCATAGATCAGCTAAATTGAAACTCGGCCACTTCAGATAGTTTCACTTCAGTCATAGCCCGAGGCTGGTATCGTCTCGAATGTCGACTAAACCGAGAAAAGCGCATATGCACTGCTCAATAATGCATATTATTTACACAATAAAGTGACCAAGATGCTGATATTGAATTTTAATAAGCGCAAACCGCATAAAGTGTGAAGCTGCTATACACACGTCACTAATAAAGGCATTACTTTCAAAGATACATTTATTCCATAACATTCATAATAACTATGGAGAGTTAATGCATGTTGAAAATAATAACAACAATAAAGGCTAGGCTAATTGCCGGTGTGATGGTGTTAATGTTGCTGCTATCTGCAACCGCCGGAGTAGGCGTTTATTATATATTTGAGTTAGATGACAACATTAATTTGCTAAGCGACGACATCGCACCCACGATTGAGTCGACTGATGACATGATCGCGTCATTATGGGAAAAAGGAACGGTTGCCAACGAAATTATGGCTTCTGAAAACATTGATGAGATAAAAACACTGTATCCAAAGTTTGAGGAACTCAACAATACTTTTCACAGTTCATACAACGAGCTAGAGAAATTGTTATCCAAAACTGAAGCTGAATTAGCAAATAAAGCAATGGAAGCCAACAAAAACCTCTCTTTAGCCATCGATAAAATGTATCAAGCACACACCACTGAGCTAATGGAAGAAATAGCGGCGAAGCGTCTGTTAGTTCAATTCGATAACAGTGGCTCAGAACTTATTACTGCATTGGACGAATTTGCCGAGGAAAACGAGGCAGAAATGGCCACGGCCGAAGAGCAAGGCGATATGCTGGAAGCGACTTATGGCAGTACAGCCGCGCAGGTAAACGCCATTCTTGGAGAGCTGTTTGAACGAGACTATCCCGTCGTAGAGGCGGCTCTAAAACTTCAACGCCTCGTGGTTGAGATGCAAGACACCGCTGGCGAATATCTCGCAGAAGAAGATATCACTAGACTGGATGCCATACGCCAAGAGTTTGACCACCTCTCTGACAATGTCACGTCATTGATGAAAGTGCTCGATGACCTCGCTGAAACGCAAGAAGATAAAGATGACGCGGTTAACTTGCGCGCCAACTTTGCAAAGTGGTACAAGCTCGCTACAGATGATGAAAAGTTGTTCGACAATTACCATGATCTGCTAAAAGCTGAATCACTCGCAGACGACTACATTAAAGAAGCAGAATCTTACATAGCTATCGCTGATAAAGCGCTAGAAGAACTGTCAAACTCTGCCGATGCTATTTCAGATTCCGCCGATCAGGTCGCGGCTAATTCTGTCTCTACAGCAGTGTCAACAATGGGGGTTGTATGGGTAGCGGCATTAGTTATTGGAGTTGTGGTCATCGTCGTTCTTATCAAGGCAATCATTAACCCAATTAATGATCTATTAGTAAGACTGACCGACATTGCTCAAGGAGAAGGCGATCTGACGCAACGAGTCAACGAACATGGAGGAGACGAAATTGCCAATCTGGGTAAAGCGTTCAATATGTTTGTCGCTAAGTTACAAGCTCTGATTACACAAATCGCAGCAGAGTCGAAAGACATTAACCAATCTATCGAAGCCATTTCAGGCTTATCGGTTACGGTCAACGACAGGGTGGCCCAACAAAGCGAAGATATTGACGTCGTAGTCCAAGCGATAGACCAGGTTAGTACGGCTGCAGATAGTATCAGTTCAAATGCAATAAGCTGTTCTGATGCCTCACGCAACGCGAGTCAGGATGGTGAGTCGGCTCGCCAAGTCGTCGATCAAGCAGTCAGTTCCGTTCAAGGACTAGCAAAAGATATTGAAAGTAGCTCCAAAGTCATTGACCAACTGAGCATAGAAGTCGAACACATCGTTTCGGTACTGGATGTCATTCGTGGTATTGCAGAGCAAACTAACCTACTTGCACTAAATGCCGCGATTGAGGCGGCCCGAGCCGGAGAACAAGGACGAGGATTTGCAGTCGTAGCAGATGAAGTTCGAACCCTTGCCTCTCGAACTCAAAATAGCACCAATGAAATTCAAGGCATGATAGAAAGCCTTCAACGCGGAGCTAATGAAGCGGTAACCTCCATGAGTCGTTCTAAAGAGGGAGGCGAAACTACTGTGAAGCTAGCAGGTGATGCGGGAGACGCCTTAACGCGAATCTCTGCAGCCATTTACCAGCTAAACGAAATGAACGAACAAATTGCCACCGCTGCAACAGAACAGCAAGCTGTCGTTGGTTCGGCCAATGAGAGTTCAAAACAAGTTCAATACGTGGTGGATGAAAGCCTTCAATCAGCGGCAGAAAACCTCAACTACGCCCGCTCAGTGAGTGAGTCATTAGGTCGTTTAAATCATCTAGTTGGTCAATTTAAAATATAAACCACTTTGAGTCAGACGAGATTTAACACTTCCCTTTGAAAAAAGCTCTTTCCCCATTTTGATTGAAAGGTGCATAACCAGAAATCAAAAAAGCGCACAGGTAACTCTCAAGTTCTTATAAGCATTCGACACCACAAACACCAAGCTGGCGTCTCAACCTTCCAGAAAAGCTCTTAAATGCTGCTTTGCTAATGAGTCCCTTTTGAAAACGGACATTCACTAAGGAGATGAGGGCTATTTCAACATTCCAAGCGCTTTAAGCTTTCTGTATATCGTATTGCGACTGACACCTAACACACGTGATACTTTACTGATGTTGCCGTCGTGCTCCTTGTAGACATCAATCAGCGTATTATTTACCGCGGATTTGAGGTCTAAGCACTCCGGCTTTTTACTTTCCGGTTCACTGTTCTCGAGTAGCGGTTTCGCTAAGTGGACAGGAATGTGCTCTAGGCGTAGCTCTGCTTCGTCATCGCCAATCAAACAACTTACCTTAAGTAAATTGTCGAGTTCTCTTAGATTGCCCGGCCAATCGTAGTTGCACAGCAGCGCCAGTAACGAAGAAGAGATCATCTGCTCACCTTCACTGTGTTTACTGTGTACGGCTTGGATGATTTCGGTTTTGTCCGCGCGTGCTCTTAACGCTGGCAGCTTAATCACTAAACCATTGAGACGATAATAGAGATCCTGACGAAACTTACCTTGTTCCACCAGTTGAAATAGGTCTTGGTGCGTTGCAGCAATGATCTGGATATCAACGTTATGGCTTTGAGTCGAGCCGACAGGTACGACAGTTTTCTCTTGCAGAACGGTCAATAAGCGGCACTGAGCATCTAGCGGCATCTCACCAATTTCGTCAAGGAAGAGAATCCCTTTATCCGCTTGGCGAATACGCCCTAAGTAGCCTTTCGAACTTGCGCCAGTAAACGCCCCTGGCGCGTGACCAAACAATTCCGACTCGATCAAATCTTTAGGCAATGCGCCACAATTCACCGTCACCAATGCTTGTTTATGTCGGCTACTATTTTGATGCAGAGCTTTGACAAACTCACCCTTACCTACCCCCGTTTCCCCTAGGATAAGCAGGCTAATATCTTTACCAATAACTCGGTTAGCTTGCTGCCACGCTTGTTCAATCAAATGGTCGCCATAGTGCAGGTCGCTGGATGCACTGATGGATTTACGGCTTGTTGACTTTTTACCCAGTGGGTATTTTTCGATGATCAAGCCAGAGCCCGACTTGCTTTCCTCGATGATCTCTTCCACCGACAGACCAAGTAATCCCGGCCTTGAGATAAGTTGCGACGCCAATTGGTTGTGCGCCACCACCTGCCCGCCTTCATTGGCAATAATGATGCCTTGCCAACCGGAGCTGAGCACCGATTTATCCATCGCAAGATCGATCTGTAGCGCTGCTTCAGGAATTTGCGACAATAGACGGTTTTCAACCAACTGCACCATGTTTTGCACCAGCAATTTGACCGTTACATCGTGTTCAGACTGTTCACTGGTAATGTCTAATACACCGACTAACTCACCTTTGTGATTAAACAGTGGACTGGCTGAACAACTAATGAAGCGGTGTTGCTTGATGTAGTGCTGCGCACCAACAATGGTGACCGCTTTTTGTTCATGCAGCGCCGTACCAATGGCATTAGTCCCTTTCAAACGTTCTTGCCAACACGAACCAGACGACAGCGCGATGGCCATTAACTTCTCGCGAAAGTGTTCTTGTCCCCAACTGGCGAGAATCACCCCTTCCGCGTCGGTTAACAACAAACGACTGTCCGTTCGTGCAAAGACTTGATTGAACAATGGCAAAGCGCATTGCTCAACCGCTTCAATGACGTTCTGCGCCGCATAACAACGCTGCTGCATTGCTGCACCGCTGAGTACCACGTCATCCGGTTTTTTAATCTCTCTCAGACCTGCTTCTTTGCTTCGATTCCATGAAGAAGCTAACCAATCATTGTTCTTTAACGTCTGCAATTCCATACCTGTCCCACTTCTGAACATTTTGAGTGTGTCATTTTGGAACACTTGAACATCTTATTAACAACTTAAACCACGGAGACGTTCACCAAGCTACACCACCTATCCTTTGATAACTCTAGCCTCACAACAAAATCACAACAAGTCGCTAACATCTGGTCTGTGATTTGCGTTGTTGATTAGGAAACAAAAACAACGGCACCCAGTGTGCTGTTACCGAATTAACCCAGTCGTTGCTCAGTTATCTCAAATGCTTACTGAACAAATATTGGCTTAGTTCGGTGACCTAATAAGTTAAATGAAAAACAATAACTTGAACGAGAAACAATAAGGATATTTCTATGATTTACGCACAACCAGGCAGCCCTGAATCTGTAGTTCAATTTAAGTCTCACTACGACAACTTTATCGGCGGTGAATGGGTGAAACCGGTGGGTGGAGAATACTTTGATAATATTTCTCCGGTAAATGGTCAGCCTTACTGTAAAGTCGCACGTTCTGGCGAAGCAGATATCAGCTTGGCGCTAGACGCAGCACACAGCGTCAGAGCTTCATGGGCAGCAACCAGCGTAGCAGAGCGTTCAAACATTCTTCTGAAAATCGCGGACCGCATTGAAGAACATCTAGAGGAATTAGCGGTCGCTGAAACTTGGGAAAACGGTAAACCGGTTCGTGAAACCCTAGCGGCTGACTTACCTCTGGTCGTCGACCACTTCCGTTACTTTGCGGGTTGTATCCGTGCGCAAGAAGGCAGCGCGGCAGAGCTAGACGCAACAACAGCAAGTTACCATTTCCCAGAACCAATCGGTGTGGTTGGTCAGATCATCCCTTGGAACTTCCCTATGCTGATGGCGGCCTGGAAGCTGGCACCAGCGTTAGCGGCTGGCTGTTGTATCGTGCTGAAACCAGCAGAGCAAACACCAACCTCTATCCTCGTTCTGATGGAAAAAATCGGTGATCTGTTACCAGCGGGTGTCATTAACGTGGTCAACGGCTTTGGTAATGAAGCCGGCCAAGCGCTTGCGACCAGTAACCGTATCGCTAAGTTGGCATTTACCGGTTCAACTCAGGTGGGTAACCACATTCTGAAATGTGCGGCGGATAACCTTATCCCATCAACAGTTGAATTGGGTGGTAAGTCACCAAATATCTACTTCCCAGATGTGTTTGACTTTGAAGACGAGTACCTAGACAAGTGTATCGAAGGTACTCTACTAGGCTTCTTCAACCAAGGCGAAGTCTGTACCTGTCCATCTCGTGTTCTGGTTCATGAAGACATCTACGACGAGTTTGTGGCAAAACTAGCGGCACGTGCAAAAGTCATCAAGCAAGGCAACCCGCTGGATACTGATACTCAAGTTGGTGCGCAGGCGTCTCAAGAGCAATTTGACAAGATCCTAAGCTACCTAGAGATCGGTCGCCAAGAAGGGGCAAAAGTGGTCTTTGGTGGTGGTGTTTCTGAACAGCCTGATTCAATCAATCAAGGTTACTACATTCAGCCAACGATGCTTGAAGGCCATAACAAGATGCGTATTTTCCAAGAGGAAATCTTCGGTCCGGTTATCGCTATCACTAAGTTTAAAGATGAAGCCGAAGCGCTTGAAATCGCGAACGACACTGAATACGGCTTGGGAGCTGGTGTTTGGACACGTGATGCAAACGTCGCGTACCGCATGGGTCGTAAGATTGAAGCGGGTCGTGTTTGGATCAACTGTTACCACGCTTACCCAGCTCACGCAGCATTTGGCGGTTACAAAAAATCCGGTATTGGTCGTGAAACTCACAAAATGATGCTGGATCATTACCAAAACACCAAAAACTTGCTGATCAGCTACGACGTAAACCCGCTCGGTTTCTTCTAAGCAAACCAACTGCAAGGGGCGTCTTTATGACGCCCTTTTTTTCTTCGATTGTTTGTATTTGTCCGAAAGATACAACGCAGCACTCGCTACAAGTGCAAGTACGGAAACTGTAAACAAAGCAGGCATGTTTAATATCCACGCCAACGTAGCGGCCAAGAATGCAACGAATAACACCAACCGACTGCTAGACATAATGCGACCGAGTTTTCTGCTCATAACGCCCCCTATTTACAGGAATGATAATGAAGTGTGGTGAGTTTGCCCCTATCCACACATTGATTGTCTCATTGGGCGAACAAAAAACGACCTAAATTAATCTCAAATCTTCTCACTGCGTGATGTAGCACTTACGTTTGATATTGGCCAATGCGCCCTAACACGCAATAGCTTGATTTGGATCGGCCTTGTCTAAGTATTTTTGTCGAATGGTGAGAAATTGATCGAGGTTAGTTGTCAGTACATCAACACATAGTGGGTCAAACATTATTCCGCTCTGCTGAATCACATACTGAACAACACGCTCGACGCTCCATGCCGGTTTATACGCTCGGCGGCTAAGTAGCGCGTCAAATACATCCGCCAAGGTAACAATGCGTGCTTCAAGCGGAATAGCATCACCAGCCAAACCATCAGGTAAACCTGAACCATCGTAACATTCATGGTGATGGCGGATAATGTTCTTGATAAAGCGCACCTCTTGCTCAGACACCGTATTCGGCCCACAAAGGCCGACAACATCTTCGATGATCCGCTCTCCATAAATCGTGTGGTTGTTCATCACTAAACGTTCTTCAGATGTAAATTGATTGGTGCTGAATAGAATCTCATCTGGAATCATGTACTTGCCAATATCATGCAGCGGTGCGTACTGGCGAATTTGGTGAATGAACTGGTGGTTGATATCCAAACCACGCTCCGATAGCAGCCGAGCGATCAACTCGCTGTACATACCCATCCGGGTGAGGTGCTCTTTGGTTTCAGGGTCTCTTGCGTGCCCCATGCTGAGCGCAATGTTCAACGAAGAGCGAAAATGCCTTTGGCTATCAAACAATTGAACAAATAAGTTGCTGACAGTTTGCGACAAGTAAGCAAAATCTTTGGCAACCGAATCTTGGTTAAAGAAACACGATTGTGAGGCGTTGATAAACACAAAGCCGATGGTTTTTTCTTGATAGGAAATAGGAAAAGTATAACTGCTGCGATGACCCAAACTCACCAACTCGCTAATACGCTCAGCGCTTGCCATCTTACCCAAGTCGTCGATCACTCGGATATCAGACAAACGCGCCACATTTCCCAATGATGAGTCGAGGTGGAGCTCTTGCTCTTTGAAATCGTAGCGGCCTGCCTTTGACAACTTATCTTTGACGTAATAATTCGAGACAATTTTTTTGTTGTCGACAAGCGCAATTGAGAAGCGAGATAACTCGCCGTAACTTCCCGTCGCCAACTGATAAACGAGGTCAAGTTTGGTCAGGATTCCGTTGTTCTTGGCAGCAATCCTGTTCAATTCAGAATAGTCAAGCATACGCTATCTAGCCCTAACGTTGAGTTTTAATTTATTGGAGTAATACCTCAAACCTAGACTAGAAAGTATCAAATTTGTAACAATTAAATCATAGCGGCATGCCGAAAGTTAGAAATCCATCATAAAAAAAATTGACTAATTTTTAATCTGCAAATCAAACGCACTCAAACTCATATCGATGCAATATTTAGCCTGCCAAGAGATAAACGTCGGTAAAGAAGTAAACGGTCATAACGCTACTGGACAACGCGACAAACCTGCGCACATGTTGTTGTTTGACTTGTCTAGAGACTCGCGCGGCGACGTAGCCACCTAACAGCGTTCCGAGCATGACAACTAAGCCACGGCTCCAGTCGATAGAACCTTGCGAGACGAAAATCACAATCGCGATCAAAGATACGCAGGAAGACACCAGTAACTTAAGGCCATTCATTTGATTGATATCTTTATATCCAGCCAATACCAAATAACTCAAGACAATGACGCCTAATCCAGCGTTAAAAAAACCGCCGTATGCTGAGACTGCCATAAGACACAAGGCTAATGCCAAGGTTGACCAGCGTGAGCTAAGCGATGCACCAGTGGCAATTTTTGTCGCGAGATCACCGACTTTCTCACCAAAAATAAACAGTAAGGTCGCAAATAGGAGCAACCAAGGAATCGCTTCGAGAAACATCGACTCTGAAATGTTAAGCAGCAGATATGCGCCAACGGCGCCGCCGACTAAGCTCCAAAATACGGTAAATGCGATCGCTTCTGGGTGCTTGGCGATATCCTGCCTGAAGCCATATGCCCCGCTAAGGTAGCCTGCACACGCTGCAAACGTGTTGGTCGCATTAGCGATAATTGGCGGTACGCCAACGAACAACAGTGTCGGGAAAGTGATAAAGCTGCCGCCACCCGCAACACTGTTTAATACGCCACCTAGCACACCGGCGATAAATAATAGAATCCATTCCATAATCATTGCTTTATAAGTATTTGTTAAAGCAATGTAACTCATTGTAATTGGTCAGTAAACGTCCGCTAGCTGGTTTAGTTATGCTCGTCTACATCAAGCAAACATTACTGGCTAGCCGTCACTGAATATTGATTGCCGAATATCTGTTACTTAATACCAGTTATTTAATATCCAAGGCAATTTCTTTCCAGTCCTGTAGCTCTTGGCGATAGAACTTGATCTGTTTTGGCGTGGTAGAGTTGAGTATCTGCACAAAGTAGCGGTCATTGATCTGTTTGTTGAACTGCAACTTTTGTTGCAGTCCATCATCAAAAAAGCTCTCCGAGTCAAACAACATCTGGTTGAGTTTGGATTCGAAATAGGCTTTGTCGCTGCGCTTTGCAAGCAGATCGTTAATCTGGATCCGCATCTTAGTTTGATGCTCAATCCAGTCGGGCGCGGTGATCATCAGTTCTTGACTCCACTGAGTGATCAGCGTTTGCTGTTCATCTGTCACCGAGCCCA
Organism: Vibrio hepatarius; assembly: GCF_011806575.1. GTDB lineage: Bacteria > Pseudomonadota > Gammaproteobacteria > Enterobacterales > Vibrionaceae > Vibrio > Vibrio hepatarius_A. The sequence continues at coordinate 106,546 of NZ_JAATOO010000011.1, forward strand.
ACCAGTCGTCCAAGTTTTCTTCAATGCGCTCGGCGTATTTCTCACGTTGCTCTTGTTCGGTTCTTGCTAATGTGCGTTTCTTATAACGGGTATGTCTGATACGAATATTACTCATCAGCTCATCGGCCTGCTCGTCCGATAGCTGCTTGGCGATGTCGAAAACCTCCGGTTCAATCCGCTCTAGCAGCCGCTCACTATGACGGCGAAACTTATCTTGCTGCTGGTGTAACTCATCCAATGTAAAGGTATGCGGGTCAAGAGCAATCAACTGATCGAGATGTTCAACGTAGTTTGGGATCTCTTGGCTTTTATGCCATTCACTTAATACTTGCAGCTTATCGCTGATCTGCGTTTCTTGGTTATCATCGAGTTCAACAAAATCCTCAACGTATTCGATCAGAATCCAATCGAGATTGTCGTAAACCAGCTTTGTACTACAACCAAGCAGCAATAAACAAATGACGCTAACAATTCCCCAACGTTTCATAACACCTCCCTATGTGCACAAACTTAAGTATGAGCTGTATGTGTTTCGTTCCTCACTAACTCTGAACCAAAAACCAGCGCTTAGCCACCCTAACAATGTCTTAAGTTCGCTTCTAATTAAAAAATTTACATAGCTGTGTAATTCCCTGATTTTATTTGGGTTGCTTGTGATGCCGCTAGATAAAAACTGTTAATAACATGCAACTTGCTTGCTATTGATAGAATTAATTTGCAATACTCCGCGTTCCATCTTTGTTCAACTGATAGTTTACTAAGGCTCTTTACACTTCCATGGATGTTTTGACCGACAAAAAGTTGCTTAACTTAATAACCTACGCACCTGCAACGATCGTCGGCGCCTTCACCTTGCTTTGGCTTGCCCTTTCCATCACCGATATGGTGTTGAGCTCCCAGCAAGATCTTAAAGATTTCCAACAAGACTATCAGCAACGACAAGACACCATTCTTACTAAGCAAGTTGAGTATATCGCTCAACAGGTGAAATTTGCCCGCGAGCAAACCGAGTCTCAACTTGAAGAAACCATTCGTGACCGCATTTACGAAGCTCATCGTATTGCGACTCGTCTATATGAAAGCAACCGAAACCTACCAGAAGAGCGTGTAACTCGTATCATTACCGATGCGCTACGCGTAATGAGTTTTAACGAGGGTCGCGGTTACTTCTTTATCTACAAAACTAACGGCCTCAGTGTTATGCATCCACTGTTCCCTAATGTAGAGGGCAGTTCACTCTGGGATTACCAAGACTCGCGCGGTAACTACATCGTGCAAGATATGGGCGCTAAAGTAAAAGCAGATGGCGAAGGCTTCTATCATTGGTGGTTCGCCAAACCAGAGCAACAAAACGAGCAGTTTGAGAAAATCGGTTTTGGTAAATACTTTGCACCATACGATTGGTTTATCGGCACCGGGGAATACGTCGTCGACGTTGAAGACGATATCAAAAAGACTGTACTTGAGTGGATACGAAACCTAAGGTTTGGCCAATTTGGCTATATTCTGGTACTGGATGCGGACGGCACAATACTTTCGCATGTCGACTCAGATTTGATCGGTAAAAACGCGTTAGAGCTTGGCACTCAAGCCAACATTGACGGGGCGAAGCAGTTGCTTAACGCAGATAACGAGTTTGTTCGTTACTCGGCGTCGTATAAACCGGAGGGCGTAAGCGAGAGTGCTAAGATCAGCTACGTAATGAAAGAGCCTTCTTGGGGCTGGACCATCAGTGCTGGTGTCTACCAAGAAGAATACAATCGAGCGCTTAAAGAACGCCAAAGCAAGTTGGAAGAAGAGCAAAACGACGCCGTGGTGCAGATGATCATTATCAACACCATTACCACGCTGATCGTCGCCTTGTGTTCTTTCTGGCTCAGCCGTGGTATTGCCAACCGATTTAAGCGCTTCCAATCCCGTATCAGCAGTAACTTTCACCAACTCGAAGAGACAAAGAACAAGCTTGAATATCTGGCGCGCCACGATGAACTGACCGGACTGCCGAACCGTTCGTTATTGCACGAACAAATCTCGGTGGGCATCTGTAATTCTCGCCTCAACGAGCGTCAATTGGCGGTAATGTTTGTCGATTTAGATGACTTTAAGAAAGTCAATGATCTCTATGGTCACAGCGCGGGTGACCAATTGTTGAACCAAATCAGTAAGAAATTCGAAGCTTTCCTTAAAGCGGATGAATTTGTCGCCCGTTTTGGCGGCGATGAGTTTATCTTCAGCTTCCCAAATTTAGACAGTTTGGTCGAAACAGAGAGCAAAGTCGAACAGATCAAAGCCGCTTTTGAACAGCCATTTATCGTTGGTGGTCGCACAATTCACGCAAGCTGCTCGATTGGTGTGTCAATGTTCCCAACCGATGGTGACGACCCAGAAGATCTGATTTCGAAAGCCGACATCGTGCTTTACAAATCCAAAGCACGCCACAAAGGTGATGTACTGTTCTTCGACAACACTATTAATCAACAGGTACAACACGACTTCCTTGTTGAGCACGAGTTACGCCGCGCCATCGAACACAATGAGCTCACTATCGCTTATCAGCCACAATTCGAGGCAAAAACAGACAAGCTTTACGGTGTTGAAGCCCTACTGAGATGGCACAACCCACTGCTTGGTCAGGTATCGCCACTTGAGTTTATTTCTCTTGCAGAAGAAAACGGCTTGATTCATCGCTTAGGTGAGTTTGCAATTGACCGTGCCTGTGAAGAAATAGGCCGCCTGTTTCCGGACTCAGATAGCGACTTGCGACTGTCGATCAATATCTCACCGACTCAGTTGATGGACAACGGTTTCGTGTCGTTGCTGGAAAACACCGTTGCTAAGCATCAGCTTCCTAGCCGTCGTATCACTTTAGAAATCACAGAAAACGTACTGATCAACGATTTACCTAAAGTGACACCGATCATCGTCCGTTTGAAATCACTCGGTTTCACCGTTTCTCTTGATGACTTTGGTACGGGCTATTCATCGCTTAGTTATCTAAGTGCCCTGCCCCTCGATGAGCTAAAAATCGACCAAATTTTCATCGATAAAATGTTGAGTTCTGAACATAGTGACTCTTTGGTGAAAGCGATATTGGCGATCGCAGAGTCGTCGGATATGACTGTCGTCGCGGAAGGTGTCGAAACCCAAGCCCAGAAGGATGTTTTGATTCAATACGGCTGTGATGTCTTGCAAGGTTACTTTATCGAACGACCAATCAACATTGATCAACTGGCTCAAAAATACTCTGAGAAATATTTAGAGTTCAAATAATTACAATTCGTAGTAAAATCGGGGCGATTTTTGAAAAATGCTGTGCTAACATAGCTCGCTTTTTGACGCACCTCACAAATTATCGCAAATTTAGTGGGGATAAATGCACGTTTTGTTGTTAAAAACAAACCACAAAATAGCGAACTTTTAGATGTCTAATATTACGCAGTCAGTCAGCGGTGTCCCAAGTCATACAACCGTTGCTCCGACAGCTGACACAACTTCTCAATCCCTAAGCTTTTTCCATAAACTTGAACTGAATAATCCGGTTTTCTGGATAAGCGGCAGCTTTCTTACTCTGTTTGTTTTGCTTGCCATTACGAACTCATCAGGACTGACCCACCTTGTAAATACTGGGTTTGGCTACGCCACTGAATACTTCGGCGCCTACTGGCAGGTGCTGCTTCTCGCTAACTTTCTTATTGGCTTAGTGCTAGCACTTGGCCGTACTGGTTACGTCCGTTTGGGTGGTTTGTCCGCACCGGATATCGACACCTTCAAATGGTTGTCAATTGTCCTCTGTACTCTGCTTGCCGGTGGTGGCGTATTCTGGGCGGCAGCTGAGCCCATCGCTCATTTCGTAACAGCGCCACCGCTATATGGTGAGTCATCGCCAAAAACATCGGCGATCAACGCCCTATCGCAATCTTTCATGCACTGGGGTTTTCTTGCATGGGCCATCCTCGGCTGTTTGTCTTCGGTGGTGCTAATGCATTTGCACTACGACAAAGGCTTACCACTCAAACCACGTACTTTGCTCTACCCTATCTTTGGTGACAAAGCGATCAACGGTTGGATTGGTACGGTGACTGACGCGTGTAGCATCATCGCTGTAGCGGCAGGTACCATCGGGCCTATCGGCTTTTTGGGTTTGCAAATCAGTTACGCTCTGAACGCACTGTTTGGTATCCCAGATACCTTTGTCACTCAATGCATGGTGGTGTTATTTGCGATTGCGATGTACACCCTATCGGCGCTGAGCGGAGTAAGCCGCGGGATTCAACTTGTTAGCCGTTACAACATCATCCTGTCGGTGATATTGATCGCTTACATCCTGTTCTTTGGCCCAACTAGCTTTATCGTAGATGGCTATGTGCAAGGCGTAGGACGTATGGTCGATAACTTTATCCCAATGGCGCTCTACCGTGGTGATACCGGTTGGTTAAGCTGGTGGACCGTATTTTTCTGGGGCTGGTTTATTGGTTATGGACCGATGATGGCGATTTTTATCGCGCGTATTTCACGTGGACGCACTATTCGTCAGTTAATTTTGTCTGTGAGCATCGCTGCGCCACTTATCACCTGTTTCTGGTTTAGCATCGTTGGTGGCAGCGGTTTGGCGTTCGAGCTTGAGAATCCAGGTTTGATCTCTAGTGCGTTTGAAGGTTTCAACCTTCCGGCTGTGCTGTTGGCAATCACGTCAGAACTGCCGTTCCCATTGATTATCTCAGTGCTGTTCCTGATCCTAACCACCACGTTTATCGTTACCACTGGTGACTCGATGACTTACACCATCAGTGTGGTGATGACAGGTTCTACTGAACCGAACGCGGTCATTCGTTCTTTCTGGGGCATCATCATGGGTATGGTGGCGATCGCCTTGATTTCGATGGGTTCAGGCGGAATTTCTGCGCTGCAATCATTCATCGTCATTACCGCAGTGCCGGTTTCATTTATTTTGCTGCCGAGCATTTGGAAAGCGCCGAAGATGGCGAACCAAATGGCAAAAGACCAAGGTATTATCTAGTGCGAAGGCCTCTTCTGGTTTCAGAAGAGGCCTTCTTCTTTTTCACTGTCGATTCTAATCACGACCGCATCTGGTCGCCAGTATTCAAACTCAACATCCATGAGTTTCCAATCTTGTTTGTAGTTCACACGGCAAATCTTTAGCACCGGTTGCCCCTCAGCCAAGTTCAACGCCTTAGCCACGTGCGCTGGCGCCGCGGTTGGAATGACGTCAAAGCGTGAACGTCTGGTCTCATAACCGTATTTCCGCTTGAACAACCCGGTCAAGGAGAGAGTTAAGTTCTCCTCGAGTATCCCCTCAAACAAATCAGCCTGTAGTACGTTTTCTACAAACAACACCGCACGACCATCAATAAAACGCTGACGCTCTATCACATGTATTTGCGCCATATGATTCAGCTCCAAAGCTCGAGAATACACCTCGGTTGCGATCTCGGTTCGAACGCTGATAAGGCGCGTTTCGGCAATTCTGTCTTGTTCGCGGATCATCTGATGAAAATGCGAACGTGACAAGGGGTTGTAGTAAATACGCTCTGGCGAAACATACCAACCACGCCTTTCTTCACGATAGATAAGCCCTTCAGTTTCTAGCGAGACTAACGCGTCTTTGATCGTGATTCGCGTGGTAGAAAACAACACGCTGAGGTCACGTTCAGATGGCAACTTCTGCCCTTTTAGCATCATGCCTGTATGGATTCTTTCTCGTAAGCTGTTCTTTATTCGACTCAATTGGGTCGTTGGGGACGTTGTTTGCACTCTGAGTCCTGATCTAGTCCACGTTATGATTGGCGTTCAAGTTAAGCCAAGCAGGTAACAGAAATATGACACTGCGTTCAGCGTCATTTTTTAAGCAAATGAAACATAAGTGACACGAAAAATAACAAAAACTGTCAATGGAACTGCGATAAACCGTCACACTCGCCCCATAGCATACAAAGCGAACTTACTGACCTAGTCCAGAAGGATAGAGACAATGAAAACTTTGCTTTGCCGCACTACCGCGCTGTCTGCAGCGTTAATTGCTACCGCTTTTTCTGCGCACACTATTGCCAAAGACACAGACCTACAATCACTGGTGAAAGCAGCGCAGAAAGAAGGCGCGGTTTACAGCGTAGGCATGCCTGATAGTTGGGCAAATTGGAAAGGTACTTGGGCGGATTTGAAATCAAACTATGGTTTAAAGCACCAAGATACCGATATGAGCTCGGCGCAAGAGATTGCGAAATTTGAAGCAGAGAAAAAGAAAGCAACCGCAGACATCGGCGATGTAGGCTTTGCTTTTGCTCGCGTTGCGGTTAAGAAAGGCGTCACGCAACCATACAAACCGACAACATGGAGCGAAATCCCTGATTGGGCAAAAGACAAGGATGGCCACTGGGCACTCGCTTACACAGGCACAATCTCGTTTATCTCCAACAATAATCTAGTCAAAGACGCACCACAATCTTGGGACGACTTACTCAAAGGCGACTACAAAGTAACCGTGGGTGACGTCGGCGTGGCAGCCCAAGCAAACAACGCGGTACTTGCTGCAGCATTTGCTAAAGGCGGCAACGAGTCTAACCTCAAACCAGCCATTGAGTTCTTCAGCGAACTCGCAAAACAAGGTCGTCTGTCGTTCACCGATCCAAACATCGCGAACTTAGAAAAAGGTGAAGTGGAAGTTGCCATCATGTGGGACTTTAACGCGTTGAACTACCGCGACCAAATCGACCGTGAACGCTTTACAGTGGCGATTCCACAAGATGGTTCTGTGATTTCTGGCTACACCACCATCATCAACAAATACGCGCAGAATCCGAATGCGGCGAAGCTGGCACGTGAGTACATCTTTAGCGACCAAGGACAAATCAACCTGGCTGAGGGCTATGCGCGTCCAATCCGTAGCAATGTCACTCTTCCTCAATCAATCAAAGACAAGCTGCTACCCAACGACCAGTACACCAACGTACACCCGGTCACGAACTTTAAAGCATGGGAAAAATCAGCGCGCAAACTGCCACGTCAATGGCAAGAAAGCGTGCTAATCCACCAGCAATAAGAGGTCACTATGAGCAATAAGGTTATCCTTGTTGTTCTGGATGGACTGAACTATCAGGTAGCCCGCGACTGCATGGGCTACCTAAACGGTCTTTTGGAACAACAACGCGCTACTCTCTACCCGGTTCAGTGCGAACTACCATCGATGTCTCGCCCGCTATACGAATGCATCCTTACTGGTGTCAGGCCGGTCGAGAGCGGTATCGTCAACAACAACATCATTCGCTTATCTAAGCATGACTCGATTTTCAGCTTAGCAAAGTCACAAGGTAAAGTGACCGCCGCAGCCGCTTACCATTGGGTCAGCGAATTGTACAATCGTGCGCCGTTTGACGCAGCGCGCGATCGATTCACTAATGACAAGAACTTAAACATTCAGCACGGCTGCTTTTATCACTGGGACCACTACCCCGATGAAGCGTTGTTCCTCGATGCAGAGCATCTACGTCGTACCTATCAGCCAGATTTCCTCTTGATTCATCCGATGAACATCGATGATCTCGGACACAAGTTCGGCTTAGATTCGCGCCAGTACAGAAACAGTGCCCGCGCAGCCGACATCTACTTATCAAACTACATTGAACAATGGCTCAGTGATGGCTACCAAGTGATCATCACCAGTGATCACGGAATGAATAACGATTTGTCGCATGGTGGCATTCTACCGGAAGAGCGCGAAGTGCCATTCTTTGTGATTGGTGATCGATTCACCCATCAAGAGTGCCACATCAACCAGACCGATATCTGCGGCATCGTGTGTCAGCTCCTCGGCCTTGAACACCAAAAACCTTACTCTCAGGGATTGTTAGCATTATGAGCAGTTCTGCCATCTCTCAAACGCAACAAGTACCAAAAAATAGGATGTTAACGTCGCTTCACCGCTTTAAGCCGTTAATTTGGGTCACGCCGTTTGCGCTGTTTTTTTATCTGTTTCAGCTAGCGCCAATGATTTGGGTGCTGATTAACAGCTTTGTCTACGAAGAGGAATTTTCACTAGAGAATTACCTTGAGATCCTCGACTCTGACTTTATGTTGCAAGCCTTTGGCAACAGCCTGTGGTTGGCGGTGTGGTCGAGTGTGTTTGGCTTGGCGATCGCAACCCTATTGGTGTCATCATTGCGCCGACTGGACTCTAAAATCCGTGACGGTGTGATTGCCTTTACCAATATGAGCAGCAACTTTGCCGGCGTGCCACTATCATTCGCGTTCATCATCATCCTCGGTACCAACGGAGCCATTACCCTGTTGCTCAAACAGTATGGACTGATTGGCGATTTTGACCTTTACGGCAAGTGGGGACTGCTGGCGATTTATGTCTACTTCCAGATCCCGCTCGCGGTGCTTCTTCTATACCCTGCGTTTGATGCGTTGAGCGATGATTGGCAATCCGCCGCGTCCCTACTAGGCGCGAACACCGCGCAGTACTGGACCAAAATCGCCTTACCTTTGTTATCTCCTGCTCTGTTTGGCACCTTCATCATTCTCGTCGCCAATGCCATGGGCGCTTACGCCAGTGTTTACGCTCTGACGTCGGGGAACTACAACGTCATTACTATTCGTATTGCCAGCTTGGTTTCAGGTGACCTGTTCTTAGAACCGAATCTCGCCGCCGCTATCTCGGTAATGCTGATGCTGCTACTCGCTTTCATCACTGTCATTAACCAGTGGCTTATTTCCAAGAGTTACGCAGGGAAGAAATCCAATGCAACACGTTAATACAACTTGGCACAAAACCGTGGTTTATTCGATTGTTGGGATCATGCTGATTCCGATTCTCGCCACTTTCATTTATTCGATCTCATCCCGTTGGGGCGCTACGATTCTTCCTGACGGCTTAACCTTTGACTGGTATCTCAAACTGCTGATTGACCCACGCTTTATTGAGTCATTTGGCCGCTCACTGTTCATCGGTATTTCGTCGCTGCTGCTCAGCGTGGTGTTGATCCTGCCCGCCATCTTCGTCGTGTTTTACTACTTTCCTAAACTCGACAAGCTGATGAACTTATTGATTCTTCTGCCGTTTGCCGTTCCGCCTGTCGTGTCATCGGTTGGCTTGCTACAGCTTTACGCCGACAGCGAAATTGCACTGGTCGGCACGCCGTGGATACTGATTGGCACATACTTCACGATTGCATTGCCGTTCATGTATCGCGCGATCGCAAATAGCTTTGATGCGATCAATCTGCACGATTTGATGGACGCCGCTCACCTGCTTGGCGCGAGCACCACGAAAGCATTTGTGTTGATCGTGTTACCCAATATCAAAAAAGGCTTGATGGCGTCACTGTTTCTCTCGTTTTCATTCTTATTGGGCGAGTTCGTCTTCGCCAATATTTTGGTCGGTACTCGTTACGAGACGCTGCAAATCTATCTCTACAACATGCGCCAAACCAGTGGTCACTTTACCTCGGCGCTGGTGATGACCTACTTCCTGTTTATTTTCTTACTGACTTGGTTGGCAAGTCGTTTCAGCCAAGGAGCGAAATCATGAGTTACGTAACCGCACAACAACTCAGCAAATCATTTGCTGACAACACGGTGTTTGAAGACATCCATTTTACGATTGAAAAGGGTGAATTTATCACTCTGCTAGGACCGAGCGGCTGTGGTAAGTCGACCCTTTTAAGAAGCCTCGCGGGACTCAACCCAGTCGACAACGGCCAAATTTGGGTAGACGGCGAAGAGATCACCCATCAAGCGCCACAACAACGCGGCATTGGTATGGTGTTCCAATCGTATGCCCTATTCCCCAACATGACTGTTGAAGCCAACATTGCTTTCGGCCTGAAAATGAAAGGTTTATCAAGCTCAGCTATTAAGCCGGATGTAGCAAAAGTGATTGAACTGGTTGAGTTAACAGGCAAAGAGCACCATTACCCGCATCAACTGTCCGGCGGACAAAAGCAGCGCGTCGCGCTGGCTCGTGCACTGGTGGTGAAACCTCGCATTCTGTTATTGGACGAACCACTTTCCGCGTTGGATGCCAAAATCCGCAAACACTTGCGCCAGCAAATTCGTGATATCCAGAAAGAGATGAACCTCACCACCATTTTCGTCACGCACGACCAAGAAGAAGCGATGATCATGTCAGACCGCATCTTTTTGATGAACAAAGGTGAGATCGTGCAAGCCGGCACTCCAGAAGATATTTACACCCAACCAGCGGATGAGTTCGTTGCAGGATTTATGGGCCACTACAACCTAGTGACAGCCGATAAAGCCAAAGACTGGTTTAACATTGAAGCCGATTCCAAGGTTGCGATACGCCCAGAATCTATCTATGTCAAAGAAGCGGGGCGTCACTACGGTAGCCACATTTCTGCCCCACAACTTGCGACCATCAAAAACCATCAACTGCTTGGCAACGTGATTCGCTACCAAGTCGATGTACAACAGTGCGAACTGACCGTTGATTTACTCAACCGTTCATCTGAGCGATTATTAGCTAATGGTAGCCAACTTGAGCTTCTGTTTAACCTCAACGAAATCCAGCCAGTGAGAGCCTGATATGTCTAAGCCTTTATACGTTTTTGATATGGACGAAACCTTAATCAACGCTGACTGCGCAATGATTTGGAACGCTTTCTTAGTCGAAAAAGGCATCGCAACCGACCCTGACTTTATCGAACAAGACCAACGCTTGATGGCGCTCTACAGCCAAGGGAAGATGGATATGGAAGACTACCTTGAGTTTTCTATTGCGCCGTTGACCTCAATACCCAAACCGCAAGTCAAAGCACTGGTCGAAGAGTGCGTTGTCGAGCGCATCTTACCGAAGCAGTTTGCACAGGCAAAATCTCTGATCGAACAGCTGCATAACAAGCAAATTGAAATGGTGATCATTTCTGCGTCAGTAACCTTTCTGGTTGAGACCGTCGGTGAACAATTGGGCATCCAGCACGCGCTCGGCATTGATTTGGTCGAAAAAGACGGTTGCTTTACCAGTGAGATTTCTGGCATCCCTAGCTACCGTGAAGGGAAAGTGTCGAGGTTACACCAGTGGCTAGCGGAGCAGCCTGAATCTTACTCAGAGATCCACTTTTTCACCGACTCGATAAACGACTTACCACTGTGTGAAGCCGCAGACTTTGCCTACTTAGTTAACCCGTGCACTCAACTAAAGCAGTACGCAGACAGGCCAAACTGGCGCCTATTAGAGTGGCATTAGTTCAACAACCTTGTAGCCCGAACTTTTCATTAGTGGAATTTATCTTTTCACTTTTGATTGTTTAAACAAACGTGACAAAAGTGTTACTTTAAACACCATTGGTTACACTGATATAAAGTGAAGTTAAAGACCGCAATAGCTTTATAACAGTTTGGATATGGATATTGGACCAAAAATCTCCAAACTAACAACTAAAAATTGTTGCCCTTTTTGCCCGCAAGGTTTGCCCACTTTGCGGGTTTTTTCTTTTTAACACTCGCCACTTAGCACCCAGCTCACAGTTTTCCAATAAATTAATCATTTGATTAAATAACGTTGAATTATTCCCGTGTTGTTCACTTAAGCATCACTCTATAATTAATCATCTGTTTAATATTGAGTGTTCAAGGATGAGTCAACACCAACGCAAAGTCGGACGCCCGAGTGACAACATCGATGTTCGCGAAAAGCTAATCCATCACGCGCGGGAACTGTTTGTTGTGATGGCGTATGACAAAGTCTCTACCCGGATGATCGCCACCAAGGCAGGAGTCAACGTTGCCATGATCCGTTACTACTTTGGTAGCAAAGAAGGCTTGTTCGAAACCATGTTGCGCGAGACCCTCTCCCCGATACAAAAGCAGCTACAAACGCTCATTGCCGACAACTCTGAAAAAAACTTCCTCGATATCATGCGTACCTACTATCAGGAAATGATTAAAGTGCCGCAGTTTCCGCGTCTGGTCGCGCAAGTCATGCACATGCCACCATCTGAAACCCAGCGTAAGTTGCTGGAAAAAGTGTTCAGCGATATCAGTAAACCGATGCAAGGCATGATGTTTAACAAACTGGTTGATAGCGGGATCTTAAGAAAAGACGCCGACCCGAAACTGTGCCGCGTATCGTATATCAGTTTAATGGTCTTTCCCTTTATCGCACCACCAGCGTTGTTGTCAGTGCATGGCATCGAACTGTCAGAAGAATTCTTGAGTCAGTTGCTCGAACACAACATCAAATTAATGAAATATGGATTCCTAGATACCCAAGGCGGTAGTCATGAAAATCAATAAAAAGCTTCTCTTCTTCCCTGCTCTTGCGGTTGGTATCGTTTTTCTCGTATTGGCTATCAAGCTCAAACCCGAGTTGCCAGTTAAACCCGCTGGAGACCGAGCAAGATTAGTCGAAACGATTCCACTGGAACTCAAAGCGATGGCTCCGGTAGCAGTCGGCTTTGGCAAGGTGGCGCCGAAAGTCGAGTGGAAAGCGATCGCAGAAGTCACGGGTAAAGTGATCTACCGTCATCCTCAACTTGAGAAAGGTCAAATACTCAAAGCGGGAACTGAGATCTTACGTATAGACCCGCTCGATTATGAGCTCAAACTGGTGCAAGCACAGGCTGATTTAAAGTCTTCTCAAACCTCTTTAGCCAAACTTAACCAAGAAGAAGCTAACCTCAAACAAACGCTCAAAATCGAAAAGAACCGTTTGGTGATTGCCAATAGAGAGCTGGAACGTAAACGCAACCTACGACAGAAGAATCTAACCTCGCAGTCAGACGTTGACCAACAAGAGCAGTCTGCCCTTTCGCAGCGCAAACTGGTGTTGGATATTGAAAATCAGATCGGTCTGATGCCTGACGAGAAGAAAGTCGCAGAAGCACTGGTGAAAGTGAGCGCAGCGAAAGTCGAAGAAGCGCAGCGTTCGCTGGACAAAACGGTGATCACGTTGCCAATGGACCTACGTATCTCGCAAGTGGAGATTGAGCAAGACCAAGTCGTCAACCTACAACAGACCATGTTCGTCGCTCACGGTATCAAGGTTATGGAAGTGGAAGCGCAACTATCAATCCACGATATGCGCACGCTGGCTTCAAGTATTGGCGAGTTCAGCCGTGACGAATCCGGTATCCCGCGTCCAGATATGACATTTGTTAAAGCTGAGATCGAACTGAACAGCGGCAACTTACACGCGACTTGGCCCGCACGCGTGTCTCGCATTAGTGAAACCGTCGACCCAAGTCAGGCAACCGCTGGCGTAATTTTAGAAATCAAGCAGGACTATCGAGACCTAAGCCCAAGCAGCACACCTCCACTGGTCAATGGCATGTTCGTTCGCGCCAACATTGAAGGCCAAGAAAACCCGAGTTGGGTGATCCCAGAACGCGCCTTGCACGGTGACAAAGTCTATATCAAAGATGAAAACAACACGCTAAAAATTGTTACGGTTGATGTGCTCTATCGCCGCGATAATCAAGTGATTATCGATGGTGAGTTGATGCAAGGCGAACGCTTGGTGATCAATGATGTGTTGCCAGCAATCGAAGGAATGGCGCTTAAAGAAGCAAACCACGAGGAGTCTGATTCATGATTCGATTCTTCGCCAAACACCCAACCGCCGCCAACCTGCTGATGCTGTCGTTGCTGCTGTTGGGTATCACCACCTTACCCAACATCAAGCGCGAAACGTTTCCCGAGTTTGACCCTCCTTACATCATGGCAGGCGTGGTTTATCCGGGCGCCTCTCCACAAGAAGTGGAAGAGAGCTTATGTGTACGCATGGAAGACGCCGTCGACGGCCTTGCCAACATTGAAGAAACCCAATGTGAAGCGATTGAAGGCTCTGCACGTCTGATCCTTAAGCTAAATGAAAAAGCCGATATCGGCCGAATGTTGGTCGATGTACAGACACAAATCAATTCGATCAACGACTTCCCTAAAGAGATCGAATCACCAGTGGTTCAAGAACTCGACTGGAACGAACCCGTTGTTGACGTCGCCATCACCGCCGATACCACTTGGCCGGAGCTGAAAGCGTACTCAGAGCAACTTAAGCGCACATTGAAGCTCGATTACGGAGTCTCACTTGTTAGCGTCGCGGGCTTTTCTGACCACCAATATCGTGTTGAGCTCGATACCCAGGCGATTCGTCAATTGGGCTTAAGTGTCGGTGATATTGCTGAGCAAATCGGCCGTCAAAACGTCAAACTGCCGAGCGGTAACGTCGAGACACCGGATAAGAACTTTTTGATCCGTTTTGATGAGCGACGAGTAACACCGCAAGAACTTGAATCCATCGTGGTTGGCTCAGGTGAAAATGGCTCTATCATCCGCCTTAAGGACATCGCGAAAATCACTGACCGATTCGAGTTGGACGAACAGAAAGTGCTGTTTGATGGCCACCCGTCTGCTCTACTTAAAATCAGCAAGAACAAAGAAGATGACGCGCTAAGAATCAAAGACCGTGTCGCACAGTTTGTTGAAGACCAACAAGCTATCGCGCCCGACGGTGTCAAACTCGAATTGACCAATGATCTCTCCTCTGTACTTTGGGACCGTTTGACCATGATGGTTCGTAACGGCTGGCAAGGTATTGTATTGGTGTTCGCTACCATGTGGCTGTTCTTCAGCTTGCGCTATTCGTTCTGGGTTGCGGCTGGTTTACCGGTTGCTTTCTTGGGCGGGTTGTTCTTGATGGCGCAACTGGGTTTGTCCATCAACATCATGTCTCTGGTCGGCTTATTGATGGCCATTGGTATCATGATGGACGATGCGATCGTAATAGCGGAATCGATCGCCTCCCACCTCGACCGTGGCGAAGATATCGATAGTGCAGTGGTCAAAGGCGTAAAAAAAGTGCTCCCCGGCGTACTTTCATCTTTCCTCACCACAGTGTGCATCTTCGGTAGCTTGCTGTTTCTTGAAGGGGAAATGGGTGCGGTGCTTAAAGCCGTTCCGCAAGTGCTGATCTTGGTACTGACGCTCAGTTTGATTGAAGCGTTTCTTATCTTACCAAACCACTTATCGCATTCACTGCAGAAAGAAAAACAAGACAAGCCGCCAGCCAAGTTTAAGAAGAAGATTTTGGATGGGTTTGAGAACTTTAGAAATACCCGTCTTATCAACGCAGTAGAAAAAGTAGTGGAATACCGTTACGCGTTTTTGGGTTCAGTAGTCGCTGTACTGCTGATATCCATCGCTACCATCGTTGGCGGTATCCTTAAGTTTCAACCGTTTCCCGACTTAGACGGCGATATCGCCGAAGCGCGGATTATCCTGCCACCCGGCTCTTCGTTATCTCAGACAGAAGCGGTAGTCGATAAAATCGTAGCGTCGGCGCAAAAGTTGGCAGTGGAATGGAGTGAGAAAAACGAAAATGGCACACCGTTGGTCGAGCATATCACTAGCCAATTCAATGCCAACGCAGACGCAAATGAATCAGGACCACACATTGCAACCGTGCGTTTAGACTTACTAGGTGCAGAAAGCCGCAATACCGTCATCGACGACTTTATCAACGCATGGCGCGACGATATTGGTGACCTGGCCGATCCAATTTCTCTGGTGTTTAAGCAACCGACAATGGGCCCCGGTGGACGTGCAATTGAGATTCGCGCCAAGCACGACAATCTCGATGAGTTAAAAGCCGCGTCCATCGATATTCAGCAGTATCTGAAAAAGTTTGACGGCGTACACGGTGTGCTCGATGACATGCGTATGGGTAAAGAAGAAATTCTGGTCAAATTGCGTCCGGGCGCAGAAGCGTATGGCATCAATGGTCAGTTGATCGCCGCCCAGCTTCGCGCCGCTTTCTTTGGCCAAACCGCCGATGAAATTCAGGTTGGGGTTGAGAATATCTCGATTGAAGTGCGCTTAGACAAAGCCCAAGCCGGTGATTTACAGCAGTTGGCTAATTTCCCGATCATTATGCCAAACGGCAGTCAGATCCCATTGGCGACGATGGCGACACTCGATTTCCAGCGTAATTACGTGCGTATTCAACGCATCGACGGCTTGAGAACCATCAGCGTATTTGGCGATACCGATAACACCAAAGCGAACTCGACAGCGATCATTCGTCAGTTCCAGTTGGAAGAAGCGCCGAAGCTCGTCGCTAAGTATCCAGGTTTGCGTTTCGATTTCGAAGGTGAAGCAAAAGACGCAGCGGAAACTGGCGCATCAATGGGTAAGGGGTTCTTACTCGGCTTGTTCGGCGTCTTTGCCATTTTGAGTTACCAGTTCCGCAGTTATCTCGAACCGTTTGTGGTTATGCTCGCGATACCACTCGCCTTTATCGGTGTCGTTTGGGGGCATATATTGCTGGGTCACTCGCTGAGTATGCCGAGTATGATGGGCTTTGTTTCTTTGGCGGGGATTGTGGTCAACGACTCCATTTTGCTGGTGCAATACATTCGCCACCACGTCGATGAAGGCGACAGCGTGCACGATTCAGTAGTCAAAGCGAGCCGCGAGCGTTTTCGCGCCGTGTTCCTGACCTCAATGACCACAGCGGCAGGTTTGTTGCCATTGCTGACTGAAACCAGCTTGCAAGCGCAAGTCATCCAGCCACTGGTGATATCAATCGTATTTGGTATCTTTGCCTCAACTCTGCTGGTACTGTTTATGATTCCTGCCGCTTATGCGATTCTCGCCGACTTTGGCTTGGTCCATAAACACGAAGAAATATAAAAGATAAAAATCAGCCCGTTAGGAACCCTATGACGATTGATATTGAAACGCTTAGCCGCGACTTTCCACTAGTGAAACAACTGATTGAACTGGAAGAAGTCACCTGGTTTAACCCCAATGTGACCAGCTTAGAACAAGGCTTACCTTACGTGGGGTTGAACGCTAAAGACATTCAAGATGCGAGCGATAGGCTCAGCCGCTTCGCTGTGTATTTGGTCAAAGCTTTTCCAGAGACTAAAGCCAGCAACGGCATTATTGAATCAGAGATCGCAGCAATTCCAGCAATGCAAACATGGCTGGAACAAGAATATCAAACCAAGATTCAAGGCAAGCTACTCTTGAAGAAAGACAGCCACTTGTCGATTTCTGGCTCAATTAAAGCCCGCGGCGGTATTTATGAAGTGCTGACCCACGCAGAGCAGTTAGCCATCAAAGCGGGTTTACTCTCAACCAGTGACGATTACAGCAAGTTATTCAGCGATCAGTTTCGCGACTTTTTCAAACAATACAGTATCGCGGTAGGCTCGACGGGGAACTTGGGTCTGTCGATTGGCATCATGAGCGCTAAACTCGGATTTTCGGTATCCGTTCACATGTCAGCGGATGCTCGTCAATGGAAGAAAGACAAACTGCGCTCCCACGGCGTTAATGTGGTCGAGTATCAACAAGATTACGGTGTCGCGGTTGAGCAAGGTCGAAAAGAAGCGGAACAAGACCCGAACTGCTTTTTTATTGATGATGAAAACTCGAAAACCTTGTTCCTCGGCTATTCGGTGGCTGGAGAACGAGTGAAACAGCAATTTGACCAACAAGGCATCCGTGTTGATGCAGAGCACCCTTTATTTGTCTATCTGCCTTGTGGCGTAGGCGGTGGTCCGGGAGGCGTTGCATTTGGTCTTAAAATGGCGTTTGGCGATCACGTGCACTGCATTTTCGCCGAACCGACTCATTCACCATGCATGCTACTCGGTGTGCATACCGGATTGCACGACAACATCTCGGTACAAGATATCGGCATCGACAACATTACCGCAGCGGATGGTCTTGCGGTTGGTCGCGCGTCAGGCTTTGTTGGCCGAGCAATGGAACGTTTACTCGATGGCTATTACACGCTCTCAGATGAGCACATGTACCGTTTACTCGGGCAGCTTAACCAAACCGAGGATATTCAGTTAGAACCGTCTGCACTTGCTGGAATGCTTGGTCCAATATTGGTCAGTCAGAATCCAAGTTATTTGAATCGTATGAACATCAGCAAGCAAGCATTCAAACAGTCAACGCACCTAGTATGGGCAACAGGTGGCGGCATGGTTCCGGCACAAGAAATGGAAAGTTATCTAAACCAAGCCGCTGGTTAGACTCTCAGTGTGATACGGCATCGAGATAAAACGCCACTACGTTTTTAGTGGCGTTTTTGTTTCCAAAGCATAGTGCGGATATAGCTATTTCCGGTCACTCGGCTCATCAGCGCAATGGCGGCAACGTGAATACAGACACACGCGAAGGTTAGATTCGCCGCTAATTCATGAAACTCTTCGACCCAATCCTCGCCCCAAAACTGATCGGTTTCCATCAAATAACCCGACAGCCCTGTCATCAGCAGCCCAATCCACA
Source organism: Vibrio hepatarius (assembly GCF_011806575.1). Lineage (GTDB taxonomy): Bacteria > Pseudomonadota > Gammaproteobacteria > Enterobacterales > Vibrionaceae > Vibrio > Vibrio hepatarius_A. The sequence goes on from NZ_JAATOO010000011.1 coordinate 124,828, forward strand.
TGCACCAGATCATCACCGAACCCGCAGGGTTGTGACCAGTATGTTGGTCCTCTCTGGTCTCAAGTACCTGCTTTAAGTGCAGCAATGCCGAACGCGGAGAAGGTAGAAACGAAGACAGTCTCGCCGGCGGTGAAGCAATCATTCCCCACAACAAACGGATCACTACTAATCCAACCACGCTGTATCCGACCCACTCATGGATATCGCTGCCCTCTTCGGTGACCAAGTAGTTAGCCAAAAACAGAGCAGCGACAGACCAGTGCGTCACACGCACCAATCTGTCCCAAACAAAATGCTTAGTCATCTTTTTCCTCTTTCACGACTTTGAGGTTGGTTGGGTCATAATAGATTTCTACGCGTTTACCCTGAGCATCTTTGCCATACAGCTCGTAGCAGCCCGTGTCTGTCGTTTTGAATTTTTTAATGCTGTAGCCTTGATCCATCACTTGCTGTTTGGCTTGTTCGAACGGGATCCAAGCTTCTTTACTCGCTTTAGTACAAGTTGGGTCGGCGTACGCAGAAGTTGCAAACATACCCACTACTAACCCAGAAAGAACAAGTGCTTTGTTGATCGTCATGGTCTATCTCCATTGATGTTTGAATTCATAAACCACATTAATCAGTGAATCTTAAGAAACCCTTAAGAAAATTAAACTAATTGAATAATGCACCAAATGGCTTATCTGAACTCTCAACAATATCGCGCCTGAATCCACGCGAAAATTGCCACACCGCCCATCTCACGGGACCTCGAAATCACGTTCAACAATTTCTATCCTGACAACAAAAATGTTTTGCTTTCAAAAGCTCCATTGGGTGTTGCGCAAGAAAAATTATCCACTTAATATCGCCCTGCTTCTTGATGATAGCCAATCCGAGTACATCACAGCGTGTTTTGTGGCAAGGCGATAGAGCAACTATCCAAGAGTGACTTTGACTGCGCAATTGCGCTTTTTTTGACGCTCCACTTTTCATCATTACCTCACTGTACAAAGTGCGAATGAAAAGTGCCTTTACACGTTGGAGGTTTTCTATGGCTCACGCTCATTCTGTATTGGATTTTCAATCTTTTTCTTCTCAAACTCTGTCTGCTGCTGAAGTCTCTCTTATCGAGTCTTCTGTTGAACAGTTCGGTGCGCCATTACTGCTACTCGATTGCGACGTAATTCGCAGCCAGTACCGCGCGCTGAAAAATGCGCTACCGACGGTTACGTTACACTTTGCACTTAAACCGCTGCCACACCCAGCAGTTGTAAAAACTCTGCTTGAAGAAGGGGCGAGCTTTGACCTCGCCACTACAGGCGAAGTTGAGTTAGTCGCGCGGCAAGGCGTACCAGCGGAGCGGACTATTCACACGCACCCAATTAAACGCGATTCAGACATTCGTGACGCGTTAGCGTACGGCTGTAATGTGTTTGTGGTGGACAACCTAAACGAGCTGGCGAAATTCAAAGCATATAAAGATGAAGTTGAGCTGCTGGTGCGTTTGAGTTTCCGTAACTCTGAAGCGTTTGCTGACCTTTCGAAGAAGTTCGGCTGCTCACCAGAGCAAGCTCTGACCATCATCGAAACAGCGAAAGAGTGGAATATCCGCATCAAAGGTCTGTCGTTCCATGTTGGTTCACAAACCATGAATCCACAGAAATACGTTGATGCGATCCGTACTTGCAAACAAGTCATGGAACAGGTGGTTGAGCGCGGTCTTCCAGCGTTGAGTACACTAGATATCGGTGGTGGTTTCCCGGTAAGCTACTCAAAACACGTGACACCAATCGATGAGTTTTGTGTGCCGATTAACGAAGCGTTGAATGAGTTGCCAGAAACGGTTCACGTCATTGCCGAACCTGGACGTTTTATCGTTGCGCAGTCAATGATGAGTGTCGCATCGGTGATGGGCCAGGCAGAACGCGAAGGTCAGATTTGGTACTACTTGGATGATGGCATTTACGGTTCGTTCAGCGGCTTGATGTTTGACGATGCCCAGTACCCGCTAGTAACGCTAAAACAAGGTGGCGAATATCTACCAAGCGTATTAGCCGGACCAACTTGCGACAGCATTGATGTGATTGCAGAAAATGTCATGCTACCGAAACTGGACAACGGTGACTTGGTCGTTGGCCGCATGATGGGCGCTTACACGAGCGCAACAGCAACGGATTTTAACTTCTTCAAACGTGCACAAACGATTGTGTTTAACCAAGAAGAAGCGGCGCAGGAGCGCATGATTGGTTAACGGCACTTAAGTACCAATTAAAACAATGCCAAAGGTTTAGCGTAATTGCTAAACCTTTGATTCATCTACACGACTAACGTTCTATATCGTATTCAACTTTTTTGCTCGCCGTATAGTTTCTTGCTATTTGCAAACGTCACTTGTTAGTTCTTTAAGCAATACAATGCACTATCTAAACTTAAGTTTGACTATAATGTTAAACCAAAAGACTTATATCTATTGACAACAATAAAACTTGCTCCCATTCTTTATTTAACCTTTTTTTGACATTTTTCTGACACTTATTTGTGTATAAGGGGCATGGATGCCGAAGTTTAAAATTGTTATTCAAAGCATTTTAATATGTTGTATTGCTTGGAGTTCATCAGCGTATGCCATGCAAATTTTCATTAAAATGACCACGGGCAAGACCATTACGTTAGATCTTGAGCCTTCTGACTCGATAGAAACGGTGAAAGTTAAGATACAAGAAAAAGAAAACATATCACCAGATAAGCAAACGTTAGTTTTTGCAGGGAAAGAACTGGAAGATGGTCGATCACTGTCTGATTACAATATCCAGAAAGAGAGCACTTTACACTTGATAGTTAGCTCTACAGATAATGCTTCAACGTTGGAAACAGAACTTAAATCCAAAAGGCAACTCTCTCAAGTTTCTTCATTATTAGAAACTAATCAGCTTCAGAAAAACGTGTACTCAAGAGTACGTACCATCCGAGAAAACACCCGTTTTACCAATAAAATTACTACATCCAAAAATAATTTCCCAAATCAATACCAACACAACGTCGACTTTTTTGATGTTAGTCAGTTCGAAGAAGGCTCAACAGCGCAACTTTTGGCGTTAACCGAGTTTGAACTTAACCTCAACAATGCCAGCTATACAGATCCTGTACAAAACATGAGTAGGGATGCTTCTCAACAGACGGGGCAAATTGCCGTTTGGGGACACGCCTCATTCTCAGATATTTCCGGAAACTCACTCATTGAAGACGCAAATCTGTCTTATTCTGGCACAAGTTGGTCGTACAATTTAGGCTCTGATATAAAAGTGACTGAATCTACATACGTGGGCGCCTCTATTGGTTTCACTCATGGAGACATAAATACAAGCCAGGATAGTAACGACTACAAAGAAAATAGTTGGTCGATCAACCCTTACATAGTCTATATCCATTCAGATGAACTAATGTTTTACCTGTTGTCAGGATACTCTATCGGCGAACTAGAATTTCAAGACGAATCAACCGATACAAATCTGTGGTATGTCAAACCGACGATTAACTACAATGTGTCCCCAGATAGCGAATCTCCGTTAAAGCTTACTTTAGGGCTCAGCTTTTTCGCTATGGCCCAAGATTTAGATATAGATGACGAAGGTGAAGACATCTCCTTACCGTCAAAACGAGCGAATACTCGTCAGATCAATCCAAGCATCGAAATCTCATATCTTTCAACTTGGGACGATGCCGTAGTAAAACCTTATGCGAAAGTGATCGGTCTATTTGACCTAGCCGACAGCATCAATGACGATGACGTTGCTTATGAGTTATCAGCAGGTATCACGAGTCAATTGAGGGAAGGATGGTCCGGAAACTTATCAGTGAGCTCGATAGAAGGAAGACGGGAGTACGATGAACGTTCAATAGATGGTCAAATTGTCTATGAGATACCTTTAAGTTCGAGCAAAAGGTCCGATCAAGCCAGCTTAGAAACCTATTTCGGGTCTAGTTTGGAAGATGAAATCGCCATCTACAAAACCGGACTACGCTACACTTTGAGTTCCGCTGTAGTCGAGCTTTCTTATCACCTTTCTACCTCTACAGCAGATTTTGTTGATTCTGACACTATATTTCTCGAAGCCAATATAGGGCTCTAAATTGACTTAGACACATCTAGGTCACTTAGCACAAAACTATCGCGGATAAATTGTAGAACAACTAATTCAACACATGACGTTTACCCGCCCCTTAAAGGGGCGGTACAAGCAATTAGTTCGACGTATACTCACACAAAGCATCAGGCTCCACGCCCCGCTCTTTACAAATCAATATTGAGTAATACTGACTACATTAGTGATTCCTGTTAACGACTCAACAAACGGAACGCTTTCTTGCCACGTTGAACAATCCAATATTTGTCGAACAAGGCAAACTGTTGCTCGAGAGACTCCCCCGATACCACCTCGCCATTGACTCGAATTGCATTGCTGGTCAAAAGCTCACGCGCAATACGCTTTGACTTGGCTAAATCACTTGCCACTAACGCGGTCGCCATATCCCAGTCAGGCTCAATACTGAACGTCGGCAGGCCGTCGAGTGCCAATTGGTCCACCTCAGAGCGGCTGAGCGTTTTCAGTTCGCCATCAAATAGCGCTTGAGTTATGCGTTTAGCGCTGGCTAAGCCCTCTTCGCCATGAACGAATCGTGTCACTTCTTCTGCCAAAATACGCTGCGCTTGTGGTTTACCGGCTTGGTTTTGATCTTGCTGTTCGATCTCTTCAATTTCGCTCAACGGCAAGAAAGTGTAGTAACGCAGAAAGCGGTAAACATCGTCATCGGCGGTGTTGAGCCAGAACTGGTAAAAGGCGTAAGGCGAAGTTTTCTCCGCGTCCAACCACACTGCGCCACCTTCGGTTTTGCCAAATTTCACACCGTCCGATTTAGTGATCAACGGAAGCGTCAAACCAAACACATTGTCGTTGTTCATACGACGCGTCAAGTCAATCCCGCTGACGATGTTGCCCCACTGGTCACTGCCGCCGATTTGCAACTTGCAACCAAACTCTCGGTTAAGGTGAACAAAATCGTAGGCCTGCAGCAGCGCATAACTAAATTCGGTAAACGAGATACCTTGATCTGGGCGCTGCAAGCGCTGCTTAACCGACTCACGGTTGATCATCGCATTGACAGAGAAGTGTTTGCCGATATCGCGTAAAAACTCGATCACATTGATTTGACCTGTCCAATCGGCGTTATTGACGATCTTAAGCGGGCGACTTAAGTGAGAACCCATCACTTGGTTAATCTGTTGCGATAACTGCGATACCCAAGTTTTGACCGTTTCTTCGCTGTTCAAGCTACGTTCGGTCGCTTTAAAGCTCGGGTCGCCGATCATTCCTGTTGCCCCACCAATCAGTGCGATAGGTTTGTGTCCTACGTTTTGAAAACGTTTCAGCATCATCAAAGGTACTAGGTGACCGATATGCAAACTACCCGCCGTAGGGTCAAAGCCACAGTAAAGCACTTGTGGCGTTGCTAGTTGTTCACTAAGTTGTTCTAGGTGGGTGGTTTGCGCGATCAAACCGCGCTGCTGTAAGTCTTGAATAAGTAGCTGTGTCATGGCTTCCTCTCTCTGCTAGACAGTCAGAGTACTGGTGCAGGAAACCATCAGACATATCCCTAAAGGGACAATTTTGGTGTTATTTTGCTTTACCCTGCTGCGATAAGCTGACTTAGAAAGACACGAAACAGTTCGCTGAGCGACGAAATGTTTAACTTGGCGTAAATACGCTTACGATGATTTTTGACCGTGCCGACGCCAATCTCTAGCTGGCTGGCGATCTCTTTAGAATCAAACCCCTGCACCAACAGAGCTGCGATCTCTTGTTCTCGAGATGTGAGTAACTCTGCGCCTAACTGCACTAGCGTCTTGTCTATCGCGTGACGTAAATGAAGCGTCTCATCGCCCACTTCCGGCAACGAAAAAGCTGTTTTTGCCCAATGTTGCTGGCATAACGAGCTCAATACAGCAAAGCGCGTTTGCAGATCCACCAAGTGCTGCGCACTAAACGACGCATCCGCCATGACACCAAGGTAAATCGCGATACCACGCGACGCATCTAATGGAATCGACAAACAAAGCTCATCATTCCAACCCGTTTCTAAATAAAACTCACGTTGGTATTGCTTGTACTCTGTCGCCAAAGACAACACATCTTTGAGGCGATAAATTCGTGCTTGCGGGTATTGCTCAATTTGTCGATAGAAAGGGTCATTTTGAAATGAATCGGTAAGGTAACGCTGAAATAACAACTCACGCGATTCGTTGATCGAATCATAGAGGTAAACCGGACGTTTTCCTTGGCGATAGCCGAGCACCACAGAGCAATCAAACGGCACAACCGCTTGGATGAAAGCACAGAGTTGGGAAGTAAAACTCGTAGAATGCACCGCACTGATCGCGTTCGCAAGTGCCTGATATTCATTTGGAGCTACGTCTGATTTCATCGTCTAAACCTAAAAAGTAGATAGCGTCAGCTTACTCAATTTCAGCCACGATTCAAACGCTTGCTCTCGTCTTGTTAACCCAGAGTGAGTCTGACTAATCGAAAAAACAAAGCCACCCAGAAGGGTGGCTTAATTTCTTTACACTTAGATTCGCGTAATACTAGATATCGAAGCGGTCAGCGTTCATCACTTTAGTCCAAGCTGCGATGAAGTCATTAACGAACTTCTCTTGGTTGTCGTCCTGTGCGTACACTTCTGCGTAAGCACGTAGGATTGAGTTAGAACCAAACACTAAGTCAACACGAGTTGCAGTCCATTTGGTTTCACCAGACTTACGCTCAACGATATCGTAAGAGTTGCGACCTGTTGGTTTCCAGCTGTAGTTCATGTCAGTCAGATTAACGAAGAAATCGTTGGTTAGACTGCCGACACGGTCGGTAAACACACCGTGCTGACTACCACCGTGGTTGGTGCCAAGAACACGCATACCACCTAATAAAACCGTCATTTCTGGCGCGGTCAGGCCAAGCAGTTGTGCTCTGTCTAGCAACAATTCTTCCGGTTTAACCGTGAAGTGTTGCTTCTGCCAGTTTCTAAAGCCGTCAGCGACTGGCTCCAGAACGTCAAACGAATCAACATCGGTTTGTTCGGCGGACGCATCACCACGACCCGGAGCAAATGGAACGGTGACGTTAAAGCCAGCCGCTTTCGCCGCTTGCTCGATACCGACATTCCCTGCTAGCACGATGGTATCCGCGATACTTGCTCCCGTTTCAGCTGCGATCTGTTCTAGCGTGTTGAGCACTTTGCTCAGACGCGCAGGCTCGTTGCCTTGCCAATCTTTTTGTGGTGCTAGGCGAATGCGTGCTCCGTTTGCACCACCACGGGCATCCGAATGACGAAACGTTCTCGCGCTATCCCAAGCGGTCGACACCATATCTGCCACGCTCAAACCACTTGCAGCAATCTTCGCTTTTACTGTGTCTACATCGTATTGCGTGTTACCTGCTGGGATTGGGTCTTGCCAGATTAACTCCTCCGCAGGAACGTCTGGACCAAAGTAGCGAGCGCGTGGACCTAAATCACGGTGAGTCAGTTTAAACCAAGCGCGCGCAAATACTTCTTCAAAGTATGCTGGATCATTATAGAAACGCTCAGCGATCTTACGATACTCAGGGTCCATCTTCAGAGCCATATCCGCGTCGGTCATGATTGGGTTGTAGCGAATAGATGGGTCTTCGACATCAACTGGCTTATCTTGCTCTTCAATGTCGACGGGTTCCCACTGCCACGCACCTGCGGGACTTTTGCTTAGTTCCCAGTCGTATTTAAATAGCAACTCAAAGAAGCCGTTGTCCCATTGTGTCGGATGCGTTGTCCACGCGCCTTCTAGACCGCTAGTGACTGTGTTTCGGCCGATTCCACGTGATTTGTGGTTCATCCAACCAAACCCTTGCTCTTCAAGATCTGCGCCTTCTGGCTCAGGACCAAGGTTCGCTGCGTCTCCATTACCGTGCGCTTTACCCACGGTGTGGCCACCAGCGGTCAGCGCAACAGTCTCTTCATCATTCATCGCCATACGCGAGAATGTCACACGCATGTCTTGTGCGGTTTTCAGTGGGTCTGGATTACCATCCACCCCTTCTGGGTTTACGTAAATCAGACCCATCATTACTGCTGCGAGTGGGTTCTCTAGGTCACGCTCGCCAGAGTAACGGCTGTTCTCAGAACCACTTGGCGCTAGCCATTCTTTTTCGGCACCCCAGTAGGTGTCTTTCTCTGGGTGCCAAATGTCTTCACGACCAAAGGCAAAACCGAACGTTTTGAAACCCATAGATTCATACGCCATGTTACCAGCAAGAATCATGAGATCCGCCCAGCTGATTTTGTTGCCGTATTTCTTTTTGACTGGCCACAATAGTCGGCGAGCTTTATCTAGGTTGCCGTTATCAGGCCAAGAGTTAAGAGGTGCGAAACGCATGTTACCCGTGGCCGCACCACCACGACCATCTGCAGTTCGGTAGGTACCCGCAGAGTGCCATGCAAGACGAATCATCAAACCGCCGTAGTGACCCCAGTCTGCTGGCCACCACTCTTGGCTATCCGTCATCAGTGCTTTTAAATCATTCTTAAGGGCTTCTACGTCTAGTTTCTTAAGCTCTTCACGATAGTTGTAGTTTTCGCCTAACGGGTTGGTCTTAGAATCGTGCTGGTGCAGGATGTCCAGATTCAGTGTTTTTGGCCACCACTCTTTCGCCGTGTTATTGGATGTCATGCCACCGTGCATTACTGGGCATTGACCCGCTGTGCTTTTATTATCTGTCATTTAAATTTCCCTTCTGTTGTAGTCGGTATTGGATTTAAACAAATGACCCGAGGGGTAAATCAGCCATTTCAAATACGCCTCTACTCAACGTTATTTGTAGATTTGAGTACGACGTGCATTATAAGTTTGCTCTCTGATAACCAGTTTAGATGAAGTACGCAAAAACCACATGCTGGTAATGGTTATCAATTCAATAGGAGAAAGCTATCAGCAGTATTAAACTGTAGTAAAAGACAATAAATAGTGAATATAAGAGGCGTTTTTAATTTTTGTTAAATATAGATTAAGCTTAATAACAAATAAAAAAGGCTTGGTTATAAACCAAGCCTTAATAATTTATAAAAGGTCTTAAGACCGAGATCTCATGATTACACTTTTTTTAGGTCTTTCGCTGGGTAAGTCAGTGTACTTTCTCCAGCCTTAACATGGACATAGTAACCACCAGCACTTAAACCAGTAACAACCATCTCACCTAAATCGATACCTTTGATCGCTACTACAACATCGTTAATTGATAGCATTTTTATACCCTGACTGAAATATGATTGGATTTCAGTGCGGTATTTAATACGAGCTAAATCATTTGTCCAAATCAGGTTTATTATCGTCTGGATTAATTTTGCTTTTGAAGCGCAAACGCTCCACACTTGATGTACCAAGGAAAGACAGCAATACACCGAGGAATAAATGACAAAAACGTATTTATTTGATTGGGGCGACACCTTGATGGTGGATGATCCAAACAACAAAGACAAAATGTACTTGTGGCCAAATGTCGAGGCGATCGCAGGCGCAGAAGAGACGTTAAAAGCACTCTCAGCCGATCACACCATCTATATTGCCACCAGCGCCGAGCAATCGACAGAAGCCGACATCCAGCAAGCGTTTCAACGTGTCGAACTCGATCGCTACATCAATGGTTATTTCTGCCGAGCGAACCTTGGCATAGAGAAAAACTGCGCTGAATTTTATCTCGCGATTGCACAGGAACTTGGTGAAGAACCATCAGAGTTAACCATGGTGGGCGATGTGCTCGATAAAGATATCTATCCCGCACAGAAAGCAGGTTTGAATACGGTGTGGTTTAACCCAAATGGCGACGCAGTGCCTGACAACGTCACTAGTATTACCAAGCTAGAAGAGCTGATTTAACCAATGTTAGATAATTCTTGAAAGCCATAAAAAACGGCTTAGTGAATCACTAAGCCGTTTTGGGTTCTGTCTCAGAGAACTTAAGCCGCTTGAGGCTGATAACGCCCAGGCTTATGGTTCATCGCAAGAATCAGGTTTGTCGCTACCGCACCCAGCACCGATAGCAGGATCAACTGGATATCAACAATAAACAGTGACATCACAACGATAGTGCAATCGAGTGCCATTTGTACCTTACCCGCTCGAATACCGAATCGCTCTTGAAGGAACAAGGCTAATATGTTGAATCCACCTAGGCTCATCTTGTGGCGGAAGATCACCAGCATTCCGATACCTATTAACCCGCCACCTAACAGTGCCGCATAGAAAGAATCGATACGCGCAATCTCAATCACGTGGTGTAAATGGTCAACGGCGAGAGAAACAATCGTGACCGCAATAAACGTATTGACGGTAAAGCGCCAGCCCATACGTGTGACAGACAAAATGTAAAACGGTAGGTTGAGTAAAAAGAAAACCTGACCAAAACTGAAGTCACTAATTTTGGTGAGAAAGATAGCGAGCCCTGCCGTACCACCGGTCAGCAAGCCTACCTTGTTGAAGAAGATAACGCCGAGTGACACCAACGCACTACCCAGCACCAACGCGAGCATGTTCTCGCGAAAACTATGTTCTTTGTCCATTGCGAAATCCTTTCCCTTAGGCGATTCACCCAAAAGGTGGTGAATCAAACGGGCATAAGATGTCGATATTTGGGATTAATGTCGAGATTCAGGCTTAATTCTGTTGATAAATAGGTGTTAAAAGAAGTTTACACCTTGGTTATAGATACCAAATCTCATTGCTTTACTGAAGCGAGCGTCACTACCGACTCGCAAGTTTCAGGACTAAGGTTGGTATTACTTTCGTTGCAGGCCGAACGTTTAAGCTGTTTAGCACGGTACATAGCCTCATCGGCAATGCTGAGTAGCGATTCTTTGTTAAGGGTTTGATCGGGAAAGTAGCTCACCCCAATACTCGCTCCTACTGTGAAACTGTGTTCGTTAAACGTAATCGGTTCGTTGATGACATTGATCAACTGCTGAGCCTTGCTTGGCACGATATCAAAATCATGCAGATGATCCAAACAGACAAGGAATTCATCGCCACCAATACGCCCGACAAAGTCGGTATCCCTAACCGCACTAGCCAAGCGTTCCGCCACGGCAATAAGGATCGCATCTCCGGCGTCATGGCCACGCGTATCGTTCACTTCCTTGAAATTATCTAGGTCGATAAAAAACAGCGCCAGTTTGGTGTGAGTTAATTTGGCGTTCAAGATGGAGCTTTCAAGCTGACTATCAAACGCGCGACGGTTCATAATATTAGTCAGTGAGTCGTGCTCGGATAAGAAGATCAACTGCTCTTGCTTTTGTTTTAACTGTTCAGTTTGACGCCTAACCTCTAGCTCCAACTCTTCTTTGGTGACAGTGGTTTCTCGCAGGGTTTTGGTCATCTTGTTAAAGAATTTGGCAATGGCTAAAAACTCACTATCGAAGTTTTCTCCTTTAATTTGTGTATCAAGCTTGCCTTCCGTGAGATCGACAATCGCGTTCTTCATCGCGCTAAAACCGATGCGGAAGCGAAAAAACATCCACCATGCGATTCCTGTTACCACCACCGAGCAAGCAATCAACCAAAGCGCAGCCTGTTTCATCACAAGGTTCTGCCGCACATCATTGTGATTCATTACTGCGCTATGTACATATGCCAGCTCTTCGGTCATGTTTTGCACGATCATATTATACCGAGAATGCAGCAGACCACGCGCAGTAATGTCATCCGCCCCAAGCGCTTCCAGTCCACCTGATTCATCAAAGTAGACCGCTTTTTCTTGTTCGAGAATCGAACTTAGGCTGCGATTCATGTGGATGATGTTGTCGAGCATATTATTGCCCTGCTGGTACTTTTGCAGTTTGGTCGCGAGTTCCTCTTTAGCGTATTCCACTTGTTCCAAACTCTGCTTGTCGCCAAATTGAAGAAAAACCCACAACTGACTGCGCAATAGGTCCACACTAAGTTGCAGATCGACGACTTGATCGAGTTCAGCTTTGGTCTCTTCCCTTTCTATACTGACCCGAGAGAACGACAAAATAATCGACAAGGTTAGAATCATTGTCGTAATAGAGAGCGCCAGTAGTTTTTTGTATAAGGAACCCAGCATATGCCTGTCTCTATCTAATCTCTCGTGATCCGAACCTGTCGATAGGGTTCGGAATAAAATACTTTTCTAAAGTCAGGAAGTGTATCGTCTACCAGACCGCGCTCGATTGCCCAACGAGCTTGCAACTGAATATTGGAAAGCAGCGAGTTACCCAGCGCGAGTCTAAACATCAAGTCTTCCCACGACCATTCCACCTGGTTGACCGACAGATTTAACTGTTCGGCGATCAATTCCAACGCCTGATTCGGGTTTTGATTTATCCACTTAACCGCGGAGTCGAGCGCTTGAATCAGCTTTATCGGTTCTTCCCCTGAAGTCTCAAGGTATTCTGTTACCGATAGCAGATTGAACGAAAGTTGATAAATGCCATGATTACCTAGGTTGATGACTTTGGCGGCAGACAAAGTATCCGCTTTATAACCGAGTGGCTCCCAAGCCGAAATCGCATCAACCTGATATGAAATGAGAGATGCAACCATCTCTTGCGGTGACAGATAGACTTTCTCTATATTGAGGTTCTTTAAGTTGTTGGCAATCAAAACGGAGTCAAAATAAAACTCACTGGCACTGCCTTTCACCACTCCGACTTTTTTGCCATCGAGATCGGCCACCGAAGTGATGTTGGACGGTTCTAAAGTTAACAGCTTTAGATCGTTGTCTGTTTCAACAAAACTAACGAGCAAAGCGATGTCGTTATGTTTAAAGCTCTGGAACATAACCACAGATTCCGATGCGGTTGCGTATTCGACCTCACGATCAGTCATCATCTTGGTACATGCAACACCGCCATCACACGGTATCAAACTTACGTTTAATCCCTGTTGCTTGAAGAATCCTAGTTTATCTGCAACCAGAAACGGCGCAGACAACGGAGTGCTCGACACGGCAATGGTAACAGTGGCGTCGTTGATTTTCTGTTCTTCGCCTTTCCAGCTCTGTGTTGCGTAAACAACGGCAGTGACAAGCAAAACAGAAATAAACCCAAAAGCAGTAAATGTTCGCTTGGTTGGCGACATATCAAACAAATCCATGTTAAGAAAATAAGTTCATATAATAATTAGCGCATTAATTCTTTCGCAGGCGTTAAAAATCTCGCTTTCTAGCAAATGACGCGAACACATTTTCCAAAGTGTGTTCGGTATCACTCGCACGTACGGTAATTTGGTTTCATTACGTCAAGAATAAGTTGCATCCATATCAACTTATATGACTAATAATAGGCTATGTAGGCGGGTTATGTAGGGGGTGATAAATTATTTGACTAAATAAACAGTACGTCACACTTACAATGTTCAATGATCAATACTTAACATCTACTAATCTTTCATAAGCCAAAAATACATAGCAAGAAACTTAGGATTTACAAACGGTGAGCACGAAACAACTTTTGGCCTTAATGACTGTTTAATCGCTATGATTTCAGGTAGTTTGGAAATATAAGGAAAAGAATTCAAAGCGTTAAGGGAAGTCATGCTTCAACAAGTCATTGGAATATTATTTCCAGTGTTCGCACTGGTAATGGTCGGATTCTCTGTCGGCCGCTGGTTGAAGCCAGATTTTCGACCTATAAATCGTATAAACATGGATACATTCACGCCTGCTTTGGTGTTCTCATCACTTGTTTCCATGCCGCTAGACACCGAGCAGGTGCCACTCCTTTCTGCTTCATTGGTTGCCGTTTTGCTGCCCGGAATAATTATGATTCCAGTGTGTAAATTTTCAGGTTTGAATTTCAAAGCATGGGCGCCACCACATATGTTTCGCAACAGTGGCAACCTCGCTATCCCACTATTTACTTACACCTTTGGTGATACTGCATTAGCATCAGCAGTACTGCTATTCGTTGTCTCAGCGTGCGTACATATTAGTGTTGGCTTAACGTTGCTTAGTGAAGGGAATCCTCTCAAGCAAGTGGTGCGGATGCCCGTTTTCTTAGCGGCCAGCAGCGCTTTGATTCTGAATCTATCTGGCATTGGCGTATGGCTGCCTCTGTATGAAGCGACCAAATTGCTCGGACAAGCCGCGGTTCCGGTGATGTTGTTGTCGCTCGGTGCACAAATGTGTCACTTGCGTTTAAGCGGTTTGCGAGTCGGTTTATTGTGCACGTTACAGTCACTCTTTACCGGTGCCATTGCGTTTTCGGTGATCTACTTCTTTATTCCATTACCGACCATGCAGTTGCAGATGATGGTGCTGTTTACCATGCTACCGCCTGCGGTGATGAACTATTTATTCGCCGAACGTTTTCATATTGAACCGGTCAACGTCGCGTCTATGGTTTTGTTCGGCAACTTTCTCAGCATCATCACACTGCCATTATTGCTCACTTTCGCCCTCTCCTTGGGATGACCATTCTTCCGGCGCGGTAAGCAGTGTTTTGCCTTTGAATGTTTCTGCACGGATATCTTTAGGATTGTAGATCGCGCAAGAATCCATCGACAAACAACCACAACCAATACAGCCACCTAGGTCTTCTTGCAGCGCCTTTAACTGCAGGATGCGGTGCTCTAACATATCGTGCCAACCGTGTGCCATCTGCTCCCATTCTTTACGGCTGGGCGCCTGATGCTTAGGTAAATGCGCTAACGAAGCAACGATCTCTTCGAGTGTCAGCCCAACTTCTTGCGCTGCTTTAATCACTGCCAGTCTACGTAGCACACTGCGGTCATAACGTCTTTGATTGCCTTGATTTCTCCAGCTATGAATCAGGCCTTTCTGCTCATAGAAGTGCAAAGCCGAAACCTTGATGCCTGCACGTTTCGCCACTTCACCAACCGACATATCCATATTTACGTCCTTTTAAATAAAAAGTGCTTTACCTAAAGTTTACTTGAGGTTTTACAGTATTACCAAATCCTCCTTTCATCGGAACAATCTAAATGGAATTTTTAATGAAAAACAAATCCTTGTCTTACCTAACCGGACGTTTCTTTGACGGCATTTCCTCGGGTTTGTTTATGATGGCTCTGCCTTGGATCATGCTGGCCACGCCCAATATGGGATCGTTTGTTGCGATGGTCGCGTTAACCTGTACTGCGGTTTCATTCTTTCTTACGCCCTTTTTTTCAACACTGATTGACCGTCACTCACGCAAAGCGCTATTGATTTGGGTGCAGGTGATTCAAGCGATGACCGCAGCCGCTTTGTTTGTCATCTATTGGTTTGATCTTGGTTCTCCCTGGATACTCGCGGCTGCACAGTTGGTGTATTGGGCTTCAAGCGATTTGGGCTGGTCGACCAATAATGCCTTTACGCAAGAAAACTATGACCGCCACGAATACGCGTCGATATCAGGTAAACAAGAGATCATCATGCAAGGCACAACACTTGGAGCAGGCGCTCTTGGCGTTGTGTTACTGGAGAGATGGGGAATGCTCGAATTCGCAGCATTTGCGGCTATCGCAGCTAGCATCGGTGCATTAAGTTACGTGGTCACACCATATCGACGACAGCTAAGGATGAGTCGGAACAGCTCGTTTGTCGATCAGCTCAAAGAGAGCAAAGACATTTTTACCCAAGCTCCGCGTTTCTATGGTTTCTTGATGTTGTCTGCACTCTCTTACCCTATCCTCACCTATCTTGAAAAATTGGTGCCAATTTGGTTTGCTGAAACCGGCGTTTCCGGAGACTGGTTGGCGGGTTACAACATTGCCTTTGGTCTAGGATCGTTGATTACCGGAATGTTTGTGGCAAAACTGCTATCGTTGCACAGCCACGTGAACACGATGGTCTACTCGATGGCGATTGCCGCATTCGCAGTAGTCGGAATGAGTTTTTCGCCTCACCTTATCTATCTACTGGCGTTTACCCTCGCGTTTGGTTTTTTCAATGCACTTAACCGCATTGCGCGTACCAACTGGATGCATCACACCATTGCGGTAGAACAACGCGGGCGTGCTGATGGCGGCCTGCAAATGTTTGAAACCATGGTGCAGAGTATCAGCTATGTGGTGATTGCACTGCTAAGTCATTACGGACTCACTCAATACGGATTCATTCTCGCCGCATTAACTATGCTTGGGGCGGTATTCTTAATGCACTTTCTGGCGATAAATAGTTCTCGAGATCAAAACTTTGTCTAAATTAACTGATAAAAATAAAACTAACGCTATAGTTTTATGCATTTATTCATGCCACTAAAGGCAATAATATAAACAAACTAAAGTTTATTGATAAAAATACTTATAAAGAAACTTGTAAAGAGATTCATCAGTATTTTTATCCTCCTTTCGCAATTAACAGCTTTACAATTGAGTATTTCTTCAACAATTATTGTTATCCACTCCCCAAATACAATCGATAGTTTGACTAAACACTAGTTATTTTCATGTAACAATATGAATACTTTTTTTTATGATTTCGCTAACTAGCACTAAAGCGTGAGATTGCTAGAGTAATTAATTGGATAATTAAATTAACTTACTCGAGTCAGAGCCCCATGAAATTAAGCAACTTACCAGTAAAACTAAAGCTATTCTCTATTGTATTGCTTGCTTTTATATTGATCGTTGTTGCGTGCGCTTATAACTTAGTCCAACAACGTAACACTTCTATGACAGAGCGTGAGCATAAATTAAGCGCTCAAGTAGAAACAGCACTGAATGTTGCCAAGTACTTTTACAACCAACGTGAACAACTTGGCGAACAGGCTGCTAAACAAAATGCACTTAATGCAGTAGCGTCTCTGCGCTACGACGGCGATAACTATTTCTGGATACTTAACCAGAAAATGAATGTTGTCATGCATCCGCTCAAACCAGAACTCAACGGGAAAAACGCAGAAAACTTTAAAGATGGCGCCGGTAAGTTTCATTGGCGAGAAATGGTCAACATCTCAAAAACCACTGAACAAAAAGGCTTTTTAGATTATCAATGGAAAAGCCCAAACGGAGCGTTAAAAGACAAAATCTCTTACGTAGCCCTGTTCCCAGAGTGGGGTTGGATTGTTGGCTCTGGTATTCTTGTCTCCGACATCAATGAAACGTTTTACACTCTCGTTACCCAACAGCTGATCTTTGCTTTGATCTTATCTGGCGTATTGTTTGCTCTCGGTTACGCCATTTCAAACAATATCGTCACACCACTCAATAAACTGATTGAAAATACCCACTTAATTGCAGAAGGCGACCTGCGAGTACGCATGAACTTGACTCGCAAAGACGAACTTGGCCAAATGGCAAAAGAGATCGATAGCATGCTGAGCAAGCTGCAAAGTACACTTAAAACGGCACATGATTCGGCGGGCATATCGAGCAGTATGGCCAGTAACATTGCTCAAGCAAGTGAAGAAGCGGCAACCAGCGTTAACTCTCAGCATTCACAATTAGAACTGCTTTCAACGGCGATGACTGAAATGAGTGCAACCATATCCGATGTCGCCAATAACGCCGAAAGCACCGCGGGCAGTACCAATAAAGTAATGGAACACACTGAGCATACCGACCGCACCATGCAGCTCACCTCGAAAGCAATTTCTGAAGTATCTCAAGATATTGCGATGGCAAACGAGTTGGTAAAAGAACTGCAAGACGGGGTCAATGAAATCAGCAACGTGGTTTCTGTCATTCGCGATATCTCTGAACAAACCAACCTACTGGCACTCAATGCAGCGATCGAAGCTGCTCGCGCAGGTGAACAAGGTCGAGGTTTTGCCGTCGTTGCTGATGAAGTACGAAATCTGGCAAGTCGAACTCAAAACTCAACCAAAGAAGTACAGCAAACTATAGACACATTGCTTGAACATGCAGGGCGAACGTTTACGGCAATGCAAAACAGCAATAGCAGCGTTGATAGCTCGGTAGAAGCGTCACAACGTACCCGTAGCCAAGTCGATGAAATCGTAGTTGAAATGCAAAATGCTAACGACATGGTGGCGCAAATTGCCGCGGCCTCAGAGCAACAAAGTGCGGTTGCCTCTGAAATGAATCAGAACGTCACAAGCATTCATCTATCAGCCAACGAAGTGTTACAAGCGTCGCAATCTTTGGCCAAAGAAAGCCAAGAGATGGCGAATACCGCTGAACACCTTTCTGCGCAATTACAATATTTCAAAGTTTAGACACTCCAGGCGGAGAGAATTATGCTCCGCCCGTTCCTACGTGGCAAAAATAGCGGCAAAGTGACGTTGTAAAAGCGGTCAAAAACATTTTGAGCTTGAAGCTCTTTGAAATAGGTTTTGCTCAATTCAAACACAACCTCACCTCCATTCTCTGCAATTGAACAGTATTTTCAATCTTAACATCTAAGTGTTTACCTAGCGAAACAAACAAGTTTTTCCTAATTTTTACCTGAGAGCGAGACATATACTTAATCTGTTACAAAAAATAACAGAATAAAGCTCTATTGAGAGAGTTATAAGTTTGAAATCCGGCTAAATTTGAAGAAAGTGCGTAATAGATTTCCCTAAATTTCTTAAATCTAAAAATTCCTTAGTCATATAACGAACAGTATAAGGGTAAAATGCACGAGCTTTGATTGTGGAGGTACTCATTGCATGAATAGCCCTTTACCTAGCAGGCTAAGATATATTAGAAAGTTGCAAGGAATTACCCAACAAGAATTGGGAATAAAACTAGGGATGGATCAAGCTGGTGCCAGCGCGAGAATTAGTCAGTATGAGACGGGAAAACACGCTCCTGACTATGCGACTGTAAAACGAATTTCAGAGGCTTTAAATACACCTGTCGCGTACTTTTACTGCGAAGACGACATTATTGCCGATATTGTTATCGAGGTATCAAGTCATAACTTAACGACAAAACTAGAGATTTTGAACTTAATCGAGTCTTACCAAAACTAACAACGCCGTACCGTTAAGTGGTTAGAGTCTCTACTTGGTGTCTGATGCGCATCAAACATAATTTTAGTTTCACTCCTAGTTATTGCTTTAGCACCACGCTTAGAATGGTGCAAAGCACCACGTTCTTTTAACACATGTCTATTTGTATATTTAGATGCTCATGATTTTGTTAGACATTTCACTCTCTCCGCGAGATGGAGTGTCTACAATCAAACGAGTAGAAGATAAATTTCAGAGACAATCAAGCATATAATGAATATAAGAAAAGTCTTTTTGTCGTGCGCAGTCGTGTGTGGTGCACTGTTGACATCAAGCTGTACGCAAGAGCAAGAAAACATCAAGATTGGTGCGGTTTTACCACTCTCGGGGACATTTGCGATCTACGGTCAGCAGGCTTTGAAAGGTGCACAGTTGGCAGTAGAAGAGATCAATCATTCAGGTGGTGTACTTGGTCGTAAGCTGGAAATCGTGGTACGCGACAACGAAACCAACCCAGCTAAGACGGTAAACTACAGTCGTGAACTGATCGAACAACAAGGCGTGTTCTCGTTGATGGGACCAGTGAGTAGTGCGTCTCGTTATGCGATGGCGGAAGTTGCTGATGAACTGAAAACTCCGATGTTCTACGGTATCGACTACGAAGGTCGGCACTATAGCCGCTATTTAGTCTGCTACAGCACCATTCCTGAGCACTATATCGAACCTGTCATCCCTTACTTAATCAACAACATTGGCAACCGTTTCTACATTTTTGGCTATGACTATATCTGGCCACACCGCATGTCGAAGCGCATCATTGAATCCGTCGCTCAGTATAACGGCACCGTCACCAATACTGAGTTTACTGGCTTCAACACCAGTGATTACACGCCAGTATTGGAACGCTTAAAGCAATCCGGTGCACAGAACCTTATGCTAATCTTACCGGGCGCAGACGGTTTTAACTTCCTCACTCAAATGAAGCAATTCGATTTTGGACGCGATATCCAAGTTGTTGCTTTCGCTGCAGATGAAACCTACATAAACAATGTAGATAGTGAAGCGTTAGAAGGCGTGATGACCGCCCTGCACTTCTTCACATCCATCGATAGCCCGATTGCGAAGTCATTCATCGCTCAGTATCAAGATTTTCATGGGAAAGAAGCACAGGCGACCTATTCGAGCAAAGCGCATTACGACTTAGTTTATCTTCTCGCCCATGCTTTGACGAAAGCAGGTGAAGTGGATAAAGAGGCAACCATCGACGCGTTACCGGGCATAGAACTCTACAAGGGCGATATGGAAGTACGCGTGAGAGAAGACCATCACCTCGATTTACCCATGTATCTCGCTCAATTTCAATCAGGCGAGCTGAAAGTGATTCAAAACCTAGGCAAAATCAGTCCGACGGACCAAAGACTCAAACACGATGAAGAATAAACTCAGCGTTAAAATATTTTTTATCTTGTTACCACTCGCGATCAGTATCCTGCTGTTCAGTTATGGTTACTATCAAGCGAGAGAAAAGCTAACGATTGACCATGTATTCCAATCTGGTCAGTTGTCGGCGTCGATTGGTTCAAGCGAAATTAGCCACTATATTGAAGGCCGCTTTGCTGAGTTCGACCGTCTTAGTGGTGCAATGTCGACTTGCGAAGTAAGTACAGACACATTGCCTAAGTTATCTTCTAACGCGATCAACTTTACGCGCGGCTTTTCCGCCCTGATTATTTCAGATCTTTCAGGTCGAGCGGTTAACTTCAACCTCTCTGCGAATAAAAGCAATCGCTATATTCTCAGGCAAGATATCGAACAGTTGCAGGTCCTAACACCGTTAGTTTTAGAGCGTTTAGAAAGCTCTTATCAGCAATGGTTGACCAGCTATCCTAAAAACCTCTCCTTAGAGGAGCAAGCACTCAACAAGCTGCTTGACCTTAAACAAAGAGGCGAAGAAAACTCTCAAGCAAGCCGAGACATCAGCAACCAATTAGTTAAACTGCGTGAGCAACGTAACTACCCAAAGCTCGTGTTGAGCTTCGCAACGACAGACATCGTCTCTCAACTCGGGCTTATTTTTAACGATGAAACCTATTTTTTCACCCGTCCACTGGTTGATTGTGAACAAAATCTGATTGGGTACTATACAGCGGTACTTGACCGCACATTAATCAAAGATCATATAGCAAATATTAAACAATCCTTGGTAGATAGTGGTCTTGAACGTATTGACGTTTTTCTGGTGCGTAACCACGACACCCAACCTTTGTGTGGTGTTAACTATCTATCAGTCGATAAATTTCAGCAATACGGCCTTAATGACACAACCGAACCCAGGATAAGAAATGAGCTGGATGGCATCATGATCACTCACCCGATCGATCTAGAGCTCAAACAGTATCTCATTTTTGAAAGCCTCTCAGCACAAGGGGTTTCTGAGCCAGAATTTGACCTTTCACTCGCGGTGTTTATCTCAAATTCCGAGCTAGAACAGAGCCACATCGACCACATAAAAGAAGTGTCACTGTACCTTCTTATCGCGCTTGCGCTATTTGCCGTGCTAACCATTTACTTGTCCCACTACATTGCCTCACCGATCATCGACCTGCGCAAACGAATTTTGGTCCTTTCGCGTCAAGGCGAAATCCGTGCAAACTTCGACTTGCGTGAAGACGAAATCGGTGATTTATTCAAAGCATTCAGTGATATGGCGCACAACATTAAATATAAAGAGTCGCAGCTAACGAAGCTCGCCACAGAAGATCCTTTGACAGGGATTCTTAATCGCCGTGCACTGGTGGATAAGGCCCTAGACCACCACCGAGTTTACACGCCATCTTGCATTTGCATGATGGACCTAGACCACTTTAAACAGGTGAACGACAAATGTGGTCATTCTATCGGTGATAAAGTGCTCGTTGCCTTTTGTGAAATAGTTGCAAGCGAAATACGACACTCAGATTTACTCGGACGCTTGGGTGGCGAAGAATTCGCGTTAGTATTACCGCAAACTAACCTAGATGACGGCATACAACTCGCTGAAAGGATTCGTCAACGTGTAGAAGCTGAGCTGGCGGCAAGTGTTTGCGGCAGTTTTGATATCGCAATTACGGTCAGTATCGGCGTGGTTGAATGGCATGCGGAAGATTTCAATAAAGCGTTGTCTCGCGCCGACAAATGTCTGTACGAAGCGAAGGCGTTAGGGCGGAATCAAACCTGTTCATAACAAAAAGGGCTCTATTGCAGAGCCCTTTTTCCATTCTAGTTAAGTTTGGTTACACGTCTAACGACAGACCAATTTGGCTGAGTTTGGTTCTGAACTCATCAATACTCTCAGCCTGATAGGTGGGAGCGCCATTAAAGTATCGAGGCTTTTCCGGTAACATCGCGTTTTTCAGAGTGTTTTCTTGCTCAATGTCATCATGATAAACCGTAACACGATGTGGGATGTCCTGTTTAAATGTCGCCATCAATGATCTCCTTTTTGTCTGACGTTGTTTTTAACTAAGCGTAGAAAAGAACCCATGTTTGTCAAAAACACTCATAAGAAGCACAAGATCTCTTATCCGCCTCAACGCCTCGTAGTATCAGGCTCTCATAAAATCTCATCCTCGTTATTAACCTCAGTGTTATTAGCCAATTTGTGATTTCTACTCCACATCGGGCATTTGGTTGACCTCAGAGAAATCTTCTAACCCACTCACACTTTATCCTTCTACGCCCCCTAAATTTACCTCTAGGGATGATTAGCACTCTCTAACCGTGCATTAGCCTATGATTAAAGGTGAATCACGGGGCTAACCAATCAATGAAGAAGAATATTTATCAGGTCTTTACGCGTCTATTTGGCAACACGCAAACCAATAACTGCCCTTGGGGAACCATTGAGCAAAACGGAATCGGAAAGTTCAGCGATTTCACTGACAGAGCGCTAGGAGAAATTAGGCGGCTTGGCATTTCGCATATCTGGTATACAGGTGTGCCCCATCACGCACTCATTAATGACTACACGCAGTTCGGCATTAGCAACGACCACCCAAGTATTGTTAAAGGCCGTGCGGGCTCACCCTATGCGGTTAAAGACTACTACTCGGTCAACCCTGACTTGGCCGATGACCCAAATCGCAGGAACCAAGAGTTTTTCGACTTAGTAACCCGGACCCATCAAGCTGGGATGAAAGTCATTATCGACATCGTGCCCAACCATGTGGCACGTGTTTATCAAGGGCGAAATAACCCACAAGGTGTTGAAGACTTTGGCGCGAGCGACGACTCATCCGTTGAATACCATAAACACAACAACTTCTACTACATCCCCAAACAAGCATTTTCAGTGCCTGAACAACTCTCGGCTCACCCTCCACTTGGCGGCGAACAGCACCCTAATTTAACCCCGCCATATCAGGAGTTTCCCGCAAAATGGACGGGGAATGGATCTCGACTAGCGACGCCAAATTTTGATGACTGGTACGAAACGGTCAAAGTCAATTACGGAGTCAAGCCAGACGGCACCAAAGACTTCCCACAACTGCCAGAGGAATACCGTCAACTCGACCACCGCGCACACTTTGCGTTTTGGCAGGGCAAAGAAGTTCCGGACTCTTGGGTTAAGTTTCGTGATATTGCCCTCTACTGGCTAAAACAAGGGGTCGACGGGTTTCGCTATGACATAGCTGAAATGGTCCCCGTTGAATTCTGGAGCTATCTCAACTCGTCGATCAAACATATCAATCCAGACGCCTTTTTACTCGCAGAGGTGTACCAAAGAGATTTGTATCGTGATTACATTCATCTGGGCAAGATGGACTACCTATACGATAAAGTTGATCTATACGATAGCCTTAAAGCGGTCATGCAAGGACACGGCTCTACCAGTGAGATCGGGCGAATCCAATATCAACTGGTAGACATCGAACATCACATGCTGCACTTTTTGGAAAATCACGACGAACAACGTATCGCATCGCCAGAATTCGCGGGAAACGCTGAGAAAGCCAAACCCGCGATGTTGGTGTCCGCCTGTTTATCCTCTGCACCTACCATGATCTATTTTGGCCAAGAAGTTGGTGAGCCCGGCGCTGAAAACGCAGGGTTTGGGCAACCGTCCCGTACTTCAATTTTTGACTATATCGGCGTGCCTCACCACCAGCGTTGGATGAACCACGGCCAATGTGACGGTGCGCTTTTAAACCAGTCAGAGCATTCTCTACGCTCGTTCTACCAAACGCTACTTAACCTCACTCTGAGTGAGTCCGCTCTAACTGGCCGATACCACGACTTATACGCAGCGAACTATGACAACTTCGCCGAAATGCAGCATCAGTTGTACGCTTTTGCGCGTTCAGATAAGCAGCAAAAGCTGATTGTCGTCGCCAACTTCAGCGATAAGTATTCCAAAGCACTCGATCTAATCATCCCGCCCGAGTTGATTCAGGATTGGCAGCTCAGTAATGGTGAATACGCACTGTTTGATAAACTCAACGGCCGTCACCACACCTTACGCGTTATCAATCAGCAAGGCTTAATTGCGCTCAATTTTGAACCGCTCGCCAACCTGTTTCTGTGCCTTGAATAACGAGCATATGTTTTACAAAAGAGAAGAGCTCAGCGCTTGGATTGGCGCTGAGCTCTTCTTTTCTTTAGGACTGGGGCGTTACTTGGTAAATCGGCTTTGCATTGCGCGGCTAACTGGCAGTTTGCTCTCTCCCACCAGCGCGACCATCTTTCCGGTAAACTCTTTTTTCACCTTATCAATCGCCGATACGTTGACAACGATTGAACGGTGTATCTGCCAGAACAACTCAGGGTCTAGTTGCTTCAGTAACTCTTTGAGCGAAGTTCTTAGCAAGTACTCCTCTTTCTTACCGAGCTCCATGCGAAACAAAGAGACGTATTTGTCTTCAGCCTTAAAGTAGAGTACTTCCGATGCGGGGATCATGTGGATTTCCTCTCCCCGGCTGGCGCGGATCCAATGTAAATAAGACGGTGATGTCTTTTCGGTAAGATGTTGGATTTGTTCTAGAAGTTGACTGAGTTCAGGAGTTGGCGCACTATTTTGTGGTTGCAATCCAGCTTTAATCTTCTCCACGCATTGAGTCAAGCGCGATTCAGAGACAGGTTTTAACAAGTAGTCAATGGCATTGGCCTCAAACGCTCTGACGGCAAACTCGTCATACGCGGTGATAAACACAACTTTGGTAGTGATGTTTCTCTGAGCCAATTTCTTAGCCACGGACATGCCGTCTAACTCCGGCATTTTGATATCGAGGAAAGCGATGTCTGGCGCCCGCTGCTCAATAAGATCCAGCGCGATCTGGCCATTTTCAGCACAGGCAATCACTTCCAGTTCCGGCCAAACTTCGCCCAAAGCTTTATTGAGATGGTGACGAAGTAATGGCTCATCATCGGCAATTAACGCGGTTACTGACTCACAATGCATTGTTGTTTCTCCTTAAAATCACACCACAGAGCGCGCTATTGTTAGTTTGGCAATCACACCGCCTTGCGGCGCTTCGACTAAGTTTAACGAGGCATTGTCGCCATAAAGCGTTGTTAAACGTTCGCGAATATTTGCCAAGCCAATTCCTTGACCAGTATGAGCCGATTCACCGCTAAACCCGAGTCCGTCATCTTTTATTTCGATCAGTAGCTGGTCTTGGTTCAATTGTGCTGAGATATCCAAACAACCACCAGCCGCCTTAGGTTCAATCCCATGTTGAATAGCATTTTCCACCAATGGCTGCAGAATGAGTGGTGGTACGTTCAGCGCAGTGTCGACTTGGTTGTCGATGTGATACGCCAAACGGTCGCCCAGCCTAATCTTCTGGATTGCCAAGTAAGCGTCTACTAGCTCCAACTCACCTTGCAATGTTGTGCTTTCTTGGCGGCTTCTGGTCAGGGTAGCACGCAGTAGCTCCGTGAGCTTCTCTAGCATCAACTTAGCGCTTTTGCTATCACTGTCTATCAACACACTAATATTGGCTAAGGTATTGAACAAAAAGTGCGGTTCAATTTGACTCTGCAACTGTTTTAGTTGACTGAGAAGCAGCGTCTTTTCTTGTTCGGATTGAATCCGTTTCGAGCGTTCAAGTTGCTTTTGCGCTTCAATGCGCTGCTCGTGAGCATAAAAATACAAAAAGCACGTTGAAGTAAAAATAAGTCCTAACACGATCACTGGCTTCAACTCGCTAAAGTCAGCAAACTGATCGTACTGTCGCAGCCAATAATACGCATTCGCCGTACCAACAATCATCGAGCAACAAATCGCAAATAGGTTTATCAGCCGCGGGGAGATGTCTTGGCGGAACCAAGCGATGATATGCGCACTGAGTACTGCACTGATGCCGAAACCTAAGCTGATTTTGATGTGAATAAGGAAAGAACCGTTCCAGATGGTTTGAGTTGAAAAGGCAATCACCACGCAAAAGAGCGAGGTAAATACCAGACTTTTCATTCCGTTAATCGCGTGTTGTTTGAGTTCAGACATTAGAACCTGCCTTTTAAATTTAAAAAAATCATACTCTTATCGGAAAGCAATGCATACACAGAATCACTCTCGCCAGTCATAAACCGGATCGCCATCTCGATATTGAGCGCGGCGTTACCAGAATCGTATGCTTGATAATCGAGCCATTGAGTTGCAATCAAACCGCCATCTTGCGGTGAGTACATCACATCAACGGTGGGCGTAAAATGATTCAGCCAAGTGAGGTTGTTTGACCATTGCCAATGACTCCAAGCGTTGCTGTCTAGCGTCCAGTGAAACAATAGGCTGTGCTGCACGAGGTTGGCGCTTTGCAGCCCTTGGGCATACGAATATCCGAGAGCACGAGTTGAATCGTTAGCGTGTAGTAACTCTGCTCGATCAAACGCCCGCTCCCACTGGTTTTTGTTCCAACTTCGACTGTCGTACCAATACTCAACAATGATGTTGTTACCCACTGCATTCGCCCAGTTCAAACCCAATAGCAACTGATAGCCGTGATTGTCGGTCTCTAACTCGACAGGAGAATCCCACGCATTGTGTTGATAAATAACGTACTGGCGCTGGTACAGTGCTGAACTGTGCACAGCCCAAGACAGGTCTAGCACCGAGACAAACGACGCCCCCACCAGACCATGGCGAACGTTGTCGTAATACGCCAACATCTGCCATTCACTCTCGCCGATTAAGGCGTAGCGACGAAAGCCGATTCCAGTTTGCTCTGCCGCTTTTTCCAACGTACTACCCGCCTGCTGGGTAAAGGACGAGTCCGATGCGACCAGACTCCATTCGCCTTGTAAGTCAAAGTAAGAGCCCAATGCGATCAGCGCGCCCTCTTCTACCTGAATACCGACCGGATTACGCCGATATGGTTTAAAGATATCCAGCGGACGATAGCCATACCCCACGCCCCAGTCCAACCTGAGCTTACCAGCGGTAAAATCCATCGGCAGTTCAAACAGTGTCGCTTCGCCTTGCCAAAATAGCTCTTGAACCACAAACTCGGCGTCGTAAGGCGCAGAGCTATCGTTGCTGAGTATGTTACTTCCTTTCGCTGCCAGTAATGCGGTCCAGTCGTAACCGCTCACTTCTACATCGAGCAAGGCATCCATCGCTTTCGTGTCATGGCTCGGCGGCTCACCGAGTAACGCAGAATCCTGGTGCTGGGTTGAACTCGCACTCACGGTCCAGTCCCATTCATAACTGAGCTCTTGGCCACTCACATTGAACGCATAAAGACCCGCTGGCAGTATCCATAGCCACTTCATCGCTTATAACTCCGAGTCCAGATTGCGAATCAGATACGCAGGGTTGTAATATTTCTCCTCCAACTCATAAGATGTGATTTGCTGGTAAGCGATAACGGTTTTCTTCGCTGGTTGGATCTTGTCTAGCAAGGTCATCGCCACGACGCGGGTTTGCCCATCTCGCTGCCCTTGTTCAAAAATCGCCTGTTTCGCTAGCTTTCCAGAACGCAGATAAAGGTCCGCTTTGAGGGGAAAATCCGTTTCAGCATCGAGCCACAACTCAATCCGTTCGTAGCTCGCGCCTTTGGTGACCGATTTCAGGCGCAACTGGTTGGTTTCTGCAGACTGCTCGACCAAGGTTGCTTGGTAGTCCTCACTCCAAGTCAGCGTTGAAATGTCCCCGACCGAGGCTTCACCGAGCAGCTTTTGCATTGGCGTAATTCGGATCGGACGACGGCTTTTCGGCATCAGCAACCAATAGTTATCGCCAAGCATCAACATTTTTTGTCCCGCTTCTACCTGCGACTTAAACACCACCAGTGATTCACGATTAGGACGAGTGTAAACATGGTACTGACGCGTTTTATCCAGCTCGTCGTTTTCAAATAACGACACTTGCGATACGACTTTAGCAACCAGATACCCTTGACGATAATCGTCGGCATTTTTAATCATCTGTCGAACGTCACTAACACTCGCTGCCGCTGATGCACTGATCACAGTCAGTAAGAGAGTCGCCATTGTTTTTATTGCATTACACATAAGCCAACGCCTCAGTAATCGGTTTATTGACACCCTTGCGGGCAGAAAGCCAAGCAGCAAAAGTACAAATAGCGATCACTCCTAAGGCGCAAAATACAAGCAGTTCAAACGAGAAGTAGATATTCAGCGGGTAGCCTTCACTTCGCCCCGGAGGCGGTGGCATTTGAATATCAATCACAAGCAGCAGCACCGAGGTCATCGCGCTGAGCAAACCGCCCAATATCGCGCCAATCAACGCTAGCAGTCCGGCTTCACGGACAAATCCGGACACGATTTCACTTGGGTAAGTACCGAGCACCGAGAGTGTGCCGATTTCTCGCGTTCGCTCGGTGACCGACATCGTCATGGTGTTGAACAGCGCAACAAACACCACCAATGCCATCACTGCGCCCATAATACCGAATATGCGATCATAGAGGTCTTTGACTTTGGTGTAGAAAAACGCTCTGTCTTGCCAAGGAGTCAGTTCGATAGGTTGTTCAAGCTTCGTTTTGGAAAGCTGACCGGACACCCACTGCTGAACCTGAGCGGTCTTTTCTGTTTCAAACAAGAAGACGGATAAGGTGCTGACTTTATCGCTGGTTAGCAATTCCTGAGCGGACTGAATGTGCAAGTAAAGTTGGCGCTTATCTAGTTCAGGTACACCCGTCGAGTAAATGCCATGCACCTTAAAATCAAACGCATTGAGTGCGCCGTCACTGGTCGTAGCAAGGAGGGTGACCCAATCACCTACCGCCACTTTAAGGTTCTTCGCCAGTTCAACTCCTAACATCACTTCAGGTTCAGCAGGGTTGTAACGCGAAGCGCTGACACTCGACAAGGTTTTACCGGCTCTGACATCGAGAAACGGCCCCTTCATGTCGAACTCACGCTCATTCACGCCAGTACCAACGAATATGGTTGATTTGCTGCCGTTAGAAATCAGTCCGTTAAATTCAATCCGCGGTTGTACGCCACGAATCTCGTCATTTGCGAGAATAAGGCGCGAAATAGACGCCGCATCCGACAAACCGTTTTCTAGCGGCATGTCTTCGTCTTGTTCAAAAAATCCTGGTTGACTGATCGTAATATGACCGGTGTCGCGTGCGGTGGATTCTTTCAGCGATTCGTAGGTATAGAGTCCAAAGCCGCCAGCACAGGTTAGCGCAAATACAGCAATGGTAATGATTAATACAGAGAGTAGACTGCGGCGACGGTTTCTCAATAAGTTGAGGTACGCCACACGCAGCGAGAGTGGTATTAGCTTGCCCATTTCATTAGCCCCTTGTGAATTTGTCCGTCCACCAATTCAATACTGCGGTCGCATTGAACCGCCATGCGCGGATCGTGGGTCGCGACAATGAACGTCGTTCCCAATGAATGACCGAGTGTTTTCATCAACTCAATCACGACATTGGCAGTATGGCTGTCTAAACTGGCCGTCGGTTCATCGGCGATGACGATTTGCGGGCTGTGAACCAGTGCTCTGGCAATGGCAACACGCTGTTGCTGGCCACCGGATAGGTTGTCGGGTCTGTGGTTTGCAAACTCGCTTAATCCAACTCGATCCAAAATCTTAAGCGCTTTCACACGCTGCTGGGCAAGGCTGTCACCGTTTAACATCAGAGGATAAGCGACGTTTTCCCATGCACTCATCACTGGGATAAGATTGAAACGTTGAAAAACGAAGCCAAATTGAGAGCGGCGATACTCGGCGGCTTCTATTGGGTGTGTTGGGTAAGGCTGACCATCGATATTAATTTGTCCTTGGTAGTTCATCTCCAGCAAACCCAAAACGTTTAGCAGTGTGCTTTTGCCTGAGCCCGAAGGCCCACACAGCGCCACCATTTCGCCTCGTTCGATCTGACCATCAACGCCTCTGAGCGCCTCAACCCTTTGCTGACCCAACTGGTATGTTTTAAAAATCTGAGAGAAACTAAGCATAACGCCACCTTAAGCCGCTGAATTGATCATGCTGGCCGCTTGCTGTGTCAGTGGATGTTGCGCTCCACGTTGCTGCATCTGTTCTAGCCAAGCCTTAGCCTGAGGCATATCCTCCGCCTTTAGCGCCGCTTCGACGGCATAAAGATAGACCCACGCTGTCGCGGCATATTGCTGTCGCTTGAATTCGTCGTTTTCAAGCAGTTCTAAAAACAGTTCATAACCGCGTTCAAAGTGATTAAACATCTCCGGCAACGAGGTGAATGTGGACGCCGCGATAGATTTTGCCAAAAAAGATTCTGGTAAACCTTGGCGTGTTTGTTGTTCGGCCAGCGGCGTTGGGTTAGCAGACAGGAGATCCAACCCTTTCGCGATCGTTGCAAGTCCTTTTTCGGTATACGTCATTTTGTTCCACGGCATCCACGCATCCCGTCCCATCAAAGTTTGTGTACTACCGAGATACACCAAGCTCAGCGCCTCCGCGCCTCGTTGGGCGATATGCTGTTCAAAGGATTGATGTGCGACCTCAACCAAGCTCTCGTCACCTTGTGCAGCTTTATTGTAAATTTCGATCACGGCATCACTTGGAATTGCCAGCGCGTTGGCACTAAACAAACACGCGGTCACTAAAGCCAATCTGAATGTTGTCATTTCATCGTCCCTTAATGTTGATTCGATACTGAAAGATTAACGAGCAAATAAAAGGGCTGTGGGGGTTTGCGACGAGCTGTCGAGAACTGGAGTGAATGGTCGAAATAGGGTGTAAACGGTGAATCTGTAAGCAGGCAGCCACCCAGCTAGTAGAATTAACAGAACAGGACAGTTAAAGTGCTCTACAACAAGCAGCACTGATTTGTACAAGAAT
>NZ_JAATOO010000012.1 GCF_011806575.1 Vibrio hepatarius
TGGCAGACTTGATGAACAAACTGTCCCAACAAACCCAGCGCAACCTTAGTATCTTTTACTAGCAACTGAGGCGTATTGGCGTCAATCGCTTTGCTGACTAATAGTGCGCTAGCGCCCGCTTCAACCGCCTTATCGGCAAAGTCGTGAGCGTCAAAACGCTCGCCGACTAATGCAACAAACAGTGAGCCAGATTCAATGGTTCTGGTATCGGTTGAGACTTTATCAATCGCAACATCATCACCAATAAGCTGCGCGTCGAGCACGTCAACTAACTGAGAAAGCATCAAGGTGATCATTGACTCAGCTCCAATAGTTGCATTGCAGACTCTCGATCTGAGTAATGTACCGTTTCTGTCGCCAGCACTTGATAATCTTCGTGTCCTTTACCTGCGAGCAAAATAATGTCGTTCTCACTGCTGTTGTTCAACGCGTGTTGCAGCGCTTTAAAACGCTCGTGCTCGACAATTGCTCCGCTCGGCTGATTCATACCCGCGAGCATATCTTGGACGATCAACTGAGGAGACTCGCTACGCGGGTTATCGTCAGTCAGAATCACTTTGTTGGCTAACCGTTCACCGATACTCGCCATCATTGGACGCTTACCTGTATCTCGGTCCCCGCCGCAACCAAAGATCGCCCATAGCTTGCCAGTACAATGTACGCGCAGTGCTAGCAAAGCTTTTTCTAACGCATCAGGTGTGTGTGCATAATCGACGACAATTTTGGCTTTACCTTCGCGTTGGAACAGTTCCATACGGCCAAGAACCGGTTTCAACTCGCTTGCTGACTCAATCAGTTGTTGCTTGTCAAAACCTAAAGCGAGTAGTGTAGCGAACGCAACCAATACGTTATTTGCATTGAACTCACCGATTAGTGGTACGGTAAATTCACCGTCACCAAAGCTGCCCGTGAACGCAAGGGAGATTCCCTCTTCTGAGTACTCGACATGTTTGGCGTAAACCGCGTTTTTCGCCTGAGTGGGCTTAAGAGAGACTGCCAACGTATTGTCTAGTTGTAGCGCCCATTTTGCACCGACTGGATCGTCAATATTGATCACTGGAGTTTCACAAAGGTGCTGAGTGAATAGTGACAGCTTAGCGCGCTCGTACTCTTTCATCGTACCGTGGTAGTCGAGGTGGTCTCGACTGAGGTTGGTAAACACACCAGCTTTAAATGGCAGCGTCTTAACGCGCCCTTGCACTAACCCATGCGATGAAATCTCCATCGCAGTGTACTGCGCACCTTGTGTCTCTAACTCGGCCAGCGTGTACTGAATTTCAATGGCGTTACCGGTCGTATTCGCAGCTGGTTGTAGTGCGTCTAAGAAACCATTTCCCGTTGTCCCCAACACAGCGGCACGTTGGTTAACCAGTTCAAGCCACTGAGCGATGAGTTGAGTAATGGTGGTTTTGCCGTTGGTGCCTGTCACACCAATCAACTGCATGTTGTTTAGGGGATACAAACGTGCAGCCAGCGCAGACAGCTCTTTGTCTAGCTCTTCAATGTAAACAACAGGAACATTGCCATGGAACTCAACATGAGCATGGCTGTGGGTATCGCTCGCTTGGGCGATCACCGCGTTAGCACCACGCTCGATGGCAGACGCAATATAGTCACGACCATCTACCGCATGACCTTTAATCGCAACAAACGTTGTGCCTTGAGTCACCTTTCGGCTATCTAATTCCAAATGAGAAACCATCACTTCATCGGTAGGCGTTGTCGGAAGTTCCGCCCACGGTTCGAGTAATGTCGAGAGTGTGAGTTGTATAGACATAGAGTCTCTCAATTAATTATCTTTAAATCTGTTTTCGTCAGGCGCCACGTTGAGTATTTGCAGCGTGCCTTTTAAAATCTCTGAGAATACAGGCCCCGCAACCGAACCACCGTAGTAGTTATCGCCTTGCGGTTCGTTGACCACCACCACCAAAGCCACTCTCGGGTCACTTGCTGGAGCAATACCCGCGGTGTAAGCGAAATATTCATCGCCATAGCCACCTGCGATCGCTTTACGTGATGTGCCTGTTTTTGCCGCCACGCGATATCCCGGAACCGCAGCTTTTGTCGCTGTACCGCCTGGTTGCGTAACCGTCTCAAGCATAGCAAGAACTTTACGTGCGTTCTCACGATCAATAACTTGTTTTGAGAAGTCTTGCTGATTGTTTTCAATAATATGAACAGGCTGGTACTTACCTAAGTTACCCAGCGTGGCATAAGCATGCGCAAGTTGCAGCGGAGTAATGGTTAGACCATAACCAAACGAGAGCGTCGCGATCTCAAACTTCGACCAACGACGGCGGTTAGGAAAAATGCCTTGAGTCTCACCAACGAGGTTCAAACCAGAAACCTGACCAAAACCGACCGAGCTGTACATTCCCAGCAGCGCTTCTAACGGCATATCAAGAGCCAGCTTCGCCACACCGATGTTACTCGACTTTTTCAAGATGGTTGTGAGGTCGGCTTTACCAACTTTGGAAACATCCCGTACGCGGCTACCACCGATCTGCATAACCCCACGTCCGGTGTCGATAACAGTTTTATCGTTCGCCACTCCGTTTTCCAGCGCGGCGAGTACCACAAACGGTTTAATTGTCGAGCCTGGTTCAAACGCATCGGTAATAACGCGGTTACGCATTTTCGCCGACTGTAGATCTGAGCGGTTGTTCGGGTTGTAAGATGGCGCGTTGACCATCGCTAATACTTCGCCGGTCTTCACATCAAGAATAACCGCAGAGCCAGAGGTGGCGCGGTAATCGGCCACCGCCTGCTTAATCGCTCGGTAAGCGATCGCTTGGATACGCTGGTCGATAGTTAATTGCAGCGGCTTGCCTTCTTCACGTTCTTCCAGTGAGATGTTTTCGACTACGCGGCCATAACGGTCTTTACGGATAATGCGTTTGCCCGCTTCACCAGTAAGCCATTTATCGTAGCTGCGCTCAACGCCTTCCAGACCATGCCCGTCGATACCAGTCACGCCAACTAAGTGAGCACTAACCTCACCTGCTGGGTAGTAACGACGAGACTCGGCTTTTAGGCCAATACCAGACAGTCGCAACTCACGAATGTAATGAGCCATAGCCGGACTAACTTGGCGCTGAAGATAAATAAAGCGGCGGGATTTATTGTCGTTAATCTTGTTGATCAGGTCGTCACGTTTCAGACCTAATACGTCCGCGAGCGCGTGCCAGCGGTCGATATCACGCAAGCCACCTTCTTTAAAGATGGTTACCGGGTCAGCCCATACGGCTTCGACAGGGACACTCACCGCAAGTGGTTCACCATTGCGATCAGAGATAATACCGCGTGCAGAATGTAGGGTTTTTGCCCTGACAGAGCGCAGATCACCTTGTTTGATAAGATTATCGGGCTCGACAATTTGGATATAGCCGATACGACCGACTAAGGCGGCAAAAGCACAAAAGACAAAGAACAACACCAAATAAAAACGCCAACGAATCAACGTTACTGGTTGTTCTGCTTCCTGTTTCTTTACTGGTGTGACTTTTTTTGTGCTCATGGGAGATGAATAACAACTTCTTTATCTGATTCCGGACGCTTCATTTCAAGTTCGTCTTTTGCAACAGACTGAACGCGGCTATGTTCCGCCAGCGCCGTTTCTTCCAACAGTAAGTTTCGCCACTCGCTATCCAAGCGTTCACGCTCAACAAGCGCTTGATCTTTTTCAGTGATCGCCTGACGTGTGTGGTGAGTGGTAAACACCACGCCCATTGCGCTGGCAAAGATCAAAACCAATATGACAAGAGGGACTCGTCCTACTGTCAGTAGGTCAAGCGCTATCAATTTGGCTAAGTTGTGGGTCTGCTTACTCATTGGCGATTAGAGTTTTTCTGCGATACGTAATACTGAGCTGCGAGAACGAGTGTTGACTTCAACTTCTTGTTTTGACGGTTTGATTGCTTTACCTACCGCTTTCAAATTCGCGCTACCCAGCGCTTTGATTTGTTCTTCGGTCAGAGGGATTCCGTGTGGCACTTCTGGTCCTTTGCTCTCTTTGCGGATAAAGCGTTTAACCATGCGATCTTCCAACGAGTGGAAACTGATCACTGACAGTCGACCTTGAGGAGCAAGAATGCTCGCCGCGCCTTTCAATGCGGTATCAATTTCTTCCAACTCACTGTTGATGTAAATACGAAAAGCCTGAAAAGCACGAGTCGCCGGATGTTTTTTCTCTTTGAAGCTTTTTGGCGCTGCGTCTGAAATCAGTTTTGCCAATTGACCTGTACGCGTCAGTGGTTCGTTTTCTTCGTTTTCACGATACGCAACGATAGCTTTAGCGATACGGCGAGCGTGTTTATCTTCACCGAATTCACGAATCACCCAAGTGATGTCATCAAGATCCGCTTCCATCAACCATTGTGACACTGGGATACCTGATGTCGGGTCCATACGCATATCTAACGGACCGTCTTTCATAAAGCTAAAACCGCGCTCGGCGTCGTCTAACTGAGGAGAAGAAACGCCCAAATCAAGTAGTACACCATCAACCTTACCAACTAGGTCGTACCGTTGCGCATATTCCGCCATACCAGAGAAAGGACCGTGAATAATGGTAAAGCGAGGATCATCGATTTTTTTAGCTTCTTCAATCGCTTGCGGGTCACGGTCGATACTAAATAAACGACCATTTTCACCAAGCTTGGATAATATCTGACGGCTATGACCACCACGACCGAATGTACCATCGATATACGTACCATCTGGTTTAATCGCCAGCCCATCGATTGATTCATGAAGTAATACAGAAATGTGTTTAAATGCTTCGGTCATAGTAATCTCGTTTCAGCGTCACGTAGCCGGACTCATCAGTGTACCCATTTGAAAGGTTATCGCCACCTGAATACGACAGCAACACGTGATTTTGCGCTAAGTTTAATGCTTGTAAATTAAATTTGGTCAATTAAAAGCAAAAAACCCATCATAACGGTGAAGTTACGATGGGTTTCGAATAGGTGGAGCCGACGTGTAAGCCGGGTTCTGTTCCGCTTGCGCGGCGGTAGCCATTCGTCTAGGCCAGCAATCGCTCACTGGCTCAAGCAACCTACCCGCCTCCTTACGCGAGCAACGCAATGTGGAGGCCTATTTGGTCTTGCTCCGGGTGGAGTTTACCCTGCAACGAACTGTTGCCAGTCGTCCGGTGCGCTCTTACCGCACCCTTTCACCCTTACCTGATCCCTTACGGGCCATCGGCGGTTTTCTCTCTGCTGCACTTGTCGTAGGCTTGCGCCCCCCAGGCGTTACCTGGCACCCTGCTCTATGGAGCCCGGACTTTCCTCCCCTTTGTCAGTCTCCCGAAGGACGTCAACGTCAGTCTCCCAAAGGACCTCAACGTCAGTCTCCCGAAGGACATCAACAAAGCAGCGACTACCCAGTCAACTCCGAGGGCGGATTGTATAGAGATTGATGGGGTGTGTCTAGCGAGATCACAGATATGATGAAACAAACGCTTCAATTGATGGTTTTTTATCCACCCAGACCACTTTATGAGGTTTAGTCTAAGTTTTCTAAGCCCCATTTATACAAAGCATTTTTCTTCAGGTTATAGATTTCAGCAGTAAGCGCGGCGGCTTTTTTCAGCGGCAGCTCTTTGGTCATGATCGACAAGGTGCGCGTGACTTCATCTGGCAAAGCGTTGTCAACATTGTTGGCGCGGTAGCCGTGGATCAGTAACGCCATCTCACCTTTTTGTTGATTTTCATCGGAACTCACCCACTCAACCAACTCTCCCAATGGCATACCTTGGATAGTCTCAAAAGTTTTGGTCAGTTCGCGCGCCAACACAACTTCACGCTCAGGGCCGAGGATCTCAAGCATATCCGCCAAAGAGTCCAAAATACGATGTGGCGATTCGTAGAAGATACAGGTACGCTCTGCTTTAGCGATTTCTAGGAATTTGTCTTTTCGACCTTTGCTTTTGGCTGGTAAAAAGCCTTCAAAGCTAAAGCGATCCGACGGCAACCCAGACGCACTCAATGCAGTAACGACAGCACACGCACCAGGAAGTGGAACAACTTTAACGCCCGCCTGACGACACTGCGTCACAAGATGGTATCCTGGATCACTAATGAGTGGGGTACCCGCGTCAGAAACCAATGCAATCGAGTTTCCTGCTTTAAGTTTCTCAACTAATACTTGCGCTTTTTGCTGCTCGTTATGATCATGGAGAGCAAAGGTTTTAGTTTGAATACCGAAGTGAGATAGTAGCTTACCTGTATGACGGGTATCTTCAGCTGCAATTAGATCGACGTTAGATAACACGTCCAATGCTCGTTGAGTGATATCGCCTAAATTGCCGATTGGAGTTGGCACAATGTAGAGAGTTGGGATCTCTGTTGGTAAGGTTTTGTTATCTGTCATTTGTTTACCATCACTTCAACGATTAATATAGACACAATTTTATACGGAATTAAGTAAGAACTCATGGCCATGAAAAACCATAAGCGACTCAGTGTAACACGCTTACTCTCTCCTGTAGCCCTTGCTGTTGCATTGACAGCGTGTTCAACGTCACCATCAACCAGCCAGCGAGTTGATATTACTCTCGCACCAAATCAACCAACGCAAACTTACCTGATGCGTGCCGACAGCACGACGGGGAGTCAACAAAACGACTGGTTGATCATGGCGCTAAAAGCGGCGGTTGAAACTGGTGACGTTACGCAAGCAGAATTATTAGTAAAACGTCTCGCTCGTCAATCTCTCACCGAAACTCAACAAGCAGAGTGGCAACTAACGCGCGCAGAACTGTTGATTAAGCAGGACAAGCAAGACGACGCACTCTCTCTACTGAACTTCCGTCCTGAGTGGCAATTGCCACAACAACAGTGGAAAGAATACCACCAACTTCGTGCATCTCTGTACACGGCTCAAAGTAACTTCTATGAAGCAGCGCGTGAATTGACGTTCGAAAGCCAGTTTACCGCGCAGTCAGAGCAGCAGTTTATCTCTAACAGCATCTGGAACAACCTGACGCAATACTCTGCAGCACAACTGGATTCATTAAGTACACAGACTTCTGACGCTGTGCTCGCAGGTTGGGTACAACTCGCAGCGTATAACAAAAAATACGCTCACTCGTTGTCTCAACTTCAAGCGACGTTTGAAAACTGGCTAGCGGCAAATCCAACGCACCCAGCGGCAAAATATACGCCTCAAGCGATCAGCGACATCCTTTCGCTAGAGATGGTAAAACCGGTTAACACCGCTCTGTTGTTACCGTTGTCCGGCAAATTTGCTAAGCAAGCACAGTTGATTCGTGACGGCTTTATGTTGGAACTGATGAACGATAAAGAGCGTGATGAAAACGCAACACTGACCGTCATCGATACCAACGCGATTACGATTCCTCAGCTTGAGCAACAACTGATTGAAAAGAACATCGACTTTATCGTTGGTCCGCTGATCAAGGACAACATTGAGAAACTACAAAAAGCCGAAGAGAACTTTGCACAGCCCGTGCCTATGCTAGCGCTGAACATTCCAGAGGACATCGAACCTAACGTCAGCACTTGCTACCTTGCACTGTCTCCAGAACAAGAAGTCGCCCAAGCAGCCAAACACTTAGCGGCTGAAGGCTATCAATACCCACTGATTCTGGCTCCACAAGGTCGCCTTGGTGAGCGTGTAGTCGAAGCGTTTGAACAAGAGTGGACAAAACACAGCTCAAACAAAGTGGCAGTTAACTTGTTTGGCGATAAACGCCAATTGCA
The DNA here is from genome assembly GCF_011806575.1 of Vibrio hepatarius. GTDB lineage: Bacteria > Pseudomonadota > Gammaproteobacteria > Enterobacterales > Vibrionaceae > Vibrio > Vibrio hepatarius_A. Next base: position 7,728 of record NZ_JAATOO010000012.1, read on the forward strand.
ACGCAACATCAATAAAGTCTTTGGCTTACAAGAGAGTCAGCAAAATATCGCACAAATGAACTCACTGCTACGCACGTCGCTAGAGAGTCAGCCTAGAAGCCGACGCGATATCGACGCGGTTTACATTGTTGCCAGCAACGCAGATTTAACTCTGATCAAGCCGTTTATCGAAGTTGCCATTAACCCAGATACAACGCCACCGAAACTGTTCTCAAACTCACGCAGTAACACCAGTCGTCATCAGTACGAAGACCTGACAGGCGTAACCTACAGCGACATCCCATTGCTGATCCATCCAGATGCAGCGCTGAAAGCGCAAATGGAAGAGTTGTGGCCAAAAGGTTCTTACGCTGAAATGAGACTGCAGGCGCTTGGCATGGACGCGTACCGTTTGACAGAGCACTTACCGCAGATGAAAGTCGTACCAAGCTACACGATTGACGGCAACACAGGGGTTTTATCCATTGACGAAAACTGTGTCGTTCAACGTGAGATCAGTTGGGCCGAACACGGTGATGTTCAATAGACGCGCCAAAGGCCAACATTACGAAGCCGCAGCAGAAAAACATCTATCTGCTTGCGGCCTCGTGTTAATTGAGCGAAACTTTCACACCAAAAGTGGAGAGTTAGACCTGATAATGCGCGATGGCCCAACCACAGTGTTTGTCGAAGTTCGTTACCGAAATAGTCAAGCCTATGGCCACGCAGCCGAAACGGTCACCCACCACAAAGCTCAAAAGCTTTATAAAGCCGCCAACATTTGGCTGATGAAGCAAGGCAAGTCCATCTATTCAACAGATATCCGCTTTGACGTCGTCGCTATCCATCGCCAAGGACAGCAAGTAGAGTGGATTAAAAACGCAATAACTCAAGGATAATCGATGCTCGATAGCATTAAAGACAGTTTCAAAGAAAGTATTCAGATCCAAATAGCAGCAGCGGAAGCGCTGCCAGATGCTATCACCCATGCAGCACAGGCGATGGTCGTGAGCTTGCTCAACGGCAATAAAATTCTCTGTTGCGGTAACGGGGGCTCCTCGTCGAATGCTCAACAGTTTGTCTCTTGCTTGCTCAACCGCTTTGAAACCGAACGCCCTAGCTTGCCAGCGATGGCACTAACCGCCGACAACACCACTCTGACTGCGGTCGCGAACGACTACCATTATGAAGAAATCTTTTCCAAACAAGTTCGTGCATTTGGTCAGACTGGCGATATTCTACTCGCCATTTCAACCAGCGGTAACAGTAAAAACGTGATTAAAGCGATGGAAGCGGCGGTCACTCGCGACATGACCATCATCGCACTGACCGGCAAAGACGGCGGTGAAATGGCGGGTCTGTTGGGGGAAAATGATGTTGAAATTCGCATCCCGTCTCACAGAACGGCAAGAATTCATGAAGTGCATATGGTGACACTTCACTGCTTGTGCGATCTTATTGACCAAGTGCTATTCCCAACCCACGAAGAGTAAATGATGACGCTACTGAGAGCCTTAGTTCTGAGCTTTTTCGCCCTGTCTGTCACTGGTTGTGCAGGTTTGTTTGTTGCGGGCGCGGCGACTACAGCAAATATCGTCACGGATCCTAGAACCACCAAAGAAATTTGGAATGATAGTAACCTCGAATTGGAAATTATGGGATTGGCGAATAAGCCTCCGTTCCGCACCGACACCCGTGTTACAGCCAGCTCTTACAACGGTACAGTGATTCTCATCGGCCAAGCTGCGACAGAAGACCTCAAGACTCAATTTGGGGAAAAAGCCCGTCAGGTAAAAGGTGTCTCTACCGTTTACAACCAACTCAAGGTTAAACGACCACTATCGATGGGTAACATCAGCCACGACAGCTGGATCACAACCAAAGTGAAATCTGCCCTATTAGCGAAGTCTGAACTTAACGGCGTAAAAGTCTCGGTGATTACTGAAGATAACGAAGTTTACTTGCTGGGGTACGTTTCTCGAGAGCATGCGGATATCGCAGCTGAAGTAGCGCGAAACATCTCTGGAGTGAAACAGGTGATCAAGGCGTTTCAATACGGTGACGAATAGTCTTAAATCAGATTTTCAGGTAAGAAAAAAGCAGCGGTAAACGCTGCTTTTTTTATTTCACGACTCGTAAGCTTGGACGACCTTTGGGTCTTGGAGGCTCGCTATCAGAATCCGCGTCGCTGTGTTCAGCGCTTGCTTCGGCTAAAGAGGTTGTATCTTCTTCCTCAATAAGCCCTTCTTCAAACTCATCCATGTAACCTTCTTCAGGTTCAAACATGGTTCCTGCACCATTTTCACGAGCATAAATCGCTTGTACGGCATAAAGTGGCACAATCACTGAATGTGGTCGACCACCGAAACGAGCATTAAACGTGATCGCTTCATTGCCAAGCTCCAAGTTCCCCACAGCTCGCGGAGCAATATTCAAAATGATTTGTCCATCTTGAATAAACTCTTCCGGAACTCGTACCCCTGGAAGCATCGCCGCTACGACTAAATGCGGCGTTAAATCATTGTCCACCAGCCACTCATAATATGCTCGAAGCATATACGGACGACGTGGTGTCATATTTGCAATATCCATTAGCCTTGATTAACGAGACAGACGCATTTCACGTTCAGCTTCTGTTAGAGAAGCAAGGAATGAATCACGCTCGAATACTCGGTTCATGTACACTTTTAGCTCTTTAGAGCCAGGACCAGTAAGCTCGATACCTAGTTGAGGTAGGCGCCACAATAGTGGTGCTAGGTAACAATCAATCAAGCTGAATTCTTCACTCATGAAGTATTCGTATTCAGCAAACACTGGCGCTAGAGTCAACAGGTCGTTACGTAGTTTATTACGTGCAGATTCCGATTCTTCAGCGCTACCTTTTACGACTTTCTCAGCCAATGTGTACCAGTTTCTCTCGATACGGTAAATCATCAGACGACTGTTACCACGTGCAACCGGGTAAACAGGCATCAAAGGTGGATGAGGGAAACGCTCATCTAGGTATTCCATAATGATCTTTGAGTCATAAAGCGCTAGCTCTCGATCAACTAGAGTAGGTACTGTTTTGTATGGGTTAAGCTCAATAAGCTCAGCAGGTAGATTTGCTTCATCAACAAGCTCTACTTCAACACTTACACCTTTCTCAGCCAGAACAATACGTACCTGATGGCTATACATATCAGATGCACTTGAAAATAGAGTCATCACAGAACGTTTATTGGCAGCTACAGCCATGGAGCCCTCCAGCACACTTACAACGATAAAAACAATGGAGGCTAAGCCTCCATTGTATAGTTAAAAAATTTGGAATTAGCACGGCATAATAGCACAATTAGTGCACATCACGCCAATACTCTTTCTTCAACAGTACTACAACGATAGTGAAGATAACTAGGAAACCCATTACCCACCACCCTAAAGCGTGGCGCTCTAGCTTCACAGGGTCACCTGAGTACTCCAGGAAGTTCACCAAATCGCGTACAGCGTTGTCATACTCTTCAGTATTTAGCTCGCCCGTACCGTCTGATTCCACACCCACAACAACTTGGTGTTCTTCGCCATTAACCATTTTGGTTTCAAAAATAGGCTGAGGAATACCTTGTAGCTCTTCCAATACGTGTGGCATACCAACGCTTGGGAAGACGATGTTGTTCACGCCAAATGGACGTGTTGGGTCTGCGTAGAAAGAACGCAGGTAAGTGTATAGCCAATCCGCACCACGAACACGAGCAACCAATGTTAGATCCGGCGGTGGAGCACCAAACCATTTCGCTGCTGACTTATCAGGAATTGCGTTTTCCATCAAGTCACCCGCTTTTGCTTCTGGGTCGAAAATTAGATTTTCTTTCATCAGCTCAACTGGGATACCAATGTCACGAGCAACTCGCTCGTAACGTTGATACTGAGCAGAGTGACAACCGAAACAGTAGTTCATAAACAATTTTGCACCGTTCTGAAGAGACGCCTGATCCGATAAGTCATTGTTTGCTTTATCTAGTGGAACATTAGCACCTGCTGCCATCGCCAGAGAAGGCAGCATTGCAAATAAAATTACAATCCATTTTTTCATTTGAATGTCACCCTTTCTGGTAGTGGCTTAGTCGCTTCGTTCTTACTGTAGAAGTACAGCAGCACGAAGAACATGAAGTAGGCTAAGCTGAAGATCTGAGCTAGGAGCGTGTAAGTTGGTGTCGCTGGAAGCGCACCTAAGATACCTAGCGCGATAAAGCTGATCGTAAATTGGATGATATTAAATAAATGGAACTTACTGCGGTAACGGTAAGAACGTACCTTACAACGGTCTAACCAAGGCAGAACAAACAGAACCACAATCGACGCACCCATGGCGACAACACCTAGTAGCTTGTCTGGAACCGCACGCAGAATCGCGTAAAACGGAGTAAAGTACCAAACAGGGGCAATATGTGGTGGTGTTTTCAGTGGGTTTGCCGCTTCAAAGTTAGGTGGCTCAAGGAAGTAACCGCCCATCTCTGGGTTAAAGAACAGCACGTAACAGAACAGGAACAAGAATCCAGCTACACCTACCATGTCCTTAACCGTACCGTAAGGGTGGAAAGGAATTGAGTCGATGATGTCGTACTTTTTAGTGTAGTAGTCGTGGAACTTGAACTGAGTCTTGTAGTCGTCGCCCATCGAACCTTTCGGTAGCTTGGTTTCGATACCGTCTGGGTTATTTGAACCCACTTCGTGCAGTGCCAATACGTGCAAGACGATGAGCAGCAGAAGAACGATTGGTAGCGCGATTACGTGCAGTGCAAAGAAACGGTTCAGCGTCGCACCAGAGATTACGTAGTCACCACGAATCCATAGTGTTAGGTCATCACCGATAACTGGGATAGCACCGAATAGAGAGATAATTACCTGAGCACCCCAGTAAGACATCTGACCCCATGGTAGTAGGTAACCCATGAAAGCTTCAGCCATCAGCACCAAGAAGATCAACATACCGAAGATCCACAGTAGCTCACGAGGCTTCTGGTATGAACCGTAGATGAGGCCACGGAACATGTGCAGGTAAACAACAACGAAGAATGCAGAAGCGCCAGTTGAGTGCATATAGCGAAGTAGCCAACCGTACTCAACATCACGCATGATGTATTCGATAGAAGCGAATGCACCGTCACCAGACGGTACGTAGTTCATGGTTAGCCAAATACCCGTTAGGATTTGGTTAACCAATACAAGCATCGCTAGCGAGCCGAACAGATACCAGAAGTTAAAGTTCTTTGGCATCGGGTACTCAGAAAGGTGCTTTTTGTACGCATTCATTGCGGGTATGCGTTTTTCTACCCAATCAAGTAGAGCTTGCATTATGCCTCCCCTTCTTCGTCAATACCAACGATGATCTTGGTATCACTCAGATACATGTGCTTTGGAACGACTAGGTTTAATGGAGCTGGTACACCCTGGAATACACGGCCAGCCATATCGAACTTAGAACCGTGACAAGGGCAGAAGAAACCTGATTTAACACCCTGCACTTGTTCACTAAAACTGTCAGGTAAATAGGTCGGTGAACAGCCAAGGTGAGTACAGATACCAACCGCGACAAAGTATTCAGGCTTAATCGAACGGTAAGCATTGGTAGCGTAAGCTGGTTGTTGTGCTTCACCAGAATCTGGGTCACGTAGCTGACCGTCGATTTGTTTTAGTGCATCCACAACTGACTGTGCGCGACGGACAACCCATACAGGCTTACCACGCCACTCAACACGAACCATCTGCCCTTCTTCAAGTTTACTAATATCAACTTCAACAGGGGCACCTGCAGCTTTTGCTTTTTCACTTGGGTTCCAAGATTTAATAAAAGGCACGGCGACAGCAGCAGCTCCAAGACCACCCACAACAGCAGTTGTAGCAGTTAAGAAACGTCTGCGACCGTTATTTAAAGGCGCATTGCTCATCCAAACATTCTCCCATTTGCTCCTTTTGGATTTTTGTTATTCCGCTTAAAGAGCATGGCTAACAAAATACGAATTTAGTTGTATTTATTTGATGGCAAATGATAAATAAAACCCTACTTTTTGACAAGATAAAGCTACCTTTTTGTAACATCTGTGAGGCAAATCGCCTATGAGGTCACAAAAGGGGCATAAGTAAGGGAAAAGTTCGAGAAAACGAGAATTAGAAAGGATTTATTTTATGTAGAAAAACAAAAAGCCCGGCATGAAGCCGAGCTTTGAACCACAATTTCCAGTAAAAAACCGGAATAGCGGAATTTCCAGAAAGAGGAAATTAACGCTTAGAGAACTGTGGACGACGACGTGCTTTACGTAGACCAACTTTCTTACGTTCAACGCAACGAGCGTCACGAGTAACGTAACCTGCTGCACGTAGAGTAGGACGTAGAGACTCATCGTATTCCATTAGAGCGCGAGTGATACCGTGACGGATAGCACCTGCTTGACCTGAAATACCGCCACCTTTAACAGTAACGTATAGGTCTAGTTTCTCAGTTAGTTCAACTAGCTCTAGAGGCTGTTTAACAACCATGCGAGAAGTTGGACGACCGAAGTACTCATCAAGACTACGCTTGTTGATTACGATGTTGCCGCTGCCTGGTTTAATGAAAACACGTGCAGCTGAGCTTTTGCGACGGCCAGTGCCGTAGTATTGATTCTCTGCCATTTTCGAAATCCCCGATTAGATGTCTAGTACTTGTGGTTGTTGAGCAACATGGTTGTGCTCAGCGCCAGCGTAAACTTTTAGCTTACGGTACATAGCACGGCCTAGAGGACCACGTGGTAGCATACCTTTAACCGCTAGCTCAAGCGCCATTTCAGGCTTACGATCGATCAGCTTTTCAAAAGTGATTGATTTTAGGCCGCCTGGGAACTCAGAGTGACGGTAGTACACTTTGTTCTTAGCTTTGTTGCCAGTTACAGCAACTTTCTCAGCGTTGATAACGATGATGTAATCACCAGTGTCAACGTGAGGAGTGTATTCAGCTTTGTGTTTGCCACGTAGGCGAGATGCAATTTCACTTGCTAGACGACCAAGAGTTTTACCTTCAGCGTCTACAACGTACCAGTCGCGTTTTACAGTTTCTGGTTTAGCAACGAAAGTTTTCATGCTAACAATAACCCGTTAATATTTAAATTTACACTTAAGGAGCTTTCGCTCCCACTGACTAAGAGTCCAGTCAACACCCCTTCGAGTGGTTGGCACTCTCGACCCGTTATGTCGAAATACCTTCGATAATCAAGGTCTGCAGTAACGGTGGGTCGCAGGATTATAGAGAAGTCAGTTGAAAAAATCACCTCTTTTTGGCAAAAAAGTTCATTTTTTTTTGCCTGATAATCCAGATGGAATCTAGCTTAAGCCAAATGCTCCTTAGCTAAGTAATCATGGCTTTGCATTTCGATTAAACGCGACTGACATCGTTTAAACTCAAATTCCAATTGCCCACTGGTATAAAGCTCTTCCAACGCCACTTCTGCGGAAATAATCAACTTAACGTGACGCTCATAGAACTCGTCGACCAATGCGATAAAGCGACGCGCGGCGTCATCAATCGTGCGGTCCATCTGTTTTACATCGGCAAGCAGCACCGTGTGATAGATTTTTGATAGTTCAATATAGTCGTTTTGACTGCGTGCAGACTGACAAAGCTGGGCAAAGCTCGCGTGCAACACCCCTTCAGCCGTTTCATTGACTTCGATTTGGCGATGGTTAATCTCAATCTGTTTTTCACCACGCTTGCCTTCACCAACCAATTGCTCAAAGTACTGGTGTAAGTTTTTGCTGGCTTGTTCATCTAACGGATAGTGATAAATTTCTGCTTGTTCAAGCGTGCGCAGACGGTAGTCGATACCACTGTCGACGTTAAGCACCAAGCAATTACGCTGAATCAATTCAATCGCTGGCAAAAAGCGCACACGCTGTAATCCATTGCGGTACAAATCTTCCGGCGGGATATTCGAGGTCGCCACTAGAACAACGCCACGCTTAAACAACGCTTGGAATAAAGTTCCTAAAATCATCGCATCGGTAATATCTGAAACAAAGAACTCGTCAAAACAGATGATCTCCGCTTCTGCCTTAAAGGTATCCGCAACCAGCTCCAGCGGGTCATTCACATCGCCGAGAGCGTTCAGCTCATCATGGACACGATACATAAAACGGTGGAAGTGAACGCGCATTTTCTTTTGCGTCGGTAATGCATCGAAAAACGTGTCCATCAGATACGTTTTCCCGCGCCCTACTCCGCCCCAAAAATACAAACCCTTGGGTGCTTCGGGAGCCTCAACTTGACTTTTTTTACTGAACCAGCTTTTCCAGCCAGTGCTTTTTTCTACTACCGGAGTTTCGATGTACTGAATAAACTGATGGTATAAGTTATCGAGAGCAGTGACCGCTTGTAGTTGAGCGCTATCTTGCTGGAATCCATGCTCTTTTATGTCATTTTGATAGATTTGTAGGGGAGTCATCACTTCATATACCTATAGAGGAAGAGTTGAAACTGCTATGTAGAGCACATGCATTTTTCTTTATTGGCTGAATCACTCATAGTACCATGTCTTCAGAACATGTGTAACTTAACAGTGAAAAACATGTTAAATAACAACAATAAGGAGCTATTATGCCTTGGATTTATGCCATTGTAGGTTTGCTTGTCGGCACGCTGTTGGGCGTTATCATATCTCGTTTGACCACTCCCGATTACAAAAAGCAAAAGAGCGTCCAAAAAGAATTAGACACAGCAAAATTCGAATTGGAACAACAGAAACAAGATTTGGCGGATCACTTCGCGCAAACCGCTGAAATGCTTGATTCGCTTGGTCGAGAGTACACTAAGCTCTACCAACACATGACAAAGACGTCTTCAGAATTACTGCCTAACATTCCTGATCAGGATAACCCGTTTGTGAAAAAAGTAACGGATCAGTCCAAGTCAGAAACAGTGATTGAGGCGGAAAACGACGAGTCTATCGATCAGGCACCAAAAGATTACGCATCAGGCGCTACAGGTCTTTTGAAAGAGCAGAAGAAAGAGATTCTTGATTCAGACCAAGTAGTTACTGCAAGAGCTTCTTAACTATCACCGTCATCACGGTGAACTTTGTAAAGGTTTTTGAGTCTTAACTCCCACAGGTGTCCCTTGAATTAATATTTTTTATACAAATATTAATTTCAAAGGCCTTAACTTAATAGGAGTTATCAGATGAAAAAACCTTTGCTTGCTTTAACTGTCCTATCCTTAAGCTTAAGTTCAATCATCACGCCATTATCCGCCACTGCGGCACTACCTTTAACTGTTGGTGGAGAGCAGCTTCCAAGCCTTGCCCCAATGCTTGAGAAAGTCACCCCTGCGGTTGTGAGCATTTCTGTCGAAGGTACTCAGGTATCTAAACGCCAAATCCCGGACCAGTTTCGCTTCTTCTTCGGTCCAGACTTTCCAACAGAGCAATTGCAAGAGCGCCCATTCCGCGGCTTAGGCTCTGGTGTCATTATCGACGCTAAGAAGGGGCATATCGTCACCAACTATCACGTGATCAACGGTGCGGAAAAAATTCGCGTTAAGCTGCATGATGGCCGTGAATACAACGCGGAACTGGTTGGCGGCGACCAGATGTCAGACGTGGCCTTGCTGAAACTCGAAAAAGCGAAAAACCTGACTGAAATTAAGATCGCAGATTCAGACAAATTGCGTGTCGGTGATTTCTCTGTCGCGATCGGTAACCCGTTTGGCTTAGGACAAACCGTTACTTCAGGGATTGTTTCTGCGCTTGGTCGCAGCGGTCTCAACCTCGAAAATTTTGAAAACTTTATCCAAACCGACGCGGCAATCAACAGCGGTAACTCGGGTGGCGCACTGGTTAACCTCAACGGTGAACTGATCGGTATTAACACCGCGATTCTTGGCCCGAATGGCGGCAACGTCGGTATCGGCTTTGCGATTCCATCTAATATGATGACCAATCTTACCGATCAAATCTTAGAGTTCGGTGAAGTGAAGCGCGGCATGCTAGGCGTACAAGGTGGCGAAATTACCTCCGAGTTAGCGGATGCGCTGGGTTATGAATCAAGCAAAGGTGCCTTTGTCAGCCAAGTGGTTGCAGATAGTGCTGCGGATAAAGCTGGACTAGAAGCAGGTGATGTTATTGTGTCGGTCAACGGCAAAAATATCCACTCATTCAGCGAGCTACGAGCCAAAGTAGCAACACTTGGTGCAGGTAAAGAGATCACACTCGGCGTGATTCGCGACGGTAAGAAGAAAAACTTCGACGTGACGCTTGGTGAACAGCAAAACATGAAAGCCTCAGCGGAAAAACTCCATGAAGGCTTATCGGGTGCCGAGTTAACCAACACCACACCGAAAGATTTGGTCCAAGGCGTCAAAGTCGCTGCTGTCGAGAAAGGCTCAAATGCGGCTGCGTATCAATTGGAACAAGGTGACATCATCATTGGTGTTAACCGTCAGAGAGTGAAGAACTTGGCGCAGTTCCGCAAAGCAATTGAGAAGCAAACTGGCGTCCTCGCGCTGAACATTCAACGTGGTGACAGAACACTGTATCTGGTCATTCGTTAGAAAAAAGTTAGGTTAGAAAAAATAAGACCTGTGACTGAAAGGACAGCTGGAAATCCAGCTGTCCTTTTATTATTAACTAAACTAGTGATATTCTTCGATAACTTAATAACAAACGATTCTTAATGAGGAAAATATGCTGCAATTTTTATTGCGCTCTGCGGGTTTAGGATTAGCCACGGCAGTGCTTCTACTGCTTGCTGTACCCTCACTGAGGAGCAATATTTTTCCTCCCTCGACCTCTGATGACACGGAAATTAGCAGTCGCGACCAAATTTCGTTTAATCACGCGGTGCGTAATGCTGCACCAGCCGTGGTTAACATTTACAGTCGTAAATACGCAGAGAAAGACCGTTCAAAACTGCTAACACAAGGCCTGGGTTCTGGCGTAATTGTTAGTGAGAAAGGTTACATCATTACTAACTACCACGTGGTTGCCCAAGCCGACCAGATAGTGGTTGCTCTTCAAGACGGACGCGTTGCAGCTGCTCAGTTAGTCGGTAAAGACCGCCGAACCGATATTGCCGTACTACGTATCGAGGTCACTAACCTACCGGTCATTCCAACCAATCCAAATTACACACCTAAAGTAGGCGATATAGTGTTAGCGATTGGTAACCCGTACAACCTCGGACAAACCACCACTTTCGGTATTATCTCTGCCACCGGACGCTCTTCTATCAGTGCTGATGGCCGCCAAGCGTTTATTCAAACGGACGCAGCGATCAACGAAGGTAACTCAGGTGGCGCTCTAGTAAATACTCGTGGTGAGCTCGTCGGAATCAATACCGCCTCTTTCCAACAGGCAACGGAGTTGGAAACTTACGGGATCTCTTTCGCCATTCCATACCAGCTTGCCAACAAGATTATGCAAAAGATCATTGCTGACGGACGCGTAATTCGAGGTTACATCGGTATCGATGGACGTGATATCAACTCCGTTACGTCGCGCTTGCTCGGTAACGAGCACCTTGGCGGTATCGTCGTTTTAGGCGTTGACCCGAATGGCCCAGCTGCTGACGCTGGCTTTGAAGCTCAAGACATCATCTTGAAGATCGATGGAGAAAAAGTGAATGGTCGCCAAAGCGTGCTTGATATTGTCACCGAGCTAAGACCCGGTTCCAAAGTCGATATCTTAATCCTGCGTAAAGGTGAAGAAATGACACTCAGTGTCACTGTGGCAGAAGACACTAACTAAATAAAGCTAAAACGCTAACAATAAAAAATCCCATGCAGTGCATGGGATTTTTTGTTTTACTCTTCGCTAGAAGGTTCACTATTGGAAGTTTCGACTTCTATCTTGGTCACTCTTTGCAAGCCACGAGGAAGTAAACCGCCTCGACGACCACGTTCACCACGGAAGTTATCAAGGTCACTTGGTTTGAGGCCAAGTTTACGTTTACCTGCATACAGGGTCAGCGTCGCGTCTTTTGGCACTGAAATCAGGTGAGAAAGAATTTCTTCTCGATCTTTCGCCTTCGCCGCTGGAATGTTGATGATCTTGTTACCCTTACCTTTCGCTAGTTGCGGCAGGTCTTTAATTGGGAACAACAACATTCGGCCTTGGTTGGTAATCGCGACAATTTCGTCCGAATCTAGGTCCGAAATCGCATTTGGCGTCATCACTTCCGAGTTCGCAGGTAACGTCACCAGCGCTTTACCGCTGCGGTTCTTCGACAATAAGTCACTTCCTTTACATACGAAACCGTAACCCGCATCCGAACCCACTAACCAAAGCTGATCATCTTCGCCCATGATCACTTGGCGAATGTTGCTACCCGCAGTGATATTCAGACGACCGGTAATCGGTTCACCTTGGCTACGAGCCGATGGTAACGAGTGAGATTCGAGTGAATAACTGCGACCATCACTGCCTAAAAATACCGCTTGCTGATTACTCTTACCTCTAGCCGACGCGAGGAACTTATCCCCTGACTTATAGTTCAAGCCTTCCGCGTCTACATCATGGCCTTTCGCATGACGAATCCAACCTTTTTCAGACAACACAACCGTAATTGGTTCGCTAGGCACGAGGTCACGCTCGGTCAGTGCTTTGGCTTCTGCACGTTCAATAAGAGGCGAACGACGGTCATCACCGTACTTCTCAGCATCCGCTTTGATTTCTTTTTTCAGTAGCGTGTTGAGACGACGCTCAGAACCCAATAGCTGTTCTAGCTTCTCGCGTTCTTTTTCCAGCTCTTCTTGCTCGCCACGGATCTTCATCTCTTCCAATTTGGCAAGATGACGAAGTTTAGTATCCAGAATCGCGTCAGCTTGGATCTCCGTAATACCAAAACGTGCCATTAACACCGCTTTCGGGTCATCTTCAGTACGGATGATTTCGATGACTTCATCAAGGTTGAGGTAAGCAACCAACAAACCTTCTAACACGTGCAAGCGCGCCAGTACTTTATCTAGACGATGCTGTAAACGACGGCGTACTGTAGTGCGGCGGAACTCAATCCATTCAGATAAGATCTGAACCAAACCTTTAACCTGAGGACGATTGTCCAAGCCAATCATGTTCAGGTTAACACGGTAGTTCTTTTCTAAATCGGTTGATGCAAACAAGTGGTTCATCAACTGATCGCAGTCGACGCGGTTTGAGCGCGGTACGATAACAATACGAGTCGGGTTTTCGTGGTCTGACTCGTCACGCAGATCGTCAACCATTGGTAGCTTCTTCGCGCGCATCTGGTTCGCGATTTGCTCAAGTAGCTTCGCACCTGACACTTGGTGAGGTAGCGCAGTAATCACTACGTCTGAACCTTCTTTGTGCCAGACTGCGCGCATCTTGATGCTGCCACGACCAGTGCGGTAGATTTTTTCCAAATCGGCTTTTGGTGAAATGATCTCTGCTTCAGTCGGATAATCCGGACCTTGAACAAAGTTCATCACATCCGCCAGTTCTGCTTTTGGACTATCGATCAGATGAATCGCTGCCTCAGCAACTTCGCGAACGTTGTGTGGTGGAATATCTGTCGCCATGCCTACCGCGATCCCCGTTACACCATTCAGTAGGATATGCGGTAGACGAGCAGGCAGCATTTGCGGCTCTTTCATCGTGCCATCAAAGTTTGGTTGCCATTCAACCGTACCCTGACCTAATTCACCTAAAAGAACTTCAGCAAACTTAGACAGTTTCGCTTCGGTATAACGCATCGCCGCGAATGATTTCGGATCGTCCGGAGCACCCCAGTTACCTTGACCATCCACCAGCGGGTAACGGTAGGAGAACGGCTGAGCCATCAACACCATGGCTTCGTAACACGCAGAATCACCGTGCGGGTGGTATTTACCCAACACGTCACCAACGGTACGTGCCGATTTTTTGTATTTTGCCGCTGCCGAAAGACCAAGCTCCGACATTGCATAGATGATACGTCGTTGAACCGGCTTTAAACCGTCACCGATATACGGCAACGCACGGTCCATAATGACGTACATTGAGTAGTTCAGATAAGCGTCTTCAGTGAACTTGCGCATTGGCAATTGTTCAACGCCATCGTAGGTAATTTCTGTAGACATTCGTTAAACCTCTGCCATATCGCCGTTGCGTTGTAGCCAGCTACGACGGTCATCTGCACGTTTCTTACCGAGCAGCATGTCCATCATTTCCATGGTCGACTCGTTGTCGTCGATGGTCAACTGCACCAGACGACGAGTATTTGGATCCATGGTGGTTTCACGCAACTGCAGTGGGTTCATCTCACCCAGACCTTTGAATCGCTGCACGTTAATTTTGGCTTTCTTCTTCGAAAGACGCTCTAAGATACCTTCTTTCTCATCGTCGTCTAACGCGTAGAAGACCTCTTTACCACAGTCAATTCGGTACAGAGGAGGCATCGCAACGTAGATATGGCCAGCTTCAACCAGCGCCTTAAAGTGACGGGTAAACAGTGCGCACAATAGCGTCGCAATGTGCAGACCATCCGAGTCCGCATCGGCAAGGATACAAATTTTACCGTAACGCAGGCTTTCAAGGTTGTCGCTGTCTGGGTCAATACCCAAAGCAACAGAGATGTCATGGACTTCTTGAGATGCCAAGACTTGGTCAGCAGACACTTCCCAAGTATTCAGAATCTTACCGCGTAGCGGCATCACCGCTTGGAACTCACGGTCACGCGCCTGTTTTGCACTACCGCCCGCCGAGTCGCCCTCGACAAAGAAGATTTCAGTGCGGTTAAGGTCTTGAACAGAGCAGTCGGTCAGTTTGCCCGGTAGCGCCGGACCTGACGCCACTTTCTTACGTACAACCTTTTTGCTCGCACGCATGCGGCGATGAGCATTCGCAATACAGACTTCGGCTAATTGCTCCGCTAGCTGAGGTTTTTCGTTCAACCACAGGCTGAAGGCATCTTTGACCACACCGGAAACAAACGCCGCGGTTTGGCGAGATGAAAGACGCTCTTTGGTTTGACCGGCAAACTGCGGGTCTTGCATCTTCACCGATAAGACGTACGAACAGCGGTCGAAGATATCGTCACCGGTCAACTTAACACCACGTGGCAGTAAGTTACGGAACTCACAAAACTCACGCATTGCATCAAGCAAGCCTTGGCGTAAACCATTTACGTGCGTACCACCTTGTTTGGTCGGTACCAAATTGACGTAACTTTCGGTGATCATATCACCGCCTTCTGGTTGCCAGATCACCGCCCAGTTTGCCATTTCCGTATCAGCGACAAACTCGCCAATGTATGGCTCTTCTGGCAAGACCGGATAACCTTTCACGCCTTCCGCTAGGTAGTCTTTCAGTCCGTCTTCGTAATACCACTTGTGCTCTTCGTTATTGACCTTGTCACTGAAGATGATCTCAAGGCCTGGACACAATACGGCTTTCGCACGTAAGTTGTTTACCAAACGAATCGCAGAGAATTTTGCGCTATCGAAGTATTTGCTGTCTGGCCAAAAGTGCACTGCGGTACCAGTGTTTCTGTGACCACACGTACCAGTGACTTTTAAATCACTGACTGTCACGCCATTTTCAAATGCGATTTCATGCACCTGACCTTCGCGTTTTACTGTCACTTCGACACGTTTGGAGAGCGCGTTTACTACCGAAATACCAACACCGTGTAAACCGCCAGAAAACTTGTAGTTATCGTTGGAGAACTTACCACCAGCGTGAAGCTTGGTCATGATAAGTTCGACGCCGGAAATACCTTTCTCTGGGTGAATATCAACCGGCATGCCTCGACCATCATCAATTACTTCCAATGATTGGTCTGCGTGAAGAATAACCTTAATCTTCTTAGCATGCCCTGCGAGTGCCTCATCCACCGAGTTATCAATAACTTCTTGCGCTAAGTGGTTTGGTCGCTCTGTTTCGGTATACATGCCAGGACGATGTCGTACTGGGTCGAGACCTTCAAGAACCGAGAGGTCTTTCGCATTATATTGTTCAGTCATAATACGGATATCGTTATAAAGAATAAAAAGATGACTTGGCGGGCAGTCAATGAGGCTTAGTAATGATTAAAAGTGCCAAAAATGATCAATCTATGACCAACTAAAGCCGCGCAAGTATAGGTGAAACATAGTCTTGGAAGAGACCTGATCATGTCAAGCGAGATACGCAAGTATCAGGTAAATTTATGACTCTTCCCTCAATGAGGGTTAAAGCTCAAGGAATTCTATGATCTGCTGAGGATAGCGTTCAAAGTTGATAAAACTGTGGTCGCCGCCCTGCTCAACCGTTTGTTTCGCGCCGGTAAACTTCGCCACCGCTTGACGATAATCGAGTACTTCATCGCCTTCTTGTTGCAGCAGCCAGAAGTCAGCAACATTGTTAAGATTAGGCGTATCGAGTGCCTTCAACTCATCAATATGTTTAGATTCAAGAATGTATGTTTCATTCGTGTATGGGTTGGTTTGCTCACCCAGAAAATCTGCCAATAGTTCGTATGGCTTAACTGCTGGGTTCACCACCACCGCTTTAAAACCAAACTGTTGGTTGAGCCACATCGACATATAACCGCCGAGTGAACTGCCAACAAGTCCAATTTGAAAATCGTCTTTGCTCTGAGCAACGATCTCAGCTAAGTGCTGCGCTGCTAACTGTGGAAAACACGGCAACTTAGGAACGACGACGTTTATATCAGGCCTGTGCTGCTCACAGTACGCTTTCATCACATTCGCTTTATGTGAAAATGGCGAGCTGTTAAAACCATGAATATAAAGAAGTAATGAAGGTTTCATAATGTTCCTAGTTTTGACGACGTTAGCGATTAGTATCCCGCTGAATTAAAGTCAGGTTGAAAGCTGCCTTGAGGTAAGCGTTTCACCAAGGTTTCAACTTGACCATCTGGCTTAAGATCTAACTCTCGCCAACCTGGGGAGCGCGTGTCTAAGGCAAAATCGTCAGAGTTAGGCTTAAACTGCACACACGTTGACGGTGTTGCCATAACTCGAACGTTATTGTGCATCACGTTCATATCTTGATGCACGTGCCCACATAGTATCGCGTTCACGTTCTCGTGTTTGTCTACCACGTTCCAAAAGTCTTGAGCGTCTTTTAAAGTGTGCTGGTCAAGCCAAGCGCTACCCACCAAGATCGGATGATGGTGGAGTAAAATTAACGTATGACGGTCAGCATGTTGGGTCAGTTTCTCTTCCAATAGTGCTAACTGTTGATCGCTTAATCGCCCATGTGGTACTCCGACAACTTGAGAGTCAAGCAGAATCATTTGCCAATGGTCACCCAGCAACACGTGCTCAATGTGTTGAATCTGTTGAGACGGGAGCACCGAAGTCATGTTCGGTTTAAAATCGTGATTACCCGGTAGCCAAAAACAGTGTTTCTCTAGTGGTACAATACCACGTTCAAATCGCTGATAAGACACTTCGCTATGATCTTGAGAAATATCACCCGTCGCCAGCACTGCGTCGTATTCACACTGCTGTTCGAGAATCGCATTAACCACTGCGTTAAAACTGTCACCGGTATTAACGCTCAACAAGCTACCATCTGTTGCTTCAAACAGGTGAGTATCTGTAATTTGGAGCAGCTTAATACTGCCGTCTGAAGAGCTTGAAGTTACTTTCAAAATTACAAACCTAAATATTGATCGGCGTTCGGCTGATACCATGCCGTAAACAAAACGTTAACCAATCGCCCAAAAAACGGTTCAGTTGTGCTTTTTCATCTTGTTGAACCATTTTGTCATTCGGGTAGTCGTAACGTGCGTTAATGCGTTTCAAGTGAGCGCATTCACAGACCTCTGCTACGCGAGCATCGTGGTAGAGCCTGACAGACATTTTTGGCAATGGAAATACCGGAACGTCATCGCTTTGACAGATATCGACCAAAGTTGTGTACTTTGTGACTTCGCCCACTTGAATTTGGTAAGTCATACTCGCGGCTTGGTAGCAACGTACGTCTCCGACGCTCGCATTATTCGGAATGAGAGCGTTCAATTTTGCATAATTGGTTTCGTACGTTCGCATCAGTTCTGCTAAATCAACATGATACGGTTTTCTCTCTGCTACTTTTGCCATTCGCTTCTTAAACGCTGATAGTTGAGCTGCAACCATTGGAGAGCAATGATCGACGCTCCATTTTCAAACTTACCGTTCACAACCCATTGGTAAGCCTGTTCGCGGCTAACCACATGGACTCGAATATCTTCACCTTCATAGTCTAAACCATGAACACCCTGTGCGGTTGACGCATCCACTTTACCCACGTACACGTCGAGCATTTCTGAACAGCCACCAGAAGAAGGATAATAAGACGTCACTTTTTCAAGTAAAGACACCTCAATGCCAGCTTCTTCGACGGCTTCACGACGTACCACTTGCTCGGCCGATTCGTCGCGGTCGATGATTCCTGCGACAATTTCTAGCTGCCACGGATGCTCGTGCTCAAGTGCACCAACTCGAATCTGCTCAATAATGACCACTTGATCGGTCTCAGGGTCATAAGGAAGCATGGCTGCCGCGTGGCCGCGCTCGAACATTTCTCGTTCGATAGTTTGGCTCCAGCCTCCTTCAAACAATTTATGTCTGAAACGGTACTTCACCATACTAAAAAAACCTTTGAAGAGTGTCTCTTTTGAGAGAACGTCAACATCTTCAGGCGTAAACTCGCGTTGTTGTTGGTCAGGATGTTGCATTTGGCACCTCGCTGAGTGAATCTTATAGTTTACTCAGACAAAAGCGGTTGTTCCAAGGACATGGCTCAACTTTTTATATAATTTTTATAATCTGAGTTAAATTGAACAATTATTTTATTGCACACTCGGGCAGTTAAGTGTAAAAAGTTGCAAAGTTTTGCATGAATTAACATCACTTTGAGTTAAACTCTGGAATAGTCACCATTTTTATATTTGGCAGGAAAAAATACCTATGAAGAAACTGCTTCCACTATTTGTTAGTGCCGCGTTAGGCAGTCTAAGCGCTACTGCTTACGCTGATACATTGGCAGACATTTACAATCAAGCAAAAGAAAATGATCCAACATTACTAAGCGCAGCTGCGCAGCGTGATGCTGCATTTGAAGCAGTGACCTCTAGCCGCTCAACATTGCTGCCTCAAATTACGCTAAATGCTGGTTACAACATCAACCGTAGTGACGAAGATACTCGTGATAGTGACAAATTTACCGCTGGTATTAACTTCTCTCAAGAACTCTACCAACGTTCAAGCTGGGTAACGCTAGACGTAGCAGAGAAAAGTGCACGTCAATCAGATGCGTCATACGCTGCGATTCAACAAGCACTGATCTTACGCGTATCACAAGCGTACTTCGAAGTACTTCGCGCTCAAGATAACCTAGTTTTCGTTCAAGCAGAGAAAGCAGCGGTTGGCCGTCAGCTAGAGCAAACGAAACAACGCTTTGAAGTGGGCCTATCAGCGATCACTGACGTACACGATGCACAAGCACAGTACGACGCGGTACTTGCCGATGAAGTACTTGCGCGCAATGACCTGAACAATAGCTACGAAGGTCTACGTGAAATCACTGGCCAAGAACATTCAAATCTAGACGTTTTGGATACTCGTCGCTTCTCTGCGAGCAAACCGTCAACGCCGATCAACCAACTGATTGAAGAAGCACAACAAAAAAACCTTAACCTGTTGTCTGCTCGTATCGCTCAAGATGTAGCGAAAGACCAAATTTCTCTCGCGAGTTCTGGTCACCTGCCATCCCTAACTTTAGACGGTGGCTACAACTACATTGACGAAAGCAACGACAACACTGCAACTTATGACACGTCTGATTTCAGTGTCGGTGTAAACTTGGAGGTACCACTCTACACAGGTGGCAATACAACCTCACTGACCAAACAAGCAGAATACAACTATGTTGCCGCTAGCCAAGATCTAGAAGCCTCTTACCGTAGTGTGGTACGTGATGTTCGTGCATTTAACAACAACATCTCTGCTTCTATCGGCGCACTACGCGCGTACGAGCAGACAGTGGTTTCAGCGAAATCAGCACTTGAAGCGACAGAAGCAGGTTTTGATGTAGGTACTCGTACTATCGTAGACGTATTAGACTCGACTCGCCGTCTATACGACGCGAACAAGAACCTGTCTAAAGCGCGTTACGATTACATCCTAAGCGTACTTCAACTGCGCCAAGCGGTAGGTACTCTGAGTGAGCAAGATATCTTAGACATCGACTCAGGTCTGAAGTCGGCGAAATAAGTCAACGCAAAACACAAAAAGGCTTGCCGTATGGCAAGCTTTTTTATTGGCTGGGATTTGAGGTACAGTCGCTAGTAAACCTTTTGAATTTTAACGTTCTTTTCAACCAACCACTCAACTTGCTGGTCAATATTGAGTTCAAGCGCGACATCGACCGTCTGTTCTGGGTCGAGCTGCAACTGCCAGATAAACGCCACTTCCCATTTGTTCTGATTATGGGTTCTCAGTTCAAGCAAATCACCTTCAATATCCCAACTCTGCTCTCCTTGCTTAATCGACACACGCTCGACATTCAGTTCCGCAGGCAGGATATTATCTGACTCCAAATACAGTGCAGCGTGAAGCGTGCTATCTTGCACTTCACCGATCGTAGGCATCATGTTGAGCCACAGGTGGCTTTGCAACTCAACCGTCGACTGAGCAAACTCGACCCGATTGGTTTCTTGCCACGTAATAGATTGATTGGTGCAGCCACCTAACAATACTCCACTTAACACCCACGCCACTACTTTGTTCATGTTCTTCACTTCTTCGCCAGCCATTGTTTGAGCACCTGAATATCATGTTGGTACTCGTTTTTGATTTCTTCCACCCAATCGTCGATGTTCTCCCACCAGGCAGGAAGCTCTGGAGATTGCGCTTTTTGCGCCACCTTCTGAATGCGCTTAAGACCAATTGAACCCGCTGCGCCTTTGATTTTATGCGCTTCTGAAACAATGCCGTCTTGATGCTTCGCGGTCATATTGGAGTCAAGCACTTCGATGTAATCGGGCATCATATCTTCAAACATGGTGATGCTATCTAACACAGGTTGTGAACCGACAATATCAACATAAGAATCAAGCATATCGAGATCCAACAGACGGGTAATTTGATCGCTATCGTCAGCGTGTTCTGGCTCAGGCGTCACCACCGCTTCAATCGCGGCTTGCTCACGTTGAGTAAACTTCGCGATCACATCCTGCACGTCTTTGACTGAGAGCGGTTTGCTGATCGCATCGTCCATCCCTTTCTCAAGGTATTCCGATTTGTTCTTCAGTACATTCGCCGTTAACGCCACCAGCGGAGGAAGGTCTTTGTAGGTTTTACGGAAGTACTCAGCGACATCGAACCCGGTCATGTCAGGCAACTGAATATCGAGGAACACCAGATCGTAGATCTCTGGATCAAACATCTCCAACGCTTCTTCACCCGTCATGGCGACACTCACTTCGTGGCCCATACTCTCTAGCAGCGAACGAGCTACCGTGATGTTGAGCTCAATATCTTCGACCATAAAGATATTGAGTTCCTGTTGCTGCACAGGTACGACTGCTTGCAACTCCTCTTCTTCAGCTAATGGGACGTGAATGGAAACCGTGAAGGTGCTACCAAAACCTTCTTCGCTGGTTACGCTGATGTCGCCATCCATCATGTTGATTAACTGCTTAGAAACCGCCAAGCCGATGCCGGTGCCCACCGCGTGCAGGTTGTCTTTGCCCGACTTAACCTGGTAGTACATCGCGAAAATCTTATCCAGTTCCGACTCTGGGATGCCGATACCGCTGTCTTCCACTTCCATCGTGATGTCAGCATAGCCGTCTTGAACCTCAGCGCTGACCGTCATCACCACACCGCCTTCTTTGGTAAACTTCATCGCGTTGCTGACGAGGTTCCACAGCACTTGGCGTAAACGAGTGGCGTCAACTTCAATCGCTGAAGGCAGCTCACTCAAACGTTCCAAATCAAAACGCAGCCCTTTTTGCGACGCCATAAGCGCAGAGATACTCTCCATTTCAGCGACAAACTGTTCAAAGTTAAGCGTCGATGGATATAGCTCTAACTTGCGGCGGTCAAACTTGTCCATATCAATGATGTCATTAAAGATATTGCCAAGCGTGATCGCACTGACGTTGATGGTCTGCATGTGATGGCGCTGCTCTTCATTTAATTGCGTATCGAGTAGCATGCGACTTAGACCAACAATCCCGTTGAGCGGCGTACGCAGCTCGTGACTGATGGTCGTGATAAATGTGGTTTTATCGCGGCTGGCTTTCTCTAGTGACTCTTCATGGCGTTTACGCTCGGTGATGTCTCGGCCAAAACCGACCAAGCCAAGATGGCGACCGTCTTTGCTGTAAAACGGCACTTTACGCAGTTCAAAGTAGTTGCGATGCCCGTCTGGGTACTCGAGCCATTGTTCATAAGTAATCGCCTGGTTATCGGCAAACACTTTCTGGTCGGTATCGACGATCTGCTGCGCCACTTCTTTGCTGTAGACATCCCACGGAGTTAAACCAACCAATTGGTTCTCTTTCTTACCGGTCAGCTCTTCCATTGCGCGGTTACAGCCTGAGAACACGCCGTCCGCGTTGCGGTAATAAATCAAGTCAGGTGAGGCATCGATAAACGAGCGCAATAGCGCCGTTCGCTCTGCCAGTTCCACCTGAGTACGTTCGCGTTGATACACCTCATTTTCTAGGTCTTTCATCGCTTCTTCGCGCGCTTCCTCGGCTTTAATCCGTTCTTCAATTTCTTGATTTAGCTTAGCAATATTCTGCTGCAGCTTTTGGTTGAGTTCTTGGTCACGCGATCGCATATCTTTGAGTTTCGAAACCAGTTTAGAGAGACGTTGGCGAGATTCTTCCAACTGATCGACAACCACAGACAAGAAGTACACCGCCCAAGGGGTGATAAGCAGACCAAAGAACACCGAACGAACGATGTCGATGTCATCGACGTGGCCAGTCAACACCAAAGTCACACCGACTTGCACCACTACCGCCAATGCAACCAGTGCCAATGCGAGCAAGATGGAAAAACGTAAAATGCCAAGCTTAACGAGAAGGTCTACGTAATATTGGGCGAGATTTTTTATTGGCTTCATTCAGCGCTCCGTGCAGGTAAATCAGGCAAAACGTCATATGAACAGGTTCGGCTCTTTAGGCAATGAGAATTCATATAATGCGGCCTAAAGGTTGTTGTCGCTATTCTAAATATGAAGCGACAAAGTTCACGTATCGTTTTAAGCGGTTAGCTCGATTTTACCTTTTTTACCCCACAACGGCTAAAAGAATACTGTGCCGTCAAAGGGCTAAATGCCTGATGTGTGACGCAAGAAGGGTTGCTAATAGGAAGCGGTGACTTTGGCTGCTTCCTATTACTCTTGAAATGCGGAAATGAGGTTATGAGTTTGTCTTGAGTTGCGGCTTAACGTAAGTATAAGGTTGGCCAATCAGCGAGCCTTGCGCGCCGTCTTGATTTAACGCACGGCCAATTTCGGTCATCGCCAGCCAACGGTTCTCACACCAAAGTGGCGCAAGCAGAGTCGGTCTTCTCGCCGCTGAGGAAACACGGTGAAATATCACATGCGGCGGAGTCATGCGGATCAGCTCACTGGCAATGGCGACATATTGGTCTAGCTCAGGAGCTTGAAGTTTGCCCGCTTTCCACGCTTTTGCCATCGTACTGCCTTCAACAATATGCAAACCATGCAGTTTAATCCCGTCGGTCCCCACTTCCAGCACCCGACGCATTGTCTCAATATTATCTTCACGCTGCTCTCTCGGTAAGCCAACAATGAGATGAGTACACACTTTAATGCCCAAAGCCCGAGCCCGTTGGGTAATTTCAGCATAGCACTCAAAATCGTGGCCACGGTTAATGCGTTTCAGAGTTTGATTGTTGGCGGTTTGCAAGCCAAGTTCGAGCCAAATCTCGTAACCTTGATTAACGTACTCAGACAATAGTTCCAGCACCGCGTCGGGGACACAATCCGGACGAGTTCCGACACATAGCCCGACAATATCAGCCACTTGCAACGCTTGCTCATACATACTTTTCAATACCTGAACTTCCGCATAAGTACTGGTATATGCCTGAAAGTAAGCTAAGTACTTTTTCGCTCGGCTCACTTCGCCTGCACGATCTTTGAGTTGTGATTCAATACTTTTGATTTGTGCCTGTTCATCAGCAAACGACGCTACGTTGCAAAAGGTGCAGCCCCCTCGGCCAATCGTGCCATCTCGGTTAGGGCAACTGAATCCACCGTGTAGGGTTAGTTTGTGTACCTTTTCGCCATAACGTCGTTGTAGATCCTGTCCGATGGTATTAACCAACTCATGTAACTGCATATATAACCCTAAATAATACGAGAATGAATATCATTGCGATTAGTGTAATTAAATTACAATTCTGAAAATATTCGAGGGTGGAATGTAGCGATTTCAAACAAGATAAGAGTTAAGCAAAGTCAATAAACATTCACAAAACTGGTGAATAAGACAAATGTTACGCAAAAGTTAAACATATTATCAAAATAATAACCCCAAAAAAGTGGGCGACAAGGCGATTTTTGATTGCATTAGAAGTGGACAAAATTGTAGGATACTTTCAGTTTTTAGTAATTTTTGTGTTTTTTATTACACAATAGATAACTGAAACTTCGGTGATATTCCCCTCCCACCTATATAAATCACTGGATAGTGATACTTAAAAAACGGATATCACCAAGGATTGTTTATCTCGCAATATTTTTCCTGCGAGAAGCGGAATGGACTCAAAGCCTCCAACCTAGGAAGGCTTCGAATCATAAAAATAAAGGACAGGTCGTAAAGTCAGTTTCGACTCGCACTTTCACGCCTACTGAACTGGAAGGATGTATCTATGGTAGATAGAGAGCAAAAAGCCCAAGGTCTTTATACTCCTGAGCTGGAGCACGACGCTTGTGGTATCGGTTTTGTTGCTCACCTAAAAAACCGTAAATCTCACGAAGTAGTAACCCAAGCACTCGACATGCTGGCGCGTATGGAACACCGCGGCGGTCAAGGCTGTGACCCATGTAGTGGTGACGGCGCAGGTATCTTGCTACAAAAACCTCACGAATTTCTTTTGGAAGAAGCGGTTAAACTTGGTATTAAACTGCCTTCTTTCGAAAAATACGGTGTCGGCGTGGTGTTGTTCCCTAAAGACGAACACAAACGCGCACAATGCCGTGACATTCTAGAACGTAACGCACAACGTCTTGACCTAGAAGTACTGGGTTACCGTGTACTGCCAACAGACAACTCAATGATCGGTGCTGATCCGTTAAGCACTGAACCTCAGTTTGAACACGTGTTTGTCTCTGGTGGTCCAAGCACAACACCTGAAGAACTTGAGCGTAAGCTATACGTACTGCGTAACTACACGGTACGTGTTTGTCTAGAAAGCGTGTCTAACATTGGTGATGACTTTTACATCAACTCAATGTCATACAAGACGTTGGTGTACAAAGGCCAGTTAACGACAGAACAAGTACCACAATACTTCCTAGACTTACAAAACCCGACGATGGTGACAGCGCTCGCTCTTGTACACTCTCGTTTCTCTACCAATACATTCCCTAAATGGCGTTTGGCGCAGCCTTTCCGTTACATTGCCCACAACGGTGAGATCAACACCGTGCGCGGTAACTTGAACTGGATGAAAGCGCGTGAAGCGATCATTCAATCGGATCTGTTTACTCAAGCAGAGATCGATATGCTGTTGCCAATTTGTCAGGAAGGCAGCTCGGATTCATCGAACTTCGATATGGCTCTAGAACTATTAGTTCTTTCAGGCCGTTCACTGCCACATGCATTGATGATGATGATTCCTGAAGCATGGCAAGAAAACAAAAACATGGATCCAACACGTCGCGCGTTTTACCAATACCACGCGAACATTATGGAACCGTGGGATGGACCGGCTTCTGTTTGTTTCACCGATGGTGTTCAAGTTGGTGCAACGCTTGACCGTAACGGCCTGCGCCCTTCACGCTACACAGTGACCAAAGACGATTTCCTAGTGATGGCGTCAGAGTCCGGTGTTGTTGAAATTGCACCAGAGAACGTTGAGTTCCGTGGTCGTCTACAACCAGGTCGTATCTTCGTTGCTGACCTAGAGCAAGGTCGTATCATCTCTGATGAAGAAGTGAAAGACAGCATCGCGACAGCGCAGCCATACGAAAAATGGGTTGAAGAAAACCTACTCAGCCTAAACAAACTGCCTGCTGCTGACAGCGTGCACAGCCAGCCAAACCCTGAGCGTGTTCTTCACCGCCAGCAAGCGTTTGGTATCACTTCTGAAGAAGTAAACGAGCTTATCGTACCAATGGCCAACGAAGGTAAAGAGCCTTTATCCGCTATGGGTGCAGACTGGCCATTGGCGGTGCTTTCACACCAATCTCAGCATCTTTCAAACTACTTTAAGCAGTTATTTGCCCAGGTAACCAACCCGCCGATCGACCCGATTCGTGAGCGTATGGTCATGTCTCTGAACACTTACATCGGTAAGGATCAGAACCTGTTAGCAGAGTCTCCAATCCACTGTCGTAAAGTAGAACTGGAATCACCTGTTATCTCTAACTCTGAATTAGAGAAACTGCGTGCGATCGATAACGAACACTTACAAGCGAAAACGCTTGATATCGTATTCCAAGCGAGTGAAGACGAAGGCAAACTCGAGCGCGCTCTGAAACGTATTTGCCAATACGCAGAAGACGCAGTAGTTGACGGCTACTCGATCATCGTATTGACCGACCGTGCCGTGAACTCAAACCACGCAGCGATTCCAGCAATGCTGGCGGTTGGCGCGGTTCACCACCATCTGATCCGTAAAGGTCTACGTGCAAAATGTGGCATCGTGGTTGAAACCGGTGACGCACGTGAAACACACCACTTCGCTACATTAGTTGGCTACGGTGCAAACGCTGTTAACCCGTACATGGTTATCGAAACCATCATCGACCTGCAGCGTAAGAAAAAACTGGATGCAGACGCAGACCCGCGTGACCTATTCGACAACTACCGCAAAGCGATCAACGGCGGTCTGTTGAAGATCTTCTCGAAGATGGGCATCTCGACACTACAGTCTTATCACGGCGCGCAGATCTTTGAAGCTCTGGGTATCAGCAAATCAGTGGTTGAAAAATACTTCACTGGTACCGTTTCACGTATCCAAGGTCTGACGCTAAACGATATCGCCAAAGAAGTACTAATCCGACACCGTGTGGGTTACCCAACACGTGAAATCCCAGTACAGATTCTCGATGTGGGCGGTGTTTATCAATGGAAACAACGTGGCGAACGTCACCTGTTCAACCCAGAAACGATTTCGCTGCTACAACAATCGACTCGCAACAAAGATTACGCTCAGTTTAAGCAATACGCTGATGCGGTAGATAAGCAAGGTGATAAAGCAGTCACACTACGTAGCCAGCTTGAATTTGTGAAAAATCCAGCGGGCAGCATTCCATTGTCTGAAGTCGAACCAATCGAGAGCATCGTTAAACGTTTTGCTACTGGTGCGATGTCGTTTGGTTCTATCTCATACGAAGCGCACTCTACCCTAGCTGTCGCGATGAACCGCTTAGGCGCAAAATCGAACTCGGGTGAAGGCGGCGAAGACCCAATGCGTTTCGAGCGTAAAGAAAATGGCGATTGGGAACGCTCAGCGATTAAACAGGTAGCGTCAGGTCGCTTCGGCGTTACCTCGTACTACCTAACCAACGCTGACGAGCTACAAATTAAGATGGCTCAAGGTGCGAAACCAGGTGAAGGCGGTCAGCTACCGGGTGATAAAGTGGATGACTGGATCGGTGCAACGCGTCACTCAACTCCGGGTGTCGGCCTTATTTCACCACCACCACACCACGATATCTACTCAATCGAGGATTTGGCTCAGCTAATTTACGATTTGAAGAACGCTAACCGCGCGGGCCGAGTTAACGTAAAACTGGTATCGGAAGCGGGTGTAGGTACTATCGCATCGGGCGTAGCCAAGGCAAAAGCAGATGTAGTGCTTATCGCAGGCTTCGACGGCGGTACAGGTGCATCACCAATGTCTTCTATTCGCCACACTGGTCTTCCTTGGGAGCTGGGTCTGGCAGAAACACACCAAACGCTACTGAAGAATGGCCTACGTAACCGTATCGTGGTTCAGGCTGATGGTCAGATGAAGACACCACGTGACTTAGCGGTCGCAACACTATTGGGTGCTGAAGAATGGGGCGTCGCAACCGCAGCCTTGGTGGTTGAAGGTTGTATCATGATGCGTAAGTGTCATAAAAACACCTGTCCAGTTGGTATCGCAACACAAAACAAAACTCTGCGTGAGCGCTTTGACGGCCGCGTAGAAGATGTCGTGACCTTCTTCCAATACATGGCTGAAGGCCTACGTGAAATCATGGCTGAACTGGGTTTCCGCACTATCGACGAAATGGTTGGTCAGGGTGAGAAACTGAAAATTCGCCAAGACATCAGCCACTGGAAGTACAAGAATCTTGACCTGACGCCAGTTCTACACGTCGAACAAGCTCGCGAGCTAGACGGTGTGTACAACCAGACTCAACAAAACCACAACCTAGAACAAGTACTAGACCGCCAGTTGATTCAAGCGGCGATTCCAGCACTTGAGAAAGGTGAAGCAGTCAACGCAGCGTTCCCGATCATCAACACTGACCGCTCTGCAGGTACTATGCTATCGAACGAAATTTCGAAAGTGTACAAAGACCAAGGTCTACCTCAGCCAATGAACGTCAAGTTCACCGGTTCTGCTGGTCAATCGTTCGGTGCTTTCCTAGCGAAAGGCGTTAAGTTTGAAGTCGAAGGCGATGCGAACGATTACTGGGGTAAAGGTCTGTCAGGCGGTACCCTAGTGCTGTACCCAGATTCAAACTCTAGCATCATCGCAGAAGATAACATCGTGGTTGGTAACGTATGTTTCTACGGTGCGACTTCGGGTGAGTCTTACATTCGCGGAATGGCTGGTGAGCGTTTCTGTGTTCGTAACTCTGGTGCCAAGGTTGTTGTTGAAGGCATCGGTGACCACGGTTGTGAATACATGACTGGCGGTGTGGCGGTGATCCTTGGCTCAACTGGTCGTAACTTTGCCGCGGGTATGAGTGGCGGTGTCGCCTACGTTTGGGACAAGTCAGGTGATTTTGAATCCAAGCTCAACGCCGAGTTGGTTGACCTAGACCCAATCGAACAGGAAGACAAAGAACTACTACTTGATATGCTGACTAAGCATGTCGAATTCACAGGAAGTGAAGTTGCTCAATCGTTCCTTGCTAACTTTGAAGAGAGCTTGCAAAGCTTGGTGAAAGTCATGCCACGTGACTACAAAGCCGTGCTTCAAAAACGCAAGGCGGAAGCAACGCAACAACAAGAAGCGGAGGCAGTGTAATGGGTAAGCCTACTGGATTTTTAGAGCACGGTCGTGAGTTACCACAAAAGATCGACCCTGCTGAACGTATTAAGAACAACAAAGAGTTCGTTCTTAACGAAGAGTTTGGTGACAAGATCAATACACAAGCTTCGCGTTGTATGGATTGTGGCGTGCCGTTTTGTCATAACGGCTGTCCAATCGGCAACATCATTCCAGAGTTTAATGACGCTGTGTACCGCGATAGCTGGGAAGAAGCGTGGAACATTCTGAGTACCACCAACAACTTCCCTGAGTTTACTGGTCGTGTGTGCCCTGCTCCGTGTGAAAGCGCGTGTGTATTGGGCATCAACCAAGACCCAATCACGATTTGTAATATCGAGAAAACCATCGTTGAGACCGCTTACCGTGAAGGTTACGCGAAGCCGAAAACGCCACGTACTCGCACAGGTAAAACCGTCGCAATTATCGGCAGTGGACCAGCGGGTCTGGCAGCGGCGGAGCAACTAAACAGCGCGGGTCACCATGTGACCGTATTTGAGCGTGACGAAAAAGTCGGTGGTCTTTTGCGTTTTGGTATTCCTGATTTCAAATTGAGCATGGAAGTGATCGATCGCAAGGTTAACCTAATGGCGGAAGCTGGCGTTGAATTTAAAGTAAACCAGCACATTGGTGTTGACGTTAACGCGCAACAACTGCGTCAAGAGTTCGATGTCGTACTGCTGACAGGTGGTTCAACCGTACCGCGCGACCTACCAGTACCGGGTCGTGAACTGAACGGCGTTTACTTTGCGATGCAATTCCTTGCTCAGAACAACCGCCGTGCAAACAATATGGACCTGAAAGGTGAAGAAATTCACGCAGCGGGCAAACATGTTGTCGTTATCGGTGGTGGTGATACCGGTTCTGACTGTGTGGGTACGTCAAATCGTCACGGAGCGGCGAGTGTCACACAAGTAGAGATCATGCCGATCCCGCCTGAGAAACGTCCAGCCAACATGCCTTGGCCGCAATACCCGATGATCCTTCGTACCTCAACGTCTCATGAAGAAGGGGTTGATCGTCATTGGAACATCTTAACCAAAGAGTTTATCGGTAACGATAAAGGCGAAGTAACTGGCCTACGCATTGCGGATATCGTTTGGGAAGATGCAAAACCGGGCGAGCGTCCAAACTTCAAAGAAGTGGAAGGCAGTGAGCGCGTGATCCCATGTGACATGGCATTCCTTGCTATGGGCTTCCTACACCCTGAACCAACCGGTGTACTGGCACAACTGGATGTTGCTTTGGATGAACGTGGCAACGTTGCCACTCAAGACTTCCAAACCAACCAAGCAGGCGTATTTGCAGCTGGTGATATGCGTACTGGCCAATCTTTGGTCGTACGTTGTATCAATGAAGGCCGTGAGTGTGCTCGCGCTGTCGATCAGTACTTAATGGGTAACACAAACCTAGAAGCTAAAGCAGACTCTTTAATGCTTTCGGCTTAACACGATCTCAGCCAGAACCTGTAAACCTTGAATGGTTCTGGCTGAATCAACATAAGCAATCATTCCTTCCAAACTTTTTTATTTGACCAGCACAATGTGCTGGTCTTTTTTATTCTCTCAACATTCATTTGTTGCAAAAATGTAACAACAAAAAATCTATCTAACTGATATCTAATAAATTTTCTAGGGTATTACGTGGTAAATCCGATACTTACGTGATTATCCACCAAAAACTTGACCTTTTTCATAATAAGCTATACGTTGTGAAGTCGATGAAAATGAGTTTGTCGATTATTGTAAAACTATAACAAAGTATTTTTTGCATTCTTATGCAAAATTTAACAATTTGAAAGCATAGTTAGTCATACATACCAACCCTTTTGATGTTGGTAGTTCTGTCTGGAAGACAGCGAAGCAAAGGGAGAATTGCAATGGCTCTTTATGATCCAAGTCTTGAGAAAGACAACTGTGGATTTGGTTTGATTGCGCACATGGAAGGTGAACCGAGCCATAAACTGGTTCGAACCGCAATCTCGGCTCTTGACCGCATGACCCACCGTGGCGGTATCGCTGCGGACGGTAAAACCGGTGATGGCTGTGGTCTACTACTACAAAAGCCCGACTCATATTTACGCCTTATCGCGGAAGAAAACGGTTTCAACCTAGGCAAACAATACGCCGTAGGTATGATTTTCTTTAGCCCAGACCCGGTTAAGGCTCAATCTTCAAAAGATATTATTAACAAAGAGTTAGCTCAAGAAACTCTGACTATCGCCGGTTGGCGAGAAGTGCCAACTAACGCGGAAGTGCTAGGCCCGATTGCACTTAACTCTTTACCCAATATCCAGCAAGTCTTCATTTCCGCTCCCGCAGGATGGCGTGAGCGAGACATTGAACGTCGCTTGTATATCGCACGCCGACGCATTGAAAAACAAATCACTGATGACAGCGATTTTTATATCTGTAGCCTTTCGACTCAAGTGATAGTCTATAAAGGTCTATGTATGCCAGCCGACTTACCGCGCTTCTACTTAGACTTGGCTGACCTACGCATGGAATCTGCTATCTGTTTGTTCCACCAACGTTTTTCAACCAATACCCAACCTCGTTGGCCATTGGCTCAACCGTTCCGTTATTTAGCGCACAACGGTGAAATCAATACGATCGAAGGTAACCGCCAATGGGCTCGCGCTCGCGCCTACAAGTTTTCCTCGCCACTGTTGCCAGACTTGCAAACCGCTGCGCCATTTGTCAACGAGACCGGCTCGGATTCGTCAAGTCTGGATAATATGCTCGACTTGTTCTTAGCTGGCGGCATGGATATCTTCCGTGCGATGCGTATGCTGGTTCCGCCTGCGTGGCAAAATCACCCAGACATGGACGCCGATTTGCGCGCTTTCTATGACTTTAACTCAAAGCACATGGAACCGTGGGATGGCCCTGCGGGGATTGTCCTCTCTGATGGTCGTTACGCAGCGTGTAACTTAGACCGTAACGGTCTTCGCCCTGCACGATATGTGATCACCAAGGACAAGCTAATTACGCTCGCTTCTGAAGTCGGTATTTGGGATTACGCGCCTGATGAGGTCGCCGAAAAAGGACGAGTGGGTCCTGGCGAATTACTGGTTGTCGATACGCGTCGTGGTAAGTTGTGGCAGTCAAGCGAGATCGATAACGACCTCAAAGGCCGTCACCCTTACCGCGAGTGGATGGAAAACAACGTCCATAAGCTCAAACCGTTTTCTGAATTGCCAGAAAACCAAGTTGGTGAACGAAACTTTGATAGCGACCTGCTCAAGACTTACCAAAAGCAGTTTGCGATGACCAACGAAGAAGTCGATCAAGTGCTGCGAGTACTCGGTGATATGGGGCAAGAAGCGGTCGGCTCAATGGGTGACGATACGCCGATGGCAGTACTTTCATCGAAAGAGCGTCTGGTGACCGATTACTTCCGCCAGAAATTTGCTCAGGTAACCAACCCACCGATTGACCCGTTACGTGAAAAACACGTGATGTCACTGGCGACCAGCATCGGTCAGGAGATGAATGTCTTCTGTGAAACCGATGGACACGCACATCGTGTGACGTTTGACTCTCCAGTACTGCTTTACTCTGATATGCAGCAACTACTGGAGCTGGCGGATGCGCACTATCGCAATACCATTCTCGATATCAACTACGATCCGAGTGAGAAAGACCTCAAACAAGCGCTCACAGATCTATGTGACCAAGCGACCCAAGTGGTACGTGAAGGCACAGTACTAGTCGTACTCTCTGATCGCGCTCTGGTTAAAGGAAAATTACCTATCCCAGCGGCGATGGCCGTAGGCGCAGTACAGACTCGTCTAATCGAAGAAAACCTGCGTTGTGACGCGAACATCATTGTGGAAACCGCAACCGCGCGCGACCCACACCAGTTTGCAGTACTACTCGGCTTTGGTGCAACAGCGGTGTATCCATACCTTGCGTACGAAGCGCTAGGCAAACTCATTGACGATGGTGCACTCGACAAGAGCTACCGTGACGTGATGCAGAACTACCAATACGGCATCAACAAAGGTCTGTACAAGATCATGTCAAAAATGGGTATTTCTACCGTGGCGTCTTACCGCTGCTCACAATTGTTTGAAGCCGTTGGTCTTAGCCAAGATGTGGTCGACCTATGTTTTACTGGTGTTACCACTCGTATCCAAGGTGCTGGTTTTGAAGATTTCCAACAAGACCTGTTCAACTTGTCACGCAAAGCATGGGCAAAACGTAAAGCGATTGAACACGGCGGTCTACTGAAATACGTTCATGGCGGCGAATACCACGCCTACAACCCAGATGTGGTCGGCACGCTACAAACTGCGGTAAAATCGGGCGAAAGCGCAGACTATAAAAGCTTTGCAAAACAAGTTAACCAACGACCTATTGCGATGCTGCGCGATATGATGAAGTTGAAAAAGTCCGACCAACCACTGCCACTGGAAAAAATTGAGCCAGCAACTGACTTGTTCAAACGCTTTGACTCAGCAGCAATGTCAATCGGAGCTTTGAGCCCTGAAGCGCACGAAGCACTGGCAATGGCAATGAACCGCTTAGGCGGCTACTCCAACTCTGGTGAAGGTGGTGAAGACCCACGTCGCTTTGGTACCGAGCGCAATTCACGTATTAAGCAAATCGCTTCAGGCCGTTTCGGCGTGACACCTCATTACCTAACTAACGCCGACGTGCTGCAGATTAAAGTCGCCCAAGGGGCGAAACCGGGCGAAGGTGGTCAGCTTCCAGGTCATAAAGTGACCGCGGAGATCGCTAAGCTGCGTTACTCAGTGCAAGGTGTGACTCTGATTTCCCCTCCTCCGCACCATGACATTTACTCGATTGAAGATCTAGCCCAGCTAATTTTCGATTTGAAACAGGTAAACCCGCAAGCACTCGTC
Source organism: Vibrio hepatarius (assembly GCF_011806575.1). GTDB lineage: Bacteria > Pseudomonadota > Gammaproteobacteria > Enterobacterales > Vibrionaceae > Vibrio > Vibrio hepatarius_A. The sequence goes on from NZ_JAATOO010000012.1 coordinate 41,990, forward strand.
TCAGTGAAGCTGGTATCTGAGCCAGGTGTCGGTACGATTGCGACGGGTGTAGCAAAAGCGTACGCCGACTTGATTACCATCTCAGGTTACGATGGTGGTACAGCGGCAAGCCCACTTACATCTGTAAAATATGCAGGTTGTCCGTGGGAGCTTGGCTTAGCTGAAACGCAACAGGCACTGGTTTCCAACGGCCTACGCCATAAAATCCGTCTTCAGGTAGATGGTGGTCTTAAAACAGGCTTAGACGTAGTAAAAGCCGCCATTCTCGGTGCCGAGAGTTTCGGTTTTGGTACTGCGCCTATGGTGGCGATGGGATGTAAGTTCCTACGTATCTGTCACCTTAACAACTGTGCGACGGGCGTTGCGACTCAAGACGAAACATTGCGTAAAGAGTTCTTCAAAGGTTTACCAGAAATGGTGATCAACTACTTCACAGGCCTAGCTGAAGAAGTTCGCGAGTTGCTCGCAGAGCTAGGCGTTGAAAAGCTGACAGACTTAATTGGTCGCACCGATTTGTTAGAAACGGTGCAAGGTATGACGGCAAAACAGTCGAAGCTTGATCTGTCCAATATTTTGGAAGCACCAGTATCACCAGAAGGCCATCCGCTGTTTTGGAGTGAGCCAAACCAACCGTTTGATAAAGCCGAACTAAACCAGAAAATGGTTGAAGACGCGCTTGCTTCGGTAGAGGCTAGACAATCGGCAAGCTACTTCTACAAAGTCATCAACACAGACCGCTCGGTCGGTGCACGTCTATCCGGTGAAATTGCCAAGCGCTATGGCAACCAAGGCATGGCGGCATCACCAATCAAGATCTACCTCGACGGTACTGCTGGTCAGTCATTCGGTGTGTGGAATGCAGGTGGCGTGGAACTGTATCTGACTGGCGACGCGAACGACTACGTCGGCAAAGGTATGGCAGGTGGTAAGATTGTCATCAAACCACACCTAGGTACGGCGTTCAAATGCAATGAAGCGACGATCATCGGTAACACTTGTCTGTACGGTGCAACGGGCGGCAAACTGTTCGCAGCGGGTACCGCTGGTGAGCGTTTTGGCGTACGTAACTCCGGTACTATCGCGGTGATCGAAGGCGCTGGCGATAACGCATGTGAATACATGACGGGTGGTATTGTCGCGATTCTTGGTGCGACAGGCGTGAACTTTGGCGCAGGTATGACAGGCGGTTTCGCTTACGTACTGGACAAAAACGATGACTTTACTGGTCGCGTCAACAACGAATCGGTCGAAGCGATCTCATTGTCTGAGTTGTACATTCATCAAGAACACTTGCGCGGCTTGATCGCCGAACACCTTGAGGAGACTGGCTCTTCTTACGCAGAGAATATCCTAGCGAACTTTGATGAATGGATTCCAAAGTTCTATCTAGTGAAACCACAAGCAGCGGATCTCAACACGCTGTTAGGCCATCAAAGTCGTAGCGCAGCAGAACTACGCGTTCAAGCACAGTAATCATGGAGGATGTCTGAATCATGAGCCAGAACGTATACCAATTTATCGATGTACAGCGCGTAGATCCTGCGAAAAAACCCATCAAGGTACGTAAGATCGAATTCGTTGAAATCTATGAACCTTTTACCAAGCAACAAGCAACCGCTCAGGCGGACCGCTGCTTAGACTGTGGCAACCCTTATTGTGAATGGAAGTGTCCAGTTCACAACTACATTCCTCAATGGCTCAAACTTGCCAATGAGGGGCGTATTTTAGAAGCGGTGGAGCTTTCTCACCAAACCAATAGCTTGCCCGAAGTATGTGGTCGAGTGTGTCCGCAAGACCGCCTGTGTGAAGGTTCGTGTACGCTGAACGACGACTTTGGTGCGGTCACCATCGGTAATATCGAGAAATACATTACCGATAAAGCTTTTGAAATGGGCTGGAAACCAGACATGTCAAAAGTGGAATGGACCGATAAGAAAGTCGCGATCATCGGTGCTGGCCCCGCAGGCCTTGCCGCCGCGGATGTTCTTGTACGTAACGGCGTCAAGCCAGTGGTATTTGACCGCTACCCTGAGATCGGCGGCCTACTGACGTTCGGTATCCCGTCTTTCAAGCTCGAGAAAGGTGTAATGGAAAACCGTCGCCGCGTATTCAGTGAGATGGGTGTGGAGTTCCGCATGAATGTTGAGGTCGGTAAAGACGTGCAAATGCAGGATCTTATCGATGAATACGATGCGGTATTCTTGGGCGTCGGCACTTACAAATACATGCGTGCAGGTTTGCCAAACGAAGATGCGACAGGTGTTTACGACGCACTGCCTTTCTTGATTTCCAACACCTATAAGGTAATGAACCTCAAAGATGACCAGCCATTTATCGATATGGCAGGTAAGAAAGTCGTCGTGCTTGGTGGTGGTGATACCGCGATGGACTGCGTACGTACTTCAGTTCGTCAAGGAGCGTCCAACGTAATCTGTGCTTACCGTCGCGACGAAGCCAACATGCCTGGCTCTCGCCGTGAGGTGAAAAACGCGAAAGAAGAAGGCGTAAACTTTATGTTTAACCTTCAACCGCTGGGTATCGAAGTCAATGCTTCAGGCCAAGTGACTGGGGTGAAAGTCGTGAAAACTGCGCTTGGTGAGCCGGATGAAGCGGGTCGCCGCCGTCCAGAGCCAGTAGCGGGTAGTGAACATGTACTTGACGCTAACGTGGTGATCATGGCCTTTGGTTTCCAACCACACAAAATGGAATGGTTAGAACCGTATGGTGTCGATCTAGACCAATGGGGACGCATCAAAGCGCCTGTTGAGCAAGAGTTTATGTATCAAACCAGCAACGCGAAAATCTTCGCTGGCGGTGATGCGGTTCGTGGTTCAGATTTGGTGGTCACCGCCATTGACGAAGGTCGAAAAGCGGCAGAAGGCATTATGGATTACCTTGAAGTGTAAAGCATCAAGATAAGCAAGACGTTACAAAGGCTGATGTACATACATCAGCCTTTTTATTTGATCTATTATTAGCGTTGCGCTCTATAATAAGGCTAAACCAGAATAAGGACATCAATGATGAAACGACCCGCTCTCCTCGCTCTTTCATTGTTCGCACTCACCGCCTGTAGCCAAGGAGTATCGACCATGACCGACCGCACGATGACACCATGTGGCGACAAGCCTAACTGTGTCTCGACACAAGACGAACGTGAACAATTTGCCCTTGCTCCATTTACCCTGACTCTCGATGCCAATATCGACAAAGTAGAACAGACCGCACTTCAACTCCCTGGTACCAAAACCGCGGTGAAGGACGACGGCTACCTGCGCATTGAATGCACATCTAGAATTATGCGTTTTGTCGATGACTTAGAACTGCGTATCCACGATGGACAGTTAATCGTTCGTTCAGCGTCCCGGGTCGGCTATTCTGACTTTGGCGTCAACCGAAAGCGCGCCGAACAACTAAGAACACTACTGAGCGAACAAGGCTTGATTCAATAGCCATAAAAAAACCGAAGCCTACGCTTCGGTTTTTATTTGTTCTGAATAAACGAGGTTTAATCACGAAATACGACAAGGCGCTTAGGCGCAATCTTACCGTCATCGTTCATCTCACCCACACCGATAAATAGCTTTTCTTCACCCATAGTCAGGCGAACAGGACCTTCCGTCGGCGCACCGAATACCTGTACCGGTTGTCCATGTTGAACCATGTTCGCTAAATCAGGAATCAAATTAACTTCTGGTAAATCTTCAACCGCGGTATCCATTGGCATCAGAAGTGGGTCGAGCAGTTCACGTGGCGCTTTTTCTTCACGATGCGCTTGCTCTAATAGCTCGTTCAGTTGCTCTAGCGTTACCATCTTTTCGTATGGGTACTTAGCCACCGCAGTGCGACGCAGCATAGTCACGTGAGCACCACAACCCAGCATCTCACCCAAATCGTCGACGATAGTACGAATGTAAGTACCTTTTGAGCAGTGTACTTCCATCTCAACTTCATCGCCTTCAAAGCGATGCAGAACGATCTCGTAAACGGTGATTTTGCGCGATTCACGCGGTACTTCAATGCCTTGACGAGCGTACTCATAAAGAGGCTTGCCTTGGTATTTAAGCGCCGAGAACATCGATGGGATTTGGTCCGATTCTCCACGGAACTTATCGATGCACGCTTCGAGTTTAGTCAGGTCGACATCAACTGGGCGTGTCTCGACCACTTCACCGTCAGAGTCTGACGTATTGGTACGTTCGCCCAGTTTAGCGATCACTCGGTAGCGTTTATCTGAATCGAGCAAAAACTGCGAGAACTTGGTCGCTTCACCAAGACAAATTGGCAACATACCCGTCGCCAAAGGGTCAAGTGCGCCGGTATGGCCTGCTTTTTCAGCAAAATAAATACGCTTTACTTTTTGCAGTGCGTCGTTAGATGAAATCCCGGTAGGTTTATCCAGCAGGATCACACCATCGATAGGACGCCCTTTACGACGACGAGCCATTATTCCTCGTCCTCACGACCAGCATCTTTTTGCTTTTTCTTGTCAGTGCTGACCACTTCTGTCACAAGGTTAGACATACGCATACCTTCAACCAAAGTGTTGTCGTAGTAGAAACGAATTTCAGGCGTCAGACGCAGACGAATGCGCTTGCCCAACATCATACGGATGTGGACTTCGTGCTCACGCAACGCTTCTAAACAAGACTCAGGCGTTTGCTCGCCAACACATAGGAAAGTCACAAATACTTTCGCGTATGCTAGGTCACGAGAGACCTCAACGTCCGAGATCGTTACCATACCAAGACGAGAATCACGCACTTCACGTTGCAGGATCATCGCCAATTCTTTTTGCAGCTGCTGAGATACGCGCTGCGTGCGGCTAAATTCTTTTGACATATCTTTTCTCACAAATAGAAAGAATGGGGGGATGGTCAACCCAGCCCCCCATGGTGTATTCAACAACCAATTACCACTTCATCTTTATCAGATATCGTGAGTAATTTTAGTCAATTAGTCCAGTGTACGTTTAATTTCCACTGTTTCGAAGACTTCGATTTGGTCACCAACGCGAACGTCATTGTAGTTCTTAACGCCGATACCACATTCGTAGCCGTTCTTAACTTCTTGAACGTCATCTTTAAAGCGACGTAGTGACTCTAGTTCACCTTCGTAGATAACTACGTTTTCACGTAGAACACGAATTGGGTTGTTACGCTTAATCAGACCTTCAGTAACCATACAACCTGCGATTGCACCAAGTTTCGGCGACTTAAATACGTCACGAACTTCAGCAAGACCAATGATCTCTTGCTTGAATTCTGGAGCAAGCATACCGCCCATCGCTTGTTTCACTTCATCGATTAGCTGGTAGATGATTGAGTAGTAACGTAGATCTAGGTTTTCGTTTTCAACAGTACGGCGAGCTGATGCATCTGCACGAACGTTGAAACCAAGGATAATAGCGTTAGACGCTGCGGCTAGAACAGCATCAGTTTCCGTAATACCACCGACACCAGAGCCAACGATGTTCACTTTCACTTCTTCTGTTGAAAGCTTACGTAGTGAATCTGCGATTGCTTCTACAGAACCTTGTACGTCAGCTTTTAGTACAACATTTAGCTCAGCAACTTCACCAGCAGTCATGTTAGAGAACATGTTCTCTAGTTTAGCTTTCTGTTGACGTGCTAGTTTAACATCACGGAATTTACCTTGACGATAGTTAGCAACTTCACGCGCTTTACGCTCGTCACGAACAACAGTTGCTTCGTCACCAGAAGCTGGCACACCTGACAGACCTAGAATCTCTACTGGGATTGAAGGACCTGCGCTCGTTACTTCTTGGCCGTTCTCGTCGCGCATTGCACGAACACGTCCGTATTCTTGGCCACAAAGTACGATATCGCCTTTGTGTAACGTACCTGATTGAACAAGTACTGTTGCAACTGGACCACGACCTTTATCTAGGCGAGATTCTACTACTACACCAGAAGCCATGCCTTCTTTAACCGCAGTCAGTTCCAGAACCTCAGCTTGAAGAAGGATTGTTTCTAGCAGACCATCGATGTTAGTACCCTGTTTCGCAGAGATGTGAACGAACATGTTCTCACCGCCCCACTCTTCAGGAATAACGTCGTATTGAGCTAGCTCGTTCTTAACGTTATCTGGGTTCGCATCTTCTTTATCGATCTTGTTCACTGCAACGATCAGAGGTACACCCGCCGCTTTCGCGTGCTGGATCGCTTCGATTGTTTGTGGCATTACACCATCATCTGCTGCAACAACAAGAACAACAATATCTGTCGCCTGAGCACCACGAGCACGCATAGCAGTAAACGCTGCGTGTCCAGGAGTATCAAGGAAGGTGATCATGCCGTTTTCAGTTTCAACGTGGTATGCACCAATGTGCTGTGTAATACCACCAGCTTCGCCTGAAGCAACGTGTGCTTTACGAATGTAGTCTAGAGTCGATGTTTTACCATGGTCAACGTGACCCATGATAGTTACAACTGGAGCACGGCTTTCAGCAACGGCATCGCTATCACGATCCGCTAGTACTGCTTCTTCTAGCTCGTTCTCTTTACGCAGAATTACCTTGTGACCCATTTCTTCCGCAACTAGTGCTGCTGTTTCTTGGTCGATAACCTGGTTGATAGTCGCCATTGCGCCCATCTTCATCATCACTTTGATGACTTCAGTGCCTTTCACTGACATTTTGCTTGCCAGTTCAGAAACTACGATAGTTTCACCGATAACAACGTCTTGTTTTGCAACGGTCGCTGTTTTATCAAAGCCATGTTGCATAGAAGTTGGTTTAGCAAGTTTACCGCGATTGTTACGACCTTTACCGCCTCGTTGGTTACGACCACCACGAGATTGGTCATCATTACCCGCCGCTTTCTTCTTCTTCTTGCGACGGCCACCTTCTTCTTTACGGTCAGCCGCATCTTCAGCTTCACGTGCATAAGTAGAAGTCGTTACGTGGTAGTCAGAGTTCTCTAACTCTTTCTTTTTCTTTTCTTCTTCAGTCCAACGAGCTTCGTTTTCTTCAGCTAGTTTGCGCGCCTCTTCAACAAGCTTTGCCGCTTCTTGTTCAGCTTTGCGCTTCGCTTCTTCTTCCTGACGACGTTTTAGTTCGTCAGCTTCTTTCTTAGCTTGCGTATTAGCATCCGCATTTTTTGCATTCATGTCTTTCTTAGCCTTATCAGCTTGTACGCGTTTGGCTTTTTCTTCAGCGTCACGTTTTGCATCCGCTTCTCGTTTCGCTTTCTCTTCAGCCTCGCGTTGTGCTTTCTCTGCAGCTTCACGTTTTGCTAGCTCTTCAGCCTCACGCTTCGCTGCTTCCTCAGCTTCGCGTTTTGCGTCATCTTCGATAATGCTGCGTTTAACATAAGTTCGCTTTTTGCGTACTTCTACTTGAACATCCTTACTCTTGCCGCCACCAGCATTAACGCTGAGTGTGCTGCGAGTTTTACGCTGGAGAGTTAAGCGAGTAGGCTCGGTTTCACCAGAAGTGTCACCGTGCTCTTTCTTTAGGTGAGTCAGTAGTTTCTGCTTTTCATCATCAGAAACCTGATCACCACTTGCTTTCTTCATACCAGCATCAGCAAGTTGTTCTAATAAGCGGTCCACTGGTGTACCAATTTCTTCACTCAGTGCCTTAACAGTAATTTGTGTCATGCCGCTTCCTCCTTGCTGAAAAATTATGCGTCTTCGCCGAACCAACAGATGTTACGAGCAGCCATGATTAGCTCGCCAGCACGTTCTTCGGTTAGACCTTCAATATCTTCAATATCATCAATACCCTGGTCAGCTAGATCTTCTAGTGTTACTACACCTTTAGCCGCCAGTTTGAATGCCATCTCACGCTCTAAGCCTTCAAGAGCAAGTAGGTCTTCAGCTGGCTCAACACCTTCATAAGACTCTTCTCGCGCAAGAGCTAGAGTTGTAAGTGCATTTTTTGCACGATTACGTAGTTCTTCAACTAGGTCTTCATCTAACCCGTCTACTTCTAGCAGCTCGTTAACTGGAACGTACGCTACTTCTTCTAGAGTAGAGAAGCCTTCTTCAACCAACAGTTGAGCAAAGTCTTCTTCAATATCTAGGTGTTTCATGAAGCTTTCAATCGCAGCTTGAGATTCTTCAACATGCTTCTTCTGAAGATCTTCGACAGTCATGACGTTTAGTTCCCAACCTGTAAGTTGAGATGCTAGACGTACGTTTTGACCGTTACGACCGATAGCTTGCGCTAGATTGTCCGCTTCTACCGCGATGTCCATTGCGTGTGCGTCTTCATCAACGATGATAGAAGCAACGTCTGCTGGAGCCATTGCGTTGATAACGAATTGCGCTGGGTTATCGTCCCAAAGAACGATATCGATACGCTCGCCACCTAGTTCACCAGAAACCGCTTGTACACGTGCGCCACGCATACCAACACACGCACCTACAGGGTCGATACGTTTGTCGTTAGTCTTCACTGCAATTTTAGCGCGTGAACCTGGATCGCGTGCTGCACCTTTCAGTTCGATGATCTCTTCTGCGATTTCTGGTACTTCAACGCGGAACAGTTCAGCAAGCATTTCAGGCTTAGAACGAGTAATGAATAGCTGGAAGCCACGAGCTTCTGGTGCTACACGGTATAGCAGACCACGTACACGGTCGCCTGGGCGGAAGTTTTCGCGTGGAAGTTGGTCATCACGTAGGATTACCGCTTCTGCGTTGTTGCCTAGGTCTAGTACCACAGTGTCACGGTTAACTTTCTTAACCACACCTGTTACTAGCTCACCTTCGTTGTCGATAAACTGTTCTACGATTTGCGCACGCTCAGCTTCACGTACTTTTTGTACGATAACTTGCTTCGCTGTTTGCGTCGTAATACGGTCAAATGTTACAGATTCGATTTCATCTTCAATGTAATCACCTAACTCGATTGAATCATCGTCGTAACGTGCTGCATCAAGAGAAATCTCTTTGGTTGGATGCTCAACCTCTTCAACCACCAACCAACGACGGAAAGTAACGAATTCACCCGTTTTACGGTCGATTTCTACACGTACATCGATTTCGATTTCGTGCTTTTTCTTTGTAGATGTAGCTAGTGCGATTTCTAGTGCTTCAAAGATTCGCTCGCGAGGTACCGCTTTTTCATTCGATACCGCTTCTGCTACCGCTAAAATTTCTTTACTCATTTTAAATAGCCTCTAAGACTCTGCTTAAAATTTAGGGATCAGGTTAGCTTTAGAAATGTTGCTTAATGCAAACTCTTCATCATTACCATCAACGGTAACAGTGACCGTCTCACCATCCACAGAATGGATAACACCTTTCCACTTGCGGCGGTTACCAACAGCCATTTTCAAAACGATGTTTACCTCATGACCAACGAATTGCTCATAATGTGCAGCTTTGAAAAGTGGTCTTTCTAAACCTGGAGAAGACACTTCTAGGTTGTAAGCCACAGTGATTGGATCTTCAACGTCCATAACAGCACTGACCTGATGGCTAACTTCCGCACAGTCATCGACTGTAATGCCGTTTTCGTGGTCAATATAGATACGTAGCGTTGAATGTTCGCCTGCGCGAATAAATTCTAATCCAACTAACTCATAACCTGATGCCGCTACTGGAGCTTCAAGCATTTCAGTAAGTTGTCTTTCTAAACCAGTCATTTAAACCACCCCAGAAACAAAAAAAGGGCTCAGAGCCCAATTTAAATTCCAAGCACTCTCTAAATTTCTCAGTAAGGAAATTTAGATAACAAAAAACCCCGATATAGTCGGGGTTTTTTGTTGCTGGACCCTGATGTGTTAAGTATCAAAGTTACTTAACTCACAGTGCTGACACTGTGCAAACTTGTCCACATCTACTCTTCTATAAAAGAAAAAGAAGATTGGTTGCGGGGGCCGGATTTGAACCGACGACCTTCGGGTTATGAGCCCGACGAGCTACCAAGCTGCTCCACCCCGCGTCCGACTTGCCGAGCATTATACGCGCTCTACAAGGTGTTTTACAAGTTTGTAAATCAATGGTGCCGAGAGAGGGACTCGAACCCTCACACCTAAGGCACTAGCACCTCATGCTAGCGTGTCTACCAATTTCACCATCTCGGCAGCTAAATCTTTAGCTTATTGAGGAATTTCGCTGCTCTCTTGAGCTGGAACTTCACTCACGCTATCAGCTTGTTCGATAACTTGACCTTGAGTCGGGTCAACCCACTGAGATTCAGTTTTATGAGTTGACATGTTACCTAATACTAGGCTGATAACAAAAAATGCTGTTGCAAAAATTGCAGTCATTCGGGTTAGGAAGTTTCCTGAGCCGCTTGCGCCAAACACTGTGTTTGATGCGCCTGCACCGAATGAGGCTCCCATATCTGCGCCTTTACCTTGTTGAATCAACACTAGGCCGATTACACCAATCGCTGCCAACAGGTAAATCACAAGTAGAACTGTAAACATTATTTCCACCTATGTTCCAAATTGTTGAGCCAGCGCCGCTCGAAATAACATTTCAGAACAAGGCTAGCGACCTCCTTAACGAAGGCGGAGCAATACTAGCGAAACGCTCTAACGCTGACAAGAGATAATTACTAAAAAAACATACTAACAGCGTCAAACGGTCAAAAAAAGGACAAAAACTCACTTTTATCCGTCTATGACTCGCACTAGGGCTAGTTTGTCGTGTTTGGTGCCGCTGCGATTACTCACCCAGCACCGGAATCGAGAACTTTATTAAAGTTCAGAAAACTCAGGGCAATATTCAATTAAGCCGCTACGACCATTAAACTCGCCATCACGCAGCGCAATCACCTGAAACGCACCAGCTGGCACTTCCCAGCGGCAACGCATATTGTGCTTTTCGCTTGCAACAAAACCGAAGCGGCCATAGTAGTTTGGATCGCCAAGCACAACACAAGCTGGATAACCCAGCTCTTTCAAAGAGGCAAACGCTTCTTCTACCAATTGCTTCGCTACACCTTGACGACGATACTCTTCTTTCACCGCTAATGGCGCGAGACCTTGCCAACTGTCATCTTGACCATCGAGTGTGACTGGGCTAAACAGCGCGTATCCTACGACTTCACCGTTATCATCGGCCGCGACCAGAGATAGTGTGCGATGTCCGTTTTCTCTTAGTTTCATGACTAAGTTCGCTTCCGCTTCTGTTTCAAAAGCAGATTTCAATAATTGGTCAACGGCAAGGATATCGGCCGGAGCTTCAGTTCGAATAAGCATTTACTACCTCACTTTGTGTGGAAGGCGATTGTAAGCCTTTATATACAAAGTCGGCTAGTTGATTTAACAAAGTTTGCAACGGCTTTGGCATTGCTTCAAGATCAACACTGTCCATCAGGTTCTTCACTTCTAAGCCCAACTCCGTATCTCCTTCAATAGAAAGACGACGCTGGAAAAACAGTGTGTCTGGGTCTTCTTTACGCCCTGCGATCAGCACTAAATCATTCAGGTTACCGCTAAACGACACATCTTCTTTTTGAGCTTGGTCTGCCACAATCAGCTTTTCATCTTCGTAACTGACATACCAATCCAGGCGCATATCGACCACAGAGACCTTTAACCACTTACCTTCAAGGAATTCGAAGTCACCGTCTTCCAACGCTTCTTTGAACGCCATTTTCAGCCCCTCAAGTAAGGCTTTTTTTTGTACAGATTGAGGCAATAAGTGGACTGGAGATCGCAAAATTGAAGCGGCATTTTGAACTAGTTGAGTGCGAATCTTGTTAATCACGCGAATTATCCGTTACTTTGTTAATAGTAACCACACATCATAGTAGATGTTCACAGGTCGATACCTGTCATTTATCAAAGAATCGACGTTAACCGGCTAAGTCTTTAATAACTAATAAATGCCAGCTATATTGTTAGGTCAAGGTAATCCTCAAACTTATGGATTTCACAGCCCTTATGGAAATTGGTAACTCCTGAATGCTATCGCAACAGTTACAGCACTGGTTTACAAAAATTACGGCTAACAGCCCATTTTTCTTTGCCATACTGGATCGCCAACATAACTATACGTTGGTTAATGGGCGCTATTGCGACATTTCAGGCTTAGCAGCAGACGAACTGGTCGGCATGCGTGATACACAGATCCTTGGTGAACAGTTTTACGATCTGCTCAAACCTTATTATGAGCGCGCTTTTGGTGGTGAAACACTCGAAGCGGAAATCACCCTAGGTGAAATCGACCTCGAAACCAGTCTGCACTTTAGTTTGTCACCGATAGAAAATGATGAATGCGTCGAGCACGTCATTTTTCACGCCATCGATACTTCCGAAAAGCATATTCTGATCCGCTCTTTAGAAGAGTCGGAAGGTAAATACTCCACGCTGACAACACTGCTGCCTGACGGTCTATTGTTGGTTGAAGATGACTGCATCATTTCATCAAACCCTGCTGCCATCCGTTTATTAGGCTTTGATTCGATTCAAGATTTATTAGGTGAAAACCTTTCACGCCTATTCATTGATGAAAAGACCAAAACAGTTTTCCCGACCTCATTTGCAGAGACATTGGGCGAAGCGCCGCTAACTTGCCTGACAGGACCTCGCTGCGGTTTTGAGCGTAAAGTGCTGCTCAACGCCGACAATACACTCGTCCTAGGCAGCAGTTCCCAACTGGTGTTAATTCAAGATGCGGAAGATACGCCAAAGATTTTGACGAAAAAATCGCATGAAGACGTCAATATCGACTCTCTTACAGGCTTGTACAATCGATTTGGCTTCACTAAGCGTCTAGAGCAACTGATTCACAACGAAACACCGTTGATCATGCTCTATTTAGATATTGATAACTTTAAGAACATTAACGACTCACTCGGCCACCACATCGGTGACAAGGTCATCAAAGAAGTCTCATCTCGTCTTAAGCGCCTTTTACCAAATAAAGCAATACTAGGGCATTTAGGAGGCGATGAGTTTGGCATCATCCTGCCAGAACCTGACAACAACCGTATGGCTGAAATGTTGTCAGAACGAATTATCTCGCTGATCAACCAACCTTTCGATCTACACCATTTTAGCAAGCGACTTGCGTGTTCGATTGGTAGTGTCGCCTACCCCGGCGACGGCAACGACGCGCGTATTTTGCTGCAAAATGCTGACACTGCGATGTACGAAGCCAAAGATCGAGGTCGTAATCGTCTGATCAAGTTCAACGATCAAATGAATAAAGAAGCGCGTATGCGTTTATGGCTCGAGATCGAATTACAAAAAGCGCTGCAACAAAATGGTTTAGAGGTTTGGTATCAACCTAAGGTCAACGCACGTGACTTCAGCATTAATGGTGCTGAAGCGCTGATCCGTTGGAAACACCCGGTAGAAGGTTATATCAGTCCGAGTGCGTTTATTCCTGTCGCAGAGAGAGCCGGATTGATCGAGCACCTAGGCCGAGTGGTGATGCGTGAAGTATTCAACACAGTTAAGCGTTGGAAAATCCAAGGGATATTACCGGGCCGTGTTGCGATCAACTTATCGCCAGAACAGTTCGGCAACCCGAAACTGATCGATTACATGGAGAAACTGCTCCGTACCACCGAACTAGATTCCAGTTGCATCACTTTCGAACTGACCGAAAGTGCGGTCATGAGTGACAGCGAACACACGATTCAAATGCTCAATGCGATCAAGAAGTTAGGTTTCTCACTTTCGATCGATGACTTTGGTACTGGCTATTCGTCGCTCTCTTATTTAGCACGCTTCCCCATTGACGAGCTGAAGATCGACCGCGCGTTTATTAGCGACCTAGATACGTTACCAAAGCAGGTCACGGTGATCGAAAACATCATCAACCTAGGTAAATCACTCAACCTGACTGTCGTCGCCGAAGGTGTAGAAACTCAGCAGCAAGCAACTCTGCTGTCAAATCTCAACTGCCATTCAATCCAAGGTTTCCATTTCTATAGACCTCAACCGAAACAAGAAGTGGAAGAACTGTTCGCCCAGAACCGCCGCCATAAAAGCTAACTCCAATTGAGTATTTAACCAAGAAACTCACTTAAACCTGCCTTACATCAAATTTGCCATTCATAATTCTTCATAAAATGCGGGGCACTTTGAAGAGATAGTCTGGTAGAAAGCAATGGAACTCCTATGCCCAGCAGGAAACTTACCTGCCCTAAAAACCGCCATTGATTGCGGTGCTGACGCGGTCTACATCGGATTTAAAGATGATACCAACGCGCGCCATTTTGCGGGGTTAAACTTCACCGGTAAAAAGTTAGAAAAAGCGGTGCAGTACACCCACGATCACGACAAAAAAATCCATGTGGCACTCAACACCTTTGCCCACCCAGATGGATTCGAGCGCTGGACAGATGCGGTAGACCGAGCTGCGGATAATGGGGTGGATGCACTGATCGTTGCAGATATTGCGGTACTCGATTACGCCGCACGTAAACACCCAGATTTAGAGCTGCATTTGTCGGTACAAGCCTCTGCGACCAACGTACCTGCAATCGAGTTCTACAAGAACAACTTCAACGTTAAACGTGTGGTTCTGCCGCGCGTCCTATCGATTCATCAGGTTAAACAGTTATCTCGTAATATCACCAGCGATGTCGAACTTGAAGTCTTTGCCTTTGGTAGCCTGTGCATCATGTCAGAGGGACGTTGCTACCTATCGTCTTACATGACAGGCGAATCTCCTAACACCGTAGGCGCGTGCTCACCAGCCAAATACGTGCGCTGGCAAGAAACCGAGCAGGGTTTAGAGTCTCGTCTGAACGATATCCTGATCGACCGCTACAGTGCTGGTGAAAATGCAGGATACCCGACATTGTGTAAAGGTCGTTTTATCGCCGAGTTAGACGGTGAGAAAAAACGCTACCACGCGTTGGAAGAGCCCACCAGTTTGAACACACTCTCGATGCTGCCAGAACTGTTTGCGGCTAATGTTGCGTCGGTCAAGATAGAAGGTCGCCAACGCAGTCCTGCCTATGTTGAACAAGTAACTCGTACTTGGCGCGCCGCAATCGACCGCTACCAAGCAAATCCTGAAGCGTACCAAGTTGAAGCCGCATGGGATGCCGCACTAGCAAACGTCTCCGAGGGCACTCAAACCACTCTCGGTGCTTACCACCGTAAATGGCAGTAGAGGTAACAATGGAAAACAACATGAAATACGCGTTAGGCCCACTACTCTACTTTTGGCCAAAGCAAGATGTCGAAGCGTTTTACCAGCAAGCGGCCAACAGCTCAGCAGATATCGTTTACCTCGGAGAGAGCGTGTGCTCCAAACGCCGTGAAATGAAGCCAGCGCATTGGTTTGATATTGCCAAAGAATTAAGGAGCGCAGGTAAACAAGTGGTGCTTTCTACAATGGCTTTGCTTGAAGCGCCGAGCGAAGTCAACGTAATGAAGAAATACATCGATAACGGCGATTTCGCGATTGAAGCTAATGACGTCTCGGCGATTCAACTGGCAGCAGATAAGAAAGTGCCGTTTATTGTTGGACCTGCGGTGAATACCTACAACGCCCACACGCTAAACCTGTTCCTAAAACAAGGCATGACACGCTGGTGTATGCCGGTAGAGTTGTCACGCGAGTGGCTCAGCAACGTATTAAATCAATGTGAACAACTCGGGATTAAAAATCAGTTTGAAGTCGAGGTATTTAGTCACGGCTATCTGCCTCTCGCCTATTCAGCCCGCTGCTTTACCGCTCGCGCCGAAAACAAAGCCAAGGACGACTGCGAGACTTGTTGTATTAAGTACCCGACTGGAATTCAGGTCAGCAGCCAAGAAGGTCAAGAAGTATTTAACCTTAACGGCATTCAGACTCAGTCTGGTTACTGCTACAACCTAATCAACGACTTACCAAGCATGAAAGGACTAGTCGATGTTGTTCGCTTAAGCCCATTAGGTGTAGAGACGCTCTCTGAATTGGATAAGTTCCGTGCTAACGAATCGGGCTCACACCCAGAACCGATGGCTAGCCGTCAATGTAACGGCTATTGGCACCAACTCGCGGGCTTAGAAGTCAAAACTCTCTAACCACTAACAGAAAGGGCTCCTAAGAGCCCTTTTTTCATATCACTTTCTTCATATCGTGGCTTGTATCGTTCGCATCTGATAACGCTTTACATCGTTATAAAGCATTACCGCTACTATCACACTCAACGCGATATTCGACAAAGGATAAGCGAGCCAAATACCAGTGACACCATACAGTTTTGGCATGATGTACAAGAACGGCAGCTGGATAAGCATATTACCCATAGTGACAAACATTGCCTTACTGCCACTATTGATCGCTTGGTAATACGCAGCTGTCACTACTAAGAAGCCATCCAGTGCCAACGCAAATAGATGCAACTGAATTCCCGTCACCGTGTAGTCGACTAATTCGTGGCTCTCGGAGTTAAACACCGAGACGAACTGGTAAGGAAACACGTTCAGCAACACGACAAAAATAACACCAAGTGAGATAGACGAAACCATTGCCACTTTGAGTAACTTCTTAATGTTCTCAACGTGTTTCGCGCCGTGGTTATAGCTTGCCAGTGGCTGCATGCCGTTAGCAATGCCTTCAGCAGCAAGGTAATAAACGGTTACGATATACCCCAAGATCGCATACGCACCGATCATCAATTGATCACCATATTCGGTAAACAACCCGTTATGCAATGCCACCATCACCGAACCATAGGCATACATAAAAAAGCTTGAAACACCGATGGTGAAGATCTGCGGAATCGCGGTAAAGCGAAACTCAAAGTCAGCGACTTTCAGACGTAAATTTGCGCGTGGTGAGAAGAAATACGAGATACCAAGCGCGGTCACCGTCATCTGCGCAATTGCCGTCGCAATCGCAGCACCGGTCAATTCCCAATCCAACCAAGCGATAAATACATAGTCTAAAACGATGTTGATTACCGCACCGACCATCATCAGCATAGTGGCCAATTTCGGGCTTTCATCGTTGCGCAGTAGGAATGGCATCGCAATCGATCCAAGGGTAAATACACACCCAGCAATCAGGATATCGAGGTACTGTAAACCAAGCTCAAAAACACGCCCCTGCGCACCCTGCCAGATTAGGAAGTTTTCGGCGAACAGCCATAATGTTATCGCAACAATCGGTGTGATTAGCAGCAGTAACAATAACCCTGTCATCAACACCTGTTTTGCGCCAAGTGCATCTTTTTCACCTTGGCGAATCGACGTCAAAGCCCCCGTACCGACGCCCACCAGCATACCGATCCCGAGGATCGCCCCGATCACTGGCCACGCAACGTTGATGCCTGCCAGACCATCCGCCCCGACGTAACGGCCAATAAAAATACCATCTACGATTTGGTACAACCCGTTGACCAGCATTGCTGCGACAGTCGGGATGGTATAACGCCAAAACTGCTTGTATATGGATATTTGCATACTCACACCAAAAGTTAGCCAGGCTAACTAAATAGATAAATTTTAGTTGTTTAACGACTTTTCCAATAAGTAGACAAGCTGCCTTGCTTCTTCGACATCCAAGTTTCGATTCATTGCTTGCGCAATCGTTCGGTAAACTTCTTGCTCTAAAGATAAATCCTTTATCACTTTTTCTGTCAGGACAACGCGCTTTGAGCGCCCATCCTCCGGACACGAAACCCGCTGAACTAAGCCTTTCTTCTGCAGTCTAGCAACCATGTTAGACGCTGATGGTTTAGTCACTTTCATCTCTTCTGCCAAATCGGTAATGCGAATGCCATCAGAGAAATCTTGGATCACCCGCAAGTAATCGAACTCGTTGAAGCTCAACGACGAAAGTGGATCTTCCTTGGCATAGACGCGCCACGCTATTGCGCAGAAACGCTCTAGCTCGATCAAACTGTTTTCTAGAGTCATAATGATCAACTTAGTTAGCAAGACTAACTATTCTAGCGACAAGATAATAAAAAAGCCACCGCTTGTTGCGGTGGCTTTGAGCATGTCAAATATAACTACTTGGCGGCTTGCTGTTGTTGGCTTTTCGCTCTCGCAAGCTGCTCTTCTTGTACTTGGTTATAGATGCGCGTGAGCTCTAGAAATGCGTATCGATGTTCAACGTATTCATAAACGTTGAAAGAAATCGCTAACTTGTAGAGCGAAATCGCACTGGCAAAATCACCTTCACGCTGGTAACGCTTACCCAAGTAGAAGTAGGCTTCAGTCAGCCTTTGAGCTAACAAGGTGTTATCTCGCGTACCTTGTAGGATCGCTTTGAACGCGTTGGCTTCTGACACTTCACCTAATGAGATCGCGACTAACACCCAACCCCATTGCTCATTGCGTTGTTGATAGCTTGCCATCAGACGCTCGCGCGCTTTGATCGGATCAACTTCTGATTCAATCAAATACAACCACAGAGCACGGAATGGGTCTTCTGGATCCTGCGCGTAGTTCTTTTGCATGTCTTCCATCGCTAAAGGCAGACGGTCACCATAGTACAGGGCAATCGCACGGTTGCGTTCAGCATAAGAATTCGACGGATCAAGCTCAAGCGTGGAACCAAATGCATCATACGCTGCATCGAAATCCCCTACCTGAGTAAAGTGCACACCCAGTAGGTTATAGAGATCAGGTTGAAGTGGGTTAATAGCCAAAGATTGCTTATAATCCAAACGAGCCAAATCACGTAGGCCAACACTATCATAGTAGCTGCCACGTTCGTAAAACATCTTGGCACGAACCTCATTCTTGAGGTCTGGACGTTGTAATAACTGCCCTAGTCGGGCGATTTGTACTTCTTGCTGAACACTCGCTTGCAACGGCACAGCCATCGGCGGGTATAGCCATTCAGCATTGTTACTAGAATTTGAGGCACAGCCAGCGGTCACTAATACAGCAAGACTAAGCGTCGCGGTTTGAAACCATTTCACAGTTCGATACTCCTGTTGCTAAGTCTAGCTTAGCATCATCCGCATATAAAAAAAGGGAGCCAATGGCTCCCTTTATACATGCTTTTAACCTAATAAGCTAATCCACAAAGTGGGCTTACGGTTAAACCATTATGCGTCAGATGCAGGCTTTTCTTCAGCCGCTGCTTCTTCTGTCTTCTCTACCGCTTCTTTCATACTTAGACGAACACGGCCCTGACGGTCAATCTCAAGAACTTTAACTTGAACTTCTTGACCTTCAGCTAGGTAGTCAGACACTTTCTCTACACGCTTGTCAGCGATTTGAGAGATGTGTACCAGACCATCTTTACCTGGAAGAATAGTAACGAATGCACCGAAGTCAGCTAGACGAGCAACTTTACCTGTGTAGATGCGGCCTACTTCAACTTCTGCTGTGATTTCTTCGATACGACGGATTGCTTCTTTCGCAGCTGTACCTTCAGTTGCAGCAATCTTGATTGTACCGTCGTCTTCGATTTCGATAGTGGTACCCGTCTCTTCAGTTAGCGCACGGATAACTGCACCGCCTTTACCGATAACGTCTTTGATCTTCTCTGAGCTGATCTTCATTGTGTGAATACGCGGAGCAAATTCAGAGATATCGTCACGAGCACCAGAGATTGCTTCATCCATTACAGATAGGATGTGCTTGCGTGCGCCTTGAGCTTGGTTAAGCGCAATTTGCATGATCTCTTTAGTGATACCTTCGATCTTGATGTCCATTTGAAGTGCAGTAATACCAGTGTTAGTACCTGCTACTTTAAAGTCCATATCACCTAGGTGGTCTTCGTCACCAAGAATGTCAGAAAGTACAACGAAGTCATCGCCTTCTTTCACAAGGCCCATCGCGATACCCGCAACAGAAGACTTGATTGGCACACCTGCATCCATAAGCGCAAGAGAAGTACCACATACAGAAGCCATTGAAGATGAACCGTTAGATTCAGTGATTTCCGACACAACACGTACTGTGTATGGGAACTCATCCACAGACGGCATCACTGCAGCAATACCGCGCTTCGCCAATTTACCGTGACCGATTTCACGACGCTTAGGAGAACCTACAAAACCAGTCTCGCCCACACAGTATGGAGGGAAGTTGTAGTGTAGTAGGAAGTGATCTTTACGCTCACCAGTCAACTCATCGATGATTTGCGCATCACGCTGAGTACCTAGAGTTGCCGTAACGATAGCCTGAGTTTCACCACGAGTGAATAGCGCGCTGCCGTGTGTACGAGGAAGAACACCAGTGCGAACATCTAGTGCACGAACCATGTCTTTCTCACGACCATCAATACGAGGGTTACCCGCGATAATACGGCTACGTACCACTGTCTTCTCTAGATCATGGAAGATAGTGTGGATTTCTTTTGTATCGGCTTCAGGGTCTTCAGCAAGAAGAACTTCATTTACTTCCGCTGCGATCTCATGGATACGGTCGTAACGAGACATTTTCTCAGTGATTTGGTAAGCCTCAACAAGCTTAGCTTCTGCTAACTCAGCGATCTTAGTTTTAAGCACTGTGTTTTCTGCAGGAGCAACCCAATCCCAAGCAGGAGTTGCAACTTCTGCTTTGAATTCGTTGATTGCTTTAATAGCAACTTGTTGTTGATCATGGCCGTAAACAACCGCTGCTAGCATTTCTTCTTCAGTTAGGTTGTCTGCTTCTGATTCAACCATCAGTACTGCTGACTCTGTACCTGCAACCACAAGATCAAGCTTAGAAGTTTCTAGTTCAGTTTGGCTAGGGTTAAGTACAAGTTGACCATCGATATGACCAACACGTGCCGCACCGATAGGACCGTTGAATGGGATACCAGAGATAGCAAGAGCAGCAGAAGTACCGATCATGGTAACGATATCTGGCTGAACATCTGGGTTTACAGACATTACTGTCGCGATAACCTGAACTTCGTTTTTAAACGCGTCTGGGAATAACGGACGGATTGGGCGGTCGATTAGACGAGCTGTCAGCGTTTCGCCTTCAGATGGACGACCTTCACGCTTAAAGAAACCACCAGGGATTTTACCTGCAGCGTATGTACGCTCTTGGTAGTTAACCGTTAGTGGGAAGAAGTCTTGACCTGCAACGGCTTCTTTTTTACCTACAACAGATACGAATACAGACGTATCATCCATTGTGACCATAACTGCTGCAGTAGCTTGACGTGCAATAACGCCAGTTTCTAGAGTAACCGTGTGATTACCGTACTGGAACGTTTTAACAACTGGTTTTTCGAACATTATTATTCCTTGCTTCTGAGTACACCAATATATCGGCACCCAGAGTGTGTTAATTAACACTCGAAGCATTACGAATCGCGACTAGTGAAAAGAAACTCAACGAAATTTCTTTTTAATAGCCGCGACCTTTTGGTCGACGAGGTGACTGTAATGCAATGAGCTTTTGATGAAAATCCCGACGTTTGGGATTTAGCCGTGCGTATTATAACGGCAAGAATGACATTTGGCTAAATTTAGCCAACAAAAAAGGGGCATAAAGCCCCTTTTTAGACAAACTGCTATGCAGTCGCTGATTAGCGACGTAGGCCTAGACGTTTGATTAGGTCTTGGTAGCGAGCTAGGTTTTTACCTTTTAGGTAATCTAGAAGCTTACGACGACGAGAAACCATACGTAGAAGACCACGACGGCTGTGGTGATCGCCTTTGTGTGCTTTGAAGTGACCTTGTAGGTGGTTGATAGAAGCTGTAAGTAGAGCTACTTGAACTTCTGGTGAACCAGTGTCGCCTTCGCCTTGTGCGTATTCTGCAACGATTGCTGCTTTAGTTTCTGCATTCAGAGACATAATTCTCTCCTAATAAGAGTAGGTTTAAAGTTGTAGCAGCCAATCTCTGATTCAGCCACTACGCGAAGCGCGGATTATATGGGATGAGCAGAGGTTAAGCAATAGGTATTTTCTAGGAACTTGCGTGTTTTCTGGTACACTTAGCGACCTAAAAGAAATACCTAATTGAACAAACAGGATTCACTATGAAAATCGGCATCATTGGTGCAATGGAACAAGAAGTTTCCATCCTTAAACAAGCTATTGAAAACTGCCAAACTGTGACTAAAGCAGGTTGTACTTTCTTCTCTGGTCAACTTAATGGCGTAGACGTAGTTCTGCTTCAATCAGGTATCGGTAAAGTAGCAGCGGCGATTGGTACAACTATCTTATTAGATGAATACCAACCTGATGTTGTGATCAACACGGGCTCTGCTGGCGGTTTCGACTCAAGCTTAAACCTTGGTGATGTCGTGATCTCGACGGAAGTTCGTCACCACGATGCTGATGTAACCGCATTTGGTTACGAAATGGGGCAAATGGCACAACAACCAGCGGCATTCCTAGCAGACGAAAAGCTAATGAACGTTGCCGAGCAAGCACTCGAGCAAATGGACGACAAACACGCAGTACGCGGCCTAATCTGTACTGGCGATGCATTTGTCTGCACTGCTGAGCGTCAAGCGTTTATCCGTACTCACTTCCCTTCGGTTATCGCGGTTGAGATGGAAGCATCAGCTATCGCGCAAACTTGCCACCAATTCAACGTACCGTTTGTTGTGGTTCGCGCAATCTCTGACGTAGCAGACAAAGAGTCTCCAATGAGCTTTGAAGAGTTCTTACCTCTAGCAGCACAAAGCTCGTCAGAAATGGTCTTCAAAATGGTTGAGTTACTTAAGTAAGACGAACGCACATCATGGAAGATTTGTTCAACCTACTCTACTCAAACGGAGCGCTCCTCGTCATGTGGGGCGCTTTATTGTGTCATGTAATTCTGCCCTTCCCTCGTGAAGCTCACCCCGCCATTTTATGGCATAAATTTGCTGAGCTGCTGGCACAAAAAGTCAACACGAACAACAGCTACTCACAAAGCCTTATTTCCGGTTCGTTAGCTTGGCTGTTAATGATGGTGCCGATGGTAATCGTTATCTTCGCGCTTAAACCTCTCGTTTGGCAGCCACAGTTGTTTGAACTGGCGTTTTTGCTCCTTGCCATCGACTGGCGTAACACCGACAAGTTCAGCGCTCAATTTGTTGCGGCGCTTGCACGCGAAGATAAAGAGCAGGCCAAAATGTTGCTGAAACCTGTGGTCAACCGTTCAACGGAATCGCTTTCCCTACTAGGGTTAGGAAAAGCTGGAACCGAGACGTTAATTATGTCCTACGGGCGAAACGTGTTCGGCGTATTATTTTGGTACGCGTTCGGTGGTGGCGTTGCAGCATTTGTCTATCGAATGTCGGTAGAGCTGGCCCGAGCTTGGTCTCCTTCTCGTGTACAGTTTTCACCGTTTGGTATTCCAGCTATTCGCATCGTCGCCTTGCTCGATTTTATCCCATTGCGCCTGTTGGCCTTGATGGTGGCCATTGGCAATAAGTCTCGTGCGGTGATGACATTAATCAAACAACAATCGGCATCGTGGCCATTACCTGGCCCTTCATGGTTGCTGGTATCGGTCGGCGCAAAACTGGAACTATCGTTGGGTGGTCCCGCGATTTACGACGGTAAGAAATCGGTTCGCGCCAAACTTGGTGGACGCATTGCCCCGTCTGCGCTGCATATGGCTCAAGTACAAAAACTGTTGGCTTGGCGCATGTTGGCGTGGATTCTGATCCAAAGCGCACTCATGGCAGCGGTTTATCAAGGGATCTAGATGAAAAAACTGTGTTACCTATTGGTACTGTTGCTGCCATGTATTGTCAGTGCAAAGCCTGTCGAACGCATCGTTAGCTTAGCGCCTCACGCAACGGAAATTGCCTTTGCCGCAGGTCTTGGCGATAAGCTTGTCGCCGTCAGTGAACGCAGCGACTATCCGCCAGAAGCACTTAAGATTGAGAAAGTCGCCAATTATCAAGGCATCAAGATCGAGCGTATTATCGCGCTACAACCCGATCTGATCATCGCTTGGCCGTCAGGCAACCCGATGCGAGAGTTAGATAAGCTCAAGCAGTTCGGTTTTAAGATCTACTACTCTCAAACGTCCTCTTTACAAGATATTGCCCACAATATCGAGCAACTAAGTCAATACGCTGACGATCCATCGATTGGGCAGAATGCGGCCAGAAAATACCGAAATTCCCTCAAAAATCTGAAAAAACGCTACCACACTGACCAACCCGTACGCTATTTTTACCAACTGAGCGAACAGCCAATTATCACGGTTGCGCAAGGTAAGTGGCCAAGCGAAGTGTTTGAATTTTGTGGCGGTGTGAATGTGTTTGAGAAAAGCCCGGCGCCTTATCCGCAAGTCAGTTCAGAACAGGTCATCGTCAACAATCCAGACGTTATCTTTACCTCTGAGCACGCGATTAAAAACGGCAACATGTGGCAAGCGTGGCGTTCGCAGTTGACTGCGGTCGAAAACAACCACGTTTGGCAACTAAACTCAGATTGGATTAACCGCCCGACGCCACGGACTCTAAAGGCGATAGAACAGGTGTGTGATTATCTGGAATCGGCGCGAACAAACGTGAATTAATAACCCTGCCTGCTGGATATCAGCCGGCATTTTACTACTACCTATTTTGTATGAGATTTTACCCACATGGATTCAATGCTGCTCTATAGCATCGACCTTTTTGGTACTGCAATTTTTGCTATTTCCGGCGTGTTACTGGCCGGGCGATTAAAGATGGATCCATTTGGTGTTGCCGTTTTAGGCAGTGTCACTGCGATTGGTGGCGGAACCATTCGCGATATGGCGTTGGGCGCAACGCCGGTATTTTGGATCACCGATACCAACTACTTATGGGTCATATTACTCACCTGCCTTGCGACAATGATCATCATTCGACGTCCGACAAGGCTGCGTTGGTGGATCTTACCGGTTTGCGATGCGATCGGACTGGCGGTGTTTGTCGGTATCGGCGTTGAAAAATCGATGATATTCCAAGATTCAGCGCTAGTGGCGGTCATCATGGGGGTAATCACTGGCTGTGGTGGTGGCATCATTCGTGACGTTTTAGCGCGCGAAGTGCCAATGGTGCTGCGAAGCGAAGTGTACGCGACGGCATGTATTATCGGTGGCGTTTTCCACACGACTGCGCTGGCGATGGGATACGATAATGATACCGCGTTCTTGGCTGGGGTATTTTCGACCTTGTTGATACGCTTAGGTGCAATTCGCTGGCACTTGTCGCTGCCGACATTTGCATTGAATCGCTAAACAAAATCAAACCAATAAAAAAGGTCGCCTAAGCGACCTTTTTTGCCATCATATCGATTACTTTTGTACGCGACGCAATACTTGTTTCAGCGCATCAAAGTCGTTATCTAGCTCTTCTGACAACAGTTCCATCGCTGCGTGTTTCGCTAGCGGTGCTGGCAGCTCAATGTCAGAACCTAAGATATCGTCAACCACTTCTTTGAATTTCGCCGGGTGAGCGGTACATAGGAACAGACCAGTCTCACCTTCTTGAAGCTGTTCTTCCAACACACGGTATGCGATCGCACCGTGCGGTTCACATAGGTAACCTTGGTCAAACAATGATTTCACTGACTCAGCGCTCTGCTGGTCTGAAACCGCACCTTTACCTAATGTTTCTAAGCCCCACTCTTTTACGCGGCATAGCTCTTCGATACGCGGCCAGTTGTTTGGCTGACTCACATCCATCGCGTTAGACGTTGTTGCGACGGTTGGCTTCGGCTCCCACTTACCTGTCTCTAGGTAGCGAGGCACTGTATCGTTCGCGTTAGTTGCGGCAATAAAGCGTTTAATTGGTAGACCAAGCACTTTAGCGAGTAGACCCGCAGTTAGGTTACCGAAGTTACCACTTGGTACTGATACAACGAGATTTTCACGCTCTTGCTTACTCATCTGCGCTGCTGCTTCGAAGTAGTAGCAGATTTGCGCCATCAAACGGCTGATGTTGATCGAGTTAGCCGAGTTCAAGCCGATCTCTTCACGGAGTGCTGCATCGTCGAATGCCTGTTTAACCAGAGCCTGACACGCGTCAAAGTCACCGTTGATCGCCACTGTGTGAATGTTCTTACCTAGCGTACAGAACAATTTTTCCTGTAGTGGGCTGATCTTGCCTTTCGGGTATAGGATCACCACATTGATGTCTTCCATACCGTAGAAAGCGTGTGCAACGGCTGCACCTGTGTCACCAGACGTCGCTGTTAAGATAGTGATTTTACCGCCATCGGAAACCGCGGCTAGCGATTGCGCCATAAAGCGGCCGCCAAAGTCTTTAAACGCAAGCGTTGGACCATGGAACAGCTCTAGCGCATACACGCCATCTTTCACTGATTTAATCGGAGCTGGGAATTGGAACGCCGCATCAACCAGTGAGTTCACTTGGTCTTGCGATAACTCATCACCAATCAACGCAGATAAAATCTTGGTGCTACGAGAAACAAAGTCTTCTGCTAGCAGTGCATCGATATCGTCAAACTTAGGTAGTTCCGATGGAAAAAATAGACCTTGATTACGGCCTAACCCTTGGCGAACGGCTTGGCCAAAGGAAACTTGTTCATCATTTTCTTTTATGTTGTAAAGCTTCATAGCTCACTTCCTGTCACGATCGAGCCTTGTTTGTCTAAACGGCAAACATGGACGAATCCTTGTTCATTTTGTACGTAATTTTGTTCTAGCCAGCGAGCAACTCGCTCAGCGACATCTTTTTCTTTGCAAATGCTAAATAGCGTAGGACCACTTCCTGAGATCCCTGTTGCCAATGCGCCTGCTGTTGCCGCATATTTACGTGCATCAGCGAAGCCAGGTAGCAGTTTCTCACGATATGGTTCTGCGATCACGTCTTTGATCATTTTTGCTGCAAGCTCAGGTTGACCTGAGTGACACGCGTGGATAAAGCCCGCCAAATGACGACCGTGAGCGATGATGTCTTGGCGACGGTATTGAGACGGTAAGATCTCGCGCGCTTCTGCAGTCGAGACTTTGATGCCCGGATACGCCATCACCCAGTACCAGTCGTCAAAACACGGTACTTCTTGGCTGATGATACCCAGCTCTTCCAACATCAACTGCACGCCACCTAAGTAACACGGCGCAACGTTATCGTAATGCACTCCCCCTGAGATTTTGCCTTCCATCTCGCCCATTAACGCGAGCAGTTCTGTCTCATTCAGTGGTTGACCGTGAAAACGGTTCAGAGCGTCAAGAGCCGCAACGATAGAACACGCACTTGAGCCTAAACCTGAACCGATCGGCATGTTTTTCTCTAGTGTCATTTCAAGCGGCCACAAGTCGACGCCTTTCTTATCCAACTCGCGGGCAAACACTAACCAGCAATCGTATACGATGTTTTCTTTTGGGTTGTCCGGCAATTTAGACACAAAGCGGCCTGCGGTTTTGAGACTAAACGGTTCACTGCCAGATTTCACCAGCACACGGTCACCCAACAAAGTACCATCGATTGGGGACACTGCCGCCCCCAACACATCAAAACCTACACTTACGTTACCAATTGACGCTGGGGCATAAACCACCACATCCATACCACTACTCATTTTGTTTATACCCCTAGTTTCCAACCTAATGTACGCATCACATCTGAGAATACCCCAGCAGCCGTTACTTCAGTACCCGCGCCGTAACCACGTAGTACTAGTGGAATTGGCTGGTAGTAGCGGCTGTAGAATGCCAACGCGTTCTCACCATCCTTGATCTTAAACATCGGATCGTTTTCATCCACAGCGGCAATACTCACTCGGCATTGACCATCTGCAATTTCACCCACGTAACGCAATACTTTGCCTTCTTCTGCAGCTAATGCAGACTGCTCTTTAAAGTACGCATCCGCTTGTGGCAAACGCTCCATAAATTCTTCGACGCTACCAGAGTCATCAAAGCCTGGTGGCAATGCTTGGTCAACGATCACGTCTTCAAGCTCTAAGTTCATTCCTGCTTCTCGAGCAAGAATCAGTAGCTTACGAGCCACATCCATACCTGATAGGTCATCACGCGGGTCTGGTTCTGTAAAGCCATTTTCTTTCGCGATGTTGGTTGCTTCACTCAACGTCATGCCTTCATCTAGTTTGCCGAAGATGTACGACAAAGAACCAGAAAGGATACCGCTGAAGCGTTCCAGCTCATCACCTGCAGAGATCAGGTTCTGCAGGTTTTCGATAACCGGGAGACCTGCGCCTACTGTTGTCTCATACATGAGTTTACGACGAGAGCTACGAGCAACATCGCGTAACTGGTGATAGTACGCCATGCTGGCGGTGTTGGCTTTCTTATTTGGCGTTACCACGTGGAAACCCGCGGCAAGAAAATCTGTGTACTGATTGGCGATCGCTTCGCTTGATGTACAGTCCACCAGTACCGGGTTGATAATGTGGTTACGCTGAACCAAAGAAATCAAACGCGCAAGGCTAAACTCTTCGGTGGCGTCTTGCATGCGATCACGCCAGTGCTCCAACGGCAAGCCTTTGCTATCGAGCAGTAGGCCCTTGCTGTTCGCAAGACCACACACGCGCAGCACGATGCCTTTCTCTGCCAGCTTCGCTTGTTGGCGTTCAATTTGGTCCACCAGCTCTCCGCCGACGCCACCGACACCAACAACGAATACGTCAAGGAAGTGTTTAGAGTTAAACAAGTTCTCGTGACACGCTTTGATCGCTTCAGAGATTTTATCTTCTGGGATAACCGCTGAAATTGCGCGCTCAGAAGAACCCTGTGCAATCGCAACGATGTTGACGTTCACTTCTGCTAGAGAAAGGAAGAACTGAGACGCCACACCACGAGAGGTGCGCATACCATCACCGACTAGCGTCACGATTGCGACGTCATCGATGAAGTCGACTGGCTCTAGCAGACCATCTTTCAGTTCAAGCTCAAACGTATCGCTCAGCGCTTTTTGCGCCAGCGCTTTATCTTCAGACTCGATACAGAAACTGATGCTGTACTCTGACGATGACTGAGTGATCAGTACAATCGACACGCCTGCCGACGACATCGCGCCAAATACGCGACTTGCCATGCCGACCATGCCTTTCATACCCGGACCAGAAACGTTCACCATGGTCAGGTTGCTAAGGGTGGTGATGCCTTTGATCGCCAGATTATCTTCACCGGTATCCTGACCGATCAGCGTACCCGCACCTTGTGGGTTAAAGCTGTTTTTGATCAGACATGGAATGTGGAACTGGGCAATCGGAGCGATGGTTTTCGGGTGCAGAACAGAAGCACCAAAGTAAGACAGCTCCATCGCCTCTTGGTAGCTGAGTGATTTCAGCAGACGAGCATCGTCAACTAAACGAGGGTCACAGTTGTATACACCGTCTACGTCTGTCCAGATTTCACAGCAATCAGCACGTAAACACGCTGCTAATACCGCGGCAGAATAGTCAGAACCGTTACGTCCAAGGGTAACCAACTCGCCTTTGTCATTACCCGCAGTGAAGCCCGGCATGATCTTGACGTGCTCTTGAGGAAGCGGATTTTGGCGGAAGTTCTCTGTCGAGATTTCTACATCGACCATCGCTTCTAAATGGTCACCACGTGCAAATAAGTACTCTACTGGGTCAATCAAGCTAGCGGGTTGCCCTTTCGCTTCTAGTACTGCTTTCATCAGTTGGATAGAAACGCGCTCACCCTTGCTGATAATACGTGCATTAACGTTGTTTGGGCACATACCAAGCAAGTTGATGCCGTGAACAAACTGACGCAGTTGGGTTAGAGACGATTTTACCTGATGGTCGTAACCCGCACCGTCGAGGTTTGGTAAGACTTGTTTGATGTCTTGGAATAGGTCGCGAAATGAATCTTCTAGCTCAGCGATTTTGAGTTCGGCGTCACCTGTTTTTAGCGCCGCTTCGATGACGGCAACCAATTTATTTGTTGTTTTTCCTGGAGCTGACAATACGACAGCTACTTCTTCCTGTTGAGCATTATTAGCAATGATATCCGCCGCTCTTAAAAAGCGATCAGCATCAGCTAATGATGATCCTCCAAACTTTAAAACTCGCATCCCTTCCTCCAAATGTCTTTTAAATTGGCATAAAAAAAGGCCTGTATCTTGTCGGATACAGGCCTTCCTTTGAATTTGTTTCGCTTAGCAGCCTGCCCCAACATGTGCGATGTCGGTAATAATAATGGTTGTGGTCATTACTACTAGGCTGTGGTTATTCATAATTTACTTTAAGTGCGTGTATGTGTTTGCTTACCCATACGTTTACCTTATTTCCTGACTACGAGTCAATGAAAAGTTTTTATTTTTCGTTCTTACCATATGTGATTCACATTTAGTTTCGTAACAACATCCATGTATACACTGATTAAAGTATTGGAATCGCACCCGCACAAATTCACCCATAAAATTCAATTAAGAAATTACTACTAGTACATTAGTTTTATGCTTTACTTAGTTCTGCAGTGGGAACACAAATAACAACAAGGAGCGGCACATGAAAAGGATGCTAAGCCTGTTTGCGCTAGTTTTTACTGGCTCGCTATGTGCTGCCGAATTGCCCGCATTACCTTCCCAGCAAGCTCACTCTTCGCACCGCCTATTTCTTTCCAGCGAAAATGACCAACGCGATTTTGATACTTGGAAAGTCGACGGCGGCTACTCTTATAATCTGTTTCGCAACGTAGACTTATACGTCGGGGCTCGACTCAACAACAACGATCAAGAAAACGAAACCGGTTTTCTTAGTGGTGTCAGTTTTCAAGCGTCACCGAGGATTTCGTTTAGCAGCTCCTTGCACTCGTATAGCAATGAAACCGACAACGACCGACGCGAGAAAGTCATTTCGGCAGAAGTCTCAAGCCGAGTGAGATTAACCGAGAATTTGGACTTACATGCCACTCTCGATTATCAAGAGTGGCAACAAGAAGTGGAATTTGGACTGGGTTTTCGCTTTTAATCCCAATCGAGCTTTTCTGTCGACATCAACACACCGTTCCAATCTGCGTAGATGTAATCACCCGGTTGAATCATTTGGTTATGGATAGTCAAAGTGATATTGACATCACCTGCCCCACGTTTTTGTGTTTTAAATGGATTGGTACCCAACGCTTTTACGCCTAATTCCATCTCTGCCATTGCCGCCGCATCACGGATAGCGCCATTTACAATTACCCCTTCCCAATTATTATCGATAGCTAATATTGCCAACTGGTCGCCAAGTAGTGCTTTTTGACAAGAGCCATGACCGTCAACCACAAGAACTTTACCGGTTCCGTCTTGCCCTAGCATTTCACGTACTTTCGAATTATCGTGATAGCAACGGATGGTCACTATCTCGCCATAAAACGCGCTTTTACGTCCATAATTCTGCAAAGGCAAAGCCAAGAGTGTCACTTTATCCTCGTGCTTATCGCAAATATCCGGCGTTATATCGTTCATTTTTCCTCCATGAGATAACAAGTTAATCCTTCACCTACAACGTAGCTGCCACTTTCCAAGCGCTAATTTAGTTTCATTTTCGTCGCAAGAAACCAAAAACAGTTCCTCACTTTCAGCATAATAGACCGCGTTTTGACCAAATTTTCGTCCGAGTTCGACAGCCTTTTGAAGGCTTACTTCAACGGCAAAACTCTCTTCTGCCCAGGAAAATATCTCGTCCCCCACTAGTACATCGACATAGTAATTATGGTCGATATCTTGTCTTAACTGTCGATTATTTCGATTATTTTCTTCATTCGACCGCCAAACACTCGCCGGGTTCCAAGCGGTAATAATGGCAAAACACCTACACTTTACCGGGCTTTGAAAGCGGAAATAAGGTTCAGCGTAAGCCGCCCACAACTGCGCATCAATCTTCATATGGCCTATACTTTTACATTTAACCGCTACTATTAATATTTGTTACATTCTAACTCTTGATATAAATCAACAAAGTGATTGGAATTAACACTTCTACGTTGTTAGCATGCTGTTAACATTATAAAATCCGCCTCAACGACTGATGGAGTAATTGAGGAACGGGTGCCTCAAAGGCAACAAAAAATCCAAGGATGGCGGGCAACCAAAGAAAGTGTAATTTTATGATCTTTGGTTTATTATCAACATCACATTACCTATGTGTTATGTTTTTGCCTAAAATTTATTCCATTAGCACATTTTTTTCACAAGTTTAGGTACCGCCAATGCAAACCCCGCACATTCTTATTGTCGAAGATGAGCAAGTAACTCGTAACACTCTTAAGAGTATTTTTGAAGCAGAGGGATACGCTGTTTTTGAGGCCAGTGACGGTGAAGAGATGCACCAGGTGCTGTCCGATAACCAAGTAAACTTGGTCATTATGGACATTAACCTCCCAGGTAAAAATGGCCTACTACTTGCTCGCGAGCTTCGTGAACAAGCAAACGTAGCGCTCATGTTCTTAACTGGCCGTGACAACGAAGTTGACAAGATCCTAGGTCTTGAAATTGGTGCTGATGATTACATCACAAAACCATTCAACCCTCGTGAGCTAACCATCCGTGCTCGTAACCTACTAAGCCGTTCGATGAACGCAAGTGCGGTAACGGAAGAGAAGCGTAGCGTTGAGAAGTACGAATTCAACGGTTGGGTGCTAGATATCAACAGTCGTTCTCTTGTAAGCCCAAGCGGTGATAGCTACAAGCTTCCACGTTCTGAGTTCCGTGCTCTACTTCACTTCTGTGAAAACCCGGGCAAGATTCAGACTCGTGCTGACCTATTGAAGAAAATGACTGGCCGTGAGCTTAAGCCACACGACCGTACTGTTGACGTAACGATTCGTCGTATCCGTAAACACTTCGAGTCAGTATCTGGTACGCCAGAGATCATCGCGACAATCCACGGTGAAGGTTACCGTTTCTGTGGCGACCTAGAAGACTAGTTTCTTCTATAGATGATTCTAAAAATGGAGCCGATGGGCTCCATTTTTTTATCGCGCTCAAATAAAAACGCCTGCTATCAAGCAGGCGTTTTAACTAAGAATTGGATAAAGACTTAACCTTTGCCGCCTTTAATCGCATCAATGATTTCAGTCGTTGAGCAGCCATCTTCAAAGTTCAGCACTTTAACCTCGCCGCCATTGGCAATCACTTCTTTACCACCAGCAATCTCTTCCGGCTTGTAATCACCACCTTTGACCAACAGATCCGGTAAAACCTCTGAGATCAAGCGCTGAGGCGTATCTTCGCCAAACGGTACCACCCAATCAACCGCACCAAGACCCGCTAGTACCGCCATACGGCGATCCGTTGGGTTGACTGGACGACCAGGTCCTTTAAGACGCTTCACCGACTCATCGGTGTTTACCGCGACGATTAGGCGGTCACCCAATTGCGCAGCATGGTTCAGATAAGACACGTGCCCTGCGTGGAGAATGTCGAAACAACCGTTGGTCATGACCACTTTCTCACCTTTCGCTTGCGCTTTCTTCACCGCTTCGATGAGCTCTTTCTCACCAATCACACCAAAGTCAGTGTCTTGGCTACCGTGTACGGCTTCAGCCAACTCGATGGTCGAAACTGTCGAGGTACCCAGTTTACCAACAACGACACCTGCTGCTGCATTCGCCAGCGCACACGCTTCATCCATTGGTTTGCCCGCCGCAACAGAAGCCGCAAGTACCGAGATAACGGTGTCACCCGCACCAGTCACATCGTAAACTTCTTTCGCTTGAGTCGGTAGGTGGAATGGCTTCTGACCACGGCGAAGCAGCGTCATACCATGCTCACTACGCGTAACAAGCAGCGCTTCAAAGTCAAAATCATCAATCAACTTCAAGCCTTTCTCAACCAGCTCTTGGTCTGATTTCACCTTGCCTACCACCAGCTCAAACTCAGCCATATTTGGCGTCAACAATGTTGCGCCACGGTAGCGTTCGAAATCCGCACCTTTCGGATCGATAAATACAGGTACGTTTGCCGCACGCGCTTTCTGAATAAACAGCTGTACATGTTCGAGTGCGCCTTTGTCGTAGTCTGACAATACCACTGCTTTCACTTTCGGCAGTGATTGTTCCATGCGCTCTAGGATCATGTTTGGGTCAACATTCTCAAACTTGTCTTCAAAGTCGAGACGAATCAGTTGCTGACCACGGCTCATCACACGTAGCTTGGTGATGGTTGGATAGTTGTGCAAGCCCACGAAATTACACTTTACGTTCAAAGAAGTCAGTGTTTCATTCAAGGCTTTAGCTGGTTCATCGATGCCCGTCAAACCTACGATATGCGCGTTACCACCAAGAGAAGCGATGTTCATCGCCACGTTTGCCGCTCCACCTGGACGCTCTTCGTTATTTTCTACTTTGACTACAGGCACTGGCGCTTCTGGTGAAATGCGACCTGTTGGTCCGTACCAGTAACGGTCCAGCATTACGTCACCAATGATCAATACACCTGAATCCTTGTAGTTCGGTAGGATTGGTTTCATCGTCGATCTCCACAATTTAAATCTGCGCTGAGTTTAGCACAGCACTTTTGCGCCCTAAACCCTTCACTATCAGCGCTATGTGATAAAACAGCGCTGATAGTCCATTTCTTGCTTATCCAAGCCATTGCTGCCAAATTTTACTCACCAATTCACGTTCAACAACAAACTTATCCAGCGCGACATCCGCATCAAGATTAAGCAAGTTTCTGTGATGTATTTGGTCTCGCATTTCGGTGTAGGCGTGCGTAATCGCCATCGCTTGTTCTTCGTCCATCACACCTTGTGCAATCATCGACTCGAAGATCCGCACATTGTCACTCCAACGGGTCAGCTTTGGCTTCTCGTGACTGTAACGTAACACCAGATACTGAGCTAAAAACTCAACATCCGTGATCCCACCAGGGTCTTGCTTTAGCATAAAGCGATCGGCTTTTTTGCCGCCTAAATGGTCACGCATCTTAATCCGCATATCGACCACCTCTTGCTTGAGCTTGTTCTCATCGCGCTCTAAGGTCATTACGTTGTGGCGAGTTTGGGCGAAGCTCTGCTGCAATGGTTCGTCGCCGTAAATCATTCTCGCTCGCACCAGCGCTTGATGCTCCCATGTCCAAGCTTCGGTGTGCTGATATTCATCGAACGCTTCCGCCGGGCTCACCAACAACCCTGATGCACCGGATGGGCGTAAACGCGTGTCGACTTCATACAAGATGCCCGATGCGGTACGAGTCGAGAAAATATGAATGATGCGCTGGGCCAAGCGCAGATAAAACTGTCGACCGTCGATCTCTTTTTTACCATCGGTATAAGCGCTAACCGGACAATCGTGCATAAAGACGATATCTAGATCCGAATTATATCCGAGCTCCCAACCGCCGACTTTACCGTAACCAATCACGGCAAAACCTTTACCTTCACGGTCTTTGAGATGGTTAGGTTCGCCGTATTTTTCTGCCATCTGTAGCCAAGCTTGATTGACCACTGACTCAACTATCGCCTCCGCAAGGTAGGTTAAGTGGTCGCTCACTTTCATCACAGGAAGTACGCCCGCAATATCGGCAGCGGCAATGCGCAAAATGCAGATTTGCTTAAACTGGCGCAGCGCTTCCATCTGTTGCTCCATATCGTCTTCAGGGATACGGGCAAGAAAATCGCGCAGCTCAGTTTGATAACTTTCCAGCGGGATAGGATTGTAGAGCTGCTGCGGGTCAATTAGCTCATCAAGCAGGATTGGGTAACGCCCGAGCTGCTCGGAAATCATCGGACTGGCGGTACATAGTCTGACTAGCTGAGTCAACGCCGCAGCGTGCTCATCAAGCAACTCTAAGTAAGTGGTGCGGGTAACAATCTTTTGCAGCAAATGCAGGACTCGAGGCAGGCCAAACTGCGCATCTGGATGAGAGTAAATCGCGGCAAACACTTTTGGCATCAGGCGATTCAATACTTCACGTCCGCGTGGGCCGAGGGTTTTCTTCGCTAAGTCGCGTTTGAACTGAATGATCGTGTTGGCCATCACTTGTGGCTCTTCGGCACCAATGTCTTCGCTTAG
This sequence comes from Vibrio hepatarius, assembly GCF_011806575.1. Lineage (GTDB taxonomy): Bacteria > Pseudomonadota > Gammaproteobacteria > Enterobacterales > Vibrionaceae > Vibrio > Vibrio hepatarius_A. The sequence continues at coordinate 77,685 of NZ_JAATOO010000012.1, forward strand.
CACATGCTCCATGACATCTTGTTTTTCCGCCATGTCCCATAGCTCGTGGAAGTGCTTCGCGACGTCAGAACTTTCTTCTTCGTCATCACCGATCAGACCATTGAACACTTGGTGAACCGCGTCCATGTGCGTGTGTACATCTGCTAGCAAGCCTTGCCAATCGTGATAGCCCATCGCCGTCGCCAATTGTAACTGCTCAACGCTACTCTCGGGCAGAGTCTGGGTTTGCTTGTCAGCCATGGCTTGCAACAGGTTCTCTAAGCGGCGCAAGAATTTATAAGCGTCTCGCAAATGTTGAGTCCCGCCGTCTTCGAGCAAATCGAGTTCTTCAATCGCATCGAGGGTTAGCAATAGACTGCGGTGGCGAAGCCCTGGCTCTCGTCCACCACGGATAAGTTGGAACACTTGTGCGATAAACTCGATTTCACGGATGCCACCTGCGCCAAGCTTGATGTTATTGACCAAGCCACGACGGCGAACTTCACTGCTGATCATCGACTTCATTCGGCGTAGCGATTGAATCGCACTAAAGTCAATGTAGCGACGAAATACAAATGGTCGCAGCATCTGACGCAGCTCTTGATATTCCGGGTACATTTCGCTGCCCATCACGCGTGCTTTGACCATTGCGTAGCGTTCCCAATCACGCCCCTGCTCTTGATAGTAATCTTCCAGTGCAGCGTAACTCATCACCAACGGGCCACTGTCACCAAACGGGCGCAGGCGCATATCGACTCGGTAGCAGAAACCGTCATACGTCTGCTGATCGAGCGCTTTAATGATCCTTTGTCCTAAACGGGTAAAGAATTGCGCGTTGGCAATACTGCGTCTGGTCCCTTGGGTTTCACCGTTTTCTGGGTAAGTGAAAATCAAATCGATATCAGAGGAAAAGTTAAGTTCACCGCCACCTAGTTTTCCCATGCCGATAATCAGCATAGGTTGCGCGTCACCTTGGGCATTACACGGCGTGCCCCATAGTTCGCAACAAGCTTTGTATTGCCACTGATAGGTTTCAAAGATCATCGCTTCAGCCAGTTGAGAAAGATGTTCTAAGCTCTCTTCAAGCGACCAAGTACCGGTAAAGTCACGCCAAGCGATATAGACCATTTCTCGATTACGGAATTGCCTGAGCACGCGATGGCCCGACATTTCGTCGTGGCAATCACTCAACAAAATGGCGAGACGCTTTCGATAAGCACTATGGCGCGATGTCTCTTGCAACATCTCTGGCAACACCTGCAATAAATGTTCATCGGTGTTGAGTACATCGACGACAAACTGACTCAAACCAGCCACATAGTCGAGCTGAGTGAGCAGCGATTCAGGCCAATGTTTGAGTGCATCTGCTGATTGGCGAATGGATTCTAGAGCGGATTGAGAAATAGGGGCGAGGCTTTCTGGCAGTAGCATGAATCTTCCTTGTATAAAGAGACTGGCCGCAATATCAATAGGCGTTTAGGCTAGTTATATCAAAATTGCTGCAATAAAAAACGCCCACTGGATGATAGTGGGCGTTTATTCATGAATATCGCTGTGAATTAGACTTTAAACGAGGTGATTTTCTCATCCAATTCAGTCGCGTTCTGTTGCATGATTTCAGAAGTCTCGAGCAACTCTGTCACCACCGTCACCGAGGCTTCCACCAATTCACGCACGTTGGTGAGGTTCTGGCTCATCTCTTCCGAAACACTGCTCTGTTGACCGGCCGCGGTAGCAATCTGGAAGTTCATATCGTTGATTTGCTTCACTTGCTCAACGATGCCATCCAACTCACTGCCTGCGTTGGTGACTAGCTCTACCCCTTCCGCAGCCTCAACCACACTCTTTTCCATCAAACCAACCGCAGAGTTAGCGCTCGATTGCAGTTGTGTAATCATATCTTGAATTTCGACTGTCGCTTGTTGAGTACGTTGCGCTAGATTACGAACTTCATCCGCCACCACAGCAAAGCCGCGCCCTGCTTCACCCGCACGAGCCGCTTCAATCGCTGCATTTAATGCCAGCAGGTTCGTTTGTTCAGAAATGCCTTGGATGGTACCAACCACGCTGCCGATCGAATCAACGCTCTCTTCAACTTGGTTAACAGCGTGCGCCGACGCGGAAATATCTTGAGACAATTCGCTGATTTTCGTTACTGTACCCTGAATAAAACGCTGACCGGTCACTGCTTGGCCCGATGCGTTCTCGGTAAGCGAAGACGCTTGCTGCGCATGGTCAGCGACGGTTTGTACCGTTGAAGTCATTTCGCTCATTGCCGTCGCAAGCTGATCGATTTCGTTAAACTCTTCCTGGGCAGACTCTTTGGTTTCTGACATGCTTAACGTCATCACTTCCGTCAGGCTTGAAAGCTCTTGCGATGAACTCACCTGCAACTTAATCATGTCTTGCAGTTGCTTACGCGTTTTTTCCAGTTCACGAGCGACATCACCGTATTCATCTTTGCAATCCATGTGAATCGGCACTGAAAGGTCTTTGTCCGCCATCAATTTAATCGCGTCGTTCAGATACTGAGTCTGGCGTAGCATGATGCGCGCGGCAAACAGCAATAAGGTGACAAACATGACGATCAAAAGACCAGTCTGCCAGGCCACTTGAACTAAATAGGCGTCGTAGTGTTGTTGAGCGACTTCGACACTTTCGGTCACTGATAACAGAGAGTCGTAAAAAGTATTCGCATCCCAAAGCTGTTTCGCAATGATCAGCACGGTACTAAACACCATCAGTAACGCCATCTTGGGCACCAGACGTATGTCGGTAATTACGCGCTCCCATGGCTTAAATGCCATTTTGGTCATTGTTCGTTCTCCACTAAGTCTTATATATTGGTTTATAACCGATTCAAAATACGCAACGAATTCGCTCTTACTAACCGTTCCAGCGGCATTTATTAATTATTTCGAGCCTCGTATGAAAAAAGATGATACCAAAGACGACACCAAACCGATGAGCCTACTGTCACTAATCCTGTCATTTATGGCGCTATTTGTGATTTCAGGCTTGTTGTTTTTTCCATTACGACCAGAAACTCGTCAAGTTTTTATCGGCTTAGACTTTATAATCTGTAGTATTTTCATACTACAACTGGGTATAGATCTCATTCGTTCGAGTGATAGAGTGCAATTTATCAAAGTACATTGGATCGACTTCATTGCCAGTATTCCGATGATTGAGCCATTGCGTTATGCCCGTTTAGTGCAAATATTGCGCGTCATTTTTGGTATACATTCCAGCCGAAATCTATATCGTCAGTTGCTCAACAACCGCCGTGAAGCGACATTTGCTTCGATTATTTTCTTATTGGTGATGCTGCTTTTTCTTGGTTCGAGCATGATGTTGTTTATCGAGAGCAAATCGCCTGATGCCAATATTCAAAATGGCGCTGACGCCTTGTGGTGGGCGTTGGTGACCATTTCAACCGTCGGATACGGCGACCATTATCCAGTGACCGATGCGGGTAAAATTTTGGCTGCAGCGCTTATCGTCTGTGGTGTGGGGGTGTTTGGTATGATTTCAGGTTTGGTTACTTCTTTTCTAACCTCTCCGACATCTATGCAGAATGAACGCTCTGAACGCAAAGAACACATGATTCGAGAGCTACTGGATAAACAAGATTTAATCTTGAAGCGTTTAGATGAGCTGGAAAAACGATCTGAGCCAACCAATAAGCGGTAAAAAAGGGAGCGTTATGCTCCCTTTTTAACTCTTTCTAGTCGCGCCAATAAGGCTCGGCTTCGATACATATCACGCGGGTTTGCTCCATCGCATGAAGAATGGAACTCTCCTGACGAGATAGCCAGCGTTCGAGCTGTTCTTTCTCTTCGCCTTCTAGCTTTTCAACCTGTTTATGTAGTGTTTTTAGCTTGAGCAAATCGTCAATGCCATGCAGCAGGTCACTCCAAGGAAGTCGGAAACTCAGTCGCTCATCTGCATCGAAGATGCTGGCAAAGCTCACACCGGTATACAAGTTACGCATCAGGTGATATTGCTGGTCGATATAGTCTTGGCTGGTTAGTGCGCGCTCTGGTGGAAAAACTTCCATCAGCTCTGCCCACGTTCTATCCAGTTGTTCAATCGAGAAATGCTCGATGTTGAGCGCCATTTTCTCGCGCGCTTTTTCGTCGAGGAAAGGCTGCCAGCCGCGAGTCAAGATCCAACGACTTAAATCCAACAATAGTCCGGTGTAGCGAGAAGAATGAATCTGCTCTAGCAGTTCTTCTCGCGTAGGCAGCGACTCTTGCTCTTGTTTCAGCTCGGCGATAAGGAATTTGCGAGCATCCAATTTACGCAGCGCGTGGCCTTTATCGTCGAGTAAGTCTTCGATGTAGTCGTACTGCTTCAACCACTCTAAGCTTTGCTCTAGCCATTTCAGCTCTTGTCGCAAGATAGCACTTGCACGACGAGGCACAACCGAACCGTAGACGGTTAAGATTTGGCGAATAAAACTGACCGAGTTTTTGATTTCATGCAGTGCGTCAATCGACTCTCTTTCGGCATAAATCTGTTCATGGTAATGCCAGTGAGACAACGCGTGCTCTAACGAGTTAATGAAGCAAGACTCAACCGTATCGTTCTTGTCGGTGGCAACCAGCGTCATTTCTTGCACTTCATCGCCTTGGTAGTCCATCGCCAGACGATAACCTTTGGCCGCTTTGCTTAAGTTGCCAAGACGCATACCACCATACTCGGAGAAGCTACGCGCGAGCGTAAATAGAGCATCCGTCTGGCCAGATTTCAGTTCTAGTTCCACCTCACAGATTGGGTCTTCTTTTTCTCCGGCGATCACTTTACCTTGGTCGAACGCTACTTCAACTTGGCTGCCATCGGCCATGCCGATTAGCCATTGTTCACGGGTGAAGTTGGTAGAGAAAAGAGGAGTAAGCTCGTTTTGCAGGGTCTCGATATCTTTGCCGCTTGGCCAGATATCGGTTGGGTGAAGTGTGAGTTCTGGCTCATTGCCAGTATGCTCAGCGTTGTATTCTGGTCTTTGATGAAGCCCGGCAACGACACGTCCTGCTGTTTTCACTGTTTGCACGTAAACATCATCAAATCGGCGGATACGCAAGCCAATGTCGTGCTGGCGCAACCAATTATCGGGAGTATCGAAGTAAGTGTTTCCTAACTCACGACAACTGTGCTGAAGTACCTTTTCCTGAGCAATTTTCTCTCTTAAAATATCTGAAAATTCAGGAGAAACAAAAAACTTCAGTTCTATCTCGGTTTCCATAGTTGTACCTTCCAAAGCAGATAGGAACAGGATATTGCCAATTTTCCTACACGGCAAGAAAGAAATATCGTTGGAATGATGATCTAAAACAGTTTTAATGAGTGATTTAATGCGTTAACATGCGCGCCTTTATAGCCATCGTTCAACATTTCGCCATAGATTGGTGTATGTTATTTTTAGGTTATATTAATTAGGTTGAATGACCATGCCAGTAAATACAATTATGGGGTTATTTGCAAAGTCCCCTATAAAGCCTTTGCAACGCCACGTTGTGTGTGTGAACGAATGTTGCTCTCACTTAATCAACTTCTTTGAAGTCAGTTCAAAGGGTGATTGGGAAAAAGCATCTGAAATTCGTGCGCAAATTTCTCACTTAGAGAAAGAAGCCGACGTTCTAAAGCGCGAAATTCGCCTTAAACTTCCTCGCGGTTTGTTTATGCCTGTAGACCGTAGCGACATGTTGGAGCTACTGACACAGCAAGACAAACTGGCAAACCTAGCAAAAGATATTGCTGGTCGTGTCTACGGCCGTCAATTGACCATTCCTGAACCACTTCAAGAAAACTTTATCGCTTACGTTAAGCGTTGTCTTGACGCCGCTAACCAAGCGCAAAAAGTTATCAATGAACTCGATGAGTTACTGGAGACTGGATTTAAAGGCCGTGAAGTAACACTTGTGGCTGAGATGATCCACCAACTGGATGTAATCGAGGACGACACTGATGCGATGCAAATCCAACTCCGTCAACAACTGATGGCGATTGAGGAAGGTATGAATCCTATCGATGTCATGTTCCTTTACAAAATTTTAGAGTGGGTAGGTGGCATTGCTGATCAGGCGCAACGTGTTGGTGCGCGTCTAGAGCTAATGTTGTCTCGCTCATAAATTTAAGTTAACCAAATAACGAAGAGCATTTTAACTGCACTCCCCTGTTAGGCGATAAATAACTCAAGCGCCGAAGGGGCTTTTTCGTGCCTAATTTGCTCCGCTTGTTATCAACAACTAGGTATTACGATGGATATCCTTGCGAACTACGGCACTGTCCTGATTATTGTTGCAGCTCTTTTTGGCTTTTTGATGGCTATCGGTATCGGCGCGAATGACGTTGCCAATGCGATGGGTACATCAGTAGGTTCAAAAGCGCTAACCGTGAAACAAGCCATCATCATCGCGATGATTTTTGAATTTGCGGGTGCATATCTTGCAGGCGGTGAAGTAACCGACACTATCCGTAAAGGTGTAATCGAAACATCACTATTTGCATCTCAACCTGACGTGCTTGTCTACGGCATGATGTCTGCTCTACTTGCTGCGGGTACGTGGCTATTGCTTGCCTCATACATGGGCTGGCCAGTATCAACAACTCACTCAATCATCGGTGCGATCATCGGTTTTGCGTGTGTGTCTGTGGGTACAGAAGCGGTTGACTGGGGTTCAGTTCAAGGCATCGTTGGTAGCTGGATCATTACTCCAGTTATCTCAGGTTTCTTTGCTTACGTTATCTTTGTCAGCGCACAACGACTGATCTTTGATACTGAAAAACCACTGATTAACGCGAAACGTTTTGTACCTGTGTACATGTTCATCACCACTATGGTTATCGCGCTAGTAACAATCAAGAAAGGCCTAAAACACGTTGGTCTACACCTCAGCAACGGTGAAGCGTGGATGGCTTCTGCAGTGGTATCGGGCATCGTAATGGTGGGTGGTTACTTATACATCCAGAAGAAATTCGCTAGCCGCGAAGACGACCACGGTTTTGCTGGCGTTGAAGGCATCTTTAGCGTGCTGATGGTTATTACTGCTTGTGCGATGGCATTCGCACACGGTTCAAACGATGTAGCCAACGCGATTGGTCCACTTTCTGCGGTCGTATCTACTGTTGAGCACATGGGTGAAATCACAACGAAAAGCACGATTGCGTGGTGGATTCTTCCGCTAGGTGGTTTTGGTATCGTGGTTGGTCTTGCGACACTTGGTCATAAAGTAATGGCAACAGTTGGTACTGGTATCACAGAACTAACGCCTAGCCGTGGTTTCGCTGCTCAGCTAGCAACAGCGTGTACTGTGGTATTGGCATCAGGTACTGGTCTGCCAATTTCAACCACACAAACATTGGTTGGTGCTGTATTAGGTGTTGGTTTCGCACGTGGTATCGCAGCACTGAACCTTGGCGTAGTACGTAACATCGTGGCATCTTGGGTAGTAACGCTACCTGCTGGTGCACTACTTGCGGTGGTATTCTTCTATGCAATTCAGGCGTCATTTGCCTAATCAATACGTCAGTAATTTGTAAGAGCACTGTTAGTATTGACTCAAAACCGCATAAAGGGAGGCTTTGCCTCCCTTCTTTGTTGCAGTGACTCGTGAAAATTCTTACTATTTGGCGTTAGCGAGATATAGACAATAAAACTGTTAAAGGATTTACCGTGAAAAGACTGGTTTGCTTGGTTTTGGCTTCATTGTTTGTCGTCCCGGCTGCATTTGCTCAAGACCGCTACATTGCTGATAAGTTATTTACTTACATGCACTCTGGCCCAAGCGCTCAATATCGTATTATCGGCAGTGTTGACGCCGGCGATAAAGTTAAACTGCTTTCAAGCAATAAAGAGACAGGCTACAGCCAAGTTCAAGATGAGCGAGGCCGTAAAGGCTGGGTTGAAAGCCGCTTCGTAACACGCCAAGAAAGCATGGCAACGCGTTTCCCTCGTCTTGAGAAAGAGCTGGCTGAAACGAAAGACAAGCTTGCAAATGCGCGCGCGATCTCTGACCAAGAGAAAGCTGGTCTAGTCGACTCTCTAGAGACACGTAACCGTCAGATTTCAGAAATGGAAGAAGGTTACAGCGATATGAGTAAAAAGCTGTCCGAAGCACAAGCAGAGGTTCGTAACCTACGTGCAAAATTAGACACGCAAAAAGACGACCTATTGCTGAAGTACTTTATGTACGGTGGTGGTGTCGCGGGTATTGGTTTGCTACTCGGTCTTATCCTACCGCACATTGTGCCGCGCAGACGTCGCTCTCCAAACGGCTGGGCATAAACGCCCCACATCGATATTAAAAAGGTCGTCAGTTGGCGACCTTTTTTTATTTTTATTGCTTAACCTTTCCACTCATACAAAGCTGGGACTTGTATCGTTTCACCGTTGAAACTGATCTGGCAACTCTGCTGCTCTATCTTCACCAAGCGCACGCGATCGGTAATCCAATCACCTTCTATGTATTCGTTACCATTGACCTTCACCCAGCGCTTGCTGGGATTACTGGAATAGACGTGAGTTTCAAAGTTCATCGCAGGCAGCTTACCGCGCCACTTAACCGCGTCATTAGACAAGTTTGACGCACTCACCTCATCAACCGTATCTGACGCTCCTAACGCCGCCTCTACACGTAACGCGAGTTCAGGTGAAAGCTGAGACAAGTCAATATCATTGAACAAAGGCTCTTTGCTGGTTTGGGCGGTCGGTTGCTGCTGTGTAAGTGGCGTTTCTGACGCAGCCACAACTGGCAGTTCTTGGTTTAAGGCGCTTTCCAGTTCATAAGTGGCTTGCAACGTTCTAAAGCTCGGATAGGCTTTAACGTTGTACACAAAGGGCACATCAACGGTAATGGTTTCCGCTTGCTGATTGGCTTTCCAACCGTCGATTTTAGATTGATAGATCTGGAACGTGCTCACCGCACTCGCCACTATTGCCGGTGCGAAGAAGAGAAATATGATTGAGGACTTGCTGACGCGAGGCTGTGTATTCGCTTGCTGAGAAACCGGGTAAGGCGAAGAAAGTGACGCCGCTTGATAGCCTTGCTCTGAGTGCGCTAATGCTTTGAGTACTTTTGACATTAGATTCCCTCCGCCATTTGCAGTGTCGGTGCATCGACTTGAGCGACTTCTTCTAAGCGTTGCAGGGTTTTCTTTCCTGCAATCCCGTCGACTGTCAATCCTTGCCAACGCTGAAACGCTTTAACTTTATCTTTCAGCGCTTGGTCATAGACGTTATTGCCGCTATTCGGCTGCCCGAGTACCTGGGATAATCGGTCATCCAATAAAGCGATAGCTTCTCCGCTCATACCGACTTTGAGAGTCTGTTGCCAGTATCGACGCCAGATTCGATGGTATTCACCGTTCCAAAGCTGGTCTAAGCGTGCCAGTGGCAACTCGATATTCTTATCACCAATCAACAGCTGTGCGACTTGATTATTTAGACGGTACAGCACCGCAAAGCTTTTCACGCCCCCATGCTCTAAAGTCAGCAGTACTGGCGTATTGGCAGCTCTCAAGGTTTGAATATCACCGCTCAACGAATCACAGCTAAATGCGCCTTCGTTCTCCTGTAAGCAAAGCTTATCGAGCATTGAAGGCTTAAATCCCCATACTTTATACAAGTCCCCAATCCCGGCTTCAAAGTCACTCGCTAAAGACAATTGCTGGGCGAGAAACTCAGGGAAGACTTCTTTCTCGATGACCTCCGCAGGTTGCACAGGATAATTCAGCTCGCCCCACTCCGCCATCGCGGGCTCAATCAATCTAGGGGTATAGAGATAGCTGCCCACTGCGAGCAGTGCACCGACAACCGCCGCAGCCGTATAAGTGAGATACACTGGCTTCGCACTGCGTGACTTGACCGGTTGGAAGTTCGCCTGAAAACTCATCACCTCATAACATGCCGCTTGAACACTGGAAAACTTAGGTGGATTCTCACCCAAACCATAAGCGTGCTTCAGCGCGGCATCACACACTAAGTTGATTAAGCGGGGAATGCCAGAGGTTTGCTGAGCGATGAGTTTCAGCGCTTTGGCATTGAATAACTGTTTATCTCCACCAGCCAGTTCGAGTCTGAAGCGGATGTAATTCGCCGTTTCCGATGCTTCGAGGGGCAGGAGGTGATAACGACCCGTAATTCGCTGTGCGAGCTGCCTTAGTTGCGGCATTTTCAATTTGTGCTGCAGCTCAGGTTGACCTATCAACAGCACTTTAAGTAGCTTCTGGCTTTCTGTTTCAAGGTTGGTCAGCAGTCTTAATTGCTCAAGCACTTCAGCGGACAAATGCTGCGCTTCATCAATCACCAATAAGGTCTGAATGCCATTAGCGTGATTTCTGAGGAGAAACTCATGGATGACGTGGTTTAGCTGTTTAAGCGACGAGTCTGCTTGATACTCCAAGCCGAATTCATCGCACATCGCTTCAAGCAACTCTAAATTGGAAAAGGTCGGGTTGAGGATTAATCCTGCATGTACATTGTTGTCCAACGCGCTCAACATGGCGCGCGCGACGGTGGTTTTCCCAGTCCCTACTTCCCCTGTCAACATCGCGAAACCACCACCGTCACCGAGTCCGGCGGTAAGGCGTAAGATCGCTTCCTTGTGTCTTGGACTCTGATAGAGAAAACGAGAGTTAGGTACTATCGAAAACGGCAGCTCTGTGAATCCAAAATGTTGCTTATACATGCATTTCGTCTCTGGGAATTTATAGATAAGGAAAGTACCATTAACAACAATAATAGCCAATTCTAAAGCGATAAATGAGAGCGTGTTAAGTGCAGAGATACCTCGTTGGCGGCGCAGTTCGCGATCAACTGCTAAATATTGAAGTTTATGACAAAGATTGGGTTGTTGTCGGCGCAACTCCGGATGAGCTGATCAAACAAGGCTATGTCGCAGTAGGCAAAGACTTTCCGGTTTTCCTCCACCCAGAAACCAAGCAAGAACACGCGCTGGCAAGAACAGAGCGCAAAGTCGGTGCAGGTTACACCGGTTTCGAATGCTATTTCGCCCCCGATGTAACGCTTGAAGAAGACCTCCAGCGTCGGGACCTGACTATCAACGCGATCGCTCAGCATCCCGACGGCACGTTCATCGATCCCTATAATGGGCAACAAGATCTGGAACATCGCATTCTTCGTCATGTCTCTGAGGCGTTTGTCGAAGACCCACTTCGCGTGCTACGTGTCGCCCGCTTTGCGGCTAAACTTTCGCACCTTGGTTTCCGCGTTGCTGATGAAACGATGGCGTTGATGCGCAGCATCGCTGAGTCTGGTGAACTGGCGCACCTGACCGCAGAACGCGTTTGGCAAGAGTGGCATAAGTCGCTCGCGACGCCAGACCCACAAGTCTTCATTGAAGTTCTCAGAGCATGTGACGCGTTAGCAATCGTGTTACCTGAACTTGACCAACTGTTTGGAGTACCTCAACCAGAGACGTGGCACCCAGAAGTTGATACCGGCGTGCACACTCTTTTAGTTGCCAAACAAGCCGCGCTGCTCAGTGACTCACTCACCGTTCGCTTTGCCGCGCAAGTCCATGACCTAGGTAAAGGCATTACTCCTCAAAGCGAATGGCCAAGCCATAAGATGCATTGTCATACTGGGCTGAAGCTGATTAAAGCGCTGTGCGAACGTGTACGCGTCCCTAACGAGTACCGTGACCTAGCGCTGATGGTATGTGAGCAGCACTCTAACATTCACCGCGCCGCCGAGCTTAGGCCGGAAACCAAACTCAAGATCCTCAACAAATTTGATGTTTGGCGTAAGCCAGAACGGTTAAACGACATCTTGCTGTGCTGTATGGCCGACAGCCGTGGTCGTACTGGGCATGAGGATATTGAGTACCCTCAGAAAGCGATCTTTGAGCGCGCGTATCAGGCGGCGTTATCGGTCGAGGTGCAAACCATCATACAAGAGGGTTTCAAAGGTGCGGCAATACGTGAAGAGATGGAAAAACGACGAATTGATGCGATAACGAAAGCCAACTAGCGTCGCCCGGCGCTCTATCCCGCATACAAAAACACCTCGCCTAAGCGAGGTGTTTTCAAAGCTTAAGTTAATAATTCGCTAAGTTTAAAACCTAGGGAAATTATTGACCTTTTACGTCTTTAAGACCGTTGAAAGGAGCACGCTCACCTAGTGCTTCTTTGATACGGATAAGCTGGTTGCTTTCTTTTAGGTATGGTAGCAACACGGTCAGGACGGCTCAACGCTCTTAAATACCAGCATTGAATACCTGCCTATAAACAAAAACCCCCGCCGTAGCGAGGGTTTTAAAGTTACAAAACCAAGTTTAATTCATTAAGAATTAAGCTTGACCTTTCACTTCTTTAAGACCGTTGAAAGGAGCGCGCTCACCAAGAGCTTCCTCGATACGGATTAGCTGGTTGTACTTAGCAACACGGTCAGAACGGCTCATAGAACCAGTCTTGATTTGACCTGCAGCTGTACCTACCGCTAGGTCAGCGATAGTTGCATCTTCAGTTTCGCCAGAACGGTGAGAGATTACTGCTGTGTAACCTGCGTCTTTAGCCATCTTGATTGCAGCTAGAGTCTCAGTTAGAGAACCGATTTGGTTGAACTTGATAAGGATAGAGTTAGCAACGCCTTTCTCGATACCTTCAGCTAGGATCTTAGTGTTAGTAACGAATAGGTCATCACCTACTAGTTGAAGCTTGTCACCTAGTAGTTCAGTTTGGTGCTTGAAGCCATCCCAATCTGACTCGTCTAGACCATCTTCGATAGAAACGATTGGGAATTGGTTAGCTAGCTCAGCTAGGTAGTGGTTGAACTCTTCAGAAGAGAAAGTCTTACCTTCGCCCTTCATGTTGTAGATGCCAGCTTCTTTGTCGAAGAACTCAGATGCTGCACAGTCCATAGCAAGAGTAACGTCTTTACCTAGTTCGTAACCAGCAGCAGCAACAGCTTCTGCGATAACTTCTAGAGCTTCAGCGTTAGACTTAAGGTTAGGAGCGAAACCACCTTCGTCACCAACTGCAGTGCTGTAGCCTTTAGACTTAAGAACTTTAGCTAGGTTGTGGAATACTTCTGCACCGATACGTAGACCTTCTTTAAGAGTTTTAGCGCCAACTGGTTGGATCATGAACTCTTGGATGTCAACGTTGTTGTCTGCGTGCTCACCACCGTTGATGATGTTCATCATTGGTAGAGGCATAGAGAATTGACCTGGAGTGCCGTTTAGCTCAGCGATGTGCTCGTATAGAGGCATGCCTTTCGCAGCTGCAGCAGCTTTAGCGTTTGCTAGAGAAACTGCTAGGATAGCGTTCGCACCGAACTTAGATTTGTTTTCAGTGCCGTCTAGTTCGATCATTACTGCGTCGATTGCAGCTTGATCTTTAGCGTCTTTACCAACTAGAGCTTCAGCGATTGGACCATTTACTGCTTCAACAGCTTTAAGAACACCTTTACCTAGGAAACGTGCTTTGTCACCGTCACGTAGCTCAAGAGCTTCGCGAGAACCAGTAGAAGCGCCAGATGGAGCTGCCGCCATACCAACGAAACCGCCTTCTAGGTGAACTTCAGCTTCTACAGTTGGGTTACCACGTGAGTCGATGATTTCACGACCTAGAACTTTAACGATCTTAGACATTAATGTTTCCTCTCGTTCAAATATAAATGTCAAATTTAAAAGGCAGCAGCACAACCCTCGCCACTGCCCGTATCCTTTTTACTTCTCGAATTCGCCGCGTGAGTACTGGCCCGCAGCCTTCACGAACCCTGCAAACAATGGATGACCATCGCGAGGTGTCGATGTGAATTCAGGGTGGAACTGAGCCGCAACAAACCATGGGTGAATTGGGTTTTCAATCATTTCCACTAGCTTCTTGTCCGCAGATAGGCCTGACACTTTAAGACCTGCTTTTTCAATTTGCGGACGAAGCACATTGTTCACTTCGTAACGGTGACGGTGACGCTCATGGATCGTAGCGCTACCGTACAGTTCACGTGCTTTAGTCCCTTTCTCAAGGTGACATAGCTGAGAACCAAGACGCATTGTGCCACCTAGGTCAGACTTCTCAGTACGCTCTTCCACGTTACCTGTTTCATCTACCCACTCAGTGATCAAGCCTACTACAGGGAACTTGGTCTCTTTGTTAAATTCTGTTGAATGTGCACCTTCCATACCCGCAACATTACGCGCGTATTCAATAAGGGCAACTTGCATGCCTAGACAGATACCAAGGTAAGGAATGTTGTTCTCACGTGCGTATTTCGCCGCCAGAATCTTGCCTTCAATACCACGGTCACCAAAGCCACCAGGAACCAAGATAGCGTCTAGACCTTTAAACATCTCGTCACCTTTTGACTCAACGTCTTGCGAGTCAACGTACTTGATGTTTACGCTTAGGCGGTTCTTAAGGCCTGCGTGCTTAAGTGCTTCGTTCACTGACTTGTATGCGTCTGGTAGTTCGATGTACTTACCAACCATACCGATAGTCACTTCACCTGTTGGGTTAGCTTCTTCGTAGATAACTTGTTCCCATTCAGACAGGTCTGCTTCTGGTGCTGTGATACCGAAGCGTGAACATACAAGATCATCTAGACCTTGAGCTTTAACTAGTTGAGGGATTTTGTAGATTGAATCTACGTCCTTCATTGAGATAACTGCTTTTTCTGGAACGTTACAGAATAGAGCAATCTTCTTACGCTCGTTCGCTGGGATCATACGATCGCTACGACAAACTAGAATATCTGGCTGGATACCGATAGACAGTAGCTCTTTTACAGAGTGCTGAGTCGGTTTAGTTTTTACTTCGCCCGCTGCCGCTAGGTAAGGAACTAGAGTTAGGTGCATGAACATTGCGCGCTCACGGCCAAGTTCCACTGCTAGCTGACGGATAGCTTCCATGAATGGTAGTGACTCGATATCACCAACCGTACCACCAACTTCAACGATAGCCACATCGTGACCTTCAGAGCCTGCGATTACGCGGTCTTTGATTGAGTTAGTAATATGAGGAATAACCTGAATAGTTGCACCTAGGTAATCACCGCGACGCTCTTTACGAAGTACGTCGGCGTAAACACGACCTGCAGTAAAGTTGTTACGCTTAGTCATCTTGGTACGGATAAAACGCTCGTAGTGACCAAGGTCTAGGTCAGTCTCTGCGCCATCTTCCGTAACGAACACTTCACCGTGCTGAGTTGGGCTCATTGTGCCTGGATCAACGTTGATGTAAGGGTCAAGCTTCATCATAGTCACTTTAAGACCACGAGCTTCTAGAATAGCTGCAAGAGATGCTGCTGCAATACCTTTACCTAGAGAGGATACAACCCCGCCAGTAACAAAAATGTAATTTGTCGTCATGTTTAACCTGAAATTGGTTGAATGAGGGAAATGGAATTCTTCTGGACGGGAGATAAATATACCAGAAGACCCTAACCGCCACAACGTGAAATCTATCACACTGTCTTTTTTTATTTTTTGCTTCAAATCAAAGTGCGTAAAGAGAAAACAAGCGGTGCTTTTATGTTCTGGGTCACATTTGCCCCATAAACGTCATTCTGTATATTTATTCCGCAATTTTACTCTTCCCGTTTTACTTCATCCCAATAATTATCAAGTTGTTGTAGCGAACAATCGGTCAACTCTCGACCTGATTGTGCAACTTTATGCTCTACTTGTTTGAATCTATTCGAGAACTTAATATTTGCTTTACTTAATGCTACCTCAGGGTCTTTACCCAGATGGCGCGCTAGATTCACAGTAGCAAACAACAAATCACCCAACTCCAATTCGATTTTCTGTTCATCGGGACTGACCTGAAGCGCTTCTTCCATCACTTCTTCAACCTCTTCTTGAACTTTCTCGACCACAGGACCTAAAGAGTCCCAATCAAAACCGTACTTGGCACACTTTTTCTGGATTTTTGTAGCACGCGAAAGTGCAGGCAGAGAGTTTGGTATTGAGTCTAGAATACTTTCTTCTGTTTTTCCTACCTTGGCCTTTTCTTTGGCTTTTTCCTCTTCCCAGTTGGCATTGATTTGCTCGTCACTCTCAAACTTAACGTCAGAGAAAACGTGCGGATGGCGACGGGTGAGTTTCTCGTTGACCGTCTCAACCACCTGAGAAAAATCGAACAGGCCTTGTTCCTTAGCCATCTGACTATAAAAAATCACTTGGAACAGTAAGTCACCTAATTCTTCTCTTAAATTTGGCCAGTCTCGGTTTTGAATCGCATCGACCACTTCATAGGTTTCTTCAATCGTATGCGGAACTATCGTGTCGAAGGTCTGTTTGATATCCCAAGGGCATCCACCCTGTGGGTCTCGCAGCTTGGACATGATCTGTTCTAACTGTTCAATTGGATGACTCATCTTTTCTTCCTTTAAAACAAAAAGGCGAGCAGCATCACCACTCGCCTTTCTCATATTTCTAATGCTTCTTGAACTCAGTCACGCGATTTCACGTGGTAACAAAGACGTTAGCCTAAACGCTTCACCGAAATAACATCTTTAATCTGTTCAACGCGCGTGTTGATACGGTTCAACACTTCAACGTTGGTGACCTCTAAATCAAAGTCCATGATAGAGAGCTGCTTACGGTAATCCATACGACTCTTCATGCTGGTAACTTTGATTTTCTCATTGGCAAACAAGGTAGTGATGTCTTTAAGTAGACCACCACGCTCCATGGCTTCAACACGGACGGTCAAGATGTAAGAACCCACAAAACCGCTGCCCCAAACCGTATCAATGATACGTTCTGGTGCGTGGTGACGAAGCTCGTCTAGCTGCTCACAGTCAGCTCGGTGCACCGAAATACCACGACCTTGGGTGATGTAGCCACAAATATCATCGCCTGGGATCGGCTGACAACAACGCGCTAAGTGAGTCATCAGATTATCGACCCCTTCAACCACCACGGCGTCTTTTTTCGGGCGACTTTGTGCGGGGGTTTTATGTCCGGCTTCCTGAAGTTTCTCCAGTGCTTGCTGGTCTTCTTCTTCCGCCGTCGGTTTGTTTACCAACGCGTTGATGTGGTTGATGATCTGGTTGATACGTAGGTCACCACTACCGACACCAACATACAGTTCGTCGGCTGAATTGACGTTGAATCGCTTCAGCGCATATTGCTCTGCGTGTTTGAGTGTCGCACCAATCTTGGCAAGTTCTGTTTCGAGAATCTCACGACCCGCTTCGAGATTCTTCTCACGCGATTGCTTACGGAACCAAGCGTTAATCTTAGCGCGCGCACGACCTGAATGAACAAAGCCCAATGACGGGTTTAGCCAGTCACGTGATGGGTTCGGCTCTTTCGAGGTGATGATTTCCACCTGGTCACCCATATGCAATTTATGGGTAAACGGTACGATACGACCTGCGACCTTGGCACCGATACAACGATGACCAACTTCTGAATGGATATGGTAAGCAAAGTCGAGTGGCGTCGCGCCCATCGGCAAGTCGACGACGTCGCCACGCGGGGTAAAGGCGTAAACTCGGTCATCAAACACTTGGCTACGCACTTCGTCCAGCATCTCTCCGGAGTCCGACATTTCTTCCTGCCAATCAAGCAGTTTACGTAGCCAGGTAATTTTCTCATCGTACCCGCTGCGACCAGCGCCACCTTCTTTGTACTTCCAGTGCGCTGCCACACCCAACTCCGAATCCTCATGCATCTGTTTGGTACGGATTTGGATTTCAATGGTCTTGCCTTCTGGGCCAAGAATCACGGTGTGGATCGATTGGTAACCATTCGGTTTTGGGTTCGCGACGTAATCGTCAAACTCGCTTGGTAAGTGCTTGTACTTGGTATGCACGGTACCAAGCGCCGCGTAACAATCTTGCAGCTTGTCCGCGATAATACGCACCGCACGTACGTCAAACAGCTCATCAAATGCTAAGCCTTTCTTCCGCATCTTACGCCAGATGCTGTAGATGTGTTTTGGTCGGCCACTGACTTCAGCGTTGATGCCAGACTCTCGCATCTCTTTTGACAAGTCATCGACAAAATCTTTGATGTACTGTTCGCGAACGATACGTCGCTCAGACAGCTGTTTGGCGATCTGTTTGTAGGTATCTGGTTGCTGATAACGGAAAGCGTAATCTTCGATTTCCCATTTCAACTGACCGATACCCAAACGGTTGGCGAGTGGCGCGTAGATATTGGCACACTCTTTTGCCGCCGCACGACGTACTTCGTCCGGCGCTTTTTTCACTTCAATTAGATTAGAAATGCGCTCGGCAAGCTTGATGATCACGCAGCGGAAATCGTCCACCATCGCCAGCAACATGCGGCGTACGTTATCAACCTGTGCCGATGCTGCGCTGCCTTCCATGGTCACATTGAGTTGCCCCAACGCTGCCATTTCTTCAACGCCATCAATCAACTTGATGGTTTCTTTACCAAAATCTTCTTCTAATGCTTCTCTTTTGTATGCTCCGGCAGAAACCAGAGGGAAGAGCATCGCTGCGACTAAGGTTGCTTTGTCCATCGACAGCGTGATGAGAATTTCGATCATTTCTCGGCCACGCCATAACAAAAGCGGGCCTTGTTCGTTATCTTTTAAAATGGTTTCGCAGTGGCCGTACACCTCTTTCAGGCGTTTCGCAACTGGCTTATCCTGACCTAAACTGGCAATCCACTTATCTAGCTCAAACTGTTCATCTTGATTCAAATGTGCGCTTCTAACCGCAACCATCGTTTTCGTCCTAGTTCTTTATTTTTATCTTCGACTTATTTCCCTGTAAGACTCGTACAGACGAAATAAGTTTACTCCTTTACAAAAAGTGCCATCGATTCAAGATGACTGGTGTGCGGGAACATGTCCAACATACCTAATTTTTCTAGCTTAAATCCTTGGCTGAGCAAGCTTTGTGAATCTCTGGCTAGAGTAGCAGGATTACAGGAAACATAAACGACTCTCTCCGCTCCAAGTTCAGAAAGTTGATCTACGATGCCGCTCGCCCCTGCCCTCGCCGGATCGAGCAATACTTTATCAAACTTCTCTCCTGCCCAAATCTGACCAGAAAAGTCCTGCTCTAGATTTGCCTGATAAAACTGCGCATTGCTTAGGCCATTTCTCGCTGCATTTGCCGCTGCTTTTTCAACCATCACATCAACGCCTTCAACGCCCACCACGCTCGCCACTTGTTGTGCGATCGGTAAGCTGAAGTTGCCCAAACCACAAAACAAATCCAACACTCGGTCCTGTGAAGAAAGCACCAACCAATCTATCGCTTGCTTAACCATGCTGTTGTTGACTTGCTGGTTCACCTGAATAAAGTTGTTCGGTTCAAAGGCAATTTCAACCCCAGCTTCCAAGTAATAACCAGAATCACCGCAAATAAGGTTCAGTTGGTCATTCTGTGGCATCAGATACAAACTGACTTTATGGCGATTTGAAAACTCAACCAAGGCATTATTATCGTCATCTTTTAGCGCTTTAGAATGACGCAACACAATGATTCGTGTGTTGTCGGCCTTGACCAATTCAACATGGCCTAACGTTTCTTGATGAGAAAAACCAGCTAACAACAGCTGTAATTCCGGCAACAACTCGTCCAATTCTGGCGCTAACACGGGGCAATGGGTTACGTTGACGATCTCTTTGCTGTGCTTTTTACGAAAACCGAACTGCAATTGACGACTCTTTTTATCAAGCAGCAAACTAATGCGCGCACGGCGTCGGTAGCCTCGCTCATCAGCGATAATTGGCGCATCCAGCTCAGCAGTTTGACCAGAGAACTTTTTCATCAATTGGCTCAACGTATGCTGTTTGTACTCACGTTGGTCATCAATCGACAAATGCTGCATATTACAGCCACCACATTGCTGATAATGCGGACAAAACGGCTCAACACGTTGCGTGCTCGCTTTCTGAATTTTGATTAAGTTGGCACGAGAGAACTTACTCTTTGATTCGGTCAGTTGAATCAGCACTTGCTCACCCGGCAGTGCCCCTTCGATAAAGACTGGTTTTTTGTTCTGATAGGCGATACCAGCGCCATGGTGATCGAGTTTTTCTACCTGTACGGACTGATGTTTGGTATTGAGTTGAGTTTTCTTCTTCGGTTGGAAAAAACGCGCCATGCTCTGTGCCTATGTATTAATGCTCTAAATTGCGGTTCAGGCTCTACCTTTTGTACCTGAATCATTGTCTGAGTCGACCGAGTTGATTATGCTTATCGATTCGGCAGTCTCAGCTTATATTGCGACTATTTTCCCATATCCACACCACGATGTTTAGACAATAATGACAAGATATGGCTTACGCGCCCGCGTTATTACTCTTACTCTCGCGCCGACATTAATTATCGGGTTACTTTTAAGCGCGTTTTTCTCGTTTAACCGCTACCACGACTTAGAAACCCAAGTATTCAATTCTGGCCTGAATATTATCGAGCCATTAGCCATCGCCAGTGAAGACGGACTTAAAAAGAATAGTCGAGAATCGGTGCGCCGCATCATCAGCTACGCGCATCGTAAAAACTCTAAATTTGTCCGCAGTATCGCGGTATTTGATTACAACCATGAGCTGTTCGTTACCTCTAACTTCCACCCCAATTTCGAATCGCTAACATTTCCGAAAAATGAACCTATTCCGCTACTGGTCAGTTCGACACTCAAAGACGATACGTTAATTTTACGAGCGCCTGTGGTGGCCGAATCAAGCCTGATTTCAACCTCACGTGGTAAAGAAAACACGCCAGCGCTCGGCTATGTTGCTATAGAGCTCGACTTATCATCACTGCGTTTGCAGCAATACCAAGAAGTGTTCTCGGCATTTTTGGTTTTATTGGTTGGCTTAGGTTTGGCGGCGGTGTTTGCCTATCGATTAATGTACGATGTAACGCGCCCGATTTCACACATGAAGAATATGGTCGACCGTATCCGTCGTGGCCACCTCGATGTACGTATCGAAGGTAAAATGCACGGCGAGCTAGACTCATTGAAAAACGGCATCAACGCGATGGCGGTTTCGTTGTCTGAATACCATGTTGAGATGCAGCACAGTATCGACCAAGCGACATCAGATTTACGCGAGACGTTGGAACAGCTTGAAATCCAGAACGTAGAACTCGATATCGCGAAAAAACGAGCACAAGAGGCGGCGCGCGTTAAATCAGAGTTCCTCGCCAACATGTCACACGAACTTCGCACCCCACTTAATGGCGTGATCGGTTTTACCCGTCAAATGCTGAAAACGCAGTTGACCAATAGCCAAACCGATTACCTACTAACGATTGAAAAATCAGCGAAGAACTTACTGAACATCATCAACGACATTCTTGATTTCTCTAAGCTCGAAGCTGGCAAACTGGCTCTGGAAAACATTCCGTTCGATTTCCAAGAGTCGCTTGAAGAAGTGGTGAGCTTGCAGGCCACCAGCGCTCACGAAAAAGGCCTTGAACTGACCTTGAAGATCGATCCTAAGATTCCACCAGGTCTGGTCGGTGACTCACTGCGTATTCAGCAAGTTCTGACCAACCTTGTCGGTAACTCGATCAAATTTACTGAGCACGGCAACATCGATATAAGCGTCGAGCTACGGTCGCAAAAAGAAGATACTGTCGAGCTGCAATTTATGGTGCGTGATACCGGTATCGGTATCTCCGAGCGTCAACAAGCCCAGTTGTTCCAAGCATTCAGTCAGGCTGATGCGAGTATTTCACGTCGCTATGGCGGTACGGGTCTAGGCTTGGTTATTACCCAGAAACTGGTCAGCCAAATGGGTGGCGAAATCAGCCTAACCAGCCGTCTGCACCAAGGCTCTACCTTCTGGTTTACACTGCGCCTCAGCGCGACCGACATGCCAGTCAGCGAGTTGGTCGATACAGAAAGCCTCAATCAGCGCAGCCTGTTGTTAGTCGAACCAAACATGCAAGCCGCGTCGGTCATACAGCAAATCTTAGTACAGGAAGGGTTAATCGTGACCTACCGATCTTCGCTGCCTGATGACGAAGAAAGTTATGATTACGTGCTACTCAACTTGGCACCAAACAAAGAACACGAAACAGCAGAAGTAGAAAAACGTGTCGAGCAAGCCATGCGCTGCGCGCCGCATGTCGTAGTCGGCACGCCAAGTACCACACTCGCACTCTCGGATCATCTCATCCAGAAATATCCGATTCACTGTATTACTAAGCCACTCTCTCGCAAGCGCTTGTTGCAAACGTTAACCGCTAACCAAGACAGTTTGCCGACACTGCCAAACGTGGTGCAGCAGAGTGAAACCCTACCACTAACCGTTATGGCGGTAGACGACAACCCAGCCAACCTGAAGCTGATCAGCGCACTGCTTCAGGAACGGGTAGAAAAAGTGGTCACCAGCACCAACGGCCTCGACGCGGTCAAACAAGCCAAAGTTCAGGCGTTCGATATCATTTTGATGGATATACAAATGCCGCACATGGACGGGGTGACCGCGTGTGAAGAGATCAAGAAAACCGAGCTGAACGCGAAGACGCCAGTCATCGCAGTAACGGCTCACGCAATGAGCGGTGAGCGCGACCGACTATTGAACGCGGGTATGGACGATTACCTCACAAAACCAATCGAAGAGCACGTGTTGCAACAGGTTTTGGTTCACTGGAGTCCACTGACAGACGAAGAAAAGATTGAAAAGATTGCGCCTTCATATATCGAACCCGAACAAGAAACACCACTACCTGCCTCTCCAGCGACAGCGCAAAATATCAGTATCGACTGGGATGCAGCTCTGAAGCAATCAGCAAATAAAGTCGACCTTGCCAAAGATATGCTGCAGATGTTGGTCGACTTTATCCCAGAAGTAGAAGAGATCGTTGAACAGGCGTTGGAGCAAGGAGACTTTCCTCGCGAAGACCTCATCCACGTGATACACAAGCTGCACGGTAGTAGCTCATACTGCGGCGTACCAACTCTGAAACAGCTATGCGCAACCTTAGAGCAAGCGCTGCGTTCAGGCGCTAGCATTGACGATATCGAACCGGAGATCTTCGAGTTACAAGACGAAATGACCAAAGTCATCGCCACGGCCAAACGCTACTTGTAGGTAGCGCTTAGCCATATAAGGGCAGAGCTAAAATGCTCAGCTACTTGATATTGGTGACATTGTCTTCGGCTTGATAAAACTGGTAGTCGTTTTTGTTGAGTTGTTTCACCGCATACATAGCTTGGTCGGCCTGATGCACCAGTTTCTCAGCATCAATGCCGATAGTTTTTCCAACCGAAATACCGACACTACAGCCGACGCTGAATACACAAGATTGATAAGCAAAAGGAAGATTTGCCAAGCGCACCGCGTCAGAGGCCATGTCTTCGAGCAGCTCTTGATCGGTTTTCTGCAGCGCGAGATAAATGACAAACTCATCACCACCAATACGACCAACCACACCAGGTACATTACTGTCCGCCTGTAAGGTCGAAAAACGCTTGGCGATCTCTTTCAGCACAAAGTCACCGGCAGCGTGACCATAGCTATCATTGATGTCTTTGAACCCATCAAGGTCAACCAATAACAGGGCAATATAGCGACTAGAAGACGCCACTTGTTCGATGTATTTCTCACAGCCCAAACGGTTTTTCAATCCAGTCAGAGTGTCTTGCTCAGCGAGATTACGATAGTACTGCTCCCAGTGTTCAATTTGTGAACGCAAACCACGTTCACGTTCTATCGCATGGCGTGAGTTCTCAATGAAAGTATTAACGCTATTGACCACCACTCCAAGCTCGTTCTCCTGATTGTTCTTGTCGATAGGAATCAAATCCGTATTGCCCGGCGTAGCGGAGTTGAGCGCGTTCGATAGAGACGTCAGTGGCTTACCAATAATGCGTTCAAACACCAATACCAATGCTATTACTGTGACAAAAAACTGCCCTAAGGCAAACGCAACTTGGCTAAATACCTGAGACAATGCTTCCTTTTGAAGCACTGTGTGGTTGTTATGAATATACAAAGTACCTAACGGTTCACCGTCGGTAGGAGAGTATAATCGGTACTGATTTGAATGAGTCCATAAGCTGTTTTCAGTATCGAGCACGTGGTTGGATGAAAACGACACCCCTTCATCACTTTCTAGACGGACCGCGTCGATTTCTTCGTGCAACAACAGCGAAGAGATCACTTCGTCCGCAATCTCTTTGTTATTGACGTAAAGCGCGATCGCTGCCGTATTAGATAATGATAACGCCAGTTTCTGCTCAAGCTCTTTGTGGTTTTTATCTGCTTGAGCAAAACCAACCGTAACCATAATCACTAGCAGACACACTAAGTACATCATCGCCAGAATCGATACGATTTTGAGCAGGCGATTTGATAGCGACTTGGAATTCGGTCTATTCATCTATTTGTAATGCCACCCTAAGCCCTGAGCCTTCTGGTGGCGCTTCTCTCATATAGCCAATGGCTTGTGGGTTATTGGTCAGTTTATCCAACAACTCTTGTCTCGAACCCACCTCTTCAGGTGCACGCATACTGCCGGAAAACTTAAGCTTCGCCCAATAAGCGTTAACTTGGCTAATCCTCATATTTGTGACTTTTTCAAAAAACAATCGCCGGTCTTCTCCAGTGCGGTCCAGTACTTGGTCGACATAAATATCGCCGACACTCTTTCTTCGTCCTAAGTAGACGTCTGCAACCTCGTCCACAGCAGAAACCTGTATCGGGCTTTTTTCATTCACAACCACGTAAATGTCTGCATACGTCGACGTGGTGATAAACAATATTAGGAAGCTAAAATATTTCATACTGCCTCCTAAAAAATAAAGTTCATATTGAGGGTATATACTTGGACATCACGCCCTTTCTCTATCCCTTCTGTTGACGTCGCCCACAACCCGTAGCCGTATGGCTCAATATCGATATGATCGACTTGCGCTTTTAACGCTAAGTTAGGTAGCAGATCCCAGCGCACCCCCAGCGAGTAGGTTTGTTGTTCTATTCGAACCGAGTTAATCCCAAATAACGCCCCAGCCTGTAGAGGTCCTAGTGCTGGGTTCAAAACACTCCAATCACTACTGGACTCATATCTATCATTAGATTGTTTAACTCGTCCATAAATCGCGTAAGGTGTCACTGAACCAAATGTTCTACCCAAGAGCGCATAACCGCCTTCACCTTGTGGAATAGAATCTTGGTCCGCGTAAACTTTGAATAACTCAGACTGAAAACTCCAAACCCCATCGAAGTAAGTCACAGCGGCTTGTAAGTAATTCACTCGCTCGTCTTCCACTACTAAGTAGTCATAAACTTGTTGTGCATCACTACTGATTCCAGGAATGCCTAAGTCGGCAACTCCTTTCACTTGCGTCTGAACATTGGTAATAAAGTCATCGTGATCGACGCTTAAGTTACCCACTCGAGCATATGATAGCTGCCACTGCCAAGCATCCTGGTCTAGCTCTAAGGAGAGACTAAGAAGGTTGTCGAGCTTGGTTTCGTACTCTTGGTCTGATAGGGCTAGCTCACCATCTTCTCTGTTTTGCCCATACTCAAGCGTCGCGCTCCAGTTGAAGTCTGGGTTATTAGAAATGTAACTGATGCCGACACCGTCTAAGTTGTTAAACGGAATACCGCCGTATAATTCTAGAGGTGGGCGAACCCAGAGGTGAGCGTAATCAATCTGGCGGCTATCCGCAGCCGCATAGGCACTGACGCCGATACGACCAGCACGGAAGCTCCAATATTCATTGGGTTCATAGCGGACAAAAGCTAATTCAGTCAACGCATCCAGATCGTGGGAGACATTGTTGTCCAGTAACAGTTGAGCTGTCACTGACCATTGTCTGTTGAAGGCACCATCAAGTTGCAACCCCAGATTGGAATCGCTAAAAAACGAGCCGTTATCGTCAATATCGACCGATTGGGTGATATCTCTTCGGTAAGCTAAATCTTCTTCATTTTCGTAGGCGTAGCCCATAGTTCCAAAACCAGAAGTCGACCACTCCACTGCGTGAATATGACTACTGGATGTAACAAGCCCTAGAAAAAGAACACTGCGCGCAAGCATAACCGTATTGTGTTTAGACATACTGCGGTCCTTAGCAAATACGAATTAATTTATTAGTTGTTATTTAAACTTTTGTATCAAGTATACCAACACTGAGAAAACTGTAATGTGGTTGTTATTAAATTATTGTTCAAAGCATAAAAAAAGCGACTTAAAGTCGCTTATTTTTCAAAAATTACCGTTGCTACTGCGTAATGCCGTTCATCGGATATAGAAAGGTGTATATGCCGAACTTGCTTGTTTCGCGCAATTTCGAGCGCTTTGTTCGATAGCGTTAATTGCGGCGCACCATGTTCATCATTTGTTACACAAAAATCATGAAAGGTGACGCCAAGCGCGATACCGGTACCTAGTGCTTTCGATGCAGCTTCTTTGGCGGCAAAGCGTTTCGCGAGGAAACGCCCTTGCTGCTTCAGACTGTGAAACTTTTCAAACTCCAATTCGGTCAAGATGCGACGAGCAAACGCCTCGCCGGTTCGTGCGAGCGCTTTTTCAACGCGCTCTATCTCGGCAATATCCGTCCCCAACCCGACAATCGCCATAATTATTTACGCGCTTCAACCATGAGAGCTTTCATGTCAGCAACCGCTTTGTGCAAGCCATCAAACACTGCGCGACCAATAATCGAGTGGCCGATATTCAGTTCGTAAATTTCAGGGATGGCTGCGATCGCCGCTACGTTGTGGTACGTCAAGCCATGACCCGCGTTCACCGTGATACCTAAATCCGCTGCGTAGCTTGCACCCGCAGAAATTTTCTTCAGCTCATTCTGTTGCTCAGCTTCGGTTTCTGCATCGGCGTAGTGACCTGTGTGTAGCTCGACAAATGGTGCACCACACGCTTTCGCCGCGTCGATTTGCTCTCGGTCTGCATCGATAAACAGTGATACTTTAATGCCAGCAGCAGTCAGTTTTTGTGTTGCTGCTTTTACTTTCTCTAGCTGACCCACGACATCCAAACCACCTTCAGTTGTCAGTTCTTCGCGCTTCTCTGGTACCAAGCATACATACTCAGGTTGCGTCTTCAGCGCGATCTCGACCATTTCTTCAGTCACCGCCATCTCTAGGTTCATGCGCGTTTGCAGCGTTTCACGTAGAATACGGACGTCTCGATCTAGGATGTGGCGACGGTCTTCACGTAGGTGAATCGTAATACCATCTGCGCCGGCGCGCTCTGCAATTTCAGCGGCGTGTACCGGATCAGGGTACTTAGTTCCGCGTGCGTTACGTAAAGTCGCAATATGGTCGATGTTAACACCTAGGTAAATTGAGCTCATTTTCCAATACTCCGTGCTCGGGGAACCAACGATAGGAACAGTTCCCTGCTTTTTAATGGTTTGCCGCCAAGATACGGCTTTAAGGCTATGCGTGTAAAGCGTTTTGCCGCTTTAAGTTGTTCTTTTGTGGTAAATCGGCGCTCGCTGATCGCAATCAATTCATTACCCACAAATGTCAGGTTATCTCGACGCACCGACGCGATAAAGCCTTTTTGTTCCCGATAGCGATAGGTCATCTCTGGATCAATTGGCTCGCCAGTACCTGCACAATGCAAAAAATCGACACCGTAACCCATTGCTGACAACATCGCGAGTTCAAAGCGTCGCAAGGCGGGCTCTGGGTTGTCACACTGAGCCAGCTCCGTTAGCGCGTGCAGGTAATCGTGGAACAGTGCAGGCATTGGCACTTCAGCCATCAGAACCCGGCCAATCAACTCGTTGACATACATCGCCGAGTAGAGGTTAATCCCACTTAATGGCAAACCAAGACTGATCGGTTCAGCCTGTCGTAGCGTCTTCATCGATCCGTTGCCCGACCATTTCAGCAAAAGTGGCGTAAACGGCTGCAGCGCTCCTTTTAAGTTGGAACGCTTGCTTCGTGCACCTTTAGACATCAGCGTAACTCGGCCGTACTCCTCGCTAAAAACATCTAGGATGAGGCTCGATTCACTATAAGGGCGACGATGTAAAACAAAACAGCGCTGTAAGCCTTCTGAGGACATAGTCTCTGCCAATAGATAAAAAATAAGGAGCCGATCGGCTCCTTATTTGTTGTGATTCGGAGCGAAGCTAACTGCCTCGCGTTCCTTATAAATCGTCAATGTAGCCAAGAGAGCGAAGAGCACGCTCGTCGTCAGCCCAGCCCGATTTCACCTTAACCCAAGTTTCAAGGTAAACCTTACGGCCAAACAATTCTTCCATATCAAGACGCGCTTCGCGACCGATGGTTTTGATCTTCTCGCCACCTTTACCGATCACCATTTTCTTCTGACCAGAGCGCTCAACCAAGATCAATGCGTTGATGTGGAAACCGTCGGTTTCTGGGTTGTAATCAAAGCGCTCAATCTCCACCGTTACAGAGTAAGGCAGTTCTTCACCAGTAAAACGCATCAGTTTTTCACGTACGATTTCTGACGCCATGAAACGCTGAGAGCGGTCGGTCACGTATTCTTCTGGGAAGTGGTGCGTCGCTTTTGGCAAATGGTCACGTACGTGCTTGCGCAGCACATCGATGTTCTTGCCGTGCTTCGCCGAAATTGGCACGACATCGACAAAGTCCATCTTCTTTGACATATCCATCATGTGCAACATGACTTCATTGCGGTCTTGAACGTTATCTACTTTGTTGACACACAGTACGACTGGGAAGTTCGACTTCTGAAGCTTTGTCAGCACCATCTCGTCGTCTTTGGTCCAGTGCGTGCCGTCAACAAGGAAGAATACCAAGTTCACATCACTGAGAGATGAGTTCGCAGCACGGTTCATCAAACGGTTAATCGCACGCTTTTCTTCGATATGAAGTCCTGGCGTATCAACGTAAATCGCTTGGTAATCACCTTCGGTGTCGACACCCATAATGCGGTGACGTGTGGTCTGCGGTTTACGTGAGGTGATCGAAATCTTCTGCCCCAAGATGCGGTTAAGCAGCGTCGATTTACCGACGTTTGGGCGGCCAACAATCGCCACAAAACCACAGTGCTGGTTTTCAGGCGAGCTAGCTGGCTCATTGCTCGATGAGAAAAACGCATCGATATCAAATTCGTTGTTGTCTGTTGAATCAGTCATTGGTCAATTGCTCTAGTGCCAATTCAGCAGCCGCTTGTTCTGCCTTGCGGCGGCTGGTGCCTTTACCAATTACAGGATCTCCAATACCTGCAACTTCACACGCAACAGTAAATTCCTGATTGTGTGCTTCACCTTTAATATTAGTCACTGTGTAAACAGGCAGCGGCTTTCTGCGACCTTGCAAAAACTCTTGAAGGCGAGTTTTCGGGTCTTTCTGAGAAACGCCAGGCTTGATGGCTTCCAAACGCTGTTTATACCAGCTAAGAATGATGCCACGAACAACCTCAATGTCGCTGTCTAGGTAGATAGCGCCAATGATCGCTTCAACTGCGTCGGCAAGAATAGAATCGCGGCGGAAGCCACCACTTTTCAACTCACCTGGACCTAATTTTAAGTGATCTCCTAGTTCGAATTCTCGACCTAGCTCCGCCAATGTATTACCACGCACCAGTGTTGCGCGCATGCGGCTCATGTCCCCTTCATTCACTTTAGGGAAACGATGATAAAGATCGTCAGCAATGACAAAACTTAAAATTGAATCGCCCAGAAACTCAAGACGCTCATTATGTTTACCGTTAGCGCTGCGGTGAGTCAGCGCTAAGTTGATAAGCTCAGCATCATTAAACTGATAGCCGAGCTTTTTCTCTAGTTTTTCGATAGGAGAATTCATGCTCTCTCGATTTGTTTAGTTAATACCACCAATGCGGTTAAAGCGCACACCTGTTGGAATCCAAGACGGTAGCGCACTGTCTGAGCCACGTTCAAATTCGAAGCTGATCCAGATACCTACTGCTTTACCCACCAAGTTTGCCTCTGGTACAAAGCCCCAGTAACGGCTGTCAGCACTGTTATCACGGTTATCACCCATCACAAAATACTGACCTTCAGGTACGACCCATTCGTTTACACCGTTACGTGGTTGATAAGCTTCCACGCGATCGCGGCGTAATGGGTTGACCAAGATTTGGTGACCAACTTCACCTAACTGTTCGTCCAACTGAATCAGTGGAATACCATTTTGGATAAATTGGCTCTCTTCAACATTAGAAAGTTTAACAGGCTTGCAGCTACTCTCGCCCGCGGCCTGAATACAGATTTCTTTCTTGCTGCTGTAATGTACCGTATCGCCTGGCAGACCTACGACACGTTTGATGTAATCAATGTTTGGCTGAGGTGGGTACTTAAATACCACAACGTCACCACGCTCAGGTTTGCCAGTTTCAACCAGTTGCGTGCGCCATACCGGATCTTTTAGGCCGTAGGCGTATTTTTCAACCAGAATAAAGTCCCCAACTAACAGAGTTGGCATCATAGAACCAGAAGGGATCTGAAACGGCTCGTAGATAAAAGAGCGCAACACTAACACGGCTGCAATCACTGGGAAAATAGAAACGCTGTTCTCTACCCACCAAGGTTGCTTGTTCACTTTGTTCAGAGTGGCAACATCAAGACCATTGGTTTGCGCTTCCACTTCGGCAACTTGAGCCTGACGTTTCTTTGCAAAAACCAGCTTCTCTAGAACCCAAACGATACCCGTAACCAAAGTTACGATAACGAGGATCAGTGAAAATGTGTTCGCCATTGACTTCCCTTATCTTAAAAATACGAAAGTGAAAGAGCCGAGACCCTTTCACTTAATGAGTTACCTTATTGAGCCAAACTCAACAAATTAATCTTTACCTACATGAAGAATTGCAAGGAACGCTTCTTGAGGCAGTTCGACGTTACCAATCTGCTTCATACGCTTCTTACCTTCTTTCTGTTTCTTCAGAAGTTTCTTCTTACGGCTCACGTCACCGCCGTAACATTTCGCGATAACGTTCTTACGTAACTGTTTCACGGTAGAACGCGCGATGATGTGGTTACCAATCGCTGCCTGAATCGCAATATCAAACATCTGGCGAGGGATGAACTCTTTCATCTTCTCAACCAACTGACGGCCACGAGTCTGAGATTGGTCTTTGTGCGTAATCATCGCTAGCGCATCAACTGTATCACCGTTCAGAAGTACATCTACGCGAACCATGTTCGACGCTTCAAAACGCTGGAAGTTGTAGTCCAGAGACGCGTAACCACGTGATGTTGACTTGAGACGGTCAAAGAAGTCCAGTACTACCTCTGCCATCGGAATATCGTAAGTCACAGCAACTTGGTTACCGTGATAAACCATATCCACCTGAGTACCACGTTTTTCAACACACAGCGTGATAACGTTACCTAGGTACTCAGACGGCACTAGGATGTTACAACGCGCGATCGGCTCGCGGATTTCTTCGATGTCGTTGACTACAGGTAGTTTAGCTGGGCTATCGACATACAGTAGCTCGCCATCGGTCTTCTCTACTTCGTAGACTACCGTTGGCGCAGTAGTAATTAGGTCTAGGTCGTATTCACGCTCTAAACGCTCTTGGATAATTTCCATGTGCAGCATGCCAAGGAAACCACAACGGAAACCAAAGCCTAGTGCTGCAGAGTTTTCTGGCTCGTAGAATAACGAGGCATCGTTCAGGCTTAGTTTACCTAGCGCGTCACGGAAGTTCTCATAATCGTCAGACGATACCGGGAACAGACCTGCGTAGACCTGAGGTTTTACTTTCTTAAAGCCCGGTAGCGGTGTGTCACTGCCATTTTTCGCTAGTGTCAGCGTATCGCCAACTGGCGCGCCAAGGATATCTTTGATACCACAAACCACCCAACCTACTTCACCAGTACGTAGTACATCGGTATCCACTTGCTTCGGCGTGAAGATACCTAGACGGTCTACCCCCCAAGTTTGGCCTGTGCTCATTACTTTGATCTTGTCGTTTTTCTTCAGAACGCCGTTTTTGATACGTACCAGAGAAACAACACCAAGGTAGTTGTCAAACCATGAGTCGATGATCAGCGCTTGCAGTGGCGCATCTGGGTCACCTTCCGGTGCAGGAATCGCAGATACGATATTTTCTAATACGTCATCCACGCCCAAGCCGGTTTTCGCCGAACAGCGGGTCGCTTCCATCGCATCAATACCTACGATTTCTTCAATTTCTTCCGCCACACGCTCAGGATCAGCGGCTGGTAGGTCGATCTTGTTCAGGATTGGCACAACTTCCAGATCCATTTCGATCGCCGTGTAGCAGTTAGCTAGTGTTTGAGCTTCTACACCCTGACCTGCATCAACCACTAGCAGCGCGCCTTCACAAGCGGCTAATGAACGTGATACTTCGTACGCGAAGTCAACGTGTCCTGGGGTGTCGATGAAGTTAAGCTGATAAGTTTCACCATCTTTTGCGGTGTAGTTTAGTGTCACACTCTGAGATTTGATGGTGATGCCACGTTCACGCTCTAGATCCATAGAGTCAAGAACCTGCGCTGCCATTTCACGGTCGCTTAGACCACCGCAAACTTGGATCAAACGGTCAGATAGGGTCGACTTACCATGGTCGATGTGGGCGATAATCGAAAAGTTACGAATGTGCTTCATGATTTGGGGTGACTAAACTCATTTTTAATAGGGACAATACAACCCACAGATATATTCAATATGGGTATAGAAAAGCCGTCGTTTGACGGCATTTCAATCAAGTTGGCAGATTCTACCCAATTTCTGGGCGCTTCGCACTAGCTAATTGGTTCTCCCAATACCCTAAGCAAAGTAACCTGCTGCGAGGAGAGGCTTTCCTGTTTGGCTGCCATCGCTTTTGCTAAGTAAATTCCTGCTCCGGTAAAGATAGCAGAGCAGAGAATCACCACACCTTCACCGCCACCAAGCCATGGCAGCAATAGCCATTGGCCAAACAGCGCGCCAACGATGAGCGCAAACAGTGGAATAAGGTACACGATAGCCGCTGACTGTAGCAGGCTCTTTTCAGGCAGACCGATCTCCACAACCTGACCTTGTTTAACGATTTTTTTGGTAACTAAATGCCAATGAAGCGACTTTTTACCGATAGCTTTGGACACAACACCCGTACCGCAACTCTTTTGCGACGAACAGCTACTGCAACTGGTTTGTTGATCGCAGCTCAACTCGACTTCATACCCGGTCGCACTTGCTTTTACAGCAGACACGGTCGCCAATGCGGTCATCATGGTGTAGTACTCTGAGCGATCACCACTGACTGCGCAATTCGCTTCGCGGTTGCAGGTGGAATATCACCAACCACTGATACTTCGAGGTTGCCGTTTACCAAGCTGTGCAGTGTACGTCGTCCTTGTCTCACCAATTGACCTTTGAGTGACAAGTTGTCACTGTCAGCCACGTAAACTGAGAAGCTAAACAGGCCATCACTGTACATCTGGCTTTCGACCATACGTTCAGTGTTCGCCATTCGGTAGCGGTTCAAATCTTTAGGCTCGAACCCCTCAGGTATCCACTTCACGCGCCAAAATGACTCTTTGACCTGACCTTTCGGTAAAGAGAGCACTTCAGGAAGTTTAACTTCGTTAAGCGCGCTGAGAATATCCACCACTTGGTCACTCACGCTGTAAGACACCGCGCGAAACTGTTCAAGAATCTCACCATCACGGTCAATCAGATCCGCTCTTAGTGGTAGATTATTTTTTTCATCCACCCACAGTACGTACGAATAACGCAGCCCATCTTTTGGTACTACACGTAATACCTGACAAGCCGAGCCTGCCTCACGTGCACGACCAACCTGAATAAAGTCATAAAACTTGCTCAGGTCATCCACGTTGGTGTTGAGGAATGGAATAACGGGCGCAACCATACTGCCCGACTCTATCGTGAATGGCTCAACCCCTGGTTCGATATAGCTAACCTCTTCGCCACGGCGAATCACTTCACGAATCGGCCCGCTTAAATACACTAAATGCGCGAGCTGTTTATCACCATCTCGCGCATGGCGATAAAGCAAAGGTTCGATACTGTTTTTCTTGATGAGGATGTAAGACAACTCATAATTGAGGTGCTGGCTTGCTTCATTCATTTGATGCAACAAAGCCTCTGCAGGAGCTTGTTGTTCTGCAAAGGCTGGAGCCGCATTCAAACTGAACAGTGTAAGCGCACTGATCAGAAATTTTTTCATTCAACTACCGTTTCTGAATCATCACTGTGGTCAGTAATGCTTTCGCTATTTAAGCGCAGTTGCAATTCGTAATCTTGTAGCATAGCGTTGATGCGACGACGCTGCTCTTGAATGCTAGACGCGTTGAGGTTTTGCTGTTCTTCAACCGACGCGCGCGTCAGGCTTACAGGTTCTGCACTACCCGCAAAAGGAATTGTTTGGAGTACCGGAAGCTGGTCTGCTTGTGGGGCTGCAGGGTCGCTGCCACCGTATTGTTGCACACCTAGGATAACCGCCAGCGAGACACAAGCTGCCACGGCAACTTGCCCAAACTGATTCAACCACGCAGGTAACTGTCGACGAGCCTTAGCTGGAGTCGGTTGTGACTCTTTGCCCCTGAACTCGTCAAGCTCAATCACAGAACTCTGAGAGCTATATGTTGAATGCACAGGCTCACTTTCAAGCGCTAAAGCTACACTTTCAGCGATATTCCACTCCGGTTTTTCCGGTGCTTCGCCTCGCATCACATCACCAATTAAATGGTAATTTTTCCAGGTCTGCTGGCTATCTTGGTCGCGTTCTAATTCATTAATAAGAACCTTATCGACCAACTCTCCATCCATGAGTGCTGAAAGTTTCTCTTTGTTAGCCATTATTTTCACCATAAATGTCACTGGTATTAGCGTTGCAAAAGAGGTTGAATTTTTTTCTCAACCGCTTCACGTGCGCGGAAGATACGCGAACGCACCGTTCCGACAGGGCAATCCATTACTGCCGCAATTTCTTCATAACTCAAACCATCCAGTTCGCGTAGCGTCATTGCGGTTTTTAAATCTTCAGGCAGTGCTTCAATCGCACTGAAAACTACTCGTTTCAATTCATTGGACAACGTTAAGTTCTCAGGGTTCGAAATTTCTTTTAATGCACTACCGGTTTCGTAATATTCAGCTTCTTCAGTATCCACATCCTGGCCTGGAGGTCTGCGACCTTGTGCCACGAGGTGGTTCTTAGCAGTATTAACCGCGATACGATACAACCATGTATAAAAGGCGCTTTCGCCTCGGAAACCAGGAATCGCTCGATACGCTTTAATAAATGCTTCTTGTGCTACGTCTGGCACATCGCCGGGGTTTTTGACGTAGCGAGAGATAAGGTTACAAACCTTGTTTTGGTATCGCATTACCAGTAAGTTAAATGCTTGCTTATCTCCATTCTGAACTCGCTCAATTAATACTTGATCGGTCAGCTGCTCGTTCATTCGAGCGGGTACTCCTATCGTTCTTAGCTCTATATCTTCTCAGATATGAGCATTAATTATGCAAAATGTAGTATTGACACCACTGCTTACTTGAGCACTATTGTGACCTAGCAAAATATAGATAGTTCAAACTTTCTCTAAACTAATTCTTAGTTAGTGATGAGCTAAATACCTTCTGATTCGAATTGTGAGGACGAAGGTCAACAAAAGCAATGCTATTTACAAAGAATTGCAGATAAGCAAGTGTTATTATAGTGAACTGCCTCTGAAGTTTTCAGTAGCGACAGTGGTAAAAATAGATTGGTGAGAGTGGGATCGCTCTTCATTCGACGCACCTAATCCTCCCTGTCCGAAGGGTATATTCCGTGCTTCGAGATAATTTAACTCGGGAATTTAAAAGTTTTATGAACGCAAACCGTGAACATCAATGTGATGTGTTAGTGGTAGGTAGTGGCGCAGCAGGGCTATCGTTGGCGTTACGTGTGGCAAAACACGGCAAAGTCATTGTATTGAGCAAAGGACCTCGCAATGAAGGAGCAACGTTTTACGCTCAAGGCGGTATCGCAGCGGTGTTCGACGAATCAGACAGCATTGAATCGCATGTACAAGATACCCTGATCGCAGGCGGCGGAATCTGTGAGAAAGAAACTGTTGAGTTTATCGCTAAAAACGCCAAGAAGTGCGTGCAATGGCTGATCGACGGTGGTGTTCCATTTGACCGCGAAGAAGATGACGACGACGATGAACATCCGCGTTACCACTTAACGCGCGAAGGCGGACACAGCCATCGACGAATTCTTCACGCCGCAGACGCAACCGGCATGGCGATGCAAACATCGCTGCAAGACAACGCCCACAATCACCCGAATATCACGGTACTTGAGCGCCATAACGCACTGGACTTAATCACTGAAGACAAAATTGGTGGCGACAGTAAAAAGGTTATCGGTGCCTACATATGGAACCGCAACGATGAGCACGTTGAAACTGTGCGTGCGAAATTTGTTGTCCTTGCCACTGGTGGTGCGTCAAAAGTTTACCAGTACACGTCTAACCCAGATGTGTCTTCTGGAGACGGTATTGCTATCGCTTGGCGTGCGGGTTGTCGAGTCGCAAACTTGGAATTCAACCAGTTCCACCCAACCTGCTTGTACCACCCAGAAGCAAGAAACTTCCTATTAACGGAAGCGCTGCGCGG
This sequence comes from Vibrio hepatarius, assembly GCF_011806575.1. Classification (GTDB taxonomy): domain Bacteria; phylum Pseudomonadota; class Gammaproteobacteria; order Enterobacterales; family Vibrionaceae; genus Vibrio; species Vibrio hepatarius_A. Next base: position 114,150 of record NZ_JAATOO010000012.1, read on the forward strand.
AGAAGGCGCGTATCTGCGTCGCCCTGATGGCAGTCGCTTTATGCCTGACTTTGACGAGCGCGAAGAATTAGCACCACGCGATGTGGTCGCTCGTGCGATTGACTTTGAGATGAAACGCTTGGGTGCAGATTGCATGTACCTAGATATCAGCCATAAACCCGCTGACTTTATAGAGAAGCACTTCCCAACAATCAATATGCGTCTGCTCGACCTTGGCATCGATATGACTAAAGAGCCGATCCCAATTGTCCCTGCCGCGCACTACACCTGTGGTGGCGTGATGGTCGACTTCCAAGGTCAAACTGATTTAGCTCAACTCTATGCGATTGGTGAAGTGAGTTACACCGGTCTGCATGGCGCAAACCGCATGGCATCAAACTCACTGTTAGAGTGCGTGGTTTACGCGTGGGCGGCGTCTAAAGACATCATCAAGAAACTTAACGAGGCGGAACTTCCGCCGAGCTTGCCAGCGTGGGATGAAAGCCAAGTAAGCTGCTCAGATGAAGAAGTCGTGATCCAACACAACTGGCACGAACTGCGCCTGTTTATGTGGGATTACATGGGCATCGTACGTACCGACAAACGCCTAGAGCGCGCGCTACGCCGTATCCAGTTGTTGCAACAAGAAACGCACGAGTACTACAGCAACTTCCGTGTATCCAACAACCTTCTGGAGCTTCGCAACCTACTGCAAGTAGCAGAGTTGATGGTGCGTTGTGCAATGCAACGTAAAGAGAGCCGTGGGCTGCACTACACGCTCGACTATCCAGAGCTGGCAGAAAACAGCGGACCAACCATCTTAGTCCCTGAAAAACTGAAATAAACCAAAAAGGGAGCTCAATGCTCCCTTTTTAACCACACCAATAAATGTCGATAATCGGCTTCTTTAAGACTGTCACGCCAAAGCATCCGACGCCTTCCATCCTTCAATACAAATAGTATCCCGACTTTATCAAGCAGTAGTATTGTCCGGCGAACGGAAAACTCATCGTCATTACAGCGACTTTGGCCAAGGTGGCTTAACTCTAATTCTAATTCACCGACCAGTGGATTGACCCATAAGCCATGCTTAAGATAAGTATTAACGACAAGGTAAATTAACCAAATAGACGGAGCAAGTGGGAAGTCGGAGTGAACAATGAAGAAACAGGCCAATATTGCGCAATGAATATTGACCTGTTTAGATAAATACGAAGGCGTTAAATAAAGCCTAACGCACTTTGCTGAGGTTGTGAGCAACAATCTTATCTACCATTGCAGCATGCCCTAAGTTTTCGCTGCGACCATGACCCATGATCCAAGTAAACAAATCCGGGTCATCACATTCTAGTAGAGAGACAAAGTCACGCTGTTCATTTTCTTGCAACGAGTCAAAACACTCTTCAAAAAAAGGCATGATCACTACATCGAGCTCTAGCATACCTCGACGACACGCCCATTTAATACGCGCTTTTTCTTCCGCGGTGTACATTCTATTTTTTCCTCACCTTATCGGTTGTTTTCGCCCGAGTGTAACAAGCAAAACGCGATACAACTACTAACTCAGTCACACAACCAGGCAATACCAAGTGAGTTGCGAGCTGGCGCCTATAATTGGCTATGAAAAAACAATCTAAATGCCTACAACTCCAAAGGTTGTTTCATAACACGGTTCGGATTTAACATAGCGGTATTGAACATTTAGCAGGTAACTATCATGGATTGGCAAAACAAGTTTGCGCCCCTTTCTCTCTCAACGACAGACGCTCGACCAGAGCTGGCTCTTGCTCACCTTTCATCATGGGGAGCAATCACTATGGTGGGCGATGACAAAAAGTCTTACCTGAGCGGTCAGGTCACCTGTGATGTTGTATCACTGGCTGAAGACAGTTCAACACTTGGCGCACACTGCGATGCAAAAGGTAAAGTGTGGAGTGTGTTCCGCCTATTCCATCACAATGACGGTTATGCCATGTTTCAACCAAAATCAGCGATTGCGGTTGAGTTAGCTGAAATCAAAAAGTATGCGGTGTTTTCGAAAGTAGACATCTGTGAGAGTGACGATGTTGCGCTCGGTCTGATCGGTACTTGTGCAACTCAAGTGGTTGACCAACTCTCCGAATCACAAGGTGACGTGCGAGCAATTAGCGGTGGCACAGCGGTTAAGATCGATGATTCTCGATGGCTACTGTTGCTTAACCCTCAAGCGGCAGAAACCTTAGTAGCTGAAACAAACGCACAATTAATCGACGAGTCACTGTGGACACGTTGTGATATTGAAAACGGCTTACCCGTCTTACCCGCTGAGCAGCAGAATGAACATATCCCACAAGCTCTGAACGTTCAGGCTCTCGGGGGCATTAGCTTTACCAAAGGTTGCTACACCGGCCAAGAAACAGTCGCGCGAGCAAAATACCGAGGCATGAACAAGCGTGCAATGTTTATCGTCTCAGGCAACGCAGAGCAACAACCCACAACTGGTGCAGAGCTAGAGCGAGCAGTTGGTGAAAACTGGCGTGGCGCAGGGCAACTGCTGACTAGTTACCGTTTCAGTGACGGAAAATGCATTGGCCTAGTAGTACTGCCAAACAACCTTGAAGCCGATACACAGCTACGTTTAAAAGACGCACCTGAGTCTCTATGGAAGATCGAGCCATTGCCATACTCACTTGACGATGAGTAAATATTTGGACACCAAAGTCACTCGCTATTTAACCGAGCAGCAAGTGAGCTTTCGCTTGCTGCCTCACCAAACGCCAGCGACGACGATAGAAGATGCCGCCAGGCAGCGGGGTATCCGCACCAGCCAGATGGTCAAATCAATCCTACTGCGCGATATGGGTGATCAATACGCACTCGCCTGTGCACCGGGCGATCAATCGGTTGACCCTAAAAAAGTTCGCGCTCTGTTGGAATGCCGACGCATGACCTGCGTCGACCTGAGTCTTGTTCCTGAGTTGACGGGCTATGAGATTGGCACCGTCACACCGCTATTACTCAAAACACCAATGCCGATAATCTTCGACCACAAGATCCTGCTGGAACAAGAAGTCACCATCAGTAGCGGATCTGTTATGGCAGGAATAGCATTACATCGCGATGATCTGATTCGATTATGCAATCCAACATTTGCTGATATATGTCGATAGCACTGCTACTTTTCGCCCGACAAAGATCACTCTTTTGCATGTTTTAGTGATATTAATCACAATAAACCATTAACAACAACTAAATTATTATTCATTTTAAAAGCATATATAGTCATGGGTGTTTTTTTACTTTATGCTAGCCTCGTTGGTTAAAGTACAAGCAAAGAGCATTGTTGCTTGGGTGGGTAACATCCCACCAAATCCTTCTCCAACAGAAAAGTGAATCCACTGATTGTTTCAGGACATCCACTTTTTGTGTAATGCATCTGTGACTATTCGCCCGCCATTAGCGGGCTTTTTTTTTACCTAAACTTTTCTCTGTCATTTCACCTTATGACAAAAGTTCGTCTACTATTCTTAAAACTGTCATGTAGTTCTGGCCTAATATGCGCTGAGTTGAATCCGGGTAAAGTTTCAACCTCAGAACATAATTGAGGTAGTTATCACATAAAAATGGATATTTAACCAAATATTTGCCCACAACAACACAAATATCCAATTAATTCAAAAATACTGCATATTCCTCCATTGCTATCACACATTTACAGGAGGGATATTTATATAATCTGCAGTGCTTGATAACCAAAAGGATTGATGTATGAGACTGTTTAAGCGCTATACGCCAGGTATGATTGCTAAACATGTAAGTCGATTATTTAAAGGAAGAATTTATATTTACGGCGTTGGTAAATTTGAATTCGATAACGGGAAGCTGATACTTCCAGAGAAAGCAGAGACAAGGCACTTCAGAGCGGTAAAAGAAGTGAACCAGGAGATCATGAAACTCCGCTGCGCGTACGCTTAAGAGTCCGTTGAAAGAATTAAAAAGGGTTGGCATTGCCAACCCTTTGTCATTTAACTCACGGAAATTTTATGCCCTTTAGCGAGATACGGTAGCTCACCTTTTAATCCCAAGGCACGTTTCATAATTTCGTCTTTTGCACCGGGTAATTGACTTACTAACGTCATACCGATACCGCGCACCAGTTTTTTCGCCGGATTATCACCAGAGAACAGGTCTTTGAAGCCTTGCATCGCTGCAATCATCTTTGCGGCTTCCGCTTTACGCCAGCGTTCATAACCACGCAAATTACGCTTAGTACCGATGTCTTCCCCTTGCTGCCACAGTGACAGTACCTCTTGGGCAAGACTCGCTGCGTCTAATAAACCTAGGTTTACCCCTTGTCCCGCCAACGGGTGAATCGTGTGTGCTGCATCGCCAACCAAAGCCACACGCTCAACAGCAAAATCACGCGCGTAACGCATACGCAATGGAAACGCAAAACGCTCCCCAACCACTTCACATAACCCAAGGCGGACATCAAACTCAGCCGTCAGAGATTTATTAAATTCGCTTGGCGACATCGACACCAATTTATCCGCACGATTCGGCTCAGTCGACCAAACGATCGAACTCATGTGGCTATCACCGAGCGGAAGAAACGCCAACGGCCCCTGCGGAGTAAATACTTGTCGCGCAACTTTCTGATGCGGTTCGGCAGTTTTGATGTTCGCAACAACGGCACTGTGCCCGTAGTCCCAATGCGTGAGGGGGATATCTTGCTGTTTGCGAACCCAAGAGTTCGCTCCGTCAGCACCTACGACAAGTTTAGCGGTCAGCGCCTGACCATTATCAAGCGTCAACCAAGCTTCGCTTTCACCAATGGCTAACGTGTTGCACTTGGCTGGCATCAGCAAGGTCACATTGGACTGCTGCTTAACCTGATCAAGCAACGCAAGTTGAATCACTCGGTTTTCAACGATATGACCTAAGTCTGGCTGGGCTAACTTATCCGCATCAAATTCAATACGGGCAAAACTATCTTGTTCCCACACTTCCATCGCAGAGTATGGCGCAGCACGACGTTGCATGATGCCTTGCCAAGCACCAAGATTACGTAAGATGTTCTCACTTGAGCGGCTCAACGCCGATACTCGCACATCTGGCAAGTCCTTTAATTGGTTATCCGGTTCATTGCTTTCGATAACCGCGATACGCAAGTCAGTGTCTTTAAACGCAGCAGCTAGGGCAAGTCCAACCATGCCGCCACCAACGATGGCAATATCTACGCTTTGCATCATTTGAATTCTTTTCCTTTTATATACTGCTATCTTGCAACCAAACCGAGTGTTCTTGCCAATAACGGCGCCTTGAGCAGCGGCAAGTTATCCATCGCCGCCAAGCCTAAGTTACGTCCAATACGCAATGTCAGATAGTCATTGGAGAACACGTGAACTAAGGTCGAAGTGAGAGTGATCGTCGCTTCACGATCGGATTCCCGTCGCTGTTTGAAACGGCTTAATACACCATACGACCCTGGGTCTTGAGTGGATTGCGCAATCTCTTCCGCCAAAGTCGCCACATCGCGTATCCCAAGGTTGAAGCCTTGCCCCGCAATTGGGTGGAGCGTTTGTGCCGCATTGCCAACAATCGCAAAGCGGTGAGACGTATTTTGTTTGCGGTAACGAAGTAGCAGAGGGTAACTGGCACGTTGTCCGACTTTCTCTAACGCACCGAGTCGCCAACCAAATGCATCTTGTAGACGAACGAGGAATGCTTCGTCATCTAGCGCCATCACTTGTTTAGCATCTTGCGGTTTGAGACACCACACCAACGACATTCGCCCTTCACTCATTGGTAAAAGAGCCACAGGGCCCGAGTCGGTAAAGCGCTCAAACGCTCGCCCTTGGTGTGCTTGTTGAGTGGTGATATTGGCGATCAGCGCGACTTGCTCAAAATCGTGCTCAAGTAAGTCCAAACCAATTTGCTGGCAGCAGGTGGAAATGGCCCCATCAGCGGCGACCAGTAACTGGCTTTGCAAGGTTTCGCCACTATCGAGCGTCACGCTAACACTCTCTTGCTGGCGTTCAACTGCTTGTACTGAGGCCGGACACAAGAGTTCGATATCGTCGCTTTGCTCAATAAGGTGATGATAAATATTGCCGACATCGGCGAGCTCGACCACGTAACCAAGCGCGTCAACGCCGACTTCTTCTGTGGTAATTTCGGTCATCCCTGCATGAGAACGGTCTGAAACATGAATATGTTTAATCGGTGTGGCGACTTGCGCTATCTCTTGCCATAGCTGCAACGATTTTAGAATATTAACCGTGCCGTGAGAAAGCGCGATAGAACGCGAGTCAAATCCGGGATGCGCTTGATGGTCAACCTTGAATGGCTCGACCACCGCAATCGCAAGGGGCTTGTCAGACAGTTTATTGATGGCCAGTGCTAGCGTCATTCCCGCCATCGCACCACCAGCAATCACAACATCAAACTGCTTCATCAGAGTACCTAATTAGTGGATAGTCGGAGCCTTTTCTTGCACTGGCTTTTGGCCAAACTCTGCATGAATGGTCAGGACGCACGCTTTGACGTGTTCAATCACCTGCTCAAGCAAGATCGCTTGCTCTTGCATGTCATCGTCTTCATCAATGCCAAGTTTTGAGATTTCCTCAAGGTCAGCAAGCGCTTCTTTTACATCTGCTGAAGCCCCCTTCACTTGTGCACCAACTAATCCAAGACCAGAAATATAGTGGTTCACCCACTCAGCCAGTCCGTCTGCCATATCGAATAAGCTCGCACTGGCCTCTTCATCTGGTAGCAACATCGAAACGTCCATGCCTGAACCCGTAAGCTCTTTCATCGTCGCGTCCAATGTTGTTTCAGCAAGCTTAAGTGATTGCATCGGCCACCCCATACCATCATTGGTGTAGTCGAATAGCATCGGCTGCCAGCTCTTGTCGGTAAGACTTAAGCCACCGCTTAACATGCCTGTCAGCAAGCCATGAAGCTCGGCAGGGTTCATCGCAATACCCGCGTTTTGCAGCTCTGTCGCTAATGTTAGGTAGTCAGGTAGATGGGATTCGCTCATGGAGAGACCTAAAAATTGCAAAATAAAGTCAATCGTACCACTTACCAAGGAATGCGGAAACGAGCGATTCGGCAATTATGGGTAGCTTTTACACAATTTGTCCAATTACTGTGTTATTACCGTATAGTTGAATGTGAAAAGCTTGAATCTTAACAGGGCTTTTTCTATAGTTTCCTCCTCGGCGACTAACTGCAGAGTCGCCCCAAGTAACGCGTACAGAGTCGATATGAGTAATCAAGCGGTTGAAGTAGAAGTTTTAGGTAGAACCACACGGGTAAACTGCCCAGCAGGACAAGAAGAGTCACTGTTGCGAGCGGCTGAGCGCCTTGATGAGAGCTTAAAAGATTTGGCTGCAAAAACGAAAATAACCAACGAAGTACAGTTGTTGACTTTTGTTGCACTTAACTTTTGTCATGAGCTAGAGAGCCGTGATAGTTTAAAAGCAGAGCAACAAAACGCGTTAACTGAGCGAATGGAGCTGCTCAGCGCATCACTGGGTGATGCACTAAGTAAAGTAAAGCTAGGACAGCAATAACTTTTACAGCAAAACAAGAATTTACCCTGGAGTGTACGTGAGGGGATTACGTCCCTGAGCCGATAAGCAATACCCAAGGGTTAGTACTTGATAGCTATTGAGCAAGCTCGGCTCGTACCGAGAAGCCTACGGTTATCTCTGCTGATCCGCCTTGAACCAGCTGGTTCAAGGGTCAATAATCTCCAACGGCACTCTGGGGTATTCCCTCTATACCCCACCATCAATGGGTATATTCTATGATTCTCTCTCGCCAAGATTTTCGCCAACACATCCGTGAAAAACGCAATCAACTGCACAGTGATGTTCAGTTTCAAGCCAGTATGGAGCTTGTTACTCAATGCGCGCAACTTAACGAGTTTCAAACCGCCCAGCACATTGCCTTGTACTTGTCCGCCGATGGTGAGCTGATTACCACACCTCTTATCGAGTGGTTGTGGAGTCAAGGGAAGCACACCTACCTTCCGGTCATTCATCCGTTTTCAAAGGGACACTTGCTGTTTCTCCACTACGATGAACATACGCCAATGGTGTTAAATCGCTACTCCATCGCTGAACCCAAACTCGACCAAACCCAAATCCTACCAGTGCAACAACTCGACCTGATTTGTACACCTTTGGTGGCCTTTGATTCTACTGGCCACAGGCTTGGTATGGGCGGCGGTTACTATGACCGAACTTTAGAACCATGGTTTAAAACCGGCCGTGGTCCGAAACCAATTGGCCTAGCCCATGACTGCCAACAGGTTGAAAAGTTGCCGATCGAATCTTGGGACGTACCATTACCTAAAATAGTGACACCAAGCCGAATCTGGGATTGGGAATAAGCGGTGATTGATCATATAATCGCGCCGCAAACGTTAATCTAACCGCATTTTAGGAGATGGGCATGACTCAAGATGAGATGAAGAAAGAAGCTGGCTGGGCAGCACTTAAATATGTAGAAAAAGACAGCATTGTTGGTGTTGGCACTGGTTCTACCGTAAATCACTTCATCGATGCACTGGGTACTATCAAAGATGACATTAAGGGTGCGGTTTCAAGCTCTGAAGCGTCGACTGAAAAACTCAAAGGTCTGGGTATCGAAGTTTTTGATTGCAACGACGTGGCGAAACTCGACATCTACGTTGATGGCGCTGACGAAATCAACGCAGACCGCGAGATGATCAAAGGCGGCGGCGCGGCACTGACTCGCGAGAAAATCGTTGCGGCTATCTCTGACAAATTCATCTGTATTGTAGACGACACCAAAGCGGTTGACGTACTAGGCGCATTCCCACTGCCTGTAGAAGTAATCCCAATGGCTCGTTCATACGTGGCACGCGAGTTGGTTAAACTTGGCGGAGATCCAGCATACCGTGAAGGTGTAGTTACAGATAACGGCAACGTGATCCTAGATGTGCACAACATGCAAATCACTAACCCGAAAGACATGGAAAACAAAATCAACGCGATCGCTGGTGTAGTGACGGTTGGTTTGTTTGCGCATCGTGGTGCTGACGTAGTCATTACCGGCACTCCTGAAGGCGCTAAAATCGAAGATTAATTAGCTCCAATCCAGTTATTTGACGACAAATGGCACCAAGCGGTGCCATTTTCTTTTTCCTCTATAAAAATTATTGCTTATTACGTAATTTTCTTACCCAAAACATCTTTTTTTTGTTAACTTAGATTACAGAAGACGCTCAGGAAAACGTTTGCGTAACATCAATTCATACAAAAATGTTATCCATTTACAATGTGCGCCAGTTAAGCCCCACTTTCCCATTTTAAGGATGATGATAATGGCCAAAGTTTCACTGGAAAAAGACAAAATTAAGATACTCCTTCTAGAAGGTCTTCACCCATCTTCTGTTGAAGTACTCCAGGCCGCAGGTTACACCAATATTGAATATCACAAAGGCTCCTTGCCTGAAGATGAGCTACTTGAAGCCGTCAAAGACGCTCACTTTATCGGTATTCGTTCTCGTACAAACCTATCCCAAGAAGTGATCGATGCTGCTGAAAAGCTGGTTGCTATCGGCTGTTTCTGTATCGGTACGAACCAGGTAAACCTTAGCGCGGCAGCGGTACGCGGTATTCCAGTGTTTAACGCACCATTCTCCAACACTCGTAGTGTTGCTGAGCTGGTTCTTGGTCAGGTGCTACTGCTGCTACGTGGTATTCCTGAGAAAAATGCGCTTGCGCATCGTGGTATCTGGAAGAAGAGTGCCGATAACTCTTACGAAGCGCGTGGTAAACGCCTAGGTATTATCGGTTACGGTCACATCGGTACTCAGCTTGGTATCATCGCGGAAAACTTAGGTATGCGCGTGTACTATTACGATATCGAAAACAAGCTATCGCTAGGTAACGCAACGCAAGTTCACACCATGACAGAACTACTGAACAAGTGTGATGTAATTTCGCTTCACGTGCCAGAAACGCCAGAAACCAAGAACATGATGGGCGTGGAAGAGTTTGCTCGCATGAAGCCGGGCTCAATCTTTATCAACGCTGCGCGTGGTACTGTGGTTGATATCGAAGCACTATGTCACTCACTAGAATCTGGCCATCTTGCCGGTGCGGCAATTGACGTATTCCCGGTTGAACCTAAGACCAACGCAGACCCGTTTGAGTCTCCACTGACTAAGTTTGACAACGTTATCCTGACCCCACACGTCGGTGGTTCAACTCAGGAAGCGCAAGAAAACATCGGCGTTGAAGTCGCAGGCAAACTGGCTAAGTACTCAGATAACGGTTCAACACTATCAAGTGTCAACTTCCCAGAGGTTTCACTGCCGGAGCATCGTGAATGCTCTCGCCTACTGCACATTCACAGAAACCGTCCGGGTATCCTGACGCAGATTAACACCATCTTCGCTGAAGACGGGATCAACATCGCAGGTCAGTATCTACAAACTAACGCAGAGATCGGCTACGTTGTTATCGACGTAGAGTCGTCGCGTTCAGAAGAAGCACTAGAGAAACTGAAGAAAATCGAAGGCACGGTACGTGCACGTATCCTTCACTAAGCTCGATGCTAAGATCAAAAAAAACCACCGTTTCGACGGTGGTTTTTTTTATGACTGAATAACGAAAAATCACTTAAGGTTTTAGAGCTCGCTCACCACGAGCAATGCCCACGACACCGCTTCGTGCCACTTCGATAACTTCCGTGATTTCCGAAAGTGCCTGAATGAAAGCATCAAGTTTTTCACTGTTTCCCGCTAGCTGCACTGTGTACTGTGAAGCGGTGACATCGACGATCTGCCCCCGGAAAATATCCGCTGTTCGCTTCACTTCTGCACGGGCAAAGCCGCTCGCTTTGACCTTCACCATCATCAGCTCGCGCTCGATGTGTTCAAACTCAGTCACTTCCTGAACTTTCAGAATATCAATCAGTTTGTTGAGTTGTTTCTGAATCTGCTCTAACTGCATGTTGTCAGAAATGGTCGTTAGGTTAAGGCGCGACAAGGTCGCATCATCAGTCGGTGATACCGTCAAAGACTCGATATTGTAGCCACGTTGAGAGAATAGACCCACAACTCGAGACAATGCGCCCGGCTGGTTTTCCATTAGTAGCGAAATAATGTGTCTCATATTAAGTTCTCTCCGTTTTGCTTAGCCACATCTTGTCCATACCCTCGCCTTTGATCTGCATTGGGTAAACGTGCTCAGTTTCATCGACGTTAATATCCACAAACACCAAGCGATCTTTCATGTCCAATGCCTGTTTAAGGCCTGACTCTAATTGATCTGGCGTTTCAATGCGGATACCAACGTGTCCGTAAGCTTCTGCGATTGCAGCAAAATCAGGAACAGAACTCATGTATGAGTTTGAATGGCGACCTTGGTAAATAATGTCCTGCCATTGTTTTACCATACCAAGGAAACGGTTGTTCAGGTTGATGATCTTCACCGGGATATCGTACTGCATCGCAGTCGATAGCTCTTGGATATTCATCTGGATACTGCCATCACCGGTCACAACCACGACTTCTTCATTCGGTTTGGCGAACTTAACGCCCATCCCCGCTGGCAAACCAAAACCCATCGTACCTAGACCACCAGAGTTGATCCAACGACGAGATTTACTGAATGGGTAGTACAGAGCGGCAAACATTTGGTGCTGACCAACATCTGACGCGACGTAAGCTTCACCATTAGTGAGTTTGTGCAGCGTTTCAATCACCTGCTGAGGCTTAATACGCTCTGGCGATGTTTCGTAAGACAGACACTGACGGTCACGCCATACTTGAATATCTTGCCACCAACCGTCTAACGCTTCGCTATCATTGACTGCTCCTTGCTCTTCAAGCAGTGTCACCATGCTTTCTAATACTTTCTCCGCAGAGCCTACGATAGGCAGATCCGCTTTAACGTTCTTAGAGATCGACGATGGATCAATATCAATATGCATCACTTTCGCGTTTGGGCAGTACTTTTCTAGGTTGTTGGTTGTACGGTCATCAAAACGTACCCCAACACCAAAGATCAGGTCAGCGTTGTGCATCGCCATATTGGCTTCGTAAGTACCGTGCATGCCAAGCATACCGAGTGAATTTTTGTGTGTGCCTGGAAATGCGCCCAGTCCCATCAGCGTACTCACTACCGGAAGGTTTAGGGCTTCCGCAAGCTTTAACAAGTATTCGTCGGCTTGAGAGATAACCGCACCACCGCCCACATAAAGCACTGGCTTTTTCGCCTCAAGTAACGCCTTCAAGCCTTTCTTGATCTGACCTTTGTGGCCTGTTGTGGTTGGCTTGTAAGAACGCATTGAAATGCTTTCAGGATATTCGTATGGCAGTTTGATCTGCGGGTTCATCACGTCTTTAGGCAAGTCAATCACAACTGGACCTGGTCGGCCAGTCGTCGCGATGTAAAACGCCTTTTTAACGGTTTCTGGAATATCTTCAGCTTTCTTCACCAAGAAACTGTGTTTCACCACAGGGCGAGATACACCCACGATGTCACACTCTTGGAAAGCATCATTACCGATAAGGTTGTTAGGCACGTTGCCGGAAATAACAATCATTGGAATGGAGTCCATGTACGCGGTAGCAATACCTGTGATGGTATTCGTCGCACCAGGACCAGAACAAACAAGTACCACACCCGGCTTCCCTGTTGCACGAGCATAACCGTCCGCCATGTGCGTCGCAGCTTGCTCGTGTCGAACGAGAACGTGTTTGATGTTTTCTGTTTTTGCGTGGAGCGCATCGTAGATATCTAAAACGGAACCGCCTGGGTATCCGAAGATCTGTTCAACGCCTTCTTCGATCAGAGATTGCACTACCATCTCTGCACCGGACAACATTGCTGCCATATTTTTCTCCTTACCAGTGTGCCAATTCGTAAGGTCAACGCATTGGTCTGGTTTTACATAGTCTAGGGCTTATTCGTAGCCTAATTCGAAATATTTCCAGTTTTCGGCTATGTCTTACTTTGTCGTAACAAAAAGTAAGTTAACGAAACCAATGTAACGTTTTATTATCAGAGGGTCTAATGAGATTTTCGTCTCAATTTAAACAAGATGCTAAGGATAACCAAAATGCAAGGCATGACGACTACAAAAAGACTTACATTTAGTGCATTTGGGAATGGTTGATTTTAAATTCAGAATATAATTTTATTAAAGCAGCTCAATTAGGCGCCAATTGAGCCAAGTAACGTATTGTTAGCACAATAAAAAATCCCCCTACTTTGGTACTAGACAAAGAGGAGGATTTTTGAACAATCGAAAATCTAAGCGAATGAAAAGTTACTTCTTATCGCCTTTCTCACTGTACATTTCTTCGATTTCGTCCTGATATTTATCATTAATTACCTTACGGCGTAGTTTTTGTGTCGGCGTTAACTCGCCTTCATCCATCGAGAAAGCCTTTGGTAACAATTTAAAACGCTTCACTTGTTCAAACTTCGCCAGCTCTTTTTGCAGGTCATTCACGCGTTTTTCCAACATCTCGACAACTTGGTGATGTTTAATCAACTCAACTCGGTCGTGATATTTGATGTTCAGCTCTTTCGCGTACTCTTCTAAGCTGTCAAAACACGGCACAATCAAAGCAGAGACAAACTTACGCGTATCGGCGATCACCGCGATTTGTTCGATAAAATGGTCTTTACCGATCGCACCTTCGATCATCTGTGGCGCGATGTACTTACCACCCGAGGTTTTCATCAGTTCTTTGATGCGGTCGGTAATAAACAGGTTACCGTGCTCATCGATATGGCCTGCATCACCAGTTTTCAGGAAACCGTGTTCGTCGAAAGTCTTTTCGGTTTCTTCCGGCATCTTGTAATAACCGCGCATCACCATCGGACCACGAACTAAAATCTCGTTGTTTTCGCCAATTTTGACTTGAGCGCCCGGCATCGACATGCCAATGGAATCTGGGTCAAAGCGTTTATCGTCCCAACAAGAAACCGTCGCCGTCGTTTCTGTCATGCCGTACCCCAGCTTGACGTTGATCCCTATAGCGTGGAAGAAACGACCAATGGTTTCGTCGAGTTTCGCCCCACCACACGGCATAAAGTTGATACGACCGCCAAGCAGTGCGCGCAGCTTAGACAGCACGATTTTATCCGCCAATTGGTAGGCTTTTTTCAACGCAAACGAAGGCTTACGTCCTTCTTGATGACATACCGCCATTTTTGCGCCCATATTCACCGCCCAAGTAAACATCACTTTGCGCATCAACGGCGCACGGGCAACTTTTTCATGGATAGCAGAGAAAATCTTCTCGTAGAAACGCGGCACCGCACACATTACGGTCGGACGAACTTCGCCCAGTGCATCACGCACCTGCATGGTGTCTTGTAAGTAGCAGTTGGTCGCGCCTTTATACAGCACGTAGAAAGTCCAAGCGCGTTCGAATACATGCGAAAGTGGCAAGAAACACAGCGAGACGTCGTCTTGAGACAGGCTCAGTCTTTGGTCATGTCCTTCTAACTGAGAGCCGATGTTTGTGTAATCAAGCATCACACCTTTTGGTTGACCGGTTGTGCCTGAGGTGTAGATCAGCGTCAGCAAGTCATCGAAGTTCGCATCAGCAAGACGCTGTTCGAGCTCGGTTTGGTATTGGCTGTCACCTTGGGCGATGAAGTGTTTCCAAGAAACGACAAACGAGTGGTCGCCTAGGTCAACATCAGCGTCCATAACGACGATCAACTCAAGTTGTTCACATTGGTCAAAAATAGCGATGGCTGCATCAAGCTGAGCTTGTTCACCAACAAACAACACACGAACGTCCGCGTTTTGCAGGATGTAGGCAGATTGCGCGGCAGTGTTAGTTGGATAGATAGGTACCGTTACGGCGCGCAGTTGTAGCGCAGCAAAGTCAGCGACTGTCCACTGCGGCATATTGTTTGAGAAAATCCCGATCTTATCCTGAACTCGCAGACCTTGAGCCAGTAAAGCAAGCGACAGGGCGTCTACTTGCTGACCAAACTGCTTCCAAGTAATGCCGTTCCACATATTGCCCACTTTGTGTTTCAGAGCAATACGATCACCGCCTTTAGCAATCTGTTCACGTATTTTTTTAACGATATGAAAATCTAAGTTGGTCATCTTTTCTACCTTTAGCTTACACCTGTAAGCTTTTGAGCGCACAAGTGTACATTTCAGATGCTAAAAGGCAACTGACGCTTATCAAAGTTATCAATTAAATAGTAAAAAACCTTGAATGACGTAGCGTCACTCAAGGTTTTCAACGATATTTTTAGCTCAGTTATGCGGTAGCAACAACTTCACCACACACCACCATTAGGCAATCGCGCAACCAGATGTGGCCTTTGTCTTTTTCATTCGATTCATGCCAGCTTAGGTAGCCGCTGATTTTGCCGTTTTCAAATGGGAAGTTAAGCACTTGCAGTTGCTCTTTGTTCGCCGCATTTTCTACCATCCAACGCGGTGCAATTGTCACTAAGTCAGATTGACCAACAACATACAGCAAGTTGCTAAGGCTCGCGCCTTCATAGTAAGCCTGTACATCCAAATCGCGGTACGCTTGCTCTGAGAAACTGCGCTGACCATGAACGCGTGACAATTTCGCGTGGCGTTCGTTACGTAGCCGTTCAGGCGTCACTTCACCTTGAATGCGAGGGTGCGTTTTTGCTGCTACAACGACGAGTTCGTCTTGGAAGATTTCGGTACTAGAGAAACCTTGCTCATCAAAACGAGAATAATCGATAACAAAATCCACTTCTTGGTAGCGCATACGTTCTGCCAACTGACGGTCAAACTCAGCGTCTAGGTGCAGTTGAACATTTGGCGCTTGAGCGTGAATATTCGACATGATCTGTGGAGCAAAACGCATGTCGCATGGGCTGCAAATTGCCAGCTTAAAGCGACGGCTCGAAGATTCAGGAGAGAAGATTGAACTAGGCAGTTCATTGCGGATAAGTTGCAACGCTTGGCGAACAGGACCAAACAGTTGACGAGCGCGTTGAGTCGGTTGGATACCACGTCCTTGACGCATGAAGAGTTCATCGTTGAACATCACTTTCAAGCGCGCGACGGCATTACTTACTGCTGGCTGAGACATGCCTAAGTTGTGTGCCGCACGTGTAATGTTTTGTTCTTGCATTACCGCATCAAACACAGTCAAAAGATTTAAATCTACGCCGCGCAGAATGCTTTCCATACGAAAGTTGGCAATCGTGCTCATCGACTCTTTTTTATCGTTCATGTATCAAGCCTCTTAAATGTTTCAGCAAAGCTGAAATGCATGGAATTTCAAAGATTAGAAAACCTGCAGTGATAGTATTTGTTTGCCGGATGATTTACGGCGAGCCATTACTATCAGCGAATCAATCAATAAGAGGCAACTCGATTGATAAATAATCAGTACTTTTTATAGGAACTATAGGAATAGTATTACAAATCAGCCATATAGGGAGATTATAAAAAGATCTAAAGACGCTTTTTTTAGTCGATTAAGAAGTTATGAATAGTTCACACCAGTTACATAAGTAGGACTTTTCTTATGGGTGTAAGAAATAACTTTCTAGATAACCTAAAAGTCTCGTCAATTATTTCATCATTATTTTGACGTAGTACGATAGTTTACTCTCATATATTGGTGACATAACTGGGGAAGTCGACCCTGTCCCACAAGCGAGTCGTAAGCTCTGTTTGGTTACCCCAATTCCCCTGTTGCAACCAGTCGACTATCGCCTCAGCGACATTCGGATAATTGACGCTTTCTGCTTGGGCTTCATCCAACCAGCAGCGCAGAATGGATGCATCCAACATATCCATACACGTGGCTAAGCCAAGGTCTTCCAGAGTTGCCACATTGCTTAACTGTTCAAATTGTCCTGACAACGGTTTGAGTAATAATTTCTTCCCGAGCGTGAGCGCTTCCGACGGCAGCTCAAAACCACCATTGGCGATCACTCCACAGCAGCGATGCAGGTGATACTGGAAGCCTTCAAAGCTCAGCGGTAGAAACTGCACATTTTCCACCAACTCATCTTCGATGATTTCTGGGTGGTAACAAATGAAGCGCTGGCTGGCAAAGCGAAACAACAGTTCTGAAATATCGTTAAGGTTTTCAAATGGCAGATAGACTAAAACGAAATCTTCGCTGCCTAGGTGTTTATTCGGAGTATGGACAATCGGTGGCAAGATAGGTTGGTCAAAATGATACCAGTGCAAGCCGATTCGATGCTGTGCCGGTGCAAAATGTTCGATGATTTTTTTATCCAGCCAGCTGGCGCCTTTCAGTGGCACAGAATAACGGAACGCATTTTGGTGGCTGATGCTGATCGAAGGAACGCCTTGTCTTTTCGCTGCCCATGCAGAAACAGGTTCAAAGTCATTGAGCACCAAATCGTATTGGCTCAAGTCCAACTCGGAAACTTCTTGCCAAAAGTTGAGCACGTTATTGTTTAAGCACGTTTTCAGATAGCTGACTTGTCCGTTGTGGCTGACAAACGTCAAACCTCGGCGCGTTTGATACTGGCCGAACTCTTCCATTGAAAAGTATTTCTTTTCATCTCGCCCTGAAAACAGGAAGTCAGCGTGAATGCCGCGACTCTTCAGTGTATGACACATCGCTCTAGCACGTGCGATGTGCCCATTCCCCGTCCCCTGAACTCCGTAGAAAATCTTCATCAATTACGCTCCAGCCAACACCGTCAACGCGATTTGCGCACAGCCAAGACCGAGCAAAGCACCAAGTACTACGTCTGTTAAGAAGTGCACCCCAAGTAAAATTCGAGATGCTCCTATAAGCGTGGCCCATACGAAGGCAAAAGTATCCAGTTCCGGATAGAAAAAGCTCAACAGCGTCGCGATAAGAAATGCTGCGGCAGTATGCCCCGACGGCAAACTGTAACGGTCTGAAGGAGTGATAAATGAAGTGACTAGTTCTGACAATTCTTGAGGCCGACGGCGTTTAAACGCGTTTTTAGCCATCCAGTAGAGTGGCAGTTCAATCGTGAATGCCAATAATCCCACCAGCAAAAACATGAGCCCGCGCTCACCGTCCATCCACCATGCTAATCCGCCCAGTACCGCGTATAAGTGGCCATCACCCGTATGTGAAATGGCTTTACTCAATCTTGATAGCGGGTAAGAAAAGCGGTGCTGTAAACAGAACAATGAAAATGCCAAATCCAATTTGGCGATAGGTTCGATAGTACGCATTATCAACTCCCAACTCGGTCGCTTTTGCAATCAAGTTATAAGAGAACAATGACAAATCCATTAAGCTTTATGGGTATTACCGTGACAATCGAATCCGTCGCACCAAAACGTCTTGACGTGGTGATGAGCCGCCTAATCACCGACAGCAACCAGAGCAAAAATCGGGCGTCTATCGGCATCCCTAAGCTCACAATACACTCACTTTCGGCTCTCGGGTTGTCTGCCTTCAAGTGTACATTGGCATCAACCCGGCGGGTTTGCAGCAGGTCTGAGCAGACTTTGCTTGCTGGTGATTGGGTTACTTACGCCCAAGATGTACCAAATAGCATTAGAGCTCAGACGAGACCGGGGACGGTTAAGTGGTTTCCTTAGTAAAACCATCACAAGACATTGTTTTAAAAGGAAACGAACGCGATTTATTGCAACAAGCGTGATTTACTCATCTTACCCGTTAGGAAAAAAATCAATCGATTTCAACTTTTACGGTTGACGCGCCCCAGAGAGTGCGGTACTAATTTGTTAACTCGAATTTGTGGTTTATTTAACACCTAGATAGGTTTGTATAACAATGACAATTAATTTTTCTATCCTGCTGAGCCTCCTCCTTATCGTGAAATCATCGCGCGGGTAGGCTGTGGAAGAAAAATAACCACAACAAGAATTGCAAAAACCCGCATCCAGATGCGGGTTTTTTTATATCTAAATACCGGAAGTAAACGATTAACTGATGCTGATTGCATCAAAATCAAATAAGGAAGCACACATGAACGATCAGGTCATTATTTTCGACACCACATTGCGTGATGGCGAACAGGCGTTGTCAGCAAGTTTGACAGTTAAAGAGAAACTGCAGATTGCCTATGCGCTTGAAAGGCTCGGCGTTGATGTTATCGAAGCAGGTTTCCCTATCTCTTCTCCAGGTGATTTCGAATCCGTACAAACCATCGCTAAAAGTATTAAAAACAGTCGTGTTTGTGCCCTTTCGCGTGCCGTTGCGAAAGACATCGATGCTGCCGCTGAAGCGTTGAAAGTTGCTGACCAGTTCCGTATTCACACCTTTTTGGCAACCTCAACGATCCACGTTAAAGATAAACTGCGCCGTAGCTACGACGACGTGGTTGAAATGGCAGTAAACGCGGTGAAACATGCGCGTAACTATACAGACGACGTTGAGTTCTCGTGTGAAGATGCTGGCCGTACGCCAATCGACAATCTATGCCGTATGGTCGAAGCAGCGATTAACGCAGGTGCCACTACAGTTAATATTCCAGATACTGTTGGCTACACCGTACCAAGCGAATTTGGCGGTATTATCCAAACGCTGTTCAACCGAGTGCCAAACATTGATAAAGCGGTCATTTCTGTGCACTGCCATGACGACTTAGGTATGTCAGTCGCCAACTCGATCGCTGCCGTTCAAGCAGGTGCTCGTCAGATCGAAGGCACGATCAACGGTATCGGTGAGCGCGCCGGTAACTGTTCGCTAGAAGAGATCGCAATGATCATCAAGACTCGCCAAGAGTTCTTGGGCGTACATACTGGCATCAAGCACGAAGAGATCCACCGTACCAGTAAGTTGGTGAGCCAACTATGTAATATGCCGATCCAAAGCAACAAAGCGATCGTCGGCGCGAACGCATTTAGCCACTCTTCAGGTATCCACCAAGACGGTATGTTGAAGAACAAGAGTACTTACGAAATCATGACGCCTGAGTCGATTGGTTTGAAGAACCAAGCGCTAAACCTAACCAGCCGTTCTGGTCGCGCTGCGGTGAAGAGCCATATGGACTCAATGGGCTACAAAGAAGAAGAGTACAACCTAGACGCACTGTACACCGACTTCTTGAAACTGGCTGACCGTAAAGGACAAGTGTTCGATTACGATCTAGAAGCCTTGATGCACTTCTCTAACCTTCGTGAAGAAGACGATTACTACAAACTGAACTACCTAAGCGTTCAATCTGGTAGCGTGATGGCAACGACCAGTATCAAGATCCAATGTGGTGACGAAGAGAAATGTGAAGCAGCCGTCGGTAATGGTCCAGTCGATGCGTTGTACCAATGTATCTATCGAGTGACGGGTTATGATATTGTGTTAGACAAGTTTGACCTAACCGCGAAAGGTGAAGGTGAAGACGGTCTTGGCCAAGCAGATATCATTGCGAACTACAAAGGTCGCAAATACCACGGTACCGGTATTTCAACCGATATCGTCGAGGCTTCAGGTCAGGCACTACTGCACGTAATCAACAGCATCCATCGTGCAGACCAGATTGCAGAAATAAAACAAAAGAAAGTTGCAACAGTATAAGACAGACTCCAGGGACGAGAGTCGTCCCTGGAAATCTAAATAATTAGAGTGAAGGAAAACATGACAGACAAAACGTATAAAATTGCCGTTCTTCCAGGTGACGGCATTGGCCCAGAAGTAATGGAACAAGCACATAAAGTGCTGGATGCGATTCAAACTAAACACGGTATCTCTTTCGAGCGCGAGCAACACGATGTTGGTGGTATCGCGATTGACAACCATGGTTGCCCGTTGCCAGAAAGTACAGTGAAAGCGTGTGAAGAAGCTGACGCGGTACTATTCGGCTCAGTTGGCGGCCCAAAATGGGAACACCTACCACCGAATGACCAACCAGAACGTGGTGCACTACTTCCGTTACGCAAATACTTCCAACTATTCTGTAACCTACGTCCAGCTCAAATCCATACTGGGCTAGAAGCATTTTCTCCTCTGCGCGCAGATATTTCTCAGCGCGGTTTCGATATCGTTGTGGTTCGTGAGCTAACTGGTGGCATCTACTTCGGCCAACCTAAAGGTCGTGAAGGCGAAGGCGCGAACGAAAAAGCGTTTGATACTGAGGTTTATCACCGCTTTGAAATCGAACGCATCGCGAAAATCGCTTTCGAATCAGCGCGTCTACGCAGCAAGAAAGTGTGCTCTATCGACAAAGCGAACGTTCTACAAAGCTCGATTCTATGGCGCGAAGTGGTTGAAGAGATCGCTAAAGATTACCCTGATGTCGAGCTATCTCATATGTACATCGATAACGCGACAATGCAGCTTATCAAAGACCCTTCACAGTTTGACGTAATGCTGTGTTCAAACATCTTCGGTGACATCATTTCTGATGAATGCGCCATGATCACTGGCTCTATGGGTATGCTCCCTTCCGCAAGTCTTAACGAAAGCAAGTTTGGTTTATACGAACCTGCAGGCGGCAGTGCACCGGACATCGCTGGTAAAAACATCGCTAACCCGGTCGCACAAATCCTATCGGCAGCACTAATGTTGCGTTACAGCCTAGGCGAAGAAGCGGCAGCGCAAGATATCGAATCTTCGGTATCTAAAGCACTGTCAGCTGGAGAGTTGACTGCTGATCTAGCCGGAGACAAACCAGCATTATCGACGTCAGAAATGGGCGATAAGATCGCTGAGTACATCTTGAACTCATAATTACCGAATACATAAACACAACAGATTAAAGTCGTCATTATAAATACAACCCCAATGACAGAGGTACTTCCTCTAAGTCATTGGTGCTGCGGCAAGGCATCGATATCAAGCAGCTTGGGAGTTTAGTCCGCTAAATGACCAAGCTGATTGATAGAAGCAAACACAGTTGCAGTGACAAGGACGACGAGGAAGAGCAATGGGTAAAACATTATATGAAAAAGTCTACGACGCACACGTTGCCGTAGCAGCCGAAGGGGAAAACCCGGTCTTATACATCGACCGTCACTTAGTGCATGAAGTGACCTCTCCTCAAGCGTTCGATGGTCTGCGTGAAAAAGGCCGTAAAGTGCGTCAGGTGAGCAAGACTTTTGCCACTATGGACCACAACGTTTCGACTACAACGAAAGACATCAACGCCTCTGGTGAAATGGCACGTATCCAAATGGAAACGCTGTCTAAGAACTGTGAAGAGTTTGGCGTCACTCTCTACGACATCAACCACAAATACCAAGGTATCGTCCACGTTATGGGCCCTGAGCTCGGGATCACCCTTCCTGGTATGACAATCGTTTGTGGCGATTCACACACGGCGACTCATGGTGCTTTCGGCTCACTGGCGTTCGGTATCGGTACATCAGAAGTTGAGCACGTTTTGGCGACTCAAACGCTAAAACAAGCTCGCGCGAAAACCATGAAGATCGAAATCAAAGGTAAAGTGGCTCCGGGAATTACGGCAAAAGACATCGTACTAGCGATCATCGGTGAAACTACGGCTGCGGGCGGCACTGGTTACGTGGTTGAGTTCTGTGGTGAAGCCATCCGCGATCTTTCAATGGAAGGTCGTATGACAGTATGTAACATGGCGATCGAATTAGGTGCTAAAGCAGGTCTAATCGCACCAGATGAAACAACATTCGAATACATCAAAGATCGCAAATTCTCACCAAAAGGTGCGGATTTTGATGCAGCAGTAGAATACTGGAAAACACTAAAAACTGACGATGACGCTGAATTTGATGCGGTTGTAACATTGAACGCAGCAGACATTAAACCTCAGGTCACTTGGGGGACTAACCCAGGTCAGGTGATCTCAGTCGATGCTCCAATTCCTTCTCCAGAGAGCTTTGCAGATCCTATCGAGAAAGCGTCGGCAGAAAAAGCTTTGGCTTACATGGGTCTAGAAGCAGGCAAATCTCTATCGGATTACCCAGTCGACAAAGTGTTTGTTGGTTCGTGCACTAACTCGCGTATCGAAGACATGCGCGCTGCGGCAGCTGTCGCGAAAGGCCGCAAAGTTGCGGCTCACGTTCAAGCTCTGATTGTTCCAGGTTCTGAGCAAGTTAAAGCGCAAGCGGAAGCGGAAGGCCTAGACGTTATCTTTAAAGAAGCAGGATTTGAGTGGCGCCTACCAGGCTGCTCGATGTGCTTGGCGATGAACAACGACCGTTTAGGTCCAGGAGAACGCTGTGCATCGACTTCAAACCGTAACTTTGAAGGACGCCAAGGCCGTGATGGCCGTACGCACTTGGTAAGCCCTGCGATGGCTGCAGCCGCTGCAATTGCTGGCCACTTTGTTGATATTCGTGAGTTGGACTAAGGAGAAACTAACATGTCAGGTTTTAAACAACACACAGGCTTGGTAGTTCCTCTAGACGCTGCAAACGTCGATACCGATGCGATCATTCCAAAGCAATTTCTACAAAAGGTTTCTCGCCTTGGCTTTGGTAAACACCTATTCCATGATTGGCGTTTCCTAGATGATGGTGGCGAACAACCGAATCCCGACTTTGTCTTGAATGCTCCACGTTATAAAGGCGCGTCTATTTTACTTGCTCGTGAAAACTTCGGTTGTGGCTCTTCTCGCGAACACGCACCTTGGGCTCTGGCGGATTACGGCATTAAAGCGATGATCGCACCAAGTTTTGCCGACATTTTTTATGGCAACTCAATCAACAACCAAATGGTACCAGTACGCTTAACTGAGCAAGAAGTCGATGAGATCTTCCAGTTTGTTGAAGCGAACGAAGGTGCGCAGGTTGAAGTTGACCTTGAAGCCATGAAAGTGCGAGCAAACGGTAAAGAGTACTCGTTTGAAATCGATGAGTTCCGTCGTCATTGTTTGCTAAATGGTTTAGACAATATCGGCTTAACACTTCAGCACGAAGACAAGATTGCTGAGTTCGAAAATAAGATTCCTGCTTTCTTACAGTAAGCAATTTAATTCGAAGAAAGGTTGGCTAAGGCCAGCCTTTTTTATTTGAAACAAATCTTTAATTGATTCGGTCTTATCTACATCTATCTATTATGAATCTTACGAACATGAAAGCACTGTTACTACTTACCCTGTCTTTATTCTCATTGAGTACATTCGCTGCCCCTAAGTCCGAATTGTGGCAATATTGGAATACCTCTAACGAGGGTACTATCATCAAGGTCAATCACCAAAAATGGCAAGCGATATTGGATAAATACCTTGTTAGTGAGGGAGAAAACACGCTATTTCGCTACCGCAGTGTTTCTTCGTCTGATAAGCAAAACCTGAAGGACTATATTCGAGAGCTTTCTTCCATCGACCCACTTCAACTCACCAAAGCGCAGCAGTATGCTTACTGGGTTAACCTATATAACTCGCTCACGGTAGATTTGATCCTAGATGCATATCCAGTTCAATCCATTACCAAACTTGGTGGGCTATTTAGCTTTGGACCGTGGGAAGAAGAGGTAGTGGTAATAAACAATAAAAAGCTCACCTTAAATGACATTGAACACCGAATTTTAAGACCGATTTGGCAAGATCCAAGAACCCATTACGCCGTGAACTGTGCAAGCTTAGGTTGTCCGAACCTACAATCTCAGGCTTTCACCGCTACTAATAGCGAGCAATTGCTAGAACAAGCCGCCAACTCATTCATCAATAGTGACAAAGGCGTAAAAGTCACTGGTAAGCAAGTTCGCCTATCTTCGATCTACGAATGGTTTGCTACAGACTTCGGTTCTCAATCCGATCTAATCAATCATCTAGCTCAATACCGTCCTGAGCTAAGTTCTCTCAAAGGTGGCTTTGAGTATGATTACGATTGGACTCTGAATGAGAAAAGATAGCTAAGTCTAAAAGTAGCGCTAAGAAAGTCATTAAAACAGACATAAGCCTAAGTCTTTCGACTTGGGCTTTTTTATATGTATTCTAATAGCGGGTATGACTGAGCGGCAGGGAGATATCACAGAATACTCAACACAGACAAAAACCTCTGTGCTTCCACTGAGGGTGGGGAAGTGATTGGAATTACATACGACTGAAACCCTACTTCCTCGAAAAAACTATGCGGCATAAACGACAAAAGCCTAGTCTTTCGACTAGGCTTTCTAAGAAGTGGCGGAGCGGACGGGACTCGAACCCGCGACCCCCGGCGTGACAGGCCGGTATTCTAACCAACTGAACTACCGC
>NZ_JAATOO010000013.1 GCF_011806575.1 Vibrio hepatarius
ACAATACAACGCACTTTCAGCAGAAACCCCTCCAGTAGCTGCGACAGCTGAAAATAATGGCAGTGCCGGAATCATCGGTAATCCTCAAGATACGAACAGCGCAACGTCATTGCAAAATGAGTTTATCACCATGATGGTTGCGCAAATTCAAAACCAAGATCCTTTGAATCCACTCGATGGTACCGAATATGTCAGCCAGCTAGCGCAATTTTCACAGGTGCAAAGCATGGAGAATATGTCGGGATTGATGCAAAACAGCATGGTGCGACTCGATAACATGCAAGTGTTGTCGACCGCGGGGCTGGTAGGTCAAACCGTCTATGTGTCCTCGAATGAATTTGATCTGGGTGAAAAAGTTCAAAACGGCAAGATTGCTCTCGACAATGCTTCTAACCAAGTCACGCTGATGGTGGTAGATGAATATGGTCAGTCAACCAAAGTTCCTTTGGGGGCGCACTCAGCCGGAGATGTAGAGTTCGCTATTGATCCTGCAAAACTTGGCCTAAAACCAGGCAAATACACTGTTACGGTAGAAGGTCAGGAAAGCTCAAATGTGCTATTGGCTGGCTCGGTAGAACAAGTTCGAATTCCAAGCTCAGGTGGTGCTTCTCTCATCAACGTTGATGGTGTTGGCAGCGTTCCTTTTTATGAAATCACTCAGTTTGGTGCATAACTAAATCAATAAAAGAGGTTAGTAATGAGTTTTAACATCGCACTTAGTGGTCTGGATTCGACCAATAAAGAATTGAACACCATCAGCAACAACATCGCCAACGCTTCAACATCTGGCTTTAAAGGAGCACGTACTGAATTTGCTGCAGTTTATAACGGTATGCAACCGGGCGGCGTTGAAGTGGCTTCAATATCACAAAACTTCGACAAAAATGGTTCAATCACTGGTACTGGCCGAGCCATGGATATGGCGATTAATGGCAGCGGTTTCTTTGTGACGAAAGACAGTATGGGGCAACTTTTGTACACCCGTTCCGGTGTATTTAATACTGATAAAAACAACTTCATTACTGGCAATAATGGTGCAAAACTGCAAGGGTACAGCGTTGATACTAATGGCGAATTGTTATCCGGCTCGGTTGGCGATATCAAGGTTTCGACCTCGTCTCTAGAAGCGAAAGCAACCAACAAGATAGATTTTGTGGCGAATTTTGATGCCAGCGCTAAAGTCGTGGATCAAACTCAATATCCGTTTGATCCTAACAATTCCAACTCTTTCAATTCTTCCTACACCACGAAAGTATACGACTCACTGGGTAATGCCCATAACGTAACTCAATACTTTACCAAAACGGCAGACAACACTTGGAAAGTGAGTGTCCAGGTCGATGGTAGCAAAAAACCAGTGTCTACAGTGCCAGTGAAGTTTAAAACCGATGGAACATTGGAGTCTCCTAAAGGTTCTTACAAGGTTTCATTCCCAGCGGCTGGTGCGGAGCCATTGAACATTGATATTAGCTTGAAAGGAAGCACACAGTTTGGTGCTGCGTTTGGCGTAAGTACCAACAACGCAAATGGCCATACCTCTGGCGAGCTAACGGGCGTTCGTGTGGAAGACAACGGCATGGTTTACGCCACCTATGACAATGGTGAATCTCAGCGACAAGGTCAGGTGGTATTAGCCAATTTCGCTGACCCACAAGGTTTGTCCAAAGTCAATGATACCGCTTGGACACAAAGCTTTAGCTCAGGAGCCCCGATCATGGGTATTCCGGGGATGGGGTCTCTGGGGGAATTAGCGCCAGGGTCGTTGGAAGGATCTAATGTCGATTTAACCAGCGAGTTGGTCTCTTTGATGACAGCACAGCGTAATTACCAAGCGAATGCGAAAACGATTTCGACTGGCGACAAGCTGACTCAAGCTCTGTTTAACGCGATTTAACGGAGCTTCGTATGGATAGCTTGTTATTTACCGCGACCTCGGGGGCCAGCCGAGTTTTAAAAGCGCAACATGTGCATTCGAACAACTTATCGAATGCGGATACTGCGGGTTTCCGAGCGGACATGGAACGTGCGGAAAGTTTTCAGTTATACGGTGCGGGCTTTGATGGGCGCACTATGGTAGTGACCAACTCAGCAACAACGCGGTTTGATTCTGGTGATGTCATAAAAACCGGTCGTCCATTAGATGTCGCCATCATTGGCGAAGGCTATCTCACGGTCGAAGCTCCGCAAGGAGGTGAAGCGTATACCCGAGCAGGTAACATCAAGGTAGATGCATTTGGTGCGATGACTATTAACGGATTTCCAGTATTGGATGAAAACGGTCCCATGGTATTGCCGGAATATCAGAAAATCGAAATTGGCGAGCGTGGTCAAGTGTCGGTGATCCCACCAGGTGGTGGAGCAAAAATAGAAGTAGGCGCATTAAAGTTGACCAAACCACCCATTGACCAACTTCAGAAAGAGAGCGATAGCCTGTTACATAACGTGAATGGCGAACCTTTCCCTGTCGATGAAACTGTGCAGCTTGTTCCTGAGCATGTTGAGGGCAGTAATGTTTCAGCAGTGGATGAATTGCTCAGCGTAATGTCTCTTACTCGTAACTTTGAAATGCAAGTACGCATGATGAAGAGCGCAGAAACACTAGCACAAGCAGGCAACAAATTAATGGCGGCGGGGTAAACCTCGCCTATTAAAGGAGATTTACTAATGCACTCAGCTTTATGGGTAAGTAAAACCGGGATGGCAGCACAAGACACTAAGATGACTGCCATTTCTAATAACTTAGCAAACGTCAACACGGCTGGCTTTAAGCGTGATCGTGTGGTGTTTGAAGACTTGTTCTACAGCATTCAACGTCAACCAGGTGCTCAAGTTGATCAGGTAAACGAACTGCCCACTGGTGTGCAGTTAGGTAGTGGTGTCCGTGTGGTTGGTACACAGAAAGTATTTACTCAGGGCAACGCACAAAATACCGCACAAGAGTTGGATTTAGCGGTAATGGGTCAGGGGTTCTTCCAGATTGAAAACTCAGACGGTCAGATCATGTACACCCGTAATGGTCAGTTCCATGTCAACTCTGAAGGATTAATGGTGAACAGCCAAGGCTTACCGTTAGAACCACAAATTCAAATTCCAGATAACGTCGTTTCACTGTCGATTGGTGTTGACGGTACAGTCTCGGCAACAACAGCCGGGGATTCAGCGCCACAGCAGTTAGGTCAAATCACTTTAGCGAAATTCATTAATCCGGCGGGTTTAGAAGCCGTGGGTGGCAATCTATTTCGAGAAACGGATGCCAGTGGTCTCGCTGAAGAACTGGTTGCTGGTCAAGATGGCACTGGCAGCATTAAGCAAGGTGCACTAGAAGGTTCAAATGTGCAGGTTGTTGAAGAGATGGTTGACATGATCACAACTCAGCGAGCCTACGAAATGAACGCTAAAGTGGTTTCTGCCACTGACGACATGCTCAAATTTGTTGCGCAATCTGTGTAAGTAATCTGGTGATGATGAAGGAAAAAGCAATGAAATGGCTTATTAAGAGCTGGGCAGTGGCCGTCGTGTTGTTGGCAGGCTGTGCATGGCGTCAGGAGTTTGTTCCACCTGAGCCAGGTACAGAAGAATATGCGCCGCCAAAGTTGGATTATTCCTTACCGGAAGCCAAATCAGGTAGCCTTTATCGTCATCAATATTCAATGACATTGTTTCAGGATCGCCGCGCCTACCGCGTTGGCGATATTCTTACTGTACAGCTTTCAGAAGAGACAGAATCAAGTAAAAAAGCAGGCACAAAGTATGGGAAGGGCTCAAAGGTCAATTTTGCAGCACCAACAATTGGCAATGCTAAATTGGAAGACTTAGCCGTGGGTCTGGATAGTGAACGTAACTTTGATGGCAGCGCATCCAGCTCTCAGGGTAATAAACTGCAAGGTGCGATTACCGTCACTGTTCGTGAAGTGTTGCCCAATGGCGTATTACGTATCAGTGGAGAAAAGTGGTTGAGTCTCAATCAAGGCGATGAGTTTATTCGTCTGACGGGTATTGTGCGCGTGGACGATATCAGCCGAAATAACCAAGTTTCTTCTCTGCGAATCGGTGATGCACGCATTACTTATGCAGGTCGAGGCGTACTGGCAGACAGCAATACGCCAGGTTGGCTTACTCAGTTCTTCAACAGCCCATGGGTACCATTCTAATGAAGCAACACAAAGCATTTTTTTCCTCTTGCCTGATGGTACTGACATTAGGTTTTGCGCCGACTTCACAAGCTAAAGTGGAAATTCCGATCATGGATCTGGTTGATGTACAGGGGATCCGAGAAAACCAATTAGTAGGTTATGGTCTAGTGGTCGGTTTAGATGGGCAGGGTGACCGTAATCAAGTGAAATTCACGGCGCAATCCATCACCAACATGCTGCGTCAATTTGGCGTGCAGATTGACGATAATATGGATCCGAAACTCCGCAACGTGGCATCAGTCAGTGTTACCGCGACTGTTGATCCAATGGCGGGGCCGGGGCAAACGTTGGATGTGGTGGTGTCCTCCATTGGTGATGCGAAAAGCCTTCGTGGTGGTACGTTACTGCTTACCCCGCTGCGAGGCATCGATGGTGAGTTGTACGCCGTAGCACAAGGCAATGTCGTTGTCGGAGGGGTGTCTGCTGAAGGGAAAACTGGTTCCAAAGTTGCGGTTAACACCCCAACAGCTGGCCGGATACCTAATGGTGCAACCTTGGAGAGAGAGATCTCCACCGATTTTAACAAGCGTGACCAAATTACGTTAAATCTACGTAAGCCGAGTTTTACGACCGCCAAAAATATCGCTCATGAAATCAACAATACGTTTGGCCCCAATGTCGCGGTATCCGTAAATAAAACAAGTATTAACATGCGAGCCCCTAAGGATACACAGCAACGTGTCGAAATGATGGCAATGTTGGAAGAAATGAGCGTTGTTGAAGGTAGAAAACCGGCTCGTGTTGTCTTTAATTCGCGCACCGGTACGGTTGTGATAGGTAAAAACGTCAAGGTGGGTGAAGCCGCGGTCAGTCACGGTAACTTAACGGTGAGGATCTCTGAATCACAACAAGTGAGTCAGCCGAATGCGTTTGCTGGCGGTGAGACAAAAACTATTGATCAAACCCGCATTGATGTCAGCGAAGAGCAGAACAGAATGATGATTTGGCCGCCGGGAACGGAGCTGAACACTATTGTTAATGCGATAAATAGTTTAGGTGCGACACCAACAGACTTGATGTCAATTTTACAAGCACTGTACGAAGCGGGTGCACTTAACGCAGAGTTAGTGGTGATTTAAGGAGCAACCAGGGATGAAGTTCAACAATGTAAAAGACCAAGCGCAGCTCAACTCGATGCTGTATTACGACAACAATGCCCTAGCCACTATCAAGCACAGCAGCGATAAGCAAGGTTCATTAGAAGTCGCCGCTGGTCAGTTTGAAGCGATGTTTTTGCAGATGGTATTGCGACAAATGCGCAGCAGTAGCGACGTCTTGGCAGATAAAAACAGCCCATTTTCCAGCCAACAGCAAGGCGTATTTCGCGATATGTACGATGGGCAGCTCAGCCTTGAACTGGCGAGGAAACAAAATTCAGGTATCGCCAATATGCTGGTGCAGCAACTCAGCCCTTCCATAAGGGAGATGTCTTTCAAGACATCGCGAGGTGTGTTGCCAGCAAACGATGAAACCCCATCGCCGTTGACAATCTCTGAATCCAAATCACAACTTGATATGGAAGATGGCGAAATGAATGTGGACGTGATTAATTCTCCCCAGTATGCCGTCGCTTCAATACAACAAGTGCTCGGTGAAGCGGGGATGACCACTGCTTTTACTCAACCTCTGAATAAGAAAATGGGACTGTAAATGAATATTGTCAATATTGCCCTTTCTGGCTTAAACGCTAACCGAGTTGCGTTGGATGTAACGGCGCAGAACGTAGCGAACATCAACACTCCGGGGTTCAGTCGTCAACAGGCCATCATGACTTCTGTTGGTGGTGGAAAGTATGAAAAACAAAGTCCGGGTATGGGAGTGGAAGTCAGCAGTGTTCGACGTATTACCGATCAGTTTTTGGTCAAACAAACTTGGTCCACAAATAGTTTGGCATCTTATGCATCGGACTATATGAACAGCATGAGCAAGTTAGAAAACACGTTAGGAGCTGATGGCCTCAATATTTCTGCAGGACTGGATACCTTATTTTCGGCGCTCAATGACGCAACAGTAAAGCCAGAATCTATTCCATATCGTCAGCAAATCATCAATGAATCAGAGGCGTTGGCGCGCAGATTTAATGCTCTGTCTGAGTCGATGAACAACCAACATAAAAACATAAATGATCAGCGTATGGCAGCGGTGAAGCATGCAAATAGCCTGATGGTGAACATCGCTAAAATCAATAAACAGATTACTGAAATGGAAGGCACAGACGGAAATCCAGCTCAATTGATGGATAAGCGTGATGAACTCATTGGTGAACTGTCACAAGTGATTGAAGTGAAAACCACCGACCAACTGGATGGAAGCATTCAGGTGACTTTAGCCTCTGGTCAGCCACTGGTGATGGGAGGTGAATATGGACAATTAAAAGCGATTCCCGATCCAGATGATCCTCAGTTAGCCGATTTGCATGTGAAGTTTGGTGAACAGAGTTTAGTCATTTCTGGTTCAGTAGGTGGTCGACTTGGGGCAATTAATGATTATCAGAACCAGATCTTAAAACCGAATCAGGTTGCCATTAATGATATGGCGAAAGCGCTTGCTGATGAATTTAATGCTGCGCTCGCAACCGGAACGGATCTGAACAAAAAACCAGGTAAACCACTCTTTAGTTACGATCCTGCTAACCCTGCGTCAAGTCTGAATATTACTGATATTAAGCCGAAACAACTGGCTTTGTCGGGTGATGATACCCCCGGGAATGGGGATGTACTTAAGAAGCTAATTGCCATCGGGAATAAGCCTGTCGCTATCACTGGCTTTGGTAACATCAGCATCAATGACGCATTCACTTCGATGGTCGGAGAAACGGCAATCAAAGCGCGTCAGGCTGATTCAGATTATCAAACTAGAACATCAATGAACCAACAAGCTATTGAGTCGAGAAATAATGTTAGTGCAGTGAATAGTGATGAAGAGGCGGCTAACCTGATGACATTTGCAAATGCGTACAACGCCAACATGAAAGTGATCAGCACAGCGAACCAGCTGTTCAATTCTGTATTGCAGTTATTTTAAAAGGAACTCAAGATGAGAATCAGTGATACACAATTCAGCCAAATGATGCTGCAAAGTCTGCAAACTAACAACGCAGGGCTTGGGAATGTCATGCAGCAGATGTCGACAGGAGAGCGTTTAACGAAGCTTTCTGACGATCCCATGGCCTCTGTTAAATTGCTAAAACTGGATCGTGAAGGCAGTGCAATCAAGCAGTATCAAGACAACATTAACATGGTGAAAACCACACTCTCGAACCAAGAAGTGCATCTGGAGTCAGTCAGTGAAAGTCTGCAAAGCATGCGCGAACTTGTACTTTGGGGAGTAAACAGCACGTTAACAGATGAAGATCGCGATGGGATGATTAGCAAGCTGAAGAGTTTGCGTGGCTCGATTGCCTCTTCTTTTAATGCTCGAGACGAAGATGGACATTATCTATTTTCGGGAACGAAGACAGCTACTGCTGCATTAGACAAAACCGATGCTGGTTATGTTTTTAAAGGCAATAATGATAAGCGTGTGGTGACGGTAGCGAAAGGTGTAACCGTGGAATCCAATATGACGGCAAAAGATATTCTGGATCTCGGTGGTGGTCATAATGTCCTCAATCAGATCGATGTGCTGATTAAGGAGTTTGGAAAACCAAGTAAGAATTTTGACGCGAATGTAGACTCTAGTTTGAAAGCAATTGATGATTCGTCGGCGAATGTACTTGGTGCACTAACGGAGATTGGTGGCCGTCATAATAACCTTGATTTGATGGAGAGTGCACATAGTGAGAACAAGCTGTTTGTCGATAAGGTTACTGGTGATCTTTCTAAGTTGGATTACGGTGAAGCATCAGTACGTTTGAGTAATTTCATGGCGGCATTGCAAGCAACGCAAGCGAGCTACGTAAAGATTAATGACCTCAACTTATTTGATCGCATTTAAGGATAGGAATTTCCAATATGGTAATGAGCACTGTAGAGGTTAGGCCACATAACATTCGTTTGACAAAGCATGGACAGACTTCTGTTGTGCCCACTGGCTCTGCAGATTTAAGCAGTAAGATCTCTCCTCGTCCTATTCTAACTCAGGCTGATACCAGGTTAGCTTATTCTGTCTCCGGTATGTTGCTGATGCAAAGTGAGCAACATACGACGTCAGCACAAATTGCTTCTAAATCTTTACATTTGATCGGCAAGGAACTGACGGAGATTAAACGTGGGTTAACTCAGGCGATGGTGCAGGGGTCACAAAATGTGCCAAGTTTGCAGGAAAATTTAGTCCGCTCAAAACAAAAGATTCATCAGGTTTTGAACCAAGCGCGAATTTATGACAAGAAAGTTCTCGATAACGAACTCAATTTTAAACTGGACAGAGCGGATATTCGTCGCTTTTCTATTCAGGGATTAAATGCACATCGTTTGAGTGAAAAAGCAGAGCAAATTCGTCTCGATTTTCCCCAAGCCCAATCGGTAATGGTTCAATTTGATGGCACATCTGATGGAGCGCACACAGTAAAAATGTTAGACCGCAGTCTAATTGCAATGGGCATGCGAGCTTCACTGGCAGAAGACGGTACTATTGTGTTTGAGGTGCAAGAGAGTGCTTATCAGAAAATGCAGCAAAAAGTGTATGTCACTGGAGAAGGGAACCGTTTCCCGGCGGGGCAACCCAATGCACTTAAATTGAAAGCAGAACCCGAAGGTATAGCAGAGTTACGCTTTGACCTCGGCTCACGTGATGGAATCAGGCAAAGCATCGCGAAAGTGAATCAGCATTTGAGCCAAGTGCAAACTAGTTTGGAAAAAGTCAGAGCTTTCTATGGGGAACTGGGGGCACAAATGCAACCAGTGCAAAATCAAAGCCGCTTGCTTTCTACAGACGAAGTCGCTGCAAAACTAAAAGGTATCATATCGGCTTCTTATCAATTCAATTCGACTTTCCAAGCTCTCAATGCTCAAGCTAATGTTCGTCGTCACATGGTTGTGGCATTACTAAAATAAGTCAGTCTTTTTACTACTTAACTTCAGTTCTCATCATAAGCACATCTTTTTCAGGCCGACGGATTTGATAGTCGGCTTTTGAGCTATCAACTTCACCGTGAAGAACTAATGCGGCAGAAAACCTCAATCTCGTTGAATTTCATAAACCGTTGTTCCCGCTTGTTTTATGCTCTGGCCGAGCAGAACAAAGATCCGAGTGCCCGCAGGCAGTTACCCTTTGCTATTATGGGTAGCAAACGGTATACAGGTGAAAACCGTATCAAGTCCAAGGATTGAAAACTACTGATTGTTTGTACAATAGGTAGACTTATCACCGTAATTTCAACAAAAGGCCAGATGTGTCGCGTTGCCCTAAACGTCAATACCTATACGATTGTTCTCAACGACCGTCTTGTGAAGTATTACACCATAAAGAAAAAATACAGAAAGTATACAAATGCCAACAGAGTTGCAGAAATCGTCGGGTAGATGATGTAAGAGTCCCGATGACTAGTGTTCTGGAAGCATAAGGAAAACAACTGGATATTGTAGACAAAGAGTAACAGGCTAATGATGGTGCCACTATTTAATGTAAGGTTGGAAAGCTGTGCCAAGAAAAATGCCAGCAATATATAGTCAAGAACGATCAACCATAGAAGGGCTTTTCTCAAACGATCTTTTTGAAGTTTATTGGACGATTGTTGGTTCATAATCAACTCAAACGAAATAACCAGAGCGCAGGATACCTTAAGCCTATCCCCT
The DNA here is from genome assembly GCF_011806575.1 of Vibrio hepatarius. GTDB lineage: Bacteria > Pseudomonadota > Gammaproteobacteria > Enterobacterales > Vibrionaceae > Vibrio > Vibrio hepatarius_A. Next base: position 9,929 of record NZ_JAATOO010000013.1, read on the forward strand.
TGCTACTTAAAGTATCAGCGGTGTTAGTTGCATTCGCTCCCCCAATCACATCGTCTATCTATGCTCATGGGGATTCACTCACTTGCCGTCTACCTGTAACTCCAAGCAGTTTGGGGATCGTTTTCATTTAGCACCTAACATCGTTAAAAATACCGCAATAGACTTAGCTATTGGCTGATAATCTTGTCTAGTTATGCGTCTAATATGACGGTTATGACAGTGCTGAGCTTAAATAACCCCTAACATATTAAAATTAAAAGATTAATGGCTTTTATCTCAAGGTTAAGATAACAAGCTTTAAACCAGTTCTGACGAACCAGGTTAAATATCTACAATGATGCTCACGTTGGGTAAGTTGTCACACCAAAATGTGCGGCAGTTTGTTAAGTGATTTTCTAAGTAAATTGGTATTAATCACTTTTCAAAGACTTGTTGGCGTATTCTTAGTCAATCATTTCTTGACGAATTACAGGTTGATTGAATTTGGCTTTTTGTTTCGCTTTGTTCAAATCTGTTCCTGTTTGATTGCCAAAAAAGGTTTCCAACACTTTGGCCGCTGGTGTAGTGAGCACAAAGAGTTCAATACGTCGGTTTTCACTGGAGTCAGGAGCTGTCTGATTTAACAAAGCACGGTCAGACATACCAGTCACCTGCATGACACGCTCTGCGGGCATACCGCCATCGACCAATGTTTTTCGTGCAACGTTGGCACGAGATGCTGAAAGCTCCCAGTTCGATGTTTTACTGATTGTCTTCCTGAAAGGTATTGAGTCTGTGTGTCCGCTGATAATGATAGGGTTGGCAACGCGTTGAAAAACGGGAGCGAGTGCCAATAGAAGATCTTCAAAGAAAGGGGTTAATTCTGAGCCGCCTCGGCTAAACATGAATTGTTTGTAATCATCTTGTAGCACTATGCGCAGACCTTGTGGTGTTACCGTGACATTAACATTACCCTGAGCACTGACCTGACCTATGACTTTCTTAACGACTTTAGCCAACAGTGTCAGTTGCTCTTGCGTTTCAAAATTTCCGTCGATCAAAGAATTACTCTCTGGTCCGTCACCATCTCCTTGGAAGAAAGAGTTGACCACATGGTTGGAATTGTGACGGCTTGGCACCGAAGAATCTGATGCCAAGTCGATAGGAGAAATGCTGTTTGAAGTATCAAAAGGGTTGCCGTAGCTTTCATCGAACACATTTGAACTGTTCAAATGCGCGATGATTGCCTTGCGTTCATCTTTATTTACCGTTTGCATGACCCAGAGCACAAGAAACAGCGCCATCAACGCAATCATGAAGTCAGCCATGGCGATTTTCCACGCCCCACCGTAATGTTCATCATATATGTAACCTTTAGCACGTTTGAACACTACACGTTCTTGTCTTTGCATTATCCCTCCTGATCAGCCAGCCACTTCTCCATTTGGTCGAATGTGGGTTTGATGTCTAACTGAATATGTTTCCGACCAGAGTCTATAGCGAGAAGAGCAGGTTTTTTCGCAACGTGAGCTACCAAAGTAGCGCGTACGAATTCAAAAGCCGACATGTCTCGTCTTATACGCTGAGCCATAGCGTTACTGGCTGGGTCTAAACAGCAGTAGCAGCCAAAAATACCAATGAATGTACCGACGAGGGCGGCAGCAACGTGATAGCCAACCATTACAATAGAACCATCAATAGATTGCATGGTGATGATGATGCCACCGACTGCAGCCAAAATGCCGAATCCTGGTAATGCTTCTGCTGTGCGTTGCATTGAACGTGATGGCAGCAGCAATTCAGTTTGTATAGCTTCGATTTCTTGTTCTAGCAGCCCCTCTAACTCATGAGGCGACATTTGCCCTATTGCCATTAAACGCAAATTGTCGGTAATGAAAGAAACAAGACGATAATTACGAGTGACTAGAGGGTAACGTGTAAAGATCTGACTCTCTTCTGGGTTTTCGATGTGTTTATCCAGTGTTTAAAAACCGCCGTTACGAATGGTATCCAATAGCACTTGCATTAACGCCATCAACTCCATATAGGATTCACGCTCATCTTTTGTTGAGGACATGATCATCGTAAGCTGACGGCGTGTCTCTTTGAGTACTTGCGGTGGGTTACCAATGATCATCGAGCCTAATGCTGCACCAACAATGATTAGGATTTCTGCTGGTTGCCAGATGGCTGATAAACTGCCGCCAGCCCATACATAGCCGCCAAAGACGCCTAATAAAATAATGATTGCACCTAGAAATTTTTGCATCTGTGACTCCTAAGAGGACAAGTATTGGTTAAGTTGTTTGAGCGCTTGTTTGTGGAGCTGACAAATACGAGGTGATGTCAGATCCAGTATCAGCGCAATTTCATTGAGGTTGAGTTCGTGTTGATAAAACAGCGTTAATAAGAGTTGATCTCGTTTTGACAATTTGTTCAGTGCTGTCTCTAAGCTACGACGAATATGCTCGTGTTTTAAACCATCGTAGTGGCCGCTAAATTGGTTTTCGACACCGTTTTCTATCAATTGATCCAAACTTTGTAGCTCACCCGCTAATGCTGCACTTTGCCTTGCGTAATAATCTTGTTCATTGGTGCCGAGCGCTTTGATCGTTTCTGCATCAGTAGGTTGTCTGCCTAAAGCTCGAATAAGATCACGAGTAATATCGTTCAGTTCATGGGCTTGCTGACGGGTTTTGCGTGAACGCCAATCTAATCGACGTAGTTCATCTAAAATGGCACCTCGCACTCGACAGACGGCAAAATTAGGGAAGTTAGGGTCGCTAATATCACCATAACGACGGCCCGCTTCGATCAATGCAATCAGCCCAATTTGCTGCATGTCATCAATACTGCAATATGCAGTTGCATGGACTCTGAGTTGATTCACCACGCGTTTCACCATGATTTTATGTCGTTGCAACAACTGGTTTTCATCAATCGGTGTAGGTGGCGTGTTGATCTCTTCCACTGACGTATAATTATTCTCTGAGTTCATCTCCAACATAAGTGAACTCCCCTATTGAATGACGTACTTGGTGAGTAAGATGTCGTCAATGTCACGTGCGACGCCCGTTTTCGCGAAAACATTCAGCAGAGTTTGTTTGATTTCGTTTTGCAAACGGTTAATCGCACCAGACTGTTGTAGTTCATCAAAAGTTTTATCGCTGAACAGTTGTAACAGCGAATTTTTGACTACAGGCATGTAGTTATCGATGTTTTTAATACGATCAGGGCGACGGGTTTCTACAGCCAGCTCCAGCATCACATAGTGTGTCTGTTTTTTGCCTTTGATGGTTAACACCACCTTGTCTAGCGGATAGAAACTGGGGTCATTGTTTGTCTCTTCGTCGGAGAGAAATGGCAATGATGAACCTACCACTTCCTGTTCAAGGCTTGACGCCTCCTTCTTGAGATACCAAATGCCACTAACCAAAGTACCGGCCGAAACGAGGGCACTGGTGATGATCATGGCGAAAAAAATAGCGATCATATGTTGTTTGGTCATAACCTTTTTCCTCGATAGTGATTATTTAGGCTTTCGTGTTAAGCCAATGGTCTGAATAACGGTTGTTGATTTGTGGTTGGAGTGATGAAATATCTCGTGCAGCGAACACATTCTTTTCTTCTTGAGATGTCTCTTGTGATAGCTGCTCTTTTCCTTTTTCAGAACCTATGTTTACATCGACATGAACGAAATTCTGTTCTTGGAGTTCGGTACGTAAACGCTCAGAAACTTGCATTAAGGCTTCTCGAGTAGCGGCTGCATTAGCATTGATTTGCACATGAAGGCGATCACCTTCAACGCGGACGAGTAAATCCAATTTGCCCAGTTCTGGTGGATCCAGGCGGATTTTTGCCTCTTGGATATTTTGCTGTGCCTGTAAGGTGACGCGATCATGCAGTACTTGCATCATCTGTTCGCCCCATTTTCCTGTGCTGGCGTCAACACGAACCGCAGCCCATTCAGTGTTTTGGCTATGTCCCTGAATTTGGCTAAGTGGATGGGGAGAGCTTGCCGACACAAGTTGGTTCAGGGCTGATTGCAGCGCCGAAACAGGTTGCTGTGTTTGCCCATTTTGGGGGGGCTGGAGCAACATTTGGGTCTCAAACATGGACAAATTCAGCTTGGCGTTGTTAGCCAAAGATTGAAGAGATTGCGTCGTTTGATTTGGCGCGGCTGTCACCGATAGAGAAGAGTGAGAACTGGCTTTATCCAATACCAAATTCAACGTGTCACGCTTTAAAATCAGCTTCATTAAATTTTGAGCCAAAGGCTGACCTTGTGCACTAGGCTCAGCGCCGGCCTGCACTTGCAAATTATTCAGGCTTATTACAGGTAGAAATCCATTTTCATCATTTGTTTGAGTTAGCTTAGTTAACTCATTGCCTGATGTGTTGCTCGCAGCGTCCGATGGCTTGGATTCTTCCGTTTTGGCATTTGCTTTCACTTTAAGTAAACGAAATTTAGAGTTGTGCTCAAGAGGCTCCGCCGTTTTCGAGATGGTGTTATTGGGTGCGGATGTAGACGCTTCACCTTTGGCGCTGGTGATTTTGCCTTCCTTTGCGCCTAGAGAAGTGGATGCCACATTCAGAGAAGAAGTAGGGGGGATCATTCGGTCGATTCCATGGTCATTGCAAGCTGATAAGCCATTGCTCGTTCTAACTGAGCACTGATTAAACTCATTTCCTGCTGTAACTTGCTGAGCTCATTTTCAAGAGAATTAAATGCGTTTGCGTAAATCGTTTTGGTACGTTGGATTTCCGTTGCGAGTTCTGGATCATTCAGGTACGGCTTATGGCAGGCAAGTAGCTCTCTTAGCTGCAAATCATGATGCTTCAAGGCGTCCCAATCGGCCGTTTGAGTGGCGATTTGAATCAGTTGAGACAACTGACGAAATTGCTCCGTTAATGCTTTATGCTTGCTTGCCAAACCCCACCCAGCCTTCTCTAATATTACTCATCACGAGCTCTACATTAGCGAGCCTTTCTGCATCGTTGTGAACACTAGTCTGATAAAGCTCTACTAAGCAGAAGTCGTACAGCTGCTGCAGACTCCGTGCAATCTCACCGCCGTGTTCATCATCAAGAGCACTGCTTAGACCAATCAAAATGTTCATGCATTTATTGATAGCAGTACCTTTTTCGGCCAAACGATTAGCGGCGAGGTGACCACGAATACGCTCGATTTCATCAAGCAACCCGTCAATCAGCATAATGACTAATTGGTGAGGTGTAGCGGCCGCAGCTTGTGCATCGAGTTCGACTTGCTGATATGAATCATAATCTGAGTCTATGAGCATAAGTGCTTCTCCTAAATTGTTTTAACCAAATATACCCATGGTTTGGTTCATTTGATTTACGAGCGTATTTACTTGAGCGAATTGTTTCAGATAACGGTCATATGACATCTGATATTTACGCTCTAAAGTGGCTTGTTTATCTTCGATACGGTCAATGTTTGCCTGAAGGGCTTCTTTTCGTGAGCTGAACAAACCTGAAGAGAATTTGAGAAATGGCTCTGTCATTTTGTTTAAACTGTCCAGCAACGCGTTATTGCCATTAAACATGGCTTCCAGTGCCGCACTGTTGTTTTTTTGGGCTTCGGTAAATTTGTCGTTGTCAACAGTCATTTTTCCGTCTCGTCCAATGGTGATACCCACGTCACTGAGTCGTTTACCGTTGAATTTACTTCGTATGATGTTATTCAGTTGACTTTCGATAGAACGCAATGTTGGATCATTGGCTAGCTCACCACGAGCCTCATCTTCGTTCCCGGATTTAGTATATTCATCTAGGGTAGAGATAATTGAGTTGTACGAATCAACAAATTTGTCGAGTTGCTTCTTAGTCGATTCATTGTCAGAGCCTACACTGAGGTTGATCGGTGCATCACCTGCGTTCTGTGCTTTCGATACCGTAATATCGACGCCATCAATCACACCTTTTAACGTATTGCTAGCATTTGTTAGTTTCAGACCACTGTCTTGTTTACCTAGCCAGATAACGGCATCTTTTGGTTGGCTGATGTCTTTTAGATTTTTAAACGCATCCTCAAACCAAGCTTGCCCAGTACCCGTTGCGCTGATATTGATGCGGTTAGCTTCGCCCGTGGATGTACTTGATAGCATAAAGTGAGTTTGACCATTTGAACGTACTAGAGTGGCGTTTACGCCAGGGTTATCACTGCTATTGTTAATAGCAGAAACCAAATCGGCCATGGTGGCTTGACCATCTCCATCGGAATCAACAGTGGATAAATCCAGAGACATCTTTTTGCCATTAATAGAGAGCTCCAAATTACCGATAGCCGGAATTTTAGTCGTCGGCTTTAAATCAGCTGGCATACCCGTAGATGCTTGATGAGATGTTGCAACTTGTTCTACAAAAATCTGGTAGTTACCAACAAGGGCATTGGTGTTCGCGCTGGCAGCCAAGAAACCATCTTGAGAGGTTGTTGCTGAATTTTTGATTACGCCATTAGTCGCGTTATTCATGTTGTTAATGGTTGCTCGGAACTCACTTAATATGCTTTTTGTCTTGTCAAGCGCCTTTATCTGTTTTTGGTAGCGATCCATTTCCGTCTGGTAACGATCTTTAAAAGGCTTGGTATCGTAAGTAGCAAGCTTGGTAGCCATCTGAATTGGATCAAACGAACTCATACTCATAAGGTTTCTCCCTTTCTTACTTAAAGTGTCTTAATCATCAAACCGAATGCGCATTAATTATGGCAAGATGTATGCCGAAGATTTATGCCCAATAAAATCAATGGATTAATGTATTCTCTTGTGGGTGGGAGGAAGTGATTTTTCACTTTAATGATTCCGCCTTTCCCACCATTAGAAGGGAAGCTAAAGCGATTTCCCCAGTAGAACAAAGCGGCCAAAAGGGGTAGGAAATTAAGTGTAATTAGCAAGATAGATGGAATGTAAATGTCAGAAAAGTTGTCAATTGGGATGTATCGATGAGTAACGTTTCAAGGAAGCCAGCAAGTACAGAAGTTATAGAGATAAAAAACCGAAAACCATTGAATGGTTTCCGGTTTTGACTCATCAGAAGGATCGGCCGCTCCTTAACTGATCAGCGTTACCTCGGTGATGGCGACTTTGTGCATTACGATAGGATAAATCTCGACACACTTAGCCTAGTAAACTGATTGCCATTCCTGGGAGTTGGTTCGTCTTAGTCAGAACGCTGGTACCAGCTTGCATTAGCAGTTGGTTCTTTGTCATATTTGAAGTTTCTACGGCGAAATCTGTATCAGTGATACGACCTTTTGCAGCGGAGGTGTTTTCAACCATATTGCCTAAGTTAACGATAGTATGATCCAGGCGATTGATGTTTGCACCAAAGCTTGAACGTACGTTCCCTATTTGTGCGAGAAGGCCTTCGTCACCGGTTGGACCAGTCAGTTTTGTCAGTGCAGCTTGTGCACCTTGTTCTGTATCGATTTTACCCAGAGCGTATTTCCCTACGTCACCAATTGATTTACTGAACTCTTTGATTTCTTTAGATACATCTATAGCGAGTAGATCACCAGCCTTGGTACCTATTTGAATATTCACGACACCTGCAGCGAAGCCAGTGGAGTCAAATAGCTTTTGACCACCAAAGTTAGTTGAAGTCTTGATGTTTACTAACTCATCGTTAAGTTGTTGATATTCCTTGTTAAGTGCCGCTTTGTCCGCTTTTGATGCTGAACCATTTGACGCTTGAGTTGCGAGATCTTTCATACGGTAAATAATGTTAGTCATCTCGTCCATCGCACCTTCCGCAGTTTGCATCATGGAAATGCCGTCCTGCGCGTTACGCATCGCCACTTTCATTCCGCGAGTCTGAGACTCAAGGCGAGTAGAGATTTGTAGACCTGCAGCATCGTCTGCTGCTGAGTTGATACGGTAGCCAGTACTTAAACGCTCCATTGCGGTATTAAGTAGGTTACCTGTGGCGCCCAGCGTATTTTGAGTAACAAGTGAAGCGTAGTTAGTATGCATAGATAAAGCCATATTAGTCTCCTTGGGTTGCTAACTGTCTTTCTGCAGGCTTCGGTAAGTTCCCTGCCTTATCAGAAGGCGGATGACTAATTCTGAGGGTTAATTGAATATGGAAAAAAAAAGGTGATTTCGAGGAATTTGTTACTTATTAGTGAGTTTCATTCCAAAAAATTACCATTTTATTTATCTTAGGAAACTCGAGCTTGAACGTATTGAAAACCGAACAAAAAATATTCTCTATGGGGTTATAAAGAGCATTTAGATGAATTGGTACTATATAAATGCCTTTCCTATTTGAAGCTGCAGCGGTGTTGGTAGCGTCTGCTCACCCCAATCACATGGTTATCTATGCTCATGGGGATTTACTCGCTTGCCGTCTATCCGCAATTTCAAGTTGTTTGGGGATATGACAGTTATTGTTAAAGATGTTAGCCGAGGTTTCCTACCACATTAATCTGTTTATTCTCTGGTATTTCATTGTATGACAGTACTGCCAGTCCTTGTGTGAAAGTTCGGGCATAGCGGGCGATTAAAGGGCGTAACTGCGGCATTACTAGCAGAATAGGAACTAAACCTCGTTGCTTTAGCTGTTGCTTGATTAGAGGTAAGTTTTGCTGAAACTGGCTCAGAATATTCGGTTCAACAGGAAAGCTATCCAATATTACCGGACCGTTTGCCTGTGCTTGTTGCAAAGATGATAGAAGCATTTGTTCCAGTTGGTCAGACAACGCATAAACGTTGAGTTCGTTTTTCTGCCCTGCAATTAGATTGACGAGTGTTCGGCGCAAGGCACAGCGAACATCTGCTGCCAGTAGGATCGGGTCTTTGGTGTGCTCTGCTGATTCAAGCATGGTGTTTGCAATGGTGCGAATATCCTTAAGCGGTATCTGATCCAGTAACAGTTGACGATAAACCTTTAACTGTTGAGCAGGTGTTAAAGTGGCGCCTAATGCTTCTGCCAGCTTTGGTGCTTGTTGCGTCAAACGCTGATTCATCGCTTCGACATCATCATGGGTAAATAGATCTGCCAGATTGTTTTTCATGATTTTACTGATATGAGTCGCGATCACTGTACTATCATCTACGACTTGATAGCCCATATTCAGCGCTTTGGCCTTGTCGTTATAGTCAATCCAAACGGCAGGTAGTTGATAAGCTGGATCACTACCCAAAATACCATCGACTTCACCGTAGATTTCTCCTACAGCAATCGCCAGTAAACGATCTGACTCAATGAACCCTTGCTCAATCACTTCTCCGTTTAATGCGATGGTGTACTGACTGGGTTTTAGGCTCAGGTTATCGTGAATACGTACTTCAGGAAGCAGGAAACCGATTTTTTCAGACAGGTTACGGCGCACGCCACGAATGCGTTGTGTCAGTGGTGCGCCATTATCTTTATTGACCAGATGCACCAATCGATAACCTAGTGCAAGAGACAGAGTGTGTACATGAGGTATGTCATCCCAAGTCAATAGTGTCTCTTCTTTTTGCATTGCATGAGAAATCGCCTCAACCTGTTCGATTTGGTTATCTTGAATAGGTTTTTTCGACTGACGCCAACCTGCAAAGGCAAGCACTGTGGCAAAAATGAAAAACGCCAGATGCGGCATGCCAGGAACGATCCCAATCATCGCCATAATGCCCGCGACGGTAAACAGTGTTACCGGAGTGGCAAGCAATTGCTTACGCATGATTTCTGACATGTCGTTATCGCTGTCATTGACGCGGGTAACGATGATTGCAGCAGCAGTTGCAAGTAGCAGAGAAGGAATCTGAGCAACCAGACCGTCACCAATGGTCAGCAGGGCGTATGTTTTGAAAGCCTCTGAAGCAGGTAAACCGTGCTCAAAGATACCGATACTGATACCACCAATAATGTTAATGAAGAGGATCAGCAAACCAGCAATCGCGTCACCACGAACAAATTTAGAAGCGCCATCCATCGAACCGTGAAAGTCTGCTTCGTTGGAAACTTCCTTACGGCGTTGACGAGCCGTTTCTTGATCAATCAGGCCTGCGTTTAAGTCTGCATCAATCGCCATTTGTTTGCCGGGTAGGGCATCCAGTGTAAAACGTGCAGAGACTTCAGAGATACGTTCGCCACCTTTGGTGATCACAACAAAGTTGATGATCATCAGGATGATGAAGACGACCATACCGACAACATAGTTACCGCCGATCACTACTTCACCAAATGCCTGAATCACTTTACCGGCTGCATCGCCCCCGTTATGGCCTTCAAGTAGAACAACTCGGGTCGATGCTACATTGAGTGTCAAGCGTAATAAGGTCGCAACCAGCAGCATGGTAGGGAAGATGGAGAAATCCAGCGTTCTTCTGGCAGTAGTACTAACCAACAGTACCAAGATGGCGAGTACGATATTGAACGTAAACAGGACATCCAGAAGTAAGGGTGATAGCGGTAGAATGATCATCGCGAGTACCATCAGTAGTACTATTGGTACTCCGATGTAACTTTTAGTGGATGTTTGTAGTTGTTTTAACCGGTTAAGCATACTTTCGTGTCCTTGGATATACGCGGGTAATCAGTGTTGCAAGTGTCTAGGAATTGAAAAATGTGGCAGAGGTAGTGGATGTTTACCTTCACCTTTGCGAAATGCTCTCAACTGCAGCATGTAAGTCAGAATATGAGCCACTGCAATGTAAAGTTGGCTTGGAATGGCCTGTTCAATCGCTGTGGTGTAATAAATGGAGCGAGTTAAAGGTGGCGAGTTAATGATCTCTACTTGGTTTTCTCTTGCGATGCGTTGAATGTGTATGGCGGTTTCATCCACCCCTTTGGCTACCACAAACGGTGCATCGGAGAGTGATGTGTCGTATTTAAGGGCAACGGCGTAGTGAGTTGGATTCGTGAGTACGACATCCGCTGTTGGCACTGTTTTGTTGAATTTTCGTCGAGCAAATTGTTGTTGAATTTGGCGAATACGTTGTTTGATCTCTGGTCGACCTTCGTTTTGCTTGAACTCTTCTTTGAGTTCTTGCTTGGACATACGCAGCTCTTTTAAATACTCCCAACGTTGGTATGGGATATCAATCACACCAAAGATGAGTAAGGCAAAGCTCATCAGCAGTAACCCTTCAAATAAAATGGATATGATCAGAATAGCTCCCTGAGGGAGCGGTAATCTTTGCATACCCAACAAAGGCTGAAGGTGACTGTCTAAGTAGCCATATAACACCCCGAAAATGATCATTACTTTGAGTGTCGATTTCAACAGTTCCACTAAAGAACGAGTAGAGAACACACGCTTGATTCCATTGATTGGATTTAGTTTGCTTAACTTTGGTGACATATTGGCAAGGCGGAACATCCAACCTCCCAATACCATACTGCTCCCTATGGTAGTGATGATGATCACTGCGAACATGGGCAGTAACATCTCAATCACCATCGCTAAGCTCTGCCCAAGTTGTTCAACCAGTTGTTGAGTATTACCAAGATCTTTTTTAGTCAGAGACATGTTGAATCTGAATATGCCAGCCATGCTCTGCCAAATATTGTCAAGTTGGGCATAGAAAAACAGCACAACAGCGAGAAAAATAGCAGCCGTAGTAAACTCTTTTGCACGAGGGACTTGCCCGCCCTGACGAGCTTTTTTAATTTTCTGAGGAGAGGCCTGTTCTGTTTTGTCTTGTGACGAATGTTCGTTCATACCCCACCCGATATAAAATTATTTAAGTATTGTAAAGTGTTGTGTACTAAGTCTGTATAACGGTCAGGAATCCCAGATACAGAAATCAACACACTAAACAAACCGAGCAACATGGTCATCGGAAAGCCTAAAGCATAAATGTTTAGGGATGGTGCGGCGCGGTTCATCACACCAAAACTGATATTGGCTAGAAGCATGGAAATGATGGCTGGTAAAGCAAGCGCGAGTGATGAGGCAAACATCCAACCAAAGACATTGATGACGCCTTGTAGTGAAAGAGAAGTGATACCTGAACCCACAGGCCAGATAACAAAGCTTTGAATGAGAACATCAATCACCAATAAATGTCCTTCTAGAGCAAGAAAAAGTAACGTCGAAAAAATGAGAAACAACCGACCCAGAACCGCTACAGAAATGCCATTGACGGGGTCATTCATCATCGCCATTCCCAAGCCCATTTGCAGTGAGATAATCTGCCCCAACATGGCGAATACAGTGAACAGCATGTGCAAAATTAAACCAAATATAATGCCCCAAATAACTTGTTCAAATGCGAGAAACAGCGAAGTCATGGAAAATAGGTCGACAGCTGGCATAGCAGGAATTAAAGGGGCTGTGATTACTACAATAGCGAGAGCCAGTAAGCTACGAACCCAAATCGGGATCAACGCATCTCCAAAGAAAGGCATGGAAATGAACACAGCACCAACCCGAAAAAATGGCCACCAGAGTTGACCGAGAATTGCGGAGAGCTCAGCAAAGGTAATGGCCATTAACCAATCATCCCGGGAAGGCTATGGAACAGATAGTTAAATAGTTCCATGATCTTACGTAGCATCCAATGTCCAGCGAAAATCACCATCAACAAGGTTGCGAGTAGCCTGGGTAGGAAACTCAACGTTTGTTCGTTGATTTGGGTCGCGGCCTGAAAAACGGCAATACCCAGGCCGACAACCAGGCCGGGTACAACCAAAACAACGACTATGATAATGATCATCCATACGGCATCGGAAAATAGGGTTACGGCCATTTCAGGTGTCATGATCTTTCCTCGATTATCCAAAACTGGCGGACAAGCTACCGACAGTCATTGCCCAGCCATCTACAAGCACAAACACGACCAGTTTGAATGGTAATGAAATGATGAGTGGTGAGAGCATCATCATGCCCATGGCCATTAGCACACTGGCGACCACTAAATCTATGATAAGAAAAGGGATGAACAGTATAAAACCAATCTGAAAAGCGGTTTTGAGTTCACTAATGACAAAGGCAGGTAAAACAATTGCGAAAGAAATATCTTCCACGTTTTGGTCTATGGGTTCATTAGCGATACGCAACATCTGCTCAAGCGAGTTCTGATGTGTTTGTGCCAGCATGAAATCGCGAACGGGTTTTTCTGCCACAGAAAACGCCTGTACTAGCGTGATTTCACCATTGTTGTAAGGTTGAAAAGCGTTCTTGTAAATATCGGTCCAAACTGGGCGCATGATCAGCAAAGTAAGTGTCAGTGCAATTCCCACTAACACTCGGTTAGGAGGCGTTTGCTGTAATCCCAGCGCTTGACGCAAAATAGCCAGTACCACAATGATACGTGTAAAGCTGGTTGCCATCAGGATGAAAGCTGGTAAAAAGCTCAGTGCTGTCATTAGCAGTAGAATTTGCAGTTTAACGCTGTATTCTTGCTCAGTCGCTCCGTCAGATACGGACAAAATAGTTAAGCCGTTATCTGCTGCGTATGTAGGGCAAACTACCAAACAAAATGCCAGCAGAATCACTGGCGTCCAAGCCGAAAGAGAGTGCAGTTTATTCATAGAGTTATTCATTGAATTAGGTTAATAAACCGTGTCATCTGTAGGCGTTGAACTAAACACATCAGTCAGGTGCAGACCGTATTTGTCGTTCACAATGACAATTTCAGCGTGTCCCATCAACGAGCCATTGACTTTGACATCCAAAGGCTCACCATTAAGTTTATCGAGTTCAATCACAGTTCCTTCTCCAGCTTTCATTAACTCACCTAGTGTTATCTCTTTACTCGCAACTTCCAGTGTCACGACCACAGGGATACCCTTGAAAAAGCTGAGATCTCGCTCGATTGGTGGAGTCTGTTGGAAAGGCATGTCGTTTTCAGAATTCTCTATCTGAAAATCGTCAAAATTAAGTTCGTTAGTATCGAACACGGTATTTTCTATTGATTCGCTCATGATTATGATTCCTTAAACTTAGTTGAGAATTAAAACGAGTTGGTCATCTTGTTCTGCAATGCGTCCAGAGAAAAGTGGCTGGTGACCAATACTGATAGGGATGTCACTGGGTAATTCGATTGAAAATATGTCGCCAGGTTTAAGGCTAACAATGTCACTTAAGGGCATGATTTTCTTAATAAGTACGGCATTCAATCGTACTCGAGTCGACTTTAAGGAGTGACAGAATGGTTGGTATAAATCGGTATTCGACTGAAGCTCAAGTTGTTCAACCAAGGTCTGGATCAGATTGCTGTCCAGTTTTAGGTGTACTCTACCCGCAAATCCATCAAACTGAATTATCAACTCAGCATGCAACCCCACACCGTTAGTTGGCGCAAAATCAGATATTGCCCACATAGCGTCTGGAGCCAGCTTGGTGATAATCAGTTTGCTAATTCGTTCTTGGATGCGTAGATCACTGTTTGTCAGCGTTGTTGAATCGCGTTCTACATTTGCACCATAAAATCGGTCTGCCAATTTGATTAGAACAACGTTATCGGCATGAACAAAAACACGCCCACCGTTTTGGTGTTGGTAGGTTGATGTTTGGCATTTCTCCATCTCTAATGGCAAGAAAGTATGTAAGTCGACTATATTTAACTTTGCTTCTACCTTGCTAGTTTTTAACCAGTTCTGCAATTCATGGGTCAGGCCGATACAAGACTCAGAAACTACGCCAATAAGTTTCTCACGAATGATATGAATGGGCTTGCCTAATAGTTCAACGTCTAGGGGGCCGATATCTAAAATGGGCTCTGGCCCTTTATTTATTGTCTTCATTTATATTTTGCTGCCTCTTTGATAGTTGTCATTTATATTTTCTCCCCTTTTAGTGAATATATTTATCTCAGCACATGAGAGTCTACACGAGTTTTTTATTTAATTTTTAAAGTTTGTGATATTAGTTCATATGTCGATTTTCGCTTATGGATTATTACTTCAACACATAATAAAACGATTTATCTTGTTTTTAAGAATTGATTGATAAAAATATTATGAGTTAATAAATTAATGCAAAGGTAAATCATTTAATAACAGTGAAAATGAAGGAATTCTGCGTTTTTCTTGATAATGAATAATATCAAGCTTCATATGTCTTATAAGTCGATATCGATAGTTTTCTCTATTTGTCGGATTTTTTAATGATTATGTTAAAGGGTTAGACGAGGGCTTTAGCTTGAAGATCGATTGCGTTGGGAAAAATGAAAAGGCGATGGTTATGTATTTATATGCATTTAATTGTATGCATTATGCATATTTACGCAGTTTTTTTGGTTGGGGGAAAGTTGGGGAATATCGATGTGCCCGTATTCGTTTAATAACATTTCTTATTTCAATTGTAGTGTGTTTTATTGAGTCTTCATTAGCATTTTCGAATCAAAATATTAACATTCCCATGAGCTTTTCTAATTGGACATATCAAGTTGAGGATTTGGAGTGCTATTTAGGAAGTGCCGATTTTTCTTATGGGAAGTTTTATTTCCGCTTAGATGAAGAAAACAAAAAAATCACATTTATAGCAAGCCTAAGTCAGAATGGAATTAAATGGGGTAGGGCTATACTTAAAATTAAAAATGCACCGTGGGAAAAAACTTTGGATATTAAATCTGTTTCATCTATTTCGATAGCTAAGTCTGGGTCTGAGTTTATTTTTGAACGCAATATTAGCCAAGTGTTGACGTCTATTAATCAAGGTAAATGGATGATGTTGTCGTTAAAAGGAAGTGATTCTTCCGTCGATCAAACCATCACCATTCCAACTGTAAATATTCAGGAGGCATTGCAATCATTTCTTAGTTGTCGTGATCGATTGGTGAAGCGCGATCAATTACCGAAGATGCCATTTTTAGATACTCGTGATCGTGAAGTAGTAATCCATTTCGCGTTTGGCCAGCGAGCTCTTTCGAATGAACAGAAAATGAGGTTGCGAGCGTTGTACCGTTACATCGTAGAAGACTCTCGAGTCATCAAGGTATTAGTTGATGGATACACCGACAATGTTGGTTCTTCTGTCGCCAACCTCACCATCTCTCGTCAACGAGCCGAATTGATTGCAAAACAACTGAATACCTTGGGGCTTGCAGAGGAGAAAGTCGAAGTGCGGGCACATGGTTTACGTTACCCAATTGCGAATAATGATACTGTAACTGGTCGAGCGAAGAATCGTCGCGTAACCTTGCGTTTGGTCAGGGATAAAGAACAAGTCGTGCGCGAGGATCATGCTTTTTCCAATGCAGTAGAAGAGGAAAAGGTACAACAATGACGAAAATGGATATTCTGTTGGTTGAGCCAAATGAAAACTTTGCTCAACCAGTATTAAAAGTCTTACAAGAGGCAGGTTATTGTGTACGGCATATGCGCTCAGGCCGCAGCGCTTTGCTAGAGACACACGCCGCTATCACTTTAGTGGGTTCAGACTTGTCGGATATATGTGTACGCGAGTTTGTGAGTTGTCATCAGAAACAACGTAAAACGGGTATTGTTATTGCGATTGTCGATCAAGATCAGGGAATTTTGGCCGCTGAGACAATGAAATCCGGTGCAACGGATTATCTGTTAAGACCGTTTGAAGCGAACCGGCTGCTTAGCCTTCTGAAACGCGTGGAAGCGCTAGGCAAACCGATAGCAAATATCGTTGCAAAATCCTGGCGCAGCAAACAGATACTGCAACTTGCTCATCGTGCTGCTTGTACCAATGCTAGCGTATTGATTACCGGTGAGTCTGGGACTGGAAAAGAAGTACTGGCTCGGTATATTCATGAACAATCCTCCCGAGTTGATGGTCCTTTTATTGCTGTGAACTGTGCGGCGATTCCTGAATCTATGCTCGAAGCAGTGCTGTTTGGTCACGTAAAAGGTGCGTTTACTGGGGCCGCGAACTCGCAAAGTGGTAAGTTTGAAGAGGCTAATGGTGGCACAATTTTGCTTGATGAAATTGGTGAGATGTCACCTGCTATTCAAGCCAAGTTACTCAGAGTGCTTCAAGAACGAGAAGTTGAACGAGTGGGAAGCCATAAAGCGATTCAACTGGATATTCATATTATTGCCGCGACCAACAAAGATTTGCGAGAGGAAGTACGAAAGGGCACATTCCGAGAAGACCTCTATTATCGATTGGACGTATTGCCATTACATTGGCCACCTCTTCGTGAACGCAAAGACGACATTTTACCGATAAGTCACTTTTTTATCGAAAAGTACCAAGACGGTAGCAAATGTTACTTATCTCAGGATGCGATTACAGCACTAAACCAGTATCACTGGCCGGGTAATATCCGTGAGCTGGAAAACGTGATTCAGCGGGCGTTGGTGATGCGCCATGGCGACTACATTACTGCTAACGATTTGATGTTGCCGGCTCAATTACTGACACCTGTGCCATCAACTGAGCCGACATCTCTGTTCGGTCATGTCGAAGCTAAGAAACAAGCAGAATATCAATTCATTCTGGATAAATTGCGTCGGTTTGATGGAAACCGAACCAAGACAGCAAATGCTCTGGGTATAACCACTCGTGCCTTGCGTTACAAGCTAGCAGCAATGCGTGAGCAAGGAATTGATTTACAGTCGGCATCGGGCACGGCTGCTTAACGTTCAAAGGGGGTAAAACCAATGTTAAGTCAATCTATTAACAATTCAGTTTCTGCTGAACAATTGATGTTGTCGAAAATGGATGCGATGAGCACCCAATTAAAACACCCCGAGTTCGTAGTGACTGACAATCCATTGGATGTGAGAGGATTGAACGAGCCTCTGTCGTTCTCTCAAGCAATGAGCAATGTACTGAATACTGTCAACAAGCACCAATCGGTGGCCAGTCAAAAAATGACGGCCGTTGAAACGGGGCAAAGTGACGATCTCGTCGGCGCTATGGTTGCAAACCAGAAAGCAAGCCTCTCATTCAATGCCTTAATGCAAGTGCGCAATAAGGTGGTGAACTCTTTTGAAGATATTATGAAAATGCCGGTGTAGATCATGTCAGAACTAACCACCCAAATGACCGGAAATGCCGCGATGCATTCAAGCACTATACGAACTCCTTCTTCTGCTAACAACCTAGATAAGCTGATCGATAAGCTTAAGCAGCTATGGTTTAGTAGCCAACGTAATTTGGTGCTCTCTGCGGTACTCGCAGCGATAGTTGCTGCCATTATTGTGGTTGCGCTTTGGAGCTCAGTACAAAATTTCAGGCCACTCTATAGCCAACAAGAACGCTTTGATATTGGTGAAATTGTTTCTGTATTGGAAAGTGAAGGCATTAGCTATCGCATGCAAGAGGAGAATGGCCAGGTATTAGTGCAAGAAGGCGAAGTCGCCCGTATTCGCATGCTATTAGCCACCAAAGGGGTTAAAGCGAAATTGCCAACAGGCTTTGATTCGTTGAAAGAAGACAGTTCACTCGGTACCAGTCAATTTATGGAAACGGCACGCTATCGTCATGGCCTGGAAGGAGAATTAGTACGCACAATCCTATCATTGAACGCAGTGATAAATGCTCGTGTTCATCTCGCGATTCCAAACCAAACGCTGTTTGTACGTCAGAATAGAGAGAATCCTTCCGCCTCTGTATTGTTGGCGCTTAAACCGGGTAAAAACCTTAAGCCACAACAAGTTGAAGCGATCATCAATTTGGTCGTTGGCAGTGTAACAGCAATGAAACCAGAGTTTGTTTCTGTGATTGACCAATATGGTCGTTTGCTCAGTGCTGATGTGACATCTACTGCTGAAGGTGAAGTCAATGCGAAGTACCTGGAATATCAGAAGAACCTAGAGAAGCAGATCATTCAGCGTGCAGCTGACATGTTAACGCCGATAGTTGGTCCTACGAACTTCCGCATTCAGGTTGCGGCAGACATGGATTTTAGTCAGGTGGAAGAGACGGAAGAGATCTTGGACGATAACCCAGTGGTTCGTGATGAGCATACCATTCAAAATAACTCCGTTGACCAAATAGCGTTGGGGGTTCCGGGCTCACTGAGCAACCAACCTCCGATAACGGGAAAAGCAGGAGAAAAGCAGACAAAAGACAGCCAGAACACCAATGCACGTTCTGAAGTCAATCGGCAATACGCAGTTGGTAGCAATATCCGTCGCACACAATACCAACAAGGTCAAATCAAAAAACTGAGCGTATCTGTCCTACTTAACTCGCAAGCAGCGCCAAACGGTAAGGCTTGGACAAATGCTGAGAAGAAGCAAATTTCTACCATGGTCATTGATGCTGTTGGAGTTTCACAAGATCGCGGTGACAGCTTGAGCTTAATGAGTTTTAACTTTACCCCAATTGATATTGAAGCAGCGCCAACGATCCCATGGTGGCAAGATCCAACGGTACAGCAACCAATGCGTTATGTGATTGGTGGTATGTTGGGAATTGCGATGATCTTCTTTGTTCTACGCCCTCTTATCATGCATCTGACCGGAGCTGATCGCCGAGTTCAAGAGTTGGAGTTTGCTGAACAACAAGAAGAATTAATTGATGAGAATTTACAAACTCGAGAGGAAAGTGAACGCGAAGAAGCACTCAACCGCCGACTGTTGGAGAAGGGCATTGCAGCCTCTTCCGGTCTGGATATAGCCAGCGATATGTTACCGCTTCCAGGGTCGCCACTAGAAATTCAATTAAAACACCTACAGCTTATTGCTAATGAAGAGCCAGAGCGCGTAGCCGAAGTACTAAAACAATGGGTAAACCTAAATGAACATAACAAAGTCGATGCCAAAGCAAACGCTTAGTCACGTAGAACAAACCGCACTTGTATTACTCGGCATGGGCGAAGACGCTGCGGCTAAAGTGTTGCAACACTTTACTCGGGATGAAATGCAACGAGTAACTAAAGCGATGGCACGCTTAAGTGGCATTAAAAGCGAATCCGCGAAAGAGATCATCCAGAATTTTTTTGAGGATTTCCGTGAGCACAGTGGTATTCGCGGTGCATCGAAAGAGTATTTATCCAATACTTTGCGTAAGGCGTTAGGTAATGATTTGGCAAAAAGTCTGCTCAATAGTCTGTATGGCGATGGAATCCGCAACAACATGCAGCGTTTGCAGTGGGTTGAACCGGAGGTATTAGCACGGTTTATTGCGGATGAGCACTTGCAAATGCAAGCAATTTTTCTCGCTTACCTGCCTGCCGAGACCTCTTCCTCAGTACTAAAACACTTATCTGAGGATAACCATGATGAACTGCTGTATCGCATAACACGTTTGCAAGATATTGATCACCAAGTGGCGAGTGATTTAAATGAACTTATCGAGCGCTGCATTGAAAACGTGTCGGAAAGTCAAAGTTCGCCATTGTCAGGTGTCAAGCAAGTTGCGGACATCATCAACCGTTTTGAGGGTGACCGCGGCATGCTGATGGAAATGTTGAAGTTACACGATGAAGAAGTCGTCGGTGAAATTGAACAGAACATGTTCGACTTTATGATACTTGGACGTCAGCTTGAAGACACCATGGATCTTTTGGTGCAGCATGTACCAATCGAATTGTGGGCAGTAGCGCTAAAAGGTGCTGAGGTCACATTGCAGCAATCAATAAAACGTTCAATGCCACAACGCATGATCAAAGCTCTGGAAGATGAAATGCGGATACGGGGGGCGGTGGCATTGAGTCGGGTTGAACTTGCTCGTCAGGATATTATGCAAATAGTACGCGAGTTGGACGAAGCAGGGGAAATTGAATTGTTGCTCTACGAAGAGCCAACGGTGGAATAAGCGTATGATTGAGCAGAAAAAGAGATCATCTTCGCAGGCAATACACATACCGCCTGCGGGCTATCGTCTGTATCGTTTTCCGCCATTGGCTCAGCCGATTGCCTTGGATAATGAACTTACTATAGAAAATGACGCTTGGCAGGATACTCTCGACATCCAACAAAAATTGGAAGCCGGCTTTGAGCACGGGCTGCAGAAAGGCCATGAAGAAGGCTTCCGTCAAGGTATAGAGCAGGGTAAACAACACGGTTTACTTGAAGGGGAAAAAGAAGGCTTTCAGAAAGGATTCGTATCTGGGGAGCGGTCAGGGAAACGCCCCTTTATTGAAGCCGTCAAATCTGTTAATGAAATTTATCAGGTGCTGTCTCGTTGGCAAAGTGAGCGGGAGCAACAGCAGCGCCATATCATTTGCGAGCTGGTACAAAAAGTGGCTCAGCAAGTGGTTCGTGCAGAGTTAACGCTGATGCCACAACAAATTCTGGCGCTGGTGGATGAAACGCTAGGCGCCATGCCAGGTAAACCAGAGAAAGTCACCGTGCATCTCAATCCGCAAGATTTAGAGCGTATTAGGCAGATCAATGCAAAGCTCCCAAACGCTTGGACATTAGTGGCAAATCCGGAGCTGCCTGAAGGGGGGTGCCACATAGTGACAGAGGATGCTGAAGCCGATGCAAGTTGTGATTCACGTTTGCAGGTGTGTATGGATAACGTCAAGCAACATTTACTCGATGAAGTGAACGTACTTAGTTCGGATACCACGCTGGAGACTGCAGAGAATGAGCTGCATGACTAACATTTTTCGTCACGATATGCTCAATAAGCGGTTAAGCAGGGCGATAGCCTCGCTTGATTCTATTCCTGTGGCACGTGTTACAGGCCGATTAGTCAAAGTGAATGGTTTGATGTTACAAGCGGTAGGGTGCCGATTCAAACTGGAACAACGCTGTTTGGTTGAAACCGCTGAAGGTGACATGATCGAGGCGCAGGTTGTTGGCTTTGATCATACAGTGGCGTATTTGATGCCGATTCGTCGGTTAGGCGGTTTGTTCGCTGGTGCAAAAGTGATTCCCCTTGATGGGGATAGCACGGTTCAAATTAGCAATCAGTGGTTAGGACGAGTAGTCAATGGTCTTGGGGAAGCGTTGGATGATGGGCCAGCGCTAAAAGAGGGAGAACGTGTCTCACTTGAATCAAAACCGATCAACCCTCTTAAGCGTCGTCCCGTTGACACCCCGCTTGACGTTGGTGTGCGTGCAATTAACGGCTTGATCACTGTTGGAAAAGGGCAACGTATTGGTCTGATGGCAGGTAGTGGTGTGGGCAAAAGCGTGCTGATGGGGATGATTACTCAAAACACCGATGCTGATGTGATTGTGGTTGGTTTTATTGGTGAACGTGGTCGAGAAGTACGTGAGTTTATTGAACGCACCCTCACACCGACAGCAAGAAAAAAAGCCATTATCATTGCCGCGCCTGCTGATGAATCTCCCCTTATGCGTTTACGTGCGACCATACTGTGCCATCGAGTGGGTGAATATTTTCGCGATAAGGGTCAAGATGTCTTGTTATTGATGGATTCGTTAACTCGTTATGCCATGGCACAACGGGAAATTGCGTTGGCATTGGGAGAGCCACCAGCATCGCGCGGTTATCCACCTTCAGTATTTAGTGTTTTGCCCCAATTGCTGGAACGAGCAGGGAACAGTGAAAACCAAGATGGCAGCCTGACTGCAATCTATACCGTGTTAGCTGAAGGGGATGATCAACAAGATCCAGTCGTAGATTCTGCGCGCGCAATACTGGATGGTAACGTGGTATTGTCGCGACAGCTGGCGGAGCAAGGTCACTACCCTGCGATAGACATTAATGCCTCGTTAAGTCGCTGTATGATGTCTTGTACACCACCAACTCATAGCGACACTGCCAATCAGTTTCGTCAGTTTTACTCTAATTATCTGCAAGTGAAAGAACTGTTGCCGTTAGGGGGGTATCAGCCAGGTCAAGATCCGGAACTTGATCGTTCTTTGGCTCTCTATCCGCAGTTACAGGCTTACTTACAGCAAGCGGCGAATGAGGTAGTCGATTACTCAACCAGTCTGGACGATCTCGCACAAATTTTTCAGGGAACACAATGAGGAGAAGGCTGATGGATACCAAATTAAAAGCTGTGGGCAGGATTCAACAGATTGAAGAAAAGCAGCGTGATTGTGTTGGTCGACAGTTGGAATCCATGCGTCAGCATCATACACATTTAAAACAACAGCTCTCACAATTAGCCGATTTGAAAAAACATTCAGGACAGACAGCGTTGATGGCACCTTCATTAAACAGCGCAATATTGATGAATTTAAATAGCGTTAACCAAATGTTGCAAAAAATGCTTGTGCATCATGAAAACGAGCAAGCAGTGATGCAGGCACAATGTTTTTCAGTTCAGAAAGTGTTGGAACAAAAACACGCACGAGTTCAAATGCTGGAGAAAGCATTTGAACTCGTGCGTGCTAAGCAAAAGCATGAGACGGCACGTAAAGAGCAGAAGCTGTTTGAGGACATCATCAACTGTCGTTTCAATAGAAAAGCACTTTGACAAGATTGCGAGAGAGATCTTTTACCAAGATTCTGTGTCTAAAAGGCGTGCGGATTTTATGCACTTAGGAGAAACGCTGGCTCCGGATATTCTCATCCTCCAAGAGTTTACCAATTGTGAGCAATTACCAAAGATCGCATCGTTGGTGGCTATTTCTGGTGCGAGTTTTTCATGTTCAGATTTTAATGAAAACAATGACAATAAGTACGGCAGTTTTGAATTAGAGGTGATCAGTCGCTTTCCCGTTACTCGCTCGCTAGAGAATGAGTTTTATCCTGAAGCGGCGTCGAACGGGACGGCGAAAGAGATGACGATTCTTGATACTTCAGACATGGCGGGTATCAATCAGAGTAAGACGTCATCGCGTGGGTATTTGTGGACAGGAATTGAATCGATTAACCTAGGGGTGATCAACATACACTTGAAGTCCTCTAGGGGGGACGTTGGTCACAGCGACAATAAGAAGAATGGTGACGACTTAATCAATGACTGTTACGAAAACTGTGGCTCAAAAGACTTGTATGACGAAACACAACATATTTTCAAGGAGTTAGCGGGCATGACAAACGTCACGTATTCAATTAAGGACTCGACATATCCTGCTTACCCCGGCTCTCCGATAGACAATATTTATGTTTCAGATCAGCGTAAATTTGGCGATGCCAAGTCGTCCCAAAGCACGTTTGGTTCTGACCATAAAAGTGTTTATGTGACTTACCAGTATTAAACCTACCACCAAACTACAACCACCCATCAGGTTGGTGGTTGTAGTTGTCGTTATAAATTTGGTCCAGTCTCTGTGTTGGGATGGATTGGCTGAGAGAAACGGGATGGATGAAAAACCATTCACTTCCAGAAACGATATCCCCTTTGCGTGTGGTACCTAACATACTCATTTCTTAGAGTGAGATGACTCGTCTACCAATCATTGAAAATATCAAGTCATGCCCTTGTTTTACATATTCAAACTCCGATTAATCTCATGGACATTTTGTAGCCAGATGGCGGCTTAATCTATGAATCGTGAGTCAGATAAATGTGAATTAAGTCATTCATAGTCATATCTTATAAATATTGTTTTGTGTGATATTCACGGCAAATGTCTGAATGATCTTTGCGGTTTTTTTATGTGTATGGTTTTATATATTTAACTGATATTGAGAATCATTACTGTGTTTATTGCTGAGATTGCACCGTCCACTATATAAGTCATTACTACGTATAGATGTACCGCGGCTTGCGAAGATTGTTGCTTTGAATGCAGCCCGAGTTTAGATAAAACCTTAAGCTATGAGGAGATTCGTGACTTCATCATTAATGCAAGTAGACGGTACCCATCAATAAAGCTAATCGTTTTTACTGGTGGGGAGTGTTTTATTCTTAAAGAGAAGCTTTTTGCTCTGATATCTATGTGTACTGAGATGGGGTTCATGACTCGTTGTGTTACCAATGCATATTGGGCTAAGAATTTATTTAGAGCTCGTGACTATTGTAAAAAACTCATCAATTCAGGCCTTGGTGAAATAAATATATCTACCGGGATGTCACATCAGAAGTACGTGAATCATGGAACGATTATTAATGCAATTCAAGCATTAATAGAATTCGATATACCAACGCTCGTCACAGTGGAAACTGATACTGAAACATCCTCTTGCTTCGAGAAACTTAGGGCTGAAAAGTGTATTCAAGAAGAAATGGATAAGGAAAGTCCGCTGTTAAAGCTCCAGGTCAATTCATGGGTGCGCTTCGATAAGAAAAACGAAGTTAGACGAGAAGAGCAGGCCGTTTCTAGCTTAAATTATGGTTGCGACAACCTGTTTGATACTGTCGTTGTTACTCCCGACAAAGAGATAGCGGCTTGCTGTGGGATTACCATGTCTCATATTGATGAGATGAATCTTGGTCATATGAAGCAAATAGAAAACTATGGCAATCAGGTAGAAGATTTTCTAAAAGTCTGGATAAAGACAGAAGGTGCATTTCAAATCCTCAAACAACTTGGCGTCTCGGAAGATAAGTTGGCAAACATAAACCACCCCTGCCAAGCATGTGCAATTCTGCATAAAGATAAGAATATAAAAAAATTATTGGTTGAGGGCTATTCCTCGCATGTTGTTCGGGTTGTGAATAAAGCTAAGCTCATGGAATTAACAGGATATTAAGATGAATAAAAAGAAACTTACACAGTATGGGATCGTCGGGACGGCTATCGCTGCGTCTTCTTCTCAAGTCCTTGCAGAAGTAGAAAACTATGGTAGTCCAGAAAGAGAGTTTGGTAAGCCTCGAAGCATTCAAAATCTTCCCAATCAAAATATCGACTCAAAGTTAAAGTTAAAACTGAGCCAAAGCGATCTGCCCCAAGACGTGTGGGAGGACTTAGCAAAACTTGAACAGATGTGGACGGAAGTAAATAACGCCTCTTCTTACATGAGGAAGTTTAATAACTCAGAATTAAATCATAATGTTAAAAACCGAATTGCTACCACTTACGAACATCAACTAATGGCCGCACTCAGTGAACCTGACCTAAAAGACTTGGCCGCAAATGGCGATTATTATGCTCTCTTGTCCGAATTGACAAACAGAGGCATTACGAACGGGGATGCCAGTAGTGTAATGTCTAAGCAGATAAGAGATGTTCTCGTTCAAAATAAAAATGTTCGAGAACGTACAGCAAAGATGTTTTCGAAAGCATCCACTCCAAATGATTATGAATTTTTATCTAAGGCCGTTCAGAATGAAACGAGGGTTGTCGCAGGAGTTGCCGTTGTCATCGCAGGGGTCGCACTAGTTGCAGGGGCTGTTTATGTCGTCGCAGCAACAGGGGTTTACGTTGCGACTAGTGCAGCATTTACTGTTGGAGGGGGGCCAGGAGGTGGTGGAAATTGTATGAACGGGTGTCATATGCCGGCTGACAATTATTCGGCGATTAAGTCTTTCGCAGACGAAGTCGGTAATACTACCTTAGCGTCCAAAGCCTTTATTGAAATGAAAAAACAAGAAGCGAAGGCGGCTGTAGATGCATCCATAGAACTTGGTCTTATTAGCATTCAAACTTCTGACTATGACAATGTGATTAGTGCTATGAATCGTATCATTGAAGCAAATGCAGGAGTCGGGCAATGACACAACATCTATCAGCTGGATTTTTAAGTAATCTTGTTATTAGTGGTATTTTTATCTCTGCCCTTTTTCTTACGATATCTAAGGCTGAGTTTATCAGCTTGAATGGAGCAATATTTGTCTTGGTCGCGGGTATATACATTGCGATTTTATATCAGATCAACACAAGCAAAGTGACCATAACGTCTGAGCATTTATTGATTGATGGGCTGATATGGTCCTACTCAACGAGTAAAGATAATGTCATAAGCGTGGAGATTGTTGATAACCTTAGTTCTGATGATAAACCCAAATACAGAAAAAATGGGGTTAGCATTTTTAGATATAAAGCGGGCAAATTTACGCTAAATTCTGATTCTTCGGCGTTTATGCTGACAAATGGACAGGGTAAGTATGTGGTTGTTACTTTGAAAGATTCTAGTTACGACAAAATCATATTCAACTTAGATGAAATGAATATAGCGACCACACCGAGTTGGTTTCATGACTAGGTGCGTCGATGCATTAACCTTTTTGGTAATTGTAGCGTGATCTCTTTTGAGTGTGCGGTGGCTTTTGGCTCGATTGGCGCTAATGAACACATCATGCGCGAGCGATAAGTTAAAACAACCTAGAGTATTAAGTACTAATGGCACGGGAGATGAACTAACAACATAGAAGTGCTCCTTATACTCTTAGATTCAGTTGTTAACCTAGTGATAAAATCACTAGGATTAGCTTGATATTAACTTGATCTGTTCGCCTAAAATTGGCGAAAGGGCTTTATCGTTTAATTTTATATCAATGACTTATGTCGGCTTTGTTGCTTAAATCGATGGAAGTGAGTCAAGAAGTTACGATCTGATCTGCTACGCTCATCAATCATCGAAGTCTCATGTCTCAGCCTCGTAACAAACAACTCGAAGCAGTACAACAAAGCCCTAATTCACGGAAGTTCCTAGCCTTTTTGGAGTGATGAGGAAGCAAAGCAAACAAAACAAGCGTGGTAGGCCTCACCAATTCAGTGACTTAGCCATTACTATCTAATGGTGAAACGAGTCTTCTCTATGCCATTGAGAGTGCTGCAAGGATTTATAGATTCGCTAACATCCCACTCGTTTGTCCGCATTGCACCGGTATCAGTCGTCGTGCGAAAACAAAAGGCAATGTATTGGTTACGTTAAACTTTGGTTAGCTTCATGAACGTTATTGCCGGCTAACAAGTATCGAAGAGTGTTTTTTGGACAAGGCGACTCTCGGTTTAAATCTAGATGCTCAAAGGGTTAGCTGGACATAAGTTTAACCTCATTGAGCACCGTTATATGTTTATAAGGATTATTTCATGGCATTTTCTGAGTCGGAAAGTAAAGTATTGTTATCGGTTAAGGGTGTCGGTCCTACGGTCTTGAAAAGGTTTGAAGAAATTTGGATAGATAACCTTTCTGATTTGGCGGCTTATCAAGTGGATGAGATCGCAGCAATGGTAGCTTCTATGCTACGAACGACTTGTTGGAAAAATAGCCCACAAGCTAAGGCGGCTATTAAAGCGGCAATTCAACGGGCAAAAGACGAAGTGCAATCGTCACACACCAAAGCATGAAGGAGGGCGTTGCCACCTACCGTACTTTCAGGTGCAACCCGATAGCCGTTGTGTACTGTATTGTTCTCGCCTTAAATACGAAGTGACAAACTCGGAGGTCAGGTTCAATGAAAAATGGACTAGATATTTTCGGTAATGCTCTGCTGTCATATTTAAGTGGTAACCGTGATGCCACTTTGCTTGTGCATACTGAAGGGGTTGGGTCGTATGACATCCCCGTTTCTATATTCTTTCGTCCAGCTGACTACTATCCGGTAGATCAATACGCGCTAACGTTATGTAAAGGTAAAGTTCTTGATATTGGTGCGGGAGTCGGTGAGCACTCAATGTATCTTCAAAACATCGGTCTCGACGTAACCGCGTTAGATATTTCTTCCGTAGCGTGTGACATCATGAGAAAACGGGGTATCAGCTCTGTGATTAACCAAGATATTTTTAACGGTAAGCTTGATTCACATTTTGACTCTTGGCTTTTGTTAGGTCGCAGCATTGGTATGGTAGGAACAGCCCCTAACTTATTGACTTTTTTACGTTTAGCCAAGCAAAATTTATCGGATACTGGGCAAGTGATCCTCAACTCGGTTAACGGTGTGGACGAGCCTGTAACGAGAAAGATTAGTTTCGAATTTTTGGGTGAAGAAAGCTCTACTTTCGAGTGGTTGGATATTGACAGTATCTCATTAGAGATCGCCGCACTAGCGTGTGGTTTCAGCACGGAAATCATCCGGGTCGAGAACGATGACCACTACTTGGCCGTTCTTCGAAAGCTGAATTACAGTAACGCACTCAAAAGTGATGCGCAACGCTTGGCATTTCCAGCTCAGGTTGGTTTTAGTGTTTGTGAGGCAATGGTTTAAGTTAGCGGATAGTATCGCTCATACCTGAATGTGGCGTTAGCTTTTCATCGATCACATTATTAAAAGTAAGGGAATTGCTATGAAGATTGTCAAGCCGCTTGTGTGCCTAGCTTTGAGCGCAACATCGTTTGGAACCGTAGCCAGTTCAGAGCAACTGTTAGGTGCATGGCAGTGCAGTTCAGTATTACCTATTTCTTGGCTCGATGCGCTGAGTATCTATTCTCCTGACGGGAGTTTTAAAGGTGTAGCCAACTCAGTTACTCAAACTAATGTTAACGATAGAGTGGTTGAGTTTGACTTGTATGCTGATGGTTCGTGGTCTTTGAACGGTAATGTATTGGTTACAGACATCGAAAGCATCGAAGTGATTCCTAAAAACTTGCAGGCAGAGAAAGGGATTGAAGCCATAACAGAGGCTGTTAACCAGCCTTCAATATTACATTCTGAACTAGAAGTCACGCTCCTGACTCGCGACAGTTTACAAACAAAAAGTAAAGATGGGGTAGTCGACAATTGCCGCCGAGTTATCTCAGCCTCTGAACTAAAAAGCAAAAGCGAACAACCTATTTAAGGAGTGAATTCCAAGGCCTAGTATTAGTAGTTTGCTTCCACTTTAGTGTTAAGGTGCGGGTCAGGTCGTTGCGTTGTCTCACTGCTTAACGGTGGCGTTAGTTGTTTTTTAGTGCCCCACTTTATCTACCAATCATCTCAGTGGGTTACTATTTGAGAGAAAAGACGTGTGAGGGTATGACATGACTGAGTTTGAAAAAATGTGCCAAGGTGTGGACTATGATGCGAGCAGTTCTGAGTTCGGCATTCTTAGAAACAGAGCCTTTGACCTACTAAAAGAAATAAACCAACGGCAGTTTGAAGCCGCTAAGCCGTACGTTGCCCAACTATTAGAATCTTTCGGAGAAAATAGTGTTGTTTGTCCTCCTTTCTTATGTGAGTACGGAAAAACTATTTCTGTCGGGCGCGACACGTATATCAATATGGGGGTGACAATGTTAGACAATGCCACGATCAAAATTGGCAATAATGTAATGATTGGCCCTAATTCGCAGTTTTACACCCCAACCCATTCGCTTGATTACCAACGACGTCGTCAGTGGGAAGTCCACAGTCTTCCGATTATGGTTGAAGATGACGTTTGGATTGGTGGTAATGTTGTGATTTGTCAGGGGGTGACAGTGGGTGCGCGCGCTGTGGTCGCGGCGGGCTCGGTTGTCACCAAAGATGTTGCACCGGATACGCTTGTTGGTGGGACACCCGCAAAATTCATTAGAAAACTCACTCCGTGAAGGACGGCAGCGAAAAAGGCGTCCAACAGGGGTAAGTTAACGTTTGGCGGCTGTTGTCCCTTAGCAATGTGGTTTCGGTTGTAAATTGCATGTTATTTTCCCATACCGATCGTTATTGTGTTAATTGGGGTGGCTCTCTCGGCGTTGTTCCTCTGGCCAGCTCGTACCCGAGGGTTTGCTTTCTGATTGTAGCCATGCCCCCGAACAGAATAGGGGGCGTGGTTTACTTGGTTTCCAGCTCTCTTAGATAGAGATAAACGGTATCTCGAGAGATGCCGAGTAGGTTGGCGACAAGAAGTTTGCTGTCTTTGTATTTGAAAATGCCCAACTCATATAACCTTGTTACAACCTCTCGATTTCGTTTTGAGGGCAAGATCGTGGGGTTAGCCAATACTTCGTTGCGAACTGTTTCTATGGTGCTATCAATGGTTTCATCCAAGTTCTTGGCAAATGTTTCCGGGGATTGGATGTTTTCTCTGAAGCCGAATGGCAACAAGTTCTTCAGAAACGATTGCATTGGTGCATCCATATCGATGTTCACGCAAAGTAGGCCAATCGCGTCACCTTTAGAGTTGCGGACAATGGTTGTTATTGAGCGCAGCGTTTTACCGCTAGCGCTTTTTGTTAAGTAGGAATCAGATACGTCCTTGCCTTCATTCAGCTTAAGCAGTGCCAGGTTGGTAATTGGAGCTCCGCATTCGCGTCCAGTAATATGACCATTGACAATCTTAAGTATCGATGGGGATTTGGCATCGAGGCTGTGGAGCACCACCTCAGTATGTTCGCCATACATTTTTGCGATCCCTTCGACCACATTTTCCATGGCTTTAAGGATGTCATAGTCGCTTTGCGTTAATTCTGTTAGTCCCAATTTACCCACCTTATTGTTTTAAGCTGACATGATTTCGATAATGGTTGAGTCAGTTGTTCTCATGCCATTACTTACCATCGAGCCAACATTTTTAATGGTTTGCTCCACTTCGTTGGCAACGATCCCTTGACCTGATACAGAGCTGTTACGCAATGCCATCATAAAGGAACGAGCGGCAGTCGTTGAGGAAGTACATACTTTCATTGCACAGGAAGATTTTGCCCCATCACAAACCATGCCCGAAGTATCGCTAATTACGTTCTGAATGGCATAACAGGATTGCTCGAAAGTGCCTCCCGCGAGATAGACCATGGCCATTGCAGCTGCTGAGCTCGTCACTGTGTTACCACAAAATGCTGATAGAGGAGGATAATGCGATTTGATGTATATTGCACCTAGATGGCTCATAATTAGTGCGCGAGCCAACTGTTCTTCTGAGCATTTAAAAAAATCTGCGGTCACAACGACAGGAAGTGTGGCGGCGATACCTTGATTGCCACTACCAAAGTTACTCATCGCAGGTAGTGTCGCTCCCCCCATGCGCGCATCAGATGCAGCCGATGTGATCATTTGAATGTTGGTCATCAAGTCTTCAGAGAGAAGGCCGGATTTCACGTTTTCTTTGATGGTGCGACCAATCTCCAAGCCATATCGATTCTTTAAACCTTCATTGGATAGGTTTTGATTGAGAACCGCGGAGTCCAAAATGAAAGAGATGTCGTCGAACTCGGCATTCAAAGCGAAGTCGTAGATTTTCTCGATTGAGACATCGATACCCTTACAAACAGAGTCTGTTTCAATCGAGTCTTCTTTTTTCAACTGGTAGGTCATCATGCCGTTAAGATATTTCGTCACAACATTGGTGTGGCCACCGCTTATTGTCACAACGGATGTGCTGTGCTCATAAGTAGCTACAACCGAGCAATAGATGAACTCTTCAGCGGCGATACGGTGAATCTTTACTTTGCCTGCATCAATAAGTGCTTGAGCCTTCTCAACGTCAGCGGCAGAGATATCGGCTAACACCTCCAAACCAGCGTCTGCGTTTCCACCGATGGCACCAGATGCCGCGGCGATAGGGAGACCAATTCTCCTTGTTCCTGGTACATATACGCCCATGGAGTTTTTGTAGAGATTATCGGACACAAAAACGTCAATAGCGTCCGGTGTAATGCCAAGTTCCTTCGCTGCGACAGCTGACGCAAACGCCGCTGATATTGGTTCAGTACATCCTAGTGCAGGTTTAACAACCTGCTTAATAATGCCGATGTACTGTTGCCATTCTTTTTTCATGATTAACCTCGTTAAGCTTTGTGAGCTACGGCTGCTAGTTCTGCCGAAACATCAAGTGGAAGATCGTTAACTGCGCAACATCTACGAACAGGGCAACTGGTTTTGAAGATGTCAAAATCGGGCCTTTTAATGCCGCCATGTGATACTGGCTAGTTGTTTTTGGTGTTTTGCTTTAGCGAATTACTTCTTTTTATCAAATTATAAATTTCTCAAATATTTTTTAGTTTTTTGGGTTTGCTTGAATTTTTAACCACATGTTTGTTCAAAAATATTATCAAATATATTTGATAAAAATAGCATAAATAAGCTAAAAGTAAGCTCAAAATCACATTTACATCTGTTTAAATGATCGGCATTCCAAAAAAATATGAATTTTATATGGATAGGTTGTTGTTTGGTTTCTGCTCAAATATATTTGAGTAAACCACCAACAAGAGAATGTCAAAATGACGGAAAGCGTAGAGGCTCTAAGCCCAAAAACACAGAAACAACCAGTTCACGAAAAAGCTCGTATGACCCACTCTGAGTGGAGCGAAGCCATAAAGTTTGATTCAACAGATATTGGCTGGATTATTATGTCAATTGGCATGGCAATCGGTGCCGGGATTGTTTTTCTACCTGTTAAAGTCGGCGTCTTGGGGCTTTGGGTCTTTTTGGCATCCGCGATCATCGGCTATCCCGCGATGTACCTTTTTCAAAAGCTTTTCATCAACACCCTTTCCGAGTCGCCTAAGTGCCAAGACTACGCAGGTGTGATTTCAGGATATCTAGGGAATAAGTGGGGGGCATTCCTTGGTGGGCTGTACTTCATCATGATAGTGATTTGGATGTTCGTTTACTCAACCGCGATGACAAATGATAGTGCTTCTTTCCTCCAGAGCTTTGGAGTAACCGACGGGGTGTTGTCTGATAATCCGTTCTATGGGTTGGCTTTGGTGATTGCGCTGGTGGCGGTGGCGTCCAGAGGTGAGCAGCTTCTTTTCAAAGTGAGTTCGGGCTTGGTTTTGGTCAAGTTAGGTACAGTTGCTCTGCTTGGATTGATGATGGTTAGCCGTTGGGATACTGGGAACATTGGTGACGTTCCTACATTGGCTGCGTCTTGGAAGGATGTTATCGAACTTCTGCCTTTTACGCTGACTTCAATTTTGTTTATTCAGTCGCTAAGCCCAATGGTGATCTCTTACCGTTCTCGAGAAAAATCGATTGAAGTCGCTCGTCATAAAGCAATGCGTTCAATGAACATCGCTTTCGGGATCTTGTTTATAACGGTATTTTTCTATGCTATCTCGTTCACGCTGGCTATGTCGCACGAGCAGGCGCTCATCGCGCAAGAGCAAAACATTTCGGCGCTGGCAATGGTTGCTTCGAGCATGGACGGTGCAACACTCAAACTGCTCAGCCTTACTTTGAACATCTTCTCGGTAATCACTGCATTCTTCGGTGTTTACTTAGGTTTCCGTGATTCCTGCCAGGGTCTAGTGATGATGGCTCTTAAGAAAGTCATGCCAGAAGACAAGATAAACCCGAAATCGGTAGCCAAAGGCATCAGCCTTGCTGCGATTTGTTTAGCTTGGGGGGCTATTGTTCTGAATTTGCCAGTCCTTAGCTTCACATCAATCTGTAGCCCAATCTTTGGTATGATTGGTTGCTTGATCCCAGCTTATCTGGTCTACAAAGTACCGTCTCTTCATAAGTACAAAGGTATATCTTTATACTTAATTATCGGAACTGGTTTGCTACTTTGCGTATCACCGTTTATGGCATTCTGATCCGACTTGATCAGAGGTGATACGTTTTAACCAAAACGCTCGAAGTACTTCATCGGGCGTTTTATAGTTCATAGCCGCGAATGAAAGATCTTTCGCTTCTGTCTGTTAAGTGTCTGGTAAATCGCGTCCTACCTTTTCATCAGTCATTCGTTTCCTTAGTGATTTTCCCTATCGGCTTGCTACTTCCTGTTAACCATCCTCAAATCAGAGCCTGATCTGCAAGGTAGGGCAGAGCCGCTTCGCGCCCTTGCAGATAAGAACCATGTTTGAGGTCTGGACAGTCAGGCGACGACGAAGATGAAAATGCACTCGATAAGGAAACATAGCCATGACTGACTCAAACGTAGACCACTCAACCATCACTAATCAGCCACAAGCGACTAAGTTCTCGAACTTAGCGTCGAAAGCTTCCTCTAAAGATGAGTTTTCAAAGCCTTTTCAAGAGAACCACCAACTGATAAATACCCAATTGGCTGAATGTCAAACCATCGGGCTATCGAAAATGCCGAGTGGTTACGCGGATACTGCTTTGTTTACGGCTGACGAACAAACCGTGTTAGCTGCCGCAGCAGACATTCTTCACTCAAAGTTGTTCATCAGCGAACAACCCGCGCTGACATCTCCGGATGTGGTGAAAAATTATTGCCGTTTCTCATTAGCGGCAAAGGAGCATGAAGTATTCGGTGTTATTTTTCTGGATAACCAGCATCGAGTACGCGCATCAACTGAACTGTTCAATGGTACGGTCGACGCGGCTTCGGTCTATCCACGTGAAGTGGTGAAGAAGGCGCTTGCTGAGAATGCCGCTGCAGTGATCTTTTATCATAATCACCCATCGGGCATGGCGGAACCGAGCCAAGCTGACCGACGGATCACTCGGCGCCTAATTGATGCGCTGGCCTTAGTTGATATCAAAGTCCTCGATCACTTTGTTGTGTCCTTTGAAGAGACGGTGTCCTTTGCAGAAAGGGGGTGGATGTAACACAAGGCCGCTAAAGCGGCCTGTTGCTTGATTACAAGATAAACGCGAGCAAATAAAAGATCCCACCAATAACACTGCCGGTTAACAGAGCGACAGTAAGCGAGTGGATGAAAATTAGCCTCTTATACTCGCAGATCGTTTCTACAATCTTTTGTTCAATGGTATCGAGTTGTTGCACATATCGTGACGACAACCGCTTGTCTAAGGATTCCACGTACGCTTGTTGTTGCTCGCTTTGACAGGCACAGAATACTTGGTGATGTTGGTTGATCGCATCACGTAGTTGTCTCGTGTGATGCTCGACCTCACTGGTGATATCCAGTACGCGATTAATCTTTTGCTGAAATGCTGCATCGTACTCGCGAGGTACCGTCTTGAGAGCCTCTGACAACGAGCTTATTTCTTCTCGCAACTCATGCAGTTCCATCACCGTCAGCTCTTTTGTTACGGCGGCTAGGTTTGTCATTGGGTGGCCTTAATCGTCGTTCAGCTTAAGAGCTGAAAAGGCCATGTCGAGCTCGTCGTTGAACCCATTGACCAGTTGATGTGCGGAGCGCTCAAAAGAGAGGATACCGCGTTGCTCTTTTGAATCATTTTGCTTAATTAGGGCGCGGTAGTCTCTGTTATCGTTTAATATTTCTGCAAACGGCCGATCTATTTTGGCCAGTAAATCAAAAACCGTCGATTGGAACACCGTGGGGTAGCTATCGAGTGAAATGCAGGCTGGTAAGCCGCTTAGGAACTCCGCATATTCTTTCGTGACAGCAAGCTTCTTACTTGCCATGTTAAACACCACTTTAATTCGCTCTGGTTCAATACCGAGGGCCATCAAACTGTCTATTGTACTGACAGAATCAATTTGTTGTTTATTCGAAGGTGCAACAGGGATAAGAAAGTAGTCAATGCTTTCATGGCTATTCTTAAACTCCTCCATTTTGAGTAAGAAGCTTTCTATATTGGAAGAACCCACATCAACAATAGAGCAGTCATGCTCATCCATTTTTCTTAGGATATCTTCAAAGAGATCTGCGGAAAAGCGTTCCTGATCAGTACCGTCTGAGTTAATGGTTTCGACTTTAATGATCTGGGCGTTGTTCAGCCTTGGTTTCAAGAGAATGTTACACAGTGTTGATTTACCCACGTTACCAGAGTTGTTTATGACAGCAATGTTCAAATACATGATTGTTTCCTTCTCATTTTACGTTGTCGGTATTCTGAGATCCGTTTACTTAACTGCACGGTGTTGGGGCAATGCCAACTGTTTACTTCATCGGGGGTCAAGTCAGTGTGGGTGACGGCGTTTAGTAAGTAGTCGTTGTTGACCCCTGCCGCCATCCAAGCAGCATCAGAGTAAATTTGGACCATGGACGTAGAAGGAGACTCAGTTTTGTAACGATTCGGTTGACCGGACAGGACGGTGGTGTGCGGTTGTAGCGCGTGAATCGGTATGTCACCTTGGTCGTTTGCGCGTTTCTTTTTCGCTCGGTAGATCAAATCATGAAAATGTTTGAGTGAAATAGGGTTCTCACAATGTTCCAGCAGTTTTTTATAACTTACGCCATAAGTACTTAATACTTCAATATTAGTTAAGTTTGAACTGATGATGCTCTGTTTACTTTGGATGCTCAGTGCCAGTTGCGCTTTTAATTTATTTGCCGTTTCATTTAATAAATTATGAATGTCCATCCGCATGCCTTATGCAAGATAAATACAAGGAAAGTGCAAGATAAATGCTAGGTATAGGTTCTGGTATTTAATTATTTAAAGCTTATTTCTTCTAAGTTGCAATATAACTGCAAGAGATTGTTAGGTCACTTTAACCTAATTAAATTCGACAGGCACGTTGTCGAATGTATACATTCGAGTGCCAAGGGGATAATATCCCCTTAAACCCCTGCAACTCTACGAGTTAATTTATGGATAGAGAAAAGGCGACTATTCACATTCAAACAAGATTGACACCTTCAGAATATAAACCGTTTAAAAAGGTTATAGACACGTTTGGTGTTAATAGGGCGGATCTTTTTCGTAGAGTGATATTGTCGAACGAGAATAACCTAGTCGAAGTGGGTGGTTCAAACCAAATTACTGAGGCGCAACAGCGCGTAGTTTATCTGGCAAACCAAACCTCAAACAACATTAACCAAATCGCCAGAAAGCTAAACCAAGCCTACCTTGGTGGGGTAGTAAGCGAACGACTCTACCTACGAATGATGAACGAATTGATTGGGGTTCGCTTGGCTTTTGAAAAAGGGATGGACAAGTGTTAGTTCGCGTTCGTGGCGGCAAAGATGGCATTGCTGAATACTTACGAGATGGCTTGAAATCCAATCGAGACATGCACCGTGACCAAATGGATAAAGTCATATGCATTGACGGCGATTTATCTCTGACTGATACCATTATTAAGTCAATGGCAAAAACGGACAATCCGGAAAACTATTTAAGTTTTGCAGAACGAGATATCAGTGAAGCGACAATGAGAGCCGTGTATGACCAGTTCAAAAACGAGTTAATGTCTGCTTATGTAAGTCAGGAGTTTAATCTTTACGCGGAGATTCATTTTCCTAAGATTAAATCCTATCAAGACAAAAGTAGCGGAGCTATGGTTGAGCGTTTCCCTCACGTTCATGTCGTAATGCCTAAGAAAAACCTACTTAATGCTAAGAATCTTAATCCGTTTGGTTTTTACAAGTCACATGAACATTATATTCAAGCGATTCAAGAGAAAATTAATTATCAATATAATTTGATTTCGCCGAGGGACAATCAACGCTTATTGAACGTCGACGATGGCCATTTGTTGGCACGTTATAAAGGTGATCACTTCAACGGGGCAAACGCTACACTGAAACGCGAGTTGTTTGATGTGATTCAAACAAAGAACATCGTCAGCATGTCGGCGTTCAAACAAGAGTTGAATCACTACGGTGACGTGTCGGTAGGAAAGGCGGGGACGCCCGATGCATACCTGAAGATAAAGCCACATGGAGCCACTCGCAATGTCCGTCTGACCGACCCGTGTTTTTGTGCAGATTTTATTGAGCAACGCATACTAAAGCGTGAGAAACCGAGTGAGAGACAGGTTAACCGTTTGGTTGAGGAGTGGATGAACAGCAAATCACACGAAGTTAAGTATATTCACTCGGCTGCGCCTAAATTGCGTGAGCAATACAAGGCATTGCCGACTCAACTCAAAAGGGTATTTCTAGATGAGCAGCGAGAGCGATATTACCAACAATATGACCTTAGCTCGGGGATTCGATTTGTCGAACAAAAGCGAGCAAGCCAACGGAATTTTTCAGCGAACGGATGGGCGTATCATCGAAAGCTTGGTGTTGAACGAGGCATCCCAAGAGGATTTGCCGACATCCCCAACGGCTTGCCAAGTCTGTCCCAACGCAATGTGGCTCGAACAGGACGAGCACGGCGAGATTGTGCTAGAGAACTATTGCCTGATCATGCACCGCATCATTTGGCAATCGAGCAATCCCATCGAAGTTCTCAATTGCGATGGTCTTGTCATGAACCTCGACGACGAGTAGCGCGTTTTGGGGATCACAGACCCCCCATCACCGAATACGACGCTATATGTGTGGCGGCGCCTTAAAGCCAAGGAGCAGTACAACAAAAGCTATGTGGTGCAACTATTCGATACCTTCCAAGTCCGCCAACAAGAGCAAAATGAGTTGGGCCGTTTTCATACCATTCGACACAACTTGAAAGCCGAACCCTTACTGTCCCATCTCGTAATCTCTCACGGTTTAGTGAGCGAACAATACCGCCACTTTAGCGCTAAAGACGGTTCAACACGCATCAGAGTAGGTAACCGTGCTTATAACGTCAGTGACTTTTGCACGCAGCACATGGGACTGAGTTGGGATGAAACCAAAGTTATCTTAAAAGAGACGTACAGTCTGCAAAGACGACAGCTTGTTCAACAGCAACAGGCTCGTCAAGAGCAACAAGCTGTCAATTCCATAGTGTTTGTTAGCAATAGGAGCGCTCATCGGTGGCGCGGAGTGTCCCCTATTGAGGCGTCAATCCGATTGCTCAGGCACTTACAACATAAAGAGCAAATTGGAGAGGTACTTATGTCGTTAAATGAACTTGAACGCTACCGCTCCCCTGAGCCAAAAGATAATACGATTTTGGCTGCCCACAGGGAGTTTAGCGCAGTAGCAAGCGCCAAACAGATCACGAAAGCGAGAGAAATCGCCGCGCAGCTCACGCTAACTATGAATGATCTGGTTGCCAGTAAAAATGAGGCGAAACAGTATGTGGACTTTTCAGATAAGAACACAGGCAAGAAGCTGTTTCGAGACGATGGTGAGAAAATTGTCATGTATCACCGACAGGCTGATATTAATCACACGGCCGTTGCACTGACGTTGGCGGCAGAAAAGTTTGGGGTGGTGAAAATCATTGGGACGAAAGAGTTTAAGCAACAAGTGCTCGATGTGGCGGTGAATAAGGACTTAGCCATCGTATTCGCTGATAAGAAAATGGAAGCCGAGTTTATTCGGCGCAAGCAAGCACTGAGACTACCTCCAAATACTGAGCTGGCTAATGCTTTATGTGCAAATAAAGAAAAGGCTCAAAAGGAATCTAGGCAGCGAGTCGGTGATGGACAACAACCTTTTTGTATTAAAGAAGAGCGCCGTAAAGCTGTAAAGATGGTGAGCAAGTAAGTATTTCAGGTTGAAAAGTCATACTTCTAACATAAGGCGAATGTATTTTATTAATTTATAAATAAAGATAATTTTTGTATGTCATTATTTAAATGTGATTTTTACCGAAAATAACATGATGAATACGTTGGCGTGAGAGCAATTAAGGGACGGATTAAAACACCTAGATATGCGTCGTAAGCTTATTTTTTCTTGTTCTTGCGGATTATTTTGTCATTGAAGTTCCGCTAGTGATGAAGGTGTAAATATTATATTTATGCCTTCATAATAATTCTTGATTTAAATGTTTGTGCATATTGATTTAGTATCGTTTTTATTTAAGACGATATTAAATCTTTTCTCATGCGTCTTGTGTTTCTAATTCCTAGGCTTACCTGAATATTGAGTGAATCGTATGTTTTTGAAAGTTTTTGGTAGTCTAGTATTAGGTATCATGGCCTCGCAAGCTTATGCGATACAATTTAATTATGACTCGCTAGGGCGGTTAATCAAAAGCCAGTTGTCGAAAGAAGAAGCAAATGCAACACTAATGCAGGTTTATTATGGACATGACGCTGCCTCCAATATTGTTAAAGTGACTAATGAGCCCGAAGGTAAACTGCCGTCGGGAGTAACACTAAGCTTCCAACAAAAAACAACCCAAAATTTCTCTCAACTGGCTTTACAGTGGCAAACGTCAGTAGACGCGCCAGGGATTATTTATGATCTCTATTTGTCTGAGGACCCATATCCGACCCTATACAAAAGCAATTTAATCACGACCGCACTCACCCTAGATATGTACGAAGCGGATAAACCACTGTATGTCCAAGTGATTGCTAGGGATTACTACGGCGCACAAGTGGCTTCAGAAATTCAAAAATTACTCCCTTTAGACAGTGACGGCGATTCGATCCCTGATCATATCGAGATACCAAGTTGTACCAACCACTTAAGCAACGATTCTGATGGTGATGGGCTCATTGATGATCTCGAAGCTGGGTTTGGATCAGAAACGGCTCTGTCCAATCCTTGTAGCAGTGACACTGATAGCGACGGTGTTGACGATGGGTTCGAACATCAACAAGGGTGGGATCTGCAACAACCCGATACTTCAACGGTGAATGAAGAGGGGGTCAGTCACTGGTCTCAATACGTTAAAGCCAGCGCGCAGAAAGCGGCCGAACAGGGGATTGCTGTTGTCGAAGGTGAGCGTGTGTTGGATGTGGTTGGCAAGCCAGCATTCGCCTACACGGGGTTGCTCCTGCCGGTGATGCATCAATGACGATGATGTACTGTCTTTCAGTTTTATGTTCTACCCGGGTGCAGGCGGTGGAATGGTAATAGGATATAACCCCAATACAAACAAGTTTTTTGGCAAACTTCATGCGGGTGTGGGAGTAGGCTTAGGATGGGGGTATGACCCTTTGGATACTGGTAATGCGAATAAACAGCGACCATGTGCCGATTCTAGGTGGAGTATGGGCTCAGAGGTTAACTGGGGAATAAATTATGGGCAAATTGGCATTGGAGCCAACAGCAAGACCAATTTTGGAGATGGTTTGAAAGGAAATCCTAATGATCTCCTAAATCCCAAAATACAGTTTGATGGATTAAGTGAATCCAAAAAATGGGGTGGCTCAATAGACGCAGGTTTGTATATAGAACTTAACTGAACTACAGATACTTAATGGTTTGATTTTATGAATAAGTTACATTGTGAGAAAGAATAAATGAATGATAAAACAGAGATTCCAGAAGAAATAAAAGGTTGGAACTGGGGAGCATTTTTACTCAGTTGGATATGGGGAATTGGGAATGGTACATATATTTCCTTTTTGATATTTGTACCAGTGTTTAATATCTTTTTTATTTTTTTCTAGGATTGAAAGGCAATGAGTGGGCATGGGCCAATAGACATTGGGAAGATGTTGAACATTTTAAATCAGTACAAAAAAAGTGGCGGAATGCAGGTTTTATATTTTTTCTTTCTTTTCCATTATTGATATGCGGCATTTTACTTCTAATCAAAGGTGAATTATATGATTTATCTATTAAGGAAATTAAAAATAATCCAAAGGTAATAGAGTTAGTTGGAGACAACTTAAAACCAGAGTTAATAGTTTTTGGTGAGATACACTATCGCGACTCAGGGGCTGAAGGTAGGTTAAATTATACGATCAAAGGTTCAAAAGGAGAGGCTAGAGTATATGTGTATGGCGTTAAAGTGCTTGATAGATGGGAATTGAAAGAGCTTTGGTTAGTAGAAGAAGGCAAAGATCAAAAGTTTGATTTGTTAGAAAATAGCAAATCTAACTTATAATGTATGTCCATTATTCTTAGATGAGGCCAAAGAAGCTGTACTTTAAATCTGTTAATTCAGTCAAACAAAGTGATGTTATAACGCTTTAACCTATTAATAATACTAAGTA
Organism: Vibrio hepatarius; assembly: GCF_011806575.1. Lineage (GTDB taxonomy): Bacteria > Pseudomonadota > Gammaproteobacteria > Enterobacterales > Vibrionaceae > Vibrio > Vibrio hepatarius_A. The sequence goes on from NZ_JAATOO010000013.1 coordinate 52,013, forward strand.
ATTCGATGCGCCATAGAGTTAACTATTAAAACTCTACGATAATTTGTAATTGAATCCATAAAATAAGTCAATAGAAATGCAAAGTAAAAATAATAAGTATAAGAGTTAAACTTCTGGTGCTAGGTCATGTTTGTATGCATTTCACTAATTTAAAAATAAAAATTAATCATACATATAACAATGAAAGTGTGACTTGTTACGAAAATACTTGGGCGTAAATAATGTGATACTACTCGTGAAAAAATCATCGTCGTGTTGTGTGTTTTTAATCGGGCCTCAATCAAATAGAGGAATTTTTTATGAAAAAAATAGACGATGTGAGCACAGTCAATGAATTGGTATTCAGTGCGTTAACGGAGAATGATCTACAGGAGTGGTTTCAAGATATTTACTACAGAATCAACGACGAACATGAATATGACGATTCCGGAAATATCGCATTTCTGCCTCTCTCTAGACTGAATTCACGTCAAGAACGGCTGGAGTGCCGAGACATTCTTTCAGATGTTATTGACAGCGGTTTTTTTACCAGCGGTCCTTATATCGGGGAAATAGAAGAGAGATTAAGAAGCTTTTATGATGCACATACATGTATTGCTACCAGTAGTGGCACTGATGCGTTAATAATTGCCCTGAAATCGATCGGTGTTGGTCCTGGAGATGAAGTCATCGTTCCTCTGAACTCCTTCGCGGCAACAGAAAACTCGGTGATGGCTGTTGGTGCTGTGCCTGTGTTTGCGAATATTGATACGTCTTTCAATATGCTTCCTGATGAAATAGAGCGGCTCAGGACGCCCAGAACAAAGGCTGTATTACCAGTATGTCTTTATGGTTCGTGCCAGCATATTCGAGCGACTTACCGCGTTGCCCACGAAGCCAATATTTCCGTGATTATAGACGCCGCCCAGTGCTTCGGAATTCGCTCGCTGATTAATCACTGCGATCTGCTGAGTCTGAGCTTCAACCCATATAAAAACATAGGGACTTTCGGTAAATCCGGTGCGGTGTTAACCCGTTCTGCTGTGCTTGCGCGCCTAGCAAGGCAATATTCTTATCATGGGTTCGCCGAAGGTAAAAAGAACAAAAAAGCCCAAGACTGGGGATTGAATAGCCGCATGGATAACATGCAGGCTGCCACGCTTAGTGTCAAACTCCGACATTTTGATAACAATGCAAAAAAACGATGCCTACTTGCAGCCCGTTATTATCTGTTATTGGCTGATTTGTGCCATAAAATATCACTTCCGTCTGAGAAAAATGAAAACACATGGCATCTTTTCCCTATTTTGCTCCGCGAGGGAGATCGTGCTTCTTTGTTTGGTTTTGCAAGTGAAAGGGGAGTTGAGTTAGACATTTACTACCCGAGCCTTTCACATAGTGGAGAACATCCACTGGCAATAGGATACTCTTGTCCAGAACAGTTTAGTGCCTCTGAAAGAATTCATTCTGCATTGTTCCACCTTCCTCTGCATAACCATATGTCATTTCAAGAACAGAACTCGATCAGTGAGGTGCTACATGACTATTTTCAATGAAAAATTGCCAGCTGAATTTCCTCTCCCGGCAGTGATTCGGACAGTTGTGTGTTGCGATCTGGATGAAACCTATATACCCACAGCGTGTGATGACAAGCTTCTGGGAGGGGTTGCCGAATTGGAATCCTACATTGAGTCCAGTGCAGAAAAGAAAGGAATTCTATTGGGTTGGGTCACTGGAACAAATTTGGCTTCGGCATGGCGAAAATCCCGAGATTATATTTCACGAAGTCCCCATTTTATCTGCTGCAGCCTTGGTACCGAATTTTACTGGGTTAGAAATGGTAGGCTCTGTCCCTCTAAAACGTGGTCAGAACGGATACACCAGTCAGGCTACAGTCGTGAGAAGGTCGACAGTATAGTCTGTATTCTGCTGGAAAAGGGTATGCCGTTGCGGAAACAACCTGAGGATTATCAAGGCCCCTATAAAGTCAGTTACTACTACCCTGAAGGACCAACAATGTCTAACGATTTTGCTTATATCCAGGCGTTAGCTGATGAACGAAGGGTGCGTGTCGTTTTCACCCGTTGCAACCCTGCTGCGGGAGATCCAACTGATTGTTATGATGTCGAATTTATCCCTTTAAGTTGTGGCAAGGATCAGGCGGTGGCCTTTCTTATGGAAGAAACCACACTTCCTAAAGAAGCTATTCTCGCCTTTGGTGATAGTGCGAATGATTTCGCGATGTTTGCTCAGGCAGGGAAAGGTTATCTGGTAGAAAACGCCGACCCATTTGCAATTAAGCAGCACGGCAGCAGCCTGGAAGGAGCTTATTGCCATGGGATACTGAACGTACTGAAGAAGCTACAAGAATGATAATTGGAATTGTAGGTTGTGGTAGTATTGCCCGCGCACATGTCCGTGCGCTTTGCCTTAATGAGCTGGTTACTGGGTTAGCTTTATTTGATGTCAATAAAGATAACGTACGACAGCTAAGCAAAATCTGCACCCTGCCAGTAAGTCGTTGCAAAGACCTGAAGCGACTCGCGGAGGTGAGTCAGGGATTTGTAATCTGTACGCCAAACCATCTTCATGTCAGCGTCGCGGAAGAGATACTTCGTTACAAACCAATTCCATTTGTGTGCGAAAAACCGCTTTCATCAGACCTAAGTTCTGCTTTATATCTTCAGGAAATCGCCCCGAAAGGCAGCATTGTTTCTTTTAATTATCGGTACAACCGAGTTATCGATACGATGAGGCAACTGATAAATGAGCGCGAATTAGGGGAACTGCACTTCTTCTCAGCAGAGTTTAACAAAAATTCTACACTAACTCGTCACCACTTGACTTGGCGTGACTCTGCGCTTCAGGGCAAGAGCAGTGGTGCGTTGGGCGATCTCTCTTGTCATCTTTTGGATTTGTTCTGTTTTATGGGAGCTAGCCCGATTGTGGTTAACCGAATCAGGACGGCGAAAGGAACCCGAGTAGGAGCAAAATCAGACGGTTTGGTTGAAGTGGATGACAACGGCTATGTGATGGGCTGCTCAGAGAAAGGGGCTTATTTTAGAGTTCATGCCAGTAAATCTGACACAGGAAAAGAGCTGGGATTACACATGCAGCTCGTATTTGAAAAAGGCGAACTCAGATATTCCACTCTTCATGAGAACAGCCTCTTTCTGAGCTTGTTTAATGAAACTGGTACAGAAACTGTTGGTTTCGACGACGCAAAGCGTTTGCCTGATCCTCCTAGAGAGTTACCGTTTTGGTCTGATTCATTTATCCATCTCCACGAAGAATGGTGTGGTTCTATTAAACATGGTCGAACCACCTCTAAACTGGCAGACCTGTCGTTGGGTATTCACATACAGGAAATCATCGAGGCATTCTGACATGGACACCATTCTGTTAACTGGGCTGTTGTTAACCAAGCATTGTTTATAGCGCAGGCTTTAGCGTTCTTACACACCAACATTGAGGAATGAAAAATGAAAAATGTATTTTGTTCATTATTATTTGTTTCTTTATCTTTGCATGCGAGTCAACGGAGCGAGTTAGAACACGAAGTTGCCGAGACCCTTGGGTTTAAAGAAACAGCGAGACATTCTTTTATAAGACATAAGAAACAGATCGTAGAACTTTATTCATTGCTTGCGGAAGATTACTTTGAATCAAAGTATGACTTGGATTACCAATATGGGCAAGAAAAGTATATGGAGTCATATATGAAAGAGCTGTCGGTATTCAGTGATGATGAGCTAGATAAATATGGACAGCAAAGATATATGCAATCATATTTGAAAGGGCTGTCAGTCTACACCGATGAGGAATTAAAGAAGCTTATTGATTATTATCAGTCTGACGAAGGAAAATGGATTATCAAGAAAAGTTTAGAGTCAAACTCAATTATTGTTGATGACCTAGAAAACACCTCGGATGACTTAAATAAGATCTTTGTTGAAAGAATGCAATCCTTAGAGTAGACATTCAATCAATTATCAAATCGGTTGAAATTATTTTCAATGACTCATAAAAGTAGAATTAGGCCGACAAGATTAAGTACAATAGATAAAAATACAGATTGTACTTTTGTCTTATGTGAAGTTACTTTTTAATTTCATTCTTGATGCAATCAACAAACGGCATCGCTTCCTTTAGCTTTGATAACTTCTTATCCTTTTTACTGGTTATTCCAACAAATCTCTTAACTTCTTTACCATGTTCAAAATCGTATGTAATAACGACCTGGTAATCATGGCCATTGGGGACTAAGGAGGCACAGGAAGACAACTCACTCGAGGCATGAACCCCACCAGTAAACATTACACAAGAAGATACTAAAGCATTTACAATTTTCATATGTATACCCTTAAACGTCAATTCCAAGTCCAAGCTATCAACCTTGGTGACTTTGAAATCATATATCACACGGTATTAGACAAAATGAATTCGTGATTGTTCATCTGTTACTTGTTTTAAATATTTATAAAAATATTGCTAATTCTAATGATAAAGAATTGTGACATTTATCTAATCGTCATGTGAAGTGCTTTTCAATCATTCTTATAAAATTATCTTTCATTTTAGTCACAACGTAAAAAATAATTGTTTAATTTTAATCGAGTTTATAAGTTTCAATTAGATCTGTGAGTCTTTCGTAATCATTATATTGAAAGGTTTTGAGGTTGTATTGAATAAAATGGGGAGTATGATTTTAATCACAAACTTCTATGTTTTCAGATATTAATATCGACGATGTAGCGTTATGCAACTTACTCGATACTTATTTTCCTTGTGACTCAATTTCTATTTTTATAATATCATTAATTATTATTATACGAAATGGTTTTGGAGTAGGGGGTAATTTTTATAAAGGAATAAACAATGGCAAATATTGTTTACACTCGTATCGATGAACGAGGATTACATGGGCAAGTGGCAGTCAGTCACGCCCCCTATTCTGGGTGCAACTTAATTCTGTTTGCCAACGATACTGTCGCAAACGACTTCAATCAGCAAGTGCTGGCTAGAATGAGTGCTAGAGGATTTGATACGCGTTTTTTCTCCATTCAAAAAACGATCGATACTATGCATAAGGCGGCAGATTGGCAACGGATATTCATCCTCATACGCTCACCACAAGATGCCCTCTCTTTAGTGAAAGGGAACGTACCGATTACAAAAATTAATATCGGTAACATGCATTACAAAGTGGGTAAGGAGCAAATTCATGAAACCGTCTCCATCGACGAAGAGGACAAAAACGCATTTCGTGAGTTAATCCAACGTGGCGTTGAATGCACTATTCAACGTAACCCTTCTGACACGCCTATTAATATTAGTCAGTTTCTATAAAGGCGGTAACTTATGGACATTTTAACGGTACTTATCATCAGCTTATGGGTAGGGATTGCTGGGTTGGATTATTATGGCTCGGGGTTAATGCTTGGCCGTCCGATTATTACTGGCCCAGTGGTAGGGTTGCTTGCGGGTGACTTTGCTACAGGATTGGAGATAGGCGCAACATTAGAACTTGCTTGGCTAGGTTTGATGCCATTGGCTGGGGCTCAACCTCCCAATGTGACGATCGGCGCCGCTGTCGGCGTGGTTTTTGGCATTCAATCGAACCTGTCTTCCACCGCGGTTGTCGGTGTCGCGATACCTTTTGCCATCCTAATGCAACAACTGACCATTCTTCAATTCACGTCTTTTGCGGCTTTAATGCCGAACGTCGATAGATTTGCTGAACGGTGTCACACCCGCGGCATTGAGTGGATCAATTATTGCGGTATGGTCGCGTACTTTTCGACTTATGCGATCTGCGCTTTTATCCCGATTTTTTATGGCGATGTGGTGGCGAATGCCATCGTGGACAGTGTGCCGAAAACCATGATTGAAGGGCTTAGCCTTGCGGGGGCCATGATGCCAGCATTAGGCTTTGCCATGCTGCTCAAAATGATGCTGAAAGAAAAACGATACATGCCGTTCTTCATTATCGGCTTTGTGGCCGCTTCTTACCTTGAATTGCCAGTTATTGCGGTAGCGTTACTCGGACTATCCATTGCCGTTATTGACTACTTCAATCAAAGTGACCGCGTGACGATAGCTGGGGTCGAATCAAACCACGATCAAGATGGAATTTAGCATGAAAGAGAATCAAGCAAGTCGTGTCGATACCTATGAAGACACCAGTACCGATGCGGTACTGGACAAGAAGACAATGCGTCTGTCTTGGCTGCGCTTGCTGTGGGTGCAAGCTTCGTTCAACTATCAGCGCATGCAATCGTCTGGATTTCTGTATGCCATGATCCCGGCTCTGAAGCGGATTCATACCAACAGACGAGATCTTGCCGCGTCGCTAAAACTGCACAATGAATTTTTTAATACATCTCCATGGCTCGTCACTTTTATGGCGGGGGTCATTCTGGCTATGGAGCAAGGAAAGCAACCGCTAGAAAACATTCGTTCGTTTAAAGTCGCGGCGATGGGGCCGATCGGAGGGATCGGGGATGCAATGTGTCAACTGACCATATTGCCGATCACCGCCTCCATTGCGGCGTCGTTGGCGTTAGATAAGGTTGCGGTGGCGCCGCTTATTTTTCTTGTTCTGTTCAACATGGTGCGCTTTTCTATTTTTGTGCCGTTGTTCAACTATGGCTACCGATTGGGGTTGAGTGCGCTCGACACCTTAAAAGCGCAAACTGCGGCGTTCGGCCGAGGCGCAACTATGTTGGGATTGATGGTCGTCGGCGCGCTTTCGGCAACCTTTGTTAAGGTAAAACTGGATTGGTCGCTCAACCTCAATGGAGGCGTCCTCAATCTGCAGGAAGGCGTTCTTGACAAAATCATGCCCAACATCTTACCCCTTGTAGTGGTTATAGGCTGTTACCAGTTGATTATGCGCGGTTTCTCTCCAGTAAAAGTCATGCTGCTGATGATTGTCGGGGCTACCGCTTTGCACTATTTGGGTGTTCTTTAATGCTGATACGGAGATAGGAAATGAACAACTTCAACGAATTATGCCAGTCCATAATCCACCAAATTATGGCCAATGAAAGCCGAAACATCGAAGCCGCTGCCAGCATCATGGCAGACTCAATCAAAAGCGATGGTCTGATCCATGTTTCCGGAGGACATTGCCAGTGTTATTCCATGGAAATGTTTTATCGTGCTGGTGGCCTTGTGCCAGTGAATCCTATTTTGCCCCATCTCTTTGCCACCGCTCCTCGAACGGCGTTCGCGTCTGATCTCATTTACGAAACAGAGGGTGTTGGCGAGATGATATTCAATGACCAATCGGTCAGTAAGCACGATTGTATCGTGTTGGTCTCCGTCGCTGGGCGAACTATTCCAACCATCGACATCGCAATCGCTGCCAAACAACGCGGGCTGAAAGTTATCGCACTTCAATCGTTGGCGTTCAGTCAGCAAACACAACCTAAGCATAGCAGTGGTCAGTTTTTAAGTGACTGTGCGGATGTGTTGATCGACCTTCATGTCCCTTATGGCGATGCCTTGATCAGCGTCGAAGGGGTGGACGAAAAAATTTGCCCAGCATCATCGGTCGTTGGATTTGCGATCATTCAATCCTTAGTCACCGAAACCGTGTGCTTATTGGCTGAGCAAAATGTTGCGCCCCCTGTATGGGTCAGCTCCAACCTTGATCGGGGTGACGACATTAATCGCACCTATATTCGCTCAATGAAATCCCGTGTCAGCTGTTTATAAAGGTTTGGAGGAGACATTATGTACATTCAATACTTAACCGAGTTAGTGGGCTATCTGGTCGCTAGTCAGCGTCAATCTGAATGCATCGAAAGATGTGCGAGCGTGATGGCAGACACCATCATTAACGACGGGATGATCCATGTGACAGGATGTGGTCATTCCCAAATGTTCGCTCTCGAAATGTTCTTTAGGGCTGGTGGATTGGTGCAAGTGAATGCCATTCTTCCCCCCGTGTTGGCATTGCACCCGTACGCGCCAATGAGTACGTATGCTGAACGACAGCATGGTTTAGCTGCAATCGCTTTGGATGGTGAAAAAGAAATTTGCCCAGGAGACGTCCTTATTGTTGTTTCGACCTCTGGTAGAAACCCAGTCCCCGTCGAATTTGCGCTGGAAGGTAAAAAAAGAGGCCTAACCGTGATTGGTTTAACGTCAAAAGCCTTCAGTGACGCTGTCACATCTAGGCATTGCAGTGGGCAAAAACTGATGGACGTTTGTGATCACGTGCTCGATATGGGTGGAGTTCCTGGGGATGCCATCATTCCGGTTCCGGGTTACGATTTTCGCACGGGATCGATTTCGTCAGTGGTCGGTTTTTCGCTGCTCAATACGTTGGTGGGTGAATGTGTCGATCAAATCGTGTCGAGAGGAGGCATCCCGAAAATTTGGCGCTCGGTCAATTCTGATCACGCTAATGAACACAATCAGAAAAACATCGACAACTACAGAAGCCGGATAACCTGTCTGTAGTTTTTGTCGCGCTGATTCATCCGAATTACGCCGCTTGGTTGTGGCGTATTACTTCCCTGGTAAGGGGGCAGACAATGAAATCGAGAGATACATGCGTATTATCCATCAATGCTCTACTGGTTGGGTTTATTTTAAACGCCTGTATGGAAAAAGCCGCCACAACTGTTCATACCAAGCCCCAAAAAGGGGGGCTTTTGGTGAACAACTCTCTTGGCTTTTCATTTACGGATGAAAACGGGAAATATTGCTATCGCGATGCGATGTCCCAATACGTAAATTATGCCCCCCCAATACTTCGCATCACGCATGGTGTTTTTTCTGGTGAAAACTACTCGGATACTAATCAACGCTTTAAAGACCATTCCGCTACTAGGATAACAGGCGAGAAGAGGAGATGAATTATATGTTAGAGAATTATCTTAGTACTAGCTGCCTTAGATATATTGAATCGACTCAGAATTGGGAAGAAGCAATTAGAATAGGGTCATCGCAATTGATAGTTGAAGAGAAAATTTCTGAAAAATATGTTGATCAAATGATTGAGAACATTAAGAAGTTAGGACCTTATATTGTCATAGCTCCGAGTATAGCTCTCGCCCACTCAAGGCCTAGTGAGTATGTCTATCAAGATTGTATTTCTATCACTGTCTTTGATAAACCAGTGGTGTTTAACAATATAGAGAATGATCCTGTCCGGCTACTCTTTGTATTTGCAGCAAAAGAAAATAATAATCACATTAATCTAATAAAAGAAATCAGTTACTTGCTCGATAATTCAAATGTCTTAAGTAGACTGTTATCTGCAAAAGGTACAGATGAAATAAAGTCACTGTTAAATTTATGAGGTGTTTTTATGCATATAATTACAGTTTGTGGTATGGGGTTTGGAACAAGCTTAATGCTTCTGATGGATATTCAGGAAATAGCAAAAAAAAATGGATACTCAGTAACTGGTCAGGCGGTTGATATCGGATCAGCATCGACTATCCCTGGCGATTGCTATGTAGCCAGCCGAGAATTAGCAAAAAAAATATTAACTGAAAAATCGGTGATATCAGTGGATAATATATTAAATAAGTCTGAGATTGAAGAGAAAATAATGCCACACATTATCAATTTTTTTGAAAAGGAAAGTTAATATGGATAACATAATTAACATGACAGTAGCATTAATAAGTAATCCAGCTATTATAATCGGCTTTGTCGCCTTAATTGGTCATGTCGCTCAAAAAAGTACTATTTCTATTGCCGTACAAGGAACCATTAAAGTTATTTTGGGTTTTATCATGCTTCAACAAGGCGCAGGAGTAATCGTTAACACATTAACCCCTTTTAGTCGTATATTCGAAAAAGCCTTTAACTTAAATGGCATTATTGCTGTCGATGAGCCCATTGCCGCTAGCGTTCAATCAGTCCTAGGTTCTCAAACTACGCTAATCTTATTATTTGGCTTTTTACTCAATCTTGTTATTGCACGCTGCTCTCGATTCAAATACATATTTTTAACTGGGCATATGATGTTTCTGTTTGCTGCAACTATGGCCATTTTGTTTTCGCAAATGAACCTATCTTTCTGGGAAATAGTATTTTGGGGGGCATTATGTCAAGGTATATCTCAAGTGGCATTCCCTGCTTTTGCTCAACCATTTGTCCGAAAAATCACAGGGAGTGACAATGTTGCATTTGGTTTCTTTGGTAGTTCAGCAATTTGGTTCTCTAGTTATATTGGTAAGTTCTTCGGAGATAAGAATTACAGTACGGAAGACATCAAAGTACCTCAACACTTTGACTTTATAAAAGATATGGCAATACTAATGAGTATTACGATGTTTATAGTCTTTTTAGTTACGGGTTTGTTCGTTGATAGTGAAGAACTAAATAGTATTATAAAAAAAGGACTGTTTGAATTTGCACTGTTCAATTCATTGACCCTCGTTGTAGGTATTCTTATCCTTCTCCAGGGTGTTCGAATGTTTTTAGCTGAGATTGTACCAGCGTTCAAAGGCATATCTGGCTGGATAGTACCTAATTCAATTCCAGCCCTTGACGTTCCAATCTTTTTTGCATTCGCTCCGGTTGCCGTTACGTTTGGTTTCATTTCTGCTTTGGCTGGAAGTCTTTTGGTTACTTTTATGGGGGGGATCCTTCCTGTTGTCGTACTCCCTTCCGTCATTGGTCTCTTTTTTATGGGTGGGGCTGCCGGTGTATTTGGAAATGCTAGCGGGGGAGTTCGTGGTGCGATCGCCTCTGGATTCATACTAGGGTTTATTTTCAATCTCGTTATCGCATTGGCTTATCCATTAATTGACTTAAGTCAATACGGTATTGCCGGATTATGGTTCGCATGTACGGATACAATCATTGTCGTGGCATTAATTAAATTAGTCACCGTTATTGGAGGGGCTCTCCTTGATTTGTTTATTTAACGATCCTGGTAAAGCTCGTAGCCTGTGCTGTAGGGAATATTATTCAATCATTAAATAATGCGGATGTATAGCGTTATTTAATGATACATCTAATCAATATGAAATAAAAAGTACTGGAGAATTTTGGTTACCTAATATATGGCCCCTCTAGTTACTTTTACTTTCAACTGAATTGAAGATTATAGAATAGCAGTAAATGGAGTAGATCATGGATAAAGTCAAAACCTTGGTATTTTACGTCATTACAAGCAGTATTATTAGCGCATGTGGTCACGATTCTGACAACAACAAAATTGATGATAAATGGGTGTTAGTTGCAAGTGAAAGCTTCGATAACGAATTTACAACAGACAATGATGACTGGATTTTAGACACGGGAGGTAAAAATAGTCCTTGGTATATTGATGAGTTAGATGATTTTGGTGAAGTTTGGCACAAAATTAGCGACCCTCAATTTTCAAAAAATCTAGCGACCTTGAATATCTTTCGAAAACGAATTGAATTTGGAGATAGCGGGTGGCTGACTGCAGAAATCGCCGCACAAGACAAAGACGCTGATGGTATACCAGATTCAAATCCCAAGGCTTTTACTGTTGATGTGAATGGAGAAAAAGCTCTTAAACTTGACGAACCAAGTTGGGATTCTGGTATTTTAATTAGACCAACAAAACCATTACCTTCACGCTACCGCGTTGAAATGACCTTACGGAAGATAGACTTTGGAGGTAAAAGAGGTGGAAGCTTTAAGTATGACGGGAAATTTAACGGTTATACTGACCCAGACAACTGTAAAACCAATTTTCCTTGGACATGGTCTGGATCATTAGAAAGAGAAAAACGCTGTGAATATACACCTGTTAAACAGGAAAATGGCTTTTACTATTTAACTATCCTTGATCATGCTAATCCTTCACCACAAGATAACGTTGGAATTCATACGCGTCGTAAAGTGATTATAGATGGTTACTTTTCAAATGCTTCTTGGTCTCAAAATCAAGCAGTTTGCAATCCAAAAACCGGGGAATTATATGGGATGGACAAATCAACCTTTAATACTGTCAATGCCATTTTCCCGACTGACTACAAGAATGATGGTTTTTTCTTTCGAACAGAATGCGGAGATTTTGATATAAAAGGCGGCCCATATGGAGAAGATAAACAATATGAAGGCGTTGTGAGTAGTGCTGAACTGCAACCTGAACTTCTTCCGAAAGAAAGCTACACTTTTGCTGTAGAACGAGATGAAAAAGGATATACAATCGAGATTGAGGGACCATTCCTTCATTCTGGATATAAAAAAATGCGATTCAGTCATGAATTTGTAGAAGGAAAACGTGCCATTTGGCACTACAACCAGACCGCTTCAGAATACGATGGAAAGTTTGATAGGCCCTATAAATTTGTCGGATATAGCGGGTCTTATCTGATGGAAAGCATTTGGCCTGCGGGTTCATCCTATCCTGATTCCTTCATCATAGGTGATCCTCACGTTAACTATTATGAAGGAAGTGCAATCATAGATAACATAAAACTCTATGTGCCTCGGGAAGAGCTCTCAAGCTAAGTCACTTGAACTAAGAATAAGCTATTTATTTAATTAGTGGATTGCCATGTAAGAAGCTTCCTAAGATCAAGTGTGAAGTGCAATATCTAGAAATCATCCAGCACGTGCGAAGTACGATAGAACAGTGGAAAAAAACTGGCTACGCTTTCAGTTTATAGGGTACTCCGGGTGAAAACTTGTGGAACTGACTCTGCCATGTTGATGTTAAGCCATTTGGTGTGGTGGAAGGGGTAACCGATAAAGGTTATTACACCAATAGATTCCATTTAGATGTATAGAAGAAAGTAAATCTATACGACAATACTACCGAAGATTAGAGAAAGTTAACTTGAGTTTAGTCGGGTGAGGCTTACGCCATGACAAAGTGCTAAACAAGATCACAGATCTAGGTATGCTTGAAACGATAGTGATCGCCTGACAATTAGTCATGTTTTACTTGAACTCGAACTAGGAAATAAAGCCTACTTGCAACAACGCATAAAAACGTTTGCGTTATGCTGTTTGCTATGACTTTGAGTATGTTGATGCCATCTTTATGACAGTTTTATTGCGCAGTCGCGGGAATAACATGAATCAAAAAACTATAGAGAAAACACGGAAACAACAAAAGGGGTAGATCTCTACATTTTAAATGGTCTGGTATTTATGTATCTATTTTCGGATCCAATCTTTATAACGCGATTATGAATAGTAGGTTCTAAAAAATTGGTGATGGTGCCATTTCTCATATAATCCTGAGTCATCTCAAATAACTCAACGTCAAGTGATCGACCGCACATGCTGATGAGATTGACGTGACTCATCAGCGTAAACCATACCAACGAAGGGAACCAAAAAAACCTACAAAGTATCTTTTTGATGCAACTCTCGCGATTGTCACACTCTAAACTAAGCATAACCGAGGGAGGTTATACACATGAAGTTAAGTAAAGTAATCACTATTGTATTATTAAGCTTCATTTCTATTGGAGTAGTATATGGAGTTAGTGCTAATGACTCGAGCTCTGCGAAGATTGGGAACCAATATTATATAGATAATTTTAATGGAAATGATAGCAATAATGGTAATTCTCAGGAAAAAGCATGGAAAACAATGTCACGTATTGAAGAGGAAGTATTTCAACCTGGAGATGAAATTCTATTTAAGCGTGGTGGTGTTTGGACAGGATCGTTAAATCCTAAAGGGAGTGGTTCATCAAAGAGATCTATTATAATCAGTGCTTATGGCAATGGAAATCGTCCAATTATTAATGGTAATGGTGTTGAGAATGTAATTAAATTAAAAAATCAACAGTATTGGGAGATTTCAAATCTAGAAATAACCAACTTTGTAAATGGCGAAATACCAGCGGAAGCACGCCGAGGTATCCATATTGTTAATGAAAATTACGGAGGCGAGAATCTTTCTGAATCAAATATTAGTACGATTACTGAACTTAAAGGTTTCTATATTCATGATATGTATATACATGATGTTTTAGGACAAGATAGAAAAGACACCTATGGTAGTTCAGGTATTCAATTTACTGTGCATATTCCAAAAAATAAGTCTATAAATCAACGAACAACATTTAATGGAATTAAAATAGAAAACAATATACTTAAAAACGTTCAACGATCAGGGATTATACTTATAAGTGACTGGTCGAGTCGAGACTTAGTAGAAGATATAGATAATAATAAATCAATAAGGCCATGGACTCCAATACTTAATGTTCATATTCGTGGAAATAAACTCTATAATATGGGGGGGGACGGCATTGTACCACACATGACCGATGGTGCAATTATTGAATATAACTTTATTAATGGCTATAACACGATGTCTACAGGGGCTAATGCTGGAATGTGGGTATATAATGGTGATAATGCTTTATTTCAATATAACGAAGTAACTGGTGGGAAATCTACTCGTGATGGGATGCCATGGGATTTTGATCATGGTTCTCAAGGAGTTACATACCAGTTTAATTATTCGTATAATAACGAAGGTGGGACGCTTTTATTATGCGCTGATGTTGTAGGCAAAGGTGTCCGTAACGGAATTTTTCGTTATAACCTAAGCTATAATGATTCACACCAAACATTCACCGTCTGCAAGGGAGATAACGTATCAAATATTAACATTTATAATAATATATTCTATTTAGGTAAAAATATGAATACCAATCCATCTGTAGAACAAGGTGGAAAAGCTAGGGTTAATATTTTTAACAATATATTTGTAAATAATGGGAGAGGGAAATATGAAGGTAAAAGCTCATTTAACTATTCAAATAATGTATATTCAGGTGCAAATATAAAAGGGTTAAATACTATCAATGAACCTCATAAAATAATAGCGGAACCAATGTTTAAGGACAAATCACATCCAGATGTGTTATTCCCAGGTACTGTATTAAATAAGGATATATTAACACGTGATGTTACAGATTGGTCTGCATTAAATGGGTTTATGTTGAGTGAGAATTCACCAGCCATCAATAGCGGGCGGTTTGTTACTTTAGATACAGATAACTATCCGAATAAACATGATATTTTTGGGAACCTCCTCTACAATGGAATGCCAGATGTTGGAATTCACGAATATATCGACAACAATACGACTCCGTAGTCCGATTTATTGGGAGTTCTTCCAGTCATAAAAAGTTTAATAAGAACTCGCCTCATTTATTGAAGTGAGTTTTTATTCCAAACGGTAAATCATAGGGGATTTGTTTCTTAAACCTTGGAACTAAATTATCAACCTACAATTTGATTAGCTAAGTTCATTCAAATACTTAGACCAATATCCAAGCCTAGCCACCAAACAACTAACTGGAAACAGTACAACAAAGCTCTAATCAATCTCGGGCCACTCACTTTCTGGATTGATGAAGAGGCCATAAACGAATGAAATCAAAGCAAACAGAACAAGCGCGGTAGGCCTGTCAGAAGCTCTATGGTGGGTATCACAAGACTCCACTTTCAGAAACAGTTATGTATCGAGTGAAGCCGTTGCTGAGCGGGAGACCAAATCTGAGAAACTACAATGCTCAAGTGAAACCTACGTCATGATTAAAGCACTGAACAAGCTTATAGGAGTTGGTATGCCAAAAACTCAGTGTGTTGTATGAAAATTATTAATTTTCAGGCGATTTGTTCTCTTGTCCAAATTACGAAAAAAGCCGTCGGCTTAATCAAAATAACCGAAACAGTTCCGTGCCCTTATCCCAATAACCTTTGCATAACCAAACTAAGAGCACTTCGCTGAGTAGGAAGAAATCTGGAAAAAAGCAAGGGGCTCAACTAGGACATAAAGGGCATCGCCGACTTCTTCACCCCTGAGAAGACAGAGTCTCAGTTGAGCAATATCTACCCGTTAAGACATGCCATTGTGGTGGTTGTGTTATTCCGAATAATAAACTATACAAGCGTCACCAAGCTTTTGATTTGGCAGATATTTCTTACAAACTTATTGAGCATCAAGCCCTTAGAGACGAGTGATCATGGTGTGGAGATAAACATCAGGTTCTACTTCAAGAGCGTGTTCCAGAAGTACAGATGGGCCCAAACTTACACAGTTTTGTTGCTATCTAAGCTACGCAGCATCACCAAAGTATTGGAAAGATCCAATCTATGCTAAATCTTAACTTCTCGACTGGTGCAATATCAGCAGCTCAGGCCGAGTGACGGAGTACTTTGCTGATACCCACACCGACGTACATAACAAGGTTAAAGCGTCTGAACTTATTAAGGCCGATATAAAACTTCTCATCAGCTTAACAATAGCAGGCGATGGATGTGGGCGTCTCTGGAATGTTGACTGGTGAGAACATCAAACCCATCAGTTTCCATAGTATTTTTAGCTGAAGTGCCAGACTTCGTTGGAACGGATACAGATTAGAACATAACTGCGTAAATTAGGTTAGTGATTTCCATAGGGGAGATTCAGGCGTTCATACTGTTCGTTCGGGCTCTCATGTTCCTGCATGAGTTGATACATCAGGCTCAGCATCCGCATTTTTACCTCTTCATCATTTATGGGGAATTTCTGCTGCGGATCGTTTTCGATGTCAAAGCAGAGGTCGCCCCAGCTTAGATGCTGGTTAAATTGATAGCAACTGTTGTTGGGAAACAAGCCATGATTAGCATTGACTCGTAACAGAGGGGTGTTTTGGGCGTAGCGGTAGTGGCTGACTAAAGTTTGGTCTGCAAGTTTTAACTCCTCTGGACTGAAAGGCGTGAACAAATGAGAGGGCATTAATGTATAGTTATACAGTGGTGCATTCGTTGCGTTCTGAGCGGCGCGCATATAGACAAAACGACCATCCGTAACGTTAACGTGTTTACCAAAGTAGCCAAAGAGTGCGCCCTCGCGAACGTTCTTGTCATGGGCAATCACCTCCGCGAGATCGTGACCCATCACTTCATCGGGTACTTCTAGACCAAAATAGCTCAGCAAAGTCGGCATAAGATCAATCGTTTGTACCAGTGACTGCCTTGTTTGATTTTTCTGTTTGGACCTCGGATCCCAAATGAATAACGGAATATTGCATAACTCTTGATAGGTTGGCATGTAGTTTTTGCCAAAAAATCCATGTTCGCCGAGCAGGAAGCCGTGATCCGTATTGACGATCAACATCGTGTCTTCCCACAGGTTATGTTCATCAAGAAAGTCAAGCACTTTCCCCAAATAGTAGTCACACATACTTAGTGCTGCAGCGTAGTGGCGACAAGCGTCTCGTTGAACGCCTTCGCTTTGCTCTTGAAAAGGGGCATACTTCGGCCAATCGTGTTCGTCTGATCCTAAACCATACGGTTCATAAAAGCGTCTGGGAGCTGTAAACGGCTCATGGGGATCAAAATATTCAAGTTGCAGTAACCAATTGTCTGAATGTTTGTTGGCTGTTAAAAACTCCATACCACTTTTAAAGGTGCGTATGTGAGGATGGTTTTGTTCGTCAGCCGTATAAAGGCGATTGACCCGATCCTGACGTCGAATGTCCCATTTGTATTGAAACCCTTCAACTTGTGGCTTCCACCAGTCACCTTCTTGGCCTCGCACCATGTCATAGGACGAAAAACGACTCAGGTAGGTGAGCCCGCCATCATGCCAGTAGTGGCAGTGATCGGTTGAGCAGTGTGAGTAGATATGGCTTTTCATCAGCAGTTCGGGCAGTGAATGGTCGAACGGTTCTAATGGGCCCCAAGAACGATGTAAAAAGTTATATCGACCAGTATGCATTTCTCTTCTGGCTGGCATACATGGCATGCTTCCAGTATAAGCACGGTCAAATCGCACTGTTTTTTGGGCTAACCGCTTAAAGTTTGGTGTTTTCGTCCAATTATTCCCATAAGCGGAAAGGTATTTTTTATTGAGAGAGTCAAACATGATGTTAATTGCTTTCATAAATCACTTTCCTTTTTTGTAGATTAATCAGGTAATAAACAATGGCGGCGATCACCAAAACAAGGTTGACGATGAGAATGGTGGTACCGATAGGGCGTTCGAGAAAAATGCCAAACCCATTTTGAGAGATGAGCAAAGAGCGTCTGAGGTTTCCTTCTGCAATTGGCCCTAAGATGAAACCAATCACAATCGGCGCGAGGGGAAATCCAGATTGACGGAGCAGATAACCAACAACCCCAAGTGCCAGCATTACCCAAAGATCAAAGGTGGCAGACTGCAACGAAAACGTGCCAAGAATAGAAAGGATAAGGACGATCGGGAGCAGTATACTTTTTTTCAGTTTGAGCACAGAGACAAAAAGCGGTGTCATCAGCAGGCCAAGAAGCAAGAGGAACACATTGCTGAGTAAATAAGAGAGAAAAACCCCTCCCACAATATCGCCACTCAAGGCAAACAGCTGAGGTCCGGGTTGCAACCCTAACAACATTAAAGCACTCATCAACACGGCGCAGGAGGCACCCCCGGAAACGGCCAGCGCCAAAGTAGGAATCATGGCACCGCCGCAACAGGCATTGTTTGAAGACTCGGTTGTGACAACACCCCCTTCAGCGCCTTTCCCGTATTCTTCCGGCGTTTTAGAGAGTGAACGAGTAACCGCATAAGACGCAAATGAAGAGATGATGCCACTTGCACCGGGTATGGCACCGAAGAATGTTCCGATTACACTCGAGCGAACTAAATTGGTTTTGTGTTTGAACACCAGCATCAGGCTGTGAAAGGAGACTTTCACCTTTTCGATTTTAGGTTTGAAATTGAGATCGCCGCTCTGAACCTGAATCATGACTTCGGAAATCGCAAAAAGACCAACCACGACCGAGCCAATGTTCAATCCGCTGAGTAAATCGCTAGACCCAAATGTAAACCGCTCGGCCATAGAGAGTTGATCAGTGCCGATGGTCGCCAGCAGTAAACCTAAGCAACCACTCATTAACCCTCTTACTGTCGATTCGCTCGACACAATAGTAATGGATAACAAACCAGTGATGGATAACGCGAAATATTCTGGCGGGCCAAAATTCATTGCGACGGAAGCCAGCATCGGCGTAAAAAAGATGAGCATGATTCCGCCGATTAGTCCTCCCAAAGCGGAAGCGGAAATCGCGATACCAATCGCATCGGCAGAACGGCCTTTTTTGGCCATGGGGTAACCATCCAACAGTGTTGCGGCTGCAAGTGGCGTACCCGGTATCCGGAGCAATATGGCTGATATTGCCCCTCCGCAGGAACCACCAATGAATATTGCGACCAGCAGACCAATGCCCGCGACAGGGGGTAATTGATAGGCGAAGGGAAGCAAAAGAATCATTCCCATCAGCGGGCCTAAACCGGGGAACACGCCGACCAATAGCCCCAAAACTGTACCGAGAACCACATTAAGGAAAACGGTAATGGTCAGGAACTGATCTCCCCCTTCGAACATGATTTCGTACATGCGTTTACCTCACCAGACTGACGGATAGAACCCTATGGGTAAAACAACGTTCAACCACTCCTGAAAAATTACATAAAGTGCCGCGGTGATGACGACAGATCCCAACAGGCACTTTGCGTTTGTTCCAGCATGTAACGCCTTAAACAGGAGAAATAGGTAGAAAGGCGTGAGCAATAAGTAGCCGACAGAAGTCAGCAAATATTGATAGGCGACGGTTAACCCCACGACAGAGAACACCGTCACCAGTTTGCTTCGCGCGGAGGGGAGCGTGTCTGGCAATGAGACTTCTGCCTCTTTGTTTGCCCGAAGAAACCATGTGTCGATCACATCCAGACACAGAAACAATGCCATTAATATTACAACGTAATAGGGATACATTCCGGCGTTAGCCAGCGGTCCACCGCTGGCTGCGCCTTGCTCGGCAAGATTCGTCTCAATTTGCTGAATAACAAGCACAATCACGAACAGGAAAATACAGTAAGCGCCAATCGACGTCGTCTTAAACTGCGTGACCATGAGGTTACTCCCCAGCTTTTTCAAGCTGATCTTGTTCCCAATAAATGGCGGTTTGCGCAGTTTTGAGTTGGTCGCTCACTTTCGCTGCGGACTCTTCGTATTTCTCCGGAGGGAGCAACAGTGGCAAAAATCCAAGTTTGGCCAACTGTTGTTGAAGCTCTGGCTTCTCAATGGCCTTCTTCATTGCCGCACGTAAAATGTCAACAACGTCATCTGGGGTGTCTTTGCGCACAACAAACCAGTTCCAGCCTACGGCACTAAGGCCACTTAATGCCAAATCAATCCCGTAATCGTCCAGGGTCGGGCCGTTATCAAACATGGCGGCCACTTTTTTATCGTTGTGCAACACCACAAGAGGTTTAAATGCATCGGCATTACTTCGGTACGTGGTCGGATCATTGAAGGTGAAATCTAAAAGCCCGCTGCGCAGGTCTTTGTGCGCGTCCCCATCTTGGCTGTAGGGAATGTTTCTGGCGTAAATCCCTTGTGAGCGCAACAACTGCGCCATGATCATGTGGGGCAGATTATTGTATGAGCCGGAGGAATAACGTAATTTGCCCGGATTCTTTTTGGCATACTCGATAAAGCTCGGTAAATCGTGCCAGCGTGTCTCGTTTTTTCTGACCGCAATAGCAAAAGGAACCTGCGTGGCGGACCAGAGCGGTTTAAAGTCTTTATAGGTGTAATCACCATTCCCCAGATTAGGTTGAAGAACAAGGTTTGCGACCCAGGCGTCGATAATGGTATAGCCATCTGCTGGCTTATTGAGTGCCGTTTCTATGGCTTTCACGCCCGCGCCACCCGGCGTGGAAATGACATTGATGTTCACACCCAGTTCTTTGGCCATGGCGTCCGAAATAAGCTGGGTTACCGCGTACGATGTGCCAGGACCCCATGGAAAAAAGTTTTCAATGTTTCTTTTTGGGAAGGTGTTGGCAGCCACGCCAAACGAAAAACAGACTGCCAGAATGGTTGGGATAAATCGGTCAATCATCATTTTTTGATACCCTCTTTTTGTCCACTTGTTCGCTCAAACATTCAATAAAAATTCGCTGAGCGTCGGTGGGTGTGGTGTCTTTTCTTATCCATGCACCACTTGTAAATTGCCAGTGCAGTCCGTTGCATTTAAGTGGCTTTAATCCATTTAATAACGCTTTGTTTTGCAGCCTGTCAGGTAAGACAAGAATGTGTTCTGACTCACTGACCACCGCAGGAATGCTCTCCCAGTAAGCACTGCGAAAAGCAATATTGGCAGGAGGTAACTGATGTTCATGGAAAAAGTGATTGATAACCTGTGCAACATCGTTGGACTGAGTGAGGATCACCCACGGATAAGGCTGTAGCATTTCGATGCTGACGGATTTCTCTGACTGCAAAGGGTGCGTTGAGGCCGTGACTAACGACACCGAACTTTCCCACAAAGCAATGAAATCAAATTCTCCGAATGAACGGGCAGGTAAGGTATCACTGGCGACAACCACATCCAGCTCGGATACAGAAAGTTGTTGTAACATCTCTTCCTGAGAGCCGGCGTGAAGCTCGAATGAAACTTCAGGCATTGCGCGATAAAGTGCGAGTACGGCCTCTGGCAACATTTCCGCTGCCCATACTGGCCCCGCACCAACACGTAGCCGAGTGCCTCGGCCTGCCGTTGCCGCTTTTAGCTCTTCTTCCAACAAGAAATGCTCATGCTCAATGCGCTTCGCTCGGTTCACGAGAATTTGCCCGAAATCCGTGATTTTTACGCCTTTTGATGTTCGTTCCAAAATTGGAACGCCATAACTCTCTTCAAGTCTCTGCATATTCCTTGTCAAAGCAGGCTGGCTGATGCCCAGCTGAAGGCTGGCATGTTTGAGCGAACGACTTTTCGAGACGACGATAAGCTGAAGCAATAACCTATTCATTAACTATCTCCTTGATGAATTAACTTAAAGGTATATCATTAAAATCGGTTAATCTGTGACCAGTTGTTGATTTTTGGCCATATCCTTCACAACAGAGAATGGAGGTGCCTGCAATGGATCGAGGCAAAAAAAATCACGCCAATCGCCCCCTCAATGTGATGGCGAAGCCGTGTGGTGCAACGTGCAACATTCAGTGTGAGTACTGCTTTTATCTGGAAAAACAGTGTCTGTATAAAGACACAAATCAGCACGTGATGTCTGAAAGCACATTGGAACGCTTTATTGCTCAGAACATAGAGGCCAATGACGACGATGACGTGAGTTTTGTCTGGCAGGGAGGAGAGCCAACGTTAATCGGGCTCGATTTTTATCGCCGCGTCGTTCAAATTCAAAATAAATATAAGGGCAAGAAAACCACTACTAATTTTTTACAGTCGAATGGTATTGCGCTTAATGATTCTTGGTGCCGTTTCTTAAAAGAAAATCGCTTTATTGTGGGTATTTCTATCGATGGGCCAAAGCACCTTCATGATTTATATCGACGAACAAAAACAAACACCGGTACGTTCGATAAGGTAATGACGAGTATTCGTCGATTAAAAAAATACAAAATTAAATTTAATACGCTGACGGTGATTAATAATGACAATGTTAACTTCCCGTTGGAAATCTATGATTTTTTAAAATCAATCGGTTCGAGTTATCTCCAGTTTATTCCACTCGTTGAACGCAAATCAGAAATACCAACCCAAGAGGGGCTATATTTTGTCGACCCTGACCATCACCAAGCAAAAGTCACTCATTGGTCTGTGCCCCCAACTAAATACGGCCAGTTTCTTACTCGCATCTTTGATGAGTGGGTAATGAAGGATGTTGGTAACGTGTATGTGCAAATGTTTGAAGTGACTTTCGCGGCATGGCGAGGTTTAGGGAATGCTTTGTGCGTGTTCTCGGACAGTTGCCAGGGTTATGTGGCGATGGAAGCGAATGGTGATGTCTACGCCTGCGACCATTTTGTCTACCCTCACTATTTACTGGGCAATATTCATCAATCCTCATTACAAGAAATCGCCACCAGTGAACAGGCGGTCTCATTTGGAAAAAACAAATCCGCGCTGAATCACCAATGTCGTAGTTGTAAATTTTTACCCATCTGCAACGGGGGGTGCCCTAAACATCGGTTTGCCATTTCAAGTGGTGGTTTTGCCCATCACAATTATTTCTGTGAATCCTATTTTCATTTTTATCGCCATGTCACTTGGGCAATGAATGTGATGAGCGATATGGTGGAAAATAATATTCCTATTGAATACATAATGGCGCTGTCTCGCCAGAAAGTAATAGGTGTGAATGAGTGAAAATTTATTTAATAAGGAGGTGAGGATGCCAATATTAAAATTAATTGAGTAGCAAGCAATATTTATATTATGGCCCGAATAAAAAGGAGTCAGTGATGAACATTAAACGAGAAAATAATACTGAAGAAAGAAAAGTTAAACGTCGGAAAGATTGTTATTTTGTTCTCTTTCTATCGATATTTTGGGTTATCTATGGCAAGGGAATATCAGCGTCAGAAAAAAACGCTGGAAATGAAATCTATGTCGATTGCTTACAAGACCAGGACGGTGACGGAACGCTCGCTTCTCCAATCAATAATCTTGAAACACTCAACCGCATGGCATTGAACGCTGGTGATACGGTGCGCTTTAAAAAGGGCACCCGATGCCGAGGCAGCGTTGTCGCGAGCACCTCTGGTACCGCTGGCGCTGCTATCGTGTATGAAGATTATGGAACCGCGAAAAATCGCCCGCATATTGAAGCCAATGGACAAGAGCAAGCGTTTTGGGTTCAGGACGCAAGTTGGGTCACCGTTAAAAATCTGGCCCTTTCGGCGCCCGGAGATGGAAAGCAGCCAAGAAGAGGGGTCTGGGTAACCGCAGAGGACACGGGTGAGCACAAGGGTATCCAACTGCTTAATTTAGATATTACAAATGTGCGTGGGCAAATGCCGTCGACAGTAGAGGGGGGGCAGCATGGCACGGGCAAATACGCCAACGCGTCAGGCGGTATTATTGTGGAAGCAAGAGGAGCGTCGGTACCCACCTGGTTCAATGGGTTGGAGATTAAGAACAACCGTATTTCTGATGTTGACCGACAAGGGATTTATACTTGGTCGAACTGGTGCCAGCGCCCAGAGCTGGTGCCTTTTTGGTATGAGCTGTGTACCGCGCAGTGGCAGCCGTTTGAAAACACGACCATTAGCGGCAATCAACTGTCTAACATTGGTGGCGATGGCATTGCACCGATGACCACCAAAAGTGGGCGTGTAGAACACAACACGTTAGCGGGATTTAATCTTCGATCTCAGTCTCCCAATGCTGGTATGTGGTCAGCAAACAGTGACGATGTGGTGTATCAATACAACGTGACTTCTGGAGGAAAAACGATAAGAGATGGCATGGCGTATGATGTGGACCATTCAACCAATGGCATTGTTTATCAGTACAATATCTCGTGGAACAATGAGGGGGGCTTTATGCTGATTTGCCCTTATGGCGACTTAAAAAAAGGACGAGCGAGCGATTTTGTTGTTCGGTATAACTTGTCTGTGGATGATAGAACTCGGACGTTCCAAGTGTGCGGAGGCGGCGTGTTCAACGGACAAATTTACAACAATACGTTTTTACTTCCCACTGATGCTTCAAACACGCCAAGAGTTCATACTATCCTAGTGGAACCGGCGACGCGAGATAATGTGGTTGAATTGATGTTTTCTAACAATATTTTCATGCAGTTAGAAAAAGGCATCGAACCTGAATGGAAGTATGACGACACCTCCATTCAGGGAAGCCATAACCTCTACTTTAATGCGCCTCCCATGGAAAGCGACGGTTACTTTTTCACGGAAGCCCCGAAATTGACGCAACCAGGTTTGGCTAATTACCAGTGGCAAGATTACGTACCATTGAGAGATTCCGTCACGGTTTCTCAAGGCGTCGAAGTAGACGATAGCGTAGACACCGATGCGTTGAATCAGGCCGTGAGCTCGCCACCGACTATAGGAGCCTTAGAACCTAGTCAGTAGGTTATTCAACTCTGATTTTTTTGAAGTTTTTGACTTTGAGCTTGGAAGCGGTTCTAGAATTCAGTTTCACAAACGACCAATGAGGAAAAGCATATGAAAATGGGCAAAGAACCGGACTATCGATTTTCGCTTGCCAATGAACGTACATTTTTAGCTTGGATTCGAACGTCGCTTGCTTTTTTAATTGCCGCGCTTGGTATTGACTTGTTTGAAACTACTCATGTGTTGCCAAGATATATGACTTTTCTAGGATCTGGGTTTGCGCTTATTGCGATATGTACGGGCGTGTGGGCACTTATTCGTTGGTATTTGAATGAAAGAGCTATGCGATTGGATGCACCATTTTGTTACAGTAGTAGTTTGTTCGTGTTGGTCTTGTCCCTGGTTATACTCAGTTCCATTGCGGCGTTCTTTATATTATGAGCAAAGCAATGGAACGAGAGCGGGGGTTACAGAGTGAGCGTACAACGTTGGCATGGTCACGAAGTGCATTATTGTTTGTTACAAGCGCTGTAATGGTGTTGCGCTTTGGTCTGCCGTCTGTGCTGAATTTAGTTGCGCTGACATTTGGACTCTGTGTGCTCTTAACTGGTGTACACAATAGACAGAATGAGCTTTTGAAAAGTGGAAAACCACTCGTCAATATGCAGCTAATGATCAGGCATGCCTTTCTGTCTTCGTTTGTTTCGCTGGCTGCATTATGGGTTTTTCTTGTATGAGGTGTATGAGGTGTATGCGGTTGTTTCTTACTTAATATAAGACAAAGAAGGTTTTAGCTTTACGACGAATGAGTTTGACGCGATACAAGAGTATAAGATTAACCGAGCCCCATCGATTGTTCAGTACGTTGTTTCCAATGCCAATTAAAGGCGCACAACTTGTGACAACCCACCATTGGGGGTAAATACGGTTCCAAATAAATGATTGGTGGTGTTGTATCAAGTACAAATTTTGTACCTAGTTAGAAAGTCTGTGGTTATGACATCGTGTTGTCCTTTCAAACTAGCTGTTCTTAGATAAACCTGAGCACGTTGCTTAACTACCCTGAGAAATCGCCAATATGCTCTACACAACTAATTCCGTCTAGAAGCGTAAGCTTTATCCAACGGTTGACTTATCGATTAAAGGTGATGTTTTTCCATTTTATGACTATGTTTGAACAAAGGCTGACTGACTAAATGTAAACTTGACACAGTTACACAGAATTATTTAAGTCTCCGCTAACGTTGAGAGATGATGAGTATTTTTTCTCCACTTGTTCGATAGAAATAGGGCGGTCGATTAAGTAACCTTGCAATACATCGCAACCGTAATCAGTTAGTAGTTCTTTTTGTTTTTTTGTTTCCACGCCTTCTGCGACAATACGCACATTGATCGATTTTGCTAGAGCGATAATGGCTTTAATTAAAGAGTCACTTTGTGAAGAAGTCAGCATTTTGTCCACGAACGCTTTATCAATTTTTAATTCGTCTAATGACAGGTTACTCAAATAACTTAAAGAAGAATAACCCGTGCCAAAGTCATCTAAGGAAACAGTAAAACCAAGGCGTTTTAATTGAGCTATTATAGGCGCAACTTTGGGTAAATCATGGATCAAGACATTTTCGGTGATTTCTAAGTTTACTCGATCGCTTTGTAGTCGATATGTTCGTAATGATGATTGAAGTTGCTCTATGAATTTTCCGTTAAGTAACTGTAATGGAGATATATTAATTGAAAGAACTACTTTAGATTCTGGACTAGGAAATACCGTACTAAACTCTTTACAAGCTTGTTCTAAAACAAACCCTCCAAGTTGATCAATCAAACCGATTTCTTCAGCAAGTGGAATGAACTCGATAGGGGAAACGTGGCCTAAATGACGATTGTGCCAGCGGAGCAAGCTTTCGACACCATAGAGCTCTCCTGTTTGAGCGTTGACTTGCGGTTGATAAACGACGGTCAGTTCATTCCTATTCAGTGCACTTCTTAGTTCACGCTCAAGAACAAACTCATACTTAACTTGTTTTTCAATGGATTCGTCAAAAAATAGAACATCGCCTTTTTGACGTGCTTTGGTTCTGTAGAGCACAATTTCTGCTTTAGATATCAAAACTTCGGGTTTATCTCCATCCACAGGGTACATAGAAACACCTACGGAACAACTGACGAAAAGAACCTTACCATCGATAGTAAATTGTTGAGTAAAAACGTTTTTGATGCAGTCAACTTTACTTTGGGCTTCGGTTATATCCCATAAATTTGGAAAACAAAAAACAAATTCGTCTCCTCCAAAACGTGCAACGTATTCGTCTGGATTCAAGAACGATTCAAATTGCTCACCGAGCATATGAAGCAATTTGTCTCCTACAGAGTGGCCATATAGATCATTCACCTTTTTAAAGTCATCAAGGTCGACAAACATGATTGCCAGCATGCGGTTGTTGGCTGTTGATTTTTCAATAAGGCTTGAAATTTTTTTGAGTAGCTGAGAGCGATTAGGTAGACCGGTTAATATATCGTGATTGGCTAAATACGCTAATTCGTCTCTATTGGATTTTAACTTATTGAAATCAAGGTTGATTCTCTTTTCAAAACGCAAAAATCTCTTGGCTATCAAACGGCTTAAAACGATTGAAGATAAGGCGACGACAATTGTAGTGATGACCCCCATCACCAACATATTCTTCAATGTACTATTCTGTTCGATGCGCGCTTGTTGAACTTTATCAGCTATGTATCGATTGGTTATCTCATCGTACATACCAGCCCCGATCACCCAGCCCCAGCTAGAATCTTTTACAACATAACTTGTCTTGTCATAGTTCGATAAACCTTTTGGCCCAAGTGGTGCTACGTAATTTATGAACTGTTTGTTAGCCGCTATTGTCCTTTCTCCAAAATTGAAACCGTTAGGGTCCTCCATTTGGAAAGCATTGCGCCCGATAAGATCTTGGTTAATGTGAGCTAGAATTGTTCCGAACTCATCTATTACAAAGACATATCCAAAATCACGAAATCGGACATTTTGTAACCAGTTTAGTGTGTCCGTTTTGATATCATTCTCAACGTTCTGGACGGAGTCGCTAGCGATGATGACCCAATTATAAGGCTCGAAGAGTTTGCCAAAGCTAATCTTTCTTCGTCGGTTATTGTCGTCCTCAGGCGCGATTGGCCTCCAGTCGTAAAACGTCTCCCCGTTTGTCTTAACCTGTTCGATAATTGACCGAACAATATAATTGCTATCGGCTTCTTCAAGCTGCCAAGATGGAGAACTTTCAATTTGGGAGCCGATAGGTTGCATAATATTCAAACCATCGGTTTGATAGATACCGATATGGCCCCTTCTATGATGGAATCTAAAATCTCGAAGTGCATCCGTAATGATTTTCTTTACTTGGGGTTGTGGTAGATGTGTATTTGCTTTAAAAAGACGTGCTGCTAGTTTGTACGCTTCGTGAACATAAGTTTCGACATTATTTTTCAGTTGTTTTTCCGTTTGAGATCTAGCGTATGTAATATGTTGAGTGACATACTCGACTCGGCTAATCAGGGTATTACGTCCATGTTGTTGATATTCATCAAGCTGCAATTTTAATGTATTCTCTGAGCTAATAATCACTCCTCTTGTGATGATCACTATCATTATAAGCATAAAAGTCGCAACTATTGTGGCGGGAGCATAAGTAATCAGTTTGAGGAGCTTTTTGTCGGTAATTGTGTTCATGCCTGACCTAAGTTCATACTTTTAGTACGTATTATTTTAGTTTGTGTTGATGATTTTGTTATTTGTAATGTTTAATATTTAAGATCTGGCGCAAATAATGATACCGTAAACATGCGGACGAGCGAGCGTTTCCCTCTCAGAGTCCACTCTGGCAGTCCTCATAAACCTCATAAAAGAAAATCGGTAAATGACGATCACTACAATGTGTGTGGAATCGTAATTCTCGCCTGCTTGGTTTCTGTTCTGCTTGATTCATCAATGATTGTCACCACTTAGTCTGCTCCTATTTTTGTGTCCGTACATGATATTTCCACCCATGTCTGCCATTGTGAACGCAGGAATACCAAACCTTGACCACATAGAGCTTAGAGCTTAGAGCTTAGAGCTCAATTAAAATGGGCTCAATGTTTAGTAGACCCTTCGGTATAGGGGTTACCAAAGCGGTCGAAGTAGTAGTTTTCGCCGTACTTACGGCCGTTTTGAAACGTTTCCACGTAGCTGATGGTACGAGCGCAATCGCTGGGACGTGAGGTGCTTTGTTTCTGGTAAATGTGACAGCGTTGGTCTTTGATGATTTGGCTCGGCTTTATCTCGGTTTTTACGCATCGGTGTTCGTCTTTGCTGGTTTCCCATCTCACACATTCACTGCGTGGCGGAACATAGGCGGCGTGGCCGCTGCGTGTGGTCATATCAAGCTCATTGGATGAGAAGCCATTTGGTATCTTCCCTGAGAAGAGATAAGAGGAGAAGCGAGGCAAAGGGGGCTTTAATCTCTTAATACGTTTTTTAAAAGCGTTTTTTGCATCGCCACAACCGCTCGGAAAGCCTGTAGGTAAGCGAAGCCAAATGGCACACTCATCGTCGTTGGTGGCGTGAGCGGGGTGAACAGGCAATAAATATACGACGGTGATAGCGATCACCAAGCGTTTATGTGTCATAGTACGTTCCTCAAGGTAAAGGAAGGAGAGGGATATCTGGAATGTTGGCTTCGGCGTACGTTACCCGCTCAGCAAACACAGGCTCTTCAAAGTAAATGATTTTCTCGGCAATAAAGGGGCGTTGGTTCTCTTTCAAAATCAGCGAGTGAATACCGAGATCTTTGGCTTTCGGGTGCTTTTCAAAACCCAGTGCAACAATTTCGTGGGGCATCAGTAATGGACGCCTTAACTCAGTATGGAGGATGGTTTTACTGGCCCCTTTACCCGTGTTGTGGCTGGTTTTCCGTTGCTTTACTGTCTTGGTTCCTAAGGTGTCAGAGAGGCGCCGAACGTTGTCGTCGACTTCTTTTGGTGGATACACCACTCTTACGCCTACGCCGTGATTTTTACGAATGTTTTGTGCGTATCCACGTCGATAAACCGCTTCAAGCTGGCCCTCATCTTGATAGATGGTGAGAAATCGAAGGTTTTACCCCGCGGTATAGCTGATGGCTTGTTCGAGTTGTTTAATTCGCCCAAGGGCGGTGAACTCATCCAGTAGCACAAGGCATTGATATTTCAGCGTGTTATCATGCTCGGGTAGGGTACGCATGTTTTCGGAGATCAACTGTTCAAAGAACAAGTTGAATAAGGCACCGAAGTTTTTAAGGTTGGCGGGTTGTCAGCCAACATAGATGCTCATCGGTTTTTTGCGCAGTTGGCGAAAGTTAAAATCGGAGTCATTGACCGCGGCAGCCGTGACGCGGTCACCGAATATGGCTAATGGACTGAGCAGTGTGCTTTCGACGCTAGAGTAGGTCTCTTCAGCCATCGATAAACAGCTATTGAACTCAAAACGCGCATCATCCGAGCTGTAGCTGTGCTTGAGTTCGCGACGACCACCATCAATTCCCCCAAGGTGAAGCACATAAGGCAGCGAGGGTTTGATCCCGTTTATGGCCTCGGTATCGAACATCCAACAACTGATGCCCTTAAACAGTTTGCCTGCAAGTTCGTTTCAAGTGTTACTTTTCTTATCCCCAGAAATTGGGTACAAGCTATTGGCAATGTTGAGGATATCCCCCGACGCGAAAGGTTGGGCTTCGACGAACATAGTCATAAGGGTTCCAACGGTGCGAGCGTAGCTCTTCTCGCGCTCTCGCCTGTTCATTGACAGCAAAGCCGTCTGGGGCAAACAGAAACACCTCTTGACCGCACCGTTTGCGAAACCCGCCGCTTTTCACCAAGTTCTCGAACTTAATGTCCACGCAAACCAATGAATCCGGGTAGGTGACGCAATTGGGGATCACCATACCGACCCCTTTGCCGCTGAGAGTTGGGGCGGGTACTTCAACAAATTGTGCGCTTTCAAGTTCGATGAAACGGCCTTTAAAGCGTCCTTTGGGCATTTTACCGAGTAAGATGCTCGGCTTCTTATTTGGAGCGTTGGGATCTGGGAACAGCCCGGACTGAGCTAAATCCTTATCGGTCGCAAATTTCGCGCCATTTTTTGTTCATGACTCATCCTCCTTAATCACACGAGTCGCGTTGATGGCACTGGCTTTTGGGTTGTGACCAGCGAACTCGACAAAGTGAGAGCGGATCCCTAAGACTCGTTCACCCAAGCGTAAACGGTACTCACTCGCGACGGAGTGGATCACGATGGTGTCTTGTTCAATGTGGTAGTTCACCAAGGACTCTTTGCCGTCGGCGTTGAGTTGGTAAATCACGGGTAACTCCGCATTGTTAGAAAACTTCATGCACGTGAATCGCCCATCGTCCCATGCATAGGCCGGTGCCAATTCTTGATCTCCCCATTTAACGTAACGGAAGTTGTCGTTGCCATCGCTACAAGGTGGTTTCAGTGTCGCGGTGCTGGTGGGTTTAGGATTGGGATAGCGCATCACCACCACATAAAACGGTTGCTGACTCGTGAATAATTCGAATGCGTATGTGCGTCCCCCATCACTGACGATCGTTAGGTTCGTGTTGGGTTGGGTTGGGTTGGGTTGCGTTGCTTGGGGTTTAAAGAACACGTTATTGCCACGTACATTGAACCCCCATGCTGTCGCATCGCCCATCGCTAAACCAGAATGCTCACCAAGGATGGTTTCATTCTTATCAAGCTGGATGAGGGTCGCGACACCCGCTTGAGTGCGTATCGCAATCACATCACTCGGATCATAGTCGGCGTAAACAATGCGACGATCTTTGCCTAGATGCGTCGGCAACGTTAAAGCATGACTAGAAAATGCGAGCAAACAAGTGAGGCATATCACTAGTGGTTTTATCATTGGATCGCCCTGTTTTCTTGATAACTGGTGACTTGGAAACCAAGCGGGTTGAGTTGTCGTTCTGACTCCTTGGTGATTTCCTTGAGGTAATCAAACGTTATGGTGGCGCTCCATTTGGTGGGTCGATAACTGCTGTCGGGGCTATCGTCACTATTGAGCACTACTTTAGTAAACGACACCTGCGCCAGCCTTTGATCCTGGCGAGTCGGCAGAAATGAAATCGCGACGTCTTCTAAGTGGATTTTTTTATAGTCTTTAAACACGGCAACAGGCGAGTTTTTTGCACGCAATTGCCCACTGTAGGCATTGAAAACATCATCACGACTCGTGAGCTTGATGTAGTCGAACGCATCCTGAACGGTCTGCCATTGGTAGGAGCCGCGAGTGGTGACGTAACGATGTAGCCAATGCTTATCCAGCACTTCGCCGTACGTCATTTGCTTGGCGTCCGAAAGCGGATGGATCAGCTGGGTCACGCCGGTTTGTGGGTCGATAAAAAGCAGCCGATAATCTACGGTTTTAAGCGGCATCATCACCACAATCGCGAACCCCAGTAGTAGCGTGAGTACACCTGATCCCGCCGTGATTATCCATGCAGATTTCGCCGATTGCTTGGCGATTTCGACTCGGTCTTGCTCGAACTTTTTGATCTCCTTGAGGTAGAGATCAGCTTGTTTTTGATGTTTGGCACTGGGTGTTTTTTCAGCCTTGGCGTGATTGCGTTCCAAAGCAGAATCAATGGGTGTCCTCATTGGGCGCCTCTTTGGGGGTACAAATCTTCAAGATTAACTTTGGGCGGGTTTACCGGGGTGACGTCACCCGCGGGCTCTGGTGGAGGTGGCGGGGTACTAGCGCAGCCCACACTCAAACACGCCATCAATAAAAGGGGGAACGTCTTCATTTCAGTTCCTTTTAAAATCCAATAAAGCGCGTTGCGCGCCGTGCTATTCAAGGTGAGAGACTAGGGCGGTGTTAGCCCGGTCGAATTCGATTTTTGCTTTGGTCGTAGAGAAATTTAGCACCATTGTGTGTGCGCTTTCTTACACGTTTCGCTGCGTTTTGTCGCACCTGTTGTTAGGTCACTTAGGCTACGCATTCCCATGCCCATATTGGTAACTAAGCCATTAATGCCGGGACCACCGGAAAGGGAAGCGGTCATGACGGGAATTTGAACAGAAATGAAAATACAGCAGCCAAAAAGAATGAGCGTCATCAAACACGAACCGAACGAGACGTTTTCATGCCCGCCGAGCACATCGTTGATCGTCAGATCGAATACACTAAAAGCAAGAGGATAGACAATCGTGAGTAACACGTAGTTCAAACACTGACCTACCCATGATTGAAACATCGCTCGGGTAGAGGGAAAGAAGGCGAACATGATAAACAGAGGCCCAAGGATCAGAAGAAACCCCATCATTATTTTTGCGACCAGTAGGTAGGCGGTTGCGATAAGTAGAAATGGTACATACCCAAATATCACAAGTACCAACAAGATAATCATCAGAAAGGAATCTCCCCAAGAAGCAGCGATACCGAAAGATACGTTATCCCACAGGCTTTCAATTTTGAGCAGCATAGTGTCGAACATGCCTTGGAGGGCTGCGCCACTGTCGCCTGTCGATGACGTCAAATGGTTCGCTACCGTATTCCCAGTATTCAATACCATCGGGACGATAGCGGTCATATACCACGATGTGTCGAAAGCAACGGTGGTACAAAGCGCCAATGAACCGATGCCCCTATCAACGGAGTGATCACATCCGCAAAAAGAACAACCATTGTTCCGATGTTGTCTGTGACGATGGTTGTCACGAAGTTAAATAATTGGTCAAACATAGCGCATCCTTAGGAAGTGACTCCTGATTCG
The DNA here is from genome assembly GCF_011806575.1 of Vibrio hepatarius. Lineage (GTDB taxonomy): Bacteria > Pseudomonadota > Gammaproteobacteria > Enterobacterales > Vibrionaceae > Vibrio > Vibrio hepatarius_A. The sequence continues at coordinate 85,630 of NZ_JAATOO010000013.1, forward strand.
TCAGTGGCCGCATTTTGTCTGTAATGGCATGCTTTTACGCGCTTTTTAAAGGAATGCCGTCGCCAAACACTTGTTGTTTTAGCTGCAAACTTCGTTGTTGGGCCTCAAGCGTTTGTTGTTGGTCCAGCATTGATGAGATCCATCATGCGTTGCTCGTTTTGCATCCGCATGGTTTCAAAGTGAATGCTGTTGGCTAAGTATTCTTTGGCCGCGGGCGTAGTTGCCGTTCCGAATTGTGCGAGGAGTTGACTCATGCGTTTGTTGCGTTCCGTGTTCCGTTCGTAAAGCATTTCTTGGAAACGAAGTTGCTTCAATTGCAGATCGTAGCGCCTCTGTATGATTGGGGTGTCGGAGTACAGGTCGAATTCAGAACGTAAGTCAGATATATCGTCAATCGCGTCATACAAATCACGGTAAGCGCGCAGGTCAATTACATCGTTTAAGTTTGGGTCGTTGAGAATTTCTTCAAACCCATAGTGGCCTTCTACCATCGACTTGTAGTGCTCGGCTTGGCGTTTCAACTGGATGAGACGATTGCGAGCTTCGCTGATTGACTGGGCAAACTCTTGCGCTCGCTGTGCGCTATCGGCCACCATTTGAGTGATGCCTGCGACGTCAACAACGGGAATTCCCGATGCGAGTGTCGATGCGCTGATTGCTAACGTCACACACATCGCAAATGAGGTTCGCTTAAGCATGATTACCTCCTTTTCAATAGTTCGGGAATCCACCGTTCGGGGGCGTTGCCTAACTCGGAGCGCAGAGACTCGCTCAATACAATGTCATCGGTAGATCCGGAGATGATCGGTAGAAACTCATCAAACCCACCTAAGTCCAGCTTGGCGAAGCAACTGGTGTTGAACTGTTTAATGAGCAGCGTACGACTTTGCTTGTCGAGCGCTTTGAGTTTGGTGAACTCACCCAGTGTCAGGTTGCATCGCTGCTCACCCAGTGTCAGGTTGCATCGCTGGTAGGCGCTGTACTCTGCATCAGGGTTTGGTAAGTACACTTTGGTGGCGGTCTGTTGGACGATAGCGGGGAAGATGTCACATTCAATGGCATCCTCCGGTGATTGTGAGGACAACACCATGAACTCATTCATCAAACGGCCAGTTTTCAACGTACGCTTCATTACCGCCTGAGTAAGAGGGAAGTTGGCAGGCATCCAGAACTCTTCAACGATGGTCTGTAGTAGCTTGCCGGACTCTTGCATGAGCTCTTTAAGGAAGAACAAACACGCTAAGAGAGGTTCGCTCGCAGGGTGAATGTACCCGTTGGATTCCTTTTCAAGTAATAGCGTTGAATCAAAGCCAATACGGTCCATGGTTTTGGGGTTGAAGAGGTTCCGAGGTGAGTCTAGGCACCAGGCCAGTTTACCATCCTCACTACGACACCACTTACTGAGCCTGAGACGTAAGTCGGGCATTTGGATGGATTGCAGCATCATACTGAGCCCACGCATTGGTAAGTCAAAGTGCATCACACTATCAATCGCGTCCTTGATTTCCTTTTCATCATGGGCGTTGACGTGTCCCCGCGTATCTTGTGCCAGTCGGCAGACCAGACGGTTCAAAAAGCTCACTAGCTTGGGGGTATGCTCCAATTGAAAAGGGTTGATACCGGTGTCTTCCCCTTCTTTTATGGCGAAATACTCACCACCAAAAGCACGAACAAACAGTTCGGTGGAGCGCTTATAATCAATGCAAAATATTTGCTGATCAAAGCGCGTCAAAAAGCCAGTCAATGTAGCTTCAAGCGTTGTTTTACCTGAACCAGACGCACCGAGGATCATAGTGTGTCCCGCGCTTTTTTCGCCAATATTGTTCCTTCCGGCTTCAGAGGCATGGCAGTTGAAGTGAAACAAGGAATTTGACAAGGTCTTTAGTGGAAGGATAGCACTGCCGTCCCCAATCGGATTGCCGGACGCTTTGCCCGTAGAGTAATTGTGCAGTGACCACGTAGAAGCGAAGTTGGCGATGGTCCTAGGTGAAGGCTTAACGCGATCTTTCGATGCGGGAAGGGCGCTAAGAAACGAAAACTGTGACTTGAGGTTTGAGCGTTTCAGTACCGTACCTTTCGCTAAGAACTGACCATTTAAGTCCGCACTGTCTGCAAGTACTTTCTCGGGTGAATTTCCCATCACGGCTAATGATGCGTGGTAGTCGCCAAAGCTGACGACACCCGAGGCTACGTAATCTCGTGCCGTGCGTAGTTCGACTAACTCATGCTCGGCATTGTCACCGGATTCGATTAGGTTCATTTGCCTATCAATCATTTTTTGCGCTTGGATTCCTTGCATGAAAATCATCGATTGAGTCAGAACGAATTCAGTCGGTTGGCGTAAGATGAAATCCCAAATCCCCATTTCGGTGGTGGTAGGGAGCGCATCAAGCTCGAAAAAAGTGGCAAACTTAGTTGCCTCGTTATTCGCGTTACGTACTTCGAGTAAGTCGTGTCCGAAATGCCAATCACTGTGGCCGATATAGTCCCGCACTTTTTCTGTTGTGAGTGGCTTGGGTTAGTCGTTGTAATTGAGTAAGTACGACAGGAACTCAACATGCTCGCAACGGTGGTCGTTAGTCACTTCTAACACTTTACAAGAGAAACGCTTCAGTGCTCCTGATGCGGTTTTGAGAATGTCACTAAGCTCGTCTTCGCCTTCCGCTAAGGTTCCGTCGTAATGGAATACAAAGGTTATGTAGTAATGGATACTGAAAAACTCCTCACCGGAGAAGTCTTGCAGATAGCGATCAGAAAAGCGCTGCATAAAGTTACTGTCAAAGCAGTAGGTTGCCTCAAAATGTTCTTTGCGTTTAATAATGTGGGTCCACACTGCGAGTTGACTGCCGTACTTTCTGGCGAGGCTGCTGAGTAAGTTTTTGATCAGTTCAAACGCGGGCATCAGCGTATTGTTCGATTCTGACTCGAAGGGAATGCCACTAAGGCTTAGGGTCGTCATGATTTTTGCATCGTCCAATGAGATCATGGAACGATTGATCGGGTAGCCATAAGCAGGAAGCCTCTCAGCCAAGGGGATTGTTTTTAAACCATTCACTGACATACTGCTTTCTCCTAACTGGGTGGCTATCGAAGGACGTAAATGAACTGGTGTTGGACTGGCAACGTAGGCGCGTTAAGAAACCGTTGGCTTGCCATTTCATATCATCGATGGCTCGGCTGTCTCCCACACTGCGAATGCGGATGTACAGCAGTCCTAAGGCAATAAAGGCCGGAAAACCCAGCCCTTCTATTCCGAAGATAATTAGTCCACCCCAACCACTAAACAGCATGCCCAACGTTCCGAGTACCAAAGGAATGACCGGAATGCCTAACATCAACGGCTTACGAGCCAGTGAGTTATAGCTAGCGTATTGTGCTCGTTCTTCGTCATACATGATTAGCTCCCCCAAATTGGCCATGCGTAAGTGACTGCAGCAACGATGCCGCCAGCGGCTGCCGCTCTCGCGATGCTGATACCCACATCACCCCACATTTTTTTGTCCAGAAGTGCCAAGATCACCATGACAATGCTGTAAAGCACCACGGCTGACCCGAGGAATCTGTATGCCCATGATGCGATTTCATTAACCCAGTTGGTGGCTTCATCTAGGCCGCCTGCGGCCAATACTGGTTGATAAACAAGAATCAGCATCATGGCCACTAGCACAGCTCGTAGGTTATTGGAGGACGGAATGTTTGAATGGAGAGGTGTCATAGACAGGTTCCTTTAAATTAATCAGTGAAATCACCAAACACATCCCACACATGGGGCTGTGTCGGTGGAGATGGTTTTGATGGTTGAGGTGGTTCAGGGAAAGAGTCGTATGATTCCGAAATGATGTCGGAGGGTAATTTCTTCTCTCGGTTGAATTTTTCAACGTAACTGAGTCCGTTGGCTCCTTCGCTTTGATAGCCTTGCGTGAAGTTATTGGCGTAATAGCAAGAGGCGGCATCATCTAGTAGTAGTTGGTGTGCCTTGCTAGGAGTGTTCGCCTTCGCACGGTGGTAACACTTAGCGTAGATGTCCGCTCCGACGTTGATGTTTGTGCAAGGATCAAAGGCGGTTTCAATCGTCATGCCGTAAGCAGGGAAGTTTTTGTTGTTGATTTGCATCAGCCCAAGACTGTACCTAAAGCCACGATTGTCTAAGTCTATGGCGATTTGAATCGCTTCTAGTTTTGTTTTGGGTTGATTGACCGTTTTGACGCCGACTACTCCGATGGCGTAGGGATTTCGAGAGCTTTCTGTATCAATGAGGCGTTTGAGGATACTTGCGTCAACTTGGCTTTGGCAGCTATTGAGTAGCGGGATTAGCGCGCTCAGCTCAAGGAGCATGTGTATGCTCCTGGACGATACCAACTGCGGAGATGGTTGGATATCGTTGTAAATGATCTTTTAGACGGCGAGAGCACTCTTCAACATAAGTTTTAACGCGGTAATTTCCACGATAGAGGCAGGGGGCCTGCTTTGCTTTTAGCGTGATAGGAATGTGGACTTTGACCCCAGAACTTTCATTACATAATCGGGTTGAGCAAGGGGCGCTGAAGCGAATGACATGATCTATCACGCGTAAAGACGCTTCTTTGCGCAAAGTTCTGAAGGATTTGTTCGCCGCTTTTTCTAAAGCTTGGGTCGTTTCTGAATCAAGGATGAGGTTGATGGATGATAATGTACCGTCTTTCATTTTTCCTCCTAACATCCATTCATGGAATTATTTAGAACAAAAAACGCGATGAGTCGTTGGCCGCTTACCAAAGAAACTAAAACTCGCGAGCGTGGGAACGTAGAAAACGTATGCGTGTCTGCTTTAATTCCCTATCAAAAGGTGTCGTTTCTCTTGTTGCTCTGTCTACTTTTGATTGAGGTCTTAGATAGCGATATGAACGAAAATGCTTTAAATGGTCTGTCATATTGATTCTCCAACTGAAGGAATGCTCTTGCACTTTAATCGGTACAGAGCGGAACCGAACCCAGCCCGTTTGCGAGACGTTAGGTGTGTTTGAGGAATATTTTTTCCGCTGTTTAATTAGCAGGGCTTCTTCGTCGATAAAACTGGTGCAGTGGAGCACGTTTCCAACGTTCTGTTGCGGCGTCTTATCTGCCTAGGCACGAATTGATAAAGAGCAATATTTATATGTATATATATACATGCATTTTAAAAAGAGTGTCAAAACTTAGGTCGTACATTTTTTGCACAGGAGTTCACATTTTTTATATTCTGTGTGAATTGAGGTTTATTTGTATCTATCTGTATTTTAAGGTTTTTTCTATTATATAGAACTGGCTCGGCTTTCTTCGGTTGTGGTCGTATTGATGATTAACTGGGAGGGAGATAGTGTAAATTCACCTTAATAGGACATGTATAAAGTATTTTAGATTGCTGAGCGTTTGGCTCTACTCAAGAGCGTAAACATCCTGATGCCTGCTCGAAGGTAGGTGTGTAATGAGAGAGCTTTAGCTTTCACCGACTTCAATTATTTATGGTGGCGACAATTGTGGCGTTATTTGATGACGTGTTAAGACTAACGTTAAGAGCAGTATTACTGCGTAAATTCATTTTTGTCGCCATTTTGTCGCCACTTTTCTGAAAGGGATGCCTTTAAGTTGTTGATTTGTATGTATTTAAGTATTGTTAGTTGTTACACAATATTACAATAGATCGGAATCGTTGTGGGTTTATGAAATACTAGTTTCGGCATCACATAGAAAATTAGATAGCCATAAAGCAGCTGAGCTGTTGTTGGGGAAGCTAGCAGGTAATGAGCCGTGTATTCCCAGTGAGTTACGTGCAAAGCTGCAAGGAAATGCATAACAAAGCATTTAAGAGTGATTCGCAACGCTTGGCAGTTTCGCTTCGCTCAAGTATAGCCAATCGCCGCTCACACCTTAATGCGGCGTTATGTTCTATGCTGAAAGTTGTTGAGTATTGGCAAAGGGCTTACGTATGACATTTTATGATTGGTTAGGTACTACTAAGTTAGCGCCTTCTACAGTTGAAGATTACTTTTACTGTATTAAATCAAAAATCAGTGAATGGGCAAATGAGCATAAAGTTACCGATAAAAACCTATTACAAGTTACTGATTGGAATGAGTGGATTGATATTGAAAAAGGAATAAATTCAATACCCATTTATAAGTCATGGAATGAATCAGCTCACAACAAATATAGTAGCGCTCTCAAATGGTATAAAAGCTATTTGTATGACCTAAAGCAAGCTAATTCTATATCAGGTGATATTAAGGAAGTGTATGAGTCTAGTAGGGATAGTACAGTCAAAGCACGTTTAGTCGATGCTCGGCTTGGACAGGGGGAATTTAGAGATGCGCTAATATCATTGTGGGGCTCGTGTAGTGTTAGTAATTACGGTTTAAGCAATATGCTTGTAGCATCCCACATTAAACCGTGGCGTGTGGCAACAGATCTTGAGAGACTAGACCCTTACAATGGATTGTTGTTGATACCTAACTTAGACAAGGCTTTTGATAGTGGCTTAATAAGTTTCGATGACAAAGGAAAAATTCTTATCTCCAATGCTTTAAGTGACCCTGAAAAACTTGGCATCAATACTGAGTTAAAGGTCTCCCTACATTCAGAAAATAAAGAGTATCTCTCTTATCATCGTGAGAACGTGTTTAAACGAACATAACAAAGCATTTAAGAGTGATTCGCAACGCTTGGCAGTTTCGCTTCGCTCAAGTATAGCCAAGCGTCGCTCACACCTTAATGTGGCGTTATATTCAAGGAGCAAAAATGAAACTTTGGAGTTTACCGTATACTTTTGAGTATAAAGATAGGAAAGTGAAATATGGGATTGAAGGAAAAGGAGAGCCACTTATTTTGGTTCATGGAACGCCTTGGTCGTCATTCAATCTTAGGCATTTGATTCAAGCGTTTTCGAATCATTATACCGTCTACTATTTCGATTTGTTGGGTTATGGTGAATCGGATAAAAGTGATGCGGATGTATCTTTAAAAGTACAAAATCAGTTACTGGATGCTTTGATAGATCATTGGCAATTGAAATTACCTTTTATTGTGGGCCACGATTTTGGGGGAACAACAGTACTTAGGAATTACTTGTTGAATCAACGAAAGTACAAAAAGATAGTACTAATTGACCCTGTAGCGCTGTCCCCATGGGGGTCTCCATTCTTCAAACATATTGAAAAACATGAAGCAGCTTTTGCGGGAGTTCCTGACTTTATCCATTCAGCAATTGTCGAAGCATACATAAAAACAGCTGCATTTCAGCCATTAACTCCAGAAACAATTGACGGTATTCTTGCTCCGTGGTCGGGAGAACAGGGTAAGGGAGCCTTTTATAGGCAAATAGCGCAAGCAGATTCAAAGTATACGGATGAGTTTCAGGATAAGTTTGCTAACTTTGATGTGCCGACATTAATCCTATGGGGGGAAGAGGATCAATGGATTCCTGTTGAACAAGCTCACGTTCTCCATAGTAAAATTAAAGACTCTAAGTTAGTTACCATTCCTGAATCTGGGCATCTGGTTATTGAAGAAAACCCTGAACGGTTGGTCAAAGAGATTCGAGCGTTCATCGAAAATTGAATATAACAAACAATTTAAGAGTGATTCACCACGCTTGGCACTTTTGGTTTGGGTTTAGTTCAGTGATTAAGGTGTTTAAATTGAGGTGTGTTGCAGCTTGGTTCACACCTTAATTGGGCGTTATGTTTCAGATGTGACATGGGCAATTGATTTCGTATCTATGAGACTTTAACCTTGCATTGCTATTCATCCATAAGTAAAGGAGAGACTATGAAGTTGGTAGCGAGACTGGGTTCGATCTTGAGTTTAATTTTATTGTCTGGCTGTGTTGCAACGGTAGCGCCGGAAGATGTCAAATATCAACATTACTTAGCTAAGCATGTCGATTTAAGTAAAAGTGCGGAATCACTAATCTCAGGTATAGGTAATGAATTTAGCATTGAAGATAGAATTTATGTTCTATCAGTAGCTAGCTGGGATCCAGAATTAAAAGGGATAACCAATGAAGTGCGCTGGGATTGGTACACAGGAGACGAGCTTCGTTATACGCATGACCGCGAGAATTTCATGAAAACATCACCTTACCGTTTTTGGGGAAGAAAATCTGGAATAGAACTAGGTGAAGGTAAGCATAAGGTAATCATATACCTTGACGACAAGAAAGTAGAAGAATTGCACTTCACCGTACAATAAACATAACAATCTGTTTAAGAGTGATTCGCAACGCTTGGCATTTTTGCTATGCGTTGCGTTTGTGTTTAAGGTGGTATGCGGGAGCTTCAGTATTGCGTTGCTCACACCTTAACAGGGCGTTAGGCTTTAGGTAATAGTAAATGGAATATAAGTGCGATATTGAGTTTTTAGAACAGCGGCTGAAATTGCTAAAGTGGCTTAATTATGGGTTTATTATTCCTTGCTTAGTTGCTTTATATTTCAAACCTACAATTTTTGTCGTGAATGGCTCTTTTACTACAGGCTTAGTGATTTGTGCACTTATTATGTATGTATTGAGGTTTATAGATAAGCACTATGGCAATGCTTTACATAATCATCGTAGTGACATTGTTATAGTAAACAACGTAGGGGCTGAATTTCGTCACCAAGACTCAGGTTACAACTTTAAGCGAAACCACGAAGAAATTGTGTCTGTGGAGTACTCAAAATATCTTGGTACACCAAAGGTAAAACTCAGATTTTCCAACAATGAGTTCTATGATCTTGTTTGGTTTAAAGACTCTAACTCACTTTACAGCAAGCTAAAGAGAAAAGAGCACTTGGTGAAAAAAGCCTAACACAGCACTCAAGAGGGATTCACAACGCTTGGCAGTTTTGGTTTGAATCAGCTTTAGTGTTTACGGCACAATAGCTTAGCTTAGCTTAGCTTAGCTTAGCTTAGGTTAGGTGGTGCGTTGGTTACCCCTTGATGCGGCGTTATGTGTCAGAGGTGTTCCCACTAAAATGGAGAGTAATGCTATGCGATTTATATATGTCATGGATCCTATGTGTGCTTGGTGTTTTGCCTTTCAACCTGAGTTGGAACAGTTCTTGGAACAGCATCCTACGGTAGAGGTTGACTGGATAATGGGTGGTCTAGCTCCTGACAATGATGAGCCTATGGATGACAATCTGAGGCAAACAATTTCTTCTTATTGGTATCAAATTGAGAAGGTATCTCACGTAACTTTTAATCATAGTTACTGGGAGTTGAATATACCTTATCGTTCAACATATCAAGCTTGTAGGGCAGTAATATCATCTGAGAACATGGTAGAAAGTAGCTCTGAGAAAATGGTAAAGGCTATCCAATCAGCTTATTACTTTGAAGCTAAAAATCCGTCGTTGAATCAAACATTGATTGACTGTGCTAAGTCGCTCAATTTGAGTGAAAGCCAGTTTGCACTCAAATTGAAATCGAAAGAAACAGAGCAGCAGTTTCAGGAGCGTTTACATGTAGCAGGTCGTTTGCAAGTAAGTGGTTTCCCAGCTCTTTTCTATGTTTCAGAAAGTAATCTGGCTTATCCTTTAGCACTTGGATATTGCAAATCAGAGGAGCTTTCTAAGCGATTTACCCAAGTAAACACATAACAAAACGTTTAAGAGGGATTCCCAACGCTTGGCTCTTTCAGTTTGAATCAGTTTTAGTGTTTACGGCACAATAGGTTAAGTTCGGTGGTGGCGTTGCTCACCATTTAACGCGGCGTCAGCTATTCGAGGATGGAAATGGAAGTTTTACGTATACTAGTAACTATTTGGATATTTGTTTGTGTTGGAGCTAATGCAAATGATCTGAGTCTTCCTGATTGTGTGAATAAAGAACGGTTAGAAACGGAAATTCACCTGTTCATTAATGATGATGTTCTTACTGAATACTCGAGAGACTTCGTCCAAGCCAAAATCAACACATGGGTTGCTTACTCAAACTTGGTGCTTTCCAATTCGTGCATTCCAATTTATAGGAAAGTTACGCATATTGAATATGTCCCCTCAATAGATAGCACCTGGTTTCAGGATGTAGATATAGCCGAGAAATTTCTAAAATTGAGTCTAGATCGAGAAATTCCAGAAGTTAATTCTCAAGGTGTTCCAGTATTCAAAGGTATTGTATTTGCAAATTGGAGAGATAGTCTTGATTCTGACTGGTGTGGCTACGCTTCAGGCTCATCATTTTTCTTTACTGTAGCGTTAAATTGTAGTGATGATGTGATGGAACATGAAATCGGCCATTTGAGCGGTGCATCGCACGACATAAAAACGCTCATGAGCGATGATCCAAGTTTTGATGTAGAGAAATATCTAATAAGCTCTTATCCAAAGAAAGAAATGTACTCATTTGCAACAGTTTGTTCCGGGCTAGGTACCATTATGTCTTACGAGAAAGACATAATTCCAGCGTATTCTAACCCTACAATAAAATTTAATGGTCAACCCTGTGGGGATGAGAGCTCTGCGAATAATGCAAAGGTACTTAGAGATTTCGCCCAAAAATATGTTGGTAACCAGTAAAATTGCTAACAAACTGTTCAAGAGTGATTCACAACGCTAGGTAGTTTTGGTTTGAATCGGCCTTAAGTATTTACGGCACAGTTGTTTAGGTGTGGTGGCAGCGTTGCTTACACCTTAACGCGGCGTGATGGCTCACAAGGTAAGTAATCTCAGAAATAAAGGTTGTTCGCATTAAATTTACGGTATCATACGCAATTGACCAAACTGTAATTACTCATGCTTATACCAACTAACACACCTTCTTCCTCAAATGTATCTTGCTCAAACTGTAAAGCTTGCTGCTGCCGTCTTGAGGTTATGATTATCTCGGACACTGGCGTGCCAGAAGAATTTATCGCACGTGACCAGTATGGCGGTGAGACAATGATGCGATTAAATGATGGTTGGTGTGCAGCTTTAGATAGAGACACTCTAATGTGCACCATTTATGAAAATCGTCCTTGGATATGCCGCGAATTCGAAATGGGTTCTAATGAGTGCCTCGATGAACGTGTTAAATTTCTATAAAACAACTGGTTAGTATTTCTGTTCGTTGTTAGCTATAAAAAAGCATTTAAGAGGGGTTATAACTCAATGAAATGCTTCGAAAAATTACTGAGAATTTACGCTAACATGTTCCGAAGAATCGCACACCTGCTAAAACACTTCTTCAAATGCTGATTTTAAACAATGCATTCCTTTATTGGCCAATAGATTCCATTTTCCAAACAGAAAGCCCCGCTAATATCAGCGGGGCTTTGGGTGTTTAGTGCGTTAGTTTTACGCGATAACTAGGAAGAAAATCGCGGTGGCAATAATACCGATCAAAGCGTAAGGGAACTGAGTTGTCGCGTGCTGCATTGACGTACAGCCTGAACCCTGTGCTGAAAGTACGGTTGAGTCACTGAAGAAACATGAGTGGCTACCCGCTGCTGATGCAGACAGTAGCGCTGCAACGGTTAGGTGTAGTGGCACACCAAGCTGTTCACCAAGCGGTAGAACAATTGGCATCGCAACCGCGAAGGTGCCCCAAGAAGATGCCGTAGCAAATACTAACGCACCAGTAATCATAAAGATGATAGCAGGGAAGTAAGATGCCGATAGGTAAGGGCTCACGGTTTCAATCACGTACTGCGTAACACCTAAAGAGTCGTTGACCGATTTCAACATGAAACCACCAATCACCGTAGCTAAAGGCAGCAACATCACTTTAATGCCGTCGTAAACCGCTTCGAACATATCGTTCATCGAAATCAGTTTTTGTGCGCCGTAGAAACTGATGGTAAAGATCAGTGCGACAAAAACACCCGCCAGTAGGTCGATACCGAAGTACCAGCTTGCCGCAACAAGGACGATCATTGGCAATAGGAAGTTGATAAGCCCCATTGTTGGATTAGTGTGCGCAGAGACGTCAGAACCAAAATCGACATCTGTCGCGCCGTCTGGGCGTACCTGACCATTCTTCGCACGCTGCTCAGCCTTCTTCATGGCACCTAAATCTGGAATTTTTTCCATCGCAACCAGTAGAACAATCACCAAGGTTACCCAGCCGTACGCCATGTATGGAATCGCTTCAATGTACGCTTTGATACCTGCTCCAGCTTCTGCCACGCCGTTTGCTTCCAGCAGCGAGCTAAAGAAAATCGCCCAAGTGGAAATCGGCACAAGAATACAGATAGGCGCAGCAGTAGAGTCGACTAGGTAAGAGAGTTTTTCACGAGAGATTTGGTAGCCGTCAGTGACTTTCTTCATCGAGGAAGAAATCGCAATCGCGTTGAGGTAGTCATCGATAAAGATCAGAATACCCAAAGCAAACGTCATCAGCATCGATTGCTTACGGCTTTTTACTTTCGTGACCAGCATGTCGGAGAAGCTTAAAATACTGCCGCCTTTCTCCAACACAGCAATCAAACCACCCATCAGACCACACACTAGGATGATCCAAGCGATGGTTTCGTCCATCATCACGCTCATTGAAATATCAACGATCTGCTCTACTGCTTCGGTTGGGTTGAGAAGTAGAACCCCGGCAATTGCGCCACTAAAGAGCGCTTCTACCGTGCGGTGCGTTGTCAGAGCAAAAACTAACACTAGTGCAGTAGGTAGAAGGCTCATCCATCCATAAGCTTGTCCCTCTTGGTGGTTCAGCCCTATGGTCGTAAAAAATACGAACGTCGCAATAGAGATAAGAGAGACAATGATGTGTTGAATGTTGATTTTAAGCGGCGCATCCATCGCCTTTGTTTGCGTAGTCATAAAGTGCATTTCCTTTGTTTATGCCGAGTGCAACATCCAGTCGATTTCCAGAGGAGTAATCGCTCGCTCAAACTCTGCGAGTTCACTCTGTTTGCAAGCTAGATACAAATCGATAAAGTCCCTTGAGATGTATTGAGCCAGCTCGCTGTGCTCCAGTTGCTTGAGAGCTTCTGACATACGCAGCGGTAACTCAATCGCATCTTCACTGAGAGTCGGTGGACATTGGTCTTTGGTATAGTTTTCACTCGCTAATACTGCGGAAAGTACTACTGCAGCGAGAATGTAAGGGTTAACGTCAGCGCCAGCAATGCGGTGCTCTATGCGGCGGTTTTTGCTATCACTGATAGGCACACGCAACGCAACACCGCGGTGGTTCTCGCCCCAATCGGCTTTCGTCGGGACGTAAGCGCCAGGAACAAAGCGGCGGTAAGAGTTAACGTTAGGACAGATCAGCGCCATAGCGTCGGATGTTTGTTCAAGCATCGCGGCCATGGTTTGATAGAAGAGGGAGCTTGCTTGGCCGTCTGGCTGACTAAAATGGTTGTTACCGTCTTTATCGACCAAGCTTAGGTGAATGTGCATACCATTGCCCGCTTGTTCGCCAAACGGTTTTGCCATGAATGTTGCATCGAAACCATGTTGATGCGCGATTTGTCGAATCAGTCGCTTGGCGATGATGATCTCGTCACAGGCTCTAAGCACATCTTTGGAATGATTAAAGTTGATCTCGAACTGTCCCGGTGCGGATTCGGACAAGGCTCCGGAGGTATTTAAGCCTTGCTCTAGGGCGACGCGGTTCAGGTCAGTTAGGAAATCTGCGTAATCGTCTAATCCATTTAAATCGTAGACTTCCGTGTCTTTCTCTCGTGTTTTCTTGGTTGGGTTAATCGCGGTTAACGGCTCACCATTTTCGCCACGTTTTTTATCAACCAAATAAAACTCAAGCTCGAGAGCAACGCACGGATATTGGTCTTTGGCGTGCAGTGTTTGCAGCATGTCGGCGAGAATATTGCGAATAAACAATGGATTTGGTTTCTCACCGCTGTCGTCCATCATGCTTAGTAGCACTTGGCCAACTTGCTCTTTTGCGGTTGGCATCAAGGTCCCACTCACTGGAAAGCACAGATTATCTGGTTCGCCTAAATCTTCTCCCAGCCCTGCAGACTCGACCACATTACCTTTGGTATCAAGCGTAATAGTAGAAAGAGGCAGCGCGACGCCTTTACTGAGCTTATCCAGCGCACTTACCGGGACTCTTTTCCCTCTAGGAGTGGCGTTAATGTCGGTAAATATAAGGTCGATAAACTCAATATCAGGCCACTGTTGTTTAAAATTTTGTACTTCCTGTAGATACGATTCCATGTACTTCTCCAATTAGCCTGACGAGTTAAACCATGGATAAGCAAATTAACATTTAAATCACACACTCTTGATGGAAATGCGGTTTTGTTTACTTATCTTTAGTTTAAACAAACACTTATATTGTGTTTATTGGCTTTAGCTGGTTTGTTTTGTGTGTTTTTGTTAACTATTTTTTAACAGTCGATTCTATTTTGTTCAATATAATGAGCGGAAATATCGCTTTTATTGGCCAAAAAAGTAGCAGAGATCATGTTTTTGTTACATTTTTAAATATCTGTGTTGATAATTTTGTACATGGTTTGTAGTTTAAATGTTAAATAAATCGAACACGGAAGTATCATGTCAGGAACACGCAAACCCATCATTGGCGTTGTTAGCTGCACCAAACAGTTGGGTGGTTATCAAGTACAAGCGGTCAATGACTTTTATCTTCGCGCAGTCAAAGATTTTGGCGGGCTACCGATTATGTTGGCTCTGGAAATGTCGGGTGATGAAATCTCGTCTATCTTAGAGATGTGCGATGGCTTCTTGTTTCCAGGTAGCCATTCAAACGTTGCTCCGCACCGTTACAACGCGACGCACGATGAGAATAAAAAGGACGAAGCCCGTGATGAGCTATCGCTGACTTTGATTCGCCATGCGGTTGACCAAAACATTCCTTGCCTTGGCATTTGTCGCGGTTTTCAAGAGATGAACGTCGCACTTGGTGGTACGTTGAATCCGGCGGTTCATGAGTCTGGCTTTAATGACCATCGCGAGTCACCTGTTGAAGATTTCGAACAAAAGTATGCGCCGGCACACGCCGTATTGGTTCAAAAGCAGAGCTTGTTTGAGCAATGGTTGGTGCAAAATCATTGGGAAAGCACCGCGTTTTTTGAAGTGAACACGCTGCACAATCAAGGCGTTGATCAGCTCGCTCCGCAACTACAAGTAGAAGCTAAGGCACCGGACGGCCTGATAGAAGCCTTTAGTCTACCGCAGCAAAAATTCTTCGTAGGTGTTCAATGGCACCCAGAATGGAAAGCAAAATCGAATCATTTCTCACAAATATTATTTAAAGAGTTTATTATGGCAGCCTCACGTTAACGTCTGGAGCTGCATGAATGGACAATCAAGAGATTGGTAAAAATATTGTTCAGTTACGAAAAAAACATGGATTGTCACAAAGGGAACTAGCAGAACGAGCTGGTATTACCCATAGCGCTATTTCTTCAATCGAGAATGGCAAAGTGAGCCCGTCTGTCAGCTCGCTACAAAAAATCGTCAATGTATTTTCTTTATCACTATCAGAGTTTTTCATTTTTGAACAAACCACGAGTGATGAAGTGAAGGTTGTCGTGCCTCCAACAGAGCTAGTTGAGATGGGTAGCGAGTCAGTTTCGATGAAATTGGTGACAAACGGCAGCAAAGATCAGGTTATCGGATTCTTGATCGAAGAGTACGCACCACACGGAACTACTGGTGCGGCAGAGATTAAACACGAAGGCGAAGAGATTGGCACCGTATTAGAGGGTGAAATCACTCTGGAATACAAAGGGCAGTCTCACGTCATCAAAGCCGGCGAGTCGTACGTTATTGATACGACGCAGCCACACAGATTTACGAATCACACAGACAAGGCTTGTCGAATGATAAGTGCGCATACGCCAACCACATTCTAAGTGGCGCTTGCCTTGTGTGATCACAAGGAGAGCGTATGAAAACCCAAGAACAATGGATTGAGCTAAAAAACAATCTAAACATCGAAAACAGGGCGTACATTAACGGTGAGTACAGTGCTGCATTAAGTGGACAAACGATCCCTGTCGTTAACCCAGCAACCGACGAAATATTTACCGAGATCGCCCGTTGTCAGAGTGAAGATGTCGACCTTGCTGTATCGTACGCTCGTCAAGCATTTCAATCAGGTCAGTGGAGTGAGAGCAGCCCAGCTCATCGCAAAGCGGTACTTAAGCAGTTTGCTGACCTGATCGAGCAAAACCAAGAAGAGTTAGCACTGCTGGAAACTCTTGATACTGGTAAACCTATCTCTCATAGCTTCTCTACCGATATTCCTGGCGCGGCGAGTGCGTTGCGCTGGTACGCAGAAGCGATCGACAAAGTGTACGGTGAAGTTGCCCCAACGGAAAAAGACGTACACGCCTTTATTTCTCATCAGCCTATCGGTGTGGTTGCCGCGGTGGTGCCGTGGAACTTCCCACTTTGGCTCGCGTGTTGGAAACTTGGCCCTGCTTTAGCGGCCGGTAACAGCGTGATTCTAAAACCGTCAGAGAAGTCATCACTGACGGCTATCTTCTTAGGTCAGCTTGCATCTCAAGCTGGCTTACCAACTGGCGTTTTCCAAGTCGTGACTGGTTTTGGCCAAGAGGCTGGTGATGCGTTGGCGAAACACCAAGACGTAGACTGCATTGCCTTCACCGGCTCGACGCGTATTGCAGGTCAACTAATGGTGAGCTCAGGCGAGAGCAATCTAAAACGTGTGTTTGCAGAAGCGGGCGGTAAAAACGCGAACATCGTGTTTGAAGATTGTGATGACTTAGACCGCGCGGCAGCAGAAACCGCAGCAGGGTGTTTCTACAACCAAGGTGAGGTGTGCGTTGCGGCAACCCGTTTGCTTGTTCACGAAAGCATCAAAGATCAGTTCATAGAAAAAGTGATTCAAGCGTCGAAAGCGTTCACGCCAAAAGACCCAATGGACCCAAGTTCATCCATGGGCGCGCTTATCGACCAAGACCATAAATCAAAAGTGTTGGAATACATCTCATTAGGTCAATCAGAAGGCGCAAACGTACGTTGCGGCGGCGATGTTGATGGGCAAGGCGCATTTGTTTCGCCAACTATTTTAGACAACGTCGACAACAAGATGCGTGTCGCCCAAGAGGAAATTTTTGGTCCCGTCCTTTGTGTCATTCCATTCAAAGATGAAGCGCAAGCAATTGAGATCGCAAACGATTCGAAGTACGGCTTAGGCGCTGCACTCTGGAGTAGCAATATCAACCGCGTTCATCGCGTAGCAAAACGACTGCAAGCCGGCTCGGTTTGGGTCAACAACTACAACGAAGGTGACATGACGGTCCCATTTGGTGGATTCAAAATGAGCGGAAATGGTCGAGACAAGTCTCTTCACGCGATTGAAAAATTCACCGAAACCAAAACCACTTGGATTCGCCTCCACCCTTAAGCCTGCTGACGATTACGATAAATAAAGGAATAGCTCTATGAACAAGCATACGGATTCGTTCTACGCGCACTCTGTGCCAAACATGCCGGAATACCCACAACTGCAAGACAACATTGAGTGCGATGTGTGTGTAGTCGGTGCAGGATTCTCTGGTCTTTCTTCTGCGCTACACCTAGCGGAGAAAGGTTTTAAAGTCGTTGTGCTAGAAAGCGCAAAAGTGGGCTTTGGAGCAACTGGTCGTAACGGCGGCCAAATCGTTAATAGCTACAGCCGAGATGTTGACGTGATTGAAAGCCGTTACGACCAAAACCAAGCCAAAGTTCTGTGCGACATGATTTTTGAAGGTGGCGATATCATCCGCGGCCTGATCGACAAATACGACATCAACTGCGATTACAAGCAAGGTGGCTTGTTCACGGCACTGAATAGTAAACAACTCAAAGGGCTAGAAGAGCATAAGAAGAACTGGGAGCGTTACGGCAACGACCAGTTGACTCTGCTTGACGCAGGAGAAGTAGAGCAAGCAGTAGGTACGAAAGTGTACACCGGCGGTTTGCTGGATATGCGCGGTGGCCACATTCACCCGCTTAAACTGGCGTTGGGTGAAGCCGCAGCGTTTACTTCTCTGGGTGGTCAAATCTTTGAGCAGTCGGCGGTTGTGTCGATTGATAAAGGCACTAACCCGGTAGTGAAAACAGCGCAAGGCAGCGTGAAAAGCAAGTACGTGGTACTGGCGGGTAATGCGTATCTTGGTGGTTTGGCGCCAAATATCAGCAACAAAGCAATCCCGTGTGGTACGCAGGTGGTGGCGACTCAGCCTTTGACTGACGAACAGCTCAAACAAGTGCTGACCAGTGACTACTGTGTTGAAGACTGTAACTACTTGCTTGACTACTTCCGTTTAACCGCTGACAAGCGTTTGTTGTTCGGGGGCGGCGTGGTTTACGGCGCACGTGACCCAGAAAACATCGAAGCACTTATCCGTCCGAAGATGGAAAAAGTCTTCCCGCAATTGAAAGGCATCAAGATTGATTACACCTGGACGGGTAACTTCTTGCTGACTTACTCACGCATGCCACAATTTGGCTCGTTTGCAGACAACGTTTACTACCTCCAAGGCTACAGCGGCCACGGTGTAACGTGTACGCATCTAGCTGGCAAGTTGTTGGCTGAGACCCTGACCGGGCACGCAGAACGTTTTGACGCGTTTGCGGCACTGAAACATTACTCCTTCCCGGGAGGCCGCCACTTCCAAATTCCGTTTACGGCAATGGGCGCGGCTTACTACAACCTACGTGACAAACTGGCGATTTAAGAGATAAGGAATATCCAATGAGCAAAGTAGTGAAATTTGCAGCCCTTCAACTGACGAAAAGCTGGGATTTGGAAGAGAACCTAACCAAAGCCAAAAAGGCGATCCGTGAAGCAGCACAAAACGGCGCGAACGTGATTCTTCCTCAAGAGCTGTTCGCTGCACCTTACTTCTGTAAAAAGCAAGAAGCGAAATATTTCGAGCTCGCAGAAGAGACGGCAAATAGCCACCTTATCAAGGAAATGAGCGCTCTGGCGAAAGAACTCAGCGTTGTTATTCCTGTTAGCTACTTTGAAAAAGCGGGCAACACGTTTTTTAACTCGCTAGTGATGATTGATGCAGATGGCACGGTATTAGACAACTACCGTAAGTCACACATTCCTGACGGCCCGGGTTACAGCGAAAAGTACTACTTTAGCCCTGGCGATACCGGTTTCAAAGTGTGGCAAACCAAGTTCGGTAAGTTTGGTGCTGGCATTTGCTGGGATCAATGGTTCCCAGAGCTTGCGCGCAGTTTGGCTCTACACGGTGCGGAAGCGATTTTTTATCCAACTGCAATTGGCTCGGAACCTCAAGACCCAACGCTGGACTCGCGTGATCACTGGCAACGTACAATGCAAGGTCATTCGGCAGCAAACCTCGTTCCAGTTATTGCGTCAAACCGAGTCGGTACTGAGGTCGATGACGGTATCGAGACTACGTTCTACGGCTCTTCTTTTATCACTGACCACACTGGCGGAAAGGTAGCAGAAGCACCGCGTGAAGGTGAAACCATCATTTATGCAGAAATCGATCTCGCTGCAACAGCGAAAGCGCGTCATGCGTGGGGCTTGTTCCGCGACCGTCGTCCAGACCTTTACACCAGTGTTGGTCAATTGGCTGTTTAAAGGGGCGTTAAAATGAAGTTATCGACAACACCAGCGCAAGATGGCTTCTATTTTCCGGCTGAATTTCAGCCGGTGAGTGAAGTTTGGTTAGCGTGGCCAGAAAGAAAAGATAACTGGCGTGACGGCGCATTACCCGCGCAAGAAACCTTCGCCAGAATCGCTAACTCAATCGCGGATGTGACCAAAGTGTGCGTCGCGGTATGCTCACACAACTTTGATCGAGCGCGTCAAATGCTCCACTCAGATGTACGTTTGGTGGAAATCCCATTCAACGACGCGTGGATGCGAGACATCGGGCCGACTGTGCTTGTGAATCAAGCGGGCGAGCGCCGCGGGATTAGCTGGCAATTCAACGCGTGGGGCGGCGAATACAACGGACTTTACGATAACTGGCAGCAGGATGATCTTGTGGCTGGGTCGGTGTGTGACATCATCGGTATTGATTATTACCGCGCCCCGTTTGTTCTTGAAGGCGGCGCGATTCATACCGATGGTGAAGGTACGCTTTACACCACAGAAGAGTGCTTACTCAGCCCAGGACGTAATCCGCAGTTAAGTAAAACGCAAATCGAAGAGCAGTTAAAAGTGTATCTCGGTATCGACAAAGTCATTTGGTTGCCAAATGGTTTATTCAATGACGAAACAGACGGCCATGTTGACAACCTGATGCACGTTATCGCGCCGGGTAAGGTGGTGCTGAGCTGGACCGATGACCCAAGCGATCCGCAATACGCGTTGTCTCGTCAAGCTGAGCAAGTGCTGAAATCGAATCAAGATGCGAAAGGGCGAGAGATTGAAATTGTCCGCCTTCCATTACCGGGGCCGTTGCATTACAGCGAGCGCGAAGCCAATGGCATTGACGCCAGTTCAGGAATGAGCCGACAAGCTGGTGAACGCCTAAGTGCTTCTTATGCCAACTTTCTTATCGTCAACGGACATGTGTTCTTGCCGATGTTGGACGAAGAAACCGACGCCATTGCCATCGATATTTTGCAAACCGCGATGCCGGAATACCGAATCATCGCGATACCGTCGAGAGAAGTTCTGCTCGGTGGAGGGAACATACACTGCATTACGCAGCAGATCCCTGCTTAAACACAAGCTCGCCGCTGAGTCAGTGGCGATGATGAGTTGTCAAAAGGAATGACCATGCAACAGATACAAAACCAAAGCCTTGTTTCGTTTATGGTAGCGAATCCACAACAGGGCATTGCCGTTACCAACCCGGCGACCGGAGAGCTCCTTGGGTACGCACCAGTCTCAAGCGAAAATGACATTTTAAACAGCATTGAACGTGCCAGTGTGGCGCAGAAAGAATGGGCGGCACTGCCAGCAAAAACGCGCGCAGGCATGCTCAATCGTTGGTTCCGACTCCTGATAGAAAACAAAGCAGACCTTGGCCGTCTGATGACCTTAGAGCAAGGTAAGCCATTGGCTGAAGCTCAAGGTGAAGTGCTTTACGGCGCGAGCTTTATCGAGTGGTTTGCTGAAGAAGCGAAACGTACATACGGTGAAACGATCCCTGCGCCGAGTGCAGACAAACGTTTGGTGACGATCAAACAGCCAATTGGTGTTGCCTGTGCGATTACGCCTTGGAACTTCCCAATTGCGATGATCACGCGCAAAGCAGGACCCGCTTTAGCCGCAGGTTGTAGCTTCGTCGTAAAACCATCTGAATCTACGCCGCTGTCTGCGTTTGCGGTTGCAGAGCTCGCCTACCAAGCGGGTATCCCACGCGATGTGCTGCAAGTGGTACTGGGTGAAAACTCACGTCAGGTAGGCGTTATCTTCACTTCGCATCCGTTGATTCGCAAGTTGTCTTTCACGGGTTCTACTCAGGTGGGTAGCGTGCTGATGCAACAAAGCGCGGCTGACATCAAACGTACATCAATGGAGCTGGGTGGTAACGCGCCGTTTATCGTATTCGATGATGCGGATATTGATGCAGCGGTTGCGGGCGCGATGGCGTCGAAATTTCGTAACGCAGGTCAAACGTGTGTTTGCGCCAACCGTTTCTACGTACACAGCAAAGTGTACGACGAGTTTGTCGCGAAGTTCGACGCTGCGGTTCAGAAGCTCAAAGTCGGCAACGGCTTAGAAGAGGGCGTGAACATCGGCCCTGTGATCAGCGAGTCAGCGAAACAAGGCATCCAAGCGTTGATCGATGGTGCCATTGCGCAAGGCGCGCAGCCGGTTTCAGAACTTAAAAAACTGGATGGTCTATTTATGCAGCCAGTGGTGCTCAAAGATGTCACTCACGACATGAAGATTGTCTCTGAGGAGATCTTTGGCCCGGTCGCGCCAGTGATTCGTTTTGATAACGATGAACAACTGATCGAAATGGCGAATGACACCATTTACGGCCTCGCGTCGTACTTCTACAGCCAAAACATCCACCGTGTTTGGAAAATCGCAGAAGCGCTGGAATACGGCATGGTCGGTATTAACGAAGGCATGATCTCTACTGAAGTCGCTCCTTTCGGTGGTGTTAAGCAGTCCGGCATCGGGCGTGAAGGAGCAAAACAAGGCATCGATGAATACATGGATGTGAAATACCTCTGCTTTGGCGGTAACTAATTAAGGACAAGACAATGACAAATCAACAACTACATCAAAGAAGAAGCCAAGTTATCGCGCAAGGCATGGGCGCACTCTACCCACTTTACGTCGAAAAAGCAGAAAACGCTTACGTATGGGATATCGAGGGCAACAAATACATCGACTTCGCGGCAGGCATTGCGGTAACTAACACGGGGCATTCTCACAAACGTATCAGTCAAGCGGTAAAAGCTCAGTTGGATAACTTCTCTCACACTTGTGCGATGGTGACACCTTACGCATCATTCGTTGAACTCGCGGAAAAGCTGACAGAACTTGCTCCAGGTGAGACTAAGAAGAAAGCGATCTTCCTGACCACGGGCGCGGAAGCGGTCGAAAACGCAGTGAAAGTGGCGCGCGCTCATACTGGTCGTAGCGGTGTGATTGCGTTTAAAGGCGGCTTTCACGGTCGCACAAACATGACAATGGGGCTAACGGGTAAAGTTGCGCCGTACAAAGCGGGTTTTGGTCCTTTCCCGAATGAAATTTACCACGCGCCGTACCCGAATGCGTTCCACGGCATCAGCGTTGAGCAAAGCTTGCAAGCGATCGACGATCTATTTGCTTGTGATATCGAACCATCACGCGTTGCAGCGATCATCTTCGAACCAGTACAAGGTGAGGGTGGTTTCTACAAAGCGCCAGAGGAGTTTGCACAAGGCTTGCGTCAACTGTGTGATAAGCACGGTATCATGCTGATTGCGGATGAGATCCAAACCGGTTTTGCCCGTACCGGTAAAATGTTTGCCACAGAGTACCTCGGCATCGAACCAGATCTAATGACAATGGCGAAAGGCATTGCTGGTGGTTTCCCAATCTCAGCGGTCGTGGGTAAAGCGGATGTGATGGACTCTGCACTGCCAGGTGGTTTAGGTGGTACTTACGCGGGGTCTCCACTCGGCTGTGTTGCCGGTCTTGAAGTGCTGAAAATCATCGAAGAAGAAGATTTGTGTGCCAAAGCGATGGGCATTGGTGAGGTAGTGAATGCACGCTTGACCAAGCTGCAGAAATCAGTGCCTGCCATTGGTGAAATTCGCACTACTGGCGCGATGATGGCAATTGAGTTTACGGATCCAGAATCAGGTAAGCCTTTGCAAGATATGACCAAAGCGGTCATCAGCAAAGCACAAGAAAACGGTCTTATTCTGCTTTCTTGTGGGGTAAAAGCGAATGTGATTCGTCTGTTGCCACCGCTGACTATTGAGTCTGAAGTGCTCAACGAAGGCTTAGAAAAACTGGAGAAAATTATTCTCGAAGTCGCATAAAATCGGCTATCCGACTAAATGTTAATGGAAGAGGAAATCGTTGCTTGCGACGGTTTTCTTTTTTTATTTCATCGAGTTGATGAAACGTTAACCATGTGAGATTAAAAATGCAGCAGCGTTAGGTGTGAAATGTGTTTCATGTCGAAAATAATCGTTTGGTGTAGTGATATCGGGTGCTTTGATGGTGAGAAAAAATTACATTTGAATCAATGATCTATGTAACACCAAAGATTAATGTTTACCTACTATTAAGGATTCTGATGAAACGTTCACTAATTGGATTAACCATACTTGCTTCATTTGGCTGTTTTGCTGATGGCGCACTGGATCTCAATACACTGTCAAATAACGATACCGACAATCTGGTCTGGGTTGGTCACCTAAGCCCTGACACCGATAGTGCAGTTTCCGTGATCTTGGCGTCACATATCTACGGTGGTGAAGCGGCTCTAACCGGAGATGCCAATCCAGAAAGCAAGTTTGTGTTTAAATATTGTGGAATGGACGCGCCAAAAGTGAAGGCGAACTTCTCTTCTCACGATATAGGCTTGGTGGATTTCAATCAGTCTACTCAATTAGCAAAATCGGTTGACCCAAGCTCTATTGTGGCGATTATTGACCACCATGCAATGGGCAGTTCGCCAATCAGCATGCCTCAAATTGTCACAATGGATATACGCGCATGGGGTTCTGCAGCCACGATTCTGGCTGCCAACGCGGAAGAGTTGCATATCAAGTTGCCGAAAAACGTTGCGTGTGCGGGATTGGGCGCGATTCTCTCTGATACAGTGGTATTCCAGTCTTCAACAACAACCGAATACGATAAGCGCTATGCTGAAAAACTGGCTGAGATTGCGGGCGTAAAAGATATCAACGATTTTGGTCAGCAGATGTTATTGGCTAAATCCGACCTAAGCCATTTTTCAGCAGAAACAATTCTGACGATGGATTATAAGAACTTTGAGTTTGCAGGTAAGAAAGTGGGTATCGGTGTGGCAGAAACGCTGAGAGCACAGCAGCTAATCAACCGCAAACAAGATTTCTTTGAAGCCATTCAAGCGTATAAGAAAGCGCAAAATCTTGATTATCTGTTCTTCTCGATCACTGACACTAAACACAAACGCGCGAACATTCTTTGGGCGGATGACGCAGATAAACAGGTCTTGTCAGAAGCGTTCAAAATGAAGATAAAGAGCGATATCTTGGTGCTAGATGGTGTCACCTCTCGTAAGCGTCAAATTGGCCCTGCAATTCAGCAAGCGATAGAAGCGCTGTAACCCTCTACAATCACTAAATGTACTTAACAAACCACCTTTACGGGTGGTTTGTTGTTTTATAGCGTCGTCAAGGCATTTAAAGTGAGTGGGTGTTGAGTAAAGTACTGTTCGCAGAATAGAGAAAACTCTTGTTGAGGAATGGGTTTAGAGAAGTAATAACCCTGAAATTCATCCACACCCAAAGCCATTAAGCTGCGTAATTGCGAGGCATCTTCGATACCTTCGGCGACGACTTTAATCCCTAACTGGTGCGAGAGAGTCACAATCGCTGAAATAAAGAAGGTCTGGTTTGACTTTGTGCCAAGGTTTTGCACAAATGATTTGTCGATTTTAAGTTTACTAAAATTCAAGTGGTTCAAGTTATACAGCGACGACCAGCCAGTACCGAAATCGTCCAATGCTAAGCGCACGTTGAGCTTTTCTAAGCTGCTAATTATGTTATTACTGCGTTCAATATCATCGAGCGTCATGGTTTCGGTGATTTCCAATACAATCGAGTCGAGGAAGTTTGGAACAGTCCCTAATGTCTCCAAAACCAGTTGTGGTAGCTCTTCATCAAATAATGAGTCGGACAAGTTTACGGCCACTTCGATACGGTGGCGGAACTCACGCCACTCAATGGCAAGAGCCTGCTGAACCTGTAGGAAAATCCATCGCCCTAAATCTTTGGCGATACCTGACTCTTCAGCTATTTGGATTAAATATTCAGGGTTAATCTGTCCGTATTCAGGGTGATTCCAGCGTATAAGTGCTTCACAACCAAGTCTATCGTTTTGCCGAGGCACAATAGGCTGGAAGGCCAAATAGAGTTGCTTTTGCTCACTTGAGGAAATCAGCTTCGCAAGCTGATCGGAGAGTTTTTTCTTTTTTCGGTGTTCGAGCGCTATCTTTCTACTAAAGAAAACGATCTGTTGGCTGTGGATCTTTTTAGCAATATTGAGTGCGAAGTCGGCGTTGTTAAGCACGGTATCAAATTTGGTTGGATACTGCTCGTTGCTATCAATCGCATCTTGACAGGTCGCCACCCCCATAGAGATTCTCATTCGCTTCGAGCGGTCCAAACGGGGCAGGGTATCATTCAAGTCATTGAGCAGTGACTTAATGAAAAACTCGAAATCTACGTCGTACTTATCGGCTATAACAGCAAATTGATCAGCCCCGACCCTAGCACAGGAGAACTCAAATTTGTCGGCTTTGCGTTTTATCTGTGCTGCCACTTCGCAAAGTACCTTGTCACCATATTCGTAGCTGACAGTATCGTTAATGTCTTTAAAGTGGCGGATATCCAAGAGCACTACTGCGTGTTTCTGTTTACTATCACTTAGGCATTTTAATTGGGAGAGCAAATAGTTGCGATTCTTTAGCTTGGTGAGAGGGTCGTGCCAAGTAATAAATTGTTGATGTTTGGAGTCGCGATAGAGTCGTATCGAAAAAAAGGCCAGCACAACCATAATCAACGCCATGTCGATGAATACCGTCTGGCGATTCTCGGCGATCAATGCTCGGTTTTCTACAGACGATAAACCCGTAAAGTTAATCAGTAACAGGTTACGTATCTTAGGGTACACCTGCTCGATGTCACTGAGTAGTCGCGCAACTTGCTCTTTGTCGCCTTGAGCAATACCTTTTTCGTACTTTTGTAAAATAGTGAACGCTTCTTCTACTACGTTACCTGAGTTGTAATGCGTCCGTACATCATGAGTTTCTGCGCTGTGCAAGAATGTATCGTATCGATTCCACAAAATATCGTAGCTTAAATTCAAGTCGTGTTTGGTTACTGAGTCACTGATAAGGTATTTTTCACCTTGGTGAGTAAACTCTAATGTTTCAATTTCGAGTTGCGCTAACGCCCATGCAGATAACTGGGTGTCTTTAGTGAGAATATTGTACGCATCGTTAAACTTCACCAACGTCCATAAGGTGAATAAAAACAAGGCGAACACAAACAGTATAAAAAGAGCGATTCGACGACTCATAGTACCCAACCCACCTTCTAAAACGCTATTGGATAATTTCGATACGATTCACTTGCCACACCATTCGGCTGTGTAAAATTTCATTGTTTTGTTCATTAAACTCACTCAGCGGATAGATCAACCAAACTGGTCCTTTGTCTCGCACACTCATCGTCTGACCGTTCTTTTTGATTGCGAAAACCGGATTGTATTTTTCAATATCTCGGTAGGGGATTCTTGACCAATAGTTGTTAAGTGCAGTGACTTTCAAGTCCGCATTCTCCACTCCCAGCAGGTGCAGAATCTCTTTGGCAGAGATACCAACAAAGGTTGTGTCACCATTTGTCCAAGGAGTGCTTGTGATGACCTCTTTATCCACATAAGGCAAGAGTTGCTCTAATGTGAACTGATTTTCCTCTCCTTGGCTCTCTAACGTAAGGATATTTTCACTTGCGTAACTAACGAGAGTCATTACAGAAAATACTGCTACGACAGCCGAGCGAACAAAATTTTTGAGCATAACCTTACCTGTATACTTTATGGATTAGTGGTGTGATATTGATTCCACACTTATTTCACGCGCAAGATATATAAGTAAAATAGTTCAGGAGCAAGATGAACGTTAGGATATGCAATTTGGTTGGTTTATTGTAACGATTTGAAATATAACGTAAAATATTTTTTTGCAAAATGCGATGCAGATTGCACTATCTGGGGGTTGTTATGTAAGTGAATGAATTGTAATAACTTGTATTTTTGATAATGGGAATGATATACCATTTATATAAAGCAGCATTTAATCGTAAGAGAATGCAATAAATGTGAATTACGTCAATAATTTAAGTTGCTTAGTTTTGTTCATTACTTTCCAGTGAACGCGCCAAAAAGACCAACGCGATACCACCAAGAATCACGCTGCTGGTCAAAACGCTGTGCATAGATAGGGATTCACCTAGCAGCACAGAGCCAATGACTAAAGTAATAACAGGTACCGATAGCTGGCTGATAGAGGCTTGAAGTAAGGAAAGATTTTTAAGCACTCGGTACCACAAAATGTAACCAAGTGCAGAGGCAATCGCACCAGAGGTTATAGCTAACAGGATACCTTGTGCTGTGAGGTTAATATCGCTGACTAACAGAGGCGAAATAAGCAAGCCTATCGCAGAAGCCGACATAAACCCCCAAGTAATCCCAGAGCTTGGCGAAGCGACCTTTTTGCCTAACGCAGTAAACAGCGCCCACGATACGCCAGAGAATATCATCAGCAGCGCCGAAAACAGATCAGGTCGAGTTGCCGATGGCAGCATCAACCAAACAAATCCAGCGATAGAACAGCCAATACCAATGACTTCCAGTCGTTTAAAGCGCTCTCCTTGCCACCAGTGCAGAATGAGTAAACTTAGCTGCACCGCACCAAACAGTAGCAGCGCGCCAGTTCCAGCCGCGAGCTGAATGTAGGCATATGAAAAAAGTATTGCATAAACGAACAGTGCGGAACCGGCCATTAGGCTGAACTTGAACCCTGGAAAGCGCGCTTTGGTGTCGTTTCGCTTGAGTAACAATATCAGCGCTAATGTTATCGCTCCCGAGAATATTCGGATTAAGGTAAAGCTTCCGGCATCAATACTGCCTTCTGCCAATGCGAGTCGGCAAAGAATAGAGTTTGCGGCGAAAGCAAACATCGCGACCGCAACAAGTAGATATGTCGACATGCAAGTTCCTTTTGAATAGTCGAAAGTGATGATTTCAATAGATAATAGATGGGCAAGCTAACCTAACACTTGCTCGGGATACAGACCGGACGGAAGGGATTTTTATTTCAAACAAGTGGATTTCTCGTCTTCCTTGACGAGAGTTTCGTTAGCCCCAGTGACCTTCTTCGTGGAACTTCGCTTTGATCTCAAGGATGTTAGGTAGCTGTTCCATGAAAATAGGCACCAGTTCTGGGTCAAAATGTTTACCCGTTTGTTGCTCAATAAACATCACCGCTTCATCGATTGGCCATGCCTTCTTGTATGGTCGTTCACTGGTTAACGCATCAAATACGTCAGCGATTGCGGCCAAGCGTCCTTCTATCGGAATCTCTTTACCAACCAACCCTTCTGGGTAACCAGTGCCATCCCATTTTTCGTGGTGGGTGAGGGCAATGTTACGCGCTAACGAAATTAAAGAGGAACGGGGAGTATCTAAAATGCTCGCACCGACGTTGACGTGTTTTTTCATTTGGTTGAACTCTTGTTCGTCCAACTTACCCGGTTTGAGCAGGATGTTATCTGGAATCGCGATTTTGCCGATATCGTGCATAGTCGCTGCCATGCGTAGTTCGTCAGCTTGTTCCTCGTCCATACCGA
Organism: Vibrio hepatarius; assembly: GCF_011806575.1. GTDB lineage: Bacteria > Pseudomonadota > Gammaproteobacteria > Enterobacterales > Vibrionaceae > Vibrio > Vibrio hepatarius_A. The sequence goes on from NZ_JAATOO010000013.1 coordinate 114,568, forward strand.
TGGCAAGCGCAAGAATTTTGACGTAGTGACTCATACGCAGCACATGCATTCCGGTTTCATTGTCTTTGAATTCAGCCGCTCTGCCTAAGCGTTGGATCAAGTCAACCTGAGTGGCTTTGAGCACATCCATTTTGACCATCGACAGGTGGGTTTTCACCCGTGCACGCACGATGGCAGGCACAATGGGTTTAACAATGTAATCGACGCCACCAATTTCAAAACCTTTTTCCTCGTCTATTGATTCTCGCAGCGCGGTAACAAAAATAACAGGGGTCGCAGAAGTTTCAGGGTTTGCCTTGAGCTGTTCACACACTTCAAAGCCCGTCATTCCCGGCATCATAATATCGAGCAAGATTAAATCGAAGTAGTCTTGCTTCGCGAGCTTTAACGCATCTTGACCGGAACGAGCGAAAGACAAACGATAATGATCTTGGAGTACCTGCTTCATGACTTTTAAGTTAGCAGGTTCGTCATCAACAATGAGAATACGCGGCAGTGGTTTTCTATACATAGACTAACGTTTCCTTCTTATTGAAGCGTTTCGAGCGCTGACTCCAAGTGGGTAGCGGCGACGTTAAAGTCAAAATCGTCAATTGCGTTAATTGCATCAACGATCGGTTTCTTTACGCAAGCAGGGACGGAATGTTGTACGTTTTCTGCGATGTCTTCCCTCAGCTCACCCGCTTGAGTGGCTTTCAACCATTCGGTCAGCAGGTCTCGCAGTTGTTCAGTATCAATGTCGTCCATTGTTGTCGTTGTTTTTGGTTCTATGACTAACTTGTCGGCGAGTGTCGCCACTTCTTTACAAAGCGTAGGCCAATTGTCGGCAATTTCCTTTACAACATGTTGAGCTTGCGAGATTTGGTGGTCATCAGCGGCTTTTTCCAACTGACTAAATAAATGATGTAGTGATATCAAGGCAAAGTTGCCGGACAAGCCTTTCATGGCGTGCGCTCGACCCGCGAGTTCTTCCCACTGATGGCTATCGACTAGCTGTTTGAACTGCGCTGGCAAATCGAGATGTTTTTCGAGCATATTGCGTAGCTCGGTCGCGTAGAGATTCTCATCTCCCCACAACTTCAAGCCATTTTGTAAATGAATTAGTTTAAATCGAGAGTTTTGTTTTGGCTGCGCTTGTTCGGGCGAAGATTCCACCGACAAACGGAGATTCATCGAGCGTGCGATCTCTTGAGTTAATTGCGCCATATTGATGGGTTTGTTGGCGAAGCCATTCATTCCAGCCGCTTGAGCTTGATGGCGGTCTTCAGCCAAGACACTCGCGGTCAATGCAACAATCGGCACTGCATGCTTATCGTATTTTTGCTCCCAGTTACGGATTTCTCTACTCGCGCCAAGTCCGTCTAAGCGTGGCATTTGGAGATCCATTAGGATCAGCTCTGGTTCGTCCGTTTGATAGCGTTCTATCGCTTCAATCCCATCATCGGCGGTAATTACCGTGTGGCCGTCGCGCTCTAATAAGATTTTTAGCAGTTTGCGGTTTTGCTCGATATCATCACAAACCAAAATTCGTAACGGTGGCAGGGTGAGTTTGAGATCGGATTGCACTTCTGACTCTAGCTCGCTCGCGGGTAGGGGCAAATCGAAGTAGAAACAGCTGCCTTTACCCAATTCACTGGTTGCGTAGATTTCTCCACCCATCAGGTGAACTAATTGGCGTGAGATCGTCGTACCTAAGCCTGTCCCACCAAAGCGGCGGCTCATAGATGAATCCGCCTGAGTGAAAGGATCGAAGATCGCGCTGACCCGTTCCGGTGCGATACCAATACCAGTGTCCGTTACGCTAAAGCGAATCATATCTTTTTCGCCGTCGACTGCGGTAACGTCTAAGCTGACGCTGCCACTTTCGGTAAACTTAACGCCATTACCCACCAAATTCATTAACACCTGACGAATACGGTCTTCTGCGCCGAACACCACCTCTGGTAACTCATCAGACAGAGTCAGTGACAGGTCAATCCCTTTGCCTTTTGCGTTGAGCCATAGCGTGGAAATCACGGTGTCGACGCAGTTGGCGAGGTTGAACGCCACGGGTTGCACATCCAGTTTGTTTTTTTCTAGCTTGGCACTATCAAGAATGTCATTGAGCAAGTGAAGTAGCGATCGAGACGCTTTTTCAATGGTTTCAAGGTGGCGACGATTCTCACCGCTGATGGTTGAATCGAGCAAAATGTCGGTAAAACCGATGATCGCGTTCATCGGTGTACGTATTTCGTGGCTCATATTGGCAAGAAAGTTCGCTTTACTTTCCGCCGCTTCTTCCGCAAGTAGTTTTGCGTTGATCAGTTCGTGCTCGACCTGCTTCAGGGTCGAGATATTGATCATTACACCGTCAATCCACTTCACGTTACCTTGCTCGTCCCTTACTACTAGGCCATTTTCCAGCACCCAAACCGGCTCGCCATTTTGGTGCTTCAAACGGTATTCAATCGCATAGGTAGAGTTATGGGCATCGAGTGACTGAATGCGCTCACAGACATATTTAAAGTCCTCTTCGAACACTAACTTAGCGAATGACTTCTCTTGATTTAAGAACAAACGCGATGAATAGCCTGAGATATCGAACATCCCTTCACTTAAGAAAATGGGCGTCCAGTCTTTGTCTAAACGGCGGCGGAATGATGCTCCCGGGATATTTTGCATCAATGAGCTTAAGCGCTCTTGGCTCTCTCTCAGTCTTTCTTCCATCGCTTTACGGTCAGAAATGTCCGCAACAAAACCAACAAACAGTGTTTCTTCGTCTTTAAGGTTGACTCGTCCAACCCCGAGGCGCACAGGAATAAGGTGGCCTTGCTTATGTTGAGCGTAAACTTCACGCGGAGAGCCGATAACTCGTTCTTCACCCGTTTCGAAATAGCGACTTAAGTACGAATCGTGAGCATCTCGATGTGGATTTGGCATTAACATTGACACGTTTTTTCCGATGACTTCACGCTCTTCCCAGCCGAAAATTCGGCTTGCCGCGCCGTTGACCCCTTGGATAATGCCCTTTGCATTAATGGTCACAACACCGTCAGTTGCGGTTTCAAGAATAGCCTGTAGTCGCGCTTCACCGGCGGTCTTTTCGTTGAGTAATTGGCGGTAGCGCAGCTGCGAACTCACATTGACGGCTAACGTAGAGACGAAGAGGGTTGCAATTGCCACACCAATGGCTAAGAACGACTGGTCATGCGCTTTGTCACTGACATAGTGGATGATCATGGAATCAGGTATGACAAAACGAGCGGCTTCCATACCAGTGTAGTGCATGCCTGCAATTGCGCATCCCATGGTGACTGAGCTAATTAGAATAATGTGTAAAGAACGCATCGACGGAAAACGTGAGCGTAATGCTCTGCGCGCAGAAAGGGCGATAAACGAAAGTGCTACAGCCACAACAATCGACAATGCAAACCAGTAAGGATCATATAACAGTTGAATATCCATCTGCATCGCTTCCATCCCTAGGTAGTGCATGGCACCAATACCTGCACCCACAACGATGCCATTGCGCACTAAGATTTTTAGCGAGTCGTTGTTATCAATCAATGACTTGATCATGATGTAAGACGATATGATGGCTGGCAGGACAGAAAGGGTTGTGATTAGTAAATCGTAGCCATGATCATGAGGCATTTCAAAAGCGAGCATTCCGACAAAATGCATACTCCAAACACCGCCAGCCATGATAAGAGAACCAGATAGAAGGGCGACCTTCTGATGTGACGTATCGACGATATGACGTGCCATTGCTGCCAGTCGAAGCGCAAAAAATGACGTCATAGACGCCACAAAGACTGACAAAATCACAAGCCACAGCTTGTAACTGCCCGTCATTAGATTTACGTTCTCAACATCGGTGATAAAAAATTGATTCAGCATTAACAAAAAGCTCAATAAAAGTAAGGATTTGGAGTGTTAGTGCAGCTAAGTGATAAGTTACTACTGCTATTAATAAAAGTGTAGTGATTTGTACCGCAAATGATATGCAACACTATTGTTACAATACTCGATTCGGTCATTTTTAAGCGTTAGGTTTTATAATCGTATGAAAGTTGCACTAATAAACATCAAGGATAGTGAAATGGAAGTAGTTTTTTCAGTCACAAAAGTGGCGCTATTTCCGTATGTGGACGCAGTGTTTGGTTGGGATGACAACTTTCAACGTGCAAGATTGGCCAACGAATATGATTTGAACTGGTATTTCTGGATTTATCAAGGTCGAGAAAGAGTAGGGCTTGTTTGCTACAAACATGTGACAACGCGATTGCATCTTCACCTATTGATTATTTTCCCCGAATTCCAAGGAAGAGGTATTGGTGCGCAAGTGATGGATTTGTTGAAGCAAGAAGCGATCGATGCATCCCGCCAAACAATGACATTATCGAGCTTTATTGCCAATTCGGAAGCGCTTCGTTTCTACACTGAACTAGGTTACGCGATTGAAGAGAGTGATAAAGATTTTTACCACTTAACGTTAGCGGTTGAAGAAGCCTGAGACGTAAAAAGCCACCGTATTTGGTGGCTTTTCAGTTTGTAACTTTGTTTAGCGTTAGCTTGCGATATTCATCGTCAGATTGAGGTCGAGTGATAACTTAGAGAGTTTATCTTTAAGGATGCGTCGTGTTCTTTCGACTTCCGCAACCTCGACTTGGTTACCTTTTGAGTGAACATCAAGTCTGACACGCAACTCACGACCCACCTTGGCTACGCCAACCACGTTAAGTTTTTGCGATACCTGCTGCTCGAGTGCAGAGACTTCTTTGTCTACCGCGTGACAAATTTCGTCGCTTGGCGACATCATTAGTAGCTCTCGCAGCGCTTCGCGAAGCATATCGAACGGGACTTTAATAAAGTAGAACGACATTAAAATCATCATCATTGGGTCTGCGTACACTGCGTATTCTGCGAAAGGTGAGATTGATACAAACCAAGCTGAAATAAACCCAAGTGTTACTGCAACACTCAGTAGCGTATCCATTTTCCACTGTGTCGCTTCTGCAGCAATCAAACCCGATGAAAAGCGTTTGGATTTGTTGGCGATATACCACCACGCGTAACCACAGCCAATAACGTTTACAACACCAAACAAAGTGGCGATGGAAGCATCGACTTCACGACCACCATTGAACATCGCGATGATGGCTGAATAAAGCGAATAGCTCACGACCAACAAGATCACCAAACCTTTGATCGCAATGACAACGGGTTCAAGGATTGCTTTACCAAATGGGAAAAGTGACTTCGATGGACGCTGAATGTATCGCGATGCGGCCAGTGACAATAATGTTAACAGTAAACTGACTAGTGAATAGACGCCGTCAAAGACAATGACTAGTGAGCCAACAAGTAAACCGAGCACTAGACCACCACCCGCAAAGCCAGAGGCTAAAAGGGCTGAAAAGGTCAGGGTTCGTTTCTCATTTAAGCTGGTTCTGGCACACATAACCAAAATCTCGTTGTAAAACACCTCTATAGTTTTCTCAAAATATGAGGATTTTACAAACGCATTCTGTGCTATAAACAAACACTTAACGATAGGTTTGGCTTTTATTTGTTTAAAATCAATTAGTTATACGTGTATTTTTGTGTCAATTATTTTGACGCTCAGTGATATTTGCTGTCTAAAAATGCATGCAGATAACGTTAGAAGTCGAACAAATATTCGTTGAGCTTATCCGCCAGCCACGACATCCCTGGATGCTCTGCCATGCCTGCGGCGGTGAACATGCAGTAATCTTCTTGGGTTAAGCCGTAAGTATGTTTGATTACAGCCAGCTTTTGCTTTCTCAATAAGTGACGAATCAGCGGTTCTGGCAGTACACCCCACGCATCCTCTTCAAGAATGGTATTGAGCATGTAATCAAAACTGGAGAAGCCGATATGGCGCAGAGAAAAAGGTTGTAACTCTGGATTGTCTTTTTCATTGAGGTACACCATCACCGCTTGCATTGCATTTCTTAGTTCATCATCTGATACTCGGCGCAGTTTACTCAGTGGGTTATCGGCTTTACACACCGACATCATGCGTATCTTACCCAAAGGTTGATAAGCAATGTGTGGATCGTCGGTACGCTCGTAATCGACGCCAAATGCGAAATCGACCTGCTGGGTAGCGACTAAGTTTGCTAAGTCACCGGAGGAAGCGAGAACAGTATTAAAAGACGTTGCTGGAAAACGCTTATTGAGCTTATGAGATAAGTCTTGCCACATTTCGTCTGGCAGTGAATCGTCGCGAGCAATCCATACCTCGGCGTTAAACTCGCCTGAGACCTGTGCACAAGTTTGACGAATCCGTTGTGCGGTGACCAGCAGGTTTTGGCTATCTTTATAAATGGCTTTACCGGCTTCTGAAAGGGTCAGGTTGTTACCGCTGCGGACAAACAACTCAATGTTGAGGTCTTTCTCTAATGCTTTGATTGCCATACTTAATTTTGTACGGTTGCATTCCAGTTGTCGTGCGGCTTCCGATACAGAACCCGTATCCGCGACACTACAGAAAGCTTCGATTTGAGATAAGTTCATTTATTAAGCGTTATCAGTGATCTTTTCATCGATAGTATAATAATAATCGCAGATTGTCCGTTTTCCGCTTCGAAATGCTAGGAATTTCATGCAGTTTTGATACTCTTGGGGGACGCCAAATGAATGTAGTTATAGGGAGATCATGATGGCTACGAGTTGGGATGATGTCGCAGTAGACTGGGAAAAAGAACAATCGACAGCGGTTTTCGCGGCAAAAGTTTATGAGTCACTGCAAGATATCATTGATCTTAAGGGTGCGCACATCCTTGATTTTGGGTGCGGCACTGGATTGCTAAGCCAAAAGCTTTCTCCTATCGCCAAAGATATTGTTGCTTTAGATAGCTCAGAAGCGATGATCGAGCAACTGGATAAAAAAGAGTTACACAACGTTGAGCCAGTGGTTGATATGCTCACCCGCGGTTTAGTGGCGATGCATCCGGCATTTCGCAACCAGTTTGATGCGGTGGTTGCGTCATCGGTTTGCAGTTTTATTCCTAATTACGCCGACGTCGCAGACATTGTTTACAGTTTGGTCGATGAAGGCGGCTACTTTATCCATTGGGATTGGTTGTCGGATAAAGACGAAGTCGGTGGAATGACAACGCAGCACGCAAAACAGGTGCTTACCAGTGTTGGTTTTGATGAAGTAACCGTAACAACACCTTTTGATGTTGATACACCGCAAGGCACGTTCAAAGTGCTGATGGCGGTTGCGAAAAAGTAATTATTGAGCAAATTAGAAAGCCCGGTGGATGACCGGGCTTTTTTATTTCTGCGTCTATCGCTGTGCAAATTCAGCGACTTCTTCTAACACCCAAGGGTTAGCGATCGCGCCTTGATTTTTTACTTCCAGTCCGTGTAATACCTGTTTAACCGCGAGCTCAACCAGTTTGCCTGACTTGGTCTTTGGAATTTCGCTCAGTGAATAGATTTCACTGGGTACATGCCTTGGTGAACATTTGGCTTTGAGCGTTGCGCGAATTTCCAAAGCGAGCTGTTCATCCAGTTTACACTCTGGTTCCAATTGGACAAATAAGACGATTTTTTCATCGCCATTCACATGACGAGATACCGCAATTGAGTCGATCACGCCGTCTAGCTGGTTCACCTGTTGGTAGATTTCAGCAGTACCTATTCGTACCCCGCCAGGATTGAGCGTTGCGTCACTGCGACCGTAAAAGACCATCCCACCATTTTCGGTTTGCTTCACATCATCACCGTGATGCCAAGTGTTGGCAAACTTTGCCCAGTAAGCGTTGTGGTAACGCTCACCGTCGTCGTGCCAGAAGCCAAGTGGCTGATTGGGGAAGCTGTTGCGACATACCAGTTCACCGCGCTCAGCAATAACCAATTCTCCGTGTTCATTGAATACTGCGACATCCAGCCCTAACGCTGCTGACTGGCACTCGCCGCGATAAACCGCAGAGATAGGGTTACCAATCACAAAACATCCGCAGATATCAGTACCGCCTGAAATCGACGCTAAATGCAGGTCTTGTTTGATGTTGTTGTAGACATAATCAAACTGCTGAGGGTAAAGCACAGAGCCCGTTGAACATAAGGTTTTGAGTGAGCTGAGGTCGAATTGTTGCAGAGCGTTAAATTCACCTTTCTGCAACGCTTCAAGGTATTTAGCCGAGGTGCCAAATAGACTGACTTCTGTTTTTTCAGCCAATTGCCACAGCACGTTTTGGTCCGGGTACATTGGGCTACCATCGAAGATCACCAACGTTGCACCACTTGCCAGAGCGGATACGTGCCAGTTCCACATCATCCAGCCACAGGTGGTGTAATAGAACACTCGGTCTTTGGGTTGAATATCGCTGTGAAGCTGATGTTCTTTCAAATGGTTAAGCGTAATCCCGCCTACGGAATGGACAATACACTTGGGTTTGCCCGTTGTACCCGACGAGTAAAGCACAAACAACGGGTCGTTAAAGCTAATGCGTTGGTAGTGGAGCGCGTGGGGGATAAAATCCGCCATGACCGACTGCCACTCGGTGAGTTGTCCGCTATTGTCCCGTTCTGTTAGCGGGAGATAGTCAATCTGGCACGTCGCTTTAAGGCTTGGTAACGCGTCGATAATTGCGCGGTTTTTCTCTCCCATAGGGAAAGCTTTGCCGTTGAACTGGTAGCCGTTACAACAGAAAAGGACTTTAGGCTGCACCTGGCCAAATCGCTCAACCACGCTTTCTGTGCCAAAGTCAGGAGAGGTCGATGTCCAGATCGCACCTAAGCTGGTGGTGGCAAGCATAGCAATGACGGTTTCAGGCATATGGGGTAGATAACCGGCGACCACATCACCTTGACTGACGCCTTGCTGTTCCAACCATTGTTGTACAATCGAAACCTTATCGCACAGCTCTTGCCAGGTGAGCGTTTGCTGCTCGCCTCGTTCGTTGGTAAACCAAATGGCGATATCTGAAGGTGCCTGAAACGCATAAGAGAGCAGGTTTTCTGCGTAGTTCAGTTGTGCCTGGGGAAACCAGATGGTGTCTCTGCTTGGTGTGTGTTCGCCCCATTTAGATAGCCCTTCACCCGCAATGCATTCGCCCATGTAACCAATGACATCACAGAACTGCCACGTTTCTAGCCAAAAATCGCGCGGGTTCTCAATCGACCACTTATGCAATTCTTCGTAGTTGTGGATGTCATGCCCTTGAATATTAACGTGCTGAATGAACTGGTGCAGATTAGAAGATTCAATTCGTTGTTGGCTAGGAACCCAAATCGGTTCTGCTTTTGGTTGTACACACTGCTGCATGACGTCCTCGTCCAATAGTCCTGATTTATCGCTTAAGTTTTGTTTGAAACCTGAACAAAGTCAAACATCCGAGCATAATCAGATGGCTGATAAATAAGCAAAAAAACGTCAAATGTAAAGATAATGTTACAGGTACTTTTGCTCGAATATCATTGGTGTAATTGTCACCAGATCAGCATAGGGATAGGCTTTATGTAAAGGAATTGTTAAAAGGAAAGGCAATGACTCAGTATGTATCTAACCCAGTGAACGACAAAGGATTTGTTGACTGGAGTAGCGAAGAAGATCGCATTTGGCATGACTTGGTCACACGCCAATTGGGCTACGTTGAGCAACGAGCGTGTAAAGAGTATTTGCGCGGCTTGGAGTTGCTCGACCTACCGTTAGATCGAGTACCGCAACTACCCGAGATTAACCGAGTTTTAATGCGTGAAACCGGTTGGCAGGTTGAGCCGGTTCCTGCGCTGATCAACTTTGACCGTTTCTTTGAACTGTTGGCGAATAAGAAGTTTCCGGTCGCGACTTTTTTGCGTTCGCGAGAAGAATTCGATTATTTGCAAGAGCCGGACTTTTTCCACGAAATCTTTGGTCATTGTGCGATGTTGACCAACCCCCAATTCGCTGAATTTACCCATACGTACGGTCAGCTAGGTCAACGAGCAACCAGCAAAGAACGCGTTTATTTGGCTCGTTTATATTGGTTTACGGTTGAGTTTGGCCTGGTAAACGAGGGTGATGAATTAAAGATCTACGGCGGTGGTATTTTGTCTTCTCCGGGGGAAACCATTTACGCGCTAGAAGATTCCAAGCCGCTACGGGACAAATTCGATATCCACACTGTGCTGCGCACGCCCTATCGCATCGACATTATGCAGCCAGAGTATTTTGTTTTAGACAGCATTGAACAGCTATATCGCCTAAGCCAAATGGATTTGATGTTCCATGTAAGGCAAGCGATGAAAGCTGGATTATTACCCCCATTATTTGAACCAAAGGAAGTGACACATGCTTGATGAATTACGTTGTGAATCGTGCAGCGGTGATGCAATCGCATTAGGTGCAGAAGAGCGCAGACTTTTACTCACAGAGTTGGACGGTTGGCAAATACTGGAGCGAGACGGGATTCCGCAGCTTGAGAAAGTGTATACGTTCAAAAACTACAAACAGGCATGGGCGTTTGCCGATAAAATCTCTCAGTTGGCGGAAGACGAATTCCATCACCCGTCTATTCTTTTGGAATGGGGTAAAGTCACGGTGACTTGGTGGAGCCATTCGATTAAAGGACTCCACCAAAACGATTTTATTTGTGCGGCTAAGTGCGACAAATTGTAACTGCGCTTATTCAATCAAAACCAAGTAACTAAGAATAATCCACGGCCTGAAACTCTTTCCCGCATAGATTTTGTTTTAGGCCGTTTTTCTCGTTTGGGGGAACAAAAAAGTTTCCAGTTTACAGCCAGTGATCGGTTTAGATTTCAGGTAGCCTTGAACGTAGTTACAGTCAAACGAAGAGAGCAATGCCAACTGCTCTGAGGTTTCCACACCCTCTGCGACCACTTTCATCTTAATCGTATGCGCCATATTGATAATCGCTAAACATAAGTTGTCACCGGTTGTGTCCCCTTGCGCGAGCCCATTGACGAAACTTCTGTCCACTTTAACGATATCGACAGGGTAGTCTTTCAGTACCGACAGTGATGAGTAGCCCGTACCAAAATCATCCAGATAAAGCACGATGCCGAGTTGCTTAAGCTGTAACAGTTTCTCCTTGCTGCATTTGCTGCGGCTAAGCATTAACGACTCGGTTATTTCTACACCCAGACACTCTGGAGGAAAATCATAGTTTGCCAATATACCCATTAAGCTGTGGTAGATATGGTTGGATTCAAACTGCTTTGCCGAGACGTTAATGTTAAAACGCAGTGGTCCATCTACGCCGGAGTCCCAATGGCGATCGATGGTTTTGCAGGTTTCTTTTGCGACCCAGTCACCGATTTTAATGATCAGCCCGGTTTCTTCTGCAATAGGAATGAACACATCGGGTGGAATAAATCCATGACTTGGGTGATTCCAACGCAGTAGTGCCTCAAAGCCAGTGACGTGCTCACTATCGGTAGCGTAGATTGGCTGGTAAACAAGGTTAAGCTGACGCAGCTCCATCGCGACGGCTAGGTCTTGCTCCAGTTGGAAACGCATCTGTGCTTTTTTGAACATTTCATCGTGGAAAAAGACCACTTTTTCGTGCGAAGCATTTTTCGCTTGGTACATCGCTGTATCGGCTTCACGTAGAATCGTGGTCAGATCTTGCTTGGGATCGGTGACGATAGATATGCCGATACTCGCCGCGATGTGGAAGTCTTGCTGGTTGATGGTATAAGGCTCGCTGAGCAGCTTGCTATAGCGCTGGCAAATCCGTGTTAGCTCCTGTGGATCGGTGAGTTCAGGAAGGTAGATAATGAACTCGTCACCGCCAAAGCGAAAGCCCATATCTCCACGGCGGCAGTTGCCCTGAATACGCTTAGCCACTTCAATCAAAATTTGGTCGCCGAGCATGTGACCGAGCGAATCGTTGATGACTTTAAATCGGTCGAGATCGATAAAAAGAATTGAGAACCCCTTGCTTGCTCCTGCTCGCAGTTGCTCTAACATCAAGTTTATCTCATGGGTTAAGGCCGAGCGGTTGTACATATTCGTTAGGCCGTCGGTGACGGCTTGTCTCGCAAGTGATTTGGTCTTCTCTTCGATAATCCGATTAGAAACGACCAAACGTGTTGCGTAAAAATTGGTTGCCAGTGTGACCGATAACGTCAACAGAAGAATCATGCCTACCGCGCCACCGCTGTATAACCAGATACTGCCGGATGTGTTGAGCACGGTGATAGAAACTCGCCATTTTCGGTCAACCAGAGGTACGCTAATATCTCGCGATACGCTGGTAACTTGTTGGTAGAAACTGTGTGAATCGAGGTTGGTATTAAGGTGAGAGCGAAACAACATTTGCTCGCTGTCTAAGCTATCCACTTGAATTAGGGTATGGGTCGAGTTGAGCAGGTCTTGCCAAATAAAGCGAAAGAACTCATGGACGATGATATTCGCCACCACAATCCCTTCTAGTTGCTTATCATTGCTGACAACCGGCAGAAATACACGCGCAACGATTTGGTTGTCTTCTTCGCACAAAATGATTTCTGCCTGACCACTTGCCAATGCCTCCTCAATGGCCTGGCGGCTAGTTGGTCTAGACTCGAGTCTCCAACCTAGATAATTGCTCGCCTCAAAGCGAGAAGAGAGATAGAACACTGGCAACGTCATCTGGCTGAATAACGCGGAATCGCTGGTTTCCGTGATAGGTGGATACACATCGAAACCAAGGAAACCTTGTTGCTTGGCTTGTTCTTTAAGTAGCGCGAGCGAGTCTTTTCTGATCGCGGGAGCCCAGAGAATCGACTGCACGTTGGCGTTCATGCCCGTTCGGTTTTCAAGGAACTGCTCAAATTGATGTTGCGTTGGTTGGTTGCTATGGATCAGAAATGCACGTGTAGACTCTAGAAGTAACTTGGTACTTTGTAATGATTGATTCAACGCGTGAATTTTATTGGATAACCGTGTTTCGAGTTGGGAGTGGAATTGCTGGGTTTCGTGATTATAGATCGCAGTGACAGTGTAGGCGGCGATACCAATACCCACCAGCCAAATAGTACAAAGCGTTTTTAAAGAGAGTGCGAGTTTCAAGGGTATACATAAATATCACTAACAGTGATGTAATACTAAAGCATGATTGCCATCGACTGCAAATGATAATTGTTATCAAATTTTGCCTGAGGTAATAAATAGGCGCTGATTATGAATCTGTATGTTTTGGAACGATAAGTCAGTGGAAAGGCGTTATTGCTGAGTTTTTGTTAGTAAATCCGCTTCGTATTGATAAATACGTTTGAGCTGATTCAACTTACTGACAAGTTTCTCCTGTTCGAGCTTGAGAATTTGGTTAGCTTGAATATAGGTTAGGCTGGTGGCGCTGTTAATAAACTGCTGTTCTTTTTCGCATTGTTGATTGATTGAGCGCCAGTGCGTAATGGCTTTGTCAATAATATCAGCTCCGTCACTCACAGCATGAATTTGCTGATCAAGCTGGCTTACCGTCTCATTGGCTGCCTGTATTTGCGCGTTCATTGTATTGATGAATATCCGCTTTTGAGTGCGCCAGAAACGACGGAGTTCTTGTTCACTGAATTGCTGCTGCAATAGTACACGTTGCTTGTGTAGGCTGAGAAAATCATTGTATTTGGTCGCTTGCTGGTTATACCAAGCGTCCACCCGTTTTTGAAAAGTGAGGGATTGATTCCAGCTCTTCTCGTCACATTGCGCGGCGAAAACAGGAATAGGTAAAGTGATCGACAATATGGCCGTTATAGTTATAAAGGCTCTAAGCCATCTCATAAGTTTAATAATCAATAGTTTCGGATGGTTTAAGTATAGGAAAGAGACTGACCAGAAATGAAAAAGTTAATTATGGTGGTCGTATTATTGTTGGGTTTGGCATGTGCAGGCGGTGGGTACTACATTTTTTATTTCAAACCGCAGCAAGAAGCCGAGCTGCTGGCTCAGCAAGAAACGCCAACCGAAACCCCAGAACCATCGATAGAAGATAAACAGCCAGTCAAAGAGACGAAACCACCCGTCACGGACTATTACGTAAGTCCGCAAAGGCTCGGTGTTAGAGAGAAACCCGATAAAGAGGCGTTTATCGAGAGCGTGCTCTACCGTGGTGATAAGCTACATGTGTTCGAAAAGAAAGACGGTTGGGGCAGGGTTTCGCGTTACTACGTGTATGAAGAAGGCGGTGAAGAGGTAGCAGAATGGGTACCTCTAGATGCGCTTTTAGAAGTGCCGCCAACCATCAGCAAAGAAGAGCGTCTGGAAACCGTCAGCAGCTATATTGAAAAGTCGGATGACTTCAAACGCCATTTTGAAGTGTTTGTCGCCAAGACGGATAAGTTATTGAAAGAGAAAACCTGCCGCCCTAGCGACTTTGAAGAAACCAAAGGTTGGATGCGTTCGGTCACTTTCAAAGATCGTGATGTCTATTTCGTCTACTGCGGAGGTTTGAAGCAAGCGAACAAAGTGTATCTAGATGTCGGCAGCGGTGAGATTTTCTATCGTTAAGAGGTTTTTATTCTTATCAAATATGAAAGGTTATCTTTTAGATTTATTTAGTTGTGGAGAGACAAGCTTGGACTTATGATTCAGCTTGTCTCTTTTTTTGGGTTGACTGAATGACTCAGCGTCTCATCAAGCTGCTTTGCTTTTCTTTGCTTGCTATGGTCTTGCCATCGCAGGCTGCCGCATTCTTTGCACAAGCTGAAAGTGATGCTCGACGTTTACTCGATAACCCTCAGTCAACGCAAACCCCATCAAGCGACGCTGCGTATCAGCAGTTGTTTGAACAAGCGCGAAGCGAGCAGAGCCCTCAATCCCAACCGGTTTCTAATACCGACGACAGTGCGAATGTTGTTGCTATTGTTAATGCGACACGTTGGAGCTTGTCCCAGCGTACTTTGGACGACCGAGAAGCCTCTGATACGGACTCAACGCCGCTCAATCTAAACTCGCTTCCCCCTTACAAACTGTATAGCCATCCGATATTGGTCAATCAATATTGGACATCCACATCTTTTACCTCCAACCATCGTATTTCCGGCTGGAAAGACACCAACGCGCTCTATGTAGCGCTAAACAGCCAATTCGCTTAATCCGCATCATTTTAAAACTCCAACTCAGTTAGATAGCGTGAGCAGTAGGTCTTGTAGCCCGTGCTCAGGTTTTGTCGTGCTGTCAGTTTTTCTCTCTCGGTACTATGGCCGGGAGCATATACGGATTGAAAACAAAGCTTATGAAGCGAAAAAATGTCAATAAAACGCAGCGAGCGAAGGTGATGAACCACTACTCTGCGTGGAAATATTTAGTTTTGGTAGTGACAGTCGTGTTGCTGTTACTGAGCGCGATTCCTACTTGGTACGGTGAAAAACCCGCACTTCAAGTGACAACGTCACAGCGTGCGGGTGTTTTGAATGACCCAATCAAACTCAACCAATTTTTAGAAAGTAAGCAAATCCCTGTTGTTGAGATTTCCAGCCAAGGTGATAAGACAACACTGGTGTTTGATTCTGAGAGTCAACAAACCCATGCTCGTGAAGCGATTAGCCAAGTGATGAGTGAAGAGGACAGTATCAGCTTCTCGTACATGTCAGTCGCGCCGAAATGGCTGGGGGAGATGGGTTTCACGCCAATCAAGCTCGGTCTCGACTTACGTGGTGGTGTGCAGTTTCTACTCAATGTCGATGTTGATAAAGCGTTTGAAGAACAGCGCAACACACTGACTGACGAGCTACGCGACATGATCCGTTCAGAACGTTTGAGAGGGCTGAAAGTCGAGAAGTTTGAGCCGCAAGGGTTTAAAGTCAGTAGCAAATCGGTCGATGCGCTCAACAAAGTCGTCGGCTTCCTGAATCAAAACTATCCTGATTGGGAAGTGAACCGCCGCACTGAAACTGTCACGGTGAATCCATCACTGCAATACAAGAATGAGTTTCAAACCGCTACGGTGAAGCAAAACCTGAAGATCATGCGTGATCGTATTGAAGAGCTGGGTATCACTGAAGCGTTGGTGCAACGTCAGGGTGAGCACAGCATCCGCATCGAGTTGCCGGGCGTGCAGGACCCGTCTCTAGCGAAGAATGTGATTGGTGCGACGGCGACATTGGCGTTCCATGAGGCGAAATCGCCGTCAGAAGGAATTGGCTACGGCGACATTGTACTCAAAGATAATGATGGCCGAGATGTGATCTTAGCGAAGCGACCTGTGCTGACTGGTGAACACATCAATAATGCGCGCGCAGGCGTCGATAAAATGGGGATGTCTGAGGTGAACATCTCGCTTGACCATGCTGGTGGCAAACTGATGAGCGAGTTCTCCGGAAAACATATCGGCAAACCAATGGCGACGGTCTACAGCGAATACACCACCAATTCTAAAGGTGAAACGGTAAGAAGCGAGCGCGTGATCAGCGTGGCGACGATTCAGGCTCAACTTGGTAGCCAATTTCGCATTACAGGCGCAGGCAGCGTGGATGAAGCGCAAAACCTTGCACTATTGTTACGTGCTGGCTCATTGACCGCACCAGTAACGATTGTTGAAGAGCGTACAATCGGTGCCTCGCTGGGAGCTGAGAATATCCACAACGGCTTTACCGCATTGGCACTAGGTATGGCAATGACACTGACGTTTATGGCGCTTTGGTATCGAAGACTTGGCTGGGTAGCGAATACGGCACTTGTCATTAACATCGTCAGCCTACTGGGCTTAATCGCTTTGCTACCGGGCGCCGTTTTAACGTTACCGGGCATTGCAGGTTTGGTGCTAACCGTTGGTATGGCGGTGGACACCAACGTACTGATCTTCGAGCGTATCAAAGACAAAATGGCGGAAGGACGAACTTTTGCTCAAGCGATTGACATGGGCTTTAGTAGTGCATTAAGCACGATTCTAGACGCGAACATCACTACCATGATCACCGCGGTAATCCTGTACTCGATTGGTAATGGTCCGATTCAAGGCTTTGCGCTGACGCTTGGCTTAGGTCTTCTGACCAGTATGTTTAGTGGCATTTTCGCTTCTCGAGCAATCATTAATTTAATCTGGGGACGTGATAGTCGCCGCGAAGTGAGGGTGTAATCATGGTTAAATATCTCACAAGCAATATTCGTTCAATTCGCTACATCACAAGTTTTGTCTCTATCGCACTGATGGTTGTGTCATTAATTTCACTTGGTATGAATGGCCTAAACATGGGGCTAGATTTCACTGGTGGCATGGTGACCGAAGTTCAAGTCGATGACACCGTTACTCACAACCAGTTACTCGAGCAGTTGCAACCGACACTGGGTGAGTTCACGACGGTGACACACTCGGATGAAGAGGGGCGTTGGGTGATTCGTTATCCGATTCCGGATCAGGGTACAGATGTGAACTTAAGCCAGTCACTGTCTACGGTGTCTCACCAGGTCTCCATTGTTAGCAACAGCATGGTGGGCTCACAAGTGGGTCAAGACTTAGTAGAGCAAGGTGGTTTGGCGTTACTTGTCTCTATGCTATGTATCCTTGGTTACCTGTGCTTTCGATTCGAGTGGCGTTTGGCAAGTGGTTCGTTGCTGGCGTTAATACACGATGTGGTGCTGGTTTTGGGTTTCTTTGCCGCAACGCAGATGGAGTTCAATCTGACGGTGTTTGCAGCAATTTTGGCGATTTTGGGCTATTCACTCAATGATTCGATCATTATCGCTGACCGGATTCGTGAACTGCTGATTGCAAAGCCGTCTGAAGATACTAAAACCATTAACGATCAAGCTATCTTGGCGACGTTCTCGCGTACGATGGTGACCTCTGGAACGACGTTGCTGACCGTTACCGCGCTTTGGATTATGGGCGGAAGCGCGTTGCAGGGTTTCGCCACTGCGATGTTTATCGGGATTTTGTCAGGCACTTGGTCATCGATTTCGATTGGTACCGTGTTACCAGAATGGTTGAAGCTAGAGCCGAAACACTATCTACCAGTCGAGTTGGATTCTGCTCCTTAATATAGCGTTAAGCGAACAAAATAAAGGGCTAGATAGATATCTAGCCCTTATTGGTTTGTTTGATACTGCGTAGGCTGTATTACTGAGTATTAGCCGCAAGAAACTCGGAGAAGCGTTGCCAAGATTTCTTATCGGCATCTTCGCGATAACGATCACTGCCAAACACGGTAAACGCGTGAGGCGCGCCACTGTAGGTAATCATTTCGTGCTTGGCTTTTTGTTCTTCAAGTTCTTTGGCCAAACCTGCAAAGTGATCCATAGTAACAGAAGAGTCCGCAGTGCCATGTAACACTAAGATTGGTGCTTTCGCCGCTTGGTAATTTTGCCCTTCAGGTGTTTGTAATCCGCCGTGGAAGGTTGCAAACCCGTCAACCGCCATACCCGCTCTTGCGGCTTCTAGTGTAACCGCGCCACCAAAACAGTAGCCCATCACCACAGTTTTGCCTTTTTTACCGGCAAGCGAATACGCGTAGTCCAACCCGCCTTGCATTAACGCTCGCATTTTTTCTCTGTCTTTGTATAAATCGCCAGTCAGAGCGCGGCGATGGTCGACTTCCTCAGGACGAATGTCTTTACCGAACATATCCACTGCAAACACGTTGTAGCCCATCTCATTGAGCATACCCGCACGTTTCATTTCGTAATCGGTTAACCCGTCCCAATCGTGAACGATGATAACCAAAGGTGCATCATCACTTACTTTCGCCCAGTAACCCTCGTATTCACTACCATTTACATTGTAAATTTTATTTTCTCCGGCCAGAGACATACTGCTTGCGATTGTCAGACCGATTGCCAGTGCTAGTTTCATAACTTACCTCCGTGTTAGTGAAGTGTAGTACGTAAATTAAGCACATAAGTGACAACTGACTG
The DNA here is from genome assembly GCF_011806575.1 of Vibrio hepatarius. GTDB lineage: Bacteria > Pseudomonadota > Gammaproteobacteria > Enterobacterales > Vibrionaceae > Vibrio > Vibrio hepatarius_A. The sequence continues at coordinate 133,364 of NZ_JAATOO010000013.1, forward strand.
GTGAAATAATTTGTGCAGGCAGGAGAATTGTCAGGATTTGTTTTTGTCTTAATGTTGTGAGTAAGGCGGGACAGGCGTTCAAATTGTTCACAGAAAAGGCGAGGACTTCTATACTTATCCAAGTATTTGAATTATTAATACTAATTAATAGTATAGTAGCCTGACTAAAAAAGAATTAAAAAGGGAGTCGTCTATGGGAATTGTGCGCAAGTTTGTACTGGGATGTACATTGGCGCTGTCAGCAAGCTATGTATCTGCTGCAGTAGTGGAAACATCAGTGTTAGTTGGATTTGGAGAGGCAAAGTACCAACCAGATTTTACCCACTTCGATTACGTTAATCCTGAAGCACCAAAATACGGCACAGTGACTTTTGGTCAAGTAGGCACATACGATAACTTTAACCGCTTTGCCTCGCGTGGTGTTTCAGCCGCAGGTACGTTAGAACTTTACGATACGTTAATGTATTCGCCTAGCGACGAGATTGATGCTTACTATCCTTTGATTGCAGAAAGCGTACGTTACTCAGACGATTACACTTGGTTAGAACTGAAAATCAACCCTAAAGCGCGTTTCCATGATGGTGAGCCTATCACTGCTCATGACGTCGCGTTCACTTTCGATAAGTTTATGAAAGAAGGGGTTCCACAATATCGAGTTTATTACCAAGATATTAAGTCGGTGACCGCTAAAGATAATTTGACGGTGCGCATTGATATGGCCAAGCCAAATCGAGAGAAGCTATTTAGCTTTGCTCAGTCTGCTCGTGTACTTCCAAAACACTTCTGGCAAGAAAGAAACTTATCTGAGCCGTTATCTGAACCTCCAGTAGGTAGCGGTGCATACAAAATCACTGATGGTGAGTGTGGGGGGGGGGGGGGGGAGGGTCTGGG
>NZ_JAATOO010000014.1 GCF_011806575.1 Vibrio hepatarius
CGCATTTTAATAAATGAATTGCGGAGTTGGGCTCAATTAGCACAACACCAGTCAGATTCAAAAGCTGAAGCTATTTGTGGCTGGATAAACCGGAACTTAAAAGATGGTAAAAAGTGGAATAACCAGCGCGTAATTCTATTCACGGAGTATCGGACTACCCAACAATGGTTGGAAAAAATTCTTACTGAAAAAGGGTTGGCTGGTAAACGCTTGGCTATCATCAATGGCGGTATGGATCATGAAGAGCGTGAGGATGTTAAGGCTGCTTTTCAAACCCATCCAGAGCAATCTGACGTCAGAATCCTACTAGCTACAGATGCAGCTTCCGAAGGTATTGATTTACAGAATCATTGTAATTGTCTAATACACTTAGAAATCCCATACAACCCAAATGTAATGGAACAGCGTAATGGCCGTATCGATCGGCACGGCCAAAAGGCAAAAGAGATTCTGATCTGGCACCCTGTAGATGCTGGCTCAGCAACCGATAGTGACACTATTGGTGGTCATAAAGACGACATCATCAGAGCACTTATCAAGCTAGAGTCGATGCGTGAAGATATGGGTAGTGTAAACCCGGTGATTGCACCTCAAATGGCGGGTTTGATAGAAGGTAGTGCGACTGAACTCAATACACTACAAGCTGAAGCCAAAATGGCCAAAGCGAGAAAGGCGGTCAGAGCAGAGAGGGACTTACAAGAAAAGATAAAGCGTCTACACCAGCAACTTATCTCGACTCAAGAAGATTTTCACTTAACACCTGAACATGTATTCGCTGCTGTTCAGACTGCCTTGGAAGTTGCTCAGAAACCGTCACTAAAACCAACAACTCTTGCAGGTACACCTGAAGGTAGTGTGTACATAATGCCGGAGTTTACAGGCTCTTGGGCTCCTTGTAATAAAGGTTTACGCCACCCATTTACTAAACAGATTAGGCCAATAACGTTTGATCATAACGTTGCTAAAGGGAGAGATGATGTAGTACTTGTGCACTTGAATCATCGTTTAGTACAAATGTGTTTACGACTACTACGCAGCAAAGTTTGGGAGAAGGACGATAAGCTCCACCGAGTCACAGTAAGGAGTGTCCCTTCTACAGAACTGCAAAGTGTGGTTGCGATTGTTGCATCAAGGTTAGTTGTAATTGGTGGGACTCATAACCGCCTACATGAAGAAATTACCTACGCTGGTGGTTATCTCAAAGACAGTGGGTATAGTCGAGAGAGAGGTGTGAATCAAATACACAAATGGCTTGAGCTATCAATACCGGCATCAGTCTCTCAGCAAACGAAAGATGCGCTAAAAACCAGATTTACGAATCAAGCCCAATCAATTCATCAGTCTGTAGAAGCAAGATCAAAAGAGCGTCTTACCAACTTGGAAAGTACTCTAGATCGCCTCAAACAGAAAGAGATAGATGATATTACAACCGTGCTGGATGAGTTAGATCACTCAATTGGTGAACAGCTATCTCTCGAAGGTGTTCTTCATGAACAGTTGAGCTTATTTGGAGAGGATGAGAGGACTGAAGTGCGAAAAGACAGAGCAGCAATAGAAGCAAGGCAACAGCGAATAGAATCAGACAAAAAAGCAGAGACCGAAGCAATCGAGAAACGCTACGCAAACTACATCGACCGTACATTCCCCGTAGCGGTAATTTTCCTGGTACCAGATAACTTGTGTGAGGCGAACTGATGGCATTTTCCACAAATCAACATGCCGACTGGCTGTCACTCATTGAAGTATCAGGCCCGTTTTTGGCTGAGCCTATTCTTAATCAAGCATTTCCGCAGGGACTTGAAAAACTAGACTCAGTAAAGAAGAGACAGTTTCGTCAAACTTACGATGAATGGCGAGAAGTCATTGATAGTGATGCACCAGAAGATCTAAAAATCAAAGACAAGATTCATCAGCAATGGACCAACTGGGTTTTAAAATTTGGATTGGATCTAGACGAGGATGAAGATGGGGATGTACTTAAAGATCAATCTAAGATGCATGCCTCCATTGAAGTTACTATTCCGGAACATCAAGTAACGATAAAGCCTGAATATGCAGTTGTTGCCAGTGATGAAACTAAGCCTTATATGTTGATACAAACCTATCCGGCAGGTACAGCTTTAAGTGAAGTATTAACTGGGGATAGTTGGTCTACAACGCCAGCGGAACGAATGGCGCACCTCTGTAGAGGTGTTGGAGCTCGACTAGGGCTGATCACAAATGGAGAACAATGGATGTTCATTGATGCTCCTGTTGGGGGAATAACGACCTATGCCAGCTGGTATGCTCGTCTATGGGGACTTGAACCTATAACGTTAAAAGCATTCTATAGCCTGTTTAACATAGGGGTTGTATTTAACGGCTTTGATGAAGCTAAAACTCTCCCAGAGTTAATTGATGAATCATTGCAGCATCAAGATGATGTCACTCAAACACTTGGTGTTCAAGTAAGTCGAGCGGTTGAAGTGCTTATTCAGTCGATTGACCGCATTAACCATGATCACAATGGAGAGCTATTGGAAGGCGTTGAGCCTGAAGAGTTATACGAGGCTGGCTTAACATTAATGATGCGCTTGGTATTTTTACTTTGTGCGGAAGAACGTGGTCTATTGCTCTTAGGTGATCAAGCCTATGAAGCTAATTATGCAATATCGACACTGCGAGCTAAGTTGAGAGAAGATGCGAGTCTACATGGTGATGAAGTGCTCTCTTATCGTAAAAATGCATGGGCGCGTTTACTAGCTATCTTCCGATCTGTTTACTCTGGTGTTGAGCATGAAAACATGCGAATGCCAGCGTTGGGCGGCTCGCTTTTTGATCCCGATAGGTTCCCTTTCTTAGAAGGCAGGAAAAAAGGTAGCAGCTGGCTTGAAGATGACGCAAAACCACTACCAATTGATAACCGTACTGTCTTATTGTTCCTTGATGCAATTCAACTGTATCAAGGTAGAACGCTGTCTTATCGAGCGCTAGATGTAGAACAAATTGGTTATGTCTATGAAGGTTTGTTGGAGCAGACGGTAAAGCGTGCTCCTGATGTTACTTTGGAGTTATCTGGTAGCAAAAGCTGCAAAAAGCCTTGGGTCCAGTTAGGGGAGTTGGCTTCTGCATCTCTTGATGGTTTGCCTGCACTGAAGAAACTTCTTAAAGAACGTACGGGAAGTTCTGCATCTCGAATCACGAATGATTTGAAGAAAGAAGTGACAGACGCAGATATCGATAAGCTTCTGGTTGCGTGCTACAACGACATAGAGCTATGTCAGCGCATTAAGCCTTATTACCACTTTCTAAGGTTTGATGCTTGGGGGAACCCTCTGCTTTACCCAAAAGATGCTTTTATGCTAACAACTGGATCTGATAGGCGCGAAACAGGCTCTCACTATACGCCTAAATCGCTAACCGAATCCATAGTGACCGAAACACTTGAGCCCGTTGTATATACAGGGCCTGCTGAAGGTAAACCTCGCAAAGAATGGCAGCTTAAGTCACCAGAAGAACTACTTGATCTAAAAATTTGTGACCCAGCAATGGGCTCTGGTGCATTTCTTGTTCAAGTGTGTCGATGGCTGGCTGAACGAGTGTGTGAATCATGGTTAATAGCCGAGCAAACAGGTGCTTTTGTCACAGTGAAAGGAGTAACGACTCACGATGAAACTATGGAGTTGTTGCCTATTGATGCTGAAGAGCGTTTGATTATTGCGAAGCGATTAATCTCAGAATGTTGCTTGTATGGTGTTGATATTAATCCGCTAGCCGTTGAGCTAGCAAAACTATCAATTTGGCTTGTTACTTTATCTAAGGGACGTCCGTTTGGCTTTTTAGATCATAATTTAAAGTCAGGAGATAGCTTGCTTGGTATACATAACCTAGATCAGCTCTGTTTCTTAAGCTTAAATTCGTACCACGCTAAAAAATCACAGTTGATAGAGCTGCCTATTGCAGAGCAAGTAAAAAAGTTGGTAATAGATGCTGCTGAACTGAGAAAACAAATAGCAGTTCATGATATCAATAGAGTGTCTGATATAGCGGAAATGGAACTCGCGGCTGATCAGGTTAAAGAAGTAATAGCGTTTCCAAAGTTAGTAGCAGATGCATTGGTTGGTATGACATTAAAGTCTGGTGGAAAGTTAGCTGACACTTCTGTTCTTGCTGCTTTGTTACCGCAATCAATAGCTGGTGATTTAGAGTGTACTCATGACTTGAAGGCTGCAGCCTTAGATGGCTTGTCTGCTGACCTAAAAGACAGGAAAAAAGCAAGAACGGCCTTTCATTGGTGTTTAGAGTTTCCAGAGGTATTCAGTACCGAAAGATGTGGCTTTGACGCAATTGTCGGAAATCCTCCATTCCTTGGTGGTCAAAAAATAACGGGATTCATGGGTACATGTTATCGCGATTATTTAGTTGAATGTTTAGCTGATGGTAAAAGAGGTTCTGCGGATTTAGTTGCATATTTTTTTCTTCAAGCGCATAAGCTTACAGCAAAGAACGGAGTTATGGGCTTAATTGCTGTTAATACAATAGCTGAGGGTAATACGCGAGAAGTATCTTTAGAGCAAATATTAAAGCATAGGGCTGAAATATTTAAAGCAGTACCAAATGAAGTTTGGCCAGGTAATGCGAATGTTGTAACTAGCCGAATACATTTAATAAACGGTAGTTGGCACGGAGAAAGAACCATAAATGGAAGTGTCGTCAATAAAATATCCGCGAGTCTGAATGGGCGTGATAATTGGTCGCCGTTAAAACTTAAGCCTAATTTAAAAAAAGTTTATCAGGGTAGTATAATTTTAGGAAATGGCTTTTTAATTGATGATTCTACTGCGGAAAGATTAATTAAAGAAGACCCAAGCTCTAAAGATGTTATTTTCGATTATTTAATTGGTCGAGAAGTTAACCAAAATCCGTCACAGAAACCTTCTCGTAAAGTGATTTGTTTTTTTGACTGGGATGAAGAACAGGCTCAGAAATATTTTTCAGTCTTTAAATATCTTGAGAAAACAGTTAAGCCCGAACGAATTTTAAATAAAGATAAGGGGGCTAGAGAGTGCTGGTGGAAGTTTTTAAGGCCGAGACCAGAATTATATGGTTCTCTTGGAAGGGGGGCATCTTTCAATAAGTGTAAGATTAACCTTGGTGAAAATGTATTAAGTAAAGCTATAGTTTTTGCTAGAGCTGCAACTAAATATCCCTGTTTTACTTTTTCGTCGAGTGAATATATTTTTGGTGATTCTCTATGTGTTATTACCAGTGATAGCAACGAGTTGATTGCCGTTTTGTCATCTGACATACATGCGATATGGGCTTGGGAGTATTGTTCAAAAATGAAAAATGACATGCGCTATACGCACGGTGATATTTTTGAAACATACCCATTCCCTAAAGGTGTTTGGGAAAAAAATCATGAAGAATTGAGAAATGTTGGTGTTGATTTCCTTAAACTCAGATGTGAATACCTTGAACAAAATGGTATTGGCATGACTCAATTTTACAATGACTTACATGACTCCAGAGTTGACTCTTGTGAAATTAGAGCTTTGAGAGAAAAACAAACTGAGCTTAATAATGTGGTTTTGGCTGCATATGAATTCGATGATTTGGAACTGGACATTGGTTTTCATCAAGTTGGTTACTTACCTGTGGGAAAAAATACTCGCTTTACTATTAGTGAGAAGGCTAGAGAAGAAATCTTATATCGTCTCTCAATGTTGAACAAAGCTAGGCATGAGGCTGAACAAGGATAAGGGTTGAATGGTTAGGAAAACTAAGAACAAAGCATTTATTGCACTAAACACTACAAAACCAAGTAATTCACGTTGTGCGGATTATTGCTTACAGTTGCATGGTAAGAGAGAAATATTCTCAGGTATTGTTGAAGGCTGTTGGGTACTTGTGGTAGATAGCACAAATGTACTACTGGGTGTAGGACGTGTTTACCGACAGCGTAGTGATTTAGATTCAACAACATTATTTTTCGATAAGTACCTGAAATCTGAACTATCTGTGGCAGTGCCGTTTATGCGTTCAGGTCAAATATCTCGTATTGAGTGGACAACATTTGCTGAAGAGATCCCTAAGCTCTTAGGTAAAACGCTAGCTGAAGTTCCCCTCATTCAAGATGATGTTTATGTAAGGGAACTGCTTCAGTATGCAGTGATGGATGATTTGTTAGGTCCTGCAAATGGACCTCATGAGCAAATCCTTGATATGAGTGTTCGTGACCGCTATTTAGTTGGTCGTTTGGCACCATTGGATGCTGCTGAAAAAGGTGGAGAGTTTGGTATTGATGGCTCTGGTGATGAGGACGATGAGCCTGAAGATTTAATAGTCAAAGCTACCTCGACGAAATCTGACTCTCCGTCTGGCAGTGTTAAGCCTGACCCTGATTCTAGCGAAGAGGTTGATGCTGCGAGTAACCAATCATTAATTCCCTCAAGCATGGGGTTTACATTCTGTGTGTCTGGTGAGGAAAAATGTATTGAGCTTCAAGCCTCTTGGGGACGTTATCAGCGCTTCTATGAGCATGATATGTACAAGACTCATACTGATCCTGAAACAGGTGAAGAATCGCAAGGTGCCAAAGTTAAAGTTTGGCAACGTATACCTTGTGGTGGTTCCATAAACTTGCCGTTAGAAACGGGGTCGATTAAGTCTGTTGCTATCGACAAAGAAAACCCTGCTGTCGTTATTCAGGGAACTGTGAGAAAGCCGAATGAAAATGGCGATCGACTTGTTACAGTTTTCTTGGTCAATACACAAGAAGAACCAGAGTCAAACAGAGATACAGCGTGGGTTTTCCAACCGGAGATTTCGGCTTCAGCGGTTAGTGAATCTTCAAACAAAGACGTTTTCCGCAAGCGCCCGGTACTTAAGCCTGATGGTGAGGACTTGGAGCGTGAATCATTGGAAATGGTTTATCGTCACCAAGTGGAATTTGCCACTGGGCACGGTATCGCCGTTCATGCAGATGTGTCATCAGAGGACGTCGAGAGGGCGTCGAAAGTCAAAACTGTTGTCATGCCACAATATGAAGTGCCAGTAACGGAAGTTCCAGGCCTCCGTGATGGAGACAGGCCAGCGCTAAAGGCAATGGTATCCGGTGGCTATTTGAATATGCTGAAGTTAGCTGAAATGACAAGAGAAGAGCTTGTCGTTGCGTTAACTCAGATGACCGACGATTACACCGCGTGGATAGGTGAGCAGAAACACCGAATAGGTGATGATGTCGTCAATCATGATGATGCTGCATATCGAGCTATTGCTAGTTGTTCCGAAATAAATCAGCGCTTAAAGGAAGGCATAGAGGTATTAGCAGATCCCGAAAACGACAATGCATTAGAAGCATTTCGTTTTGCAAACCTTGCTATGGCTAAACAACGTGTACAGAGTATTTATGCCCATAAACGTAGAACCGATAAAGCTATAAAAGTTGATGAACTTTATAAAGATCCAAAAAACTACTCATGGCGTTCATTTCAGCTTGCATTCCTTCTGTTATCTATTCCTGCTTTAGCACAGCCTGATCATCAAGATAGAACAGAATCGGCTGAGTCGTTTGCCGACTTGTTATGGTTCCCAACTGGTGGTGGTAAAACAGAAGCTTACCTTGGTGTGGCTGCATTCACTATGGTGATTCGTCGTTTGCAGGGCAATTTGGGTGGGTATGATGTAAGCCGAGGCTTAGCGGTAATTATGCGATATACCCTAAGACTACTCACACTCCAGCAGTTTCAACGTGCGACTACATTGATTTGTGCAATGGAAGTCATTCGTCAAGAGTTTGTGAAAAATGGTGATATGCGGCTTGGAGAAAACCCTTTTACTATCGGCTTATGGGTTGGCAATAAGGTTGCGCCCGGTAACACTGACGATAGCGCAAAAGCGATAAAAAATATTCGAGACCCTGATAAATATAATGCAGGAGGTTCATCACCGGCTCAGTTAACGAGTTGTCCATGGTGTGGTGAAGCGATTGATCCTGGTAAGCATATTGAAGTTAACAAGGATAAGTTACAAACAGCAATCTACTGTGGGGACAAAAAAGCACGCTGTGAGTTTTCTAAAGGTAAGTCTGCCAATTCAGCACATCCGGGTATTCCAGCTTTAGTCGTTGATGAAGAGATGTACCACCGTCCACCTTCAATGATGATTGCCACGGTAGATAAGTTTGCGATGATGGCGTGGCGAGGTGAAATAAGAAACTTGTTTGGTAAAGCAAGCCTTGAGTGTGAACGGCATGGTTTGATCTGGTCTGATTCGAATTCGTGTAATGGTAACCATCCAAAATCTAAAGCAGGCCCAACAGTAAAAGTCAAAGCTATTTCTGAAATCCGCCCGCCAGACCTTATCATTCAAGATGAGTTCCATTTAATTAGCGGCCCTTTAGGGACAATGGTGGGGCTATATGAAACCGCAGTTGATGAGTTGTGCTCATGGACACTTGGCGGTAAGACTATCCGACCTAAAGTTATTGCTTCGACAGCAACGGTTAGGAAAGCAAAACAACAAGTTAGTGGAGTTTTTAATCGTCAAGTTGCGGTATTTCCGCCACATGGCTTAGATATTGAAGACAACTTCTTTTCTGTCCAGCGACCAATCAAAGAGCACTACGGTCGCCGCTATATCGGAGTGTGTTCCCCTGGCAGTGCAAGACCTGCAGTCTTAATACGAGTATACACAGCATTTTTGACAGCATCTCAAGCATTGTTTGAACGCTTTGGTCAAGTAGCTGATCCCTATATGACCAGTGTTGGTTACTTCAATTCGTTACGTGAATTAGGCGGTATGAAACGGTTGGCAGAGGATGATGTTCAAACCCGTTCATATAGAGTGCAAATGAGTTTGGTTGACAGACCGGGGTTGCAGCAGCGAAGTGTTAACAATATACGAGAACTGACTTCTCGTGTATCAAGCCAAGACATCCCTAAATATCTTGATCAGCTAGACGTTAAATTTAAGGCAGATTTCGATCCTGTCGAAGGTAAGTATGTTACTAGGTGGGATGAGGGAGAAAGTCGCGCTATTGATGTAGTACTAGCAACCAACATGTTATCAGTAGGGGTTGACGTTAATAGACTTGGAGTGATGGCAGTCAATGGTCAGCCAAAGAGTACTGCCGAATATATCCAGGCTACCAGCCGTGTTGGACGTAGCTTCCCGGGGATGGTTTGTACCGTATTGACATGGTCAAGGCCGAGAGATTTATCCCACTATGAAACTTTCGAGCACTATCATTCGACATTCTACAAACATGTTGAAGCGCAATCAGTGACTCCATTTTCTCCTCGAGCGATGGATAGAGGCCTAACAGGCTCAATGCTGAGTTTAATGCGTTTAAGCGATGACGAGTTGAACCCCAATGATGGTGCAGCAAAACTAAAATCGCCAAGTTCAAGTATTGTTCAAACAACGATTAGTTCAATTACGAACAGGGTGCACTTGGTCGAAGAGAGCTCTGAGTCAAAGAAATTAGCCAGCGCTGCTATTAAACAGAGAGTTGATGAGTGGGTAAAAGAAACCCATGTTCCTGGCCGTACGGTGGCTTATGAGAAGAAAGGGGAAAGCGTCGACTCGAAGATCGCTTTGATTAATAAACCAGGTATAGGTGAGTGGGGGCGATTTACTGTTCCTATGTCTATGCGTGAAGTTGAGCCTGGAGTTAAATTACAAATGAATACTCAAAAGCTCCCGGCTGGTCCTTCTTGGAAGCCTACAGTGAAGAAGAAAAGTGCAACAGGAGGTGATTCATAATGAGCGGTGGTAAAAAGACGATTTCAAACATTACTCCTGTTGGAGATGTAAGGCCGAGTCAGCTTCTTTGGACCTATGGACCAGGAGCGTTAATAGATATGCCAAGTCTATCGGTTGTTACGCAGGGAATCGACCGTTGGGATAAAGATAGGTGTCCTCCTATCACTGAAGCTCGGCTACTGTCTGCGGTAAAAAAAGTACTTGGACAGCAAGTCGAAAGTATGAGGATGCCACCGTTTCCAAATAAAGAGTCCAGTGACCCATTTTCGGCGGAAGCTCGAGTGGGAGTTCCAGTGAGGCCATTTCCTCGATGGTTACGCTGTGTTAAGTGCGGAATGTTAGCAGAGTATGACTCTGGACTTTTTGATATTAAAGAAAACAGATTCAGGCCAGAACAAACGAGATTTGTTCATTCAATGTGCAGAGGATCCAAAGGGGATAAAACTGCGAAAGATGCAGATGCAGTTCCGGCTCGTTTTCTTCTAGCATGTCGAAATGGCCATTTAGATGACTTCCCATGGCGCTACTATGTGCACGGTGGGCATTCTACTTGTACTGGAGGTTTGCGTTTCTTCGAAAGCGGTGCTTCGTTGCAAACAGAAAACCTGTGGGTTAAGTGTGATGAATGTGACGCTAAACGGAATTTAGCTCAAGCTTTTGGAAAAGCAGGTAAGGAAAATCTCCCTGCTTGTAGGGGACGGCACCCTCATTTAGACAAATTTGATTCTAGTTGCGATGAAGATGCTAAAGGCGTACTACTAGGGGCAACTAATAGTTGGTTTCCAATCATGCTGTCAGCTTTAGCAATTCCTTTAACTCGCGACCCGATTATTCAGTTGGTTCAGGATGGCTGGGATTATTTAAAAGATGCAGAGTCAGCTCTTGAAGTTAAGATTACTATAAGAACTTTATCTAAAACATCGTCTTTACCGGGTATAGAGCAGTATTCTCCTGAAGAAGTATGGGCTGTTATTGATGCGATTCACAAAGGTAAAATTGGAGATACTGTAACTCAGGAAGATATTAAAGCTCCCGAGTGGGATGTATTCATTGAGCCTAGCCCGCCAACTGACTGGCCGCACTTTCTGAGTGAAGCGACAAGTGTACCGACAAAATACAAAAAGCAAATATCTAATGTTTTATTACTGAAACGATTGAGGGAAGTTAATGCCTTAATTGGTTTCACTCGAGTAGAAGCTCCAGAGGAAAGTAATAGTCCTGATGAACAGCCACCAATGGCTTCGTTATGTAATGATGCGCCGACTTGGATACCTGCTAGTCAGGTACATGGTGAAGGTATTTTTATTCGTTTCAATGAGAACGAATTGAATCATTGGGAGAAGATTCCGGCTGTTCAGGCTATCAATGAAATGTTAATTAATGGGCATAAAGGCTGGAGGCGAGCGAGGGGGCTATCTCCAGATAGCGGGTACCCCGGGGTTCGTTACGTCCTGTTACATACAATTGCTCATTTGCTAATTAGAGAGCTCGCTCTTGAGTGTGGTTACAACGCGGCGAGTATTCGTGAAAGAATTTATGGTGATACAAGCGGTGGGAAAAAACAAGCTGGTATCTTAATTTATACCGCTGCTGCTGACTCGGATGGGACTCTTGGAGGGCTAGTGGAGTTAGGGAAAGCTGAAAACTTAGAAAGACTACTTCATCAAGCATTAAATCGCGCGCGAGTTTGTTCATCGGATCCACTCTGCTCTGAGCATAATCCAGAAAAAGACCGGACTTTACATGCTGCTGCATGTCACGCTTGTACTTTTGCTGCTGAAACGTCATGTGAAAAAAACAACCGTTATCTAGACCGAGCATTGGTAGTACCAACTCTAGATAATGATGGAGCTGCGTTTTTTGGGGTTGATTGTTAATGGATGATTTACTTCGATGTGTCTATGAGATCGTCAAAGGTCAACATCTTGATAAAATAAAGTCTCTTTCACGGAAAATTAGAGTGACGGCTCCCGAAAGCTCCTTTGTTCTTAAGGGCTTTTTTAATGCGGATACTTCTAATGAAGCGCTTAATTCGCTTTTAAATGCTTGGAAAAATAGCTCTTACACAAGTGAAGAGTTAGCTGCGTTGATACTAGGCGCCTCTTACTCGTTGTCAAGACACAGAGAGCATGAATCGACAGAGCTCGTATGGACTGGACCTGATTCAACGATGTTTCCCGTTCGAAGGTCTGAGCAAGTTTTATTGGACATTATAAACTCGGCCAATGAGACACTGTTTATCGTGTCATTCGTTTTGGTGAAGATACCCAATGTTGAGCAAGCTCTTAAACAAGCGATTGCTCGAGGTGTAAAAGTAAAAATGCTTTTGGAATCTGAGGATAAGGAGTCGTCTGGTGTCTTTGCAAAGACGCTTGAGAGGCTATATACCAATATTCCAAATATTCAGCTATATATTTGGCCACGCGAGAACAGGGAAAAGTATCAAGCTGGCTTTGCTAGAGTACATGCAAAGTGTGCAGTTGCTGATAAGAGAGGTGCTTTTATAACTAGTGCGAATTTGACCGAGGCTGCCCTTGATAGAAATATTGAAATGGGTATCAATATTGAGGGGGGATCTATTCCCTCAGATATCTGCAGTCAGCTCGACGCAATGATTAATTCCAAAGAGATTCTTCCGTATACTTCATCGGTCTTTGTAAACAAGAATAGTCCTGAGCTTACAGATAAAAACACAATAAATTTAGATGATGCGCCAAAGGCATTGGAAGAGGGTGAACCTGTACGCATAGAGTTTGAAAACCAAAACACTGGCTTTAAAGATGTGCGGAAATTTATCAAGTGTGATTCTAACCAGGGCAAGCCAAAAGCTGGCACATTGGTCATAATCAGCTTTGATGGAAAACTGTATTTGGGCAACTATCGCTGGAATAAGCAGCAAAATATTGCTGATGGACAGCAATACTATCTTGTGACGGTTAAGGGCTTTGGCCCGACAGAGAAAATTAAAATAAGTGAAAATGAGTGGTTAGATTTCGTGCCACTAGCAATGGAAGTTATATAAAAATAGGATATTGATTTTGGCTAGATTAATACCAAAGGTTAACATTGAAGATATAAGCGTTAAGTCGGAAAGGGATGTCGCAAGGTTTCTGGTAGATTTGTTACCTGACGATTGTGTTATTTATCATAGTTACCCATGGCTTAGGGTCGACAGAAATGACAAAGGTAATACGACTCTCAAAGAAGGTGAAACGGATTTTGTAGTTATCCTTCCTTCTCATGGAATATTGGTGCTTGAGGTAAAGGGGGGGGAAATTAGATATGACAGCGAAACTCGTGAATGGAGCCGGGTTTTACCTAATGGCAATCTAAGGTCAATTCAAGACCCTTTTGAACAGGCACGAAGAAATACTCATTTCTTGGAGACGGAGATTAAGCAAAAGGGCTATAACGGAGCAAACAGTTTACCATTTGGTTACGGTTATGCCGCCGTGTTTCCTGATTGTGAATATAGTGGGGAGACTCCGGTAGGAGCTACACCATCAGTCATACTATCTGCAAGTGACCTCCCGTTTTTAGATAGAAGAATTAAGTCCGCCTTATCTCAATGGGTTAGGCGTGAAAACCCAATTCCTCTTTCAAAAGAGGATAGACAAAAAATCTACAAGTCCATTTCGCCAAGTTTTGCTCTGCTGCCAGTTCTTTTTCGAAAAATAGAAGATCAAGAAGAAAAACTATTTCGTCTTACTAACGACCAGCTCATGCTTTTAGATTTTTTATCGCATACACAAAGAGCTTGTATAAATGGTGTAGCTGGTTCAGGAAAAACCATGTTGGCACAAGCTCAAGCAGAGAAGTTTGCTGGCCAAGGAATGAAGACTCTGCTTGTGTGTTACAACAGAGCCCTTGCAAAATGGTTGCGGGACAGCATCTCTCCTGTCTATACCGACAGAATCACGGTGACACATTTCCACGGTCTTTGCTCAGATTTATGTAGAAAAGCTGGAATCCCATTTAATCCTTATACTCAAAATGAAGACGCGTTCTGGCGGGAAGAAGCACCTGAGCTGTTGGTGGAAGCAATTGACGTTTTAGAGGATAGATATGATGCTGTCATTGTTGATGAAGGCCAAGACTTTCAATCAGATTGGTGGATGCCACTAGAGCTTATCAATGCAAATGGTGACGAGGGGGCTATGTATGTCTTCTATGATCCCAATCAGAATTTATATGTAGATCAAGAGCCTTCTTTACCTGCGTTAGGGCAGCCATTTAATCTTCCGGTCAATTGCCGAAATACTAAATCTATTGCCAGTTTGTGTAGCGAGATTCTTGATAAGCAAATCCCTACTAAAGTTGATGCGCCTGTCGGGGATGAGCCGGTTATCGTTCGATTAGACAATAGATTTGAAATTCAAAAGCGCGTAGAGCGATATGTGGATGAATGGGTCAATAAGGGCAAGTTAACGCCAAATCAAGTAGCCATTTTGAGCCCATTTAAGCAGAGTAATTCTTCCTTAGCTACGTTAAGTAAAGCTAGAGGAGTTGAGATTACTGACGACATAGAACGTTGGCAGAAAGGAGAGGGAGTATTGTTCTCTACAGTCAAGGGATTTAAGGGCCTGGAGGCTGACGCGATAATGCTTATAGATATCCCTTACAACAGGGAGTCACCCATCTTTCAACGAGCTGATTATTATGTAGCATGTTCAAGAGCTAAGCACATGTTGGTTGTTATTTCTGCTATGTGAGTGATATTAGTTGTTATTGCGTTTTGTTTGTAAGGATTCGTATGCCTTGCTTAAAGTAATACCTGAGGTAATACTTTTATTTTATATTTTTTTAAAACATTAAAATTCATTTAGTTACGTATTTAAGTCTGCTGTCTCACTCCCGCCACATTCTAAAAGGCCTGATTTATCAGGCCTTTTTTCGTATCTGTCATCCACAAATCGTCTGCTTAGCTTATCCACAGTTTCTGATTTGATAGTTGTCACAACAACTCATTCATTTCTAATACTTTATCGCGTTCTCACATCGGGCCGTATATCATCTAGACATGTTAATAAATGACTTAGTTATGTCTGCAACTATTTATTTTAACAAACAAAATTCTAAGCAGTTTGATGATCAATATGACTCATTTAAATTTGAGCCAGCTCATCAATTTTGGCGTGTTTGTGGCTCAAGTGTGCTTGGCGTTGGTTCGGGGAGGTAAGCTATGTCGCACGAGTATTATTTAGACAAGTTTCGACAACTGAACATGAATAGCTCAGGTGGCAAGAAAAGTCCTCACAAAGTCTGTATGCTGCTGGCCGTTATGGATTTAATTCAAGCGGGCAATATCGTCTCTAACAACATTGTATTTAATCAGCCGCTAAAGGACGCCTTTACCCGACATTTTGACAACTTTGCTCAAGGTAACGATAAAAATACGCCGGAGAATCCATTCTTCCATCTGAGGAGTGAAGGATTTTGGCACCTCTCTTACAATGATGGATACAACGAGTCGAATACCAACCGTTATTCTGCTAAAGCAATTGCCTACGTCTATCTCGATGATGAACTTTTTGAGTTTATGAAGAGTTTTATCGTCACCAATGAACTCAAAGAAGCGTTGGTTTGTAACTTGTCTGATTTGGCTTCACGGTACCAGCACTGGTTAATGGATATCGGTAAAACAGAGAAGACGGCGAGAAACTATCTTGGCGCTGTTCGAAGTTCTATCTCCAATTGGTTAATAGAGGCAGGCGAAATTCGTGAACCGCTTACCGAGGTTAAGTCTTTCAGCCAGTTTATTGAATACGAGAAAAAAGCGAAGCAACTCGATATTTTTAAACGTAGGGATGAGAAAGGTAAGGGCATGTATAGTGCCGCATTGTCCCATTACCGTAAGTTTTTAGCCGATTTAGCCCAAATAGATGTCAATGCAGACATTCGACAAGTTATGTCGGATAGAAAGCTAACGGATACAGAAAAAGCGATCATGGTGAAAACCCGAATGGGTCAGGGACATTTTCGCTCTCAATTGGTTCAAATGTGGGGTGGTTGCGCTGTTACGGGCTATCGAAACACGTCGATGTTGCTCGCCTCTCACATTAAGCCTTGGCGTGATTCTAATAACCAAGAACGTTTAGATAAGTTTAATGGAATATTGCTTTTGGCTAATCTTGATAAGGCTTTTGATCTCGGCTTTATCTCTTTTAAGGACGATGGCCAAGTGCTTATTTCGGATTACCTTGAAGCGCCAGAGGTGATTGGCTTGAGAGAGGATATGTCTTTCCACGTTATGCGAGAGCATAAACCTTATCTGGCTTATCACAGAGACGAGCTGTTTAAAGGGATATAACTCGAGACTAAAAGAAGCCATCAAAAATGGCTTCTTATGTCATTCTCTAGAAGTGTTCACAGATCCCAAGATACCATTGCGACGGTTTTGTTCTTTGAGACCAGCGTTTGGTCTTTCAATTGGACTACGTTGCTGTTTGCAAACGGTGTGACATGTTCTATGCCGTTCTCTTCCCACACGACTTTGTTGCTTTCAACAAAGACATGTTTTGACGTTTCTATCGAAGAGATAAGGGTAGGGATTTTACTTTTCCACGCAATGTTAACGCCAGCTGCGTAAGATGAAGTAGCAATGAAAACACTCATAAGTACAAGTAATCTAGGCATAATCGTCACATTTGTTAGCATGTTTTTTTGATTGTAGGTCGCAATGCTAACTATCGTTAGTGATTAAATGCAAAATAATATGGGGGGATATTTAATTTTCGACGCAATTCAAATTTTTCGAATTAATTGAACTTGCTTCCATAAATAGTAAATTTGAAAGCGTGCTTTACCCATTCGCCGACCTGTGCAACTAGGTTGGTTATCACTCATTTCTTCCATAACGTTTTACTCTACAACTTCTGCTGAATTGATATCCAGCCCAGTTTGCCAATCACTAGAATAGTATATTGACGGGTGAGTCTCTGAATACATGAACTCTAACTGAACCAAGGTTGCGTAGCGGTTAGACGCTCATTAGCTAAGTGAAGGTGGGTAAGATGAGTCAAAAATTTCCAGATAACTTTTTATGGGGGGGCGCGGTTGCGGCTCATCAACTTGAGGGCGGTTGGGACAAAGGTGGTAAATGCCCAAGTATTATCGATGTGGTGACTGCGGGGTCACATGGCCAGCCTCGTGTGATTACTGATGGGGTGCTTGACGGAGCGTTCTATCCTAATCATGAAGCGATTGATTTTCATGGCCGCTATAAACAAGACATTAAGCTATTTGCTGAAATGGGCTTTAAGTGTTTTAGAACCAGTATCGCTTGGACGCGGATCTTTCCAAAAGGAACCGAAGATGGGCCTTGTGAAGCGGGACTGCAGTTCTATGATGATATGTTTGATGAGTTACTCAAGCATGGTATCAAGCCAGTGATTACACTGAGTCATTTCGAAATGCCGTATCACTTAGCGAAGGAATACGATGGTTGGATGAACCGCAAGGTGATTGATTTGTTTGTCAAATTCTCTATGACAGTTATTCAACGCTATCAGCACAAAGTTAAGTACTGGATGACGTTTAACGAAATCAACAATCAGGCGAATGTTTCAAATGATATCTTTGGCTGGACTTGTTCGGGCGTTAAGTACACCAGTAAGGAAAAGCCAGAGCAGGCGATGTATCAGGCGGCGCACCATCAGTTTGTTGCGAGTGCGCTGGTGGTAAAACAAGCCCATGACCTGAATCCAGAGCTTAAAGTTGGCTGCATGGTCGCGATGATTCCTTACTATCCTTATTCATCACACCCAGACGATGTCATGCTGGCAGAAGTATCAATGCGTGATCGTTTTTACTTTTCAGACGTGATGGCAAAAGGCTACTACCCAAATTACGCAAAAAAAATCTGGAGCCGTAAAGGCTATGAGATTGTGATGGCAAAAGAGGACGAAGAGATTCTGGCTCAAGGTAAAGTGGATTACATCGGCTTCAGTTACTACATGTCCAATACGGTCAGTTCACAAGCTGAGCAGAGTACCGAAAACAGTTTGGATGGCAGTAATCAATACTCGGTGGCAAATCCTTATTTGCAAGCGAGTGACTGGGGATGGACAGTCGATCCCGTCGGGTTGAGATATTGTCTCACCAAGCTATACGAGCGTTACGAATTGCCATTATTTATTGTTGAAAATGGCTTTGGTGCAGTTGATAGAGTTGAAGCAGACGGCTCTATCAACGACGATTACCGTATCGCCTACTTGCGCTCTCATATTCAAGAGATGGAAAAAGCTATTAATATAGATGGCGTGGAACTGGTGGGATACACCCCTTGGGGATGCATCGATTTAGTCTCTTTCACGACTGGTGAGATGAAAAAGCGCTACGGATTTATTTACGTTGACCGCGAAAATGATGGCTCGGGAACACTGCAACGTTCGAAGAAGAAATCTTTCTTCTGGTACAAAGATGTGATTGCCTCAAACGGTGAAACATTATAGACATCAAAATGCCAGCCTCGTGCTGGCATTATTTAAGTTTGAACAAGGAAAATATGCACTATGGTGTGTTATCGCTTTATTTTCTAAATGGATTTCTGATATCGTCCTTTAATTACAGGCTTTGTTCAAAACTTCGGGAAGTTGTGTATGGATAGTGTTTTCCAAATATATACGACAATCCAAGTAGGGAAACAAAAAGTGACAAGGAATATTGGTAATTCTTCGAATATGCTGTACCCAGTACTGACAATACCGACATACATGTTGAGCAGTGAAGCGACAAGCCAAAGTGGAACGAAGAGTTTTGAGCCGTAAGAGATGTAGCTCTTCTTGCCTTCGAGCAAGAAACATAACCCCAAAATCACGGCATAACCTAATAAGCCGCTAATAATAAACAAGATGGTGTGCATTAATTATTCCTGTTGATAATTATATTTTTAATGGGAATGGTAATGAAGTTAGATATCACGCTATATAAACTTTGGGGTGAAATTTATAAGCCTATATATGGTTCTTGATTTTAAGATTTAATTTTCAGTACGAAAGTCGATTAATATTATGTAAATACTTAATTAAAAATGAGTATTGGTAGGTTTTATATATTGAAATAGATGCTTATTAAGTGATTAAAGAACATGTATGTCACAAACATTTAAATACCTGAATATTCAAGTTCTATATGTTTAAATATTGGTCGCAACTTGCATCGTTAGGGTAAAGGTCATTCCTTCATCCGCGTTGTTTTTCGCGACGATAGTACCTTGCATATCACGCACGTTATTGGCGGTGATTGCTAAACCCAGTCCGAGTCCTTCACCGATCTTTTTGTTGGTGTGGAAAGGTTCAAAGATGGTTGCCAGTTTGTCTTCTTCAACACCACAACCGTTATCGGTGACTTGAATCGTCAGTTTGTCGCCATCTTGCTGCGTGCTAACAATAATTTTTGCTGTAGTTTGATGCTTTGTGGCGTCAATCGCGTTGCTAATTAGGTTACCTAACACCTGTCTCAGGCGCGCTTCTTCACCCATAACTAGAGACACGTCCGACGCGATTCTGACTCGGATATCAACACGCTCTAAAGCCTCTTGGTGAATGCGTAAGACTTCTTGCAACGCATCCGTTAGCGAGACTGGCTTGGGTTTTTCTAATCGGTTGAACGCGAATGATTTCAACTGCGATGTCATGCTTGCCATGCGGTCGATCAGCGTATGCACCAAAGTCATATTGGCTTTTAGCAGTTTAGTTTCCCCGCGTTCCATCAGTAACTCGTTACTCGACAATAAAGTCCTTAAACCAGTAAGAGGTTGATTGAGCTCGTGGGTTATTGCACTCGACATACGCCCTAATGCCGCTAGTTTACTGGTTTCTATCAGTTCTTGTTGTGCGCTTTCTAACTCTTGAGTGCGTTCTTGAACGCGTTGCTGCAAGTGTTTATTGGCCGATTGCAGCGCTATCTCAGCTTTTTTACGTTTGCTGATGTCGATGATAGTGCAAAGGTAATAATTGGTTGAATCCCAAGGGAACTGACTGATCGAGAAGAGCACCGGAAAGCAGCTACCGTCGCTACGCCTTGCCATGGTTTCAACGCTACTGATCTCCGCGAGCTCTTGGTGCTGAGCCAAGTTCTTTAGCAGTTGTAATGTGGTCGAGTTAGGATTGCCCGCATCAAATAGCTGCCAGGCTTGAATGCTTTTAATCATTGAGTCTGAGAGACTGAAGTAACGCTTCGCCATCAAGTTAATGTCATAGATGGCGCCATTCTTATCCAACAATAAAAGGCCAACGTGAGTTTTGTTGATCATACCGCTGAGACGTTTTTCCGACTCTTTGATCAGCTTTTGAATACGTTGATTACTCAGTTGCTTCTGGTAGCGCTGAAAACTAATCACCAACAACATTAAGATGAATAAGCACGCCACCGCGACACTCCAGCTCAACCAGCTCACCGTTTGATACAGGGATTGGAGAGGAGTTAGATAGGTCAACTGCCAGTTTAGGTCGTCGAGTTGGATGGACTGAACCAAATAGCGTTTATCGTTAAGGCGCCACACCTTGATTTGAGATTGGTCATACAGTTGTTGGCTGCTTTCGACTTGTTCAACATCGAAATGCTGATTGAACCAATCCGCGTTGAGCTCACGGTCACTGGATAAGAAAAACTGCTGCTGTGGGTTTTGGAGCAAAATGATTTCGTCGTTTGCCAGCCATTGGTCATTTAGCAGGCTGAGGTCGATTTTGACGACCGCGATACCAACAATATCAAACGCGAGATAGATTGGCGCCGCCAAGTAGTAGTCTGGTGTCGCACCGATATTTTTGGTGACAACCGAAATTGCCTCGCGCTGTTGGTGGATGCGACTGACGATGGCTTCTATATCTCGTTCGCTTAAGTTTGATGATTCGACACTGGATGAGAGCACATCGCCGCTGGATGATAGAACATACCACCCTTTGGTGTTGGCAGCTTTATCGAGCTGAATTAGCTGTTTCTTAATTTCCGGTTCGAGTGAGGCTTCGCCTTTAAAGTAACGTAGACTGATCGCGTCGTTGGTCACCAAATAAGGTAGGTGATAAAAGCGCTGTAAAGAGCGCCTTGCCTCGGCGATATAGTTTAGAAACCGTTGTTCGGCGTGTCTTTGCGCTTGTTCCATCTGCCATTGGGTTACCACTTCTTGGCTGGATAACTTCACAACCGCGATAACAAACACGGTGACAATAATAAACCAGTAACGGTGACTACTAACCAAGGTTAAATGTCCTTTTTCGTTGGGTTTCAATCCAATAGTTGGCAAAAGCGCGCAAAGAAGTGTGTCGCTGAAGCTAACAAATAAATAATCGGTTGTTAAGCAAGCGTTGTTGAGAAGTGAGAGCTAGCTCCTTTCCGAATTCTCTATTTTTACTTAATTTGAAGACACGAAAATATAGGTGTCTAGAAGATGGATTTACATATGACTCGCAGTATTGCTTTGATTGAAGATGATGAAATCGTTCGTCAGGCAACGAGCCAATGGTTACAGCTAGCAGGGTTTGAAGTCACAACATTTGAAGCGGGGCAGGTCGCACTGGATCAAGTGCTTGTCAGCGATTTCGATACGATCATTACCGACGTCAGGCTGCCGGATATTGACGGCATTGACTTACTCAACCAGATAAAGCAGCGGTTGCCCGATGTGCCAGTTATCCTTATCACCGGTCATGGGGATGTCGACATGGCAGTGAAAGCCTTGCAGCAGGGAGCGTACGATTTTATCGAGAAACCGTTTGACCCTGAGCGTTTGTCTCAAACGGTGTCTGAAGCGGTAGAGAAATACCACCAAGGCCGAGAGCGTGAAAGCCGCTTGTCTTACCTTGACAGTATCACGGGTATAGAACAAATCCTGATTGGCCGAAG
The DNA here is from genome assembly GCF_011806575.1 of Vibrio hepatarius. Taxonomy (GTDB): domain Bacteria; phylum Pseudomonadota; class Gammaproteobacteria; order Enterobacterales; family Vibrionaceae; genus Vibrio; species Vibrio hepatarius_A. The sequence continues at coordinate 21,592 of NZ_JAATOO010000014.1, forward strand.
CAAAGTGATGTGTGATCTACGCGAGCAGATCCTTAAAGTCGCCTCAATAGACACAAATGTGATTATTTATGGGGAAACGGGCTGCGGCAAAGAGTTGGTCGCCAATTGTTTGCACGAGTTCAGTCAGCGCAATAAACACCCATTTGTACCGCTTAACTGTGGTGCCATTCCTGAAAATCTGTTTGAAAGTGAGTTGTTTGGCCACGAAGCTGGTGCGTTTACTGGTGCGGCGAAAAGACGTATCGGTAAACTAGAGTTTGCAGATAAAGGCACTGTGTTCTTAGATGAGATAGAAAGCATGCCGCTGTCGATGCAGGTGAAAGTGCTGCGCACGCTGCAAGACAACGTGGTTGAACGAGTTGGTGGCAATCAACAAGTATCGGTCGACTTGAGAGTGATCTCCGCCGCCAAGCACGATCTGCTTAATCATCCTGATTTCAGACAAGACTTGTTCTATCGCCTCAACGTCGCGCAAATTCATCTGCCTCCGTTACATGAACGTGAAGATGACGCTTTACTGTTGTTTGAGCACTTTACCCAAGAAGCTAACCCAGAAACCAGGCAAGCGAGCGAAGCAGACAGACACGCGATACTCTCGTATGCGTGGCCGGGTAACGTCCGTGAACTGCGCAATGTCGCGATTCGTTTTGCTCTTGATGAGATGCTTACGGTGGGTGAGATCCTTTCTTGTCGTCCGAACGCCATTTCTGAATCCGCTGCCGCTGGGATCCCACTGGCGGTGCAGGTACAAAGCTTTGAGCGTAAAGTGATTCACGAGTCTTTGGTGCGCCATCAAGGTCGGATTAATGAAGTCATGCAAGAGCTGGATTTACCAAGGCGTACACTTAATCAGAAGATGGTACGTTATGCGCTTAATCGTAGCGATTACGTTAACTCTTAGTCGACACAGCCATGTGTGAAAATTGCGATGAGCAAAAAATGGCTCATCGCAAAAATGGCCTTTTTATTAACATTGATCACAATAAATTCATTTATGTGACACATCTAGTTAAATCCCATTGTGAATTCCTCTGAACCATCGGCTGTTTTTTGCTTACTCTCTAGCGTAGATATAAGCAAAAAATGGCTCATTTCTTTGTTTTGAAATGCTTAAAGATAATAAAATCAACAGCTTAGAAATTGGCATTGGTTTTGCTGTATAGCGATTGTTGTTAACAAAAACATAACGTGAATAACTCTACATGGAGAGTAACAATGAAATACAACAAGTTAGTGAAAACGTTAGCCGTCGCTATCGCCTCTTTTGGTCTTGCTGCTAATGCTGTCGCTGAAGACCGCAGCTACATTCTGGCGACCGCTTCAACTGGTGGTACGTATTACCCAGTAGGTGTTGCGCTTGCGACATTAAGTAAAGTAAAAGTTGCCCCTCAGCACCATTTTTCTCTATCAGCCATTAGCTCTGCTGGGTCAGGTGAAAACGTAAAAATGCTTAACGAGAACGAAGCGCAATTCGCCATCTTACAAGGTCTGTACGGCGCGTGGGCATGGAGTGGTCAAGGCCCGTACGAGAAATCGGGCAAGCAAGAGAAACTGCGTTCAGTCTCTATGCTGTGGCAAAACGTTGAGCACTTTATTGTTCGCTCAGACCTAACACAAACGGGCACAGTGAGTGATTTGAACAACCTTAACGGTAAAAAGTTCTCGATCGGTAAAAAGAACTCTGGAACAGAAAACTCTGGCCGTCAGATCATGAAAGGTCTATCGGTCGATCCAGACAAATTTAACTTGGCATTCATGGGCTATGGTGGCAGTGCGAGTGCCCTACAAAACGGCACTATCGATGGTATGAATACACCAGCAGGTGTGCCAGTGGGTGCGGTGACACAAGCGTTTGCTGCGCTTGGCAACGATATTCAAATCCTATCGTTTACTGATGAGCAAATTAAACAAGCGAACGGCGAGTTTGACCTTTGGACTAAGTATGAGATCCCAGCAAATACTTACCCAGGTGTCGATAAACCGATTACCACCATCGCGCAGCCGAACTTCCTAGCGGTACGAGACGATATTTCAGAAGAAGACGTCTACCAGTTAACTAAGACTATCTACGAAAACCTGCCATTCCTGCAAGGTATCCATAAAGCCACCAAAGCGATGGCGATTGAGAAAGCCTTATCTGGTCTGCCGTTACCTCTGCACCCAGGCGCAGCACGTTACTACAAAGAAGTGGGCATCGAAGTCCCAGTATCATTGATCGTCAACTAATCAGTTGACCATTTACGCCCTCGCAATGAGAGGGCGTAGTTTTCCTCTTTTAATATTCGTTTTTTCTCCGTAGCGTTTTCGTGACGGGGTATTGGAGCATGTCATGAGCGATTCATTGCAGCAGGAATTGCAGAAGTTCGAACTGCCAACCCGTACAGATTTCCCTTGGGTGGGTAAGATGATCACCGTGTTCGGTGTGGTGATCTCGTTACTGCATATCTGGTTTAATACACTTTCCACACTGCCTGAGCTGTGGATCTCAGCGACCCACTTTGCGGGTTTTGCGGTGATCTGTGCGCTGTGGTACCCAGCCCATATTTCATTAAAGAAAAGCAAGATCGCGCTCGCTTTTGACGTGCTGATTGCCATTGGCGCTTTGGCTTGCCTTATTTATATCCCCTTTGCCGAAGACGCGCTGTATGAACGCGGCGTAAAATTTATCGCCAGTGACTGGTTCTTTGCGATTCTTGCTATCGTCATCGTGATTGAATTAATCCGTCGTACCATGGGCTGGTTTATCCCAGTGTTAATTTTGATCTGTTTGAGTTATGTGGTGATTTGGGGCCAATGGGCAACGGGGATTTTTCACTTCCCGGGGCTGAGCTATGAAACGCTGCTCTATCGTAGTTTTTACTCTTCAGAAGGTATGTTTGGCTCGATCTCTCGCATCAGTTGGACGTTCGTTTTCATGTTTATCCTGTTTGGCGCATTTTTGGTACGTTCTGGGGTTGGTGATTACATCATCGATGTTGCCCGTGCCGCCGCAGGCAAAATTATCGGTGGCCCGGGTTTTATTGCCGTGATTGGCTCAGGCTTGATGGGGTCGGTATCGGGTTCGAGCGTTGCCAATACCGTATCGACAGGGGTGATCAGTATTCCTCTAATGCAAAAAGCAGGCTTTCCGTCGCGCTTTGCTGCGGGTGTTGAAGCTGCGGCCTCAACAGGTGGTCAGTTAATGCCTCCAGTCATGGGCGCGGGCGCATTCATCATGGCGTCTTATACACAGATCCCTTACGTTGATATTATTGCGGTATCGTTTGTTCCTGCGTTGGTGTACTTCCTCTCTGTAGCCTTCTTTGTGCGTATTGAAGCCAAGCGTAGCGGCGTGCAAAAAGTGACAACCAGCAGCGAGCCACTGCTTAAAGTACTGCTCTCAGGATGGCATAACTTGATCCCTCTTGCGGTGTTAGTGACTTTGTTGGTTCAAGGCTTTACACCAACTTATGCGGCGGGGCTTTCGATTATTTCTGTCGTGGTCGCGTCTTGGTTCTCGAAAAATCACAAAATGGGGCCTAAAGCGATCATTGAAGCGCTCTCTCAAGGCGCAAAAAACATGGCGACCACGGCGGTATTGCTGGTGGGTATCGGCTTAGTGATCAACGTTATTAGTACCACGGGTATCGGTAATACCTTCTCGCTGATGATCGACGGCTGGGCAAACGGCGATTTACTAACCATGATTGTTTTGATTGCTCTCGCTTCATTGGTGCTGGGTATGGGTTTACCGGTGACTGCGGCGTATATCGTGTTGGGTACCTTGTCTGCACCAGCGTTATACCAACTGTTGGCTGAAAGCCAATTGCTGGATATGTTGATGGCAGGCCAATTGCCAGAACAAGCGAAAGCGATCTTTATGTTGGCGGCGCCGGATCAGTTGGACTTGCTTAACGCACCAATGGCGCTGGAAACCGCGAAAGAAATGTTATCTAAAGTGCCAGCAGATTTTATGGATACGCTGCTTAACCAAAGCTTGGGGCTGGAAGCAGTGAGCCTTGCTCTGCTATCAGCACACTTGATCATCTTCTGGCTATCACAAGACAGTAATGTGACTCCACCTGTGTGTTTGACGGCGTTTGCCGCGGCAACCATTGCCAAAACTCCGCCAATGCGTACTGGCTTGATGGCGTGGAAAATTGCTAAGGGGCTCTATTTAGTTCCGCTACTGATTGCGTACACTAACTTGGTGAGTTGGGATGTGACCTCTGTATTGGTGACTGGTGCGTTTGCCATCATTGGTACTTACGCATTTGTCGCAGCGATTGAAGGGTACTTGGAAGGCGAGATCAATTGGTTAATCCGAGTGGTTCTAGTCGCTATCGGTCTGGCTCTGGTTTGGCCTGAAGTCTATGTCGTAATTCGTTTAGTCTGCAGCGCCGCCTTTGTTGCAATCTTCGTCTACAGCGGTCGTAATACCAATACGAACGCTGCTGACTCTGTCGCTAAACCTGTTTGATGAAAGGAATGGATGTAGAAACCTTATGAACGCAATGTACGATTATATTATTGTCGGCGGTGGTATTGTGGGTGTTTCAACTGCGTGGCAGTTGCAGCAAGCGTATCCAAATAAGTCGATTCTGTTGCTTGAAAAAGAATCGGGCTTTGCCAAGCATCAGACTGGGCATAATAGCGGCGTTATTCACGCTGGCGTGTACTACGCGCCAGGTAGTCTGAAAGCGGATTTCTGTAAGCGCGGCGTAGAGCGAACGATTGAGTTTTGCGCCAAGCACGATATTCCGGTCGAGAACTGCGGTAAGTTGCTGGTAGCGACCGATGATGCGGAAATGGAGCGCATGAACGCGCTTTATCAACGCTGCCACGAAAACGGTATCGAGGTGGAACTGTTGGATGCCGTACAACTCAAACTCGCCGAACCCAACATCACCGGTTTAGGTGCGATACTGGTTAAGACGACCAGCATTGTGAACTACACCAGAGTGACTGAAATGATGGCGAAAGAGTTCACCGAGCTTGGTGGTCAAGTGAGCTTAGGCACCGAAGTAATCGCCGCAAAAGAACTGCCGGAAGAAGTGCAATTGACCTGCAAGGTAGACGGTCAGACACTGCAGTTAAATGGCCGCTTTATGATCACCTGTTCAGGCCTGATGGCAGACCGCATGACGAAGATGCTGGGTATTGAGACTGACTTCCAAATCGTCCCGTATCGCGGTGAATACTATCTGTTGGACGAAAAGCACAACCAAGTGGTGAATCATCTGATTTATCCAATCCCAGATCCCGAGCTGCCATTTCTCGGTGTTCACTTGACGCGTATGATCGACGGTACAGTTACGGTCGGGCCAAATGCGGTACAAGGTTGGAAGCGAGAAGGGTACGGCGCGGTTAACTTCAGCTTCAAAGATACCTGGCAAATGCTTAACTTTGCTGGCTTTTGGAAAGTGACCGCCAAACATTTGAAAACCGGTCTGGTGGAGTTTAAAAACTCGTGGTGGAAACCGGGCTATCTTAAGCTGGTCAACAAATACTGTCCGAGCATTACCGTTAACGATCTTAAACCATATCCGGCGGGTATTCGCGCTCAGGCAGTAATGAAAGATGGCACTTTAGTGCATGACTTTTTGTTCGCGGAAAGTCCGCGTAGTTTGCATGTTTGTAATGCGCCGTCACCGGCAGCGACCTCAGCGATGCCAATTGGTGAGTACATTTGTGAAAAGGTCATCGCCAAAAACGCCTAACAAGAGCAACGTATAACGATAAGCCAGTTCCACTGCTGTTAATTGGGGAGCTGGCTTATTTTTTTGTTTGTCTTCGGCTCTTGCTGCGTCACGTTTTGCTCTGAGTCTAATTGAAACCACTTTAGCTGACCGTTGGTCTCAAAATCATTTACGCTCTGGCAGGTTAAGTAGTGCTCACCAACTTCAAGGATTGCGCCTTCAGAGTAGGCCATATCTTGATAAAAGCAGACGCGTTTGCCTAGCTCAGTTGCGTTAACACCGATGATGGGTTTACCTGGCGTCGATATCACGTGGTTTGAAGCGATAACGTTGGTGCTGGTGAACAGTATTAACAAAGTGAATAAACGCATTCGCACTCCTTATTCGGGCGACAAGCCAAACTTTCTTTCATAACGAGGTAGCATACTCTCGTTGCCTAATAACCCACCCTGATGAATATAAATCAGAGTCTTATGTTGGTTCTCAGGATACCAAGATTGTAGACACTGCCACATCATCGGATCGTAGAGCAGATCAAATTCTATGTTTGTTTGCTGCTGTAGCTCGTACCACGTCAAATAATCTTGTCGATATAGGTGACCGAAATGGTGTTTGGTCGCGAGTTCGAGGATGGTCGGAAAATTGGTTTCGCCCAACTCCGAAAACTGCTGTTCGAGATAATCTTTTCCGCCAACACAAGGACAGGTAATGACCTCAATACCGTGTGGACTCAGGTGTTTGTGTAAGTAAAGCGCTGTGGTTCCGGTACCGGAAGGGAGAGCAACGGTAAATTGGTTAGCGTTCTCAAACCGCGTCCAAGATAATATCTCCGTTGCCAGTTGTTTGATTCCAGCTTCGGCATACTGAAAACGTCCACCTTCAGGCACCATTAGGCAATGTTCATCCGGCTGACGAACTTGCTCAATGAACTCTCGCGGGTGCAGACCTGATTCGCTCACCGCTGTGATTTTAGCGCCCATGTCTAGCGCAGCTCGGTAGTTTCCTTTTGGCGAATCAGCCAGCCATTGCGGGATGTGGTCGACATAAAACTCAAACGCCCAGCCTTTTATCGCCGCCAAAGCAGACAGTGAATACATTGCGTTGGATTGCACACTGCCATAGCTGATCAGAATGTCGATATGCTCAAGGGGCTGCTCAAGCAACGCCATAAACTTACGCGCTTTGTTGCCACTAAAATGGCTGTGCAGTTGGTCGTCCCGCTTTAGATAGAATCGGATGTCATCGAACTGGTGTTGGGTAATTGGCGTATCGGCAAGTTTCATAACCGCAAAAGCAATAAGGAAATTAGGAAGCGCATTCTAGCGAATAATGCAGGTAAAGCCCAATCAAGGTCGCTGCATGAAAAGCGGAATAAAAAAAGCCCAGAGCAATCTGGCTCTGGGCGGATACAAACATAGGAGTTAATAAGAAAAAGCAGCGTAAATTAGTAGCGCTAGTTAAGATGACAAGTTTGACGGCCTGTAAACTTCGAATGCTCTGCTAACTACAATTAATCAGACTGACACTTTTCCATTCAGTTCCCTCAATCGTGAAAAAAATTTAAATTTTTTGTTCACTTTCTCTACTAAAGGCTTCTTACCCTGGTCAGACCAATCTGCAAAAATGTGATGTTAATGGCTTGTTGCTTAAATGTATCGAGTGTATATTTCAAACAGGTGTTTAATACGAGTGATTAAAATGGCAGGCAGAAACAGTACCAAAGATAAAATTTTAGATGTCGCCGAGGCACTCTTCGCAGAGCAAGGCTTTAAGGACACGTCACTACGCACGATTACCAGTAAAGCAGGGGTCAACCTTGCGTCGGTCAACTACCATTTTGGTGATAAGAAGACGCTCGTGCGTGCTGTGCTTAACCGTTACCTAGAAGCGTTTATGCCCGCGGTGCAAGATTCATTGATCAATCTTAACCTAAGTGACAACTATAAAATGGAAGACGTGTTTGAATCTTTACGTTCTCCACTGCGTTCATTAAACGAAGTACACCCTAACGGCACGAGCCGCTTTATGTTGCTGATCGGTCGAGGATATACCGATGTGCAAGGTCATTTGCGCTGGTTTATTACGACGCGCTATCAAGAAACATTGTCTCTCTTCACTCAATCTGTGATGAAAGCGAATCCCAAATTATCCGAAGAAGAATTGTTCTGGCGTTTGCACTTTACGCTGGGCACCTGTGTTTTCACCATGGCATCGAGCCAAGCTCTGCTTGAAATAGCAGAAAGCAACTACGGTAAGCAAATGGACGCGAAATCTGTCGTTGATCAACTGATACCGTTCTTGGCAGCAGGCGTCGCTGCAGACTAGATTTTATATATAAGACTTAAAACAAAAATAAATTGGACCACAACTGTGAACAAAAGGATCTGACTATGAGCTCTCTAAGAAGAAAATGGGTAAGTGACCCAGCTTTCAAACTGTTTAAAAAGGTGTTGCCACCGTTATCAAGCACCGAGAAAGAAGCAATGGAAGCGGGCAGTGTGTGGTGGGATGGAGAGCTTTTCTCTGGTCGTCCCGATTTTACCAAGCTACACCATTACCCTAAACCGGCACTAACAGCAGAAGAGCAAGCGTTTATGGATAACGAGCTTGAAACGCTGCTGGCAATGCTGGACGACCATAAGATCGTCAAAGAAGACCGTGATTTACCTAAAGATGTGTGGGATTACCTGCGTAAAGAACGTTTCTTCTCACTGATTATCTCAAAAGCGTATGGCGGTCGTGAGTTTTCTTCACTAGCGAACTCAACCATCGTTTCACGTATTGCGACTCGTAGTATCAGTACTGCAGTGTCTGTGATGGTGCCAAACTCGCTTGGTCCGGGTGAGCTTCTTTCACACTACGGCACGCAAGAGCAGAGAGATTACTGGCTACCTCGCTTAGCGGATGGTACCGATATTCCTTGTTTTGCGTTAACGGGACCAGAAGCGGGCTCTGACGCTGGCGGTATCCCAGATGAAGGTATTGTTTGTTACGGCGAGCACGAAGGTAAAGAAGTCCTTGGTGTGCGAGTAAGCTGGAACAAGCGTTACATTACGCTAGCGCCAGTAGCAACGGTACTGGGCTTGGCATTCAAGATGTACGACCCAGACGGCTTGATGGGTGACAAGAAAGACATTGGTATCACCTGTGCGCTTATCCCTGCTGATCATAAAGGTGTGGAGATCGGCGAACGTCATGACCCAATTGGTCTTGCGTTTATGAACGGCCCGACGCGCGGTAAAGACGTGTTTATCCCGATGGATTGGCTGATCGGTGGTCAAGAGTATGCTGGTAAAGGCTGGCGTATGCTGGTGGAATGTCTGTCTGCAGGTCGTGGTATCTCTCTACCGGCACTTGGTACTGCGGTTGGCCACTTAACCTCTCGTACTACGGGTGCTTACTCGTACGTACGTAAGCAATTTGGTATGTCGATCGGTAAGTTTGAAGGTGTTGCTGAAGCGTTGGGTCGTATCGGAGGTCTCACTTATCTGCTTGAAGCGACTCGTACACTGACGACCACTTCTCTGGATCTTAAAGAGAAACCGGGTATTGTGACGGCAATTGCGAAATACCACATGACCGAAATGGCGCGTACGATTTTGAATGATTCGATGGACATCCACTCTGGTCGTGCAATTCAAGACGGCCCGATGAACTACCTAGCATCGCCGTATCTTGGTATTCCCGTTGCAATCACCGTAGAGGGTGCCAACATCTTAACGCGTAATTTGATGATCTTCGGACAAGGCGCGACACGTTGCCACCCTTATGTTTTGAAAGAGATGGAAGCGGCGGCAAATCCAGATGAGAAACAAGGCGCGAAAGAGTTTGATAAGCTGCTTTTCAAGCATATCGGCCACGCCACTAAGAACACCTTTGGGGCATTTGGTGCTGCGCTGACAGGCTCTCGCTTTATCAAAGCAGACATGAGTGGTCCAACTCAGCCTTACTACAAAGAAATGACGCGCTTAAGCCGTGCATTGGCGGTGAGTGCGGATATCGCGATGGCAACACTGGGCGGCGATCTAAAACGTAAAGAGATGATCTCGGCAAGACTGGGTGATGCTTTAGCGTATCTTTACATGGCGTCGGCTGCGTTGAAGAAATACGAAGACGAAGGCCGTCAACAGCAAGACCTCGATTACGTTCACTACGCAGTGCAGCACTGTCTGTACAGCGCAGCGAAATCACTGCAAGAAGCGTTTACCAACTACCCGCAAAAAGCGGTTGGACGTTTGCTTAAAGTGCTGATCTTCCCGCTTGGTAACCATTACCAAAAACCGAGCGACAACCTAACGGTGAAGATTGCAGAGAGCTTGATGACACCGGGAGCGCACCGTGATCGTCTTACCCACCTGTGTTACATCGGTAAAGATGAAAACGACAGCGTAGGGCTGATGGAAAATGCCTTCCTTGCGATGTATGGCGTGAAGAGTATTGAACGCAAACTGATGAATGCAGCAAAAGAAGGCAAAGTAGCACGTAAAGGGCTGTTAAAAGACCGACTTGCTCAAGCGCTGGAAGCGAATGTACTGACGCAGGAAGAAGTCGATAAAGTGTTGGCAGCCGATGAATTGCGCTACAAAGCGATTCAAGTTGACCACTTTAGCCATGATTTCAGTGAAGTAAGGACGCATGACCAAGAAGTAAAGCATAAGCTTGATAGCGTGGCTTAGTCGCTTAATTGATAAGTTTTGCTATCTTAAACAACAGAAAGGCATCGATTGTGATGCCTTTCTTTGTTTTGCTTGAAAAATAGAATCAAAGTCATCCAACCACTTGCATTTTAGTGACATTTTTACAGAAATTAGATGCGAACTGGCGGTGAACCTTTTATCCTAGCGGGGTTTTGTAAAGGAAGTTGAATATGATCATCAAACCTAGAATTCGTGGATTTATCTGTACTACAACGCACCCAGTGGGTTGTGAAGCTAACGTAAAAGAACAAATTGCTTACACAAAAGCACAAGGCCCTATCAAAAACGCTCCTAAGCGCGTTCTTGTTGTTGGTGCATCAAGTGGCTACGGTCTATCTTCTCGTATCGCTGCGGCATTTGGTGGCGGTGCTTCAACTATCGGTGTGTTCTTCGAAAAAGAAGGCACTGAAAAGAAACCAGGTACTGCAGGTTTCTACAACGCAGCGGCATTCGAAAAGCTAGCGCGTGAAGAAGGTCTATACGCTAAGAGCCTAAATGGCGACGCTTTCTCAAACGAAGCGAAACAGAAAACAATCGAGCTGATCAAAGAAGACTTAGGTCAGATTGATATGGTGGTTTACTCACTGGCTTCTCCAGTTCGTAAAATGCCAGAGACAGGTGAACTTGTTCGTTCAGCGCTAAAACCTATCGGTGAAACTTACACGTCAACAGCGGTTGATACCAACAAAGACGTGATCATCGAAGCAAGTGTTGAACCAGCAACAGAAGAAGAGATCAAAGACACCGTAACTGTAATGGGCGGTGAAGACTGGGAACTTTGGATCAACGCACTTTCTGAAGCTGGTGTTCTTGCAGAAGGTTGTAAGACAGTAGCGTACAGCTACATCGGTACTGAACTGACTTGGCCAATCTACTGGGACGGCGCGCTAGGTAAAGCGAAAATGGACCTAGACCGTGCAGCAACGGCGCTTAACGAGAAACTTGCAGCGACTGGCGGAAGCGCAAACGTAGCGGTTCTTAAGTCGGTAGTGACTCAGGCAAGCTCTGCGATTCCAGTAATGCCATTGTACATCGCGATGGTGTTCAAGAAGATGCGTGAAGAAGGCGTTCACGAAGGTTGTATGGAACAAATCTACCGCATGTTTAGCCAGCGTCTATACAAAGAAGACGGTAGTGCAGCAGAAGTGGACGAGAAAAACCGTCTACGTCTGGATGATTGGGAACTACGCGAAGATATCCAGCAACACTGTCGTGACCTATGGCCACAAATCACAACTGAAAACCTAAAAGAACTGACTGATTACGTTGAGTACAAAGAAGAGTTCTTGAAGCTATTTGGCTTCGGTGTTGACGGTGTGGATTATGAAGCAGACGTGAACCCAGCAGTAGAAGCAGATTTCATCGCTATCTAATTTGCTTTGACTCTAATGATAAAAAATCCGGTGCATGCACCGGATTTTTTGTATCTAGAATCTAGTTGGTTAGCGCGACTTACTGAAACGTTGACCAAATAGGTGCGTGATCAGACGGTTTTTCGATACCACGCAGTTCGTAGTCGATGTCTGACTCAACACACTTTGCCGCGAGTTTTGGTGTGGCAAGGATCACGTCGATACGCAGGCCGCGGTTGTCGTCAAAGCCGCGTGAGCGGTAATCAAACCACGAAAAACGATCGCTGACTTCTGGATGAATCTGGCGGAAAGTATCGACAAAACCCCAATCCATTAATGTTTTTAGCCATTCACGCTCTTCCGGCTGGAATGAACATTTACCCGTTTTCAACCAACGCTTACGGTTTGGTTCGCCGATACCGATGTCTGAATCGATCGGGCTAATGTTGATGTCACCCATCACGATCAACTGCTCATCGTTTGTGTGGTACTCGGTCAAGTAGCCCATTAGATCTTTGTAGAACTGGCGTTTGTATGGGAATTTAGTTTCGTGACTGACGTTATCACCCTGCGGGAAGTAGCCATTCAATACCGTGACTTTTTCTCCGTTGTCATCTTCAAACGTCGCCATGATCATGCGTTTTTGATGCTCTTCGTTGTCGGTAGGGAAACCTTTCTGGATAGAGATTGGCTCTTTCTTGCACAGCATAGCAACACCGTAGTGTGCTTTTTGTCCGTGGAAATAAACTTTATAGCCCATCGCTTCAACGTCTTCGATTGGAAAAGCTTCATCGTGAACTTTGATCTCTTGAAGGCCGATGACATCTGGTTGATGTTTATCAATCACCGCTTGTAACTGATGCAAACGAGCGCGCAGACCGTTGATGTTGAACGAGATGACTTTCATCCTAAATCCTTAATTATTCATCATTCTAATTGGCATAGTCGCCGATCCTATCATCTTCTGCCACAACACACTAAAGCAAACATCATTAACTATATTTGTTAACATTTCCTTAAACTTTAGATTGATAAATGGCCGTGTTGTGTTGTAATAAAAGGCTCATCTAGCGCCATAGGCCTTATCGAGTTTGCTTAAAAGGATGTAATATGCGAACCCTTTCAGTTCAGTGGAAAATCACACTCTTAGCGGGTTGCTGCCTGCTTATCACTTCTATCTCGCTCATTGGTTTCTCGGTCTACAATGCGGTGACCAATCAGAAACAGATCAAAGCGCAAAGCAGCGAATCGGTGATCACCAAGTCCGAACAACTACTAGAAACACGTGCGCTGCTCAACGCGACAGAGGTTGCTGAGTATTTAAACGAAGCACTTTATCGCGCGGAAATGCTCGCTTCGAGTGCTGAGTTTCAAAAGAGCAATACGGAAGAGAACTTTGGCGATAGCGAAGAGTTAAGGACTGCACTGGATGAAATGGTGCGCAAGGCGGTACTGAACTTTGATTCGATTCAGGGCGCGTATCTGGTGTTTGAGCCAGATTTACTCGATGGGGAAGACAGCAACTATGTTGGCGCGAAATATGTAGGCTCTAATGAAACTGGTCGCTTTGCTCCTTACTGGGTCACCGCTGAAAACGGTGAAAATGTGGTCGCCAACGTACTATCGGAAAAAGACATTAGTGCTGAGGAAAATAGCGAGCGTTTTTTCTGCCCAATCGCTTCAAGCACTTCTTGTGTAACAACGCCACGCATGCTTAAACAAGGTGACACTCAGTTCCTTGCAACATCGATTTCCGTTCCGGTATTTTCTCAAGGTATTGCGGTAGGTTTCTTTGGTATCGATTTACGTTTGGACGTACTGAAAGATGTTGTGATTGATTCAGACAAACAGCTATTCTCAGGCAGTGGCAACATCAATATCATCAGCTTAGATGGCTCGTTGATTGCTAGTGATGATGCGACTCGCCCGTTGGGTAAGCCTTATGCCAGTGACACGCTGTCAAACAATCAGATTACCGACCTGTTATTTGGTCAAGGCGTTAAAACGCAGTGGACTGAAAACAATCAGTGGTTGAGTGTATTTGCTCCAATTATTGTCGCAAACCAAACCTGGGGTGTACTGTTTGATATGCCTCGTGCAAGCGTATTGACTGATGCCAACAAGTTGGATGCAATCATTAGCCAACAAGTGGAAGAAAGCGTGACTACCGAATTGATTGCGGGGTCATCTTTGGTGTTACTTGGCCTTGCGACCATCGCATTAATGGCGTCTCGTCTGGTGAAACCCATTCGTGAAGTCGTGGCGAGATTAGATGATATTGCGTCGGGAGAAGGTGATCTAACTCAGCGTCTAGACGTCAAATCACAAGATGAGATCGGTCAATTGGCTGGTGGCTTTAACCTGTTCCTCGATAAGTTACAGTCAATCATCACCGATGTGGTGGATACGACGTTCCAGATCGGTACTACTACGCAGCAATCTACCGTTGCCGCGCAGCAAACACGTAATAGCAGTGACTCTCAGTTTAAAGAAGTTGACCTGGTTGCGACGGCATCCGAGGAAATGACTCAGACCGCAAGCTTGGTGGTGCAAAATGCGGAAACTGCAGTGCAAGAAGCGCAAAAGGCAAATGATGCTGCGTTATCTGGTCAACACGTGATTGAACAGTCTCAGCAGGAAATGCAGCACTTAGTAGAGCGCATGACCGCTGCCGTTCCTGTGGTAGAAGAATTGGCGAAGAACAATGCCAATATCACTGAAATTCTTTCGGTGATCGAGGGTATCTCCGAGCAAACTAACTTACTTGCACTGAATGCTGCGATTGAAGCTGCACGCGCGGGAGAGCAGGGCAGAGGATTTGCGGTGGTTGCTGATGAAGTTCGTAGCCTGGCCAGTGGTACTCAGGAGTCGGTTGGTGAGATTCGCCAAGTGATCGAAAGTGTCCAAAAAGGTACTCAGGATGTGGTGGCGGCGATCCAAGATGGTAATGATCTTGCGAATGACTCAGCGCAGCAAGTGGAAAAAGCGGTTGAAGAGATCCGACGCATTTTCACTGCGATTGAGTCGATCAGTGATATGAACTCGCAGATAGTAAAAGCAGCCGAAGAACAGCAATCCGTGAGTGCTGAGGTCAATCAAAGCGTGGCTAACATTCGTGACCTTAGTGCCCAGATACTTACTCAAGCTGAAGAGTCGGAATCGGTTAGCAGCCAAATTGGCGAACTTTCGCACAAGCAGCAACAATTGGTTAATCAGTTCAAAGTATAAAGAAAGGCGACCTAGAGTCGCCTTTTTTGATTCTGCTTGGGGCGTAGAGCTTAATTCAAGTACCAATAGCCTTTATTGAGCAATGTACACAGTAGAGACGTGGCTTCATTGTTTTGGAATTGCGGCAAATTAGTCGTGGTAATTATCTCATGATCACACAGCAAGTGACTGAGTTCTGTTGATGCGGCAAAACGTTCACCGTTGATGTAGGCACTGGTCGGTTGTTGCTGATGGTAAAGCGCTCGAACTCCCGATACCTTTCTCAAACAGCCACCCTGGTGCAAATGTTCGACCAGTTCTTCGCTTGTATAAGGCTCCTCAGGTTCGACAATATCCAGTTGATGACGAGACTGACTTAACATGCTGCCCATAAAGTCGGCGATGTCTTCTTCTGAGCGAAGGGCAGACATCAACATATCGGTTAACTTGGTTAAGTCTTGGCTTTGGATTTCACCATGATTGGTTTGCGCCTGTATATCAGGGTTGTGCAGATGAACATCGCCTTTATCGTAGGATAATACGTAGTCAGCAAAGTTGCTCAGTAGCTCTTGCTCTTTCGGTGAGCGGAAGCCCATCGAGTAGCTCATACTCGGTTCGAGCGTGTTTCCTTCGTGAGGAAAACCCGGTGGAATGTAAAGTATGTCACCAGGTTGCAGCACTTCGTCAATAATCGCGTCAAAACCTTCGATTTGTCTTAAAGCGCCACCTTGTATCGATTCTTTGTATTGGCCTTTATCGATATCACCAACACGCCAACGGCGTTTACCGCTACCTTGGATAATGAAGACGTCATATTGGTCGATGTGAGGTCCAACCCCGCCTTCTGGAGCAGAGAAACACACCATTAGATCATCAAACAACCACTGGGGAAGTTGTTTAAAAGGTTCAACCAATTCGGCCGCACCGAGGTGCCAGTGATTGCACGCCTGAACGATAAGCTGCCAGTGGCTTTCATCCAGTGTTTCAAACAGGGATTCCGGGAGAGGTCCGTGCTTCGCTTTCCACTGGCCTCCTTTGTTGGAGACAAATCGAGAATCGATCTCTTCTTCCATTGCCAACCCAGCGAGTTCATCGGGGCTGATTGGGTCAACAAAGTCGACAAAACCCTGTTTGATAACCGTTGGTTTCTTGTGCCAGTATTCCGCAAGGAATTGCGCCATATCGAAGTTAAGCTGATACATGCTTAATTGCTCTCCAGCTTACGTTCTAAATCGGTCTTAACAATATTGAGCGCTTTGAGCGCGACAAGAGGGTCGACTTCATTACTTTCTAGTAGATAGATAAGATCAACCGCGAGTTTCACTTCATCTGGTGCTTGTTCCAGTTCTGATTGAGCTGATGACATTTACTGATTTCTCTCTCGGTAGGTAATTTGATTTTCGATTTTAAGCTTCGACTCCTGACAGCGTTTAAGTCGCTGTTCGGTAGCGAGTAAAGCTTGCTGAGCCGCTTGTTGCTGAAATGGTGGTGCGTACTGCATTGCAAGTTCTTTCTCGCGCACCATCTCCATTAATCGTCTTTCCCACTCTTGGTGTTGGGCGAGGTTTTGATAGAGTTCATTGATCGGCTTTTGATAGTAGCTTTTATGCTTGGGCTCTTGTTTGCGAATGGTGGTTGTCGCTAACTCACGCTGGATGGCACTGATCTGCGAATACAATCGCTCGGTGAGGTACTCAGCTCGAAGGGCGGTTAACTTACCAGCTTCCTCTTCTTTCACTAAGCTGTTGAGTGTGCATTGAGTTTCATTAACGCAAGGAACAAGCAACTTTGCTTTGCATCTGAATAGGCGCTCGTCAAAAAGCGGTAAGTGGTGTTCGCCACGCTGTCTATCGAGAGCGGCCGCTTTAATTGCCAGTTGTTCTAATGTGTTGGCTAACTCTTTTATACGACTCATTGTTTATACGCCAGATTGTTCGGTTGCTTTAAAACCTATCGCACTCATAAAAAGTTTAGTACTCAATAACTCGTTTAAACGGAGGCAGCGAGTCGAGTAGCGCTTTGCCGTATCGCTTCGTCACAATACGTCGGTCAAGTATCACGACTCTACCAGAATCTCGTTCTTTTCGCAGTAAACGCCCAACAGACTGAATCATCTTTTTGCTCGCTTCAGGCACCGTGATTTGCATAAACGGATTGCCGCCTCGGTTCTCAATGTATTCAGCGTGAGCTTGCTCAACTGGGGAAGTTGGCACCGCAAACGGTATCTTAGTGATGATTAGGTTCTCTAAAAGCTCACCAGGCAAGTCAAGCCCTTCAGAGAAACTACCCGTACCAAATAAGACGCTGGTTTTCTGGCATTGGACGAGGGTTTTATGTTTTTTTAGTATTTCTGAGCGTGACTCTTGTCCTTGAACTTGTAGCGCCCAGCCTCTTTTAACGAAATGTGTTGATAAAGCTTCCGACACTTGATTCATTTGCCAGTAAGAAGAAAACAGCACAAGGTTGGCTTTGTTCTCTTCAATCAGGTTCGGCAGGATATCGATCAGATAATCGGTGTACTGAGGTGCCTGAGGTTCGTACTTCATTTTAGGGACAACCAGCTCGGCTTGATTTTGATAATCAAAAGGAGACGCGAGTGCAAGGTAGCGCACACCGTCTTCGGCTTTTTCGCTGATTCCCGCTTGGCGACAGAAGAAACTAAATGAATTCAATGCTCGCATCGTTGCGGAAACTAAGACTGCGCCTACGCAGCGGCTCCACAGCTGTTGGTCTAGTTGCCAACCGACTTCAAGTGGAGAGACGTTCACCACAAAGTCCCCCTCGCGCTCTTTGCTTACTTCGAGCCACCTTGCTAGCGGAGCGCCCTTTTCGCGAGTTGGCTCCGCCATTAGATTCCAAACTTGGGCGAGGTTATCCATACGTTGGATATAAAAGCCCAATTCGGCTAACGCGGGTTCGGCCAGTCGATTTGAAAGCTCACCGTCTTTGACTCGCTCTGATATTAGGTCTGCGATTTTCGCGACAGCTTGTGCGCCTTTTTGCGACAGCTTCTTGAGTTCTTTGGCTTCTTCTTCTAACCAGCTAGGCAACTCCCCGTTTTCGAAGCGGTAAATGTTTTCTTCAAAATGAGCCGGGTCAAAGCGGGTGGCTAACTGGGATAGGGAAGGGATCAACTGCTGAACCGAATCTTGAAGCTCATTGCGAAAACGGCTCACGCGCTTTTCGTCTGCCATGCCCGCAAATTTAGTGACAGATTGATTCAGCCTTTCAAGCCAACTGGCCGCACCTTTTAAGCTCGCTGCTGCTGAGGAATGGTCGCGCGCCACATGAGGTAGGTGGTGCGCTTCGTCAAAGACATAGATGGTGTTTTCCGGTTCAGGGAGGATAATCCCGCCCCCCAAATCAGCATCTGCCATCACTAAGCTATGGTTAGCGATCACAACGTCTGCTTTATCAAGTTCTGAACGTGCTTTCTGGAAAGGGCAGTCTCTGTGGGCGGGCATGCTGCTGTTGCAGCTGTGCTTATCACTCACAATCATTTGCCAAATCTCATCTTTAATCGGCTTTGGCCAGGAGTCGCGGTCGCCGTCCCACTTGTTCTGGGCCAGCTTCTTATACATCAGCTCTAGCTGTTCGATGTCTTTCTTTTTTGGTTTTTGTTCAAACATCGCCAACTGGCCGCCATCCACACCCGAAGCAGAGGCAAGCTTCTCTGCACAGCAGTAACGTTGTCGACCTTTCGCCAAGATAAAAGAGAACTCTCGATCGGTGATGCGTCTATATAGAGGCAAATCTTTGTTCACGAGCTGTTCTTGCAGCGCCACCGTCGCTGTTGAGATAACAACTTTGCGATTGCTAAACAGTGCTACAGGGATCGTAGCCATTAAATAAGAGAGAGATTTGCCGATGCCAGTTCCTGCCTCCGCGACAATCATTCGTGTCGATTTGTGATACTCACCACATAGCGTCTTAACTATTTCTGCAACGAGGTAGTTCTGTGCTCGGCGAGGGACAAAGTTATCTAGCTGAGATTGTAAGTTTTGATAACTCGCGCGAACGGCATTTTGTATTTTACTGGCTGTCATTCTGTGATCTCGATTACGGGGAGGCGATGATAGCACAGTTTGCTAAAGGCTACTTAGTTCACGAAATGGAATTCTTGATTGCTAAATATGGATCTCCTTCACAAAAAAAAACTGAACCATCAGGAACTTAGATTAATTTCTAAATGTAAAAAATATATAACTCTAATTGAGGTGGTCTAATGAAATATTATCCTGTTATTTGTTTTATTTACGCGCCTATAAAGATAATTAATCTAATCATCAAAAGTTGGCATGGTTGAACGTACGGTTTGTAAGGTTGTAGGTTTTGCTCGCAAAATGAGCTGTTTTATGTGTAACTATCTGATTTTTATTTGTTTTAGGTTTTTTTATTAAATTTTTTTTGATCATTTGACAGGTAGGGTAATCTTTTGCAATCTAAGACTCGCAATTACTGGCGATGACATCCCACCCAATAAGAGGTAAGAGTCATCATCAAAAAACATAAAGGGAACCGGACAAGGAATTCCCATCTTAAGAAAAGGCAGTGGATTATTATGAAAAAGACTCTAGTAGCTCTTTCAGTACTTATGGCAGCTTCATCACAAGCTAGCATCGAACTATACAACCAAGATGGCGTAACAGTTAATCTTAAAGGTGATATTGAAGTTCGTTACAAGAAGTCGACTTCTGAAGAGGACAACTTGAAACAAGAGATCGACGATGCTGACATTGGTTTTGACACTCGTTACGCAGTAAACGATGACTTCCAAATCGGTGGTTACATCGAGTACTCTGGTGACTCAAGTGATCGTGCTAAAGGTAATGTTGCAAACGGTAACACTTACGTAGGTTTTTACTCTCAAACTTACGGTAGCTTAATCGTTGGTAAACTAGATACTGTACTAGATGATGCTGGTATCGGTAGCGACTACATGTTTGGTCTATCTTCTTTCTTCGGCGATGACCTAGACTTTGGCGGCGAAGAGGCAATCCGTTACGATTACGACAGCGGTTCTTACTACTTCTCAGTAGGTTACAACCAAGACGCTTACGACAACCACATTTACAACCGTGATAGCTACGTTGATGCTAAAGTTGGTGCACGTGTTGCTGATTTTGACTTCACAGTATTCTACGGTTCTGCTCACGTTGACAACTCTGATGATGATCTAAGCCTAGTTGGTCTTGAAGCGCGTTTTGCAGGTATCGAGAATGTCAACCTTGAAGCTGCTTACTACTACACTGATTTCGGTATTGTTGAAGCGGATACATTTGCTATTGCTGCTGACTACACAATGGAAGCATGGACTTATGCTGCAGGTGTAGACTTCGTTGACCCTGACCAAGGTGATGAAGTTACAAGTTGGTTTGTTAACACTGGTTACGGTATTGCACCAAACACTACTCTATACGCTGAAATCGGCGGCAATGATGCAGACGACACTGACGTTGCATACGGCTTTGGTGTTAAAGCATCTTTCTAATCAGTGATATCAACTGATAACGATTTATCAAAGAAGCCACCCTCGGGTGGCTTCTTTTATTTCTAATGTTAGTATTGCAAAAAAACACCTAGTCACTCCAAAGAGATTTGGAGTTTACACAGAGAGAGAAAATACGTGAAAAGAGTTTTAGCTACACTTGCAGCCCTAAGTTCCTTGTCATTGCATGCGGCAGAGTTAAATACTGAGAGTGGTATTTCCGTACTGTACATTAATGGTCAGCAGGCTCAGTCTAAATTGGGTGTGAATGAAATTGGCGAAGGTTTCAATCAAGTTGTGATCCGTATGGATAAAAAGATTGGTCGTGGAGGAAGTGAAGAAGTATTTACCTCAAAACCTTTTGTCATAGATATACAAGTATCAGGTAGTGAGATTTTAATAGAGCACCCTAGTGCGAGAAGTATTCAAGAGGCAGAACGTGCTTTTAAAGGGGATGAACCTAAATGGAATGTCACCCAAGATGGCAGCGTATTGCCTTATGAACAAGAAGTGCTAGAAGGCAAATCTGGTTTATTTCCTTTTTTAAACATGGAAGAACTGGTTACGGAGCACAACAAAAAACGTGGAATTTATTTCGAGAACGGTGACTTAGTCGATAAACCTGAAATTGCGGTTGCCGCTACTTCAGGAAAGACAAATACTGCGTCAAAGTCCGCACCGATCAATAATGTGGAACAGCTTAAAGCATGGTACTTAAAATCCTCTGCTGAAGAACGCAAAGCATTTCGACGTTGGATAATTGAGCAAGAATAACGATATTGGTTGTCAAGAGGCTTCTAGCAAGAAGCCTTCTATCGTTAGGCAAAGCAATCTGATGATTGAAGTGCGTTTTGGATTGCAGCTATAAGTTGTTCGATGTTTTCTTGATTACTAATAAACGGCGGCATTATATAGATAAGCTTGCCAAATGGCCTTATCCATACGCCTTGTTCGACAAAATGAGCCTGAATTGCCTCCATATTGACGGGTTTGGTGGTTTCTACCACGCCAATTGCACCAAGCCAACGAACATCCGCCACTAACTCATGTTGTTTCAGCGCTGGTAACAGCGTGGCAAATGCTTGCTCAATCTGCTCTGTTTGTTGTTTCCAATCCCCTGTCTCTAGAAGCTCCATACTTGCCGTTGCGACCGCACATGCTAATGGATTTCCCATAAAGGTCGGTCCATGCATAAAGCAACCCGCTTCTCCGCCGCACACAGTATCTGCCACGTGTTTAGACGCTAATGTGGCTGACAAGGTCATGTAACCGCCAGTAAGCGCCTTACCAACGCACAAAATATCGGGTTGTATATCTGCATGCTCGCAAGCAAACATTTTACCTGTGCGTCCGAAACCAGTTGCGATTTCATCCAGAATCAATAGCACACCATATTGGTCACAAAGCTCGCGTACCCCTTTTAGAAAGTTTGGATGGTAGATACGCATACCTCCCGCGCCTTGTACAATCGGCTCTAAGATCACAGCGGCGACTTCGTGATGGTGAGCGGCAATAGTGCGTTTAAAATCATCTAAATCACTCTCATGCCACTCTTGCCAGAAACCTATGCGTGGCGACTGCGTAAAAATATGTTCTGGTAGAAATCCTTTATACAACGAATGCATAGAGTTGTTTGGGTCGGTCACCGACATTGCCGCAAAAGTATCCCCGTGGTAGCCGTCGCGTAAGGTCAGAAACTTCGGCCTTCTTTCACCTTTAGCATGCCAAAATTGCAGAGCCATCTTAAGACTGACCTCTACCGCGACTGAACCAGAGTCCGCGAGAAACACGTGTTCTAAGTTGTCCGGAGCGAAGTTGAGCAGCTTTTTGCACAGGTTAATGGCAGGGTCGTGTGTAATACCACCAAACATCACATGCGACATTTTATCGATTTGGCTATGAGCCGCGTTGTTAAGGTGAGGGTGGTTGTATCCATGAATCGCAGACCACCAAGAAGACATACCGTCGATAAGTTGAGTCCCGTCTTCTAGCTCAAGGTATACGCCGTGAGCGGATGTCACTGGATAACAGGTCAGAGGTGCAAGAGTGGAAGTGTACGGATGCCAGATATGGTCGCGGTCAAAGTTAAGATCCATGGTTTAAATGCTCGATTAATGATGATTAAAAAGTAATCAAATGTAAACTTTGGTTTTTTTATATTGTTGACAGTGTTTATGTTGTCAGTAGACTAGCCATAAATCAATCTAATAATGACTAGTAAAAGGAAAGCACGTGGAAGTACGTCACAACTGGACTGTTGCACAAGTTCGTGAGCTTATGGACAAGCCGTTTATGGATCTTCTTTTTGAAGCACAAACGATCCACCGCCAATACCAACAGCACAACCATGTGCAAGTCAGCACATTACTTTCAATTAAAACGGGCGCTTGTCCTGAAGATTGTAAATATTGCCCTCAAAGTGCGCGCTATCAAACTGACGTAGAGAAAGAACGCTTAATGGAAGTTGAGCGTGTCCTTGATGCTGCGCAGAAAGCGAAGAATGCTGGTTCAACACGTTTCTGTATGGGAGCCGCGTGGAAAAACCCTAAAGAGCGAGACATGCCGCATCTAACTCAGATGATCAAAGGCGTAAAAGATATGGGGTTAGAGACTTGTATGACACTGGGTATGTTGACTCCTGATCAAGCAAAGGAGCTGGCTCATGCTGGTCTGGATTACTACAACCATAACCTAGATACATCACCTGAATTCTACGGCAACATTATTACTACACGTACTTATCAAGACCGTTTGGATACGCTTTCTCACGTTCGTGACGCGGGGATGAAAATTTGTTCTGGCGGCATTATTGGTATGGGTGAAAGTGCAAACGACCGAGCGGGTCTGCTTGTCGAATTAGCCAACCTACCCACGCACCCGGAAAGCGTGCCAATTAACATGTTGGTTAAAGTGAAAGGCACACCGTTGGAAGAAGTCGATGACGTTGACCCATTTGATTTCATCCGTTTGATCGCGATCGCTCGTATTATGATGCCGCAATCAGCGGTACGCTTATCTGCAGGGCGTGAGAATATGAACGAGCAGATGCAGGCGCTGTGCTTTATGGCGGGCGCAAATTCGGTATTCTATGGTTGTAAACTGCTCACCACGCCAAACCCTTCAGAAGACAAAGATATGCAGTTGTTCGATAAACTGGGTATCAATAGCCAGCAAGTTTCGCAAAAACCGGACGAAATTGAGGAAAATGATTTGCTAGACCGTGTTGTGGAACGTGTGGCCGCGCGACCAACAAAGGACGACTTGTTCTACGATGCCGGTGTTTAATCAGCGTATCGCCGAAGCTCTTGCAACGCGAAAACAGCAAGGGCTTTCAAGATGTTTGCGTTCAATCGACGGTGGCAACCAAGCACAACTTGTCTTCAATGACGTTCTATTTGCCAATTTTTCGAGCAATGACTATCTAGGCCTAGCCAGTGATAAGGAACTGTCTCTCGCTTGGCAGAGAGGTATCGAGTTATACGGAAATGGCAGCGGCGCTTCACCTCTAGTGACTGGCTTTAGCCCAGCTCATCAGAATCTGGAATCGGCGCTATGCGATTGGTTAGGGTATCCACGTGCGGTGCTATTTACCTCTGGCTTTTCAGCTAACCAAGCCATGCTGTTCAGTTTGCTAGAAAAGGGTGATTTGCTTTTACAAGACAAACTCAATCACGCCTCGTTAATGGAAGCTGGGGCGTTATCGCCAGCGACAATGAAGCGCTTTTTGCACAATGATGCTCAGTCGTTGAGTAAATTGCTTTCTGAAGAGGCGCTAGTCGTAACAGAGGGTGTGTTCAGCATGGATGGGGATTTATCCCCACTGCCTGACTTGCATGCTGTGTGCGAGGGCAAAGCTTGGCTAGCGGTTGATGATGCGCATGGAGTCGGCGTGTTAGGCGAGCAGGGTAGCGGTAGCTGCTCACACGCGAAGGTTCGACCTGATTTGTTGGTGGTAACCTTTGGCAAAGCGTTTGGTTTATCCGGGGCAGCGATACTGTGCAGTGAAGAAATCGGTGATTATCTGACTCAATTTGCCCGCCACCACGTCTACTCAACTGCTATACCGCCATCTCAAGCGTATGCGCTAACGCACGCTATCGGAATGATCCAACGTCAAGACTGGCGCCGAGACAAACTTGCCGAACTCCAGCAATGCTATGCTGAGCAGTTTTCTCATTTCCCTGGATATACCGAAACAATCACCCCAATCAAACCGCTACTGGTAGGGGAATCTGAGATAGCACTCTCACTCGCCGACCATGTCAAACAGCAAGGTCATTGGTTGACGGCGATACGCCCACCGACAGTGCCTAAAAATACTGCTCGGATACGCATCACATTGACAGCGAATCACACCACAAAACAAGTGAAAGCATTGGCTGAGAGTTTAAACCAAGCGATGGAGAGGTTGAGTTGATGGAACATGCATTCGCGTTGAGCTCAGATACTGCATTGGATAAAACCGCGATCGCAGAAGCATTTGGTAAAGCGGCGAGCACTTATGACGCACATGCCCAATTTCAAAGAGACGTTGGACATCGATTGCTGGCTTTCTTACCGGACGATTTAAGCGGCAAAACAGTATTGGATGTGGGCTGTGGTACGGGGTACTTCTCTCAGCAAATACGTCTAAGGGGTGCTGAGGTTATTTGTTTTGACCTGTCCGAACAAATGTTGGCCGCGGCAAAAAAACGCTGTGGTGAAAACAAGGTCACTTTTCAGCAAGGCGATGCTGAATGTCTACCATTTGAGTCAGCTTCAGTGGATTTTATCTTTTCGAGCTTGGCACTGCAGTGGTGTGAAGACTTATCAGTACCGCTACGAGAAATGCGTCGGGTGTTGAAGCCTAGTGGAAAGATTTGCTTCTCTACGCTTTTAGACGGCTCTTTGTGTGAGCTTAAACAAGCATGGTTAGAAATTGATGGATATCAACACGTCAACGACTTTATCGCCACCAATCAGGTAAAAGTTGCGTTAGCGCAATCTGGATGTGTGAACCATCGTCTAGACTTGCCCACCATTACACTCTGGTACGAAAGTGCATTTTCCTTGATGAAAGACTTGAAAGGCATTGGCGCTAACCATGTTAGCGGGCGCTCTCAAGGCTTAACGAGCCGCAAGTCATTATTACAAGTTGAGCAATCGTATCAGAAATTTAAAAACCATCAGGGTCTTCTTCCTGCCACATATCAGGTTTGTTTAGGGGTTATTCATCTATGATTGATGCTTTTTTTATTGCTGGTACGGATACCGATGTTGGAAAAACAGTTGCATCGAAAGCGATTTTAAACGCTTTAGCAACCAAAGGATTATCTACAATTGGCTATAAGCCGGTTGCCGCAGGAAGCGAAAAAACAGCCGAAGGTTTTCGAAATTCTGACGCGCTTCATCTACAAAATGTTGCAACGGTGGATGTCGCCTATCAAGACGTCAATCCATACGCCTTAGAGCTGCCGTCTTCTCCGCACATCGCGGCCAAAAATGAGCAGGTAGAGATAGAGTACTCTGTGCTTAGTGAGAAACTCGCTCAACACAAGCAAAATTCCGATATCGTCTTGGTAGAAGGCGCAGGAGGCTGGCGCGTGCCTGTCTCCGATTCAGATTGCTTATCAAGTTGGGTGCAGCAAGAAAAACTACCTGTCGTTTTGGTGGTAGGGATCAAACTAGGCTGTTTGAGCCACGCTATGTTAACTTTTGATGCGATCAAAGCGGACGGCCTTGAAGTGGTCGGTTGGGTGGCGAACCGAGTGAATCCAGGTACAGAGCATTACGCGGAAATCATCGATATGCTAGAGCAAAAAATTGATGCGCCTAAGCTGGGTGAAATCCCATACGTACCAAGCGTTAAACGCAAAGAATTGGGTAAGTACATCAACGTTGACCCTTTATTGTCGGCTTAGATATGTTCCTCTGAAAACGCAAAAAGGGCAGCCCATTGGCTGCCCTTTTTAATGTGCGTTAAGTAACGGCTTACATCTCTGAAGCAAGTCCAACAAAGGCTTGTTGGGTTTCGACGATGTGCTTTTGCACGCTTTCGTCACAAGAGATGCCTAGCTGCTTCATTGCTTCTTCCTCTGAAAGACCTAGATGACAGCATAGTAAATCAATAGCCATTTGATAGTTGCTAGTTTCGACCATGATGCTTTTCCTTTATTCACATGGAAGTGGTTGTTTGAGTAAATCTAGCATGATCCAACGGCTACACAATAAGACCAAAGTCTAAGTCTCGGTACGCTGTTTTATAACTCGTTGAAATTCTTTTTGAATTTATTTTTCTTCGTTTTCGCAAACTAAAGTCCGAGATTTACGAAATCAAATGTTTCAATTTGCGACTTAACCTTGTAATTAAAAGAGATAGACTATATCTAGGTAATAAATAAAAGGGTGCAAGCCCCTTAGCACGTAGCTTGGTCGTCAGACTACGGGCGAATAATAATAAGCTTCCGTTTTTGGAGAAAATTAAATGAAGCGAGTAATGTTGTTTTTGGCAACTAACCTAGCCGTTGTGCTGGTTTTGAGCGTCGTGCTCAATATTGTTTACGCTGTAACGGGGATGCAGCCTGGCAGCCTGTCTGGGTTGTTAATCATGGCTGCGGTGTTTGGTTTTGGTGGTGCGCTTATCTCACTATTAATGTCGAAAGGCATGGCGCTACGTTCAGTTGGCGGTATGGTTATCGAAAGTCCGCGTAACGAAACAGAACATTGGTTACTGGAAACCGTACGTCGCCAGTCTGAGAAAGTAGGTATTGGTATGCCGACAGTTGCGATTTATGACTCGGCGGATATCAATGCATTTGCTACTGGTGCTAAGCGCGATGATTCATTGGTCGCTGTATCGACTGGTTTGCTACATAACATGACGCGTGATGAAGCAGAAGCGGTACTCGCGCATGAAGTGAGTCATATTGCGAATGGTGATATGGTCACCATGACATTAATGCAGGGCGTTGTGAACACATTCGTGATCTTCCTATCACGCTTTATCGCGAACATAGTTTCTTCAAATAGCGATGAAGAAGAAGGTGGTAGCAACATGATGGTGTACTTCGGTGTCTCAATTGTACTTGAGTTGGTGTTTGGTTTCTTAGCAAGCTTTATCACTATGTGGTACAGCCGTCACCGAGAGTTCCACGCGGACGCAGGCGCAGCGCAACTTGTGGGTAAACACAAAATGATCGCGGCACTAGAGCGTTTGAAAGTCAGCCATGAATCTCAACTGGAAGGTTCAATGATGGCATTTGGTATCAATGGTAAGCGTTCAATGACGGAGCTACTGATGAGCCATCCACCACTAGACAAACGTATTGCTGCGCTACGTAACTCATAAGTTACAATGATTTAAATACCCTAAAGGCTTGGTAGAAATACCAAGCCTTTTTTGATCCCTTTATCTCTCCCTACGTATAAACCTAACAAAGTTTTACAAACTTAAAAGTTGTACAAGTTTCTATGATGTTCTATCTTAGTTTTATTGTACATAAATTTAATCTGTACAACATTGGAGAGTAGAATGGACATCGCCTCAGTCGGTGAAATTTATCAACAGCTATCAAAATCAAACCTTCACACCTTAGAGTCGGTTTATCACAAAGAAGTAGTGTTCGAAGATGCAGCCCATCGCTTAGAAGGTTGGACGGCATTACAGCGTTACTTTGACTCGCTGTACACCAACGTAAACCGCTGTGATTTCGACATCAAGGAACAGCAGCAGGTGAACGACAATGGCTTTCTGACTTGGACCATGACACTAGAGCACCCCAAGCTACAGAAAGGTAAAACAATCTGTGTGAACGGTGTTAGTCACCTTAAATTCAAAGATGGACAAGTGATTTATCACCGCGATTACTTTGACCTTGGCGAGATGTTGTATGAAAACTTACCGCTGCTAGGTTCAGTGATCAAAGCGATAAAGCAGAGGTTAGGCTCATGAAAAGTGTATTGATCACTGGGGCAACCTCAGGTATTGGTCAGCAACTAGCGAAAGACTACGCCGAGCAAGGTTGGCGAGTAATTGCATGTGGTCGTAATCAACAGGCGTTAGAGCAGTTGCAAGCGCACTCTGGGCTGATTTCTGGTTTGGTGTTTGACTTAACTGACCGCCATCAAACTCAATCTGCACTTAGCTCGCTAGACATTGTTCCAGAACTTTGGTTGTTAAATGCTGGCGACTGCGAGTACATCGACGATGGGGTTATCGATGCAAAACTGATTGAACGAGTCTTTTCGGTGAACGTGATCGGTTTGGCCAACGCTTTTGAAGCCTGTCAGCAACACTTTAAGCCAGGACACCATATTGCGTTAGTTGGTTCTATTGCGAGTGAAGTTGCGTTACCTAGGGCAGAAGCTTATGGCGCTTCGAAAGCGGCGGTGAGCTATTTTGCCCGAGCGCTACAGCTCGACTTAAAAGCGAAAGGCGTCAAGGTCTCCGTTATCTATCCGGGGTTTGTCAAGACACCGTTGACCGACAAAAACACCTTCCCGATGCCGATGTTGATCGATACAGAGCAAGCATCACGAGCCATCCGTCAAGGCTTGGCCCAAGGGCAAGAGCATATCTACTTTCCTAAACGCTTTACATCCATTCTACGACTTATCGGGTTGCTGCCATATCGGTGGCAAAACGCAGTCACGTCCAAGCTGATTTCGAGTTAAAGGAGTTCTCAATGAGAGTCGCAATTATTGGTAGTGGTATCTCTGGACTGACGTGCGCGTATCACTTGCATCAATCGCACGATATTACAATATTCGAGGCCAATGACTACATTGGTGGGCACACCGCTACTGTAGATGTCCATGTTGAGGGTAAGCGGTATTCCGTCGACACCGGATTTATTGTTTATAACGACCGAACCTATCCGCGCTTTATGCAGATGATGAAAGAGATAGGCGTTAAAGGTCGTCCGACACAAATGAGTTTTAGTGTCCATAACGAAGCAACTGGACTGGAGTACAACGGTCATACACTCTCGACCTTATTCGCTCAGCGCAGTAACTGGTGGAATCCACGCTTCTATCGATTTATTTTCGAGATCCTGCGCTTTAACAAACGCGTTAAACAATTAGTTGAGAACGGAGAAGGGCAATCCCAAACACTCGGTTCTTTCCTCGCTCAAGAACGCTTTAGTGAGTATTTCTGCCGCAACTATGTCTTGCCAATGGGAGCCGCGATTTGGTCCTCGACGCTGGCTGATATGCGTTCGTTTCCACTCGACTTCTTTGCTCGATTCTTTTTAAACCACGGATTACTTGATGTGACCAATCGTCCGCAGTGGTATGTGATTGAGGGTGGTTCAAAGGCTTATATTGAGCCGTTGATCCACGGCTTCGCGGACCGAATTCGTTTGTCGACGCCAGTAGAAGAGGTCACGCGCGATTTTGCTGGTGTCAAAATCAAAGTGAACGGAGCAATTGAACGTTTTGACCAAGTGATTTTCGCCTGCCATAGCGACCAAGCGTTAGCACTGCTGAAAGACGCCGACACGGTTGAAAAAGACGTGTTGTCTGGACTGGAATATCAAGCCAATGAAGTGGTATTGCACACTGACGAGTCTTTGTTGCCAACACGCAAAGCGGCTTGGGCGTCATGGAACTACCGATTGGGTAAAGGTGATATTGACGGCCAACCGCCAATGCTGACTTACAACATGAACATCTTGCAGCACATCGAAGCGCCAGTCACGTTTTGTGTGTCGTTGAATAGCTCTGAACACATTCAGCGCGACGAGATTTTGCGTAGCTTTACTTACCATCATCCAGTGTTCACTAAACAATCGATGGAATCACAACAGCGTCGTGGAGAAATCAATGGCCTCAACCAAACATGGTTCTGTGGTGCTTATTGGTACAACGGTTTCCACGAGGACGGTGTTCGAAGTGCGCTGGATGTAGTCGCTGGTGTACAAAGAGTTGCGCAGCATACCCAACAAAAAGGGGCGGCGTAATGCACAGCGCGCTTTTGGTGGGTAACGTCAGGCATCGACGCTTTACTCCTGTCGAGCACCAGATTAATTATCCGTTGTTTATGCCATGTATCGACCTTGATGAGATCGAGATGTTGCAGGACAAGGTATGGGCTTTCGGTACTCGCTGGTGGCACTGGGCAAGGTTTAGGCGCGAAGACTATCTTGGCCGAGGAGACTTGAAACAAGCGGTGTTTGATAAAGTGTTTGAACTGACTGGTGAGCGTATAGAAGGGCGTGTTGAAGCCGTGGTTCACTTGCGCTATTTGGGGATCTATTTCAGCCCGGTCAATTTCTACTATATCTACGACCAAGCTGGCGAATGGCGTTATCTGTTGGCAGAAGTGAGCAATACACCGTGGAATGAACGTCATTACTATGCGGTGTCAGCAACGTCTCAAGCGACATGGACACACGACAAAGCGTTTCATGTTTCGCCGTTTAATCCTATCGATCAAAAGTATGTTTGGCGCATTAAACCGTTAGATAAACGCTTATCTGTACATCTTGAATGTCATCGAGATGGCAAAGCGTTCGATGCGACACTCAGCATGAAAAAACAGCCATTAAGTTCGGTATCTTTACTCAAGCGACTGATCTCAACGCCAATAATGGCAGTAAAAGTAGTAAGCGGTATTTATTGGCATGCATTGAAACTGTGGTGCAAAGGAGCGCCATTTTATTCCCATCCTAAATACCATCAACAGCAAGACGCTCATCAGAAAAGAAATAAAGCCAAGGAGCATAGAAGATGATCAACTCGCAAGTGATTCCTTACCCAAGACAGCTTTCCAGTGGTCAGAAAACCGCGAGAAATCTTGTATTTACACTGCTTCAAAAGTTGGAAGTTGGTTCATTAACCATACTCGAGTCTTTCGATGAAGAGCATGCGAAACAGCGAACGTTGTTTGGTTGTCCCAAAAATGGCACGCCGCAAGCGATGATTGAGGTGAAGAACCCTGCGTTCTATTCACGTGTGTTATCAGGCGGGAGTATCGCCGCCGCCGAAGCGTATATGGATGGCTGGTGGGATAGCCCTGACTTGACGCTAGTCATGGAGTTGATGGCGGCGAACATATCAACATTAGACTCTATCGAGAGCCGAGTCAGTTTGCTTTCAAAACTTGCTTATCGCGTCGGCCATTGGTTCAACCGCAATACGGTGGAGAACTCGGCGAAAAACATCGAAGCGCACTATGACTTGAGCAATGATTTATACCAGACGTTTCTCGATGAACGAATGCTCTATTCTTCAGCGCTATATCGCAAAGAGACGGATTCACTGGAACAAGCGCAAGAGAACAAGATGGAGCGCTTGTGCCAACAGCTAAACCTCAACGAGAGCGACCATGTGATTGAGATTGGCACCGGATGGGGAGCAATGGCGATTTACATGGCCCAGCGTTACGGTTGCAAAGTAACGACCACCACCATTTCTGAACAACAGTACCAGTACGCTCAACAGATGATTGAAAAGTTAGGCTTGCAAAATCAGATCACCTTGCTTAAACAAGACTACCGTAACTTGACTGGTCAATACGACAAACTTGTTTCTATCGAGATGATCGAAGCGGTCGGTAAAGAGTACCTAAAGTCGTACATCAAAAAGTGTCAGTCATTGCTGAAACCAAAAGGTTTGATGGCAATTCAGGCGATTACGATCGCCGACCAAAGATACGACTACTACAGCAATAATGTCGACTTCATACAAAAGTACATCTTCCCTGGTGGTTTTTTACCTTCGGTTACCGCGCTCACACAAGCAACGACGCAATACAGTGATCTGGTGTTGAGAGATTTGTTTGATATCGGTGAGGATTACGCCAAAACGCTCAGCGATTGGAAAACTCGCTTTAATTTAGCAGAGTCACGTGTGCGCGCACTAGGTTTTGATACGCGTTTCATTCGTATGTGGAACTACTACTTTTGCTATTGCGAAGGCGGTTTTAGAGCAAAAAGCATCAGCACCGTGCACATGACGTTTCAAAGGCCTTAGCGCAATGGACTGGCGTTTCGTAGCCTATTCGGTGTGGTTTCAAAGCTTTTGGTTTCTCGCCGTTTTAGGTAATCAGCAGTGGCAATGGCTGAGTGCGCTTCTGGCGGCTTTCACCTTGTTGGGCAGCTATTTACAACAAGAGATTAAGTTGGAGCGGGTCGCGGTGCTTGTCGCCGTGGGTATTGGTCTTGACTTTAGTAACGCACAGCTAGGGCTTTTGATGTTCGACACAGCTTTTTTGCCTGTGTGGTTAGTATCTTTATGGCTGATGTTTGCTTGGTATGCGTATTTTCTGCTGCAGAAACTAAGCTGCTTGTCTGTTTGGAGCATATCGCTGCTGGGTGGTGTTGGTGGTGCGCTGAGTTATATCGCTGGTGAAAAACTTGGTGCTGTAGAGTTCGGATTTGGTATCGAAGCAACAGCGGCAATTCTTCTCAGTGAATGGCTCGCAATGTTTTGGTTGATTCAAAAGGTATATGGCGATGAGAGTGCAAATCATAATCAACGCGCTTAGCTCAATGCTACTTATGCTGTGTGCGCAGACAAGCTACGCGTCTGCGGCACAAGCCAGTCTAGAGTGGAAAAGCTGGTCAACGGTAGGGCAAGCGCAGTTGAGCGTGCTGTTTTTCGACGTCTACCAATCTAGGTTGCTCACGCCAAACGGTGTATATCAACCAAGCGACGATCTTTCTCCACATCCTTTGGCACTCGCCATCGACTATCAGCGAGATATTTCTAGCCAGCAATTGCTTGAAGCGACGGATGAGCAATGGGAAAAACTGGGGTATCAAACCCAGATGCGAAAACAATGGCTTGTGCAGCTAAAGACTATTCTCCCGGATATCAAAAAAGGTCAGCAACTCGCTTACGTGACAGATGGTCAGACGGGTCAATTTTATTACCAACATAAAGGGCAGGTTGACGCTATTGGTTCTATCAGTGATGAGGCACTCAATGATGCGTTTCTCGCGATTTGGTTATCTCCCAATACTCAATATCCAAAGCTACGTAAGCAATTAATTGGAGCGAAATGATGAATCGATTTTTACAAGTGTGCGGCATTTTTATCGCGCTGCTGCTTGGTGGTTGTTCGAGTGATATTAAGGATTACCAAGCGAGTACACCGGCTTTCAATGTGTTTGAGTATTTTGACGGTGAGCTGACCGCTTGGGGTATGGTGCAAGACTATACAGATAAACAAACCCGCCGATTTGAAGTCGCGATCGTCGGAACTGTTCAAGGGAATACGCTGACTCTGACCGAAGATTTTGTTTTCGATGATGGAGCAACCGATCAGCGAATATGGAAAATCACTCGCTTAAGCAATAACGAATATCAGGGCGTAGCGGGTGACATTATCGGTGTGGCTAAGGGTAGGGAAGTCGGCAATGCGCTGCAGTGGCAGTATGACTTTGACTTACAATTGGAAGACTCGTCAGTGGTTGTGAGCTTTGATGATTGGCTCTATCGTCAAGACGACAAGCATGTATTCAACGTCACCAGCATCAACAAGTTTGGGATTGAAGTCGGCAAGATAACTCTATTTTTTCAGAAGAAATAGGACAGAAGAACTAAAAAAGGCTGATGGTTCACATCAGCCTTTTGCAATTCAGAGAATCGTTGTTACAGCTTGTCAGTCAACTCGATTGCTTGACCGATGTAGTTAGCAGGTGTCATCTCTTTTAGACGTGCTTTCTCGTGCTCAGGAAGCTCAAGACCGTCAATGAAGTTACGCATTGCTTCACCATCTACACGCTTACCACGAGTTAGCTCTTTTAGCTTCTCGTAAGGCTTCTCGATACCGTAGCGACGCATCACCGTTTGTACTGGCTCTGCAAGTACTTCCCAGTTATGGTCTAGTTCTTTCAGTAGTGCTTCACGGTTCACTTCTAGCTTGCTGATGCCTTTTAGCGTTGAAGTGTAAGCGATGATCGCGTAACCAACACCAACACCTAGGTTACGTAGAACCGTTGAGTCAGTTAGGTCACGTTGCCAGCGAGAAATAGGCAGTTTTTGCGCTAGGTGGCCGAATACTGCGTTTGCTAGACCAAGGTTACCTTCCGAGTTTTCGAAGTCGATTGGGTTCACTTTGTGCGGCATTGTTGAAGAGCCGATTTCGCCAGCAATGGTTTTTTGCTTGAAGTGACCTAGAGCGATGTAGCCCCAAACGTCACGATCGAAGTCGATTAGGATAGTGTTGAAACGTGCAACCGCGTCAAACAGCTCAGCGATGTAGTCGTGAGGCTCGATTTGCGTGGTGTACGGGTTCCAAGTAACGCCCAGAGATTCAGTGATGAACTCTTCAGAGAATTGGTGCCAATCTAGCTCAGGGTAAGCAGATAGGTGAGCGTTGTAGTTACCTACCGCGCCGTTGATTTTCGCTAGGATTTCAACGTTTTCGATTTGCTTGTATTGACGTTCCATGCGGTACGCCACGTTAGCCATCTCTTTACCCATTGTTGATGGAGACGCTGGCTGACCGTGTGTACGAGATAGAAGTGGAATGTCGCGGTATTCCACTGCCAATGCTTTGATCGCGTCGATTAGGTTGCGGATCTCAGGCAGGATAACTGTTTCACGTGCTTCTTTAAGCATCAGCGCGTGAGAAGTGTTGTTGATGTCTTCAGAAGTACACGCAAAATGGATGAACTCGTTAACCGCGTGTAGTTCAGGTACGCCTGCAACTTTCTCTTTCAGGAAGTATTCAACCGCTTTTACGTCGTGGTTAGTCGTGCGTTCGATCTCTTTGATGCGAAGCGCGTCTTCTTCACTGAAGTTTGCTGCTAGATCGTCTAGGAACTGATTCGCTTCTGCACTGAATGCTGGTACTTCTTTGATCGCGTCTGTCGCTGCTAGCTTTTGTAGCCAACGAATTTCAACGATAGAGCGGTACTTTAGTAGGCCAAACTCGCTAAAGATGCTGCGTAGTGCAATTGTTTTACTTCCGTAACGGCCGTCTACTGGTGAAACAGCAGTCAATGCTGACAGTTCCATGGTGTTCTCCTGAATTGAGTTTCTAAATTTCGTGAGCTTTATACCAATAACAATGGCAATTGTCACGAATATTGCGCAAACGTTTGCGCGAAAGTTATATGAATCAAAAAAATTGAGCTCGCGACAAGGCGCGAGCTACGGGATATATATCTACATTCTGGCGAGGAGGATTTGTGCCTGCTCAACCATCTTTTTACGTCCAAAAATCAAGTGGCGACGCTTACCGCCAACTTGGCGCCACAGTACTGCACTGCGGATACCGGATAGAAGCAGTGCGCGAACTTTGTGTTGGTTGCTGGTTTGCTGAAGTACAGATGGAGTACCAGTAACTTGAATTCTTGGGCCGATAGGACTGATGACGTCGAGGTAAACACTTGCTAGATTGCTGATCATCTGCTCGTCAAGGAGCTCAAAGTGTTCCAATTGACGGTCTAACATTTGAATGCGATCGCCAAGCTGCGACATCGCATCATTACGCGAGCTCAATTTACGTTCCAGCGCCATCAAGCTGATGATGTAACGAGTGACTTCACTACCTGTTGGCGTGCTATCGATACCCTTAACCAAACACTCCAGCCCGAGTTTTAGGTCGGATTCACGACCATATACACTGACGGTATTGCTTGGATTGGTATTCAAAATCGCCTTGAGAGAAGTTTCGAACGCGTCAGAATCACAGTAACCGTTTTTCGCCACTTGTTGAACCAATGCCACAGCCTGGCAAATACCTGCAAATGCGATAGTGCGGTCGTAGAGTGTGTTAGCCACGTAGTAATACTCCTAAGTCAGACGATTAACTAAATACGTTGTTCAATGATGCCGCCACCTAGGCAAACGTCACCACTGTAGAATACTGCCGATTGACCCGGAGTGACAGCGACTTGAGGTTCGTCAAAGATAACTTTAATGTTTTCATCATCGATAGGGATGATAGTACATGGAATATCGGTTTGACGGTAACGTGTTTTCACCGTGCACTGCACCGGTTCTTTAATTGGTGTACGGTCAACCCAGTGCAACTGAGAGGCAATCAAACCTTGTGATTTAAGTAGTGGGTGATCCGCACCTTGTACCGCAATTAACACATTACGCTTCAGGTCTTTGTCTGCAACGTACCACGGGTCTTCGTTACCGCCGCCGCCTTTCTGGCCACCAATGTGTAGACCTTTACGTTGACCAAGAGTGTGGTACATCAAGCCTTGGTGTTCACCAATCACTTTACCTTCCGGTGTTTCAATTTTACCCGGCTGAGCAGGCAAGTAGCGTGACAAGAAGTCCGTAAACTTACGCTCACCGATAAAGCAGATACCGGTCGAGTCTTTTTTCTTCGCTGTGATCAAATCTTGTTCTTCAGCGATACGACGAACTTCAGGTTTCTCTAGCTCACCCACTGGGAACAGGCTGCGCGCAACTTGGTCGCTGCTTAGTGTGTATAAGAAGTAACTTTGGTCTTTATTGCCGTCTAAGCCGCGTAGCATTTGCGGCTTTTCACCCTTCTCAGGGAAGGTGCGGCGCACATAGTGCCCCATTGCGATGTAGTCCGCATCTAACACTTCATCCGCGAATTCCAAGAAGGCTTTAAACTTGATTTCTTTGTTGCAAAGAATATCTGGGTTCGGCGTACGGCCTGCTTTATATTCTGCAAGGAAGTACTCAAACACGTTGTCCCAATATTCGGCAGCAAAGTTGATGGTATGTAGATGGATGCCAAGTTTGTCACAGACTGCCTGCGCATCAGCTAGATCTTCCGCTGCTGTACAGTATTCTTCGTTGTCATCTTCTTCCCAGTTCTTCATGAACAGGCCTTCCACTTGGTAGCCCTGTTGCTTTAGAAGATACGCAGAAACAGATGAATCAACACCGCCAGACATGCCGACGATTACTTTCTTTTTACTGTTGTCAGTACAGTTATCAGACATTACTCAACACCACTTAAATTAACTGGAGGCAAATTCTAACAGAAAGCCCTGCGAGGGGACAGATCCGAGATCGGACTCACACTTCGAAAACGCCGAACTTTTGCCCACTTACTCACTCAATATTCGCTTTTATCACTATCGAATGCTTATATGTGGCATAGTCGACAAAATTCAAGTCAAAGCGGAAATAAAACATGAGTGAAGAGAATCAAATCTTTGAAGAAGCACAGCTTATCGAGGTGGTGGAAAATCAGTTAGAAGATGGCAACCCGATTAAAGTCAAAGAGACATTAATGCGTTTGATGATGACAGGTACCAGTCGGGAAGACGCGGTTGCGATGATGGCGTGTGCGGTTGCAATTGAGATCTTTGACGTAATGAAAAACGAAGGTGAATTTAACCTCAAACGTTATTCAGAGAACCTAGATCAACTACCAGATTTGAGCTTTATGGAGGGCGAATAAGCCCTCTTATTTCTACGTATGCCATCAGCTAAGGACTTTCTTATGGGTGGCAAACGTTTGCTATAATTCGAGATGTTGCCGCACTGTGAAGTGCGAGGTAGAATCCGGCATCCTTTCAGCCCTTATTCAGAATCATTGTTATGAAATTTCCTGGTCAACGTAAATCGAAGCACTACTTTCCAGTGCACGCCCGTGACCCGCTAGTTAGCCAGTCACAAGAAAGCAAGAGAATGTCTCGAACGCATATTATCGGTATTGACCAGACGTTGGTAGATATTGAAGCGAAAGTCAGTTCGGAACTAATCGAGAAATACAAACTGAGTAAGGGACACTCGTTGGTTATTGATGACGATACTGCAGAAGCACTTTATACCGAGCTTAAACAGTTTGACCTCATTACCAATGAATACGCTGGTGGCACGATTGGCAATACGCTGCACAACTATTCTGTGCTCGCCGATGACCGTTCAACATTGCTGGGCGTAATGAGTCAGGACATTAAAATCGGCAGTTATGGTTATCGTTATCTATGTAATACCTCTAGCCGAATGGACCTGAACTATCTTCAAGGTGTGAAAGGCGCAATTGGACGCTGTTTCGCTCTTATTACGGAAGACGGTGAACGAACGTTTGCAATTAGCGAAGGTCAGATGAACCAACTGCTTCCAGAAAGTATTCCTGAGAAGATTTTTAAAAATGCCTCTGCATTGGTTCTCACTGCTTATTTAGTACGTTGTAAAGAAGGCGATCCAATGCCGGAAGCAACAATGCGAGCAATTGAATATGCTAAGAAATATGATGTGCCAGTTGTATTAACGCTTGGGACTAAATTCGTTATTCAAGACGACCCTGAATATTGGCAAGAGTTTTTACGTGAGCATGTTTCAGTTGTCGCAATGAATGAAGATGAAGCCGAAGCATTAACGGGTGAAACCGATCCCTTGGCGGCTTCAGATAAAGCATTAGACTGGGTTGATCTTGTATTATGTACCGCTGGTCCTGTAGGACTATTTATGGCGGGATATACAGAAGACGCAGCAAAACGAGAAACTTCTTTGCCATTGCTTCCTGGCTGTATTGCTGAGTTTAACCGTTACGAATTTAGCCGCCCGGCATTTAAAGCGGGTTGTGAGCAACCAATTAAAGTTTATTCTCACATCTCACCATATATGGGTGGTCCAGAGAAGATTAAGAATACTAATGGTGCTGGAGATGCCGCGCTATCTGCGTTATTACACGATATGGCTGCGAATAAATACCATAAAGAAAACGTGCCTAATTCGAGTAAACATGCTCATTCATTCTTAACCTATTCTTCGTTCTCTCAAGTTTGTAAATATTCAAATCGAGCAAGTTACGAAGTACTCGTACAGCATTCTCCACGTTTGTCACGTGGTTTACCAGAACGTGAAGATAGCTTAGAAGAAGCGTACTGGGAACGATAATAAATAAAAAGGCCTTGCATTAGCGGGGCCTTTTTACAACTAGTACTTTCGTGCTATAAAAAAGCGCCCAGTTGGGCGCTTTTTTTATATTGTTTCGCTTAGATTAGGAAATCGTCTAGAGATTTACCCGCATCTAATTGCTCTTGGATTGCTGAAGGCGTACGTCCTTGACCAGTCCAAGTTTTCTCGTCGCCGTTTGCGTCCACATATTTGTATTTTGCAGGGCGAGGAGCACGTTTCGATTTAGATTTTGTTTTCGCTTTACCGTCACCAGCAAGAGCAGAAATAAGCGCATCAACATCGATGCCATCTTTAGCAATTTGATCAGCAATAGCAGCAAGCTTAGCTTCTTGCTCAGCACGAGCAGCGCGTTCTTCTTCTTCCGCTTCTTTGCGCTCAGCAACTACCGTGTTTAATTTATCTAGTGCTTCTTCTAATTGTTCCAGAGTTAGCTCACGTGCGAAAGCGCGTAGGCTACGAATATTTAATAGTGTTTTAGTTAGTTCCGACATATTTTGATCTCACTAAATAAGGAGTAGCTAATAGATAAGATGATAATCCCGAATTTTATATATTACAATCCATTGTAAGTAAAATTAGTTAAATTCCGTTCTATATAATTCGTTAATGTCTAAAAACTAGATATTTCTTCAATAAAAGTAGTGACCAAAAGATATTAATCACACAAAAAATATAAGGCAAGTCCATAAATTAAGTGTTGTTACTGAGTGCTGTGTTTCATATCTTGGAATGATTTGTTCAATTTATCTTACATTTGATTTATTCAATGTTAATCATATTGAACACTTCCCGTAGTTATAAAATTTGAAGATGACGACAAATAATCTTTTTCGATCACTCTTTAATATTAGGGATAGGATACTGGATGAGTATGCGAGAGAGGTGAAAACTTACTCGGCTAAAAAACGCTCCATTTTTTAACATTATTTTGGGATGAAATGTTGAAATGGCTATAGGGATAAGTACAATGAACGCCACCTAATGCGAGATGTTGGTTAAATCATTGTAAATTTAATGTTTTAGTGGTTTAAAATTTCAACAATCGCGGTAGAGGAGCGGAATAAATAAGTACTACTTGTTGGGGTGATGCCAATGAGCAAGTAAGAAAGGTTATTTCGCCGAAGTAAGTGTCTATATCAAAAGCGCTTGCTGGGGTTACGCTCGAATAGGGCTAACACTGCCATAGTCTATAATTTGTAAAACTATGGAGCGCTACTGTAGGGTTGGGTGAAGTGTTCGCTTCCCTTTCGCTTAGTTCAACACAATTGTGTGGAATAGACTTTCCACCAATGAGTCTGCAGTAGATCTCTAACCATTTATTACTGGTTTTTGAAGATCATGAATTTAATTGATTTTGCATCATCTCCTTTGTCACTTTTGCCTCCCCTGGTGGCATTAAGTCTGGCGATCATTACACGTCGTGTCCTTGTTTCTTTAGGTGTTGGTATTGTTCTCGGTGCCATCCTACTCAATGACTATTCTGTTGGTAATACTCTGAGCTACGTTGGCTCGACAGTATCAAGTGTCATCGTCGAAGATGGCGGTCTTAATACTTGGAACATGAGTATTGTCGGCTTCCTATTGCTGCTCGGTATGATGACAGCGCTATTGACGTTGTCAGGCGGTACTCGCGCTTTTGCAGAGTGGGCGCAGTCACGTGTGAAGAGTAAGCGCGGCTCAAAACTTTTGGCGGCTTTTTTAGGCGTATTCATTTTTGTCGACGACTACTTTAACAGTCTGGCAGTTGGCGCGATCTCACGCCCAGTGACTGACCGTTTCTACGTATCACGTGCAAAGCTAGCGTACATTCTAGACTCAACCGCAGCTCCTATGTGTGTGCTAATGCCAGCGTCAAGCTGGGGGGCGTACATTATTACCATCATCGGTGGTATCTTAATGTCGCACGGTATTGAAGAGTACTCAGCGCTAGGTGCGTATGTTCGTCTTATTCCGATGAACTACTATGCGGTATTCGCTTTGTTAATGGTATTTGCGGTTGCATGGTTTGGTTTAGATATCGGTAAGATGCGTGAGCATGAAATTTCGGCTTCTCAAGGTCGTGGTTTTGATAACGACCAAGACACCGATACCCAAGAAGCACACGATCTTAACGAAGAGCTAGATATTCGTGAGAGCGAGAAAGGTAAAGTTGTCGACTTAGTATTACCGATCGTAATGCTAGTGGTTGCGACGATCGCGTCTATGCTGTTTACAGGTGCTCAGGCACTGGCTGCGGATGGTAAAGAGTTTGCCTTACTTGGCGCATTCGAAAATACCGATGTTGGCACATCACTGATTTATGGTGGTCTAGTTGGTTTGGCCGTGGCGTTAGTGACGGTACTTAAACAAGGCCTGCCAATGCTAGAGATCGCGCGTACACTGTGGATTGGCGCGAAATCTATGTTTGGCGCAATTCTGATCTTAGTCTTTGCTTGGTCAATCGGTTCAGTGATTGGTGACATGAAGACGGGATCGTACTTATCGACGCTTGCGCAAGGCAATATTGCTCCGCATTGGTTACCTGTGATTCTGTTCCTATTGTCTGGTTTGATGGCGTTTTCAACCGGTACTTCATGGGGTACGTTCGGTATCATGTTACCAATCGCTGGCGACATGGCGGGAGCGACAGATATTGCTCTAATGCTTCCAATGTTGAGTGCGGTTCTGGCGGGTTCTGTATTTGGTGACCATTGTTCACCGATCTCTGATACCACGATTCTGTCTTCAACAGGTGCGCGTTGTAACCATATCGACCACGTATCAACTCAGCTACCATACGCACTGTCTGTTGCGCTGGTATCTTGTATCGGCTTCATTGCGCTTGGCATGACCGCGTCTATCGCGTTTTCTTTCATCGCTGCTATGGTAGCGTTCATCTTGGTGTGTGTGGGTCTTTCTTGGTTGTCTAAGTCAAAGATTGCGTCTTGCCAGAACGCTTAATTCAAGCGATTGAATAAAAGAAAAGCTCCGCTAAATAGCGGAGCTTTTTTATACCTGTTGTACTAGGTAAGGAAAACGCGAGTTCGTGGAACTCATTGCAATCACGTAAATCCACAAAGGTCGACGGCTCTATATGTCGAGGTTGTACTTTTTGATGAGTTGGTAAAGGGTGGTGGTGCGCGAAATATCCAGTTGTCTCGTCGCTGCACTCATGTTGTGTTTGTTGTCTTCGATTGCTTGCAGTAGGTAATCCAAATCGACTTGTTCTGCCATCGGCGCTTTATGGCGATCAACACTGCCTCATGGCGATCAACACTGCCTCAAATAAGAGAATGATAATAATTAACTATTGGGTGATATGTTATCTATTGATTCTTCGTCCTATAGCATTAAAGCTCTTTTGGAGCGCGACATCGACGAAGATGCGTCAACTAAAAACACCAAATATCAGCCAGTTAACAATTAATTTACTGGAAAGTGAAAATAGGTGTTGAAAAAAAAACAATCCTTAGTTAGTGTGGTTATCAACAGTTAGAAACACTTAGAGCTTAAATAGTTATGCGCAATTTTGTAATGAATATTCATCATCACCATCACCCAATCTAGTCTTTCGGGAGATGTGCGCATACCCGGGAGGCAGGAAGCTCCCGGAGGTAAAATCGCTAAGTTCAGATTTAAAACCCTCGGGAGACCAACATCTTCCGAGGGTTTTTTCAGTTTTAGCGTTTTAAAAATTTTATAAATATCAGAAATTTATGCAGGGATAATGCAATGCAAACACAACGCCTAAGAATCGCAATTCAAAAGAAAGGTCGCCTAAGTAAAGAGTGTCAAGAGCTACTTAAAAAGTGCGGCGTTAAATTCAACATTATGGGTGAGCGTTTAGTGGTCCACTCACTAAATATGCCTATTGATTTACTACTGGTTCGCGATGACGACATTCCAGGTTTGATCATGGATGGCGTGGTGGACTTAGGCTTCATCGGTGAAAACGAACTTGAAGAAGTTCGCCTTGACCGTAAAGCATTAGGCGAACCATACGACTTTGTACAACTTCGTCGCCTAGATTTTGGAGGTTGTCGCTTGTCTATCGCGATCGATAAAGACGAGCAGTACAACGGCCCTCAAGATCTTGCAGGTAAGCGCATTGCAACCACTTACCCTCAACTACTGAAAGCGTACATGGACGAGCAAGGTGTCCCATTTTCGACCTGTATGCTGACTGGTTCAGTTGAAGTGGCACCACGTGCAGGCTTGGCGGATGCGATTGCTGATTTGGTTTCAACAGGTGCGACTTTGGAAGCAAACGGCCTGAAAGAAGCAGAAGTTATCTTCCAATCGAAGGCGACCTTGATTCAGCGTGCAGGTCAGTTTGCTGACGACAAGCAAGCATTGATCGAAAAACTGCTGACGCGCATGCAAGGCGTACAACAGGCGAAAGAATCAAAATACATCATGCTACACGCGCCAGTTGAAAAGCTGGAACAGGTAAAAGACTTGTTGCCAGGCGCGGAAGATCCAACCGTTCTGCCTCTTTCTGCTGACAAGCAAAAAGTGGCCGTGCACCTAGTGAGCACTGAAAACCTATTCTGGGAAACCATGGAAGGCTTGAAGGAGTTGGGCGCGAGTTCGATTCTGGTTCTACCGATTGAGAAAATGATGGAGTAACGGGCGATGAGAACGGTAGTTTGGCAATCATTGAGTGAATCTCAGCAAGATTCGATTTTAGAGCGCCCAGCCATTGCAGAGGGCGCTAACATCACGGCGGCGGTTGCAGAGGTTATCGCAAAAGTTCGAAATGACGGTGATGCTGCGTTGCTGGAACTGACAGAGAAATTTGACCGAGTTAGACCAGATTCAATTCGTGTATCTAGCCAAGAAATCGATGCAGCTTCAGCGCGTTTATCGCAAGAAATGAAGCAAGCGTTAGAGCAAGCTTACAGCAATATCGCTAAGTTCCACAAAGCGCAAAAGCCACAGCCCCTCAAAGTAGAAACCCAGCCGGGTGTGGTGTGTGAGCAAGTGACTCGCGCAATTCAAAAAGTGGGTTTGTACATCCCTGGAGGTAGTGCGCCACTACCATCAACGGTATTGATGCTTGGGGTGCCAGCGAAAATTGCGGGTTGTCGTAAAGTGGTGCTCTGTTCACCACCGCCAATCGCAGACGAAATTCTCTACGTCGCTAAACTGTGTGATATCGACGAGGTGTACAACGTTGGTGGCGGTCAAGCGGTAGCCGCAATGGCCTATGGCACAGAAACCGTTAGCAAAGTGGACAAGATTTTTGGCCCAGGTAACGCCTATGTAACAGAAGCTAAGCGTCTGGTTAGCAACGATTTTCGTGGCGCAGCGATTGATATGCCAGCAGGCCCATCAGAAGTGTTAGTCATTGCTGATGAAACCGCAGACCCAGACTTTATTGCCGCTGACTTGTTGAGCCAAGCAGAGCACGGACCTGATTCTCAAGTGGTATTGGTTACGCCATCACCAGTGATTGCTGATCAAGTAACGGATGCGGTGCAGCGTCAACTTAAAGAGCTGT
This sequence comes from Vibrio hepatarius, assembly GCF_011806575.1. GTDB lineage: Bacteria > Pseudomonadota > Gammaproteobacteria > Enterobacterales > Vibrionaceae > Vibrio > Vibrio hepatarius_A. The sequence continues at coordinate 66,294 of NZ_JAATOO010000014.1, forward strand.
CACGTGCGGAAATTGCCGAGAAAGCGCTAGCATCCAGTTTGATCATTATCTCTGAGTCGATTACCCAAGCGATCTCCATTTCTAACTACTACGGTCCTGAACACTTAATCGTGCAGACGAAGAACCCACGTGAACTACTTCCTCTGCTCGACAACGCGGGCTCTATTTTTTTAGGTGACTGGTCGCCAGAATCTGCAGGTGATTACGCATCCGGTACCAACCACGTGTTGCCGACTTACGGATACACCCGTACCTACTCAAGTTTGGGCTTGGCGGATTTCTCTAAACGCATGACAGTGCAGCAATTGTCTGAGCAAGGCTTGCAAAACTTAGCGCCGACAGTCGTCACAATGGCGGAAGCGGAAGGTTTAGATGCACATAAACGTGCAGTGACGATTCGTGTAGAAAAACTGGCAGCAAAAGCGTAAGGGCGATCGAGATGGAAAAGCTAGCAAGAAAACAAGTACAAAAACTCACGCCTTACCTGTCAGCACGCCGTATTGGTGGTACTGGCGATGTGTGGCTTAACGCCAACGAATCTCCGTTTAACAACGAATACAAAACTGACTTCGCTCGTCTTAATCGTTACAGCGAATGTCAGCCTAAAGAGTTGATCGAAGCATACGCGAGCTACGCTGGGGTGAAGCCTGAACAAACACTGACGTCTCGCGGCGCCGACGAAGGTATCGAACTATTAATCCGTGCATTTTGTGAGCCGGGTGAAGACGCGATTCTCTACTGTCCGCCAACCTATGGTATGTACGCAATCAGCGCTGAAACAATTGGTGTGGAGCGTAAGACAGTACCTTTAACCTCAGATTGGCAGCTCGACCTAAAAGGCATTGAGGCCAACCTTGATAACGTCAAACTGGTGTTTGTTTGTAGCCCAAATAACCCAACCGGCAACTTGGTTAAGCGTGAGGACATTGTCTCTTTGCTGGATATGACAAAAGATCGCGCGATCGTGGTGATGGATGAAGCTTACATTGATTTTTGTCCTGAAGCTTCGACGGTAGATTTACTGGCGCGATATCCAAACTTAGCTATTCTTCGCACGCTGTCAAAAGCATTTGCGCTGGCGGGGTTACGTTGCGGCTTTACGTTAGCAAACGAAGAATTGATCAATGTGCTTCTTAAGGTGATTGCACCCTATCCAGTTCCTATTCCAGTCGCGGAGATCGCAACGCAGGCGCTGTCTGAAGCGGGGTTAGCTCGTGCGAAATTCCAAGTATTGGATTTAAATGCGAACCGCGCTTATCTGCAAGTGGGTTTATCCATGATCCCTGGATTGGAAGTGTTTGAAGGCTGGGGCAACTACCTGCTGGTGAAATTCCCTGATGGCGACGCATTGTTCAAAGCCGCTTGGGATACCGGCATCATTTTGCGCAATTCGCCGATTGATGACTGTGTGCGTATTAGCGTCGGCAGTCGAGACGAGTGTGAAAAAACGCTTGGCTTTATTCGCAACTACTACGCGTAGATTGCCGTATTAAAAAGTTTATGAGCTCCGGCAAACGCGGGAGCTCAGCAAAAAATAGAAATAAGGAAGTTCGAGTGAGCACACAACAAAAAATCCTTTTTATCGACCGCGACGGCACTTTGATCGTCGAGCCACCAATTGATTTTCAAGTCGACCGTTTAGATAAGCTAAAACTAGAACCTTTTGTTATCCCAAGCCTGTTGTCCTTGCAGGAAGCGGGTTACCGATTGGTTATGGTAACCAATCAAGATGGCCTTGGTACTGACAGCTACCCACAAGCCGACTTCGATGCGCCACACAACATGATGATGGAGATTTTTGAATCTCAAGGCGTCAAGTTTGATGATGTTCTGATCTGTCCACACTTTGAAGAAGATAACTGCTCGTGCCGCAAACCCAAGCTAGGCATGGTCAAAGACTATCTTCAAGGTGGCAAGGTCGATTTCAAAAACTCGGTTGTAATCGGTGACCGCGCGACGGATCTGCAGTTGGCAGAAAATATGGCGATTCGTGGCATTCAATACCACCCAGAAACTATGGGTTGGAAACAGATCCTGAAAGACCTGACGGTTACAGCACGTATCGCAGAAGTGGTGCGTACGACTAAAGAAACCGACATCAAAGTGAAGGTGAATTTGGACGAGCAAGGTGGCAACCAAATCTCAACGGGTCTGGGCTTTTTCGACCACATGCTGGATCAAATCGCGACACACGGTGGTTTCCAAATGGTTTGTCAGGTGGAAGGCGATCTGCATATTGATGATCACCACACCGTTGAAGATACCGCACTGGCGCTAGGTCAAGCGTTAAAAGAAGCGCTGGGCGATAAACGAGGTATTGGTCGCTTTGGCTTTAGCTTGCCAATGGACGAATGTCTGGCGCAGTGCGCGTTGGATTTATCTGGTCGCCCATACCTTAAGTTTGATGCGAAGTTTGGCCGTGAGCAGGTTGGTGATCTTTCAACAGAAATGGTGGTGCACTTCTTCCGCTCATTGACGGATACGCTGGCTTGTACGCTGCACTTATCTTCGACAGGCGACAACGATCACCACATCATCGAAAGCTTGTTCAAGTCATTTGGTCGTACACTGCGTCAGGCGATCAAGGTCGAAGGTAACGAGCTACCAAGTAGCAAAGGCGTGCTGTAAGGAAGGTCAATCATGACAGAACAAAAAGTCGTTATTATCGATACTGGCTGCGCCAACGTTTCTTCGGTCAAGTTTGCCATTGAGCGCTTGGGATATGATGTCACTATTTCTAAAGATCCGGCGGTCGTGCTCGGTGCAGATAAACTGTTTTTACCTGGGGTAGGAACGGCAAGTGAAGCGATGAAAAACCTAGAAGAGCGCGACCTTATTGAACTGGTCAAAAAGGTCGAAAAACCTCTGCTAGGCATTTGCTTGGGAATGCAACTGCTCGGCAAACTCTCGCAAGAGAAAGGCCAAAAAGCCGATGAGATAGTAGAGTGCCTTGGCTTGTGTGACGGCGAAGTGCGATTGCTACAAACGGGCGACTTACCTTTACCGCACATGGGCTGGAACACCGTTAGTGCAAAACCGGGACATCCGCTATTTAAAGACATCGAAGAAGGTGAATATTTCTATTTTGTTCATAGCTTTGCGATGCCTGTTGGTGACTACACGATTGCACAATGTGATTACGGCAACCCGTTTAGTGCGGCGGTTCAAACGGGCAACTACTACGGAGTGCAGTTCCACCCAGAGCGCTCTTCGAAAGCGGGCTCGAAACTGATTCAAAACTTCTTGGAATTATAAGGATATAGCTACGTGATTATTCCAGCATTAGATTTAATTGAAGGTCAGGTAGTGCGCCTATACCAAGGTGATTATGGCCAAGTAACAGAATATAAAGTTGACCCGGCAGAGCAGTTCAACCTATACCACCAAGCAGGTGCAAACTGGCTGCACTTAGTGGATCTGACTGGCGCAAAAGACACCACAGCACGCCAGCTCGACTTAATTGCCAAATTGCTAGCGAGTACGCCAGCGAATATCCAAATCGGTGGCGATGTGCGTAGCGAGCAAGATGTTGTCGATTTGCTTGAAGCGGGTGCACAGCGTGTTGTCGTCGGTTCGACCGCAGTGAAACAACCTGAACTGGTTAAAGGTTGGATGGAAAAGTACGGCGCAGAAAAGATTGTTCTTGCTCTTGATATCAACATTGCTCATGACGGCACACGCAAAGTGGCGATTTCTGGTTGGCAGGAAGATTCAGGTGTGACGATCGAAGCGCTGATCGACGATTACCTTACCGTTGGCCTTAAACACGTGCTGTGTACCGATATTTCACGGGACGGCACGTTGGCAGGCTCTAATGTTGAGCTGTACGTTGATCTGTGCAAACAATATCCGCAAGTTCAGTTCCAGTCATCAGGTGGCATTGGCTCTCTGGCGGATATCGAAGCGTTAAAAGGCACTGGTGTTTCTGGTGTGATCGTTGGCCGTGCGTTGTTGGATGGCAAATTTACCGCAGAGGAGGCATTTGCATGTTGGCAAAGCGAATAATCCCTTGTCTCGATGTGCGTGACGGGCAAGTTGTAAAAGGCGTTCAGTTCCGTAACCACGAAATCATTGGTGATATCGTTCCTCTGGCACAGCGTTACGCGCAAGAAGGTGCTGATGAGTTAGTGTTTTATGATATCACCGCATCCAGTGATGGCCGTGTGGTGGATAAAAGCTGGGTTTCACGTGTTGCAGAAGTGATTGATATTCCTTTCTGCGTCGCAGGCGGTATCAAATCAGCAGAAGACGCTGCGCGCATCTTAGAGTTTGGTGCGGATAAAGTCTCAATCAACTCACCAGCACTGGCAAACCCAGAGTTAATTACAGACCTCGCAGACCGTTTTGGCGTTCAGTGTATTGTCGTCGGTATCGATTCGTACTATGACAAAGACACGGGTAAGTATCAGGTTTACCAGTTTACGGGTGATGAAGCTCGTACCAAAGCGACCCAATGGGAAACGCGTGATTGGGTGCAAGAAGTTCAAAAACGCGGTGCTGGCGAAATCGTGTTAAACATGATGAACCAAGACGGCGTGCGTAACGGCTACGATATTGAACAACTGAATATGGTGCGCGAGGTATGTAATGTACCGTTGATAGCATCAGGTGGTGCGGGTGCGATGGAGCACTTCGCAGAAGCCTACCAAAAAGCGAATGTAGATGGCGCGTTGGCGGCGTCTGTATTTCACAAGCAAGTCATCAATATTGGTGAGTTAAAACAGTATTTAAAACAACAAGGTATAGAGGTGCGTCTATGAGTTTTGCCACCGCAGAAGTGAATACCCTCGCGCAGCGCATCGATTGGGACAAAGTGGATGGATTGGTTCCAGCGATTGTGCAAGATTTTCAGTCGAGCCAAGTATTGATGATGGGCTACATGAACAAAGATGCGTTGGCAAAAACCGGTGAAACGGGCCAAGTGACTTTTTTCTCGCGTACTAAAGAACGTTTGTGGACCAAAGGTGAAACCTCGGGCAACGTATTGCAGCTTAAGAACATCGCTTTAGATTGTGATAACGATACTCTGCTCGTGAAAGTCGACCCGATTGGTCCAACTTGCCACACTGGCACAACTACTTGTTGGGACGGCGATTCGCAAGAAGAGTCGCAGATGGTGTGGCTTCATCAACTTGAGCAGCTACTGGCTGCCCGCAAGAGTGCCGACCCAGATTCGTCTTACACCGCTAGCCTTTATGCTCGTGGCACCAAGCGTATTTCGCAAAAGGTGGGCGAAGAAGGCGTTGAAGTCGCGCTTGCGGCGACGTCGGGCGATAAGGCGGAGTTAGTGTGTGAATCTGCCGATTTGATTTATCACTTGCTGGTTTTACTGCAAGACCAAGGTCTTTCTATGAACGATGTGATTAACAAACTCAAAGAGCGTCATAAATAACCTCGATTTGTGATAGAATCACCCTCAAATTTAAAGCCGTAAGCCCTCCTTACGGCTTTGTTGTTTTAAAGGGAGACACAAATGGCTGGTCATAGTAAATGGGCTAATATTCGCCACCGCAAAGCGGCTCAAGATGCAAAGCGTGGCAAAATTTTCACTAAGCTGATCCGTGAGATCGTCGTTGCGGCAAAAGAGGGCGGTGGTGAGCCGGAAAACAACCCACGTTTGCGTGCAGCGATCGACAAAGCCCTTTCCAACAACATGACGCGCGATACCGTTAACCGAGCGATTGCCCGTGGTGCTGGTGGCGAAGGCGACGAAGGCATGGAAACCGTGATCTATGAAGGTTACGGACCAGGTGGAACTGCAGTGATGGTCGAGTGTTTGACCGACAATCGTAACCGAACTGTATCAGGCGTTCGCCACGCGTTTTCAAAAGCAGGCGGTAACTTAGGCACTGATGGCAGCGTGAATTACTTGTTCGACAAGAAAGGGGTGATTTCGTACGCGCCGGGCTTAGATGAAGACCAAGTGATGGAAGTGGCGCTTGAAAGCGGCGCGGATGACATTGAAACCGCAGAAGATGGCTCAATTGACGTGTTTACCGCGCCCAGCGATTTTGGCGTGGTTAAAGATGCGTTGGATGCCGCTGGGTTTGAAGCCGATAACGCGGAAGTTTCCCTAGTGCCATCGACAAAAGCCGAGTTAGACGCGGATACCGCGCCGAAACTATTGCGTCTTATCGATGCTTTAGAAGATCTCGATGACGTTCAAGAGGTATATCACAACGGTGATATCTCCGATGAAGTTGCTGCGAGCCTATAAATTTGACGCCCTCATTTGAGGGCGTTTCTCTAGCGAAAGTCTTTCGCGGTGAGTTAGATTTCAAACAGAAAGTAATAACTGTAACCAACGACAAACGCAGGGACCGCAGAATATATCGTGGCGACTAATGCCGCCTTTGGGGCGAGGGCAATCATCGGAAATAGCGCGTCGCCATCGTTTGAAATCGCATTTGAAATTTGCGCTGACAACGGCGCCGCGCCGCTTAGGTATAAGCTGGTCATCAGTATTTGCGGTCCACACCCAGGCAGTAAACCAACTGCTAACCCCGCCAAAGGCATCCAGACTCCCCAGTGAGAGAAGAGGCTGGCGAAGTTAATATCGGCAAATGCACTGGTCAGTTCAAACGCGAGAAAGGCGACCACAACCCACGCGGTAATAAAATTGGTATCTTGCGCTGCCTTTTGTAGCGGGTGAGAAGAAAGGCTTTTGTCATCTTCGGCAACCGTTGACTCGTAATCCTTTATTTCTTTGGTTAGCGACCAGAGCAACATGCTAACGACCATTAGTCCTGCGCCAAGCCATTCAATGCTCAACCTCGGTAAAGAGAGTAAAGCATTCACGTCGACCTGAAACGACCCTAGCAATGCGACCACGATTGCGGGAATCAAACACCATTTCCAAAATGCCCCTTGTAGGTTGATGGCAGTTTGTTCAATGTTATTGGAGCCAGAAGTAGAACAGTAGCAGTGAGTGTTATTCGTCGCATTCCCATCCGGCCGCAAGAAATCATCATTGTGGAGTAGGTTGACCACCCAGCCTGAAGCGCCCCCGACAACCACACCCAAAGCAACCACCATAAAGCCAATCTCTGGCTCGCTCGCGAGCAGTAAAAACGCGGCATCGCCCATAGTCGAAGTTAACACCGCGACAATAGCACCGAAACCGACACGACCGCTGACAAACTGCGAAGTGACAATGATAGCGCCACCACAACCGGGCAGTGCCCCCAGCAGGGCAGCGAATATCACCTGATAGTGCCGTGAGCGGTGAAACAAGTTGACGAGTTTGTTTTCTCTACTGACATATAGAGAGACATAATGATAAATCGCCAATGTAAAGGCGACATAGGCGGATACAGCCCAAAATGCGTCGGATAAAGTGTTCACAGCAAGCTCGCGAGTGGTTTCACTCGTGAGTAGTGCGAGTAACATCACTGGCAGAATAAGACGCTTGTATGCGGGACGAAATTGGCCGAGAGAAAGCCACTGCGGCAGTGACGACGAAAGCCTGATTGAATGCATAAAGTCCACAAATGCTAATACGAATAATTCTCAATATATGTTAGTGAGAATTATTTGCAACAATAATTAGAAAGAAGCGCTTTTCTTTTTGCTAACCCATGACAAATCTCAAAAATCAGGTAAAGTAACGGGCTTCGTGAGTAAATGCCCAAGCTGGGCCTGTTTTAGTCGAATAGGAAATAAGATGATTCTAGTTGTAGGTCACAAGAACCCTGATAGTGATAGTATCTGTAGTGCTCTAGTTGCAACTGAGCTACTAAAAGCTCGTGGCGAGCAAGCAATGCCGATTCGCCAAGGTGAAATCAACCGCGAAACACAGCACATTCTTGAAGTTGCTGGTGCAGAAGTTCCTGAGCTTCGCACATCTGTCGCTGGTGAGAAAATCTGGCTTGTTGACTACTCAGATCTAGCACAAGCACCAGATGATGTGGCTGAAGCTGAAATCCTAGGTATCGTTGACCACCACCGTCTGGGTGACGTGATGACTGTAAACCCAATGGAAGCTTGGATCTGGCCTGTTGGTTGTACAAACACAGTACTGTTCAACATGTTCAAGATCGAAGGACACGAGATCACTCCACAAATCGCTAAACTAATGATGTCAGCAATCCTATCTGACACCGTTGGTTTTGCGTCTCCAACATGTACGCAAAAAGACAAAGATGCAGTAGCGGAGCTAGCGCAAATTGCTGACGTTGCTGATGTTGATGCGTTCATTAAAGATCTTCTGATTGCGAAAACTAACATCGAAGGCCTTTCTGCTGCTGAGCTAGTAGAAAAAGACCTAAAAGGTTACCCATTCAATGGTCGTGATGTTGTTGTTGGTCAGGTTGAACTTGCAACGCTAGAACAAGTTGACGGCATGATTGATGCGCTAGAAGCAGACCTTGAGCGTCGTTGTAACGATGAAGGTCTAGCGTTCGCTGCAGTAATGCTAACAGACATCACAACAGCGCAAACTCGTCTACTATACAAAGGCGAGTGGGCTGAGAAGTTAGTTAAGCATGAACAAGACGGCATGCTAATGATGGAAAACACGCTAAGCCGTAAGAAACAAGGCTGGCCGTGGTTACAAGCTGAACTAGCATAATCGCAAGTTTCAGATGAGTTCTTAAACGCCCATGGTTATGCCGTGGGCGTTTTGTTTAAGGAGACATTCATGTCAGAGGCATTAACTCAACAACAGATCGATACGGTTAATAAAATGCGTCCAGACGAGCGTTTTAACTACTGCATCAAAGAAATCGCTAAGCAACGTAAAGTGTGGATCCTGACCGATGAACATGGCTGTGTGATGCTTAACACGGAAGATGAAGACTGTGTACCCGTTTGGCCAAATGAAGAGTTTGCCAACGAGTGGGCGACAGGAGAGTGGGAGCATTGCAAAGCAGAGTCGATTTCAACCGCTAAGTGGTTCAGTCGCTGGACATATGGTCTGGAAGAAGATGAACTAGCTATTGTGGTATTCCCAAACAGCAACGAAGAAGGGGTAGTGCTTTACCCTGACGAGTTTGAATTCGAGTTGAAAAAGCGCGGCTAGTCGGCGGTTTTCAATCGATTAGCCAGTAGTAAACTATTGCTACTGGCTATCAACTTCCATTCTAGCGCAAGGCTAGAATTTATGTTTATTAAAGTGACTTTCCACCAGACGTTGCGTGATGATGTGCTCTGGATTCGCGAGAATTTGTTGCGTATCCCCACTTTCTACCACTTCGCCTTCATGCATCACCATAATCTTATCTGTGATGTGTTTGATGATCCCAAGATGCTGTGACACATACACAAATGACACCCCCATCTCTTCTTGTAGTTCCAAGAATAAGTTGATGATTTGCGAGCGCATTGCCATGTCTAAGCCGTTTAACGCTTCATCGGCGATAATGATCGAAGGTTGCAGAATTAATGCCCTAGCTAAGCACACACGCTGTTTCTGGCCAGTTGCTAGCATCTGAGGGTAAAAGTAAGCATGCTCAGGAAGCAAACCTACTCGGAGTAGCGTCTCTTTTACGCGCTTCATACGCGCTTCTGGGGGCATATTGGTGTTTCGTTTTAGTGGGCCTTCCAAAATGCGACCAATCTGAATACGCGGGTTTAACGAGGTGTTGGGATCCTGAAAAATCATCCGGATAAGCTTACATCTCGTCGAATAGTCTTTGTGCGCGAGTAACTCACCGTTTACGCGGATTTCACCACTGGTTGGCTCAACAACGCCTGCCAGCATACGTGCAAGGGTTGATTTGCCAGAACCGTTCTGGCCGATAAAGCCGACGGTTTGTCCCACTTCTAGGGTAAAGCTAACTGGTTTAACCGCTTGGTGTGTGCGTTTACGAAATAGTCCCGGACGGCTGATAAACTCTTTAGACAGGTCGTTGACTTCTAACAATGCGCTCATGCTTTTTTCTTCTCCATGTTTAGTGGGAAGTGGCAGGCAAATTTATGGTTTTTAATTCGTCTTGTCATAGGTATTTCGACACATTGTCGTTGTGCATACGGGCAACGAGGACCCAATCGACACCCAATGGGCAGGTGCTGAAGGGGAGGGATAGAACCAGGCAGCGACTGCAGTTTCTCTTTGTGAGGGATCCAGTCGTTAAAATCTGGCATCGCTTTTAGCAGCGCGACCGTATAAGGGTGTTTTGGTTTCTCAAGAATTTTCTGCGTATCGGCAGACTCAACCGACTGACCGCAATACATGACTGTAATGCGATTCGCCCACTGAGTAATCGTGGTCAAGTCATGCCCGATCAACATGATCGAGGTATTGTTGACTTGATTCATGCGGCTCAGCAAACGCAGGATTTGAGACTGGGTGATTGGGTCCAAATCATTGGTTGGTTCATCGGCGATAAGCAGCTTTGGTTTTGCCGCAATCGCCATCGCGATCATGACTTTTTGACACTCCCCATCGGTGAGTTCGTATGGGTAGCTGCTCATGATCTGACGGTGGTTTTTGATCCCAACTTTGTGCAGTAGGCCAATCGCTTGTTTTTTACGCCATTTAAAGCGTTCCCACCATTTGCCTTCAAACGAGCGTGATGGAATCGCTTCGATCAGCTGGTGACCAACTTCTTCTGAAGGGTCTAAACAAGTCGACGGTTCTTGGAAGATCATCGCAATATCACGAGCGATAACGCGTCGACGTTCGCGAGGAGTCAATTGGAGCAAGTCAATGTTACCCAGACGCATGCGGTCCGCAGTCACTCTCCAGTTGTCTTTACATACCCCAACGATAGCTTTGGCTACGAGGCTTTTTCCTGAACCTGATTCGCCCACCAAACCGCGGATTTCGCCTTCATTTAAGGTTAAGCTCATGCGGTCAACGGCTTTCATCAGCCCTTGTGGTGTTTCAATTTCGATGGTCAGATGTCGAATATCTAATAACGGCATTATTCGATCCCCGCGTTCAGAGCTCGGCGAACTCCTTCACCTACTAAGTTAATCACGATAACAGTAAACATAATCGCTAGACCGGGCAGGGTCACCGTCCAAGGTGCTAAGTAAATCAGTTCAACCGAATCGCCCAACACCGCTCCCCACTCGGTGCTCGGTGCTTGTGCGCCCAACCCAAGAAAACCAAGAGCGGTTATATCGAGTATGGCAAGAGAAAGGGCAGATGTAATCTCTGCGGCGATAACGACCAATACGTTTGGCAAAATCGAGTTCCACAACAAATAAAACTCGTTCGCACCGTCAAGTCGCGCCGCCATGATGTAGTCTTTTTCAACCTCAGTGTGCACAGCGATATAGACCGAGCGAACAAAGCGCGGGATCAGAGCGAGACAAATCGCCAAAAGCACATTGAATTCGCCAAAGCCTAAGAAGGCAACAAAGATGATTGCCAACAGCAACGACGGAATTGACATGACCGTATCGAGCAAGTGGTTGAGCGTGCTCGAGAGCAAGCCCTTGGTCATGCCCGCTAAGATACCAATTACACAACCAACTAAGCTTGCTATGGCTGTGATGATAACCGCCGAACCAAAGGTGAGCTGTGAACCCGAAATTAAGCGCGAAAGGATATCGCGACCAAGGTCGTCTGTGCCTAAGAAATATTCGACGGTACCTGCTGGATTCCATGATGGTGGGATCAGTAACTCGCCTGACTGTGCTTGTGGGTCATGGGGCGTGATCCATGGCGCAACAACTGTGATAATGATGATAAACATCAAACACCACAGACCAAACATGGCGAGGTTGTTGCCTCTGAAGCTGCGCCAGAAACGTTCGAACTGAGTTGGAATGTGTTCTTCCTGATAGACACTATCGGTTAGCATACCATTCCTTCCTTACTAGTGGGTTGATCATCGCGCCAATCAAATCGGACAAGATATTCGCGGTTAGCACCAGTGTTGCTACCACAATCACACCTGCTTGAATCGCGACATAATCTTGGTCGGAGAGGGCATCAAGCAACCAACGTCCAATTCCCGGCCAGTTGAAAATCGACTCGGTAATGATTGCTAGTGTTAGCATGCTCGACAACTGCACGCCGATTTTAGGAATGATTGGTGGGATCGCATTACGCAATACGTGTTGTGTGACGATCTCTCGTGTTGATAAACCTTTGATACGCGCGGCGCGGATATAGTTTTGCCCCATGACTTCCGCCACTGAGGTACGCATTGAACTGATAACCTGTGTGGTTGGTGCCAGAGCCAAGACCAAGCACGGTAAGATCAAGTGCTCGATGACGCTTTGCAATGCGTGAGCGCGGTAAGGTCCTTCGGCAAAGAAAGCGTCAATTAAGGCAAAGCCAGTCACATGATCAATTTGATACAACATGTCGTAGCGGCCGGCGACAGGGAAAAATTCGAAATGCAGCGAGAACACCATGATCATTAACAGCGCAACCCAAAACAGCGGTGCTGAGTAACCGGTCATCGAAGTAAACGAGATAATGGTATCTGTCCATTTTCCTTGCTTCATGCCCGCAACCGTGCCGAGTGGAATTCCAATCAGCAAAGAGAGTACAAACGCGATAAAACAGAGTTCAAGCGTGGCAGGGAAGACTACCGCAAGCTCTTCAACAACGGGTATGCCGTGCTTGTCTAAGCCGAAGTTAAGCTGCATCAGTTCGGATAGGTAGGTCATCCAACCAGACCAGAAGTCTTCAATCGCCCATGGTGAATTAGGTTCTAAACGCAAAATGCTAAACCCAACCATTGTCAAAATTAGCATGGTAATGATGAAAAGATTCAGGCGTCGAACGGTGTAAAGAAACATTATTTAACCCTCTCGACGTTATCAAAAGGTTGAGAGTTAAAGGGACTCACTTTGAATCCTTTTAATGAATGATGCTGAGCTTGTAATTGCATGCCATGGTTAAGTGGGATCACTGGAAACTGTTCATTGAGAATGTTTTGCGCCTGACGGTACAAGTTTAAACGGTAGCGCTTCTTGTCGACCTCGAGTGCTAAGTCCAACAAGAAGTCGAAATCTGGGTTACACCAACTCGATACGTTCAAGCCCACACGCTTAGAGTCACACGACAGCAGTGGTCTGAAGAAGCTGTCTGGATCACCAGTGTTCGCAATCCAGCCAGTTAAATATAAGTCGATATTGGCGCTTGAATCGGTACGATCGTATCTATCATCAGTCAGAAGGTGCAGCGTGATACCTACATCCGCTAAGTTTGCCTGGATTAGCTCGGCAGTTTTACGTGGGCTTGGATTGTAAGCGCGTGGTTCAAGCGGAACAGACATCGTCAGTTCCAAACCTTTGCTATAACCTGCTTCTCTCAGCAATGCGATAGCGTAGTTACGGTCATAGCGGATTTGTGTGGTGTCTTTTTGATATGCCCAAGACGAAGGTGGAAGAATCGAATAAGCCTGTGTGCCTGTGCCGTAGTAAACCGAGTCGAGAATGTTTTGGCGGTTAATCGCGTAGTTAAGCGCTTTGCGTACTCTGGAATCGTTCATTGCTGGGTGCGAAGTATTTACTGCGACAAACGAGATATTCATGGCTGGCTTAGCGGTTAGCGTAATATCTTCACGGCTCTCAATCACTGGCAGTTGGCTCGAAAGTGGCGCGCTCAAAACATCACACTCTTTGCGCAGTAGCTTCGCCAATGTACCTGTGCCTCGGTTTGAAATATCAAACACAACCTGCTCCATTTTTGTCTGACCTTTCCAGTAATCTTTGTTCTGCTTCAGACGAATCAGGTCATTGAACTGATACTCATACAAGTAGAAGGGACCAGTACCGACAGGGTGTGAATCGAGCATGCCTTTTTCATCACGCAGCTCGAGTTGGGTTGCGTACTCTTTTGAGTGAATCACAGCATGGCTGGTGGCAATACTGGAAAGGAATGAGTTATCTGGTCGGCTAAGGACAAATTTGACCTGATTTTTCGATACCTCGGACACGTCGACCACAAGGTTTTGGAAATCGATACCGTTAAACCAAGGGTAAATGCCTCCACCAACGTAATGAAATGGATTGGTGGAGTCGAGAATACGGCGGAAGCTAAAAACCACATCTTCTGCGTTGAGCGCTCTCGAAGGAGTAAACCACGGCGTGGTTTGGAAAGCGACGTTATCACGCAGATTAAAAGTATACACAGTACCAGACTCATCGACTTGCCAGCTTTTTGCTAGGTTAGCTACTGGCTCATAAGTGTCTGGATCTATGGTCAACAAAGAGTCGAAAAGTTGCGGGCTGAGCGTTTCAGGCGTGATGCCGCTGTCAGTGAGCTGCGGGTTAAACGTGTTTGGTCCACCCTGGCCACAATAGACAAAACCATTCTGTTTGATTTTCTCGTGGTCAATGGCTTCGCCACAGCCTGTTAAAAGACCGAAGCTAAATAAACCTAGTGTTAGTTGAATGATTGCTTTCATAGAAAGAACGGCTGTCAGCGATGAGCACAATGAGATCAATCATTATGCCTTACTATGTTATTAATTTACCATCATTTGTTAGATTAAACCAAAGTAAACCTAAGGTTTTACTGCTGGTGTTTTACACCCAATGGATTCCGTCACCATCTTACTCTGGGCTGGACAAGTCGTACTTTCGCACCATGCCCCTAAGTTGATGATAACTTAAGCCTAGCAGGTCGGCAGCCTTTCTTTGGTTGTATTTACTTTCCTTAAGCGCAGCGTTAAGGATTTGGCGGTCTTGCTCCTCTTGCCACTGCTTGTAATCCAGTGGGAAAGTTAATTGTGAAATCGTCGCTTCTTCGGTCTGTTGCTCTAGGTCTTCACTGTGCTGCCAGTCGGCCATAAACGGGTCAAAAATCAGATTCTCGATAGGACACTCTTGCTGCCCGTGTTGGTAGATCGCCCGTTCAATGACATTTTTGAGTTCACGCACATTACCCGGCCACTGGTAGTCCAATAATGCTTGCTCAGCTTGATGACTAAAACCAACGAAATACTCAAAGCCAAGCTCACGGCACATCTTCATTGCATAGTATTCAGCAAGCAGCAAAATGTCTTCTTGCCGCTCACGAAGTGGTGGAAGGTGAACCACGTCAAAGGCTAATCGGTCGAGTAGGTCGGGGCGGAAACTACCATTCGCTGCCATTTCCGGCAGGTTTGCGTTAGTCGCGCAAATCAATCTTACGTTTGCATTCAGTAGTTGGTGACCACCGACGCGTTCATATTGGCCGTACTCGATTACGCGCAGTAATTTTTCTTGTACCAACAGTGGCGCCGTGGCTAATTCGTCAAGAAACAAAGTGCCGTTTTCAGCACGTTCGAAACGACCTTTATGGCGCCCTTTAGAACCCGTAAAAGAGCCTTGTTCGTGACCAAACAGCTCCGAGTCGATCAAACCTTCGCTTAAGGTCGAGCAGTTGAGTGAAACTAAAGGCTGGTCCCAACGCTTTGACAGATAATGCAAGCGCTGAGCGATGAGCTCTTTACCTGTGCCTCGTTCACCAATGATGAGAATCGGGCGCTCTATCGCTGCAAGTTTCGATACCTTATCCAGTACAGACAGAAAAACGGGGGATTCGCCGATAAGATTCTGTTGCATGTGTACACTCCATTGGTGAAATTTACCTATAGTTGGTTAAATTCATCATACACAGATAAGAGCAAGAGTTGTAGTTTATTTAAGCTATTGATTTTTAGCGGTTTAAAAGTTGGCATGCATCTTGGATTATTCTAAAAAACGCAAGAACTGGCTGACATCGAACCACGCTGTCGCTGAAATTATAGATAAGGAGCTGTGCTATGGGTATTTTTTCTCGATTCGCGGACATTGTTAATTCAAACATCAGTGCACTACTTGATAAAGCGGAAGACCCTGAAAAGATGATTCGTCTGATCATCCAGGAAATGGAAGATACGCTGGTTGAAGTACGTACGAATTCTGCAAAAGCGATTGCTGACAAGAAAGAGTTGGCACGTAAAGTTGAAGCTTTAGAAGATCAAATTGAAGATTGGCAAAATAAAGCGACGTTAGCGCTAACCAAACAGCGTGAAGATCTGGCTCGCTCGGCACTGATTGAAAAGCAAAAGCTGCAAGAGGTGCTTAAAGGTTTACATACAGAGCAGACACTCGTTGAAGAAACGATTGATAAGCTGACTGGTGAAATCGGCAAATTAGAAAGCAAGATCACTGAAACTCGCGCCAAACAACAAGCATTGGCGATTCGCTCTCAAGCGGCCTCTAACCGTCGTGATGTACAGAAGCATTTGCACACCGCGCGCACTTCCGAGGCGATGGCGAAGTTTGAGCAATACTCACGCAAGGTTGACGAGCTAGAGGCCGAAGCGGATGTGTACGCGAAGTCAGGTAACTCCAAGTCTCTTGATCAAGAGTTTGCCGAGCTTCAGGCTCAAGATGAAATTGAGCAAGAACTCGCAAAACTCAAACAGCAAATGGAAGATAAAAAGTAAACTTTTTATCGAGTTAATCAGATGGCTTCGTTGTGATTTCTCACTCCGAAGCTATCGATACCCGTTTGTGCCAGTGGACCATGGGCGTATGATATTGTCCCAAGGTAAAGTTGGGATTCTCTAGATATTATTTGTTCATTGTCGAGTCAGGTGATCTGATACGACGATGTAGTAGGAGTTACTTATGTCTTCATTTTTTATTGCTGGACCGCTGATCGTCTTTCTGATTTTTGTCGCGCCACTTTGGCTGATTCTTCACTACAGAAGTAAAAAGAAAGCAGCGAGTGGCTTGTCTGAAGATGATCTAACTCGTTTGCAGACGTTATCTGAAAAAGCGGAAAAGATGCAGCAACGTATTGATACGCTAGAGCGTATTCTAGACAGCGAATCACCACAGTGGAGAGGTCGATATGAATAATAAAGAGCTCTATCGTGATACCGCCAACGGCAAAATATCTGGCGTTTGTGCTGGTTTAGCGAACTATTTAGGCGCAGAAGTTTGGTTGATTCGTATTTTGGTCATTTCTGCCGCTTTATTAGGTGGTAGCTTTTTGGTTTTGTTGGCGTATGTCGCAATGACCTTGATGCTTGAAAAGCAGCCAGAGAATTATGTTGAAGCCATCAAAACTCAACAAGAACATAAGCTTAAGAGCAAGCCGTGGCAGCAAGGTCAGTCGCCTGTGGCGTTGTTAGATACGTTGGAAAAAGACTTCGATAAGCTAGAAAACAAGTTACGTTCGATGGAAGCGTATGTTACATCAGATGCATTTAAAGTTAACCGAGAGTTTAATAAATTGTAACCTTCATGCAAAGATTGCATGCTTTTTTCAGCAAAGTATTAATTTTAAAATGATTTTCCGATTTCCCTATTGGCAGTAGTGTCATCAATCATCTATTCTAGTCCTATCGGTTAACAACGTAGATGATTAACTATGCGAAAATCTCTTTTGCTCCTTGCAGTCACTGCTTCTTTAAGTGGGTGTGGTAAGGAGCTTCCTCCTGTTCCCGAGCCTGATTCTAGGCCAGCAAAACTATTCACTATCTCTGTCGGTAATTCTTCTTTTGAACGACAGTTTCCCGCCACCACAGAGGCAGGTGATAAAGCCGTTCTTGCATTCCGTGTTCCGGGAATGCTGCAATCCATTGATGTCGTCGCGGGCCAACCAGTCAAAAAAGGTGATCTACTAGCGACACTAAATCCAGACGAGTACACTCTTCTTGCCGACCGAGCCAACGCGGAGTTTAAGCTCGCGGATGTTCAGTTTCAGCGCTACAAAAAACTGAGAAAAGATAAAGTGGTGTCTGAGCAGGATTTTGACCAAGCGAAAGCCAACCGCAACGCCGCGAAAGCAAGCCTTGAGCAAGCCCAAGCGAATTTGCGCTACGCGACACTCGTGGCACCATATGACGGCACCGTTTCGCTTATTCCTGCAGAAAATCATGAGTATGTTGCAGCCAAGCAAGGTGTGTTGAATATTCAAACTAATCAGTTGATCAAAGTTAATTTCCAGTTGCCAGACTACTTGCTTAACCGCTTTTCTAGCGGTGAGAATATCAGTGCAACGATGAGCTTTGACGCTTTTCCTGACAATGCGTACCCACTGACATTCCAAGAAATTGACACAGAATCCGATTCTAAAACGGGTTCATATAAGGTCACCATGAGTATGGAAAGACCTGAGAATGTTGGTATCTTGCCGGGTATGGCCGGCTCTGTTCGCGCGGTTGTTGAATCAATGGGTGATACGCCGATCCCGCATTCGGCTCTGTTTGAGCAAAACGGTGAGACGTTTGTTTGGCGAGTTGGCCAAGATGGAATCGTCGAGCAAGTGGCCGTCGTGCTGAATGAAAAACGCCAAGTGAAGAGCGGTCTAAATGATGGTGACCGTGTCATTATCTCAGGTGTGGGTGACATAGAGGCGGGCATCAAGGTTCGCGAGTGGATCAAAGAGCGAGGATTGTAAGATGAATAAGTGGATAAGTATTTTCGCCCTTTCATCGGCGGCAATCTTGGCTGGCTGCGGTGGAGAGCCTCAACATACCGATTTCGGTTTACCCAAAGTGAAAGTACTGGATATAGGTTCTCAGCCGCAAAACGAAGCAAAACTGTACTTTCCTGCGGTTGCGAATGCGGCAGAACGTTCTCACTTGAGTTTTCGCGTTGCAGGCGAAATAAGTAAGTTGTATGTCAAAGAAGGCGACAAGCTGGAAAAAGGCGATGTGATCGCGGAGTTAGACCCAACTGACTACCAACTAGATGTCGATAATGCTAGCGCGCGCTTTAGCGTGGTGAATAGCCAGTTCCGCCGCTCTAAGCCGCTGGTGGATAAAGGTCTGCTTGCCAAGTCGCAGTTTGATGAAATTGCAGCAAACAGACAGATCGCTTTTGCCGAGCTCCAATTGGCTAAATTGAGATTGTCTTTTACTAAATTGATCGCTCCTGTGGATGGTGTCATCTCACGTGTCAGCGTTGACCAGTTTGAGAATGTTCAAGTCGGTCAACACATTGTCAATATCCACAGTTTGGATAATGTGGAAATTTTAATTCAGCTACCAGACCGTTTGTACATCAATCAACCAACCCAAGAAACACTCGCTGAAGTCGACGCGCTAGTAAAAGTGCCGAGTGGGAATGAATACCACGCGGCTATCAAAGAATTTACGACTGAACCTGATCCTGCTACTGGTACGTTTACCGTGACATTGTCACTTCCTATGCCGGAGGATGAATACATTCTCGATGGTATGGCAGTGGAAGTGACCTCCAAAGGCGAAGATGTTGGTTTGGATTTAAACCTTGGTGTCCAGATCCCGATTGAAGCGGTGTTTAACCAAGATGGCGATGATATCGAACGCGAAAACAAATATGTTTGGCTACTGAACCAAGACGGGACGGTATCTAAACAGCAAGTCGTGCTGGGTAAAGCAAGTAAAGAGGCAGTTCAGGTGCTAAGTGGGCTAAGTGAAGATCAAACCATTATTGTCTCGGGCATTGCGCGATTGCGTGAAGGTATGCAAGTAGAAGTCGTGGAACAGGAGGCAGGTAATGAATGAGCAAAAAAACAACGTGCCTCAAAGCGATGATGACGTAACAGGCATTGCGGCATATTTCATCCGAAACAGAGTGATTAGCTGGATGATTTCGCTGATTTTCTTGATTGGCGGTACCGCGGCTTTCTTTGGCTTGGGACAACTTGAAGACCCGGCTTTTACCATTAAAGATGCGATGGTCGTGACCTCTTATCCGGGGGCGACACCTCAACAAGTGGAAGAAGAGGTGACGTATCCACTTGAGAAAGCGATCCAACAATTGACCTATGTTGACGAGGTGAATTCGATATCGAGTCGTGGCCTTTCACAGATCACCGTAACGATGAAAAACAACTACGGTCCTGATGATCTTCCTCAGATCTGGGATGAGTTGCGCCGCAAAGTGAATGACGTAAAAAACCAATTGCCACCTGGTGTTAACGAACCGCAAGTGATTGACGACTTTGGTGATGTCTACGGCATTTTGTTGGCCGTCACCGGTGATGGTTACAGCTACAAAGAGCTACTGGACTATGTCGATTACTTGCGTCGTGAACTCGAACTTATCGATGGCGTGAGCAAAGTATCTGTTTCAGGTCAGCAACAAGAACAGGTCTTTATCGAAGTCTCGATGAAGCGCTTGAGTAGCTTGGGTTTGTCGCCAAATACCGTTTTTAACCTACTTTCGACACAAAACTTGGTGTCTGACGCTGGGGCGATTCGTATTGGTGACGAGTACATTCGTATTCATCCAACGGGTGAGTTCCAAAACGTTGATCAATTAGGTGATTTGATTATTACCGAGAGTGGTGCACAGGGACTTATTTACTTACGAGACGTGGCAGAGATAAAACGCGGCTATATCGAGGTTCCGACCAATATCATCACGTTTAACGGCAAACTTGCGCTGAATCTTGGTGTCTCGTTTGCACAAGGTGTGAACGTGGTGGAAGTGGGCGAACGTTTTGACCGTCGTCTTGCCGAATTGAAGTACCAACAACCTGTTGGTGTCGATATTTCTGAAATCTACAGCCAGCCAAAAGAAGTTGATAAGTCTGTTAGCGGGTTTGTGGTCAGTCTTGGTCAAGCGGTGGCGATCGTAATTATCGTGCTGCTGTTCTTTATGGGGTTACGCTCTGGCCTATTGATTGGCTTAATTCTCCTGCTTACCGTGTTGGGTACCTTCATTTTTATGAAGTACTTTGCCATTGACCTGCAGCGTATCTCGCTCGGTGCGTTGGTTATCGCCTTGGGTATGCTGGTGGACAACGCCATCGTGGTGGTCGAAGGGATATTGATCGGAACCCAAAAGGGGCGAACGAGACTGCAAGCCGCAACGGATATTGTTACGCAAACCAAATGGCCGTTGCTTGGCGCGACCGTAATTGCAGTTACCGCCTTTGCTCCGATCGGTCTTTCCGAAGACTCGACCGGTGAATACTGTGGCACTTTGTTTACCGTGTTACTTATTTCACTTATGTTGAGTTGGTTTACCGCGATTTCGTTGACGCCATTCTTTGCGGATATTTTCTTTAAAGGGCAAAAGCTCTCTCAGGAAGGCGAGGATAGCGACCCATACAACGGTATGATCTTTGTGGTCTACAAAGGTTTCCTCGAGTTTTGTATGAAGCGCGCTTGGCTAACGGTGATTGTGCTGATTCTAGGCTTGGTCGCGAGCATTTACGGCTTTACCTTCGTTAAGCAGTCGTTCTTCCCATCATCTACAACGCCGATGTTCCAAACTGATATCTGGCTTCCGGAAGGGACAGATATTCGCGCAACCAACACTAAGCTCAAAGCGCTAGAAACTTGGTTGGCGGAACAAGACGGTGTCGCGCATGTCACCACCACGGCTGGTAAAGGCCTGCAACGCTTTATGCTGACCTACTCGCCAGAGAAGAGCTACGCTGCTTATGGTGAAATCACAACACGTGTTGAACACTATGAACAGCTACATGACTTGATGACAAACTTCCGAGCGTACCTGGAAGCCAACTTCCCTGAAATCAACTACAAGCTGAAACAGATTGAATTGGGTCCTGGTGGTGGTGCGAAGATTGAAGCGCGTATTATCGGTTCAGATCCAACGGTTCTGCGTAGCATAGCGAAGCAAGTTGAAGACATTATGTACGCGAATCCAGGAGCGACCAACATCCGTCACGACTGGCGCGAACGTACGAAAGTGCTTGAACCGCAGTTTAACGAAAGTCAGGCGCGTCGTTATGGCATTACCAAGTCAGATGTGGATGACTTCTTAGCGATGTCGTTCTCAGGCAAAGCAATCGGTGTCTACCGAGACGGTACAACCCTTATGCCGATTGTGGCGCGTTTACCTGAAAGCGAGCGCGTTGATATTCGTAACATCGAAGGTATGAAGATTTGGAGCCCTGCGTTGAGCGAGTACATTCCGCTACAACAAGTGACAATGGGTTACGACTTACGTTGGGAAGATCCGATCATCGTGCGTAAAAACCGCAAACGTATGTTAACGGTCATGGCCGACCCAGACATTCTTGGTGAGCAAACTGCGGCGACGTTACAAAAGAACCTCCAGCCTAAAATTGAAGCGATTGAGCTACCACCAGGCTATTCGTTAGAGTGGGGCGGTGAATATGAGTCTTCAGGTGATGCACAAGCGTCTCTGTTTACTACCATGCCAATGGGCTACCTGTTCATGTTCTTGGTTACTGTGTTCTTGTTTAACTCGGTGAAAGAGCCGTTGATTGTTTGGTTGACAGTACCGCTGGCGATCATGGGGGTGACGACGGGTTTGTTGGCTCTGAATACTCCGTTTGGCTTTATGGCGCTACTTGGTTTCTTGAGTCTGTCGGGTATGTTGCTTAAAAATGGTATCGTGCTACTGGATCAAATCGAGATCGAAATGCAGTCTGGTAAAGACCCTTATATTGCGGTGGTAGATGCGGCACTAAGTCGTGTTCGTCCGGTATGTATGGCGGCGATTACTACTATTTTGGGTATGATTCCGCTGCTACCAGATATCTTCTTTAAACCGATGGCAGTAACTATCATGTTTGGTTTGGGTTTTGCTACCGTGCTAACACTCATCGTAGTTCCGGTGCTTTACCGATTGTTCCATCGGGTTAAAATACCTAATTAGAGAGAACACGGAACAACGCCTCTGACAATCTCAGGGGCGTTTTTATAAGGAGAAGTAAATGAGTACCGACAATACCTGCGCTTGGGCAATGAACCATGAGTTAGAGCGTGCGTACCACGATGCGGAATGGGGTGTACCTGTTTACGACGATCAAGTTCTGTTTGAATTTATTACTCTGGAAGGCGCTCAGGCTGGCTTAAGCTGGATCACCATTTTGAAAAAACGCGAAGGCTACCGCGCGGCATTCGAAAACTATGACTTGGATAAGTTGGTGACTTTCGGTGAACAGGACGTCGAACGTATTATTGAACAGTTTGACGTAGTGAAACATCGCGGAAAAATTGCCTCGGTATTTAGCAACGCTCAAGCCGCAAAAGCGCTAATAGAGGAGTACGGCAGTCTTTCCAATGCGCTTTGGCAATTTGTTGACGGCAAACCTATTGTCAACCAATGGACCGAGATGAGCCAAGTCCCTACCTCAACCGAGCAATCTAAAGCTTTGAGTAAATTCTTAAAGAAAAAGGGCTTTAAGTTTGTTGGCGAGACTATTTGTTATGCGTTTATGCAAGCGGTAGGCATGGTTGATGACCACCTTATCGGGTGTCCAAAAAAACAACAGTCATAGTTTATTAAAAATCCCCGCTTTATTGAGCGGGGATTTTTATCTTTTAATCGATTATCAAGCGATAACTACGCGGTGGTTTCTTTCTCAAGAATTAACGCGTTGTAGCGAGCAAAGCCTTGCTCTAAATCAGCAATCAAATCGTCTACATCTTCAAGGCCAACGTGAATACGGAGTAGCGTGCCTTCAAAGTTTGGGTTTGCGACGGTACGCAGGCTGTTAAAACTTTTTGGTTCGTTAGCCAAAATCAAACTCTCAAAACCACCCCAGGAATAGCCCATGCTGAAGTGCTGCATACCGTCGAGTAGCGCTGTCGTCGCGCGCGGGTAACTTGTTTTCAATACAAAAGAGAATAAGCCGTTGCCGCCAGTAAAGTCGCGTTTAAAGAACTGGTGACCCGGGCAGCTTTCCAGTGCTGGGTGGCGAACATGGTCTACTTCCGGGCGAGATTGAAGCCACTCTGCCACTTTAAGGCTGTTCTCAGCATGTTGACGCAGGCGGACATCCAAAGTGCGGATGCCACGTAAACCTAAATACGCGTCATCTGGAGAAACGCATTGTCCCATCAAGTAGCTCTGCTCGCGTAATTGATCCCAGTACTTTTCACTCGCAACGGCAGTACCCAACATGACATCTGAGTGACCGACGATGTACTTAGTCGCGGCTTGAATCGAAATATCTACGCCATGATCAAACGGTGAGAAGTTCACACCTGCCGCCCAAGTATTATCGAGCATGACGATGACGTC
This sequence comes from Vibrio hepatarius, assembly GCF_011806575.1. Classification (GTDB taxonomy): domain Bacteria; phylum Pseudomonadota; class Gammaproteobacteria; order Enterobacterales; family Vibrionaceae; genus Vibrio; species Vibrio hepatarius_A. Next base: position 90,138 of record NZ_JAATOO010000014.1, read on the forward strand.
GTGGTCGTGGGCGATACTGGCCAAGGTTGGCACGTCCTGTACTTCCATAGTGATTGAGCCCGGAGACTCCAAGAAAAGAACTTTAGTGTTTGGCTTAATCAGCTCTTGAATGCCTTCTCCGATCACCGGATCGTAGTAGGTAGTCTCGACGCCTAACTTCTTCAGAATTTGGTCACAGAAGTCTCTGGTAGGTTCGTAACAGGTATCCACCATTAAGATGTGGTCGCCTGTTTCAACAAATGAAAGGATGGTATTAGAGATCGCGGCAGTACCACAAGGGTAAAGCGCACAACCAGCACCACCTTCGATCTCTGTCATTGCTTCTTGGAATGCAAAATGAGTAGTGGTGCCGCGGCGTCCGTAGAAAAGGGTCTTATTGGTGCGGTTTACCGCAGCGTGATGCTTCTCGGCAACGGTGTTAAATACCACCGTCGATGCACGTTGCACAGGAGGATTGACGACTCCATTCGTCCATTTTTTATCTCGACCTGCGGTAATGTATTTGGTTTTCTTGCCTTCCGACATCTGAAGTCCTTATCAAAAAGTGTGTTGCCCCTATTTAAAACATGGCAACACATTATTATCAAGACCCTAAAGGAGTGGATTGAACAAGTAAAACACCCGCTCAAGGAATCGAGAGTACATTGAACGCTCATGCCACTCTTTGAGTTTGACCTTATGCGAGGCTTCCATGTAGCTCTTTTGTAGCCAGTACATCTCTTTAGTAAAGGCTTCATCATCGATGGCGAGCGTCAGTTCAAAATTGAGCCATAAGCTGCGCATATCCATGTTGACTGTTCCCACCAAACAGAACTGTTCGTCAATCACGACTGACTTAGTGTGCAGCAAGCCGCCGTAAAACTCATAGATCTCAACACCCGCTTCCATCAGCTCGGTATAGAAAGAGCGCGAAGCCCATTGCACCATTATCGAGTCGTTTTTCAGTGGGATAATCAGCTCAACTTTAATACCCCGTTGCGCGGTCATCTTAAGGGTTTCTAGTAAATCCGCACTTGGTACAAAGTAAGGGGTGGTAATACACACCGATTTGTTGGCCTGATTGATCGCCAGAGTCAGTACTTGAGAGATCAAGTGTTCTGGCATCCCCGGACCAGATGGAACAACTTGAATCGGATGCTGTGGCTCATTAGGGTCAATGCGGCACTCAGGAAGCTGAGGCATGGTTCGAGCACCGGTTTCGACTTCCCAGTCCCAGCAGTGAATCGCTGAGAGTACGTTGACGGTCGGGCCGGTGACACGCACCATAATATCGACCCACTGACCAACGCCCGAACTCTGCTTAAAGTAAGCTGGGTCGACGAGGTTCATCGAACCTGTATAGCCGACTTTGTCGTCAATAACGATGATCTTACGGTGTTGGCGCAAGTCGAGTCGACGCAGGAAGATACGCCAAGGACTAACTTCAAGAGCCTGTAGAACTTCAATGCCGGACTCTTTCATCAAGGAGTACCACTGACTTCTGAAAAAGCGTGGACTCCCAGCAGAATCGAGCAGTAACTTGACGTCGACACCTCGCTTCGCCGCGCGAATAAGCGCAGAGGCCACAGAATCCGCCAATCCGCCTGGATGCCAAATATAAAAGACCATACGAATGTGCGATTTAGCATTTTCGATGTCTTCAATAATCGAGTGAAGAATGTCGTTCGGTGAGCTTTGTAACGAAAGGGTGTTACCACTCAGCGCCGGCAAGCCCAATCGGTTATTACATAGTTCATCAATACGATAGATATGACGACCAAAGCTCTCTGGACGATGGGCATGACAATCGTTGAGTTTTGCGAACCATTCGGCAAACGGAGCCAACATCTCTTTTGCACGTTCAGCACGTGTGCGACCTAAATTCAATTCGCCAAACAGGAAGTAGCAAGCCACTCCGACAACGGGCAGGATATAGATGATCATTAGCCAAGCGAGTGAAACACTGACAGCACGACGTTTGAGTACGACGCGAATCGTGACACCAGCAACTAAGACCCAGTACAAGACGATACTTGCGATTGTTAGAAAGTGATAAAACTTGTCCATTCAGTTACCTAGGAGCAATAGCGCCACTTAATAGTACATGTCACATGTGCATAGCGACAAGGAATAGCGTAGTTAGGTGTGGGAATTTTCAACGAAAAGTTAAAAACAGTTAGCTAATCGTAATCGGCAGGCAAAAGAGTAGGTATCTGAGCAAAAAAGCAGCATTTAAACATATTATTTACAATTATGTCGAAAAAATGTACTGAGTGCTCTTCCAATTTTAATCCTAAACTGATTTACTTGCTATAACGTTAGCGTCACTCAAAATTCTAATAAGTGTAAAAAAATAAATACACTCTACTTTTAAAGACGGCTAACCGAAGCATACACAACATATAAAACTAGTTTAATGGAGTAACCGTGGCTACAACTACAAGTTCAAAGCCCCGTGATACGTGGGGGTCTAAATTAGGCTTCGTAATGGCCGCAGCAGGTTCTGCTGTTGGTTTGGGCAATATTTGGAAGTTTCCATATACGGCGGGTGAGAGCGGCGGCGGCGCGTTCGTTGCAATCTACCTATTCTTTGTAATTTTCATCGGCTTTAGTGTGATGCTCACTGAGTTCACTATTGGCCGTAAGACAGGTCTTTCTGCAGTTGGTGCATTCAAGTCAACGGATCGTCGCTGGACGTTTACCGGTGTCATGGGTGTTGCCAGTGGTCTACTAATTATGGGTTTCTACCCTGTAGTTGGTGGCTGGGCTGTAGCGTACATTTTTAAAGTGGGTGGTGGTCTTTTGAGCACGCCTGAAGCCATTGGCGATAGCTTTGGCGGGTTCATTTCTGATCCTGTTCAGCCACTAATGTGGATGGGTCTATACCTATTCCTTAACGTACTTATCGTAATGAAAGGTATCTCAGGTGGTATCGAAAAAGCGGGTAAGATCCTTATGCCGCTACTGTTCCTGATTCTGATTATCGTATCAGTGAAAGGTTTGATGCTACCGGGCGCGACAGCAGGCTTAGAATTCCTATTCATGCCTGACTTCTCTAAAGTTGACAGTACGGTTGTACTTGCGGCTCTTGGACAAGCGTTCTTCTCCCTAAGTCTGGGTATGGGTTGTATGATGACTTACGGCTCTTACTTGAAGAAGAAAGAGAACCTGGTTCAGACCACAGGTATGGTTACTGCAATGGATACCGGTGTAGCGATTCTAGCGGGTCTAGCGATGTTCCCTGCGATGTTTGCATTTGGCATGGAACCAGCAGCTGGTCCTGGCCTAGTATTCGTTGTTGTTCCTCAGCTATTTGCTGAAATGGGCGGCTTCATTGGTCTATTGCTAGCGCTACTGTTTTTCATCGGTCTAAGTGTTGCGGCACTAACATCTTCAGTCTCTCTACTTGAAGTTGTGGTTTCGTACTTGATTGACGAGAAAGGTATGAAGCGTTCAACAGCGGTTGTGACGGCAAGTTCAGTCATGGCGACGCTATGTATCGTTGCTTCGCTATCACTTGGCGGCGTTGGTCCTCAACTATTCGGTACAGGCGCGTTTGATATCTTCGACCTACTAACAGACAAGATCTTCCTTGCTGTTGGCGGTATGTTGGTATGTATCTTTGCGGGTTGGCGCCTAAGTCGCGCAGACCTAGAGAAAGAAATCACCAACGATGGCGAAGTGTCTTTCCCACTATTTGGTCTATGGTACAACCTAGTTAAGTACGTAATTCCAGTAGCAATTGCAGTCGTTGCATTCATGGGGATTAAGTCTGGTTTCGATAGCGGTAAAGGTGAAATCATGATGCTAGGTATCGCAATCATCGCACTAACAGGTATCTTTTCGAAGAAACTCTAAGCTGAATCAAAAGCGAACTGAAGCGGGAGCTCGTAAGGGCTCCCGTTTTTTTTGTGCGTTTTTCGTACTGGCATTTTTAGATTAATTGAGCTTTTTTACATAAATTTAATTGTAATGTGATTTGTGTCACATAAAATATGCACACAATGTAAGGGGTTACTCCCAACCCTGTACGAAATCACGAGCAATGATTTCAGATACTGAGAAGTTAACTAAGCACATAATTTAAAAAAGGAACCTAGACGGTGAGAATGTCAGTTCGCAAAAAATTGTATACGAGTTTCGGTGCCATATTAGCAACAATGCTAGTGATGATTGGGATTATTACCGTAGAAGTGGTCAATTCGCATACTATCGCGGAAGAATTAAGAACCGATGATGTCCCTGAAACTGTTGGCTACATGGCTTTGATTGATGAGTCGGGTGACATTTACCGAGATGCAGTGGGCATTATTATCAATACCAGTGGTGCATCCAGTGAATATGGTGCAAACAAAGAGCAGTTTTTAATTGCGTTGCAAGAGGTTAAACGCCTAGAGACTGTCGGTGGTGAAGACTACCGTAACATCGAAAAGATCGAGCGTTACATGAATACGTTTATCGATGCGTTCGAAAGCCAAATCTTACCTAATGTTAGTGATGCAAGTTTACGTGACAACGTAGAACATGTTCGACAGTTGTACGAAGCAAACCTTGCTCCGATCGAAGAGCTACTGAATGCAGCAACGATCGATGGCCGCCAAGGTACGCAAGAAGCGCTATTAGAGTTAACCGACTCTTTTAACGATATTGAGTACTCTATCTACATTTTGGGCAGTATTGCGTTTATTGCGACTCTAGTGATCGCTTACTTATTGTCTAATTCTATTACTGGCCGTTTGACAGCACTTGATTCCTTGGCGCAACGTGTGGCGGAAGGTGACCTAACGGCTGAACCAATCGAAGATGACTCTGGCGATGAGCTGTCGAATCTCGCTAATTCTTTAAACCAGATGCAGTCTTCGCTAACCAGTCTAATCGGTTCAATTTCGGTGGTGTCAGATGAAGTGAAATCAGTGACTGGTGAGCTTTCAGTGATGAGCCAAGACATCGTGTCAGGTGCGAGTAGTCAGGCAGATAAAGCCAACTTGATTGCGACCGCAGCAGAAGAGTTAAGCTTGACCATCGCTCAAGTTGCAGAGCAGGGCGCATCAACGTTTGAAGAAGCACGTAGCTCAGAGGCGACGGCAGAGCAAGGTCGTGGCGTTATTGTAGAGATGGTGCAAAGCATCCAGCAGGTCTCTCAACAAATGGCAGATATGTCCGTACAGATGAACAGCCTAGGTTCGCACGGTGAAAAGATCGGCGCGGTGATCAAAGTGATTGAAGATATCGCAGAACAAACCAACTTATTGGCGCTAAACGCGGCGATTGAAGCAGCGCGTGCGGGTGAGTTTGGTCGAGGGTTCGCTGTGGTAGCCGATGAAGTTCGCGCGCTAGCCGAGAGAACCACCAAGGCAACCCAAGAAGTGGGTGAGATTATCCACGCAATCCAAGTTGGTACCAATGAAGCGGTGAGTTACACCGAAGATGGCTGCCGTCTGGTGGAAATCGGTGTTGAGCAGAGCTCTGGTGCGGTGACGTCACTTGAAGAAATCGTTGCAGGTGCAGGCAATGTTCAAGGAATGGTGAACTCGATTGCCACCGCTGCAGAAGAACAAACGGCGGTGACGAAAGAGATCGCGGCTGATATTACGTCTATCAGTGATATTTCGGTACGCTCGTTGCAGTTGGCGACCGATAGCTCGCAAAGCGTAGAAGGACTAAACCATAAAGTGCAAGAACTTGAAGGTCTAGTCGGCAAGTTTAAGCTCGCCTAATCGCTTAGAATCGGTATACTTCTGGCTCCAAACGTGGAGCCAGTTTTTTATGTTCACAATTCTACATACGCATCCAGACTTTCTGATCATCAACAAACACCCCAACGTCTCTGTACATAAAGACGATGGGGATACGATGCTGCTACAAGAAGTGGCAAAGCAATCGGGTGATGAAAAGCTCTATCTGATCCACCGGCTGGATAAAATGACTTCGGGGATTTTGTTGCTCGGAAGAACAGCAAAAGCCGCGAGTGAATTGTCTCAAGCGTTTGCAGAACGCCAAGTAGAGAAGTTCTATCTGGCGATTGGCAGTAAGAAACCCAAGAAAAAGCAAGGCTTGATCAGCGGTGATATGGAACGCTCTCGACGCTCGTCGTGGAAACTGCTCAACAGCCAAAACAACCCAGCCGTGACGCAATTTTTCTCAGCCGCTGCTGAGCCTGGTGAACGACTGTTTCTTTGTAAGCCGCACTCTGGGAAAACTCACCAAATTCGCGTTGCACTGAAATCGATAGGCTCAGCGATCATCGGCGATCCGATTTATAACAGTACCAGCCAAGCCGACCGCGGCTATCTCCATGCGTTTGCACTTTCTTTCCCATTTCAAAATGAGACTTTCCGCTTCGTGTGCGACCCAAGAAATGACTCGAAAATGGGTGAGAAATGGAACCAAGAGACAGTCAGCCAAGGGATTAATGATTGGCTGAAACCATGGGACATCTCGTGGCCAAAGATCAACAAATGACAGGATCCAATATGCAAGCATCGTCACTCGAACTCTTTTTTGATCAGCTCAAGCAACAGCTTACCAACGCTCCGCATGAAGTGCGCCGTTTGTTCCATGGCCGTGGTAGAAAATATCAAGGTCTTGAGCAAATCACTTGTGATTGGGCACAAGGACAGTTGCTGGTTAATCTGTTTAAACAATCCGATGAAGCGTTCTTAGCGCAGCTAAAACATGGCTTACTTGAGCTTACACAACAGCCTGTTTGGCAAGAAGTGCAAGGTTCTGCGATTGTTCTCCAGCATCGTTACGATGACGGAGCTCCGTCGGAAGTGCTATTTGGTGAACTAAACAGTCGACCTGTCGTAGTGGAGTCTGGGGTCAAGTATCAATTGGATATCGGTCGTAACCAGAACTTTGGCCTGTTTTTAGACATGCGTTATGGCCGTGATTGGGTACGTGAACATGCCAAGCATAAAAATGTACTCAACCTATTCGCTTATACCTGTGGTTTTTCTGTCGCGGCGATTGCTGGTGGTGCCGATATGGTGGTTAACGTCGACATGGCTAAAGCATCCCTGTCGAAAGGGCGGGATAACCACCGACTCAACGAACATAACTTGAATCAAGTGAAGTTCCTTGCTCACGATATTTTCAAATCTTGGGGCAAAATAAAAAAATCAGGTCCGTACGAGTTAATCATTATTGATCCGCCATCGTTCCAAAAGGGCAGTTTTGCACTGACCAAAGACTACAAAAAGATTTTACGTCGTCTACCAGATTTACTCGCACCAGGCGGGCAGGTTCTGGCTTGCGTCAACTCACCTCAAGTAGACTGCGATTTTCTTATCGATAGCATGAAAGAGGAAGCACCGCAGTTAAGCTTCGTTAAGCGGTTAGAAAACCCGCCTGAGTTTGCCGACATTGATGAGCAGGCAAGCCTCAAGGTGTTGGAGTTTTGCTACTAAGATGAAAAAGGCCAGTATCAACGAAATACTGGCCTTTTCGTTATTTGAGAGTGTGGAAGCCTGAATAAATGCGGGTGAAAGTGGTGAACCAGCATGCTGCGCCAAATACATAGGCGATCACGGCAAAGTATTGCGGAAGTAGACAGAACAAAACGAAGCACGTGATGGTTTCGGTCCCTTCGGTTAATCCACTCATGTAATACAACGACTTATTCTTATATACCGGGTTTTCGATACCACGCTTGCCCGCCATTGTAGCAAAGGCGAGAAAGCTGCTTCCTGTACCGATGAAAGCAAAAATCAAAAACGCGCCAGCGATGGCATTTTGCGCAGGGTTTGCCAAGACAAAACCAAACGGAATCAGTGAATAGAAGAGAAAATCCAAACTGATATCCAAGAACCCTCCGGCGTCTGTGATGCCTTGGATCCTTGCCAATGCGCCATCCAGACCGTCGGCGATTCGATTGAGTGCAATGAACAGCAGTGCCAAGCCATAGTGCTCAAAAATAAGCGCTGGAAAAGCCGCACAGCCCAACACAAAGCCGAAAACGGTGATTTGATTGGCAGTGAAACCTGCTTTATCAAGCACCTTTGCCCCTTGAGCGAGAGGCTGGCGGATCACTTTTATACTGAGTCGGTCAAGCATGCTCTGGCTCCCATGGCCAATGGATACAACGACTGCCATCGGGAATATCATCTTCATCGTGAGTGACTAGTAGTGCAGGGATATTCGCCTGCTTTAACTGCTCGATAACCCAGCAACGAAATTGTACTCTCAACTCTTTATCGAGCTTACTATAAGGCTCATCCAGCAAGGCGACTTTAGGCTCTGCTAGCAGCATTCGACTTAGGCTAATTCGCGCTCGTTGGCCGCCAGAAATCTGCTCGGGAAACGAGTCGGCCAGCTTAGACAGTGAGAGGTGCTTCAGTGCTTGTAAGGCTTTTTCCTTTCGTTCGCTTGCTTTGATGTGGTTTGGTAATGCAAATGCTAAATTTTCCCAGATACTTAAGTGGGGGAACAACAAATCATCTTGAAACAGAATCCCGACTTGACGCTGATGCGCGGGCAGAGCTTGCAAATCTGCACCGTTGAGAGTAATCGCTCCCGTGCAGGTGAACTCCGAAGACAAATGGCCGGCAATGGCATCCAATAGGGTGGATTTGCCACAACCACTCGGACCCATTAACGTAATGATTTCGCCGTTTTCTACGGTGATATTGAGCGACGAGAATAGAGTCTCACCACTTATTTTACGGATGGCGAGGTTTTCGAGACAAAGACTCATTAATTGATAGACCTTTAATTGTTAGTCTGCGGTATCGGGTTTGTAGTCGGCTGATGGCAATCGCAAACGCAAAGAACATCAGCGGTAAAACTGCTTGCCATATTGCGTAAATTGCGGTGACACGGCGGTCAAAGCCACTTGATAACGCCACTGCTTCGGTCGTCAATGTACTGATGCGACCTGCGCCGAGTACAAGGGTCGGCAAGTATTGCGCCAAACTGACACTAACGCCCACTGCCCAAGCGAATACAACCGCTGGTAAAAGAATCGGCAGCTTCACTTTGAACCACGTATACAGTGGTGATTTTCCTAAGCTGAGCGATACGCGGGTTAAACCATCATCAAAGCCTCGCCACGGTCCATCGAGAGACAGATAAACGTATGGGAAGGCGAAGAATATATGTGACCAACATACCCATAGCCAATAGCTATCGCTGCTCAAATAGAGTGTGGCAACCTGCATGCCAAACAATATCGACAACTGTGGGATCAGCATCGGCACCGCGATAATGTAACCCGGCACTTGCCAGCGATGACGCAGGCGATACTCGTGGCTGAGCAGTGCTAAAATGAGCGCGATAGAAGCACTGACTACGGCCAATAGCAAACTTTGCTCTAGAGTACTAAGAATACTGTCCCACTCATATTGCCAAAAGCGAAAACTAAAGCGAGAAGGGAGTAAGTCAGGGAAGCGCCAACGCTGTGCGAAACTCCAGATAACCATCAGTGGCAGCATTACCGTAGTCACGATCACAATCAGGCTGAATAGGCTTTTCCCAGGCAGCGACAAACCTTGTCGACCGGAATATTGCCAGCTTCGGTAGTAGCGTGTAACCAGCCATTCAATCAACCGAGCGATGGCGATGGTGATGCTGGCAAGGAGAAACAGCACCACGGCACCAGCTGCTGCGCGGGGCAGTAGTGAAAGATCTGGGTCGTTAAACCACTGCCATACTAATACTGCAAATGTCGGAGGGTTACTCGGACCGACAATTAATGCGACGTCAACCACCGACAAACTATAGGCAAGTACCGCCATCATCGGAAAGCGAAGTTTACTAAACCATTGTGGCAAAATACATTTCCACCACGTTTGTGATGATGTATATCCCATTGAATGGCTGACTTTTTCTAATTTGTCGACATTGAGCTGTTGCAAAATCGGTATGCTCATCAGCAGCAAGAAAGGCACTTCTTTCAGCGCCAGCATCACGATCAAGCCGATCGCTTTGGGATCTCTGACTAAACTTGCTAAGTCATTTACGCCTTGACTGCTTGGGTCGTACTCAAAGATGTTTGCTAGCAGACGTACGCCCATGCCTGTTGGTGCAAATAGAAAAGCAAATCCGATCGCAAACGCGACATGAGGCATCGCAAGCAGCGGCGACAGTGCTAGCTCAATCTTACGCCAAAATCGTGTTCCCCAAGCGGATTGGAGTACAGCAAAAGTGATTAAGCAAGCCAAGTAACTACTGATGAATGCGGTGTAAAGCGTCATACTGATTGACTGCCAAACACCTGCCCATCCGAACACTTCTCTAAAGCCATCAAGGGTAAACTGATGCAATCCCAGAGGCGGAATATAGCCCAGAGCCGATATGGCTACCCCCAGCAACCCGGGGATAGTCGGTAGAATGCAAACCGCAATAATGACGAGATAGAGCGTTCTTAACATTGTTGGCCTTAGTTACCGTAGCGTTTAAGCCACTCTTTCTCTAGCGCACTTTGCCAGCTAGGGTGTGGCTCGGCAATCGACTTAAACTGCTGGGTGTTTTTTGCACTGCCAGATAAGTATTCGCCGCTTAGTACCGATGGATCACCCCAAACACTGAGGTCGCCTTTACGTGATTGAGCTTCAGGGCTCAATAAAAAGTTAATCGCCACTTGAGCACCCGCTTTGGCATTGGCATTCCAAGGGATAGCCAAGAAGTGGATATTCGATAACGCGCCTTGATTCATTGCATAAGCCGTTGCGCTTTTTGCTAAATTGCCGTTGGCTTGAGCAGAGTAAACCGCATTCGGGTTAAACGTAATGGCGAGGTCAATTTGGCCGTCATCAAGTAGCTGAATGGTCTCTGCAGTGCCCGCTGGAAACTGCTTGCCACCACGCCAAGCGACGGTGTGAAACTCATCTAAGTAGCGCCAAAGCGGTTTGGTAACAAGTTCAAAGTTGTCCTCAGAAACAGGTTGTTGCAACGCTTGATCATTGCCTGTGAGTTCGATCAGTAGTGCTTTTAAAAAGCTGGTGCCGTGAAACTCTGGCGGACGAGGATAGGTCAGGCGGTTAGGAAACGCTTTGGCATAGCTTAGCATTTCAGAAAAGGACTCTGGCGGGTTGTTCAGCGTCATTTTGTCATGAATAAACACCAGTTGACCGACACCCCATGGTGCTTCAAGACCGTTTGTTGGTTCTGAAAAGTCGACATCCACTGGTAGTGTCTTATCAACGTATTGCCAGTTAGGTAACTGCTCAACGAAAGGCCCAAACAACAGCTGGTTATCTTTCATCGATTTAAAGTTCTCACCATTAATCCACACCATATCGACGCTGCCACCTGCATTTTTACCCGCTGCTTTTTCTGCGAGTAGGCGTGTGGTGGTTTCCGCAATGTCGGTGACTTTAACGTGATTGAGCGTTACGTTATAGCGGTCTTTTAGCTCTTTTCCCGCCCATTGGATGTATCGATTGATCTCCTGACTTCCACCCCAAGCGTGAAAATAGACGGTTTGGCCGTTAGCTTGTTGTTCTACGTCTTGCCAATTGTCTGCAAAAGTCGGTGCCGAAATGGTGGCAGCCAGAATACCTATGGTGCTCAATAGCTTTTTCATGCTGTGTCCGTTTTATCTACTTATTTGAATTTAGGCTTGTGATTAGCCCTTTCCCTTACAAAGGATAGTAATTCATATTGAACGATTATCAACTTTGGATTTGATAATAGATTCAGTCAATTAACATCACTGTGGTATAGAATTATTTGAGTTGCTGGAATTCTCTTCACCGCATAACCACATGAATCACCAGACCGGAGAAGTAGAGCGTTTCTTTCATTAAGCAGATTGTTTTCGTGCGAGAAAATCGAAAGAGATGCTGATTTAAGCAAGCGGTTGGATAAGCTACTTGGTTAAGATAAACAAAAAGCAGCCGTTTGGCTGCTTTTCAAATTCAGAGTTATCAGTGCTGAGAAATTAGTTTTTCCAGTCGCTTAGCTTGAATGACAACGTGTGCACGTCATTTTTCAGTGTCAAGGTGTTGTCTGTTAGCGTGACATCGCTCCACTCAGTCAATGTTTGCGATACCGCTTGTTCGACATCCATGATGTCGCCGATACACATCTTCATTGTCATACCCATCTTGTTGATGCGTAATTGGTTGTTTTTTAGTTCACTTTGACCAAAGAAGTTGTTACAGCCAGCGTTACCGTTCGCCATCATGTTTTCGCCAATTTCTAGACGAGGTGCTTTTGCTCGGCCTTCTGCTACAAACTCTTTACCATCAATGCTTACTAGCTCCCAGTTGTGGTGCTGTAGATCTTGAGCCGTAATTTGTTTCACATCTTCACCAGTGCTTGAACAAGCTGTCATCAGTACAGGTAGGGTAATTGCTGCAAGTAGCGTTTTTGGACTAAGCTTCATAATAATCAACTCCAATATGCGGATAAGGTATTGAACACTGGTTGTTGTTCAATTCAATGCATTATAGGTAATAAAACACTGTTTTTGTCAACGGAGCGTCATAGTTTGGACTAAGTCACACTGTTGAATTGCTTGATAAACATTCAACGTTAGATGGCATAAAGTCGGTCATTATATCAAGGTTAGTGAGGCGAAATTGGAGCAGTTAGAGTTTTTCAACGTCCCCAGCCCTTGCGTCGGTGTCTGTACTGTCGATGAGCGAGGCTATTGTCGTGGTTGCATGCGTAACCGCGATGAACGCTTTAATTGGCTGACTATGTCTCCTGCTCAGCAATTGCATGTGATTAAGTTATGTAGGCAGCGTTATCTTCGTAAACTGCGTAAAGGCCAGATTGATAACGTGGGTGGGCAAGAACCAGAAAGTCCGCAGCAAGACTTATTTTAACATCCAAGAACTGCTGTACCTTAATCGTCAAAGAGAGCCCATGACTAGACTCTCTTAGCTTTTTGCTATGCGCTATTTTAAACCCCAATGATCGCTGACCCAACCGCCTGCGTGTTCGTCATAGTGGCTGCCAGAAAATCGATGATTCCGTTCTACTTTTTGGTCATTAGTGGGCTTTGTATCAATTAACCGTTGAATGTAGTTCGCCATAGGATCACCACTTTGCAGTCGTTCGTGCCGAGTTGCTACCTCTTTAATCAGTTGAAGACGGTATGAGTTGCTTGCACGTTTCATTCAGTGATCCTCCTTGGTTATGACACTAATATGAAAAGTTAGAAGCTGAACTAGGGATCGTCAACTTGGAAAAATGCCTTTACCGGTCGCAATACCCATCGAACGACTTTAGAGTGGTGACATCATTTTTGTGACTTAATCCTAAGCCGTTAATAAACCGAATGTTTCAATAACCAAATCTCTTGTAGAGTGACACAAAAAGTTCATATTCGGATTTGTTATAAACTTGAAGGCTGTAACAACCTATTGTTAGACGGGGGGCCGTAGCCACAAAAAAGCCCTGCGATGGCAGGGCTTAGAGATTAAGACTCGCAGTTTTTCTGCGTGATTAATTCGTCAATCAGCAACTGGCCGCGTGAATTGCGCATTTTGATACGGTAGCTCAAGCCGACCTCTAAGTTACTCTTTGTGTCTTTGTTCGTGCAGTAGGTCTGGATGCTGCGCTTTAACACCTCATTCACTGGTTTTGCGCCAGGCGCATCTTGGTTGTAAACCATCATGATCTCAATCGTTGTGCTTTTCGCTGTCGCTCTGAGTATCGAAAGAGGCCCTGCTTCAAGCGGCAACTCCGCAGCGAGCAAACCCGCTCGGTTATCCGCAAGTAACTCTAAGTGGCGCTGTTTTTCAGCCGACGAGGAACATCCACCAAGGATCGCACCTGCTAACACCAGAGCACTAAGTTTTAAGTAGTTATTCATAATTAGAATACTTTTTTGAATGGCTTAACAATGACGCTTTGATAAACACCAGCTTCAATATACGGGTCAGCGTCTGCCCAAGCTTGTGCTTGCTCTAGTGAGTCAAATTCGGCAATAACGGTAGAGCCTGTAAAGCCCGCTTCTCCAGGATTATCTGAGTCAATGGCTGGCATTGGACCTGCGGTTAGCAAACGACCTTCATCTTGCAGTTTCTGTAGGCGGTCCAAGTGAGCAGGGCGGACACTCATGCGTTTTTCAAGTGAATTTTCAATATCTTGAGAGAAGATAACATACCACATGACTCAATTTCCTTATTTGGTATTTTCGAGAAAAAATAAGTTCTTACTGTACCGCAACACTTTAATAATAGAAGTCAATTCAAAGACAAAGTGTGAATCTTATCGTTAAACCGTGCGGATAGGGCGCGGCTTTCCTTCGGTATCAATGGCGACATAGTTAAATGTCGCTTCGCAAACTTGGTAGCGATCTTGAATACCATCTTCCGTAACTGGCTTGACCCACACTTCTAGGTTGATCGACATTGATGTTCTACCTATTTTGGTACATTCACCATAGCAACAAACCACGTCTCCGACACGAACCGGCTTTTTAAAAGTAATACTAGAAACGGAAACGGTAACGATACGACCTGACGAGATTTCTTTGGCTAAGATGCCGCCTGCAAGGTCCAACTGAGACATGATCCAACCACCAAAAATATCACCATTGGCGTTGGTATCTGCTGGCATGGCTAAAGTTCGAAGTAATAGTTGGCCTTTCGGCGCACTGATTTGCTGACTCATATTCTGACACCCGTAACAAACGAAACAGCGACCAAAGCGGTCGCTGTAAGCCCTCCACGAGGAGGGAAAATAATCACGATTGTAACAAAGTTATAGGGTTAATCGCTAGAGTCTGGTTTGCTGAGGTCTTTTGGCATGTGCTTGTAGATGTAGATACCAGTGAGCAGAGTAAAACCAAATGTCGCAGCCAGAAGACCGAAGACTTTAAAGTTGACCCAAACATCAAGTGGCAGTTCGTACGCGACATAGATATTTAGACCCGCACAGAACGAGAAGAAAGCAACCCATGCCCAAGTAACTTTGGACCATACCGCGTCTGGTAGGGTAATCTCTTTGCCTAGCATACTTTTGATGGCTGATTTGCCGATCGCGTGGCTCACCGCTAAACCAATCGCAAACACCATGTAGACGATGGTCACTTTCCATTTAATGAAATTATCGTCGTGGAGGAAGATAGTCATGCCACCAAATACGGCAACCATTAGAAAGGTGATTAACTGCATTTTCTCTACTTTTTTGTACATCAAGTAGGTCACTACAACCTGAATGGCCGTCGCGACAATCAGCGCACCTGTTGCCACGTAAATGTCCTGCATCTTGTACAAGGCAAAGAAGATTATCAGCGGGATAAAGTCGATCAGTTGTTTCATTAAAAATATCTTGTAGTAATCAAATTGCCCTCAGTCTAACCAAATCAAACCGGAAGACAAAGGGCTTAGTGACAATCTGAAACAACTCAGTAGTAAACTTGCTTGAACTGCAAATCGTTATGAGTTGATTCGAAAGGTGTGGATGCAATGAGTACGGCTATACGACGCTTTCGGCTGAGAGGACCGACTCTAGCGTCGAATTAAGTGCATCTTTGGTCGCCGGTTTAGACAAACGCCCGTCCATCAATTCACCGATCTTAGCCAGATCTTCTTCAGCAGCTTCGCCTGAGAGCGCAATAATCGGGATGGCAGGGAACGATTTCTTAATGATTTCCGCCGCTTCAAAACCATCCATTACCGGCATCTGAATGTCCATAAAGATCAGATCAATTGGATTGTTTTGAATAATCTCAATCGCTACTTTACCGTTGTTAGCAAGAACTACTCCGTAACCCAATTGCTCTAGATAAAGCTTCACTAGGGCGCGTTGCACTTCTTTATCATCGACAACCAGAATCATTTGGTTTTTGCTGACAGGTGCTTGTTTGCTTGACGATGTGGCCACAGGTCGTGCTGGTGACGCCGGTGTCTCTATCTGTTCACGTTGAACATTCGCTAAGCTGATATTACTGATTGGAAAGGCGAGAACAAATTCGGTGTAGTGACCTTCTTGAGAAAAACAGCGTATAGAGCCACCAAACGACTTCATGACGCGTTTACAGTAACCTAAGCCCAAGCCACTACCACCACTTTTGTTATGACTAAAGAAATCATCAAAAATGCGTGCGAGTAGCACTTCGGGAATGCCCGGGCCAGTATCGCGAACAATGATCTTGTTTTCAAACTCGTCGGCTTCAGTACGAATTTCCACCGTACTGTCAGGGAACGAATCAAAGTAATAGACTGCGTTGCGCAGCAGGTTAAACATCACGAAGTTAAACAAGGTTTCATTGATGTTGGCGACAAAATCATGCTCTAAATGAACGTGTACGCGCTGAGCGTCTGAGTCCTTATCAAAACCATATAAAGTGACAGCATTTTGGATCGTGGTTCTCATCGAAATCGGTTCTACTGGTTCTAACTCTAACGAGGATGAGTTGACTTCACGCAGAATAATGTCGATTAACTGGCGACCACGAGTGATAGCGTGCTTACCTTTAACCACATGCTGAGCGAGTTGATCATGTGGCGCGGAATTTGCCAAGTTTTCACTGAGTGATTCGAATTCGAGTTGAACTTGCGCCAGCGGGTTTCTCATCTCGTGGGCGATCGAGTTTGCCAGTGCTTGTGCTTGTCGCAGTTTTTGATCGTAGTTAATGTGAACCTGAACTTTTTTAAGCACGCGCTCAAGCGCTTTGAGCTCTTCATAAGAGAACGTCACACCTGCCAGTTTATGGCTTGAAACCAACACGTGAGACAGCTTGTTTTTACTCTCATAGATTGGCAATACCAGCGCAGACTGAGTTTGGTGCATGCTGCTGTGTAACTCTGAAAGCTCTTCAGTTGTTGACTGCTCAAGTTTGTCTTCCAGCTCATCAAGTACGAGAGGCGTTGAGTTGGTTTCAAAATAGCTGCGGAATTTACTCGCGCCTTGATAATCATCCAATAGCTTGAGTTTATCGCTTGGTACACCTAAGTATTGGGCAAGGGTGTCCATCGCCGCGGTGGGTGAGTATTGGAACTGGCTTTCCAATCGCGCGATTTTGTCGGTAGGAGAGAGCGCATTGCCATACAACACATAGTTAACCATGACTTTTAGTCGTTTAAAGCAGAGTGGCCAAGTCACACCAACAAACATTGATGTCGCTAAGATCGACATCGTGGTGACAATAAAGTAGCGATCTAATAGCAGGATTAATCCTGTGTAAACGGCTGCCGTGAGTGTCACGGTTAGAGAGACGGCACACATGTGGCGTAGGCTGTAAAAGCGAGATGCTAGGATTGCATACCCCATGAAGATCATCTCGCTGATGGAAAGCGCAGGTGGTAGCCAAGTAAGCGAGAAATCGTTAAACACATAAGTGAAGCCAAGTTGTATCACCGCCGTTGAGCACATGAAAATCGTCATGCCGAGTATCATGTAGTTGATCCGCGTACGGCGGATTCGGCTAGCGCTTCCGCGAATTGAGAACAAGTTGATAAACGACAGAACAACCAGCACGGTTAAGCCCAAGAAAAACGGTTTGGTGTATTCACCAAAATCGAGCACAAACTGGCTAGGTCCGTCGATTGACACGCCTTTAATGGTTAAATCAGGTAGTAAGTTCCATGTTAAGCAGAGCAGGATGGTCGCGTTGGAAATAAAACTCTGAATGAAAAATGGCTTTGCTTGTGTGTAATGGGTTTTCAGTTTGACGGTAAAGAAATACGCCGAGCTAAATGCAAGTAGTGCCGAGAGGTTTGCCACCAAAGCCATAATCTTGGCGGAGTACTCACCAAACTCGACCAAGTATCCGGTGTGGAAATATGCATTGCTCATTATCCAGATGAACAGGCCGAATGTGTAACTGATGTAGTAGCTGTATGACTTGATACTTTTGGAACCGTACTGGCGGTTCATTGAGGTGCAGAAATACCCCGCCCAAACGAACACGAGTATTCCCGTGAGGATAAGAACGATAGCTTTAGGGTAAAGCAGGTGCTCAAGTAGTGAATTATGCATGATTCACTCCCTGCTGTTTTTGGTTTCTCTGTTTCATTCGATTAAAAGCGAGAGATTTGTAACGTTTGAAATCACAACGGGTCAGTTCTTCGTTAAGGCGTGGAATAACCCACAGGCCTTTATGAGTTGGGTTTTCGGAACCGGAAATATGGCTGTAAACCAAAGGGCAAAAAGCGTCATTAGGTAAACTGGCATAAAACTGAATCATCAATGGTTGCTCGATAACAACGAACGCCAATTGTAAACTACGTTCAACGAGTCTTTGCATCAATCGCTTTTGCGACAGGTACAAATAGAAAAGCTTCTGAGCGGTGGTTCCGCTAACGGTAAGGCGAATAATCTCGCAACAGGCTTGTTGGTTAGAAATATTTTGCCACAACCAAGTGTCGAGGTGTTTCACGTTGGTATTGTCTACGTTCTGGGTTGATTTTAACAGCTTTCTTTCTTGCAATACTTGCAGTGGTTGGTGCGAGGTCAACGTGCTCCATTGGGACGTCTGGAAAAAAGGCGAGAAGTAAAGCCATTCGTAGGCAGTATGGTGTGGGTTTACTCTCGCACTGGAAACCAGAATAGGGTAGTCACTACCATTTGGTTTAGCAGTTAAAAGAAAGTGCGTACCACAAGCCGAAAGATCAAGGTGATTAAGTACTTCATACCAATTCTGTTGCAGCACAAATGTCGACAAATTGATCATCATGATCGCATCTGGCAGCGTGACCGGTTTTGAATAATGCAACGTATAGTAAAGCTGTATAGATGATTGCACGTCATCAACCAGCTCGTCCTGATAGGCTTTCTCGTTCAGTGACAACAGAGGCTGAAATTGGTCAACAGTTTCGCCGCTCAGTTCATTGTACTTACGCATCAGCTTCCATAGTAGGAAGTAACACCATGCTTCAGCCCAATTATTAAAAAGGTTAAGTGTAGAATGTTCCAACTCTGACCAGCGTGTCGGCCAGTGGCTAGGGTAGCTACGTAATGAGTGTTGGAAAGCAAGAGAGCTAATTTGATAAGCGATAGTTTCATTCGCCATGTCTGGGTAGCGGGCATGAAAAAGCGTCAAACGATCCGTAAGAACTTGTTTGAAAAAGGAGTAACTGTCAGTACCAAACTGATGATGAATTTCAGTAAATAAGGCGACCGCGCTTTGAGAGGTATTCGCATCCATGTAAGCGCTTTTCTCAATCCATGCCATTTGACGAAATTTGTGTTTATTATTTTCTCCTAATACTAGGTTGATTGATTGAATACGCAAATGATTTTATAAAAAATTCCATTAAGCTCACTAATATTGTCGCATAGGTGGCAAATACGACGGGGAAGGATGTTTACTCAACCATGTTCTTATGAGCGTCTTCACAGCTTGAATTGAGCGACTAGTCAGCCTAACCAACTGATTTAAAGGCAAATGCGATCAACAAGTGACGATTCAGTCCAAAGTTTAGATTTTTATATCGATAAATTTATCAATTTGGCTTAATTTACTGAAATTTAAAACTAAAACTGGATTGTTTAGCGATGAAATAGCGTTGCAATAAAGCGAAACTACGCATGTTTTTGCCATAAATCTTATACATTAAATAAAAAAGTTGGCGAAAATCATAACGTTGGCATACACTTTCCAAAGTAAGGCTGATATGTTGTTGATTGGCCTGCGAAAGTTCAGGTGTCACCTGTCTGGTGGCAAGGTTTAACACAGCTTTGAGGAAAGTTTTATGGCGCTCACAAAGGCCGATTTGGCTGAGAACCTGTTTGAGCAGCACGGATTCAGCAAGCGGGATGCCAAGGAAACGGTTGAGGCGTTTTTCGAAGAGATTCGTAAAGCACTAGAAGGTGGCGAACAGGTAAAACTGTCTGGCTTTGGTAATTTCGATCTCCGTGATAAAAATGAACGCCCTGGTCGAAACCCAAAAACTGGTGAAGACATTCCTATCAGTGCTCGACGTGTAGTTACCTTCCGTCCTGGTCAAAAACTGAAAGCACGTGTAGAGAACATTAAAGTTAACGATTAATGCTGCCTTTAAGCTTTAATCTGAAGGTCTACTTGACGATTCAGCTTTAGACTACAAAAAACACCCAAGTCATGCTTGGGTGTTTGTGTTTCTGGATTGTGTTAATCACGCTTCCAAAGAATGTGGCAGAATTTATTTTCTGGGTCTCGACTTACCAGTAGGCGAGCAAAGACATCATCCAGCACATCATCTTCTTCATTAACTAAACCAACGCGAACTTCTGCATAGATTTCCTTATCTACTTCAAACCCCACGTGACCGTTCCAGTCATCACCGGTTTCGACCAGCTCTGCAGCACCGCGCTCTTCGAACTGTGCAGTAAAGATGATCACGTCCGCAGCTTCTAGATTGTCCGGTGCCATCTCTAGAAAGATGTCGTAAGCGGTGTCGATGGTGTC
Source organism: Vibrio hepatarius (assembly GCF_011806575.1). Classification (GTDB taxonomy): domain Bacteria; phylum Pseudomonadota; class Gammaproteobacteria; order Enterobacterales; family Vibrionaceae; genus Vibrio; species Vibrio hepatarius_A. The sequence goes on from NZ_JAATOO010000014.1 coordinate 110,407, forward strand.
GTCGTAAGAAATCAAATCAGACATCATTAAGCGCGGCTCATGTATTTGCGTTCAGTAGTATTGATGATGATACGGTCACCCGTTGCAATGTACTCAGGTACTTGAACAGTAAGACCAGTAGCAAAACGTGCAGGTTTTGTACGAGCAGACGCTGACGCACCTTTAATTGATGGATCCGTTTCTTCGATCACAAGCTCAACAGAAGCCGGTAGTTCGATACCTACAGCAGTGCCGTTTACTAGGATGATGTGCAAGCCTTGAATATCTTCAGTGATGAAAAGTAAATCGTCTTCAATTTCTTCTTTCTTGAACGTGTATTGAGTGTAATCTTCGTTGTCCATGAAGATGTACTCGTCACCGTCTACGTAAGAGAATGAAGAAGCGCGTTTGAACATATCAACGGTTTCTAGTACGTCGTCAGACTTAAAACGTTCGTCAACACGAGCGCCTGTCGATAGGTCAGTACAGCGTAGCTTGTAGATTTTAGCGCCGCCACGGCCACCTGGAGTTGTTACTTCGATATCTTTGATAAGTAGTGTTTTACCATTAGATTCAATGGCAAACCCTTTTTTCAGCTCACTTGCCTTAGGCATGAACGTCTTCCTTTGTATGGTATTAAATCAAGGCATTATATACCTAGGTGTAATCAGAAGGAATATCTTGATTCGTACTCAGTGCTGAGAGAACATAAGCAGATTCGTAATATCTGCATTCATGGCTAAATGTCTCTTTCTACTATCGATCCCAAGCAACCTTTTCAGTCGCAGTACCAACCTGCCATCGATGACCTCTTGCGTTTTTTAAAAGGAGGTTTGGGTGCAAATCTTCATAGCGTCTATCTTTATGGTAGCGTTGCACGCAAAGTTGCTCAGCCGGGAAAATCGAATTTAGACGTTATTGTCGTGACGAATCAATCGTTCTCTGACTCGCGCACGGCGTTATTGAACTCAATTAAGTGGCGTTTTCAAAAAAGTTATCCATTTATCACTGAAGTCTCATTTAAATGCGCGTTGGTAAGTGAAATTGCGAGTTTGGAGAGTATTTTTTCATGGGGATTCCAGCTTCGTCATTGTGCAGTTTGTGTCTTTGGAGACGATTTGTCTCAGTGTTTTGGTGATTATGAGCCGAGTTGGGAAATTGCCAAACACTGGAATATGGACGTTGAAGATTGGCTAGCAGTCTACCGCTATCGAATTGCGAAAGCGGACAAAGACACGGAGCAAATTAAAGCGCAGAAAATCATCGCGAAGAAGTTGCTCAGGGCCAGCTACTCGTTAGTTATGTACCGAGATAAGCAATGGTTTGACGATCCGATTGAATGTGGTCAGCAGTTTTTGCGTTACTACCCAGAGAAGAAAATCGAGATAGAACGTTTAGGTATCCTGTTGTCTGGCCGCCTTATCGCCAAGCGTTCAGTTATTGGTATCCTCGATGGTTACGGAGACTGGTTGGTAACCCAGTACAAAAAGACGGAATTTAAAATAGGTTAAACCATAAGATTTTTGTGGCTTTTCGATTCAATTGGCCTTTAGTTGTGCTAGCTTTATGATAGAGACGTTGAGGCAGCTAGCATGAATATCGAATCTAATAGGCGCTTTGTTTTATGTGATTTTTGTGGGTTAAAGTTCAAGCGTTGTTTGTTTGCCTCACTTCAAGCTATTCGAGATGGTATGGTTTGGCTAATCCCATGTTTAATGCTCTCCTCTTTTTCTCTGTTTTTTGCTAGCATCGGCGAGTTTGCGGTGGGAAACCGCACGACTTGGATTGAGCAACTCTATTCACTTCATAGTGCGATAGCTGATTTTTTCCCTTACTTGATGACGGCCGCCATCTCGTACGTTTTGGCAATGCAATGGCGCCTACCAAGACCACCCGTAATGTTGTTAGTGGTCGTGTTTCTTCTCACGATAAGTCAGATTTTACCCTCTGGGGTGATGCTGAGAACGTTCCAAATCGTGATTGCGATTTCTACCCCTATTTACGCTGTGCCAATGTTAGCCAAGTTGCTGCAAATTGATGCGATAAAACTCACCTCTACCGATAGCGCTGGGCGAATTGTTAAAGAATCCCTCAACTTTATTATCCCTTCTATTCTCACTTTTATTGTGGTTCTTCTAGTTAACTATGCTGTTTTTGGCGTTATTCAAAGCATTCATTTGATTGAGGATATAAGAATAGATTATGCAAATCAGCCAACTATGTTTGGTGTTGTGTTTGCCGCGTTGAATTCTGTTATCTGGTTTTTGGGGATGCACGGTTACTATGCTTTACTACCGATGGTTGACCTGTTGCAAGAGGCAAGCAACCTCAACCAAGCGACGATTCTCGTTGGTGGTCAGGTAATCTATGATATGAATCTGTCTTTTATGGGGGCATTTGTGTTTCTCGGTGGCAGTGGTGCGACGTTTTCCTTAGTACTGGCGCTATTGTGGTTTTCAGATCAACGTAGCCTTAGATTGCTAGCATTGGCGAGTATTCCGATTGGATTGCTAAACATCAATGAAATCTTGTTGTTTGGCTTGCCGATCATTTTAAACCCGCGTCTTTTTTGGCCGTTTCTTTTCGCACCTATAGCTAATGTGCTAACGAGTATGTCGGCGGTGTCGCTCGGCTTGGTGCCTTCGCCCTCCGTTTCTGTTCCTTTCAATAGTCCGCTGTTGCTCAACGCATGGATGGCGACAGATGGTGCATTTGCTGCGGTATTGTTGCAAGTCATCAACATTGGCATCGGGATAGCAATATACTTTCCGTCCGTTAGAGCTTTGAATACAAATGCGTCAAAAACTGATATTCACTTGTCTGCGTTTGACACAACCTATTCGCGTAGAAAAGAAGAAGCGGAGATGTTAACGGATGACCCGATCGCGCGCGCGCAAGTTAAAGAGAAAGATAACTTGCTGGTGGAAAAACAGCTGGTGATCATCGGCCAACGAGACTTTTGTTTAGAATATCAACCGCAGGTCTGTCCAAACTCCGGTAAAACGGTAGGCTGTGAGGCGCTGATTCGCTCGATTGACTCTAATGGCTCCGTCAAATATCCGGGTACGTTTTTGCCTTGGTTAGAAAAGGCGAAACTAATGAAAGACGTCGATTTGTGGGTGTTTAAACAAGTCATCAAGGATCTGGATAAAATGCAGCAACAGGGCGTGTTTGTGCCCGTTAGTATTAACGTCTCACCAGATACTTTGATGGACTCTGAGTACTTAGCAAAAATTGAAAAGCTAGTGCTCCCTTACGCAAATTATATTCACATTGAAATTACCGAAGACACTTTGTTAGTCGATGAGCAGCGCATCAAAGAGGCGTTCAAATATTTCCATTCGATGGGAATCCCAGTCCATATCGATGATTTTGGTACGGGCTATTCATCACTGAGCTATTTAAACAAGTTTGATGTTGATGTGATCAAAGTCGATCGCTCGTTTGTGTTGTCGCTTGAAAACGAGAAAGGTGAGAAAGTCTTCAAAAGTATCATGTCGATTGCCAAAGAGCTTGAGATGGGTGTAGTGGTTGAAGGGGTAGAAACCGATCGACAGCTCAACTTTATCGTTGAAGAAAATGACCCTGTGGCGATCCAAGGTTGGTATTACTCTAAATCATTGCCGTTGGATAAGTTTGTTGAATATGTAGTATAACGAGACTTAAAACAGGCCAAGTTGCGGTTCGCTCATTGAGGCAAAATCTAAGCCGATAAACGGCAAAATGGCCTCTGCGACCGGCTTAAGCTGTTTATCGATATAGTGCTGATAATCGATGGTGCTCTTTAAGTATTCTTTTGGTTCCGGCCCTGATACGGTAATCAGATACTCAATTCGGCCTTTGCTCTGGTATTGCAACGGTCTACCAAGCTGAGCATTGATTTCATCCGCCATGCGGGCCGCACGTACTTGAGGCGGAATGTTCTTTTGATATTCGTGCAATTTACGACGTAGGCGCTTTTGGTAAATCAGCTCGTCGTCAAATTCACCTGCGAGTGTGCGCTCAACAGTGTCACGCACGTATTCACTTGGATCTTGATCGTGAAAAACCATCGAATAGAGGGTGGATTGAAAGCGCTGGGCAAGCGGCGTCCAGTCGGTACGGGCACTCTCTAATCCTTTAAACACGATGCGTTCTTGCTCACCTTCGCCAATTAAGCCTGCGTAGCGTTTCTTAGATCCCGTTTCCTGCCCACGAATAGTCGGCATTAAGAATTTGCGATAATGCGTTTCGTACTCCAACTCAAGAATAGAAGTTAAGTTGTATTGTTGCTTAAGGTGCTGCGTCCACCACTGGTTAATATATTCGACCAACTGATTACCGACTTTGTCGGCCTCTTGTTGACTGAATTGTCCATTTAAAGAGACAAAGGTCGAGTCGGTGTCGCCGTAGATCACTTGATAGCCTTTATCTTCGATCAACCGTTTGGTTTGCTTCATGATTTCATGGCCACGCATGGTGATACTCGAAGCTAAACGCGTATCAAAGAAACGACAACCGGAAGAACCCAAAACGCCATAAAAAGAGTTCATGATGATCTTAATGGCTTGAGAAAAGGCTTTCTCGTTGTTTTTCTTGGCGACATCACGCGCTGCCCACAAATCTTCGATCATCTTAGGCAAAAAGTGTTTATGTCGATCAAACTGACCGCCGCGAAAGCCGGGTACCGCTTGGTTATCCGCTTTGCCAATTTCCAACTTGAGCCCCTCAATTAAGCCCATCGGATCGATTAAGAAAGAACGGATAATTGAAGGGTACAGACTCTTAAAATCGAGTACTAATACGGAGTCGTAGAGGTTAGGGATGGAATCCATCACATAACCGCCTGGGCTTGCTATCCAGTTTTCTGGATGTAAGTTTGGCGCGACATAGCCAGCACGATGAATCTGAGGTAAATACAAGTTGGTAAACGCGGCGACCGAACCTCCCACACGATCGAGTTCAACGCCAGTTAACCTTGATCGTTCAATGGCAAATTCGAGTAGGTGAGTGTGTGCGAAGATCTTATTCACTAACACGCAATCTTGCAGATTGTATTTCGCCAAAGACGGTTTGTCTTTTTTGAACATCTGGTTAATTTCGTCCATGCGGTCATGTACGTTGTGGATCTGCTTACCTTCGCCCAGTAATTCTTGTGATACGGATTCTAGCGACCAGCTACGGAAGTGATAAGTAGCGGTTTTTAGCGTATCAATGCCGTCCATCACCACACGGCCAGGAATAGAGATAAAGCCCTGTTGCGTTGTATTGGAAGTACGGAAGTAGCTGGCTTGATTCCCGCGGCCAATATAAAGTTTCAGCTTGTTCCATTCCGCTCGTTTATGCAGCAATCTGAAGTCGAAATCAATCACGTTCCAACCTATGATGACGTCTGGGTCAAACTGCTTAAACCAGTTGACCATCGCGAGTAACAGTTCACGCTCGTCGTTCACCCACTCAATGGGTGTATCTGCAGGTTGAGGTTCGCCAATCATAATGACGCGGCTATCCATCGGGCTGTCGAGACCAATCGAATAGAGAATGCCTTTTTCCGAGCATTCAATATCGAGAGACACCACTTTGAGCTGTGGCGTGTAATCTCCCTGACGACACTTTACGTTTGTGATGCGATGATAACCATTTCGAGATTGGCTGGTGCCAGTAAATTCCACACTGCCTTTGATGAAACGCTCCATCAAATATCGATCGGCTAAGCGAATGTCGTCTTCGAGTACCAGAAATTCTTGAAGTTTGAGTGCCTGACTCAATGTTTGTGCGTCTTTAACCGTTGCACAATAACACGCAGCCAGCGGTTCGGAATCAAAACTGTGTAGCGGCAACGGTTTTAGCTGAGCAGGTATCGCCATATTGGCAATCTGTTCTTCGATGACGGCGGTGTCTTGTTGTAAAACGAAGAATACCGGCTTTTCACCCTCAATGATCAGTTGTGCAGGACCTTGCTCGGTCGCGAGCCATAAGTCGATATGGGTGGTGCCTGATATGTCTCGCGCTTGGCGAGTTAGGAGAAAGCCTTGGTTAATGGTCATCGAAGTACTACTAAATAAAAAGCGAAACATCAACGTAATGTTTCGCTCCAGTAGCTTAGCACAATGTTATCTAGTAGTAGATATAACCCGTGATTTTCGCGCTGACGTCTTCGTCTTGCCAGTGTTGGTAGGTCACTTGACTACGCACGGCTAAGTTGCGGTTAAATGACCACTGCCAACTCGCGGTAGCACTCGCGTTTTGGTCAGCGTCTGTTTTGAATAAAGAGAGGTATTGTCCTTGAATACCAATGCGGTGGCTGTCGCCTAATTGGTAGAGTATACCCGCTTCGATACCCGCACCCGGCACCGCATCGTAGTCGGTGAGTTGTCCGCCGCTGAGTTCTGCAGAGAACAAACCGTACAAATGCAGTCCGTCTGAATCACCCCACGCTTTACCGAATCCACCTTGAGCAAAAGTGCGTCCAGCAAGTTTGTCTTCATCTGGTCGTCGGTCAAAACCTAGGCGCACATTCCATGCCCAGCTGTCAAAGATACGGTTCGACGGCGCAAGTGCCATGGAGTCCATAAAGTAGAAGCGGTCGACGCGACTCGTTCCATTCTCATCAACACTGAATTGTGTATCCAAAAAGCTGATTTTTGCTCCCGGAATAAACCCATCTTGAGAGTCGAGTAAGTCGTGGTACGCCGGACGCCATTCAAAGGTCGCTTTGTTGGTGTAGTTATCACTGTATTGGTAACTCAGACCAATTCTCGCAGATGCGTGGCCTTGTTCTGGTGAAATGCTTGGTTTAGGTACTTGCGAGAACGGTGACTCCACTTTAATACGACTGCGTTGATACAGCAGCTCAGTAAGACGTTTTGCTGTCGGATCTCGCTCGAGACCAACATCATACAGCTCGAAGTTCAGCCATTCGTACGCAAACTCCAAAATGGCTGCGCGCTCGGTGTCGCTGTATTCGTCAGCCGAAGGAAATTGACCTAGCTTTGCTTGCTTGGCCGCTTCGAATAAACGCGGGTCAATCTCTTCGCTTTGATGGAGGAGGCGAGTACCGAATGCTTCACGATACTTGGGCTCTTCAAGTAAGCCATTCTTTGCGAGCGTTTCAACCGTGTCTGATGGAATCGCTTGTAAAGGGAAATCGGCAATCAGCGACAAATCATCGCGTGCCAATTCAAGCAGCGCGAGCAACTGATATGAGCAGTTTTCGTCAAGGAAGTAGTAATCAAACTCAGCGCGTTGCATTTCCCACAGGTGAAGCAACACACGATTCACTTCTGCTTCGTTTAGCTTGAGTTTATACTCCCAGATATCTCGAGATTCGATGTCGTTGTATTCACGTACTTTGCGGTAATACGGCATCACGGTGAAACGTCCCGGATAGCTCCCGACCAAGCCTTTGAAAGCGTAGAGCGCGGCGTTGTCCTGCGTTTCTGGCTCTGCGGCAAAGTTAATGGCAAATGCAACCAGCTCTTTGTGTCTGGTTTGGTCTTTTGCATCCACACGCAACAAGGTATGACCGAACATCGATGATGGGTTGTTCATAAACGCGGTAGGAAACACCAGTGTCATGCCTTCGGGATCGATCACATCTCGCCACGTTTGCATCTCTTCACACTTGAGTTGAGCTTGACGACCTGCTTTGGATTCTAGCCAAGTAAAACGTGCAGGGTATTGGCAGCGTGCTTCGTTGGCGGCTTCAGAGTCACTACTGTATAGAGCAGCGACAGTTGCATTGAGTTCTGCAAGTGGTGAGGTTTTACCTTGTGGGGAGAAGAAGAACTCATCTTTGTCGACACTGCTTTCGTAGCCTGAAAACGTATTAGGTAAGTAGTGACCTAATTTCAGCCAATAGGGATCGCTCGCAAGTTGCTCGGTATTAAAGTTTGATTGCGCGACCGTGGAGGCACTAACAAGTACGCCAAAGCTGGCGAAAAGAGAAGTACAAAGGGGAGATAGCTTCATGTAATACTGCTGTTCAATCCGTGAGAATAGCTAAGCACTCTATAGACAATCGCCTGAATATTAAAGGACTTAGCTATTGTCGACGGGGTGAGGGCATGAAAAAGGTGCTCAAAGAGCACCTTTCAAAGCATTAAGCGAGTTTGCTTAGATAGCGTAAGTCGCTAGCGCGTCGTCGCCAGCAACTAGAGTATTCAGGTTAGTGAATACTTCTTGAGAAGTTACGTTTTCAGATTTGAAAACTTCTGCAAAGTTTTGTTGAGCAAGCTCATTGAACGCAGACTTGTCCGCTTCGTTGATGCCCCAAACTTCAGAAAGAGTTGCTAGAGTCTCGCCTTCGCCTTTCGCGATATCACGAGCTAGGTTATCCATGTTGCCATCGATAAATAGAGCTAGTTTTTGAGCTGAGTTGATAGTACCTGTTCCGTCACAGCCTAGAGTACCGAACGTGATACCGAAAGTTTGGTTACCAGAAGTACCGTTAGTAGTAGCACCTAGCACTTTAAATACTTTGCCAGACTTGCCGTCAAATACCATAGTACCCAGACCACAACCGATGTCTGAGTCAGCCATTGCAACGTTTGAAAGTGGTAAAGTTGAAGCCAGAGCTGCCACTGCTAGTAGCTTTTTCATAACAATTCCTTATTAAATTTAGTTCTTTGCTAATAGAGAATTAGCACACGGTGGAATTTGATTTCATTCACACCTTTTTACAAATAGATGAAAACTCTCCGGAATTCAATCGATATTTAGCTAGTTGCACATCCGAGTGCCGTTTTTGAGACTTTTGAGTCTCCATCCCCATTAAATACTGATTGAAATATAATTAAAGAAGGTAGGCACAGAACTTCAAATAAGTTCTTGCTAAAGTTTGCGTTTGAGCACATATTCAGAGGAAGCAATTTTGAAATATTGCGTTAAAATGGGCAACCATCCTGTTACTCGCGCTTGAGCGAGATGACAAAGCTGAACATATAGTGTGGAGATACAAGTTTGATAAGTGTTTTCCTTGTAGATGATCACGAGTTGGTTCGCACAGGGATACGACGTATTATTGAAGACGTCCGTGGAATGAACGTAGCAGGGGAAGCTGAAAGCGGTGAAGACGCAGTAAAATGGTGTCGTAGCAATTATGCTGATGTCATTTTAATGGATATGAATATGCCGGGTATTGGTGGCTTGGAAGCGACCAAAAAGATACTGCGATTCAATCCTGATGTGAAAATCATCGTGTTAACTGTTCATACGGAAAATCCGTTTCCAACTAAGGTGATGCAGGCCGGTGCAGCCGGATACCTGACAAAAGGCGCAGGACCAGACGAAATGGTCAATGCGATTCGAGTGGTTAATAGTGGCCAACGTTACATTTCGCCAGAGATCGCTCAGCAAATGGCGTTGAGTCAGTTTTCTCCCGCATCGGAAAACCCTTTTGCCGATCTGTCTGAGCGTGAATTGCAGATCATGATGATGATTACCAAAGGCCAGAAAGTTACTGACATTTCAGAGCAGCTAAACTTGAGTCCTAAAACGGTAAACAGCTATCGTTATCGTCTTTTTAATAAGCTAGATATCAGTGGTGATGTCGAGTTAACCCACCTTGCAATTCGTCATGGAATGTTAGATACCGAGACTTTGTAGTGACACCTTCTTTCGACTCGGTTTCCTTCCTAAAAACAGTAACTAACCAGCCCGGCGTTTATCGAATGTATAACGCCGAGGCTGTCGTTATTTATGTTGGTAAAGCCAAAGACCTAAAAAAGCGCCTTTCGAGTTACTTTCGTAAGAAAGTCGACAGCGAAAAGACCCGCGCCCTCGTCAGCAACATTGCTAAGATTGATGTCACCGTGACCCACACGGAGACAGAAGCTCTGATCTTAGAGCATAACTACATCAAGCAATATCTGCCGAAATATAACGTTCTGTTGCGTGACGACAAATCTTACCCTTACATCTTTATCAGCGGACACAAGCATCCTCGTTTGTCGATGCACCGTGGCGCAAAGAAGCGCAAGGGTGAATATTTTGGCCCGTACCCAGATTCAGGTGCGGTGCGTGAAACGCTGCATCTAATCCAAAAGATCTTTCCTGTCCGTCAGTGTGAAGACACGGTTTACAGCAACCGTACTCGTCCTTGTTTGATGTATCAGATTGGCCGCTGCGCTGCGCCTTGCGTTAACAGTATCATTTCTGACGAAGAGTATGCCGATCTGGTGGGCTTAGTCAGGCTGTTCTTGCAAGGCAAAGATCAACAGGTATTGGCGTCGCTGGTGGATAAAATGGAGCAGGCGAGTCGAGCGTTAAAGTTTGAAGATGCAGCGCGATTTCGCGATCAAATACAAGCGATCCGCCGTGTCCAAGAACAGCAATTTGTTTCTGAAGATTCGATGGATGATATGGATGTACTGGGTTTTGCCCAAGAAAATGGCATCGCGTGTATTCATATTTTGATGATTCGTCAGGGCAAAGTGCTGGGTAGCCGAAGCCACTTTCCAAAAATCCCCAATGACACCACTCAGGAAGAAGTATTCTATAGTTTCCTCAGTCAATATTACCTGAGCCACAACGAAGCTCGAACTATTCCTACTCGGATTATTCTCAATGATGGATTGATAGAAGATGCTCAGCCGCTATTGCAGGCTCTGACGGCTATCGCTGGGCGAAAAGTGCATTTCCATGTGAATCCAACTGGCACACGTGGTCGGTACCTGAAACTCTCTAATACCAATGCGCTAACGGCGATAACGACTAAGATCAATCATAAGATGACAATCTCTCAGCGTTTTAAAGAGCTCAGAGAAGTGTTGGGGATGGACAATATTGCGCGAATGGAGTGTTTTGATATCTCGCATACTATGGGCGAGAGCACCATCGCGTCTTGTGTAGTGTTCAACCATGAAGGGCCGCTTAAACAAGAGTATCGACGTTATAACATTTCTGGAATCACCGGAGGTGACGACTATGCCGCGATGGGGCAAGCGTTAGAGAGACGTTATTCAAAGCAACTGGATATCGATAAGATTCCAGACATCGTGTTTATCGATGGTGGTAAAGGGCAGCTCAACCGAGCACACGAGATCATTTCTCATTACTGGGGTGACTGGCCGAAGAAACCGCGATTGATCGGTATTGCTAAGGGTGTAACGCGTAAACCAGGTTTGGAAACCTTGATTACCACTGAGGGTGATGAGTTTAACTTACCAAGTGACGCACCAGCGCTTCACTTGATGCAACACATCCGTGATGAAAGCCATAACCACGCCATTGCAGGCCACCGAGCGAAGCGCGGAAAGACCCGAAGAACCAGCGCTCTGGAAGGGATTGAAGGCATCGGACCTAAGCGTCGACAAGCGTTACTCAAGTATATGGGCGGGCTGCAGGAATTGAAACGTGCGACCGTTGAAGAAATCGCCAAAGTTCCGGGCATCAGTCATTCTTTGGCAGAAAACATTTATCAAGCATTGAAACAATAGCAAAAATCCCGCACCATAAGGGCCTGTTTTAAAGCAGTAAACAGCGCTACACGATAAGAGCCACTAATAAATATGCGTCTAAACATCCCTAACATTTTATCTTTGATGCGACTTCTTCTGATCCCAGTATTTGTTGTCGCTTTTTATCTTCCTTTTAGTTGGGCGCCTTTTGCTGCAGCTATGGTCTTTTGGGTAGCAGGTTTCACGGATTGGTTGGACGGCATGCTAGCCCGTAAGTTAGGGCAAACCTCTCGCTTTGGTGCCTTTATTGATCCTGTAGCAGATAAAGTATTGGTCGCCACAGCTCTTATTCTCATCACCGAACATTACCATTCGATTTGGATTACGATTCCGGCTGTGACCATGATTGCGCGTGAGATAATTATTTCTGCGCTGCGTGAATGGATGGCGGAAATCGGTAAACGTGCCAGTGTCGCGGTATCATGGGTTGGCAAAGTGAAAACATTAACGCAGATGTTCGCACTTTGGGTACTTATCTGGCGCTACGACGATTGGATGATTTGGCTCGGGTACGCTGCACTTTATATCGCAACAATCCTCACTTATTGGTCTATGGCACAATACTTGATGGCCGCTAAAGACGATTTGCTAGACGAAAAGCATCATTAACTAATTAAGTAAACGGGCGAGAGCCCGTTTTCTGTATCTGTCGTATGTGTTTCGTCAAAGAAACTTATCTATATTCAGCTAATTAACGCTACTAAATTGAGCAAATTAGAGCTTTTTGGATGTTAATTAGACAAACGATTTAAAAATTGAAAAATAGTGTTGACTCATAAGTCCGAATCCGTAGAATGCTTTCCGTACCCAAGAGGAAGCTGATGAAAATCGCTTAAGCTTGGAGTTACAAAGGCGCGTTGGCAGAGTGGCTATGCAGCGGATTGCAAATCCGTGGACCTCGGTTCGACTCCGGGACGCGCCTCCA
>NZ_JAATOO010000015.1 GCF_011806575.1 Vibrio hepatarius
GACCGTGTTGCACAAAAACGCGGGGGAACTGGGCAGGTGTCGTCATTGTCAAACCCACATCAAATAGCGACACCTGAACCAGCGAAAGATGAACCGTATCAGTGGAAGCCAACGTTGCCGCAAAAAGAGCAGGTCAACAAAGAGCTAACACCGACACAACTTAAAAAAGCGCTGGAACACGAAAAAACACCAGAAATGTCTCAAAAGCTGGTGGATGAGAGCCGAGCACAGAATGAATGGGCGAGTTTGATCAGCCGTTTAGAAACGGCGAAACTGACCGAACAGTTAGCGCTGAACTCTCACTTTGAGAAAAACGGTTCATCGATTTCGCTGACATTGCGCCCTGAGCAAGCGCACCTGAATACAGATAAAGCGCAAAGTGAGTTGCTGCAAGCACTCAATGAAGCCTTAGGTGAAGAGTGCCACTTAAGCGTAGAAATCGGATCCGTGGGTGAAACGCCACTCGAACTCAGAGACAAACTGTATCAAGGCAAGCTGCAGCAGGCCTTCACCAGCTTAGAAAACGATGCAAATGTGAAGTTTATCGAGACGCGATTTGCGGCTCAACTTGATAGAGACAGCGTAAGACCGATTTAATTTTACGGGGTTGAAAGCTACACCGGTCGACCCCATCTAATAACGAAACGACAAGCTAGATACTAAAATCAATAAGTAGATTTGGTATCAACAACCAGAGAGATAAACATGTTTGGTAAAGGCGGTATGGGCAACCTAATGAAGCAAGCCCAGCAAATGCAAGAACGTATGCAAAAGCTTCAAGAAGAAATTGCGAATATGGAAGTAACCGGCGAGTCTGGTGCTGGTCTTGTTAAAGTTACAATTACTGGTAGCCATAGCGTACGTCGCGTGCATATCGATGAAAGTCTGATGGAAGACGACAAAGAGATGCTAGAAGACCTGATCGCTGCAGCGTTTAACGACGCGGCACGTCGTGTTGAAGAAACTCAGAAAGAGAAAATGGCTGATGTAACTGGCGGTATGCAACTACCACCAGGCATGAAAATGCCATTCTAACCAGCAAGGGTAGTTAATGCGCACCAGTCATATGCTGGAGCAATTGATGGAGGCCTTACGTTGTCTGCCTGGGGTTGGCCCCAAGTCGGCTCAGCGTATGGCCTTTCATTTGTTACAGCGAGATAGAAAAGGCGGCTTACAGCTTGCTGATGCTCTGAGTCAGGCGATGACGGAAATTGGTCACTGTTCAGAGTGCCGCACTTTTACTGAAGAAGATATCTGCCACATTTGTACTAACCCGAAACGCCAAGAAAACGGCCAGATCTGTGTGGTAGAAAGCCCAGCGGATATTGCTGCTGTTGAAGCAACAGGGCAGTTCTCCGGTCGTTACTTTGTACTAATGGGACACCTGTCACCGTTAGATGGTATCGGTCCAAGTGATATTGGCTTAGACGTATTGGATTTCCGTTTACGTCGTGGTGACGTTACAGAAGTGATTTTAGCGACCAACCCGACGGTTGAAGGCGAGGCGACGGCGCACTATATTGCCGAGCTGTGTCGAGAGCACCAAGTCGCGGCGAGTCGAATCGCACATGGCGTACCCGTCGGCGGCGAACTTGAACTGGTGGATGGCACAACGCTATCGCACTCGTTACTCGGCCGACAAAAGCTTTAAGCGAACAAATGTAAAAAAGCCGCAGCAATCGCTGCGGCTTTTCTTTTGTATTTTCTCTATTGAATATAGAAACTAGGCTTGTTTGGCGGAGAAAAGCGAGCGGTAAGCGACCGCGCCAATGATCGCGCCGACGATAGGAGCGACCCAGAATAACCAAAGCTGAGAAGTTGCCCAGTCACCGACATAAACCGCAACCGCAGTGCTGCGCGCAGGGTTTACCGAAGTGTTGGTCACCGGAATGCTGATTAAATGGATCAAGGTAAGACCAAGACCGATCGCGATTGGTGCAAATCCTTGTGGCGCGCGTTCATCGGTCGCACCCATGATAATCATCAGGAACATCATCGTCATCACGACTTCTGAAATCAGTGCTGCGGTCATTGAGTATTGACCAGGAGAGTGTTCGCCAAAACCGTTTGCCGCAAAACCAGATGCTGCTACGTCAAAACCTGCCTGACCCGTTGCGATAAAGTAAAGCACCGTTGCGGCAACAAGACCACCAATCACTTGCGATACGATGTAAGGAACCACGTGTTTAGCCTCGAAACGACCGCCAGCCCATAGACCAATGGTGACCGCTGGGTTGAGATGACAACCAGAAATATGACCAATAGCGAACGCCATTGTCATTACCGTTAGACCAAATGCCAGCGCTACACCCAGTAGACCGATACCGACGTCCGGGAAGCCTGCCGCAAGCACTGCACTACCACAACCGCCCAGTACTAGCCAAAACGTACCAAATGACTCTGCAATATATTTATTCATGGGTTTCCTATAATAATTGTTTGGAAGACCTCGGAAAGATAGCCGAGAAATGTCAGTAACGTGTGAGTGATAGTTAGAAATTGTAAGAGTTAGAGGAGTGGCGAGACAAAATCTCAAAAATGAAACGGCTCATTTGTCAGATTTTCCGACTTTGTTGAAATTACTTCCTGTAAATGGGAGGCGCCACACACCGAATACTGGCGATATGACGCACTACGGTTCTTGTGCTGCCTAGCTTAAAATCTAAACCCGACACCAGTGGCGACGAAGAAGGTTTCTGTGTCGTAGAAAGTGATGTCTGAGTCTGACTCCGAGTATCCCGCCATCAAGTTGAACATTGCGTTCTGCCAAGAAAATAGACCCATGTAGTTGTATACGGCGAAGATACCAACATTATCACTATCGCGTTTGCGGTCAAATACCGGATTTACTTCATCGTATTCGGTTTGTGATGCTCTGAATGTAGCCGTGAAAGAGTGGCGACGCAGACTGGACGAAATCGCCAATTGCACTGCTTTGTCTTGGTGGCTCTGAGCACTGCCGTCTGCATCTCGAACCGTGTATTGCACTCCCGGCGTCAGATTGAGATTCGCGAATACCGGAATTGAAACATCAAGCGTTGCTCTTTGAAATACGCTGTCTCGTTTTAGCAGCGAACGTTCACTTGTGCTGAGCGTTAAGCTAGTACCGATGTAGTCGTCATCAATTTCGCTGTCGGCAATCGCATAGGAAACGGACACAGGAATCGGCACGTTTAAGTCCAGTGCGACGCGTCCACCCATCACTGTTTGTTCGCTGGTGTCGCGGTCTACACCAGTTAGGTATGGGTCTTCCCACGTTTCATCAACAGACGGCACGTTGCCAAACAGTGCCACTGTAAGAGTGTTGTCAGCGTAGAGTCGACGCACCACCCCAAGCTCCGCCTGAAATTGCGCCTCTGCGATTTGATCTGGGCTGTTACCGATAAATACAGCAGTATCGCCAAATGAATATTGCAAGCGGCCCAGTATCATAGGCGCAGCGCTGACATAACTGTCGCCGTTATTAGTTAGGTCTTTGGTGGTGGCATTGTCGTCGTCGGTGTTGAACTGAGAAGAGCCGCCAGCCACACCAACGTTGACGGCGATAGCGCCACTAAAGCCGGGTTGAAGGGGATCAAAGTTGCCGTTTGCTATGCTGGGTGCACTGGTTAAAAGCGGGAAAGCACACGCCAGCAGTGTTGTTAGCCTCTGAGTTGTCGTCATTATTCTATCCTTGAGTTCTGTTAAGCCGTTACTTCCATTTAAATTAACGAGATAGGTGTTATAAGTCGTTGTCTGTTTTGAGACAGTTTGTGTCAAGCATGGTCACATTTCTACGCTCGATACTTTCTTGCCTGCTTGGCCAGCGAATGATAAATCTTGCACCACCGAGTTTGGATTCTTCCACGCTTGCATCGCCGCCGTGCCAGACCGCAATTTGTTTTACAATGGCCAATCCCAACCCATGTCCTTTCTCGCTAGCACGCTCTTGGTTGTTTAGTTGAGTAAAAGGTTCGAAGATTTTATCTCGCATCAATTGTTCAACACCGATGCCGTCGTCCTCAACAACCAGTAAAAAATCACTTCCAGCGTGAAGATAGGAGATTTCTATTGTCTGCTGAGCAAAACGAGCGGCGTTGGCCAGCAAGTTATTGAGCGCGCGCACCAGTCCTCGCTCGTCGATCAATACTGTTTGGTCTTGTAAGCTAGACGGAGAAGTAAAACGCAGAGACAAATGTGTATGTTGATGTTGGAAGTCTTCAATCTCACTTTCTAGCCGTTGGTACAAATTGACGGGCGAGAACTGGCTGATATCCGCGATGCGGTTATAGCGAGAAAGCAGCAGGGTTTGATTGATTAAGTGATCAAGATTATCCAAACTTCTAGCGGCGATCTGGCGGTACTTGTCTTTTTGCGCTGGCGTGATGTTGTCGTCTTCAAGCATCTCCATCGCAAAGCGCAGGCGATACAAGGGGGTTCGCAAGTCATGGGCGACAGCGCGGGTCAGGTCACGCTGGCTGGCAATTAGGCGCTCAATATTGTCGGCCATTTGATTAAATGAACGGCTCAATTGAGACACCACCGATAAGGACGATGTTTTTGCTCTGCGCGTTAGAATACCTTGGCCAAACTCGCTCGCCGTTCGTGACAAGCGTTTCAAGTCTCTAGACAGCGGGTAGACCCATAAAATCAGCGTTGCCGAAACCAAACCAAACAGCGCACTGACGGCGTAGGTGGTGAGCTTCATCTTTACTGAACGAGAACCCTCATCTGTCACTAGGATCCAGTGTCGGTTATCCACTTGCGTTAGCAACTGAATCGTTGAAGTTTCAGGAACTGTATAAGAAGCGAGCCAATCGGTTGATGATTGCAGTCGCTCGAGTAACATTGTAGGCACTTGCTCTTTTTGCACCAGTTCAACCGAGATCGGCAACTCATCGTGGTTTAATCGTAAACGCTCGCGCCACGTATCTTGAGGGTGTTTGAGCAAATCTTGCTTGGCGAGGTAAAGCGCGCCGCGAGCCTGATTGGCGACCATGCTCTCTTCCGATTCTTCCAATGCGTAGTAAATCACTTGCTGTGAATCACCAACCCGTTTGAAAAGCGCCATCGGAGAAGCAAACTCAAAGGCAACCTCTCCAGCCATAACCTCGTTTAGAATTTCAGGTTTATCTTGTAACGCTTCTAAGTGAGTTAGCTTGAGCGGGTTATGAAAAAACTGCTGATGTTGTTCGATTGTGGCTGACCACTCTTGAGGTGAGAGGGAGAGGAGTTCCTCTTCAATCAAATTGACCGAGCCAGAGTAGACTGACTTGAAAAAGCTGCCACTCATCGACTTAGAAATTGCTTGGACCGGGTTAAGGTCGGTGGGAATAATCAACAATACGAGTGGTGTAAAAACAGCGAACCAAAGAATGGCAAACGAGCGTAGCATATTGGCTCCTTCAATCTGCAACGCGACAAAGCTGATAACCTTGTCCTCGTACGGTTTTGATTATAGTTGGTTCGTTTGGATCGTCACCCAGCCTGCGGCGCAGGCGAGAAATGCGTCGGTCTATAGAGCGATCCAAGCCGTCGTACTCAAAGCCGCGAATACTTTGTGCGATTTCATCGCGAGAGACCACGTGACCGACATGGGCGGCAAGTAGCAGCAGGAGCTCAAACTCAGACGTCGTTAATTTTACGGGTTGATTGTTCATGATTATTTGGCGCAGCTGAGTGTCGATAATCAAGGAGCCAAGTTTAATTTGATGCTGACTACAGTTTGAATCTGCGCCAAGGCGTTCATGGCGTCTAAGTAGTGCGCGAATACGAGACAACAGCAGTCTCGGTTGAACTTGCTTTACCACATAATCATCGGCGCCGAGCTCTAGCCCCATCACTTGGTCGATATCGTCATCGAGCGCGGTTTGCATCAGAATCATACCGCGATAATCGGCTCGAATTTGACGGCAGACATCCATGCCGCTTTGACCAGGGAGCATTACGTCAAGGATCACCAGATCCGGCTGAAGCTGCAAAATGGTATCGACGGCCGCTAACCCGTCAGCGACTGTAGTGACTTGAAAATCGTACGTTTCAAGAAAGTCGCGAATGAGCTCGGCGAGTTGGTGGTCGTCTTCGACCAACACGATATGAGAATGTGCGGTTTGCATAGCTCTCCATTGCGTAATGCTTAATGGATGCACTATAGCGAAATTAGCCTGATGTCTCTGTGACCGTTTGTGACTAAATGGTGAAATTTTCGACTCAACCGATAATTTGCAGCGGTTAAGTGAGCTGTTCCAATTCAGTAATGTTATTCAATGCGTCTTGGTTGGTGCTGCCGCATACTACCGGACAAGGTTTGAAATCGTGGCACACTTTTGGTCGTTCCGGTTTGCCGAACAGCTTGCACAGATTATCGTCGTTCAACTGAATACAGCGAACGCCAGCAGGCTTGCCGTTTGGCATACCCGGAATAGGTGAGGAGATACTCGGGGCGATACAACAAGCGCCACAACCTAATCGACAATCCATAATCTATACCTCTTAAAAAATGAGGTGCAATTATGGTCATTTTGACGTGGATTGGAAGAGTTGGTAGGCAAAAAGACAGAAGGAGCATTTAACTAATACTCCTAATGTTGTCGAGGTTTGTCAGAAGATCAATCACTTAAGAAAACGGTTGTAAACAAACAGCAGGATAAACGCGCCTAGTGTCGCGGTAAGGATACTGCCGATGTTTACGCCCGTTGCCCCACCAAAGCCGAGCATGCCGCCAAGGAAGCCACCGACAAATGCGCCTGCAATACCCAACAACATGGTGGCAATCCAACCGCCGCCGTCTCTGCCTGGCATTAACCATTTCGCCAACGCACCAGCGATCAGACCTAAAATAATCCAAGAAATAACGCCCATGAAAACTCCTTAATTCTTTTTTGATCAAACGAGTAACACCAATTTGCTTAAGGATAGAACAGCAAAAAAGAATCCGTTGAATTGCTCTTCAGTTAGTTGTCATTTATTGGATATCGTCTCAAAACTTGAACTTTTGCGGTGAGAGGGGTATAAATCGTGCCCGAAATTCACTTGGTGAGACCTGAAGTATGAGCATTCCATTTTGGCAAAGTAAATCGTTAGAGCAGATGACAGAAGATGAATGGGAATCTCTTTGCGATGGCTGCGGAAAGTGCTGTTTGCACAAGCTCATGGATGAAGATACCGACGAAATCTATTACACCAACGTAGCGTGTAGCTGGTTAAATAGCAAAACGTGTTCGTGTAAAGACTACCCAAACCGCTTTACCTCTGGTGAGGAATGCACCAAGTTAACCCGTGAAGACATCGACGACTTTACTTGGCTACCACACACCTGTGCGTACCGCTTATTGGCGGAAGGTGAGCCGTTACCAGAATGGCACCCGCTGATTACGGGCTCAAAATCAGCGATGCACGCCGCGGGGGAAAGTGTCCGCAATAAAGTGGTATATGAAATCGACGTGGTGGATTGGGAGGACCACATCCTAAACCATCCGACACGTGCTTAATTGTTTGTTATCGAAGATTGTGGTTGTCTATTTTTCTCAAGCCACAATCTTCCTCAGTTCGCCCCTCTCACTGTAAATCTACTTATCTTCTACCACTCTGTTTTTTATCTCAGAATATTATCCATTAATTCTGAACCTTTTTTAGTTTTAGTGGAAGTCAGTCAATTCCTACCAGAGAGTCGTATGTTTATATATTGACTAACCTATAACGTTGCACACGCATTTTTTCTGCTGGTTGATGTACAATTACATCCAAATACTTATTAAACAATGACTTGAGTTTACTTATTTAGGGGTTGTCATGTTGAGCTTATCTTGCCGAAAATCGGCGCTTTTTCTTTGGGGCGTGCTGATTGCGTTCAGCTGCGCGCTATCGCCGCTTGCCCAAGCGGTAGAAGAGGTGGAATCCGCGTCTATTTCAAAAGTTGAACTGGAAATAGAACGGATTAACAGTGACTTGAAAGACTTGTCAGATGCGCTGAAAGATACAACAGGCGATCAAAAAGAAGCCTTGCAGTTGCAGTTGTTCCAAAAGAATGAAGAGTTGCGTGCGGTTCTTGAAACGGCGATCGACAAGGAGCGCGTGCCAAAAGATAAGCTAATCTCTTTGGTCAAGATGCAACAAAACTACTCGCGTGGTGCAACGCAGTATCTGGAACAGAAGATCAAACAGCTCGATGAGACCATCAATAAAGCTAAGGAAGAAGAGCGTTTAGCACTGCTCAGTGATTACCAAGAATTGCAGCACTATCTGGATGTATTGATTGAGTCAAAATGGCAGAACATCCAATGGTTGAAAGCGCTTGATGTCGACGTAAGAAAAGCCCAGCAAGAGCTAACAGACACGGTAGAAAAAAGACTGCGTGTGATATCTGCGTCTGTTGAGTACTACAACCAGCAAATTGAAGTGGTCAACAAGCAGATTGCTGTGCGTCCGGAATCTGAAAAATCGGCGCTGCAACTTAGCCAGTTAGTGCTGAAACAGCGTATGGATACCGCAGTCGATAGCATGCGAGCACTGATTTCGATTGGTCGCCAACTGGACGTCGATACCTCGGACTACCGCCGCTTGATGTTTGAAGTCACTGGCAGCATTACCCAAGACCTGTTTGATGGGAAAGTGATTGGCTCAATTCTATCGAGTTGGCTGGATAACTTCTGGGACTGGCTAGCGAACAATGCGCCACAACACCTGATTCAACTATTGGTGTTCGCGGTTATCTTGTTAGCGACAAAAGTGTTGGCGAAAGTGACACGTAAGGTCATCGGCAAAGCGGTAGTGTCTAAGAACCTCAATATGTCGCAACTGATGCAAGATTTCTTCATTGCGATGTCGGGTAATTTGGTCTGGATTATTGGTGTCTTGGTTGGTCTGTCACAAATTGGTCTCAACTTAACGCCTGTCTTGACCGGTTTCGGTATCGCCGGTGTGATCATTGGTTTCGCCTTGCAAGATACCTTGTCTAACTTTGCCGCGGGTATGATGCTACTTATCTATCGCCCGTTTGATGTTGGTGACTTCGTGTTCGCTGGTGGGGTGGATGGTAAAGTTAGCCATATGAGTTTGGTGAACACCACGATCAAGACGTTTGACAACCAGATCATTATGGTTCCGAATAGCAAAATTTGGGGTGATGTGATCAAGAATGTGACCCACGAACGTGTTCGTCGCGTCGATATGGTGTTTGGGATTGGTTATGGTGACGACTTACTCAAAGCCGAGCGTGTACTGACGGAGATCGTTACCGAACACCCAAGCGTATTGCGTGCGCCAGAGCCAATGATCAAAGTACATACACTAAACACTTCATCTGTGGACTTTATTGTTCGCCCTTGGGTTAAAACCGATGATTACTGGGACGTGTACTGGGATGTGACCAAGGAAGTGAAGCTGAGATTTGACCGTGAGGGGATCTCGATTCCATTCCCACAACAAGATGTGCATCTTCATATGATTAAGGATGAAGACACACCTGAGAATTAACAGAGAGCGCCGCAAGGCGCTTTTTTTTGTGCGGGCGAAGTTAAAAGCAATTCATCTCTCCTTCCGCCAAAACCTACCTAAAGTTATCGTTCTATTATTAATGAGACGCTGCCCATGCGGACGATGGCATAAACTTGAAGAAGTGTATTGAGAGTAGAGCGACTCTTCTTCGGGGTGTAAACGTGCACATGTGTTCAAAAAGGTCGGGGTTCGTCCGGCACATTCTATTATTTGCCGCTGCATGCATGGTGAGTTTGCTTGTTCACGCGCAGCAAGAGCAACAAGAGCCTGATGCTTCCACTGTTTCTCAAGCAGAGTTAGAAATAGAACGTATCAACGGTGAGTTGATCGATCTGTCCGAGAGTTTGCTTGAAATTGAAGGTGACCAAAAAGAGGCGCTACAACTTCAGCTTTTCCATAAGAATGAAGCATTGAGGCTGTTGTTGAAATCGGCGATTGCTAAGCAAAGTGTGCATCAAGATAAGCTGATCGAGTTCATTACGTTGCAGCAAGAATACGCCAAAGACGCAACAGATTATTTGGAAGATAGGCTCAAAACGCTCGACGACACCATCAAACACGCCAGCAGTGAAGAGCGCTTAGCTTTGTTAACTGATTACCAAGAGTTACAACGTTATCTTGATGCGGTCAACGAGTCGAAGTGGCAGAACATTCAATGGCTAGCATCGTTGGGTGTGAATCAAGAGCATGCCGAGCGCGCACTGAAAACATCGGTCGAGAAACAGCTCCGAGTGACTTCAGCATCCGTTGACTACTATAACCAGCAAGTCGATATCGCTGGTAAACAGATCTCAGAACGGCCCGATTCTGAAAAATCCGCGTTGCAGCTCAGCGAACTGGTATTGAAACAACGTTTGGACATCGCGACCGACAGTTTACGTTCGTTAATTTCCATCGCAGAACCGCTTGGTATCGAAACTGCCGACTACAAGCGTTTGATGTTTGAAGTGACAGGAAGCATCACCCAAGAGTTGTTCGACGGTAAAGTGATGATCGCAATCCTCTCCAAATGGCTCGATAATGTTTGGGATTGGTTGGCCAACAACGCGCCACAACACCTGATACAGCTATTAGTGTTTGTTGTCATCTTGATCATGACGAAGTTGTTAGTCACACCAGCACGCTTTTTGGTAGGTAAAGCCGTTGTCGCCAAAAACCTTAAAATATCTCACTTGATGCAAGACTTTTTTATCGCCGTGTCCGGCTACTTAGTGTGGATCATCGGCATCATGGTTGGGTTGTCACAGGTTGGTCTCGATTTAACGCCGGTATTAACCGGTTTCGGTATCGCAGGTGTCGTTATCGGCTTTGCGTTGCAAGATACGTTGTCGAACTTTCTCGCCGGGATGGCGCTACTGATAGGGCGTCCATTTGACGTTGGTGACGTTGTGTTTGCTGGTGGCGTGGACGGCAAAGTTAGCCACATGAGTTTGGTGAATACCACGATCCGAACGTTTGACAACCAGATCATCATTGTACCTAACAGCAAGATCTGGGGAGATATTATAAAAAATGTCACTCATGAACGCGTGCGTCGGGTGGATATGGTGTTTGGCATTGGCTACGCGGATGACTTATTGAAGGCAGAAAGCGTGCTGTTGGATATCATCACTTCACATCCAAGTGTACTGAAAGCGCCAGATCCGACCGTCAAAGTCCATACGCTAAATACGTCATCCGTGGATTTTATCGTGCGGCCTTGGGTAAAAACCGATGACTACTGGGACGTGTATTGGGATGTGACCAAAGAAGTGAAGCTGAGGTTTGACCGCGAGGGGATCTCGATTCCATTCCCACAACAGGATGTCCACCTCAATATCATTAAGAATGAGGATATTCCAGAGAACTAAAAAAGAGCGCCGAGAGGCGCTCTTTGCTTTTACAGCTCTTGGTAGAAGCGAATCTCAGGTTCAGCTTCTAACAACCCATCTAAGTTCGCGATCAGCGTCTGAAAATGAGGTTGCTGGCCATGGAAGTCAAAAGCAGCTTGGTCTTTAAACTGCTCTTGAAACATAAACTTTTGCGGTTGTTTTTCATCTTGGAATAAACAGTAGCGTAAGCAACCGTCTTCGTTACGGGTTGGTTCAATAATTCCGGTTAACAGCTTTTCAAGGGCTTTCTCTTGCCCTTGTTTCGCAAGAAAAGTCGCAGTTACATTAATCATAGTTTTCGTTCTTTATGTTGTGTTTAGAGGTATCTTCCCTGACGCTGCAGAAACTCAATTTTGTAGCCGTCAGGGTCGGTAATGAAGAAGAATGTCGCCAGATGTTTTTGTTGGTGGTCGAAGGCTTTTATATCGCTGGCTTCGATACCCAGTGATGTAATGCGTTTGTGCGCGGCTTCAATGTCTTCAACACTCACCGCTAAATGACCGTAGCCGTTACCCAGTTCGTAAGGCGCAGTTTGGCCGTGGTTATGCGTCAACTCTAATTCGAATTCGGTTGCTTTATTAGCGAGGTAGGTCAACGAGAAGCCGTCAAAAACGTATTGGTCTTTGACGTCCAGCTCAAGTGCGTCTTGATAAAATTTAACGGAACGCTCCAGATCGCTTACTCGGATCATGGAATGAATCATCTTAGTCATGGGTACTCCTTATTTCGCTATAAGGGTACACAGGCAAAGAATGTGGTGGGTAGTACTCTAGTACGACAGTTAACTTGCTAGCTGCTGTTTTGCCGTTTCAATCGTCACATCGGGTTGTCTGGCATAAGTTAAACACGCACAGCGCAGTAGCGATGCGAAGTTATTAACCTCTCCATTGTGCTTTAGAGCTTCTTGATACACAGTGCTGATGAACTTAGGAACCGTCATGCCTTGCGCCGCAGCGATTTCTTCTAGAATGAGCCAAAAGCTCGATTCCAGTTTTACGCTGGTTGCGTGGCCATCAATACGGATTGAACGGGTAATGAACTGGTAGTTTTGTTGGGGTTGTTTCGCAAATATTTCGCACATGGTCGAGATAGGGCTTTTACTCAAAGAACAAATTCTGTTCATTATCGGCCAATGCGTCAAGAGCCGATACGAAATAAAAAAGCGCTCCGGTAGGAGCGCTTTAGAGTAAAGGTTTACTTCACTTGTGCTTTGATGAACTCACCCAGCTCAGAGTGATGCATGATCTTAGAGACTGGCAAGATCTTCTCCGCCGGCCCCCAAGCAAACACGTTTACTGGTGTATGCGTGTGCGTACCGGTACCCCAAACGATGTTTTGTCCAGTTGCTTGTTCACGTGCAATCAAGTTCGTGCGGTCGTTGTATGGGTAGAAAGCGTCAAAGTCGTTAATCGCTGGAACATTTTCTTCTGCCAAGTAGCTGTGTCCTGCCAAACGGTATGGGTTTGGTTTGTTTTTCAGGATGTTCGCTGCTTGAGCTTTCGTGATTGGGAATTCGCTGTTTTTGTTAATGATTTCAGCAAGTTTTTCAGGTGTTCTGTTTGACTCTTCCAACTCGTCAAACTGCTTAAGCATGCCGTAGTAGCTGACTTTTTGATTGTACAGTCCTGACAGGATATCGAATGAACCAAAGTTGAAGTTCGGCGCGTAGTCGCGATCCTTAAATGCTTCACCTGAACGCTTTTCTGCTTTTGGCAGATTGCTAGATGAGTAGCTAAAGCCAAATGAGCCAGTTTCGTGGTCGGCAGTAACAATGATCAGTGTATCGTCGCGGTCTTTTGCCCACTCGTAAACACTGTTGACCGCTTCGTCGAATTTGATCATTTCGTGCAGCATAGTGCCAGCATCGTTGCTGTGTCCTGCCCAGTCAATCTGACCGCCTTCAACCATCAAGAAAAAGCCATCTTTGTCTTTCGCTAACGTGTTGATCGCTTTTTCAGTCATCTCTTTTAGCGATGGTTGGCTACGCTTAGGGTCTTGCTTGCTGTTGGTGTAAGCGATGCCGTCGTCCATACCTGAGTATGAGAATAGGCCCAGGATCTTGTCACCGTTTGCTTTATCCAGCATTGAGCGGTTGAACGCCAGTTGGTAGCCGTCTTCTTGAGCTTCGGTAAGTAGGTTGCGGTCGTCTTTACGTTTTGACTTTAAGTACACGTCGCCTTGAGTCAGTTTCTCAAGCTGAGCGTAAGTGTCGCCTTTGTCGTTCGTCGACTTAGGAATCCAGTGACGAAGACCACCAGACAACATCACATCCACACCTGTTTGCAACATATCAGATGCGATGTCGTTTTCTAGCGAACGGTGCGGTTGGTGCGCGGCGAACGCGGCTGGCGTTGCATGTGTTAAGCGGGTATCTGATACCAGTCCGGTTGCTTTACCTAAGCGTTTTGCTTGCTCTAAAACGGTCTCAACGTGATTACCTTGTGAGTCGATACCAATCACTTCTGACGCGGTGTAGATACCTGCCGCCAGCATCGTTGCTGAACAAGCAGAGTCAACCACAATCGCTTCTTCAGGGTGCGTTAGAGAAGAGCCGAGCACACCTTCTTTTGCTAGGGTATACAGCGCGGTATGTTTGCCTTTGTAGATAGAGTCTGGTGCTTGATTCGCGTAAGTTTCCAGTAGGCCAACTTGTTGTGGTCCCATGCCATCGCCAATCATTAAAATAACGTTTTTGATTTCAGTTGCTACGACGTTAAAAGAAAGAGTAGAAGTTGCCAGTACAGCCATAGCGGTTTTTGATAAATGCTTCATCGATTAATCCTTGTATTGCGAGCAGGTGGATTTAATCATTGAAAAACTTAACTTTTGTGTCGCTTGTATGACGTTTCTGTTGCAGGCGAGAATTAAAAAGCTCACCAATCGGTGAGCTTTGAATTAGTCTAGGAGAGTGGAGCAAGGCTAAAGAGACGATTAACTTGCGTTTGTACTGACAAGTACTTGATTGAACTCGATTCGCGCCGCTTGCGTTTGCTCTGAAGCTTTGATTTTCGCTTCCTGAGCTTTACTTACCGCTTCTAAACCAGCGTTCAGTTCGTCCTGAAGCTCTTGCGGGAGCTTGTGATCAGCAATGTTCTCATCTGAACTGTTTTCCAGCACAAACGCACGAATTCGTTTTTTAATCTCCAATACGTTGGCTAACGATTCGCGTTCGGCTTCTGCGGCAGCTTGGGCAATGTCTCGGTTTTTTTCGAATTTCGCGAGCGCTATACCTTCTGAGGACCATGGGTCAACATCAGGTAATTCTTCGATATTAATCGTCGGTTCGACATAATCTTCTTGATGACGGAGATCGAGCGTTGTAGCGCGGACCGCCGACACAATCAACATCACGGAGATGCCTAACAAAGGAAGACCACCGACGATTGCCGCTGTTTGTAAGGTGCTCAAACCACCCAAAAACATCAGAACCGTTGGTAAGAAGGACAACGCAAAAGCCCAGAACATACGGTTCCAGCGCATTGGCTCCTCTGTCACGTTGTTTTGTACCACTGAGGCCAAAATATATGAGATGGAGTCAAATGTGGTCGCGGTAAAAATCACACACAAGATAGTAAAAACCGCGATAACTAATGTGCTAAGCGGTAGCGTGTCTAGCATCGAGAAAATGGCCTTAGTCGCGCCTTCAGAATTTAGGATTTGTACCACATCCAGATCGCCAGAAAGTTGCAAAGATAGGCCGTAGTTTCCCAATATCATAAAGAACAGGAAGCAGCCTAAAGAACCGAAGAAAATTGAGCCGGAAACCATTTGTTTGATGGTTCTGCCTCGTGAGATACGAGCGACAAACAACCCCATACTTGGGGCGAACACCAACCACCACGCCCAGTAGAAAATCGTCCAATCCTGAGGGAAATGGGTGTCGTCAAAAGAACCATAGCCACCAAATGGCTCTGCCCAAGTCGCCATGACAAAAAAGTTGGACAGCATACGACCGATAGAGTCTAGACCTGTTTCGAGCATAAAAATCGTCGGTCCGACAGCGAGCACGAACATAAGTAAACCCATCGCTCCCCAGAAGTTAATGTTACTCAGAATCTTGATGCCTTTTTCCATACCCGCATAAGATGAGTAAGCAAAGATCGCAGTACAAAGCAGCAAAATCGCGATCTGGCTGAGTGTACTTTGTTCGATACCAAATAAGAAGTAAAGCCCTTCGCCGATCAGAGGTGCGGCAAGGCCTAGTGTTGTCGCGGCGCCTCCAAGTAAGCCAAAAATAAACAGAATATCGACGATTTTGCCGAAGGTACCCTTAGTTCTTTCTTCGCCAATGACTGGCATTAAAGCGCTGGAAACCTTGAGCACCGGCTGTTTTCTTACGTAGAAAAAGTAGGCGATAGGAATCGCTGGAATCAGATAAATGGCCCACGCGATTGGCCCCCAGTGGAATATTCCGTAAGTAGCAGCCCAACGAACGGCTTCTTCGCTACCTGGTTCTAGTTGGAAAGGGGGAGATTGATAGTAGTAGGCCCATTCGATGCAGCCCCAATAAAGAATACTGGCACCAATGCCGCCACAAAACAGCATGGCAGCCCAAGACGATGTAGCAAATTCAGGCTTTTCGTTGGCGTCACCTAACTTGATTTGGCCCATGTCGCTAAAG
Organism: Vibrio hepatarius; assembly: GCF_011806575.1. Taxonomy (GTDB): domain Bacteria; phylum Pseudomonadota; class Gammaproteobacteria; order Enterobacterales; family Vibrionaceae; genus Vibrio; species Vibrio hepatarius_A. Next base: position 15,967 of record NZ_JAATOO010000015.1, read on the forward strand.
ACCACATAAATCATGAAAAAGAACGCCCCTAAGCCGAGTGCTAAGTAGAGAAAGCCTAGCTTATCGGTCATGAACGTCTTGGCCAGCGCGATCCAGTTTGCCCCTTGTTGAGGAAACAGGATGAGGGGAATGACTATCGTCAATAGCAGAGTAATTGCGCCCAAAAACGTCGGTTTATCAATGAGCGAAAAAGATTTTTTCACAGAAAAAGTCCATAATCTTTAAAGGTCTGCAAATTATGGACCTGAGGTAATTACGCTCCAAATTAGATAATTTATCGTCAAGACAAAGAGTTTTCGCTGAAAGTTAGTTTAGACGATAGCGAGAAGAATGCCGCCAATGGTTGCCGCAGCGGACAAGTATTGCCCCGCCGAGTAAGACGTATCATCTTCTTCTTTTATTTTATCTGGATGGTCCATACCCAATGCACCGTGGGCGAAAGATTCAACTTGGTCACCGACCGTTTTGTCGTGCTTATCGGAAATCTTTGAGTCTTTCTCAATTTCCTGCAACGCAGCCAACAGCGCTTTGCCTTCATCAGACAAGGTGACTTTATTGTGTTCTATTTTCAGCGGTGCGGATGACGGACTGCTTTGTACATCCTGAGATTGAGCCTTAACCTGTCGGGTTGGCGACAGCGTGGCTGGCTCCTTGCCTACTGGTATCATTCTGCACTCCTTCTACTGTCCTAGACAATTTATCGGCCAAAACTTACAAAACTTGGGTAAAAAATGCGTTATATGAGCAATTTTTATCCAAGCACAATCCGTGCCGTTTTTAGAAGGTGATGCCAGTTATTAATAAAAGAGTCAGCGGCTGTTGGCGTACTGACTCTTTTGCTGAGGGGGAATGGATTAGCGGCAGGTTAACTCTTCGTTTCGTTTACCCAAGTTGCGGTACGCTTCCATTTTGTTTTCTACTTGCACGTATCGCACTGGTGGGTCAAGAACGAGTAAGCGGTAATCTTGGCCGAGGTCTTCGCTTAAGCTAGCCGATGGGGTGATCACCACCACCTTAAGGTTGGGGTTGCGTTTAAGGATAGATGCTTTGGTTCCAAGCCCTTGCTCGACGTGAAATTTACCCGCGACATGAACCACTTTGTGCCCCGGATTGTCTTCGAGATAATTGACGATGCTTTCTGCCATGGTTTCATCCCAAGTCACCTGAGCGGCAAACTGCTTCTCGGTCTGCTCCGGCTTTCCATGATGCATCGAGACCATAAATTTATCTTTATACGCGGAAGGCGAGGTATCGATATCTTCGGCCAACTGAGAGCGCTCTTTGCGCGTGAGTTTATTGAGGTAATTCAATCCTTGTTGACCGATACAACGCACAATCGGCTTTGGCGCGTTCGCCGCGATGATGTCCATGTCTTTGGCTTTGGCGAACTCAACCAATGGACGGTAATCGCTGGTGTAGTTTGGCCATGCGTTGCCGTTTTTAATCAACATTTGTTCACCAATTTTACCCGCTAGGTACTCGTTAACGACAGACTGTTTGTCGCGTGCGAACTGTTCCATTGACAATGCAATCGCATCGTTAGATTGGCTGAGTGACTTCAATAAATCAGCTTGGAAACGATGAATACCGGAGTGGGTATGCCATTCACCGATCAGGATGACATCGGCAGAACGGATGCTGGCTGGTAGCTTTTGAACGCTAATAGCACTCGCTTGAGGTGAATAGAGTTGGTAATCGTAAAAGGTACTGACGGACTGTTTGGGCGTCGCGGAACAACCGGCAAGAATCATCGAAGCGATTGATGTAGTGAGAATATGACGCATTGAAAGCCTCCATAAAATAGTCGGAGTATATTAATAGAGGCTTACTGCTTACTCAATATTAATGAGAACTATTCTCTTATATCTTGCGGTAAACTCTCAACATAAAGTCGGCTTCACATTTGAACAGTGCTGAATTGGTCAATTCTTCACGCAGGCTGTCAGACGCTTTCCACGCGAATGGTGTCATCTGCAATAGGTCAAATGCATCACCATCCGCTAGTTCCATTATGTAGGATAGTTTTTCTTGGTGTTCAAGAACAAAGCCATTTATTTGCTCTGGATCTTCATTGTGCAGGCGCACTTCTTGATAAATACGCTCACGCAGCTGATACAAATGGCGACCCGCTGGTGTGACTGTAATGACAACACCGTTATCATTAATTACGCGTGTCAGCTCTTCTGCTTTACACGGTGCGTAAATGCGCAGGATTCCGTCTAAGCTACTGTCGGCAAAAGGTAAGCGATGGCTAGACGCGACACTGAACTGGCAATTTGGATAACGCTTAGCCGCGTAGCGAATCGCCACTTTGGAGATATCGAGACCAAAAGTCTGCGCTTCTGAATGTTGCTCGGCTAACTGCTCCGCCACTTTGGTGGTGTAGTAGCCTTCACCACAACCGATATCGAGCAATTGGTGTTGCGTTCCTTGTAGGTACTGAGCGCACAATTCAGCAACACGCAATTTCATTGGCTGGTAGTAATCTTTCTCTAGGAATCGACGTCGCGCCTGCATCATCTCTGTGTTGTCACCTGGATCTTTCGAGCGCTTGTGGTGCGCTGGCATCAGGTTTACGTAACCTTCTTTTGCTAGATCGAAACTGTGGTTGTTTTCACAGCGATAAGTACGGTCGGCAAAAGCAAGAGGTTGATGACAAAGAGGGCAGGTATAGGACATAACAAGCTCAGTTAGTGATTGTGTGGACGGCGCTAAGAGTACAGAGGATTCGGTCGAGTTTCTAGCGTTGTGTGACGAGTTAACTCAGATATCGCTGGTTTAGAACGGTAGAGGGCAGTTTGAGGTCAACAAAAGCCACCGAAGTGGCTGAGGATTAAAAAGAGGTGCGTCGATACTGACGGTATTCGGGGTGCCAAAATGTCGCCTCAATTTTCGCTTGGAGTGCGTCGTCAGGAACTGGCAATGCTAACTTTTCCTCGATCGCTTGTTTCGCAACGGCAAAGGCAATCTGTTTGCTGATTTGTTGGATATCTTTAAGTGCGGGCAGAATCGCGCCGTTTGAACGTGTCGCTTGCTCTGCACTCTCCGCTAAGGCTTTACTCGCCGCCATCAACATCGGTTCGCTAATTCGTTCGGCCTGTACGGCGACCACCCCCAACCCGACACCAGGGAAGATATAGCTGTTGTTACACTGTGAAATCTCACGCGTTTGCAGATTTCCTTGCGCGTCGGTAAATTGCACTGGCTCAAAAGGGCTGCCTGTCGCCACAATTGCCTGACCTTGACTCCACTGCAAGATATCTTTCGGTGTTGCTTCCACTCGTGACGTTGGGTTGGAAAGCGGCAGCACAATCGGCTGACTAGTGTTCGCACTGAGCGATTGGATAACGTTTTGGCTGAATAGCCCCGGTTGACCACTCACACCGATTAAGACGGTAGCTTTGCTCTGTTTGACGACATTCTCTAAGTCTAATTCATTGGAGTTTTGCCATGAGTCTAAGTCGGTTTTGCAGTGCGCCAGTGGCTTTTGGAAGTCTGTTAAATTCGTCATGTCATCGGTCAAAAGCCCGTCACGGTCAATCATGAAAACCTGTTGCTTTGCTTGCTGATCGCTTAAGCCTTCATGACACATTTGGCTGATGATTTGCTTGGCAATACCACATCCAGCCGATCCCGCTCCGACAAAAACGATGCGTTGCTGAGAGAGTTGTTCTCCTTTCTGACGACAGGCGGCGAGCAGAGTGCCGACAGAGACGGCTGCCGTACCTTGAATATCATCGTTAAAACAGCATAACAGGTCGCGATAACGCTCTAATAGTGGCGTGGCATTCGCTTGGGCGAAGTCTTCAAACTGCAATAAAACATTTGGCCAGCGGCGTTTCACCGCGTCGATGAATGCTTCGAGAAATTCGTCGTATTCTTGCCCTGAAATGCGAGGATGACGCCAACCCATGTACATCGGGTCGGACAACAGGTCGCTGTTGTTAGTACCAACATCCAATACGATTGGCAGGCAGTGGGCTGGGCTGATGCCTCCACAAGAGGTATAGAGTGCGAGCTTACCAATTGGAATGCCCATACCGCCGATGCCTTGATCACCGAGACCGAGGATACGTTCGCCGTCAGTGACGACAATCACTTTAACATTACGCTTGGTCGCGTTTTGCAGCATATCGTCGATAAGTTCACGCTCAGGATAAGAAATCAATAATCCACGCTTACGGCGATAAATTTTAGAGAACTGTTCGCATGCTTCGCCAACGGTTGGGGTGTAGATCAACGGCATGACTTCTTCGAGGTGGTGGTTGATCAAATGGTGGAACAAGGTTTCGTTGGTATCTTGAATGTTGCGCAGGTAGATATGTTTGTCCAAATCCGATTGAAACGCACACAGTTGTTGATATGCGCGAGCGGATTGGGAATCAATGGTTTCAATCGTGTGTGGCAACAAGCCTGTAAGATTGAACTCTTGGCGTTCTTGTTGAGAGAACGCGCTGCCTTTGTTGAGCAGCGGCGTTTCGAGTAACGCAGGTCCGGCAAAAGGAATATATAAAGGGCGTTTGTATGTCATAGTTCGTCTGTCATTGGTTTTAGAACGGTGCTTAGCGCAAAACTAAGCACCGTGAATGATTAGAGTCGGACGTTTATAGACCAAACACTAGTGGAAGTAGCGTGATGCTGACGATGGTGATAAGCGCAATCGCAACGATATTGAGCAGAAAACCTGCACGGATCATGTCACTCATTTTCAGCTGACCAGAGCCAAATACGATCGCATTCGGCGGTGTTGCGACAGGCATCATAAAGGCACAACTCGCCGCTATGGCCGCAGGAATTACCCATACCATTGGCGTCCCCGTGATTGACTCGGCGACAGGACCAAGCAGAGGTAAGAAACCGGCTGCAGTCGCGGTGTTACTGGTGATTTCGGTAAGGAAGGTAATCAGCGCCGTAACCACTAAGATACCCATAACCAGTGAGATGGTATCTGCGCCTTGAATCTGTAGTGCGATGTACTCTGCCAAACCAGATGATTTGATTTTCGCGGCTAATGCTAAACCGCCACCAAATAGGATCAGAATTCCCCAAGGTACGTTTTTCGCACTTTCCCAGTCTAGAACCCTTTGATTGCTGCCAGACTTCACCGGTAGGGCAAACAGTAAGATCGCAGCTGCCATAGCAATGCCAGTATCAGATAGGCCGATGCCCGTGGCTTTCGCAATATAAGGACGGAAGATCCAACCCAGAGCGGCAAAGGCGAAGATGAAAAGCACTTTCTTCTCACCGGCAGACATTGCGCCCAGTTTGTCGAGTTGCTCGCGGAATACTGATTTAGAGCTCACTTCGCCCGCTTGGTCGACTTTGTAGCTGATTTTGGTTAGCCATACCCAAGTAAATAGCAGCATGATAATCGAAAGTGGTAAGCCCATTTTCATCCACTGACCGAAGCCAATTTCAATTCCGTAGCTATCAGATAAGTAAGCCGCCATCAGCGCGTTTGGTGGTGTACCGATCAAGGTAGCGATACCACCGATACTCGCACCGTAAGCGATAGAAAGTAGCATCGCTTTGCCGAATTTTTCGTTGCTTGGATCGCGGTCGGTAACGATTTTGATCACTGATAATGCGATAGGTAGCATCATGACGGCGGTTGCGGTGTTTGACATCCACATCGAAAGGAATGCAGTGACCAGCATGATTCCAAGCACTTGTATGCTTGGCTTATTGCCGGCAAACAACATTGTTTTGAGTGCGATACGGCGGTGCAGATTCCAACGCTCCATCGCGATTGAAATCAGGAAACCTCCGAGGAATAGGAAAATTAAAGGGTGCGCATACGGTGCTGCGACTTGTTTGATGTTGGCGATACCTGCCACAGGGACCACAAAAAGCGGTAGCAATGATGCCGCTGGAATCGGTACGGCTTCAGAAATCCACCAACTTGCCATCCAAAAAGCCAATCCGGCGGTGCGCCAAGCTTCTACGCTTAGCCCCGCTACCGGAGGGTCAACCAGTAAGGTTGTGAGCATGACCAAAGGGCCCAAGCACAACATTATCCATGGTGTTTTTTTATTATTTTCACTCATTCTTTCATCCTTTGTAACCACCAAAATCGAACTTGGTGGGAAGTTCTTGATAGGCTGCTGCTTCCCAGCAGAGTCCTATAAGTGCAAAAGTGTTGCCAGAATGTGAAGATGAAATTAAATCAAATTAAAACAGTTACTTATATTGATGTGGGTTGTTGTAACTCGAATAATTGTGCGGATTCCCACACAGAATTTACTTGATGAGTGTCACCATATCCACACTCATGAGTTAATGAATTTGCTACGTTCGATGCCGTATTTGGCAACCTTGTCGTAAAAGGTTTTTCTTGGCAGCTTTAATAGGGCGATGGCTTCTTTCACTGAGCCAGATGTTTGGCTGAGCGCTTCTTCAATCAACGCACATTCGTAGAAAGCGACCTTCTCATGCAATGAAAGATCATCACTTGGTATCGTGAGATTGCTGTTCTGTTGAAGTTCAACGGGCAAGCCAAGTAGTACCTGTCGCTCTGCAACATTGCGTAGCTCTCGGACATTTCCCGGCCAGTCATAGCGCATCAGTTGGTCTAGCTCTTCACTGCTAATGGCGCGCAGTGGTTTGTGGAAACGCCCAGCGGCAATGGAACTGAAATGGCGAAACAGCAACGGGATATCGGCTTTTCGTGCGCGAAGTGGTGGAATGTGCACCGTGACAAGGTTTAAGCGGTAGTATAAATCCGAGCGGAATAGGCCTTGTTCGGCGACTGCCAATAGGTCGACTTTGGTCGCGGCGACGAAACGGATATTGAGCGGAATGGCTTTGTTGCTACCGACAGGGGTAACTTTGCGCTCTTCTATCACGCGCAGCAGTTTTACCTGCATCGCGAGTGGCATGCTTTCTATCTCATCCAAGAACACGGTGCCGCCTTGAGCAAACTCTAGCTTACCTATGCGGTTTTCATTCGCGCCGGTAAATGCGCCTTTTCGGCTACCAAACAATTCACTTTCGATTAGGTTTTCAGGCAGTGCGCCGCAGTTAATCGCGACAAAGTTGGCTTGCGCTCGGTGACTGCGCTCATGCAAATAACGTGCGACCATTTCTTTACCAGCGCCAGTTTCTCCGTGAATTAACACGTCTGCAGGCGTATCGACAACCGCATTGAGCAAGCCCATCATTTTCTTCATCTCAGGGGTGTCACCGAGAATTTGTGGGCCAGACTTCGCGGCTTTTAAGTAGGTTTTCAGACGGCGGTTTTCAAGAATGAGCGTACGCTTTTCTACTGCTCGGCTCACACAGTCCAAAAGCTGTTCGTTTACGGGTTTTTCGAAGAAGTCATACGCGCCATCTCTAAGCGCGGTAACGGCGAGTTGCACGTCTGCGTATCCGGTCAACATGATCACCGGGATATCGGCATCAATGGTTTGAATCGCACGCAGGACGTCTACGCCGTGCATACGTGCCATATTGAGGTCTGAAATCACAATGCCATGAAACTCGTCGTTAAGGACTGCCAAAGCGTCTTCGCCATTCTCAAATGCCTCGGTTTGGTATCCTTCAATACCCAAAAGCTGTGAGAGCGAGTCTCGAATAATTTGCTCGTCATCGATGATGATGACTTTGGCTTTAGTTGTGGTCTGCATGTGGTTTTCTTTTTAACCTCAATGTGAATTTTGCGCCTTGGTGAGCATCGTTATTGGCAGCCAACAGTTCTCCACCAAAAGACTGGATAATACTACGTGATATCGCCAATCCTAGGCCTAAACCATTATCTGATTTGGTCGAATAGAAAGGTTCAAAAATCGACTCGATGGCGTGTAAATCAAGTCCGGTACCAGTATCTGAGATAGTGATGAGCTCCAACTCGCCGTCTTGTTCGAAGCGAATAGAGATATACCTTCTATTGCATTCTTGCATCGCTTCAACAGCATTAGATAGCAGATTGACCAGCACTTGTTCGAGCTTAAGTGGATCGCCCCAAATTAACACACTGTGTGGTTCTGCTTCTAAGATCACACCACTGCTATTGATCTTTGGTCCAACCACAATCAATGCGTTGTTCAAACAGCTTTGCCATTGGCACCAATCCAGACGATGCTCGCTAGGGCGGCTAAATTGCTTGAGCTGTGAAACAGTTTTGTGTACTCGGGCAATCAACGACTCGATGTTCACCATGTTTTGTTGCGCTTCATCCAGCATACCTTTCGCTAGCATTCTTTTGCTTGCGACTAAGTAGGTACTCATAGCGCTCAGCGGTTGATTGATCTCATGGTTGACGCTCGCCGACAGCTGGCCAATTGTCGCCAGTTTGGCCGATTGAACCAGTGCTTGGTGCGCACTCTCAAGTTGCTGAGTTCGCTGAACGACTTCGCTTTCTAACGCGTTGCGGGTAAAGATCAACTGTCGATAGCCTGCGACTCGGCGAAACACAAACACCATAACGGTGACCAATAAGGTGTATGCCAGGCTGGATAAAATAAGTGAAACCTGTACTTTGTCCCGCGCTTCGCTCACCGGTAGCAACATAACGAAATCTAGGTCGAGCAATGGCAGTTTGGCTTTGCCATAGACATATTGTTCGTGGCGCTGAGAGCTTGATTCGATTTGCCAAACCGACTTATCGAGATAGGGTGTCGAAGTGATAGCGTTGCTAAGTCGTTGTTGCTGAAGATCTAAGTAACGGTGGGTAGCCTGAATTTCTGACCAAGTGTAGTAATCACTTTCACGGAGTTGTTTCAGTCGCCAATAGGGGTGATTAGAAATGAAGACGACTTCGTCTTTGCCGTACACCATAAATTTGGCGCTATTTGAGCCAGCAAGCCACTCTGTGTCTTGCTCAAATTTGTCGATATCGACTTTAACCGCGATGACGCCGATGATCTCGTTGTCGGCATAAATAGGGGCTGAGAAGAAGATACCTCGCTCACCCGAGCGCAACCCTAACGCGTAATCTGTCCAACGATTGCCTTGCATCGCTTGGTAAAAGTAGGGGCGGAATGCGTAGTTTGAACCGATATAACTTTTGGCCGACTGGAAATTGCTGGATGCAATCACATCTCCGTGAGTATCGAGGACGTAAACATCACTCGCGCCACTGGTCTTTTGAATATCCAACAGGATTTTGCTTAACGCGTAAGTCTGCGTTTCTTGTTTGAGTACCTGACGTATTTGGTAATGGCTGGTGAGCAGGTCCGGAATGTGTTGGTAACGTTCGAGCTGTTTATTGAAATATTGGCTAACGTTGACTGCTTCGCTTGACACTTGTTGGTCTAAACGTTGGAACCAATAACGCTGAGTAACTAGAGCTGTCAGGATGAAGACAAACAGCAAGCCTGCGATAAAAAGGGTAACAAAGCTATACAGCTTTTTCGACTTAGACATGCTTTCAAATCCATCTGACTCAGTGACAACACCTTCCTTAATTCACCATTCTGGGACCTATATTGATTGGTTTGTCAGGAATGGCGAGGTGAAAATATAACAGATGATTATAAACGAAAGATAGGCGTATATTGTTACGGCATAAGAATGGCTGTTGTGACGTCAGTAACCTCAACAAGAAGTTGATAGGGCAAGCGGGTTGCCTGCCCAATGTGTCGCTTGAACTTAGGCAGAGATAATGGTCTCTAGTTGGTAAGTCTCTCCAGGTTGCAGAGTCTTACCTTGTTCAATGGATGGCGCGTGGAGTGTTGATTCAACACATAGGAAGGTTTCAAAGCCGTTGTCTGGCATGTCGCCCATCGATTGTGCGCCTTCAAGCCAAGGGTTCCATAATACTGCGCAGTTATGACCGTGGTTGGTTACGGTGAGCGTGCGTTTTAGTACTGGGTCTTGGATGAGGATATCTGATTCTGGCTGAGTGTAGACACGGTCGATAGTATTGCTTAGGACTAACTCTTGGCCGCCTTGAATCACTTCATCGTTTTGCAGACTATCGATGTACTCTGGGCCCATACCAGTGACTTTCGCTTGTTTGATATCACCTACATTTAAGTATGTGTGCAGTGCGCCAGAGAATATCCACGGTTGCTGATCGATGTTGTCAACTTTTAGCGAAACTTTCAGCTGCTCAGTCACTTCGACAGTCAAACGTACACTGAATAGGTATGGCCAAACCTTTAGGCTCTCTTCACTGGAGTCCAGACCGAGCTCAACAATAACACCGTTATCATTCTCTCTATGTTCGATCAGTTGCCATGTTGAGTTGCGAGCAAAACCATGAGCAGGTGCGGCAATGCGGCCAAACCAAGGCCAGCATACAGGGATGCCACCACGAAGTGCTGCTTTGCCGTCAAAAATGGTGGTATCGCTCATCCAAATAAGGTCTTCTTGACCTGCTGGTTGAAATGAAACTACATGACCACCGTGCAACGCGATACCTGCGCTGGCTTTGTCGTGTATGACACGTACAATTTTAACGGCGTCTTTTTCTACAATAGTCACACAGTCTGAGAGGGCAGAGACTACTGGAAGTGATCGTAAATCCATATTTATCGTTCCTGATGTGTAGATGCTTTAGTCGCATTATTACAGTATTCAAGATACAAAAAAGGCGACTATATTAGCCGCCTTTTTTCAACTCAGTTAAGAGCTAATCACTGTTTCTAATTACTTAGAGATGTGTGCGATTAGGTCTAGAACTTTGTTTGAGTAACCGATTTCGTTGTCGTACCAAGATACAACTTTAACGAATTTGTCAGTTAGAGCGATACCAGCTTTAGCATCGAATACTGAAGTGCAAACTTCGCCGATGAAGTCTTGAGATACAACTGCATCTTCAGTGTAGCCTAGAACGCCTTTTAGTTCGCCTTCAGAAGCTTCTTTCATCGCTTTACAGATGTCTTCGTAAGAAGCACCGTTAACTAGGTTAACAGTTAGGTCAACTACAGAAACGTTAGCAGTTGGTACGCGGAAAGCCATACCAGTTAGTTTGCCGTTTACTTCTGGAAGTACAACGCCTACTGCTTTAGCAGCACCAGTTGAAGATGGGATGATGTTTTGAGAAGCACCACGACCACCGCGCCAGTCTTTAGCAGAAGGACCATCTACAGTTTTTTGAGTTGCTGTAGTTGCGTGAACTGTAGTCATAAGACCAGATTCGATACCGAACTTGTCGTTAAGAACTTTAGCGATAGGCGCTAGACAGTTAGTAGTACAAGAAGCGTTAGAAACGATGTCTTGACCAGCGTAAGTGTCGAAGTTTACGCCGTTAACGAACATTGGAGTCGCGTCTTTAGAAGGACCAGTTAGTACAACTTTTTTCGCGCCTGCAGTAATGTGCTTACGTGCAGTTTCGTCAGTTAGGAAAAGACCAGTTGCTTCAGCTACAACGTCAACACCGATTTCGTCCCATTTTAGGTCTTCAGGGTTGCGCTCTGCAGTAACACGTACAGTTTTACCGTTAACGATTAGGTTACCGCCTTCAACTTCAACAGTACCGTTGAAACGGCCGTGAGTTGAGTCATACTTAAGCATGTATGCCATGTAATCTACATCGATAAGGTCGTTGATACCTACTACTTCGATGTCGTTGCGCTCTTGCGCTGCACGGAATACGAAACGACCGATACGGCCAAAACCGTTAATACCTACTTTGATAGTCATTATAGTTGCTCCACAACTTAATTTCTGATTAAAGATAACTGGTAGTAAAATTACAGAATCCAGTCAAAATCTGCAACCGATAATCGGACTTAACTTGTTTAAAGTCAAAAAAAAGCGTCGCTTTTTTTCACAATTCGCCATATATGGTCATATTTTGAACGGATTACTGGTTTTTTCCCTAACCAGTTGACGTAATATTGTTTCGGATGTTTAAAGCTGTGCTGAAAGTTTAACCATCTCTTTATGGTGTCAAAGTATGTGCCACAAAGGTTATTGTTAGCAAGTTTTTCACAAAAAAAGTCAAAATTAAAAATAATAAAATGGAGGAAATTAGTCGTGAGTCAGAAGAGAGAAAAGCTAGTTAAGCCTGATGAATACTGGCGTGAGTCGCTCTCCGAAGAAGAGTATAGAGTATGTAGACAACAAGGAACTGAGGCTCCGTTTAGCGGTAAGTTGTTACATAATAAGGAGACAGGGGTATATTCATGCACCTGTTGTAATAGCCCATTATTTTATTCAGACAACAAATATGACTCGGGATGCGGATGGCCTAGTTTTGATGCCCCTATTAATGATCAGGCTATTCGCTATTTGGAAGATCTAAGTCACGGAATGGTGAGAACTGAAATACGATGTTCAGTATGCGACAGCCATCTAGGTCACGTTTTTCCCGATGGTCCTAAGACTACCGGTGAACGTTTTTGTGTAAACTCAGTGTCGTTAATTTTCAACAATTCATAAAAAAGCGGTGAAGATCTCACCGCTGTTTGTTTCATCCTTTCAATTGAAATATCAATATTTGGGAACTAGTTCCTGACTAAAGGTGCCATTTTTGATGGCACCGATAATCTTGTCGGCATTGCCTTCCAACTGTTGATATTTTTTCTCATCAAAGCCGTATAGTAGTTGTAGTTCGCTTTCTGATGCGATTGGTACTCCATATTCTTTCGCCACCATTGCCCAGATGTATGCTTCTTCTTTTCTTTTAAGTTGGTAGGTTGTGCTGGCTAAAGATTTGAGTACTTCGTTGTTCACTTTATTGTTCTTAGTGAGCTCAAGGGAACGAATCAGCAGGTCATGCGTTTTTACTTTGTCACGACTGGTGTAGAAAGTGGCGAGATAATATTGCATTTCTGCCGTCTCGAGGACAGATTTGCCCTCCAGTTGTAAGAAGCTGCGTTTGGCTTCTTCGTTCCCGGTACGGCTCCAAAGGAAATATAGTGCTTCTGGTGACTTGGACTTGATCAAATTACTGATGATCTTTTCCATGTCTTCAGTGGCAAACAGCATCGAGTGAACGCGTCGTTCTTTTAATTCTGTTTGGTCGATAGCTTGGATCTGTGCCGCAAGCTCTAGACATTTCTTGTATTTGCCTAATAGGTCATATTCTTTGATTTGGTTCTTAGGTGATGGGTTCTTTAAGGCGTCAAAGCGATGCCAAACCAAATCAGTTCTAGGTACGCGGCATTGGCCATCGTCCATATTCAAACGTTCACACTGCAAAGCAGGAGTATCGTTGCACAACTGCTCCGTGTTCTTGCGACTTTCAAAACAGCCAGTCAATGCAATGCAGAGTACGCTTACCGTAAGCGCGTGTGTTTTATTCATCTTCATAAGGTGGCTTGTGATCCGTTAGACTTATTTCTTTATCGGTCCTTGACTACTTATTAGGGGCGGTTATGTTCTTTGTCGTTCAATTCAATTAAAGGATACACCATGGACGCAAAGCAGTTAATTGATGCCATCACACCTGAAGCTTATGAGCGTCTACTTTTTGCTGTTGAAACAGGAAAGTGGCCTGAGGGTACCCCATTAACTCAAGAGCAGCGCGATTCTTGTATGCAAGCTGTGATGCTATACCAATCAAAGCATAATAAAGATGCACAGCATATGACGGTTGCTCAAGGCGGTGAGATTAGCTTCAAATCTAAAGCTGAACTCAAAAAGCAGTTTAACTCTGCTGAAGAAGACATCGTTCGAGTCAACCCAAATCATTAAGAACTATAGATGGTTCTAAAAAAGAAAGGCAGAGTAAACTCTGCCTTTTTCAATTTCTGCGGGTTAACCACAACATTTTTTAAATTTTTTGCCGCTACCACAAATACATGGGTCATTTCGGCCAACTTTGAGGTTCTTAATTGGCTGCGATAGGCGCGTATCTTGCGCCTCTTCAGGGAAAGTGCCGTCAATGTAGTACCACTGTCGGCCTTCTTTAACGAAGCGCGAGCGTTCTTGTAGGCAAAACTCTTCGCCGTCTTGCTTGAAGTAGGCTTTAAACGTCACAAAGCCTTCATTATCCTTAGCACCGCTCTCACTCGATAACACTTCTAACTTGCACCACTCACTGTCGATAGATTCTGCAATCTCGGTGCGTTGAGATTCCGCTTCGCAGCTTGGGTGATAAGTCTCCACCACAAAATCGGCCAGCTTTTTGACATGAGCAGAGTAACGCGCACGCATCAGTTGTTCCGGCACGGTTGCTAAAGTTGGATCTTGGTGGATAGATTCGCAGCAGTCTGTATAAGACTGCCGACTGCCGCACGGGCATAACGACATAATGAAACTCCAAATACTAGCGTTGAACAGAAAGCATTTCAGCCGCCCACGCTACGGCTTCATCGTAGCATTCGCTCAACGTATCTTGTGATAAGTGCATTGCTTGACAGAGCTGAGAAACGTCATCCCATTCAGCACGCTCATAGGCTTTAATCAAAGAAAGCAATTGACCTAGTGCACCACTTTCTTCAGTCAGCGCGAGCTTGATTGCTGTATCAATCGGCACTTCAGCAATGATCTGTTCGATAGGTAAGTCGAGCAAACTATCAAGTAGCGAGAACATGCCCATCAAGAAGGCTTTGCTTGGGTCTATGTTCGATAGCTGTTTATGGACAAGCAGTTCACAGAAGCGTGCACGTTGAATCGACAGGCCGTACAGGTAGTCCGGTTTTTGGCTGTCCGTCGACGCCAGCGCCACCAAAGAGATAAACTTACGAATCTTGTCTTCACCAAGATAAATCAGTGCTTGCTTAAACGATTGGATTTTCTTTTTCACCAGAGAGGACGAGTTAACGTAGGTCAGCAGTTTGTACGATAAGGTGACATCTTTACTGATTAAGGCCTCTACTTTTTCAAAGTCGATTCGCTCATGTGAAATTTCCGTCAGGAGTTGGATGATGCTCATAAATGACGGCTTCAACGCTTTACGCTGAATCATCTCAGGCTTGCTGAAGAAGTAACCTTGAAAATAGTCAAAGCCGATTTGCTTAGCGTGTTCAAACTCCTCGTAGGTTTCTACCTTCTCGGCTAGGAATTTGATGCCTGTTTTTGCAAAGCGATCGATGAACAGCTGCGCTTTTGGCAGTGGTACAATACGAATATCAAACTTGATGATAGAGATGTAAGGAAGAAACTCGCGCCAAGCTTTGGAAGGCACAAAATCGTCAAGTGCGATTTTATACCCTAACTTACACATCTCTTTGACCGCTTCTAACAGCTCATCCGTTGGTTCACAGTCTTCGAGAATTTCGATGACCAAACTGTCAACCGGAAAGAGGGTTGGTACACGATTGATCAGGCTCTTATAAGGGAAGTTAACAAAGCCAAGCTTGTCACCCAAAGTTGCGTATTGAGTTGAGAGCACATGATCGGAAAGAAGACGGCTAGTCGCTTCCTCGGCATCGATAACCGGGAAAGTGTTTTTAGGACCATCCCTAAAAAGAAGTTCGTATCCAAACGTTTTTTTATCTTTATCCAGTATTGGTTGCCTGGCAACGTACGAATATTTCAAGATGTTTACCTTGCTCGGAGAGTAAATCAACAATTCACAGCAGCATGACTACTGTACTTAAAACGGAACAAGCATTCTGGGTCTTCAAAATTAACAGCTAAAACTGGTTAATGTAAGACAAAGTAATTACAAAAATGGTCTGGCTTGTAGCTCTATATTTTTTTTATCGCATACCAGTACGGACCCTTGAGTGTACCAATCCCCTAAGACAATTCTAGTATTAGTAGATTGATTCGTCTCAAATATATGAACATTAGGACGGTGAGTATGACCATGAATCATCAAATCAACTTGGTGCATTTCCATCACGCGTTCTACTTCTTCTTGAGTCACGTCCATGATTTCAAGAGACTTAGTTTGTTTATCGTCTCTGATATCAGATTGAATTTTACTGACAATTTTCGCTTTAATAAACATTGGGATGCGATTAAACAGCCATTGCAGCCATTTTTGATTCACTTTTTTACGAAACTTCAAATAATTGACATCTTGTGTGCAAAGTGTGTCCCCATGTAGTAGCACTGCCTTTCGTCCATATAGGTCAATCACGGTTTCATCACCGAGCAGTGTTATACCCGTTTGCTTGGCAAATCGCTTGCCGACCAAAAAGTCACGATTGCCTTTAGTAAAGAAGCAAGGGACGCCAGCATCAGTCAGTCGTTTAAACTCACTTCGGACAAAGTTAGCAAAATCGGATTTGTCGTCGTCACCAATCCAAAAATCAAATAAGTCTCCTAACACATAGAGCGCATCGGCTTTGACTGCTTCTTCTCTCATAAACTGAGCAAAGCATTGATTGATAGAGGGAGTCGCGGGGGAAAGATGGAGATCGGAGATAAATAGCGTGGACATATAACTCAGTTACCTACTGGAATGGGCAAGAGGGAGGAGCGATAAGTGCTCCTCCCAACCATCATTATTCTTCGATGGTTGCGCCAGTGATTACCACATCTTCAAGTGGTACATCTTGGTGCATGCCGTAAGAACCAGTGCTTACGCCTTTGATTTTGTTTACTACGTCCATGCCTTCAACAACTTCGCCGAATACACAGTAACCCCAACCATCAAGGCTTTCGCTACGGAAATCTAGGAAAGTGTTGTTGTTCACGTTGATAAAGAACTGAGAGCTTGCTGAATGCGGCTCCATAGTACGAGCCATCGCGAGTGTACCCACTTTGTTGCTTAGGCCGTTGTTCGCTTCATTCTTAATTGGAGCGCGAGTTGGTTTTTCACGTAAACCAGACTCCATGCCGCCACCTTGAATCATGAAACCATCGATAACACGGTGGAATAGCGTGTTGTCGTAGAAACCATCACGGCAGTACTGTAGAAAGTTCGCGCTTGTTTCCGGTGCTTTTTCTTCATTAAGCTGAATTTTGATGTCACCAAAATTAGTGTGAAGGGTGATCATGATTATGTCCTTTACATATGTTTTTGATTTGAACCAGAGATTCTATCTCAACTTTTCGGACATTAACATGCGAAAAGTCGAGGCTAAGTGATGAGTATAGGCATTATTGGGCGCTTTTTACGCTTTGTAGGGATTACTTAACATGGCTCGAATTGATATACTGACCCACTATTTTGTTTAACCTAATAATTAGATAGAGATCATGTTAAAGATATATAACACACTCACAAGACAGAAAGAGGAATTCAAACCAATCAATGCTGGCAAAGTCGGCATGTATGTCTGTGGGGTAACCATCTACGATCTCTGTCACATCGGTCACGGCCGTACGTTTGTGTCGTTTGATGTCGTGGCTCGCTACCTACGTTACCTAGGTTATGATCTTACGTTTGTACGTAACATCACTGACATCGACGACAAAATCATCAAACGTGCGAATGAAAATGGCGAGAGCTGTGATTCATTGACGGAACGTCTGATTGGCGAAATGTACGCAGATTTTGACGCGTTAAACATGAAGCGCCCTGATATCGAACCGCGCGCGACGCAATACATCGACGAGATCATCGAATTGGTTGAGAAACTGATTGAACGTGGTTTTGCGTACGTTGCTTCTAACGGCGACGTTATGTTTGAAGTAGGTAAATTTGACGAATACGGTAAGCTATCAAAACAAGATTTGGACCAACTTCAAGCCGGTGCCCGCGTTGACGTAGAAAGTGCAAAACGCAGCCCACTGGACTTTGTTCTGTGGAAAATGTCTAAGCCAGGCGAACCAACATGGGAATCACCGTGGGGCCCTGGTCGTCCGGGTTGGCACATCGAATGTTCAGCAATGAACTCGTCAATTCTTGGCAACCACTTTGATATTCACGGTGGTGGTTCTGACCTGCAGTTCCCACACCATGAAAACGAAATTGCACAATCTTGCTGTGCGCACGGCACTCAGTACGTTAATACTTGGATGCACAGCGGCATGGTGATGGTGGATAAAGAGAAGATGTCTAAGTCGCTTGGCAACTTCTTCACCATTCGTGATGTATTGCAGCACTACGATGCGGAAACAGTGCGTTACTTCCTGATGTCTGGTCACTATCGTAGCCAACTGAACTACAGCGAAGAAAACCTCAATCAAGCACGTGCGTCTTTAGAGCGTTTATACACTGCGCTACGTGGCCTAGATCAAACGGCTTCTGCAGCGGGTGGTGAAGAGTACGTGTCGCGTTTTGCCGCAGCGATGAACGATGACTTCAATACACCAGAAGCTTATTCCGTTCTGTTTGATATGGCGCGTGAAATCAACCGTCTGAAAACAGAAGACTTATCGTCAGCGAACTCTTTAGGTGCGCTAATGCGTGAACTTGCGGATGTGATTGGTATTTTGCACCAAGACCCAGAATCCTTCCTAAAAGGTGATGCGGGTAACGATGACGAAGTCGCTGAAATTGAAGCGCTAATTAAGCTTCGTAACGACAGCCGTGCAGCTAAAGATTGGGCGAACGCGGATATGGCGCGCGACAAGCTGACGGAAATGGGTATCGTTCTGGAAGATGGTCCAGAAGGCACAACGTGGCGTCGTAAGTAATCAACCTTTCTAAAGGGCTGTCACTACAGCCCTTTTCTTTGTTTATAACTTGGTTAGTGTAGGTACCAATCTGTGGCTCAGATGTATTTCTATTACTCCGCGATGAATGCGGGTAAATCCACCACTCTTCTTCAATCTTCATTTAACTATCAAGAGCGCGGTATGACACCAGTCATTTTCACCGCAGCATTGGACGACCGTTACGGTGTCGGTAAAGTTAGCTCTCGAATTGGTCTGCAATCCGACGCGCATTTGTACCGTAGTGATACGGACCTGTACTTTGAAATTGCGTCGCTGCATGAGGTAGAGCAACGTCACTGTATTTTGGTCGATGAGTGTCAGTTTTTGACTCGTGAGCAAGTTTACCAACTGACGGAAGTCGTGGATAAATTGGGTATTCCAGTATTGTGCTATGGTCTGAGAACGGACTTCCTAGGTGAGCTGTTTGAAGGCAGTAAGTATTTACTTTCTTGGGCAGATAAGCTGGTTGAGCTAAAAACTATTTGCCACTGTGGTCGTAAAGCCAATATGGTTATCCGAACCGATGAGCACGGTAATGCGATTGCCGAAGGGGCGCAAGTGGATATTGGTGGTAATGACCGCTACGTATCAGTATGCCGACAGCACTACAAAGAAGCGATGGGTAAATAATCCAAGCCGCAGACACAAAAAACGGAGCATGTAGCTCCGTTTTTTGTTGTATTCGATAATCAGAGATTAACGAGCACGGAAGACGATGCGACCTTTTGATAGATCGTATGGAGTCATCTCTACAGTTACTTTGTCACCAGTAAGAATACGGATGTAGTTCTTACGCATTTTACCAGAGATGTGAGCAGTAACTACGTGGCCGTTTTCTAGCTCAACACGGAACATTGTGTTTGGAAGAGTATCAAGGACTGTGCCTTGCATCTCAATTACGTCTTCTTTAGCCATTTAATCCTCTTTTAAAAAATGGGCAATTTTGCTCGCCGTATAATGCCGAACAAAATGAATTTAGTAAAGTTGGAGCGTATTCTACCCTCGCCAACGCTGATTTACTAGCCTTTGATGGCGTTGAAAGCGGACTTTATAGCTCATTGCTGGACATTCATCAATTTGATAACCAAGGTACAGCCACTGTTTTCCTTCTCGCTGACAGTATTCCAGTTGAATCAGTACCCCCAGTGTTCCTAGAGATATTTCGTAGTCCGGATCATAGAAGGTATAGAAGGCGCTGGCACTGTTCGTCAGGATGTCGGTAACGGCGATCGCGACCAGTTTATCGTCGTCGTAAAGGTGTAAATATTGGGTGTTGAGCCAGTTACACTGTGAGAATTGGGCGAACTCATCCTGCTTAGGCGGATACATTGAACCAGTATGGTGACGAGCTTCGATGTAACGTGAATAAAGGCCAAACCAACCATCATCCATGTGTGATTTGAACGCCCACTGATAATCTCGGGTCTTGCTGCGCAGCCTTTTCTGGCTTTTTGACGGCTGGAAATCTGGCACAGCGACACGCAGCGCTTCACACGCTTGGCAGTTATCGCAATGGGGCTTGTAGATGGTGTTTCCGCTGCGTCGGAATCCGTTTGCGAGTAATACTTCGTAGTTCGAGGTTGTGTGCATTGCGGGATCAAGCGCCACTGCCACTCGTTCCTGTCGTTCGGTCAAGTAGCTACAAGGATGGCTGTCAGTCAGGCCAATACGTATTTGCTGAAGATCAGAGCTCATTTATACCCTCTAGCGGTAATGCCAACCACTGTTCACTAAAACAACGTTTATCGATAGGCTCGTTTCTATAGGAT
The DNA here is from genome assembly GCF_011806575.1 of Vibrio hepatarius. GTDB lineage: Bacteria > Pseudomonadota > Gammaproteobacteria > Enterobacterales > Vibrionaceae > Vibrio > Vibrio hepatarius_A. Next base: position 36,126 of record NZ_JAATOO010000015.1, read on the forward strand.
AGCAGTGTTTGCGCAAATTCCTCTCGCTGCAATTCATACGCTCCCAAAGATTTAAGGTGAGGATTCATCACTTGGCAGTCGATTAACTTACCGCCAAACTGCTGAAAGTGATGGCAAAAGTACCACAGTGCGACTTTTGACGCGTTGGTGCTCAAGCTAAACATCGACTCGCCACAAAAAATCTGTCCTACGGAAATACCGTATAAACCGCCGATGAGCTTCTCATCTTGCCACACTTCAACTGAGTGGCAGTTTCCTCGTTGAGCGAGTCGTTTGTAGGCGGCACGCATATCTTCGTTTAACCACGTTTCTTCTTTGCTTCGTACTGCGGCACAGAAATCGATCACCGAGTCAGTGGCTTTATTTATACTTACCTTATAAGCGTGCCTTTTTTGAAATTTTTTGAGACTTTTGGCGGGTTTAAAAGTCATAGGGTTAAAGACTGCGCGTGGAGTAGGGTTCCACCATAAGATGGGTTCACCTGGCCCATACCAAGGGAAAATGCCATGCTGGTACGCTAGCAGCAATCGCTCTGGCGACAAATCACCGCCAAAGGCAAGTAGACCATTCGGGTCGTTAAGCGCTTCTTCAGGTGATGGAAACCATAATTCGTCTGGGTCTAACTCAGTCAGATAAATTGCCATAAATACGAGGAAACAAGGTATGAGAAAGTGGTTATGGATATTATTGATTTTTCCTTTGCTTGCCAATGCAGCGTATGAAAGAAATAAAGCCCGACCAGTAAATGATGTCGTGTTTGGCCAAGTTGAAACAGTCCGTTACATGACCCAACAGGATGTGGTTCGCGCGGAACACAACGGCTGGGAGACGCTGCTGGGGGCCGTGGTTGGTGGTGTGATAGGCAATCAGTTTGGTGGCGGACGAGGCAAAGAAGTCGCCACGGCGATTGGCGCGGTGGCTGGAGCAACGATAGTGAGAAACCAAGCTCAGCAAGAATATCGGGTCGAATATCGTTTGGTAGAGATTTTGATCAAAACCGAAAAAGGGAAGTTGATTGACGTTATTCAAGATGTGGACAACAACATGCTGTTTGAGCGTGGTGATAGAGTTCGTATCCTCTATTTTGACGATGGAGTCAGAGTGGATAAAGAGTACTGATGGCGAACTGGTAGTACTTCATCCTAAACTGCATAAATATCCTTATTTAATGCCGATTAGAGGCTAGTTTTACGTAAAGTTTTTAGATAGTCTGCAAGTACGAAGAATTTTTCATCGTCCGGTGAGTAAGGCTGGGCGAGCAAGGAATATCAATTTTAATGGAAAGCCTTACGTTACAACCTATCAATAAAGTCAATGGTGAGGTTAACTTACCTGGTTCAAAAAGTGTTTCTAACCGCGCGCTACTTTTGGCTGCGTTGGCAAAAGGAACGACGCGTCTAACTAACCTGCTCGACAGTGACGATATCCGTCATATGCTGAATGCGCTGACTAAGCTTGGCGTTAAGTATCAGCTTTCGGATGACAAAACCGTGTGTGAAGTGGAAGGTCTGGGCAAAGCGTTTGAAGCGACAGAAGCTCAAGAGCTGTTTCTTGGTAACGCGGGTACTGCGATGCGTCCATTGGCGGCAGCACTGTGTTTAGGCCGTGGCGAGTTTGTGTTAACCGGTGAGCCACGTATGAAAGAGCGCCCAATCGGCCACTTGGTGGAGGCTCTTAAACAAGCTGGTGCGCAAGTAGAATACTTGGAAAATGAAAATTACCCACCGCTTAAGATTACCGGTACTGGTCTAGCCGGCGGTACGGTCGAAATTGACGGTTCTATCTCAAGCCAGTTCCTGACCGCATTTTTAATGTCTGCGCCACTTGCGCAAGACGATGTGACGATAAAGATCATCGGTGAACTCGTTTCTAAACCGTACATCGATATTACGCTGCACATTATGGCGCAGTTTGGCGTTGAAGTTGAAAACCGTGACTACCAAGAATTTGTTATCCGTAGCGGCCAATCGTACATTGCTCCTGGCGATTTCTTGGTTGAAGGTGATGCGTCATCAGCGTCTTACTTTTTAGCGGCGGCGGCGATCAAAGGCGGTGAAATCAAAGTTACCGGTATTGGTAGGAAGAGTATTCAAGGTGACATTCAATTTGCTGACGCGCTAGAAAAAATGGGCGCTGAAATTGAATGGGGCGATGACTACGTGATCTCTCGTGTCGGTCAGTTGAAAGCGGTTGATATGGACTTTAACCATATCCCAGACGCGGCAATGACGATCGCGACCACAGCTCTGTTTGCAGAAGGTACAACGGCAATTCGTAACGTGTACAACTGGCGCGTAAAAGAAACAGACCGTCTGGCAGCAATGGCAACTGAGCTACGCAAAGTCGGTGCGGAAGTGGAAGAGGGGGAAGATTACATTATCGTCACGCCACCTGCTCAACTGAAGCACGCTGCAATCGACACCTATGACGACCACCGAATGGCAATGTGTTTTTCATTGGTTGCTCTGAGTGACACGCCAGTGACCATCAATGACCCAAAATGTACCTCAAAGACGTTCCCTGACTACTTTGATAAGCTAGAGTCGTTAAGCTGTTAGTTCATTGCATGAAAAAGCCAGAGTTTACGCTCTGGCTTTTTTCTGGTCTGTTATTTCTCTAAGGTAAATTCTTTAGATAAATGATGGGCTAGGTACTTAAACATGTTAAATACTGCGGTTGTTTTTGGCGTTGGTAACCCATTCTCATCCAAGAAGTATTCGCCTTTAAATACCAGCACGTCATCTTTTTCTTCGACGCTGTCGGCTCGCATGCCTTCGATATAGTCGTCGTGCTCTTGAATAACGTGGTTGGCGATCAACAACAGCTCAAATTTTGAAATGACTTTCTTCTCACTCATGATCTTACTCTTGGGTTATTAGCTTTATATAAAAGAGGTGAAAGTGATTGTAGGAATTTCGAGGGTGATTTCAAATGCCCTAGATCAATGAAGAGCGAAGAGTCTGGTGTGTAATCAGGTTTGGTTTTGTGACAAAAGACATAAAAACCCATTACCGACTAGCAGAACCTGAATAGTGACGTTTAGTATGTGACACTTTCAAACTTGGCGGCATTCGTCGAATTGTCGAGCAGTCAAAATGAATTTTGAAAAAAGGTATTGATCTTCTAGTATTCTCGCTCAATAGTAAAAAAAGAACTTAATTATTAAGTATGTCGTGCGCTAAAAGGCGTCGCATTCATTATAGGACACTTGAGTCAAATATGGGTAAGTCACTGGTTATTGTGGAGTCGCCAGCCAAAGCGAAAACCATCAATAAGTATTTAGGTAAGGACTTCATTGTAAAGTCCAGCGTAGGTCACGTACGTGATCTACCAACTGCTGGCCAAAGTACTGGTCAGAAAGCAGCAGCGGTATCAACCAAAGGCTTAAGCCCTGAAGAAAAAGCCCGAATCAAAAAAGAAAAAGATCGTAAATCACTGATCAAGAAAATGGGTATCGACCCATATCATGGTTGGGAAGCAAACTACCAAGTGCTTCCTGGCAAAGAGAAAGTGGTTGCTGAACTTCAGAAGCTGGCGAAAGATGCAGATTGTGTCTATCTCGCAACCGATTTAGACCGCGAGGGAGAGGCTATCGCTTGGCACCTTCGTGAGATCATCGGTGGCGATGAAGAGCGATACAAACGCGTTGTATTTAACGAGATTACCAAAAACGCTATCCAACAAGCTTTCCAGAGTCCTGGTGAGTTGAGTATGGATGGGGTTAACGCACAGCAAGCGCGTCGTTTCATGGACCGAGTAGTAGGCTTTATGGTCTCACCACTCTTATGGAAGAAAGTCGCGCGTGGTCTGTCTGCGGGTCGTGTACAGTCTGTTGCGGTAAAACTACTTGTTGAGCGTGAGCGCGAAATCAAAGCGTTTGTTCCAGAAGAATTCTGGGATATTCACGCGGACACCAAAACGGCAGATAAAACAGATTTCCGTTTACAAGTTGCGCAAAAAGACGGCTCTGCATTTAAGCCGGTCAATGAAACGGAAACTAACGCGGCAATATCAGTGTTGGAAAAGGCCGCTTACGAAGTGTGTAAGCGTGAAGACCGTCCGACATCAAGCAAGCCTTCTGCACCATTTATTACTTCTACGCTACAACAAGCGGCAAGTACGCGACTCGGTTACGGCGTTAAGAAAACCATGATGCTCGCGCAGCGTCTGTACGAAGCGGGTTACATCACCTACATGCGTACTGACTCGACGAACCTAAGTGCGGAAGCGGTTGATACTGTTCGTGACTACATCAACAGCGAATTTGGTGAAGCTTACCTGCCAGCGAAAGCGAATGTGTACGGTAGCAAGCAAGGTGCACAAGAAGCGCACGAAGCGATTCGTCCTTCAGATGTGACAGTGAAAGCGGAAGACCTAAACGGTATGGAAGCAGACGCTCACAAGCTCTACTCGCTGATTTGGAATCAATTTGTTGCTTGTCAGATGACGCCAGCAAAATACGACTCGACTACTGTCAGTGTCAAAGCGGCAGAGTACACGCTGAAAGCAAAAGGTCGCATCCTTAAGTTTGATGGTTGGACTCGTGTTCAACGTCCGTTAGGTAAGAACGAAGACCAAATCCTGCCTGCGGTTCAAGTCGGTGATAAGATCGAACTGATTAAACTCGATCCTAAGCAACACTTCACCAAGCCGCCAGCACGCTTTACGGAAGCCGCGTTGGTTAAAGAGCTTGAGAAGCGTGGTATTGGCCGTCCGTCTACCTACGCATCGATCATTTCAACGATTCAAGACCGTGGTTACGTAAAAGTCGATCAGCGCCGTTTCTACGCTGAGAAAATGGGTGAAATCGTTACTGACCGTCTGGATGACAGTTTCCATGAGTTGATGAACTATGAGTTTACGTCACGCATGGAAGAAAAACTTGACCAAATCGCGGAAGGTCAAGTGAACTGGAAAGGCGTACTGGATAATTTCTTCAAAGACTTTACTGGTGACCTAGAAAAAGCGGAACAAGACGAAGACCATGGTGGTATGAAGCCAAACCACATCGTCTACACCGACATTGAGTGTCCGACTTGTTCACGTCCGATGGGTATACGTACCGCGTCAACTGGTGTGTTCCTAGGTTGTTCGGGTTATGCATTGCCACCGAAAGAGCGTTGTAAAACAACCATCAATCTAGGTGACGAAGAAGGCATTATCAATGTACTTGAAGAAGACGTTGAAACTGCTGCCCTTCGCGCTAAGAAGCGTTGTCCTATCTGTGAAACCGCGATGGACGCTTACCTAATCGACGATAAGCGTAAACTGCACGTTTGTGGTAATAACCCGAACTGTGAAGGTTATGTAGTCGAGCACGGCGAATACAAAGTGAAAGGCTATGACGGCCCAGTTGTTGAGTGTGACAAGTGTGGCAGTGACATGGTACTGAAGAATGGTCGTTTTGGTAAGTACATGGACTGTACTAGTGAAACGTGTAAGAACACGCGTAAGATTCTAAAGAATGGCGAAGTGGCGCCACCAAAAGAAGATCCAGTGCACCTTCCTGAGCTTCCATGTGAAAACTCAGATGCGTACTTTGTACTTCGTGATGGTGCCTCAGGTCTGTTCTTAGCCGCGAGCACGTTCCCTAAATCGCGCGAAACTCGTGCACCGTTGGTTGAAGAGTTGGTGAGGTTCAAAGACCGTTTATCGCCAAAATTCCACTACCTGACGGAAGCGCCACAAAAAGACCCGGATGGTCTACCGATGGTAGTTCGCTTTAGCCGTAAGTCTAAAGAAAACTACGTACGTTCAGAGATTGATGGTAAGCCTTCTGGTTACACTGCTTTGTATGTCGACGGTAAGTGGGAAATCACAGATAAACGCAAGAAGCCGGCAAAAAAATAGGTTAAGATAATGCGAATTAAGCAGCCGAAAGGCTGCTTTTTCGTGGGACGCATATTTTTAAATTGTTGCTACACTTGCTAACGAGTCAAAACTCGCTTTTCGTTTTCTACCTACAGAGGGTAGTGCCTCAGCCCTTGAGCTTCCTCGCTATAAGCGTTATTTCATATGAAACTGATATGAGATGAATGTCACTTTTATGTCGCCTTATTGGGACAGTTTTGTACTTCAATTCCAAGATAATGTGAGCCACTTCCGGGTCATTAAAAGTATTCATTGTACGGTTATTAGTAACGTGCAAATCAAATTGTAATCTTCCTGAAATACGATAACGTGTAGATGAGTTGTTTGGTTTGCTGAGTGCGCTAAATGACTGCTTGTTACGCTTGTTGTCTAAACTATCCAACGAGTCTCTGCGGGTAGTTTAAGAAAAGTGAGATAAGCCCTACATTAAGCTTATCCAAAAACTATAAAATGGAGAGAACTATATGGCTGGTGTTTTAGGTATGATCCTTGCTGGTGGAGAAGGCTCACGCTTACGTCCATTGACTGAATCTCGCAGTAAACCTTCGGTACCATTCGGAGGTAGTTATCGACTAATCGATTTCGCGCTAAATAACTTTATTAACGCTGATCTGATGCGCATCTATGTTCTAACCCAATTTAAATCGCAATCCTTGTTCCATCACCTAAAAAAAGGCTGGAACATTAGTGGTATTACAGATCGTTTCATTGACCCCATTCCTGCGCAAATGCGTACAGGTAAACGTTGGTACGAAGGTACCGCAGACGCAATCTATCAAAACCTACGTTTTATGGAACTTGCAGAACCTGATCATGTCTGTATTTTTGGTTCTGACCACATCTATAAGATGGATATCAAACAGATGTTGACTTTCCATCAAGAAAAACAAGCATCTCTTACTGTTTCGGCACTTCGTATGCCGCTATCTGAAGCATCTCAATTCGGCGTAATCGAAGTAGACGAAGATGGCCGCATGATTGGCTTCGAAGAAAAACCTGCCAACCCAAAATCTATTCCTGGTGACCCTGAGCATGCATTAGTATCGATGGGGAACTATATTTTTGAAGCACAAACGCTATTTAATGAACTGATTGAAGACGCAGATAACCCAGAGTCAACGCACGACTTTGGCCACGACATCATTCCAAAAATGTACCCAAGTGGCGATGTTTACGTGTACGACTTTAGCTTGAACACCATTCCGGGCGAGAAAGAGGAAGTTTACTGGCGCGATGTAGGTACGATTGAGGCGTACTGGGAAGCGCATATGGATCTGCTGGGTAAAGACAGCGCATTCTCTTTGTACAACCGTAAATGGCCGCTACATACTTACTACCCCCCGCTGCCGCCTGCAACGTTTACAGACTCGGTGAATGGCCGTGTACAAATCATTGATAGTCTAGTGTGTAACGGTAGTTATGTGCGAGGCTCAAGAATCGAAAAATCGGTGCTTGGTTTCCGCAGTAATATCGCGTCGGCATGTGATGTCAGCGAATGTATTCTTTTAGGTGATGTGAAAGTAGGTGAAGGCTGTGTACTTCGTCGTGTGATTATTGATAAAGATGCAGATATCGCCCCAGGTACGCAAATTGGTGTTAACCTAACGGAAGATAAAAAACTGTACCATGTGTCTGAAAACGGCATTGTTGTAATTCCAAAAGGAGCACGCGTTGGCTACTAAGAATTTTTCTATTCTCTTTGTAGCATCGGAAGTTGAAGGATTGATTAAAAGCGGTGGCTTGGCAGATGTTGCCAAGGCACTGCCTGAAGCACTCCTAGAGCTTGATCAAGATGTTCGATTAACCCTTCCTGCATACCGAAAGGTTAATGGTATTGAATCTGCACCAGTTTTGCTGGAAACCAAACTAGAGCATTGGCCTCATACTGAATACAAAGTTCGCGAATTGACGACTGCAGGCGTGAAAGTCTACGCGATTGATTGTGCGCAGTATTTTGACCGTCCAGAAATGTACGCTGAAAATAACCAAGCGTATCAAGACAATGGCGAGCGTTTTGCGTTCTTTAGTGCAGCGTGTCTTGACATGTTGCCTAAACTTGGTTTTCAACCTGACATCATTCATGCCAATGATTGGCATACAGGCTTTGTGCCATTCCTACTGAAACATCGCTATGGAAACGATGCGTTTTTTGCTCAGACCAAAAGTGTCATCTCTATCCATAATGCGGTATTCAAAGGAGTGTTCAGTTACGACGAGCTGCAATGTTTACCTGAGTTTCACGGGCGATACGCACCCGATGCTGCGGTAAGCACGACTCATGTCACTATGCTCAAAGCCGGTGTGATGAATGCAGATAAAATTAATGCAGTTAGCCCAACCTATGCTGAAGAGTTGAAGACGCAGCTAGGTAGCCATGGTATGGCGGCTGAGTTTCAGTCACGCGCAGGTGATTTAGTCGGTATCCTTAATGGATGCGACTATTCGGCGTGGAACCCTGAAACGGATCCTCTGCTGCCTGCGAACTACCAAGCTGATGAAGCAAGTATGGTTGAAGGCAAAAGTGCTTGTAAGCGCGAGTTGCAAAAACGAGTAGGTTTGCCGGTCAGAGATGTTGCCATGTACGGTATGGTCTGTCGTTTGACCAACCAGAAGGGCGTTCACTATCTATTGCCAATCTTGTCTCAGTTCCTCAACAACGATGTACAGGTTGTCGTGGTCGGTACCGGTGATCCTGTGCTCGCGTCGCAACTTAAAGAAGTTGAAGCGTTACATAGCGATAAGTTTAAGTTTATCGAAGCCTACGATAACGGTTTGGCTCACTTGGTTGAGGCTGGCTCAGACTTCTTCTTGATGCCATCTGAATTTGAACCTTGTGGTTTGAATCAGATCTACAGTATGGCTTATGGCACACTGCCGATAGTTCGCGGTGTTGGTGGCTTGAAAGATAGCGTGCAAGATTTTGATGCAGACCCGCTAGTGGCGACTGGTTTTGTATTTCAAGAACCAGAACCCACCGTTTTATTGCTGACGATGCAGCGCTCGTTACTGCTGTATGCTCAGCAACTCAGCGAGATCCGACGCGTGCAGCTTTATGCGATGCAACAGAACTTCTGTTGGAATAAAGCCGCTCAGGAGTACCTCAAGCTTTACCAACAAGCATTTCAATACTGATAAAGTTAGAGCAAAGGCGTCAATTGGCGCCTTTTTTCATTTTAATCCCATGTCTAAGAACACGAATTTGATTTTGAGGAAATAAAAGCGCGCGACTTTGTGGTAGGCTGCATGCCCGCAAACGAGTACTTTCAGCCACTGCCTACGTTGCCTTTGCTTTCTGTCAGCGACACAGTCTGAGGGGGACAAGATTGTGCTTAGCAAGTGGCGTTATATAATTATTTACAAAGTTCTTTGATAACGACCGGAAAGTGAGTCGGTCAATTTGGTAATATTAGCGATATGACTTCATCCCTGCTTTTTCATAAAACGTTCGAACATCCAACCAGCGATGAATGGGTGGTGTTTGTGCATGGTGCGGGTGGCAGTTCATCGATCTGGTTTAAACAGATCAAAGCATACAAACAGCATTTCAACCTACTTTTCGTCGACCTGCGTGGTCACGGTAAATCCAATCAATTGCTCAAAGAACTGATCGCCAATCGTTATACCTTCAAAGAAGTCACTCAAGATATCGTTAAGGTACTTGACCACTTAAAGATCTCCTCGGCGCATTTTGTCGGAATGTCGTTGGGAACCATCATTGTGCGCAACATTGCAGAGATTTCTGCAGAACGTGTGAAGTCAATGGTGCTAGGAGGCGCTGTAACCCGCCTTAACACTCGTTCACAGTTCCTTGTCCGTGTAGGTGGTCTTTGCAAGCATATCGTGCCATACATGTGGTTATACAGCTTATTTGCCTACATTGTGATGCCGCAGCGAACACAAAAAGAGTCGCGTCACTTGTTTGTCCGCGAAGCCAAGAAACTGTGTCAGAAGGAATTTAAGCGTTGGTTCATTCTTACGTCCGAAGTGAATCCGCTGATGCGCTACTTTAAAGAACGTGAATTACCTATTCCAACCTTGTATCTGATGGGGGAACGGGATTACATGTTTATCAAGCCAGTGAAAGAGATGGTCGAGGTTCACAGCCACAGTCAACTATTAGAGATCCCAGATTGTGGCCACGTGTGTAACGTCGAGCGACCAGATGAGTTCAACCAGCACTCGATTGCGTTTATCAAACAGCAGATCAAACCCGCTTAAGGGGATTCAGAGCCACAGTTCCAGCACAGCGCAAACTGAGGCTCGTTACTTTCTCCGCACTTTTGGCAACGCCAGGCTCGTCCAGTATCAGGTTTCTGATAATCACCAACAATTGCTCGCGCAGCGTCTACTTGAGAGACATCCAATAGCCACACATAAGGTTCACTCTGCTCTCCAAAAGGGATCTCGCCCTGCAAACCAAAGATACCTTCTCCTCGCACTTCACAGGATATTTGCTGCGATTTAAGCAGTTCGCACACGATATGTGCTTCAGTTGGATTGTAGGCGGTGAAAATCTTCATTAAGAATGACCGTTACCCGTTTGCGGTGCCCCTTTTAGTTTTGTCATCACCCATTTCGCACATACTGGGAATAGACCGAGTAACGCGAAAGAGAGCAATACGGAAGGGGATACAATACCCGATAAGCTTTCGATTTGCGCCAATTGCGTACCAGCGTTGAGGTACACCGCGGTACCCGGCAGCATGCCTAATTGGCTAACCAAATAAAAACGTGCTGTCGAAAGTGGCGTTAACCCCATCAGCAAGTTGATAAGGAAAAACGGAAACACGGGGATCAAGCGTAATGAGAATAGGTAAAATGCGCCATCACGTTTGATACCTTGGTTGATGGCATTGAGTTTATCACCGAATTTGCTTTGTACCCATTCTCTTAATAAGAATCGGCTGCTTAAAAAGGCTAGCGTCGCGCCGATGGTGCTAGCGAACGAAACCAATACCAAGCTAGTCCAGAAACCGAATAGCGCAGCACCTAATAGCGTGACAACCGCTGCGCCGGGAATGGAAAAGGCGGTAATCGCGATGTAGACAAGAAAGTAAACCGATGCCGCGAGAGCAAAATTACTATCAATGTAATCGGCTAGGGCAATTTGTTGCGCTTTAGCGTTTTCAAGGGTGAGGTATTGGCCAAAATTGACGGCTAGGAAAACAATTAAGCCAACAAGTAGCAAACCAAGGATCAATTTTTTGTTCATAACAACACCCTATTAAACGCCGCGTGTACGCGCAGCATGGGAAGGTAAATAACCTTCAGTACACGAAATTATTGATATACCGGATAAGAACGTCAAACTCAGTTTAAAATTTCCTCTAGATATAAAAAAAGTCAGCACAAGCTGACTTTTTTCATTTAGTTATACTCAATTTTTTAGCTGTTCAAGCAGCTCTTCTCGACGCGAGTGAGGTATCACTGACCAGTGAGTGCCGTTGATCGCCCCTTCTAACGCCCATAGAAGTTCAATATTTACACTCGATGTGTGTGTTGACTGAATCGCTTTGAATGCTTCAACTGCACCTGCTTCTTCAAGAGACTCAACATCATCAATGCCTGCTTTCTTAAGCATTCTTTCCGTCGCTAAACGAAGGTTTGGCAAATCTTTTAAACGGTTAGGTTTAGCTATAGATTGACGTTGTTTCTCTTCTTTCGCAGCGCTGAGCGCTTCTTGAGCAATATCCAAAGTTCGCTGTGTATCAGCAACCCATTCATCTGTAAGTGCAAAATATTTGGTAACAACGGGAAAACCGCGTTTTTTATAAATGTATGGTTCTAGCCCCAACGCTTTAAACTGTTTTGAGAGTTTGCTATTTGCTCTCATGTGCAGCTTGTCATTGACCACTAGTGCAAACATTGTATCGTCCGCGAAGATGCCGAAGCCGCCGAACATCGAACGAGAGTGTATTTGACCTAATTGTTCAAATAGTCTCATCGAGTCTTTTAGTATTGGTTTATCCATGCTGTGTTTTCTCGGTGTATATGTATACGCCACCAATTCAGGTCCGAGAGAGTAGCAAAATAACGCAGACACAATGTCAATAAGGTGTCATACAAGTGCATATTCCATGTGTTTTAATGAACCACTTTAGAATACGGTTCCGGAAGAGAGCGGAACACCTTGTTGACGAAGAACCGTGTTTATTGCATTTGCATTTTGCCATCGGCAACCCCGCTACCATGTATATTCATACTTAGGCCGGAGGCTTTGCGTCCTATCCTTTCGAAATAGTTTGCCCTGTGCGTGGCTCTAGTCGAACTAAGAGAGAATAAATAATATTTGAGCTTAGTATCACAACAGGATGGGGTAAACGTGATCTTAATTCCGTATTTCCCAAGGAGTTTGCGCGTTTAATCACCGATCGGATTATTCATTAAACGCGCATAATCAATTATTTATTGAGATCGCGGACGGTAAAGCGCTCTACAATCTCTGGGTGCATTTCGAAAACGCGCTTTTCATGCTCTTTATCTTTGATACGCTCAAGCAGGATTTCAAATGCGTTTTTACCGACACGACGTTTAGGTTGGTGTACCGTCGTTAGCGGTGGAGAGAAATATTCCGCCAACTCGATATTGTCATAGCCGATCACAGACATGTCTTCTGGGATGCGGATGGCTTTCTGTTGCAGACGACTCATTAAGCCAAGTGCCATTGTGTCGTTAAAACAGAAAATTGCAGTAGGTTTTTTGTCCATAGCGACAATTTTATCAGCAGCGAGTACCGCAGTATCACATTCGAAGTTACCTTCTAAAATCCAGTCTTCGTCAACGGATAGATTGGCTTCTGCCATTGCACGTCGGTAACCAGCAATACGTTCCTGACACGCCAGTTTCTCAAAGTGACCACTTAGGCAAGCGATGTCTTTATGACCACGGTCGATAAGGTATTTAGTCGCTAGGTAGCCACCTTCCTCCGAGTTATCGATGATCTTATCTGCCTGCGAGCTTTCTGGGCCCCAGTCCATGATCACTTTTGGGATATCCTTATGGCGGTCGAGCATTTCGCTCAGCTCTTCTGTCAGGTCAGAGCACATCACCAAAATGCCGTCTACACGTTTTTCTGCCAACATACGGATGTAGTCACGTTGCTTTTCGTAAATACCACCAGTGTTACACAAAATCAGTGTGTAACCTTGGCGGTAACAGTAGCTTTCTACGCCGTCGATAACTTCAGAGAAGAACAAGTTAGTCGATTGAGTCACCAGCATACCGATCGTACGTGTACTGTTACACTTCAGGCTACGAGCGACTGCGCTTGGGGCGTAATTAAGCTCTTGTACTGCTTCCATTACTTTTTCTTGAGTAGCTTCAGCAACAAAGCGTGTTTTATTGATTACGTGTGAAACCGTTGTTGTTGACACACCGGCTAAGCGGGCAACGTCTTTTATAGTGGCCATAAGGTTTTGTCCTGTCGATGACTGCCGAGAGTGCTTATCCAAAGTTTAGAAGAATCTGGCAGAAGTATCAGAAACACAAAAACCGCTGTTAATTAGCGGTTTGTATTTATTAAATTCGTTTTTATCGTTTGCGGTCACGATTTTAGACCGCAAACCTGATAAGAGCAAACAAAAAGGTGTTCGTTACCTGTGAAGGGTCACAAAACGTGTGGTTTTTTATTCGCCCTTTAAGTAGCTGCTATCGAGTTGCAGGAAGGCAACGAGCAGTAATGTTACAGCTGAATAGAAGCCAAATTTATCCAGTGTTTGGCATTTCTCGGCAAACTTTGGCGTCCAGCTCAGAAGCTGAGTCTGGATAAAGTTGTCTTGTTGAATTAGTGCATTTTCCATCTCGTCTTCGCTCTCTAACTCATTTGAGCGAATGATGAGATTTCCGAGGAAATCGAGCTCGATAGCGATGTGGTCAGCAGGCTCGTTCAGTTGCTTATTCACCATCACGCCATGTTTTTGCATCAACTCTTCCATTTCTTTAGCGGGAAAGTCATTCAACAAACCGGATTTACCCAAATAAATTGAGGCGTATGGTAGAGCCGAGTCTCTATCCGATTTAAGGAATAAGTCACAGAAGTCTGCCGCGAGCTCAAGTTGAGCATCTTCGCGATCCATCAGGCGATTGAGCGCGTCGATAAATTTTGTAACCGCGGGTTTCAATGTCTCGTTTTCGCCAAGACCGGTTAAAAAAGAACGAATCTCAGCCGAATGGTATTGGTCTATACTTTCTTGCGTTAACTCTTTGGCAAACAGGCTAGATAACCACCAGTAAATTTCTGCGCGTTTTTCATTAAATGCTTTAATTTCTTGCATTAGGTATTACTCCTAAAATAACTACTGACTAGTCTAACCAATAAAAATGAATAGCGATAACGCCAGTTGTGAGTAAATAAGTGAAAATGTGCTGAAAAATGAACAGGTGGTGTGGTTTTGTCTTGAATCAATAAAAAATCATCTTTCTTAATTTTAAAGTGACAAATACTAGAAATGTTACTAGTTATGAATAGAATACAAACCTAAACGATGACCAATGTAAATAAGTGGTGTAAATGAGCTATCACGTATTAGTTGTAGAAGATGACGCAGTAACTCGCAGCAAGCTAGTTGGCTACTTTCAAAATGAAGGTTACCAAGTTAGTGAAGCTGAAAGTGGCGAGGAAATGCGTGAGTCACTACAGAAAAATGCGATTGACTTGGTGATGTTAGACATCAATCTTCCTGGTGAAGATGGCTTGATGCTGACTCGCGAACTTCGCAGTAAATCTGACATTGGGATTATCCTGGTAACAGGACGCACGGATAGCATTGATAAGATTGTCGGCCTTGAAATGGGTGCTGACGATTACGTAACCAAGCCATTTGAGCTTCGCGAGTTACTCGTGCGTGTTAAAAATCTACTTTGGCGAATCTCGACGGCACGCAGCGGTTCTAGCTCAGTTGACGAGGACAAGCAAGGCGGCAATATTGTACGTTTTGGTGATTGGACCTTTGACGTACAGCGCCGTGCGCTAAGCCAAGCAGGTGAACCTGTGAAGTTGACAAAAGCAGAGTACGAGCTGCTGGTGGCACTTTCGTCTTATCCTAATCAGGTTCTTAGCAGAGAACGCATTCTCAACATGATTAGTCACCGCGTCGATGCGCCAAATGACCGTACCATCGATGTCCTGATTCGTCGTATGCGTGCGAAGATGGAGTTTGACCCTAAGAACCCGCAAATCTTTGTCACGGTGCACGGTGAAGGTTACATGTTTGCAGGCGATTGACGCTGGTTGAGTCAATCGTACTGACGACAAGATAAAAAAATACCGAGGTTTAGGCCTCGGTATTTTTTTTGATTACGATTGAGTCGCCGCGGTATCGGTATTGGATGCCCAGTTACGCAGGCGTTGCCAAATAGAGCCAAGAGTCTCATGCCAATAACGTTCGGTTTGCTCGAGGTACACGGCTTTAGGCGTGTATTTCACCCAAGGCTGAGTGACGTTCCGCTGCGCAAGGAAGTTAGTCGGTGCGGGGTAGGGGTTGAGGCCCGCAGACTGAAACTCATGCAGCGCACGCTTCATGTGGCTTGCCGAGGTCACCAATACCAGATTTTTGCGCATCACAAATGCAGCGGCTTGGCGCGCTTCTTCCCACGTGTCTTTTGCCGTTTCCAATAACACGATATCAGACTTAGAAACGCCTAGGGCTAAGGCCACATTGGCCATCATTCTGGCATTGCTGACTTCTGCACCGCCAGCATAACCAGACAGGATCAGTTTAGAGCCAGGGTAAATACGCATAATGCGAATCCCTTCAGCTAAACGCATCAATCCAGTTCGACTTAATTCTGAAGTGGGTGGAATGTCATCGTCGACAACGTGTCCACCGCCTAACACCATCACATAATCGATAGGCTGGTCGACTGGGAGAAACGCCGAATGTTGACGTTCTAGAGGCATCAGGAGACGCGATGAAACTGGCTGGAACGAGATAAGGAAAATACCTACAAACGAGAAAAGAACAATAAAACAGCCGGTCTTCTGATTTCTTGTGAACATGATAAGCATCAACCCAATCATGCCGATGATCAGCATCGCTGGCAGTGGCATGAGGAGTGATGAGATCATTTTTTTCAGCTCAAACATACTAAATAGTCCGAAAAAACATCAGTTGATTATTTTTTAAGAGAAACCCTCTTTATTCCTGCCTTTCTTGTGACAGAATAGCAGCACGATTAGACATAATACCCTAAGCTGCTGTGACTGAAGACCGCAATTTCGACGATATTGCCCACAAATTTGTAAAAAACATATATGGCTCGGATAAAGGCGAGATTCGCCAAGTCATTGTTTGGGAAGATTTAGAACAACTATTGACCGCTGTTGACGGCGACAGCCGAGCCCTTGAAATATTAGACGCCGGTGGCGGCTTAGCACAAATGTCACAAAAGCTTGCCAAGCTCGGACACCACATATCTTTATGTGATCTATCTTCGGAAATGTTGCAACTAGCAAAGCAGGATATTGAAAAAAATGGCTTGCTTGAGCAGTATCGCTTGATTCATTCACCCGTCCAAGACATTGAACGACACCTAGAACGACCAGTTGATGTCGTGATGTTTCACGCGGTGATGGAGTGGTTGGCTGATCCCAAGTCCGCTTTAGCAACAGTATTAGAACAAGTGAAACCGGGCGGCGCCGCTTCAATTATGTTCTACAACCATCATGGGCTGGTCTACAAAAACGTGGTGTGCGGCAATATTCCTCATATTTTGGATGGTATGCCTCACCGCAAGAGATTTAAATTACAGCCACAGAAAGGCTTAAAACCTGAAGACGTCTACCAATGGATAGAAGACGCGGGATTTGAAATCTGTGGTAAATCAGGTATCCGCTGTTTTAGTGATTACATTGGGAATATGCAATACACCGGCGACTACCAATATGAAGATGTGTTGGCACTCGAAAAACAACTTTGTCGACAAGAGCCATACCTCTCATTAGGCCGATACATACACGTATGGGCAAAAAAGAAAGAGAAACAGGAATAACAATGAGTGAGATGACTCTCAATGCTGCAGAGCAACCAATTGACGAATTGGTTAGCTGGGTGAAGCAGCACGATTTCTCATTGAACCTGACGACTGAACGATTGGCTTTTCTAATCGCAATTGCAGTATTAAGCAACGAAAGGTTTGATGAGGAATTGGGTGAAGGTGAACTGCATGATGCATTTACCATCGTCACTCGGCTATTTGAAGACACCGGTGAAGCTTCGGCTTTCCGTGCGAACAATGCCATCAACGAAATGGTGAAACAGCGACTGATCAGTCGTTTCACCAGTGAAGTGAATGATGGTGCAAGTATTTACCGTTTGTCACCGCTGGCAATCGGCATTACCGATTACTACGTTCGCCATCGTGAATTTTCTAAACTCCGTCTTTCTATCCAGCTTTCAATGGTTGCCGATGAAATGGCAAAAGCGATTGAAGCTGCGCAGAAAGGTGGCACTCCGGGCCACTGGAAGAAAAACGTCTATGGGGTACTGAAGTACTCAGTAGGGGAAATCTTCGATCAAATTGACCTCAACCAACGCGTGATGGACGAACAGCAACAGTCAGTGAAGCTGCAAATTGCTGAGCTGCTGAATAAAGACTGGCGCGAAGCGATCAATAACTGTGAAGCTTTGCTGTCTGAAACCTCCACCACGCTGCGTGAGCTGCAAGATACCTTACAAGCGGCGAGTGATGAGTTGCAAACGCAAATCCTTGATATCCAAGAGATCGTCTACGGAGACGATGAGCTGGAATTTATCGAGGAAGCGTTGTTTGGTCTGCAAATGAAGCTTGACCGCATCACCAGTTGGGGTCAGCAAGCGATTGACCTGTGGATCGGCTATGACCGCCACGTGCATAAGTTTATCCGTACCGCAATCGATATGGATAAAAACCGTGCCTTCAGTACGCGCTTGCGTCAATCCTTCAAAGATTACTTTGATATGCCTTGGTATCTGACTTATGCAGATGCGGAAAGGCTCACCGACCTTCGTGATGAAGCGCTGGTACTGCGTGACGATGAAGTCACGGGTCAAGTACCGATGGAAGTGGAATACGAAGAGTTTCAACAAGTCAATGATGAGCTGTCAGAGCGCATTGGCGAGATGCTCAAAGTGCATAAAGAGCAGGGCAGTGCCATCGATCTCGGTGTGGTACTGCGCGACTATCTAGCTCAGCATCCTCGCACTCATCACTTTGATTTAGCCCGTATTGTTGTCGATCAAGCGGTTCGCTTAGGTTATTCGGAATCTGATTACCAAGCAATTCAGCCAGACTGGCAAGCGATCAACGATTTTGGGGCAAAGGTACAAGCAAATGTCATCGACCGATACTAATGAATACATGCCAGAGAATCTGGTGAAAGCAATTTCGAACCCTCTGTTCCCAGCGCTAGATAGCATGCTGCGTGCAGGGCGTCATATTTCTAGCGAAGACTTGGACAACCACGCACTGTTGTCTGACTTTGAAGTCGAACTGTCTTCGTTCTACCAACGCTACAACACTGAGCTAGTGAAAGCGCCGGAAGGTTTCTTCTATCTTCGCCCACGTTCAACTTCATTGATTGGCCGCAGCGTACTCTCTGAACTGGACATGCTGGTAGGTAAAGTGTTGTGTTTCCTTTACCTTAGCCCTGAGCGTCTGGCTCACGAAGGTATCTTCACCAACCAAGAGCTGTACGAAGAGCTACTGCAATTAGCGGATGAGAAAAAGCTGATGAAGCTGGTCACCAACCGCGCCAATGGCTCTGATTTAGACAAAGAAAAGTTGTTTGAAAAAGTACGTACTTCATTACGTCGCCTGCGTCGTCTCGGTATGATCATCAATATCGGTGAAACTGGAAAATTCAGCATCAGCGAATCGGTGTTCCGCTTCGGTGCAGACGTACGTGTGGGTGATGATATGCGTGAAGCGCAGCTGCGTCTGATCCGCGACGGTGAAGCGGTAGTACATACCAAAGAGCCAAGCCAAGGCAGTTTGCTTGCTGAAGAAGAGGCAAGCGACGACAACGAGCAAGAAGAAACATTTGAAGAAGGTGAAGCATGATTGAACGTGGTAAATATCAATCGCTGACCATGGTGAACTGGAACGGCTTCTTTGCACGTACCTTTGATATTGATGGTTTAGTTACAACTCTGTCTGGTGGTAACGGTGCGGGTAAGTCGACCACAATGGCGGCTTTCATCACCGCTTTGATCCCAGACCAAACCCTACTGCACTTCCGTAACACCACTGAAGCGGGCAGCAGCCAGTCGTCTCGCGATAAAGGTCTCTACGGTAAGTTACAACCAGGCGCGTGTTACGCTGCGTTGGATGTGGTGAACTCCCGTAACCAGCGTTTACTGTTTGCAGTGAAGCTGCAGCAAGTCGCGGGACGCGATAAGAAAGTTGATATCAAACCGTTTGTGATCCAAGGTCTGCCTAGTCACGTCAAACCAACGGACATATTGATCGAAAGCGTTTCTGCAACTCAGGCTCGCGTGCGTCAAATCAACGAAGTGAAAGACGCAATCGTGCAATACGAAGGTGTGCAATTCAAAGCCTTCTCATCGATCGTCGACTACCACGCGCAAATGTTTGAGTTTGGTGTCGTGCCTAAGAAACTGCGTAACTCTAGCGACCGCTCGAAGTTCTACCGCCTGATCGAAGCGTCGCTTTACGGTGGTATTTCTAGTGCGATCACGCGCTCGCTACGCGATTACCTGTTGCCACAAAACGGCGGCGTTAAGAAAGCGTTCCAAGATATGGAATCGGCGCTGCGTGAAAACCGCATGACGCTGGAAGCGATCAAAACCACTCAGGCTGACCGCGACCTGTTCAAGCACCTGATTACCGAATCGACCAACTACGTGGCTGCAGACTATATGCGCCATGCCAATGACCGTCGTAACAAGCTAGAACAAACACTGGCTCTGCGTTCAGAGTTGTTCAACTCGCGCGAAACACTGGTTGAACAAAACAACCTGCTGAACCGCGTCCAAGAAGAGCTTGAACTGCTGGTGGACTCTGAGTCTGCGCTCGAGCAGGACTATCAAGCGGCTTCTGACCACTTGCAGCTGGTGCAAAATGCTTTGCGTCAGCAAGAGAAGATCGCTCGCTACGAAGAAGATCTTGAAGAGTTGAGCGAGCGTCTTGAAGAGCAAATGATGGTGGTTGAAGAAGCGCAAGAGCGCGTTCTGATGGCTGAAGAACAAGCGACCATTTCTGAAGAAGAAGTGGATAGCTTGAAGACTCAGTTAGCCGACTACCAACAAGCGCTGGACGTGCAACAGACTCGTGCGCTGCAATATCAACAGGCAGTTCAAGCGTTAGAGAAAGCAAAACAGCTCCTTGAAGACGACAGTCTGACGGAAGAAACCGCGCAAGCGTTAGTGTCTGAGCTTAAGCTTAAAGAAACCGAAAGCACCAATACCTTGCTGTCGGTGAAGCACAAGTTGGATATGTCGTCAGCAGCAGCGCAGCAGTTTGATACCGCACTGAAACTTGTTCAAAGCATCAAAGGGCAGGTTGAGCGCAACCAAGCGGCAAGCGAGGCGAAAGAAGCGTTGCAACAAGCACGCGACGCAAAACATACCACACAGAATGAGCAACAATGGCGTGCTCAGCATCGTGATTTAGAGCGTAGTTTAAATCAGCAACGTCAGGCTCGCGAGTTAGTAGAAAGCTACCGTAAACAGCATCATGTTGAGCTGACTGATGAAATTGCGTTTGAGCAGGAACGTGAACGTCATGCGATGCAAATTGAATCGCTGGAAATGGCGCAAGAAGAGCTGCGTGAACAGCGCAGCGAACAGCGTCGCCTAGAACAAGACGCAAGTGCCGAAATCCGCAAACAAGAGGCGATTGCCCCGACTTGGATTGCCGCGCATGACGCGCTAGAAAAACTGCGTGAGCAAAGTGGTGCCGAGCTAGAAGACAGCCAATCGGTAATGAGCCACATGCAAGTGGTGCTTGAGCAAGAGAAACAACAATCTCTGGCGAAAGACAAATTAGCTGAGCGCCGAGCGCAACTAGAAAGTGAAATCGAGCGTTTAGCCTCTCCGGGCGGTTCCAACGATCCGCGTTTAAAAGGTCTGGCTGATACGCTTGGCGGCGTTCTGCTGTCTGAGATCTACGACGATATCACGATTGATGATGCACCATACTTCAGTGCGATGTATGGTCCTGCTCGTCACGCGATTGTCGTGTCTGACCTATCGGGCATCGAAGAAAAGCTAGTCGAACTCGACGATTGTCCGGAAGACCTCTACATCATCGAAGGCGATGTCGACGCATTCGATGATAGTTCATTTGATGCAGAAGAGCTGGAAGGTGCGGTTTGCGTTCGCATGAACGACCGCCAGATGCGCTACTCACGTTTACCTGAAATTCCATTGTTTGGCCGTGCAGCGCGTGAACAGCGCTTAGAATTGCTGCGTGCCGAGCGCGATGAAGTGGTTGAGAAGCACGCTAAAGCGGCCTTTGATTCTCAAAAGCAGCAGCGTTTGTACCAAGCATTCAACCACTTTGTTGCTAACCACATTCAGGTTGCGTTCGAATCTGATCCAGAACAGGCATTGATGGGCTTACGCGAAAAGCGTAACCAAGTTGTGCGCTTACTGGCCGATCTTGATGCAAAAGAGCAGCAGCAACGTTCACAATTGCAAACCAGTAAGCAAGCGCTGGCGTCGCTAGATAAATTAGCACCGCATATGGCGCTGGTTGAAGACGACACTTTGCAAGGTCGTTTTGACGAGCTTGAAGAGAAGATCGCGCAGCTTTCAGAAGCGAAGGCATTCCTTAACAACCACGGTAAGGCGTTGCTTGAACTGGAGACAATATCTTCAGCGTTGGAAGCGGATCCAGAGGAATTTGATGCACTGGAAGCGGAATACCAAGCGGCTGATCAGCAACTGCAAGTGTTGAAGAAACAGATCTTCGCCTTGTCTGATCTGGTTGAACGCCGTCATTACTTCGCGTACTCAGACTCGGTTGATCTGCTAAACCAAAGCAGTGAACTGAGCGAGCAGCTTAAAGCGAAACTGGTTCAAGCAGAGCAAGCCCGTACTCGTACGCGTGAAGAACTCAAGCAATCTCAAGCTCAGATGAACCAATACAACCAAGTATTGGCATCGCTGAAGAGTTCGCACCAAGCGAAACTAGAGACGGTTCAAGAGTTCAAACAAGAGCTGCAAGAGTTTGGTGTTAACGCAGACGAAGGCGCAGAAGAACGAGCGATGCGTCGTCGTGATGAGTTGCAAGAACGCCTACATAGCTCTCGTAGCCGTAAGAGTGAGTACGAACGTACCATCACTTCGACAGAGCTTGAGATGAAAGGTCTGGCGAAACGTCTGAAGAAAGTGCAGAAAGAGTACGCTGAGCTGCGTACCTTTGTTGTCGCAGCAAAAGCGGGTTGGTGCTCAGTACTGCGCTTGGCGCGTGAAAATGACGTGGAGCGTCGTCTTCACAAGCGTGAGTTGGCGTACATGTCGGCGGATGAGCTGCGTTCGATGTCGGATAAATCGTTGGGTGCGCTGCGTCTTGCCGTTGCCGACAACGAAGACCTGCGTGATGCGCTGCGTCTGTCTGAAGACAACGCGCGTCCAGAACGTAAAGTCTTGTTCTACATTGCGGTCTACCAGCATCTGCGTGAGCGCATTCGCCAAGACATCATCCGCACCGATGATCCGGTGGAAGCCATCGAAGAAATGGAAGTGGAACTTGCACGTCTGACGGAAGAATTAACCCAGCGTGAAAATCGCTTGGCGATCAGTTCAGAGTCGGTTGCAAGCATCATTAAGAAGACCATTCAGCGTGAGCAAAACCGCATTCGTATGCTTAACCAAGGTTTGTCGAACATTTCGTTTGGTCAGGTGAAAGGTGTACGCCTGAACGTTAAGATCCGTGAAAGCCATGAGATTTTGCTCAACGGTCTAGCGTCGCAGCAAGAGCAGCACAAAGACCTGTTTGAAACCTCGCGCTACACCTTCTCTGAAGCAATGGCGAAACTGTTCCAACGCGTTAACCCGCATATCGACATGGGACAACGTTCTCCACAGGTATTGGGTGAGGAACTGCTGGATTACCGTAACTACCTAGAATTGAGTGTTGAAGTAAACCGTGGTTCGGATGGCTGGTTGCAAGCGGAATCTGGCGCACTATCAACGGGTGAGGCGATCGGTACGGGTCAGTCAATTCTATTGATGGTCGTTCAGAGTTGGGAAGAAGAATCTCGACGTCTGCGTAGCAAAGATATCGTTCCTTGTCGTCTACTGTTCCTTGATGAAGCAGCGCGTCTGGATGCGAAATCGATCTCGACACTGTTTGAACTGTGTGACCGTTTGGATATGCAATTGCTTATTGCGGCGCCAGAGAACATCAGTCCTGAAAAAGGCACGACTTATAAACTGGTACGTAAAGTGTTTAAAGACCACGAACACGTACACGTTGTGGGTCTGCGTGGCTTTGGTCAACCAGACAAGCCGAAGAGCGAGATCCAAGAGTTGGTTGAAGAACTCTAATCTTACGCCAATACGCAAAGCCCAGCTCGATGCTGGGCTTTTTTGTATCTGTGCTTTAAGCCGATGATTGTATTGGGTATAAAAAAGCCCCGCTTGGTCAAGCAGGGCTTAATCGTCAGTCAGTATCTTAGAACAAGGCTTTTGCGCCAAACTGCTTAGCAGAGTAGGCCACGCGTTGCTCCGGAGTCGGATAATTGGCAGGCATACCAAGCGTTTCGATATGTTGAAGCCTTGGCAACAAGCCCGCACCATTAGCGATTTGGATAGCCAGTCCTGGGCGAGCGTTAAGCTCAAGTACCATTGGACCTTCTTCTTTATCCAATACCATGTCTGTGCCCATGTAACCAAGGCCAGTCATTTCCCACGCGCTAGACGCAAGCACCAACAAACGCTCCCAATGTGGAACTTGTAACGTTGCTAGGTCTTTACCTGTATCTGGATGATGGGTGATCGGTTGGTCAAACTGTACCGCGCGAATCGCTCTACCCGTCGCAATATCGAGTCCAACGCCAACCGCACCTTGGTGCAAGTTCGCTTTGCCGTCAGACGCCGCAGTTGAGCAACGCATCATCGCCATTACCGGGTAGCCTTTGAAGACGATAATACGCACATCAGGCACACCTTCGTAACTGAAGCCTTCGAAGCAGTCATCGAACTTAATCAAGTTTTCGACTACTGCGACGTCATTCTTGCCACCCAGCGAAAACAAACCTGCTAGTGCGTTACTGATGTGGCGTTCAACGTCTTCTTTACCAATCGTTGAACCTGATGGTTTGGTATACACGCCATCTTTGTGCGAAGTAATTACCAGAATGCCTTTACCGCCACTGCCTTGCGCAGGTTTGATCACGAACCCAGGCCAGTCTTTGACGATATCGTGAATCGAGCGCACGTCGGCTTGGTTACGGATCACGCCGATTAGCTTTGGCACGGTTGCGCCTGCTGCTTCCGCGATGATCTTGGTTTTTAGCTTATCGTCCACCAACGGGTACTTCGAGCGATCATTGTAGCGACCAATGTAACTGTGGTTACGTTGATTCATTCCCATGATCCCTTTATGGCGAAGTTTGCCCGGGGTCGTAAAGCGCGAAGTTAAACGTGATAGCATCGTTTAGTCCTCCGCTAGTGGTTTGAAGCGACGTAGCTCAGTCAAACGGTAACCTGTGTAAGTACCTAGTAGCAGGATGCCTGCTAATACAATCAGTTGTAGACCAATGAAGTTAAATGTCAGGTGCTGAATGTATGGGTTGGTCATTGCAAGGTAAACCAGTACCGCAGTTAACAGCGAACCACCACCTTGTAGAACCACTTCTTTAGCGCCTTCTTCTTCCCACAGAATCGACATACGTTCGATTGTCCATGACAAGATGATCATCGGGAAGAAGGTAATCGACAGACCTTCAGTCAGACCGATCTTGAATGCGACAACAGTAAACACCGAGATGATCATAATCACCGTGATGATCACCGCCGAAATCCGCGCGACGAGCAGTAAATTCAGTCGTGACAAGTAACTTCGTATCACCAGACCCGTACCGACAATCAGCAAGAAGCCGAGAATACCAGTTAGTAGTTGGGTTTGAACAAACGCTACGGCGATAAGCACAGGCATGAATGTGCCCGATGTTTTTAAACCTATGATCACGCGCAGGAACACGACAATCAGCGCACCGATTGGGATCAGCATGATGGTCTTAAACATCGCTTGCTCTTCAAGAGGTAAGCTGTGAATAGAGAAGTTAATCAGGCCGTCAGCTTGTACTTTGTCGTCGGTCGCTTGTTGAGGCGTGACCTCTAGCGCGATCATCGAGAAGTGAACTTGGCTGTTTTGACCACCCATCAGGTCAAGCAGGGAAATGTTTGACTCATCCCAAACTAGAATGTTTTCAGCAATGACTTGCTGTGCACTTTCTGGGTTAAACAGTACCCATTTGCTGCCATTCCAAACTTGGTTCATGTGTTGGATTGTTTGACGGCGGCGGCCGTCTTCCAATTCAATCACACCGACGATTTTACCTGGCACTTGAGCGTATGCGAGAAGCTTGTCGATCGCCTCGACCTTGCTCATGTTATTGAGGATAAGGGAGGCGTTTTGGCTTTCGCTGTCATTAATGGCTTTAACCAGCTCGCGAGCAAAAGTGACATCATCTGCTGAGCGTTGGTTTGCAACCGCAATCAATGCTGCGACGGCTGCTTCAGTTGGACCATCAAAGGTTGGCTTGACGATATCGCCGCTTGGTGGAATCGCTTCCACTTTCGCTTGAGGGTCGACAAGGAATTGTGCCTTGTAGTAGATGGTTTGTGCGCCAACAGCATGACGAATGGACCACTCTGCACGACGACCCGTTTCAGTGTTGACGTATGAAACGCCATAGCCAGGGGACGATGATGATTCGCCAACTAGGGTAAAACCGTTTTGTGTGTGTGGTGCGGCAAGCGATGCTTTAACTGGCGAGCCTTGCGCGTTAAATTCGATGCGAGCTTCGATGTCCCATACCTGACGAGTTTCGCCCGGAGTCCATGGCACACCATAGCTTTGGTGACGGAATAGACTCAGTGCGATACCCGCGAGAATAAGTAGCACAACTGAAATATAAAAAGGAACTTTAGACGTCATTATTTTACCTTACTGGCTTTTATTTTTTGCTTTTTGACGGTGGTGTTTGGATGTACTTCTTGCTTACATCAACCACGGCGATATCTCGCATAAACTCACGGCCTAGTAGCACAGGGTGGCTCATTTGAGATCGATCCGCTAACGTGAACTGGGCTTTCTCGTGGATCTTTCCTAGCTCAACCCAAAGCTCGACAACGGCTCTGCGTTCTACATCTTCGTTAGTCGACTGGCGGATTTTTACGTAACGTATAACCGGCGCTTCAATCCAATTATCTTCTGTTGGTGGCGTGTCACCGTCAGACAAGTGGAATCTCACCCAGTTGTTGCCATTGCGTTCAAACTCTTCGATGTCGATAGCATTGAGAGACGACGTCGCTGCGCCTGTATCTACGCGCGCATCAAAAGCTTGTTTGATGGTATCGATGGTCACTTTTTCAACTTCGCCAAGAACAATGTTATGGGTCGGCGTCGGTGGCTCTGGTGTTGGAGCAGGGATAACAACTGGTGCATTTTTTTTGCGAACTTCTGCGACAACGTCTTTCTTAAGACGAATCATCTCTCTGTCCAGAACCGCAATTTTCTTTTCTAGTGACTCGATGTAGTCCGTTTGGTTACTAAGCTGAAGCGACAAGTTTTCAAGCTTAGTCGATACGTTCGTTTCAGAAGCCTGAATAGATGCGAGTGTTTCGTTGTGATACTGCTCGCCTTTGGTCAAAGAGCAGCCGGACAGAACTGCTAAGGCTACTATTGGAGTCAATCTGGTCAGCATTGATAAACCTAAGAATGTTTAAGTTGTTATAAATAAGGAGTTTAGCGTATATACGTAATCACTCACAACTTCCAAAGAGTGCGAAGGTCTCAAATAGTGAGGATTGTAGATAATACACAATAAAATGAGGGTTATATTGTACCCTCATTTTACCAACAAAGCATGTGCTACGAGACTAAACGTAAACAAATCGTTATGAGTTAACGCCCTGTCAATTCGTCAAGTTGAAGTGAGAATTTGTCTATGGCTTAGTTGCCACCAACACCGCGCGGCGTGGGGCCGGGTGGCCTTCAACGGTTTTACTCGGATCGTTTGGATCTAAGTAGTCAGGTAAAGAGTTGTGCGTCATCCAGTCGGTGGTACGCTGTTCATCTGTTGAGGTCACATTCTCATCAACGATACGTACGTCAATAAAGCCGACTTGCTCTAGCCATACTTTAAGTGCTTTGGCTGAAGGGAAGAAGTAAACGTTGCGCATTTGCGCATAGCGGTCAACAGGGACAAGCACCGAAGTCTCATCCCCCTCAATGACAAGAGTCTCAAGCACTAACTCACCACCAGAGACAAGCTGGTCTTTTAACTGAATCAAATGGTCAAGTGGTGAGCGACGGTGATAAAGCACGCCCATACTGAATACGGTATCAAACGCTTCGAGTTTAGGCAGTTGCTCGATACCTAGTGGTAGAAGGTGCGCACGTTGGTCGCCACCCATCAACTTACGGATCGCCTCAAACTGGATTAAGAATAAATGAGACGGGTCGATACCGACACACAAACGCGCGCCAGCACCCAGCATACGCCACATGTGGTAGCCGTTCCCGCAACCCACATCAAGCACGCTGCGGTTCTTGAGCGGAGAAATGTGTGGCAATACGCGGTCCCATTTCCAGTCACTGCGCCATTCCGTATCGATATGGATACCGTGAATGTTATATGGACCTTTGCGCCACGGGTGGAAAGTACGCAGCAGGTTCTCCAGCTTTTTTAACTCGCCTGTAGGCATCGGCTCGTGGTTTGAAACCGTCACCGACTCAGTGATATCGATGTGGTCAGGTTGACCCTCTGGGATTTTGTTTAGCGCTTTTAACCAACGCCCAAAATCACCGTGCTCCGCGTTTTGCCAGTCAGTCAGTTGCTGAGGCAGGGTGTTGAGCCACGGTTGTAGACGTGTATCTTGAGCGATCAGTTGGTAGAAGTTAGCGAAATTAAACATGAAATCCGAACCTGGTGCCTATGGTTGTATTCCCTAGAAAAATCGTCGACGATCAGTGCTTCTAGGGGGTGAGCACTCACCGCTAAAATTAGTGGTTTGCGCGATTACTTAATCGCAAACATTGAGCCAAAGTTAAAGCACTGGAACCAAACGTCGTAGCTGCTAAAGCCAATTTTGGCGAAACGTTCTTTGTGTTCTCGCTTTGAATTTGGACGCATTACGTTTTCAATCGCACTGCGTTTTTGGCTGATCTCTAACTCGCTGTAGCCATTTGCACGTTTAAAATCGTGGTGCAGGTCAATCAGTAGCTCGTTTGAAACAGGGTCTTCAAACACGAACTTTTCAGACAGAATCAAAATACCGCCCGGACGTAAACCCGCGTAGATTTTTTCCAGTAAGCTGTAACGATCTTCTGGAGATAAGAATTGCAAAGTGAAGTTGAGAACCACCACTGATGCATTTTCGATCTCGATATCGCGGATGTCTGCTTCGACAACTTCCACCGGAGTATCGCTACGGTAAGCGTTCACGTGCAGTTTGCAGCGCTCGACCATCGCTGACGAGTTATCTACCGCGATGATCTTGCAGCCTTCTTGCTGAATATGGCGACGCATCGAAAGTGTTGCAGCGCCAAGTGAACAACCTAAGTCGTAAACGTTGCTATGAGGCTTTACAAATCGTTCTGCCAGCATGCCAATTGCAGAGATGATGTTGCTGTAACCCGGTACTGAACGTTGAATCATGTCCGGAAACACTTCCGCGACACGTTCATCAAACGTGAAGTCGCCAATTTTATCGATTGGCGCCGAAAAAATGGTGTCTGGATTGCTTTTAGGGTTCATAACTCGTTCTCTTACCAAAGGGCAACTGCGTTCGGCAGGCTTTAAAAAGGCGCGTATTTTATGAGAAATTCGCGTCTCTGTCATGTATTGCTTTAGATTGCCTCAGAACATCTGTAACTGGGAGTTGCCATCGTTGGCAGGAAAAGGTGCTAAATCGGGTAACGCCACGTTTTTTTGTAGCATTTTGTACAGATTCGCTGCCAGCTCTGGGGCGACGATATTATCGGCGGTATGAATCATCACGTATGGCTGCTTACCTTCGGTTATCCATTGCGGCAACTTACTCAACCAAGGGGTGAAAAAGTCGTAGTTTTGCTGTTCGAGCGGGTGGCCAATAAAACGAATCATCGGGTGAGAAGCGGTCGCAATCGCATGAACCGGAACTTTGGGTTTTTTCATCTGCGCATCGATGATCGCTTCGTTATCGGGTTTTGCTGCGAACACCGGGCGACTGTCCATAATGATTCGATCGTAGCCACACTCTATCAGCCATTGATTGAGTGCTCGTTCTGCGTCGCCTTTCGCAAAGAACGCTGGATGACGAACCTCCACACCAATGGGAAAACTTGGTGGAAACAGGGCACAAAACTGTTTGAGCGCATCAAGGTGCTCGGGGCCGAAAGCGGCTGGCAACTGAATGGTCCATTGTCCGATGCGATCATGCAGCGGCGCCATTACCTGCATAAACTCTTTCAACTGCGCTTGGCTGCCTTTGAGCATCTGCTGGTGGGTGATGGCTTTGGGCAGTTTGAAGGTGAAGCGAAAATCATCAGTTGTCGCAGATTTCCAATTCTGAACGGTGGTTATACTTGGCGTCGCGTAGAAGGTGGTGTTGCCTTCTACGGTATGAAACACCTGCGCGTACTTTTCTAGCCTTTCAGCTGGTTTGGTTCCACTGCCGTAAAAGCTCTGTTGCCAGTTGTTATGCGACCACATGGTCAGGCCAAGTCGTAAGGGTAAACCGTCCATAACCTTCTATTCATATTCTTGTATGAGAGTTTTGCCGAATCACCCTTTATAGGGCTATAATCAGCGCCAATTTTTTAATATTGATGCAGTTTTGCGCCTTTGTTGGTGTAAAAAGCATCAATAGAAGATAAATCGCAATTAATTGTACGTTGAATAGTCGATCTAAAAGTACTTTCAGCGTATAAATGGAACTTTGCTCTATCTGTGACGTTATCATTGATAGATAGTAATCAACAAATTTATAGAGATTGGGAATTTCATTATGCGTACCCATTACTGTGGTCACCTGAACAAGTCCCTTGCAGGACAAACTGTAGAACTTTGCGGCTGGGTTAACCGTCGCCGTGATTTAGGCGGTCTTATTTTTATCGATATGCGAGATCGTGAAGGCATCGTTCAGGTAGTTGTAGATCCAGATATGGCGGATGCGTATGAAGTGGCTAACACACTTCGTAATGAATTCTGTATCAAACTAACGGGTGAAGTGCGCGTTCGTCCTGAAAGCCAAGTAAACAAAGACATGGCAACAGGTGAAGTTGAGATCCTTGCGAAAGGTCTTGAAATCATTAACCGTTCTGACGTTCTGCCGCTAGACTTCAACCAGAAGAACTCTGAAGAGCAGCGTCTGAAGTACCGTTACCTAGACTTGCGTCGCCCAGAAATGAGTGACCGCATCAAGCTACGTGCTAAAGCGTCAAGTTTTGTACGTCGTTTCCTAGATGACAACGGTTTCCTTGATATCGAAACGCCAGTACTGACGAAAGCGACACCAGAAGGTGCTCGTGACTACCTAGTACCAAGCCGTGTTCACAAAGGTAGCTTCTATGCGCTTCCTCAGTCTCCACAGCTATTCAAACAGCTGCTAATGATGTCTGGTTTTGACCGTTACTACCAAATCGTGAAGTGTTTCCGCGATGAAGACTTGCGTGCTGACCGTCAGCCAGAATTCACACAGATCGATATCGAAACGTCATTCATGACGGCTGATCAAGTGCGTGAAGTGACTGAGAACATGGTTCGTGATATGTGGCAAGAGCTATTAAACGTAGATCTAGGTCAGTTCCCAGTGATGCCATTTAGCGAAGCAATCCGTCGTTTCGGGTCTGACAAACCAGACCTACGTAACCCACTAGAGCTAGTAGACGTTGCAGACCTAGTAAAAGACGTTGAGTTTAAAGTGTTCTCTGGCCCTGCGAATGACGAGAAAGGCCGCGTTGCGGTTATCCGCGTACCAGGCGGTGCATCTCTGACTCGTAAGCAGATCGACGGTTACGGTGAATTTGTTGGTATCTACGGCGCGAAAGGCCTAGCGTGGATGAAGGTTAACGACCGCGCTGCAGGCATGGAAGGTATCCAATCTCCAGTTGCTAAGTTCCTTAACGAAGACGTGATCAACGGTATTCTTGACCGCACTCAAGCAGAATCTGGCGACATCATCCTATTTGGCGCTGATAAAGCGGGCATCGTTGCAGAAGCAATGGGTGCGCTACGTTTGAAACTAGGTAAAGACCTAGAGCTAACCGACGAGTCTGCATGGGCACCGTTATGGGTTGTTGACTTCCCAATGTTCGAAGAAGATGACGAAGGCAACCTACACGCGATGCACCACCCATTTACTTCACCTCTAGGAGTGACAGCGGAAGAGCTAAAAGCGAACCCAGCGGCAGCGAACTCAAATGCTTACGATATGGTGCTAAACGGCTACGAAGTAGGTGGTGGTTCTGTACGTATCCACAATGCAGAAATGCAGGCAGCGGTATTCGATATTCTAGGTATTGATGCAGACGAGCAACGTTTAAAATTCGGTTTCCTATTGGACGCGCTGAAATTCGGTACGCCTCCACACGCAGGTCTTGCATTCGGTCTAGACCGCTTGGTTATGCTGCTATGTGGTACGGAAAACATCCGTGACGTAATCGCGTTCCCGAAAACTACTGCCGCTTCTTGTCTACTGACAGACGCTCCAAGCCTTGCAAACCCTGCTGCGCTTGAAGAACTAGCGATCGCAGTGACCGCAGCGAAAGAGAAAGACGCAGAGTAATCAGCGAATCTTGTTCGACTCAATAGCAAAACGCCACTTCAATCGAAGTGGCGTTTTTTATTGCGCTTAAATTGTGGCTGTTAACGGTTTAACTGGATCTCTCGCCATTCTCCAGTTTGTAAGTCTCCTAAAGTGACATCACCCATTGAATAGCGAATCAAACGCAGAGTAGGGAAGCCGATATTTGCCGTCATACGTCGCACTTGGCGGTTACGACCTTCGATGATGGTAATGGCTAACCAAGTGGTCGGGATATTGGCGCGAAAACGAACCGGAGGGGTTCTTTCCCACACTTGCGGCTCTTCGATTACTTCGACTTGTGCGGGCAACGTCATGCCATCTTTTAACTCAACCCCTTTGCGCAACTTGTCTAAATCCGCTTCGCTCGGTGCGCCGTCTACTTGAACCCAGTACGTCTTGGGTGATTTTGAACTCGGTTGGGTCAACTTTGCTTGCAAAATACCGTCGTTGGTCAAAATCATCAGCCCTTCGCTATCGCGGTCTAATCGCCCAGCGGCGTACACATCTTTGACTGGAATAAAATCGGCCAGTGTTTTTCGTCCGTCACCATCGGTAAACTGACTCAAGGTATCGTACGGCTTGTTAAAAGCGATGACTTTTCGTTGCTCAGATGAGATTCTTGGCTTGTTTGACGACACCTTCTTACGGTTTCTGGACGTATATTTCTTGTCATTTTGAACCGAGGAAGGGCGTTTAAAACCCTTTTTGCCTTTATTCGGCGAAGACTTTGGAGACTCACGGCGTGAGCTTGGTGACATGTTAACTACCTTGCAAAAATGTAAACGAAGTGTGTTTGAAAGTTTCGATTTGCCCGAATTTAGGCTACTATGTGCGCGCCCAAAAACAGGATTGGTGAACAAGATAATAGACTATTCTACCGATTTTGTTTAATTATAAAGACTAGTTCTCATGGATCTTGCTTTCGAGAGAAGGTAAGTAAAAAACAGAAGAGACAACAATCGCAAACAAGTGAGGGGATGGCACATACTACATACAGCATTGACCAAACGCGTCATGGCTGGTGGAGGTATTATCAACTTGTTGGCGGACACACTATAACAAAGCCGTTCATCCGACTGGCCTTGTCAGAACAATAGGGAAATTTCATGCCTACAGAAAAACCTACAATCATTTACACCATTACTGATGAAGCTCCTGCACTAGCGACATATTCGCTGCTTCCAATCATTCAGTCTTTCACTGCTTCATCAGGTATTGACGTTGATACGCGTGATATCTCTCTTGCTGGACGTATTCTTGCTAACTTCCCAGAGCACCTAACAGAAGAGCAACGTATGGGTGACGCACTAGCTGAGCTAGGCGATTTAGCAAAAACTCCTGAAGCAAACATCATCAAACTGCCAAATATTTCGGCTTCTATTCCTCAGCTAAAAGCAGCAATCAAAGAGCTGCAAGCGAAAGGCTTCAACCTACCAAACTACCCTGAAGAGCCAAGCACATACGAAGAAGAAGCGATCAAAGCGACTTACGACAAGATCAAAGGTAGTGCGGTAAACCCAGTACTACGTGAAGGTAACTCAGACCGTCGTGCGCCGCTTTCAGTGAAGAACTACGCGAAGAAAAACCCACACTCAATGGGTGCGTGGTCAAAAGACTCAAAGTCTCACGTTTCAAGCATGTTGAACAACGACTTCTTCGGGAGCGAAAAATCGCACACCGTTGATGGCGCAACAACGGTTAAAATCGAGTTCGTTGGCCAAGACGGCAGTGTGAAAGAGCTAAAAGCACCATTCGCAATCCAAGACAAAGAAATCATTGATTCGTCAGTGATGAACAAAAAAGCATTGGTTGAATTCTTCGAGAAAGAAATCGCTGCTGCGAAAGAACAAGACGTTCTGCTTTCACTGCACATGAAAGCGACAATGATGAAAGTATCTGACCCAGTGATCTTTGGTCACGCGGTTAAGGTTTACTACAAAGATGTGTTTGCGAAATACGGCGAGCTATTCGATAAGCTAGGCGTCGACGTAAACAACGGTATCGGCGACGTTTACAGCAAGATTGAAGCGCTTCCTGAAGCACAAAAAGCAGAAATCGAAGCGGCACTTCAAGCGGTTTACGAAACTCAGCCACCACTCGCAATGGTTGACTCTGACCGTGGCATCACCAACCTGCACGTACCAAGCGACATCATCGTTGACGCATCTATGCCAGCAATGCTGCGTTCTTCTGGTCAAATGTGGGGTCCGGATGGTAAGCAGAAAGATACGAAAGCGTTGATCCCAGATCGTTGTTACGCGGGTATCTACCAAGCGGTAATCGACTTCTGTAAAGAACACGGTGCATTTGACCCAACCACTATGGGTAGCGTACCAAACGTGGGCCTAATGGCTCAGAAAGCAGAAGAGTACGGTTCACACGACAAGACATTCATCCTTGATGCAGCCGGTACAGTACGTGTTGTTGACGCATCAGGTGCGGTGCTACTAGAGCAAGCAGTGGAAGCTGGCGACATCTTCCGTATGTGTCAGGTGAAAGACGCGCCAATCCAAGACTGGGTGAAACTGGCGGTAACACGTGCGCGCGCAACTGGTGTACCAGCGGTATTCTGGTTAGATGAAAACCGTGCACACGATGCAGAGCTAATCAAGAAGGTGAAGGCTTACCTACCGGATCACGATACATCAGGTCTGGATATCAAGATCCTTGCTCCACTGGAAGCATGTATGTTCTCTCTAGAGCGTATCAAAGAAGGTCTAGATACCATTTCAGTAACGGGTAACGTTCTTCGTGACTACCTAACTGACTTGTTCCCAATCCTTGAGCTAGGTACATCAGCGAAAATGCTATCAATCGTTCCGTTAATGAACGGTGGTGGTCTGTTTGAAACTGGTGCTGGTGGTTCTGCTCCTAAGCACGTTCAACAGGTTGAGAAAGAAAACCACCTACGTTGGGATTCTCTAGGTGAGTTCCTAGCATTGGCGGCGTCTCTTGAGCACCTAAGCACAGTTACAGGCAACGCGAGAGCGAAGATACTGGCTGATGCACTAGACAAGGCGACAGGTGAGTTCCTAGACAACAATAAATCGCCTTCACGTAAAGTGGGCGAGTTGGATAACCGTGGTTCACATTACTACTTAGCGACGTACTGGGCACAAGCACTTGCTTCGCAAACTGAAGATCAAGCGTTGGCAGAAGAGTTTGCTTCAATTGCTGAGCAACTAGCGGCAAACGAAGAGAAAATTCTTGCTGAGCTGAATGGCGCACAAGGCGTTGCGGGTGACTTAGGTGGTTACTACGCACCAGATGCAGAGAAAGCATCAAACCTGATGCGTCCAAGCGCGACATTGAACGCGATTATCAATCGATAATCTCGGATAAAAAAGAAACCCGCCGAAAGGCGGGTTTTTTTACATTCTCATTCTACTTGATTAGTTGGCAGCGGTTCATTTAGCTGGTTGAGCTTCCACAGGAGTCACGACGCTCGCGTGATAACCTTTTGGACCTTCTTCCACCTCAAAGTTGACTTGTTGGCCTGCTTTCAGAGTACGATAGCCGTCCATCTGTATTGTTGAGTAGTGAGCAAACACATCACTATCTTCACCTTCCGGACAGATAAAACCAAATCCTTTGGCATTGTTAAACCATTTTACTGTACCTGTAGCCATGCTATACATCCCTCATGCATTTTGTTACTGATGTTGTTGAACGTTTACTATGTACCTTGTAAACAAAAAGTGAATTTCCATTCAGCCGCTGCCAAATTTTCAGTCACTATTTGACCAATTTAGCCAATGACTGAGCACAGTCAATAGTAAAAACGTATAAGACCCGACATATTTACAAACAAATCACTTTTGAGATTTACATTTTTCTAACTATAAGTGTGTGTTTTTATTCACCACTCCAGTCGGTACCTGGTGTTTTCGGTTTCTTTTTTAATCAATCAGATACCTAATAAGTCAGATGAACGAATGTTTTATTTGCAGCGTTCCAATTGCTGGATTAGTCTCTAATGAAGGGGAAAGAAAATTTCTTATCGATTTGCCCTGAATGTCAGAGCTAAATTCAAAACTTCTGCTCGTTGAAGTGGTAAAATTAAAACTAGTCATAAACCAACACTATTAGATCATGAGCAAGCATTTTGAATGGGTCACTCCAGATTCAGATCTGCTGGAGTTAGAGAAAACAAAAGTAAAACCACCATCTATGTATAACGTTGTCTTGAACAACGATGATTACACCCCGATGGACTTTGTAATTGAAATCTTGGAACGTTTTTTCTCGATGGATGCAGACAAAGCAGCGCAAGTGATGCTTAAAGTGCATTATGAAGGTAAAGCAATCTGTGGCACATTTACTGCGGAGGTTGCGGAAACCAAAGTGGCTCAGGTCACTATGTATTCCAGGGAGAATGAGCATCCTTTGCTTTGTACGATGGAGCAAGCTTAATATCTGTCGGTACAATTTGAGTTGTTGTTGAGGAGGTCCTTATGCTGAACAAAGAATTAGAGTCGAGTTTGAACAGCGCATTTTCTCGCGCTCGTGATAAACGACATGAATTTATGACCGTCGAGCACCTCCTGCTAGCGTTGTTGGAAAATGATGCGGCGAGAGAGGCACTGCAAGCATGTCAGGCTGACATTGATGCACTGCGCGGTGAGCTTGATATTTTTATCGACCAAACAACACCTCTTATCCCAGAGAACGATGAGACACGTGAAACTCAACCAACGTTAAGCTTCCAACGTGTCCTGCAACGTGCGGTTTTCCACGTGCAGTCGTCTGGCAGAAGTGAAGTCACTGGCGCCAACGTACTGGTTGCGATTTTTAGTGAGCAAGAGTCGCACGCCGCATACTTATTGAAAAAGAACGACATAAGTCGTCTTGATATCGTTAACTTTATTTCACACGGCATCACTAAGGCGTCTAGCCAAGGTGACGAGCCGGGCTCATCCGACTCTTTCGGTGGTGACACGGTTGAAGAGTCCAATTCTGATGAGCGCCTAGAAAGTTTCGCGACTAACCTAAACCAACTAGCAAAAAACGGTCAGATTGACCCGCTTATTGGTCGTGAGAAAGAGCTAGAACGCACGATTCAAGTGCTTTGCCGTCGTCGTAAGAACAACCCATTACTTGTCGGTGAAGCTGGCGTAGGTAAAACCGCCATCGCCGAAGGTTTGGCTTGGAGAATCGTTGAAGGTCAAGTCCCTGAGATCATCGAAAACAGTGTGATCTACTCACTTGATATCGGCTCACTACTTGCGGGTACGAAATACCGAGGTGATTTCGAGAAACGTTTCAAAGCGATTTTGAAACAGCTTGAAAAAGAAGACGATGCGATTTTGTTTATCGACGAAATCCACACCATCATTGGTGCTGGCGCGGCGTCTGGTGGACAAGTGGATGCGGCAAACTTGATTAAGCCATTGCTGAGTAGCGGCAAGTTGCGTTGTATCGGTTCAACCACTTATCAGGAATACAGCAACATCTTTGAGAAAGAGCGTGCGTTGTCACGCCGCTTCCAAAAAATCGATATTGTTGAGCCATCAGTGGACGACACCACTAAGATTCTGATGGGTCTTAAACCAAAATACGAAGCTCACCACCAAGTGCGTTACACCAATAAGGCGTTGCGTGCCGCGGTTGAGTTGTCTGCGAAGTACATCAACGAGCGTCACTTGCCGGATAAAGCAATCGACGTAATTGACGAAGCGGGCGCACGTAGCCGATTAGCACCCGCTAGCCGACGCAAGAAGACGGTGGGTGTCGCTGACATCGAGGCGATGGTAGCGAAAATGGCGCGTATTCCTGAGAAATCAGTCTCTTCTTCGGATAAAGAGATTCTGCAGAATCTTGATCAGAAGATGAAAATGTTGGTGTTTGGTCAGGATGACGCTATCGATGTGTTGAGCGAAACCATCAAACTATCTCGTGCTGGTCTTGGTGCGGATAACAAACCCGTTGGTTCATTCCTGTTTGCTGGCCCAACTGGGGTAGGTAAAACGGAAGTGACGGTTCAGTTGTCAAAGCTATTGGGCATTGAACTATTGCGTTTCGATATGTCTGAGTATGGTGAACGTCACTCGGTAAGCCGTTTGATTGGTGCGCCTCCGGGTTACGTTGGTTATGACCAAGGTGGCCTACTAACCGATGCGGTGATTAAAAATCCTCACGCAGTTGTACTGCTGGATGAGATCGAAAAAGCGCACCCAGATATCTTTAACCTACTACTGCAGGTGATGGATAACGGTACACTTACGGATAATAACGGTCGCAAAGCGGACTTTAGAAACGTGATCCTCGTAATGACCACCAACGCTGGTGTTCAGGAAACGGTTAAGAAGTCGATCGGTCTGATCCAACAAGATCACAGCCACGATGCGATGGCGGAAATTAAGAAAGTATTTACGCCTGAGTTCCGCAACCGCCTCGACAACATCATTTGGTTCAACAGCCTAGATGAACACGTCATCCATCAAGTAGTCGATAAGTTCATCGTTGAGCTTCAAGCGCAACTTGACGCTCGTGGCGTATCTCTGGAAGTGTCTGACGATGCTCGTCATTGGTTGGCACTAAAAGGTTACGACAAAGCGATGGGGGCGCGTCCGATGAGTCGTGTGATTCAGGATCAACTGAAAAAACCACTGGCAAACGAACTGCTGTTTGGTTCTTTAATTGATGGTGGCACGGTGATAGTTGAGCTGAAAGGCGACGAGCTAGAGTTTAAATACCTCAGTGAAAAAGAAGCCGCGATTCACTAATCTGATCAGATAAACAAAAGCCAGAGCTTGCTGCTCTGGCTTTTTTGTATCCGCTGTCTAAACAACTAATCAAAGACGGCTTTTATCGCCTGATAAGACGCTTCTACGTTTGCCGGGACTTCCTGCTCAATTTGGAATCCAAGTTCAGGGTAGGATTTGATGCGTTCAAAGTCGCCCAGCATGGCTCTAACGACCATATCGATGTCAATATCGTCGTTAAAGTAGTGGCTGAATTCGGTTTTGGTTGAGGTGACAGCGACGTGTTGGTACGGATGCGGCCACTGTTTGACAAACGTAGCGTAGCTGCGCCTTTCCATGTATGGCTTCTGCACCAAAATAAAAGAGCGCAAATCCAGTCCTTGTTGCCGGACGAGCTCCGCTGTAAAAAGAACGTTTTCACCGCTATTGGTCGCTTGATCTTCGATAATGATATCTTTGCTGACTACGCCCATGTCTTTGGCTATATTGGCAAACGTCTCGGCTTCGCTTTTTTCAAATACGCCTTCTGTTAGCCGTCCGAAACCACCAGAAAAAATGATTTTATCCGCTAATCCTTGCAAGTATAGATTGGCAGCGTGCTCCGCGACTCTGACATCGTTACTGCCCGGAACAAAGATACAATCCGACTTCTCAACCTGATGGTCGAGTTGCATGTAAGCCCAAAGGTTTTCTATATGTTGGTACAGCTTCATTCCAACGTTCCTTCTGTTAATTCAAGCGTATGTTGATGATGGAACTTGTAACCGAGGGCGAGCAGGGCATCGGCGACGATGCGTTTATCTGCGACGTGAACCACCGGAGGGAGTGCTTCACTAGAACCTGCATTCGTCAGTGCTGCTTGATAAAACTCGGTTTTGCTGACTGTGTTCGGTGTCGTGGCATTGACCACTAGGTTTTTATCATGCAAAGCCACGAAACTGACGGCGCCAATCGCATCAGTCAGATGCAACATGTTGGCGGGGGCAAGGTCGCTGACTTGTTTCAGCCTTGGAGCAAAGCGAGAAGGGTGACGATGCGGCCCTACCAGGCCACTGCAACGAACAATCGCAAACTTCAGACCTGAATCCATTAAGTGTTGCTCTGCCTTGAGCATTATTTTTGCATTGTCTGAGAAGTCTTCATGGGTCTGAGCCAGCGCTAATGAGGCTTTCTCTTCGACCATATCCTCGGCGATGTTTGGGTAGACGGTCGTTGAGCTGACCATGACAACTCGGCCGACGTTGGCGCTTACGCAGGCGTCGGCCAGCGTTTTCCAATGGTCAGCATACTCTTCGCCGTTGCCTTTACGAAAGCCCGGTGGAAAACAGCCAATGACGATGTCGGCTTGAGTAGTAGAGATCTGTTGTGTGACTCGGCTAACCCCTGCGCTGAGGTCGAGCTGAAATGCGTTTAGGTGCTCTTGCTTGAGTTGCTCGACACCTTCGGGTGTGGTTTTACTGACAAAAACGTGATGACCAATAGATTCTAGATAATGGGCGAGAGGTCTACCTAACCATCCTCCACCAACAATAGTGATTGTTTTCACGGCTATCCCTTATTAAACGTGTGAGTCTATGTATGGCGCTGACTGAAAAACGCATTGCTTGCATCCAGCATATCAAAGATTACCCTGCGAGGGAGTCAGTTGGTTGAGAAAAAATTCGCGTTGAGGAAGGAAGTGAATCGAAAAACGCCAGCCGTTTGTTATGGCTGGCGTTGTCGATAAATATTTGGGCTAATTAGCTGTTTAAAACACGTAATATCTTGTCTGCGTGTTCCGCTACTTCTATACCTTCATCGGTTAGGTAGCCGCCGTCTGGCAGTGTGCACAAGCCTTTGTCATACAGTCTTTTTACTGCAGTTTGCATATCTTCTGAAGCGTCTTGGTGAACTTTGATTCCGGTTGCCGCACTACTGAGATCGAATTGAAGAAGTAAGTTGAGTTCTGCAATGTGGTCTGGAGTGTACTTCATAGTTAAATCCTTAATAAAACCAATACACTCACCATAGTTCCAGCGCTGAAGCACGGCAATTGCATTTAGAAAGAAATGTTATCTGAGGCATGTATTTGCGTTAAATAAAGCATAAATAAAATCACACCTGATCTGAGTCAATAACACCTTACTGGATATTTATGCCCAAATGACTGCTCCTAGGGAGTAACACTAACTTAATAGAGAAAAATAATAAAAAATTCAATTATTATGAATAATAGAACTAAGAGTGTCTCAGAAGTAAGTTTTCAATAGAGTTTTATATTAACCAATTGATTTATATGCTTTTAATTTAGTCTGTTGAGCTTTATTTATCTGTTTTTATACTGATAATTTTATCGAATGCTCTAGGGTTTAATAAAAAGATAACCAACTGAGTGCAAACTCATATTTAGTGCTTGAAATAGATCACTTTTCGAGTAATTATCCGCGCCCAACGTCCATTTGTTTCAAAATGTTTCCTCGATGATTAATCTTAACCAATTTGATTCTTTGCTTCCGCCGCAAATGGCTGAGCGCGCCGCAGAAGTAGGGGTTGGTAAAGCGACCAAAGACCCTGTTAAATCCTTTCTACTGGCGATTTCTGCTGGTCTGCATATTGGGATTGCCTTCGTTTTTTACACCATAGTGACCACTGGAGCGGCTGATCTGCCTTGGGGTATTACACGCTTAATCGGTGGCTTAGCGTTTAGTCTAGGCCTGATCCTTGTAGTGGTAACCGGCGGTGAACTTTTCACCAGTTCTGTACTGACGCTGGTGGCGAGAGCAAGCGGCAAGATCACGTGGAAAATGCTGTTCAAAAACTGGCTGGTGGTGTATAGCGGAAACTTGATCGGGGCACTGTTGTTAGTGTTCTGTATGCTGATGACCAAGCAATATATGTTTGACCACGGCCAAGTTGGCCTGAATGCGATGGCGATTTCTCAACACAAGATGCACCATACATTCTTATCAGCCGTTGCCTTAGGCGTAATGTGTAACGTCTTGGTGTGTGTCGCAGTATGGATGACATTCAGCGGTCGCACACTAACAGATAAAATCGCGGTGATGATCTTGCCAGTGGCGATGTTCGTTTCAGCAGGTTTTGAACACTGCATTGCAAACATGTTCCAAGTGCCGATGGCGATTGGTATTAAGAATTTGGCGCCCGCAGAATTTTGGCAAATGACTGGCGCTAACATTGCCGACTATGCCGACCTCAACATGGTCGATTTCTTGCTGAATAACCTGCTTCCAGTGACGTTAGGTAACATCATCGGCGGTGGTGTGTTTGTCGGCATATGGTACTGGCTAATTTACCTGCGCGACTGATTGACCTGCAGGGAGTAGATACAATATCTACTCCCTTAACTAATCTCATCTTTCTAGTCTGTACAACTCTTCTGCTGTAACCAACCCTTGTGGCTCATCAACTAACCAGTCACGCAGTTCATCCTCTTCTGTCGCTTTGTACAAAACTTGTTCAATGCCGTACTGTAGACACATAACGCTATCCTTGTGAGTGTGTGTTCTTGCAATGTAGCGGAGCCAAATGACGCATTTATTACGTCTTACGTACGCTTTTTACTATGTCAGATAACTGTAAAATACTCCGATGCCAGAGTATTTCAGCACTGTAGAGGATCCACTAAATATGTATCACCACTGTTATCCACAGATTCTGTGGATAAGATCTTATTGGCACGTTTCGCTCCAGATCTATTGATTATCTAAGCGTTTGATCAGTACTCGGCCATGGGGATGAATCGCGCTACGGATCGTCAAGTTCAAGCAGATAGACGTTGAAACCGACATCATGACGAAGATCGCGATCATGATCATAAGTTGATATTTGATTGCGATGACTGGATTTGCGCCACCGAGTATTTGACCAGTCATCATTCCCGGTAAGGTTACCAGCCCTGTCGTGGCCATTGAAGCGAGGCTAGGTGCGAGTGATTTTTGAATCGCTTCACGTAGAAAAGGGAGCGTCGCAAACTGGACAGAGGCCCCCAAAGAGATAGCCGCTTCATATTCGTCTTTACGCTGGGATAAAGCGGTAAAGAAGTTCTGCAAAGTGACGATGTTGCCGCCGAGCGAGTTGCCAAGCAACATGCCCGCCAATGGGATCATATACTGGGCGCTGTAGAATGGATCGGGCTTTACCACCAATACGCATATCACGGCCAACATGGGTGAAAGACCAACCAATAAACCAGTGATCACAGGAACAAATAACGGTCGTTTAGGCAATTTGGCTTTATCGATGATTGAGCTGGTGCCAATCACCGTCATCACCAGCAACCAAACTAAGTTCACCCAGACGTTATTTAGCGCAAATAAGTACTCCAAATACAGGCCGATGAAGATTAACTGCACGGTCATTCGGCCTACACTGATCAAAATATCTTTGCTGATACCTAGTTGGTAATAGCGACTGATAAACAACGGGATCGCTAAAGTACAAAAGAACACCCCAAGCAACGGCCAAGAAATATCTACAACGCTATTCATCTGATCACTCCATTCGACGTTTCTCCATTGTAACGAGGAAGCGATATTTCAGCCACTTAGCAAGGCAACGTGGTGAGCTTTTTGCCAAGAGTATCGCGTTATCTGTAGACATAAATTGCTACAAAACTGCATACATTTTGTTCACATCTTGGTGTCTGAGCGGTAAATTTTTCGATGATCTTAAGGGCGATATTTTCCGTTTGGTTTGCTTTTTGTTTGTAAAATGTTGCTGATTTAACAACGATTTAACTGTTCACAATTCTTCATATTTCTATGCAAATCTATACATGATTTCTTATTCAAACACATCTCTGGTTAAGCTCAAAAAAGTGTGGAATAACAAGGTTTGAAGGGTCGGAATTCGTTGAACCTCACTATTAGTATGGTCTAACATTTTGAAGTAGAAATTGTAAAAAAACTTTAGCTTGATCACTGAAGCTATCCCAAAACACTAAATACAAGATAGGCAAATGTATGAGTGATGTTAACAAAATTGAGAGTGGTGAAAAACGCTCTCTGGAGTGGAAGTCGTTCCTCTTCATTGCAGTTGTTCTCTTTCCGATTCTGAGTGTGGCTTTTGTCGGAGGCTACGGATTCATTGTTTGGATGCTGCAAGTATTCTTCTTTGGTCCTCCTGGCGCACATGGCATGTAAGCCATCGAGCTTATTTCCACATTTTTGAAAGATTTTAAGAGAGCAAACCATGAAATCATTAAT
The DNA here is from genome assembly GCF_011806575.1 of Vibrio hepatarius. GTDB lineage: Bacteria > Pseudomonadota > Gammaproteobacteria > Enterobacterales > Vibrionaceae > Vibrio > Vibrio hepatarius_A. The sequence goes on from NZ_JAATOO010000015.1 coordinate 79,869, forward strand.
TATCAAACTGTGGCGTACTATGACGCGCCCTGCAGTTCATATCAGCCTTGGTGTGCTGACTATGGGCGGCTTTATTGCAGGTGTTATCTTCTGGGGTGGCTTTAACACAGCTTTAGAAGCGACTAACACTGAAAAATTCTGTATCAGCTGTCATACCATGCGTGACAACGTATACGTAGAACTTCAAGAAACGGTACACTGGAAAAACCACTCAGGCGTACGCGCGACTTGCCCTGACTGTCACGTTCCTCACAACTGGACAGACAAAATTGCACGTAAGATGCAGGCATCAAAAGAAGTTTTTGCGCAAGTATTTGGCAATTACGACGAACCGGGCGTATTTGAAGAGCGCCGTATCGAACTAGCTAAACACGAGTGGGACCGTTTCTCGGCAAACAAATCCCTTGAGTGTAAAAACTGTCACAACTATGAGTCGATGGACTTCGAGCAAATGTCTCCGACTGCTCGTATCCAGATGAAACAAGCGGCAGAGAAAGATCAAAGCTGTGTTGACTGTCACAAAGGTATTGCGCACCAACTTCCAGCGGGTATGGATAGCATTGGTGGTATCGTTGGTGAGCTAGAGCAATTGACATCGAATACTGATTACTCGGTTGGTCAAGCATTGGTAAGTGTTCGTCACCTACCGGTTTACTTCGACGCGCAAGCGAGCGAGGAAGCTGGTCTGCTTAACCCTGCGTCTACTGTGACTGTTCTTGAAGACGACGGTGAGATGATTCAGGTTGAGATCGATGGCTGGCGTAAAGCAAAAGGTTTTGGTCGTGTAATTCAAGAAGACTTCGGTATGAACATCGCAGTGGGTTCTCTACTTAAAGAAGCGGCACAAAGCGATGAAATCGTGACGGCTGGCGAGAAGAAAATCGATGAGCTAACGGGTCTGCCATGGGAGAAAGTGGCGGCGAAAGTGTGGATGAAGAAAGAAGCGATGCTTAACGACGTAACGCCTATCTGGGAGAAAGCGAGTGAAGCGTACAAAACCAACTGTTCTGTATGTCACACGCAGCCTGATGAAGCGCACTTCGACGCGAACACATGGCCGGGTATGTTCAACGGTATGCTTGCATTCGTTAACTTCGACACTGACAGCGAAGCGTTAGTATTGAAGTATCTACAGAAGCACTCTTCAGATTTTGCTGAAGGTCACCACTAATAAGCGTCATACGGAGTAATTGAAATGGCTATTACACGAAGAAGTTTTCTGAAAGGTGTTGCGACTACCAGCGCGGCATCGGTCATTGGTCCAAGCTTATTGGCCTCAGCGTCTGCGAGTGCAGCAGAAACAACCGGTACTTGGAAAGTGTCAGGTTCACACTGGGGCGCGTTCCGCGCCCACGTCTACGCGGGTAAAGTCCAAGAGATCAAACCGCTGGAATCAGACTCTAACCCAACAGAAATGTTGAACGGTATTAAAGGTATTATCTACAGCCCATCACGTGTGCGTTACCCAATGGTTCGCCTAGATTGGCTGAAAAAGCACAAATACAGCGCAGAAACGCGTGGTGACAACCGCTTTATTCGCGTAACTTGGGATGAAGCGCTAGACCTTTTCTACCGTGAGCTTGAGCGTGTACAGAAAGACTACGGTCCTTGGGCGTTGCACGCAGGTCAGACAGGTTGGCGTCAAACAGGTCAGTTCCATAGCTGTACCAGTCATATGCAACGCGCAGTAGGTATGCACGGTAACTTCATCACTAAAGTGGGTGACTACTCAACGGGTGCAGGTCAAACCATCCTGCCTTACGTGCTGGGCTCTACTGAGGTTTACGCACAAGGTACGTCGTGGTCTGAGATCTTAAAGAACTCTGACAACATCATCCTTTGGGCGAACGACCCAGTGAAGAACCTACAGGTAGGTTGGAACTGTGAAACTCACCAGTCTTTCCCATACCTTGAACAACTGAAAGAAAAAGTGTCGAAGGGTGAGATCAACGTGATCTCGGTTGACCCTGTGAAGAACAAGACGCAGCGATTCCTGCAAAATGATCACTTGTACATCAACCCATTGACCGACGTGGCATTCATGCTAGCGATCGCTCACGTGCTGTACAACGAAGATCTATACGACAAGAAGTTCATCGAGACTTACTGTCTAGGCTTTGAAGACTTCATCAAGTACGTTCAAGGTGAATCGAAAGACAAAATCGAGAAGACACCAGAGTGGGCTGCTGAAATCTGTGGCGTGAGCGCAGACAAGATCCGCGAATTCGCTCGTATGCTAGTCAACGGCCGTACTCAGATTCTGATGGGCTGGTGTATTCAGCGTCAGGAACACGGTGAGCAACCATACTGGGCAGCAGCCGTTGTTGCAGCAATGGTTGGTCAAATCGGTCTACCGGGCGGCGGTATCTCTTACGGTCACCATTACTCAGGTATAGGTGTTCCTTCGACAGGTTTTGCGGCGCCAGGCGGTTTCCCACGTAACCTTGACCAAGGTATGAAACCAAAATGGGATAACGACGACTTTAACGGCTACAGCAAAACAATCCCTGTTGCACGTTGGATTGACTGTTTGCTAGAACCGGGTAAAGAGATCCGCTACAACGGCTCAAAAGTGAAGTTGCCGGGTTACAAGATGATGGTTATCTCGGGTAACAACCCGTGGCATCACCACCAAGACCGCAACCGCATGAAGAAAGCGTTCAAGAAGCTGCAAACTGTTGTGACTATTGAGTTCGCGTGGACAGCAACTTGTCGTTTCTCAGATATCGTTCTACCAGCGTGTACACAATGGGAACGTAACGACATTGATGTGTACGGTTCTTACTCAGGTAAGGGTTTGATTGCGATGCACCGTTTGGTGGATCCATTGTTCCAGTCTAAGACGGACTTCGAGATCTTTACTGAGCTAACTCGTCGCTTTGGCCGCCACAACGAGTACACCCGTGGTATGGATGAAATGCAATGGGTTCGTTCTTTGTACGATGATTGTCGTGCAGCGAACAAAGACAAGTTCGATATGCCAGAATTTGATGAGTTCTGGGAGAAGAGCGTACTAGACTTTGGTGAAGGCCAACCTTGGGTTCGCCATGCGGACTTCCGTAAAGACCCAGAGATCAACGCACTAGGTACTCCGTCAGGCTTTATCGAGATCACGTCACGTAAGATTGGTCGTTACGGCTACGAACACTGTCAAGAGCACCCAATGTGGTTTGAAAAGACAGAACGTTCTCACGGTGGTCCGGGTTCAGATAAATACCCATTCTGGCTGCAGTCTTGTCACCCAGACAAACGTCTGCACTCACAAATGTGTGAATCTGAAGAGTTCCGCGCGACTTACGCGGTACAAGGTCGTGAACCGGTTTATATCAACCCGCTAGATGCAAAAGAAAAAGGCATTAAAGACGGTGATTTAGTACGCGTATACAACGACCGTGGTCAGCTTCTAGCTGGTGCAGTACTGACTGACAGCTACCCACGTGGCGTTATCCGTATCGAAGAAGGTGCATGGTACGGTCCGCTAAACGAGAAAGAAGGTGCGATCTGTACTTACGGTGACCCGAATACTCTGACAATGGATATCGGTTCTTCAGAGCTTGCTCAGGCAACCTCGGCAAACACCTGTATCGTTCAGTTTGAGAAGTTTAAAGGTAAAGTTCCACCAGTCACTTCATTTGGTGGTCCAATCGAAGTCGCGTAATCACGACATTCTCATCAAAAATACCAGTCTTGCTAGGCTGGTATTTTTTTGTCTTTGCGATAAGCAACTCAAGTGCGCTGCTGCATTTTTAAGCTGATTGTTTAAGGCGTAACCAACGCATTTGATAAGCATCTTGTTGAATTGTCAAAAGCGTGAGACAGGCAATGAAATGCGCTGTTGATGAAATAGACAGTAGCCGTATCCAATGCTCTAATTAAATTATCTAGCGATAACTGGGACTTTGCTATGGCTCAAAAAATAGAACTATCAAATGGGCGTATCGTTAATGTTCCTAACTTTGACGTACGCACAGAGCATACCCAAAACGAGCTGAGTTTTTCCTATCAAGGCATCAATAACGATGGCTTAAGTAACCGTTTCCTACTGTGCCAAACGGTGTTCGATTATGAGCGTAGCGCCGTCGTATTAGGCGACGGTTTCCAGATGTTGTGCCAGACGACAGGTACGGCGTTTGATCCCACGCCAGTCGGTCGTTGCCCAGACAACAGCTCTACCTATCGGATTTATCCGCCTCGCGACCCTCAGCGCTATTACAACTACATGGTGATCGAAAGCTCATCTGGTTATGCACTGTTTGGTTTTACCTCTTGTCACCGCTTTGCCGGTTACTTTGAGTTTGAACATCGCGATAACCACACCTTGATTAATGCCTATTTGGACGGAGAAAACTCTCACCCACAAGACTGGTCGAGCAATCAACTGGAATCGGTGGTGTTTTTGCAGGGTGAATCGATGAGCGAGCTTTTCAACGAGTTCAGTCGCTTGATAGAAGCTCATCATCCTAAGCGCGACGGTGTCACCGCGAATGCGCCGATCGGCTGGTGTTCTTGGTACGCTTATTACGCTGACGTTAAACAACAAGATATCGTTGAGAATCTAGAGGCGATGCATTCAGATTTGATGCCGCTGGAATATGTTTTGATCGATGATGGTTATCAAGCGTTCATGGGCGATTGGTTAACGCCGTCTGATAAGTTTCCTTCTGGCGTCCATTCGGTGCTTCAGGCCATCAAGTCGAAAGGTAAAAAGCCAGCGATTTGGTTAGCGCCATTTATTGCACAACCAGAGTCTCAGCTGTTCCAACAACACCCTGATTGGTTTGTGACCCATGACAATGGACAGCCACTTAAAGCGGAAGACATTACCTATGCGGGTTGGCGTTGCACGCCTTGGTATATCCTCGATACCTCCAACCCTGTGGTGCAAGAACACTTAACGTTGGTGGTTAAAACCATGCGTGAGGAATGGGGTGTTGAGATGTTTAAACTTGATGCCAATTATTGGGGGACGCTCAAAGGTACGCGTCATCAAAGCGGGGTAACGGGTGTCGAAGCTTACCGAATGGGGATGGAAGCAATAGCTGAAGGCGCTGGGGATGCGATGATTCTCGGCTGCAACGCGCCAATGTGGCCGTCATTAGGTATGGTCGATGCGATGCGAGTATCGGATGACGTTGAGCGCAGCGCCAGCCGTTTTGAGCAGATTGCCAAGGAAACGTTTTATCGAAGTTGGCAACATCGTAAGTTATGGCAAATTGATCCGGACTGTGCGACGTTTGTCTCGTTGTCCAATCAAGCGACCGATCGGCAAAATTACGAGTTTCACCGTGATGCGCTGCTGGCGTGTGGCGGATTACTGCTTTCTGGTGACCCACTCCCAGACTTAACGCCTTTTGCTAAGCAGAGTTTGTCTAAGTTGATTCTTCGCCATAAGCATACCCAGCAGGCGGCGCGATTTACGGCGCTTAACTTACATCATGCTTTTTTACCCGTAACGGAGCACAATGAGCTGCACTGTTTGTTTAATTACCAACAACCGGGGCGTGACGTGACGTTAACCTCAGATCATCCTGTCTTTTGGTACGATTACTGGACAGGCGAGCGTTTGATCAATGAGCCAACGCAAGTGATTGAAGTTCCATTAGAGCCAGGTTTGTCGAGTCGCGCGATAATTACCTCGATATAGTCTGCTGTCTGATTTACCATACCGTTAGAAGAAATAATGACGATTAGGTTTCAATGTCAGTAATATTAGGTATCGACCCAGGCTCGCGAATTACGGGCTATGGGGTCATTCGCCAAACCGGTCGCCACTTGCAATACCTTGGCAGTGGCTGTATCCGAACTTCAGAAAAAGAACTCCCGGGTAGATTAAGGCAGATCTACGCGGGTGTGTCTGAAATCATTACCCAGTTCCAACCCGATGTGTTTGCTATTGAGCAAGTATTTATGGCGCGTAACGCCGACTCTGCGCTGAAACTTGGTCAAGCACGTGGGAGTGCGATTGTTGCCGCGGTAAACAATGAGCTGCCGGTCTACGAATACGCAGCGCGTTTGATTAAACAAGCGGTTGTTGGTACGGGGGCAGCCGACAAGGCGCAGGTGCAGCACATGGTACAACATATGCTGAAACTGCCTTCCAAACCTCAGGCCGATGCAGCCGATGCGCTCGGTGTCGCTATTTGTCACGCTAACACCAACAAAACCCTTGTGGCGATGGCAGGTAAAGCGACCAGTGCACGCCGAGGTCGCTACCGATAAACCGCAGTTGAGTCTGCGGGACGGTTTACTCAAAAATGACAACACAATCGATAAAGAACTGGATGTCTATCCAGTTCTTTATTATCCTGTCGCAAATCCATTTCTAAAGAGAATTTACTGTGATTGGACGTCTACGCGGCATTCTGATTGAAAAACAACCCCCTGAATTGCTCATCGAAGTGAATGGCATCGGTTATGAAGTGCAAATGCCAATGAGCTGCTTCTATGAACTGCCAAACATCGGTGAAGAAGCGATCATTTATACTCACTTTGTTGTTCGAGAAGATGCCCAACTGCTTTACGGTTTCAACACAGTAAAAGAGCGTGCGCTGTTCCGCGAAGTGATCAAAGCAAACGGTGTTGGCCCTAAACTCGGTCTGGGTATTTTGTCGGGTATGACGGCAAGCCAGTTTGTTTCTTGTGTAGAGCGTGAAGACGTATCGACATTGGTGAAATTGCCGGGCGTAGGTAAGAAAACTGCCGAGCGTTTGGTGGTCGAAATGAAAGACCGCCTGAAAGGGTGGGGAGCAGGAGACCTGTTTACGCCGTACACTGACGCTGCACCCGTTGATAACACGCCAGCGACAAACAGCGCAGAAGAAGAAGCGATCAGTGCTCTGTTGGCGTTGGGATACAAACCAACACAAGCGTCGAAAGTGGTTTCTCAAGTTATGACTGCGGATATGAGCAGCGAAGATCTGATCCGCGAAGCTCTTAAATCGATGGTTTAAACACAAGGTTACCGACTATGATTGAAGCGGATCGCTTAATCGCACCAGAGAATCCAACCTACCGCGATGAAGACGTCATCGACCGTGCCATTCGTCCTAAGAAGCTTGAAGACTACAAAGGGCAAGACCACGTTCGTAACCAGATGGAGATCTTTATTAAAGCGGCGCAGCTTCGCCAAGAAGCGCTCGACCATCTATTGATCTTTGGTCCTCCAGGTTTGGGTAAAACCACACTGGCGAACATTGTTGCCAATGAAATGGGCGTAAATATTCGCACCACATCAGGTCCTGTATTGGAAAAAGCCGGAGACCTTGCCGCGCTGCTGACCAATTTAGAAGAAAACGACGTGCTCTTCATCGATGAGATACACCGCTTAAGCCCGATGGTGGAAGAGGTGCTGTATCCTGCGATGGAAGACTACCAGTTGGACATCATGATTGGTGAAGGGCCTGCGGCTCGCTCAATCAAGATTGACCTACCGCCGTTTACTTTGATCGGCGCGACCACCCGAGCCGGCTCGTTGACTTCGCCTCTGCGCGACCGTTTCGGTATTACTCAGCGCCTTGAGTACTACAAGATCGCTGATCTGCAAAACATCGTCCAGCGCAGCGCGGATTGCCTGGGCTTATCAATGGACGCCGATGGTGCGCTGGAAGTCGCACGACGAGCGCGAGGAACACCGCGTATCGCCAACCGTTTGTTGCGCCGCGTGCGAGACTATGCAGAAGTGAAGGGTAATGGTCACATTTGCGTGGATATTGCTGATAAAGCGCTAAACATGTTAGACGTCGACGCTCAAGGCTTTGACTACATGGACAGAAAGCTCTTACTGGCGATCATGGAGAAATTCTCTGGTGGTCCGGTTGGGTTAGATAACATGGCGGCAGCGATCGGTGAAGAGAAAGACACCATCGAAGACGTGTTAGAGCCGTATCTTATTCAACAAGGCTATCTGCAACGCACTCCGCGCGGCCGAATCGCAACTGATCGAGCTTATCTCCATTTCGGAATTGAAAAATAAGTTTTCATAGCCAGTCTCCGTGACTGGCTATTTTGTTCTATACGATCGATGTCACACTTTTAAAATCTCTCCTACCCCTAAAGAAGTAATGGATTAGCATTAGATGTTGCGCACTTGTAGTGCATAAATACCTAATCTCGTCTACTAGTCACCGTCGCTTAACATTTTCGACCATAATCTATTGATGTAGATCAAGGTGTGGATTTTTTAATCAAAAACAGCGTCTAAAGATTGACTCAAATCAAAGCGAATCTCTCCCATAAACCTTTTGAAACAATCTGTTTTTACAAGTAATATTAGCTCCAGCTATATTAGCTGATGCTTAACAATTAACTAACCGTTACGGTACATTTTTGCAACAAGGTGTTGCTTCTTTGCAACAAAGATAAAGCGTGTGAAACGCTTACTTATGCAAGTAAAATGTAGAGAGTGTCTTCAGCCGACACATAGGAGAAAACATGATTGACGTAGTTGATCTATCGCGGTTGCAATTTGCACTGACAGCGATGTATCACTTCCTCTTCGTACCATTGACTCTAGGTATGGCGTTCTTATTAGCCATCATGGAATCTCTGTACGTAATGACGGATAAGCAAATCTATAAGGACATGACAAAGTTCTGGGGTAAGCTTTTTGGTATTAACTTTGCGCTTGGTGTAGCGACTGGCTTAACCATGGAATTCCAGTTCGGTACTAACTGGTCGTACTATTCGCATTATGTAGGTGATATTTTCGGTGCTCCTCTAGCGATCGAAGCCCTTGTAGCCTTCTTCTTAGAATCGACGTTTGTTGGTCTGTTCTTCTTTGGCTGGGACCGCCTGACTAAACGTCAACACCTTGTTGTGACTTGGTTGGTAGCGTTGGGTTCTAACTTCTCTGCACTTTGGATCCTAGTGGCAAATGGTTGGATGCAAAACCCAGTTGGCGCTGAGTTCAACTTCGAAACTATGCGTATGGAAATGGTGAGCTTCGCTGAAGTGGTTCTAAACCCTGTTGCTCAGGTTAAGTTCGTACACACAGTGGCTTCAGGTTACACGACTGGCGCAATGTTTATTCTTGGCATCAGCTCTTACTACCTACTGAAAGGTCGTGACATTGCATTCGCACGTCGTTCATTCGCTATCGCAGCGTCGTTTGGTATGGCCGCTATCCTGTCTGTAATCGTACTGGGTGACGAATCAGGTTACGAGTTAGGTGAAGTGCAAAAAGTGAAACTTGCAGCGGTCGAAGCAGAGTGGCACACAGAACCTGCGCCAGCAGCCTTCACTCTGTTTGGTATCCCAAACCAAGAGACCATGCACACCGACTACGCAATCAAGATTCCTTACGTCATGGGTATTATCGCAACGCGTTCTTTTGACGAGCAAGTAACCGGTCTTCGTGACCTGCGTGACGAGCACGTTGAGCGTATCCGCACGGGTATGTACGCATACGAGTTGCTAGAAAAACTACGCGCTGGTGATAAATCAGAAGCGAACATGACGGCGTTTGATGAAGTGAAAGGTGACCTCGGTTACGGTCTTCTACTTAAGCGTTACACCGAAAACGTTGTTGACGCGACAGAAGAACAAATCCAAGCCGCTGCGGATGACTCTATCCCAACTGTTTGGCCGCTATTCTGGTCATTCCGTATCATGGTGGCGTGTGGCTTCATTATGCTATTCGTATTCGGTGCGGCGTTCATTCAGACTTGCCGTCAAAAGATCGAGCAAAAAAACTGGATTCTGAAAGCTGCGCTAATCAGTATTCCACTGCCTTGGATTGCGATCGAAGCAGGTTGGTTTGTTGCTGAGTTTGGGCGTCAGCCTTGGGCGGTAGGTGAAATCCTTCCGGTACACGTTGCAGCGTCTGCGCTGACAGCGGCTGAAATCTGGACATCGCTATTCGCAATCATCGCACTGTACACAGTGTTCCTGATTGCCGAAGTATACCTAATGGTGAAATTTGCTCGGAAAGGTCCAAGCAGCCTGAAAACTGGTCGCTACCACTTTGAGCAAAACGCTGACTCTGTAGAAGACAAAGTTAGCCGCCAAGTAGAAGCGTAAGGCAAGGAGACACGAAATGTTTGATTACGAAATCTTGCGACTTATCTGGTGGGTACTGATCGGTGTTCTACTGGTAGGTTTCGCAATTACTGACGGTTTCGATATGGGTGTAGGCGCGCTTGTACCTGTTATCGGCAAAAATGACAACGAGCGCCGTGTGATGATCAACACCATCGCACCGCACTGGGATGGTAACCAAGTATGGCTTATCACCGCTGGTGGTGCTCTGTTTGCTGCATGGCCTTTGGTTTACGCAACATCGTTCTCAGGTTTCTACCTAGCGATGATCGTAACGCTGGCAGCGCTTTGGTTACGTCCACTAGGCTTAGATTATCGTTCGAAGATCGAAGAGCCAAAATGGCGTAACACTTGGGATATCTGTATTTCTATCAGTGGTTTTGTTCCACCAATCATCTTTGGTGTGGCGTTTGGTAACCTGCTACAAGGCGTACCGTTCCAACTGAGTGATTTTATGATGCCAACGTACCACGGTTCGTTCTTTGGTCTGCTAAACCCATTCGCGTTACTTTGTGGTCTGGTTAGCTTGTTCATGATTCTGATGCAAGGTTCAACTTGGTTACAGATGAAGACTACAGACCAAGTACACGTGCGTGCTCGCAACGTTGCTCAAATTATGGGTCTACTGACTGTCGCTGCGTTTGTTGCGGCTGGTTTCTGGGTGCAAAGCATCGAAGGCTACGTGATTACTAGCGTGATCGATACTAACGCAGCGTCAAACCCACTCAACAAAGAAGTGATTCGTGAAGTGGGTGCTTGGATGAACAACTTCGAAACCTATCCGCTACTGTGGACGGCACCAATCCTTGGTGTGGTAATGCCGCTACTCGCTGTGTTGGCATCTCGTCTTGAAAAAGGCGGTATCGCGTTCCTAGCTTCAAGCCTTGGTAACGCGGGTGTGATCCTAACGGCTGGTTTCGCGATGTTCCCATTCATCATGCCGTCAGACCTAATGCCAAGCCATAGTCTGACCATGTGGGATTCTACGTCGTCTGAGCTGACTCTGAACCTAATGACAGCGGTTGCTGCGGTTATGGTTCCGGTTATCCTTGGCTACACCTCTTGGACTTACTACAAGATGTTTGGTCGTCTGGATAACAAATACATCGAAGACAACAAAAACTCACTTTACTAAGGAGCATTTACTATGTGGTATTTCGCATGGATTCTAGGTGTACTACTTGCTTGTGCATTCGGTATCATCAACGCTCTTTGGTTAGAGCACTCTGAAATGATGGATAAAGACAGTGAGTAACCTCGCTGCGCAGGTAGCCAAGCTACATGCACCATTAGATAAGACCCTGTTTAGGGTCTTATCACTATTGCTGGGTTTTTATCATGTTGCGATGGTGATGTGGGATCCAGAAGCATATTCTGCTTCCATTGGTGGCTTCAACGCTGTTATCTCACCGCTAATGATTTGGGCAATTTGTTCAAGCATGATTTTTGGTTTGAGTTTCAAACCTCGTAACTGGTACTGGCAAGTTTTCTTCAGCCCATACTTTTCGTTATCGATCCTAATTTATCTGACATTGATACGATTGGTATAAGTGAGCTGAGAGATATTTATCCAATAGTTCATTGAAATAGCGCCAACATTGTTAGTTGGCGCTATTTTTTTGTCCAATTTATGGAAATCCGTTGTTATCCCTTGCACATACGGTCATGGGATGCGTTATAGTAAGGCTCTTCAACGAGTTAAAAGGGTTCAGTAGTGCAATCAACCCAAGCTATTTTTGAATGGCCAATCACCGTGTATTACGAAGATACCGATGCTGGTGGTGTTGTGTACCATTCTAACTATCTAAAGTTTTTCGAACGAGCAAGAACCGAGCTGCTTCGCAGTGTTGGCGTTTCACAACAAACACTATTGGAACAAAACATTGGTTTTGTAGTCCGACACATGGACATCGATTTCTTGCAGGGTGCGCGTTTAGACGACCACTTGGTAGTGAAAAGCTCAATCGCAGAAATAAAAAAGGCATCGCTTACCTTCTGTCAGGAGATCGTAAATCCTGCGGGCAAATCATTGTGTAAGTCAATGGTTAAGGTAGCATGTATCGACAATGAGAAAATGAGGCCAATCGCGATTCCTCAATCAATAGTTATGGAGTTTACGCACAGTGACCGCTGATATTTCAATGCTTGACCTTTTTTTACAAGCCAGTCTGCTGGTAAAAATGGTGATGTTAACCTTGCTGGGTATGTCGATTGCTTCTTGGGCAATGATTATCAAACGCAGCAAAGTACTCTCTCAAGCGTTTAAAGATACCGAAACATTCGAAGATAAATTCTGGTCAGGGACCGATCTATCGATTCTGTATCAAAATGCCAAAAAGCGTAAAGATGAACTGTCTGGTACAGAAGAGATTTTCTACTCAGGCTTCACAGAATTCGCCCGTTTGCGTAAATCGAACGTAGATTCACCCGATTTCATTATGGAAGGCACAGGTCGTTCAATGCGCGTCGCCGTTGCTCGCGAAGTCGACGAACTGGAAACCAATCTACCTTTCCTTGCCACTGTGGGTTCGATCAGTCCTTACATCGGTCTGTTTGGTACCGTGTGGGGTATCATGCACGCGTTTATCGCTCTAGGCGAAGTGAAACAAGCAACGCTTGCGATGGTTGCTCCGGGTATCGCGGAAGCACTTGTTGCTACGGCGATGGGTCTGTTTGCTGCGATTCCAGCGGTAATGGCTTACAACCGTCTAAGCAACAAAGTTGGCAAACTAGAGCACAACTACGCCACGTTTTCTGAAGAATTCCACAGCATTCTTCACCGTCAGGCGATGTCTGGCCGTGAAAGCGTGCATAAGGAATAAGCGTAATGGCGGGGTATCAACGTAAAAAGCGAAAGATGACGGCAGAGATCAACGTCGTACCTTATATCGACGTCATGTTGGTACTGTTGATCATCTTTATGGTGACGTCACCTTTCGTCACCCAAGGTGTGGATGTCGAGCTACCGAAAACCGCGACGGCGAAACCTGCTTCCGATCTAGCAGGGGACAATGATGCAAGCTTTATCATTGTCGAGATCGACCGTGACGGTAACTTAGGCCTCAGCGTCAACGACGAAGAAGTGCAACGTGGTTTATCGCTTCAAGACGTTATTGTCCGCGTTAAAGCCGAACTTTCATTGAAACCAAACTCACCGGTTGCAGTGGGGGGAGATGCGGCGACACCGTACGCAGATGTGGTATTAGTGTTGGATGAATTAAGCCAAGCAGGTATCCCTAAAGTAGGTCTGCTGACGGACATTAAGGAATAAGCACGCTTAGTTTATGAAAGACAATAAGCCAAAAAAAAAGAGTGATTACGGCAAGTCGATAGCAATATCGACTTCGCTACATGCGCTGTTGATCGTTGCTCTGATCTGGGGTGCGGATTTCACCATGTCTAAACCAGAGCCGACAGGTCAAATGGTTCAAGCGGTGGTGATTGATCCTGCTCTCGTCAAGCAGCAGGCACAGAAAATTCGCAGCCAACGTGAAGAAGCCGCGAAGAAAGAGCAAGACCGTTTAGATAAGCTGCGCCGCGAAAGTGAGCAGCTGGAGAAAAACCGCAAAGCGGAAGAAGAGCGTATTCGTAAGCTGAAAGAACAGCAAGCAAAAGAAGCGAAAGCCGCGCGTGAAGCTGAAAAGCAGCGCGTTCAAAAAGAGAAAGAACGCCAAGCGGAAGAAGCTCGAGCTCGCAAAGAAAAAGAGCGAGCAGCGAAGGCAGAAGCTGAGCGCAAAGCGAAAGAAGAAGCGGTTAAAAAAGCGGAACAAGAACGTTTAGCGAAAGAAGCGGCGATCGCGAAAGCCGAGCAAGAACGTATCGCACGTGAAAAAGCGGCAAAAGAAGCCGAAGAAAAAGCACGTCGTGAACGTGAAGCGGCTAAGAAAGCGGAACAAGAGCGTATCGCTAAAGAGAAGGCCGCTAAGGAAGCAGCAGAAAAAGCCCGCAAAGAGAAAGAGCGTCTTCAACGCTTAGAGCGTGAGCGCAAAGAACAAGAAGCGGCGCTTAACGACATCTTTGCAGGATTGGAAACCGAAGCGGATCAAAACAGCGCCGCACGTAATCAGTTCATTAATGATGAGTTGGCACGTATGTCGTCTATCTATACTCAAAATATCCAGCAAAGGCTGATTAAGGACGATTACCTGTTGGGAAAGGAGTGTAGGGTCAACATCAAACTGATCCCTACAGGTTCAGACATGTTGGTTTCTGGTGTTACCGTGTTGGGTGGAGATTCAAGAGTGTGTGCTGCAGCCAAGAGTGCGATTGCTCAGGTTGGCTCTTTCCCTAAATCGGCGGAAGCTTCTGTTAACGAAAAACTTAAAGATATCAACTTAACTGTTGCATTGGACTAAAAGGAATAAGACGTGACTAAACGCCTTTTACTAGGAATGTTTGTACTGCTAAGCAGTATAACGAATGTCGCAAATGCGGCATTGGAACTGGTCATTACCGATGGTATTGATTCGGCTCGTCCGATTGCGATCGTCCCATTCAAGTGGGAGGGCGCGACTAAGTTACCACATGACATGTCTGCGGTTATCGCTTCAGATTTACAACGCAGTGGTAAATTCAGTCCGGTTCCGACCAGCAAAATGCCACAAACCCCTTATAACGCGTCTGAAGTGAATTTTGACGCTTGGACGGGTATGGGTGTGGATGCACTGCTGACGGGCAGCATCTCGCAAAATCCAGATGGCAGCTACCTGATCAACTACCAGTTAGTTGACGTCGTACGCGGTCAGTTAACGCAAGGTCAGAGCAAAGCATTAAGCGCTGACGGTCAATTGGTACTTTCACAAGACCACGTACTGTTCAACAAACGTGCGACGGTTCCGGGTAAACGCATGCGCGAATACGCACACCGTATCTCGGATCTGATTTACCAAGAATTGACGGGTGAGCGCGGCGCGTTCTTAACACGCATTGCTTATGTTGTGGTGAATGACAAAGACCAGAAGTACCCATACCAACTTCGTGTATCGGACTATGATGGCTACAACGAGCGCTTAGTATTACGCTCGAAGCAACCACTAATGTCACCAGCATGGTCACCGGACGGTAAAAAGCTTGCGTACGTAAGCTTCCAAAATGGTCAGGCTGAAATCTTCATCATGAACATCTATACCGGTGAACGTGAGAAGGTCACGTCATACCCTCGTCACAATGGTGCACCAAGATTTTCCCCAGATGGCAAGCAGTTAGCGCTGGTGTTGTCTAAATCAGGTAGTCTGCATGTTTACACCATGGATTTGACGACGCGTAAACTGAAACAAATCACCACTGGTCGCTCAAATAATACCGAACCTTTCTGGCATCCAGATGGCAAAACCTTGATCTTCACTTCGGATAGAGGTGGAAAACCACAGATTTATCAAGTAGATTTGGCAGGCGGCTCTCCGAAGCGTTTGACCTGGCAGGGAAGTCAGAACCTAGGTGGTCAGATTACACCAGATGGTCGGTTCCTAATTATGGTGAACCGTAGCAACTCTGGATTTAATCTTGCGAAACAGGATTTGGAAACAGGTTCGGTTCAAGTGTTAACCAAGACACTGTTGGATGAATCTCCAAGCATCGCTCCGAATGGCGGCATGGTTATATACAGCTCTGTTTATCAGAAAACTAACGTTCTTTCGATGGTATCGATAGATGGACGCTTTAAGGCTCGATTACCAGCAACAAACGGACGAGTTCGTGCTCCTGCATGGTCACCGTTTTTGTAGCAAGTAAGTATCAACAACTAAGGAAAAATAAAAATGCAACTAAACAAAGTTCTTAAAGGGCTACTAATTGCGCTACCAGTACTAGCAGTTACAGCGTGTAGTTCAAGTGACGACGCAGCTAACGCAACTGGCTCTGAAACTAACCAAACTACTGCTGGTGAAGCAGGTAGCGTTGATACAACGGTTGTTTCTCCAATGGACCAAGATGGCCAGCTTTCTGAGCAAGAACTTAAAGAGCAAGCTCTACGTGAATCTTCAACCATCTACTTTGCATTCGATAACTCAACTATCGCTGCGGATTACGAAGAGATGCTAGCAGCTCACGCAGCTTACCTAAGCAAAAACCCAGCACTTAAAGTAACTGTTGAAGGTCACGCAGACGAGCGTGGTACTCCAGAGTACAACATCGCACTAGGCGAGCGTCGTGCAACTGCAGTTGCGAAATACCTACAAGCACTAGGTGTTCAAGCGGACCAAATCTCAATCGTTAGCTACGGCGAAGAGAAGCCTCTTCTTCTAGGTCAATCTAATGATGTGTACGCTAAGAACCGTCGTGCTGTTCTAGTATACTAATCAAGGATAATCCCTATGTTCAGTAACCTAAAGCGCGTCATTACGCTTACGTTACTGGCAAGTGCAGCGAGTACTGTTCTCGCTGCACCAGCTCCAGTATCTGATCTAAGCGGTAGTAATGTTGCCTCTGCCCGTACAAACGAATCCGAAGTTCAGCGTCTTGAACGTCTGCTACAAAACCGCAATCGCGTCCAGTTGCAGCTACAACAGCAAGTGGACAATATGGCTCTGGAAATCAGTGATTTGCGTGGTCAACTGGAACAAAACAACTATGAAATGCAACAAATGTTGCAGCGTCAGCGTGAGTTGTTTATTGAACTAGACAAACTACGCAGCCAAAAAGCCGCCGCGCCCGCAGCCGAAACGCCCGCACCAAAGCAAGATAAAGGTGCCGCTGCCGGAAAGTACACCACTAACGCGGACGAACAAACTGCATACCAAAACGCAGTCGACCTTATTCTTAAAAAACGTGACTACACTGGCGCGATTGCAGCGTTCCAGAAGTTTCAGAGTGACTACCCTGATTCCACGTTTTCAGCAAACTCACACTACTGGTTAGGTCAGCTTTATTTTGCCAAGAAGCAAGATAAAGACGCAGTGAAGAGTTTTGCCGCTGTTGTCTCTTACAAGGATTCAAACAAGCGTGCTGATGCTTTAGTGAAGCTAGGTGACATCGCGACTCGCAACAACAATGCGACTCAAGCGAAGAAATACTACCAGCAAGTATTGGATGAATATCCAAACAGCGCATCGGCGAAGCTCGCAAGCGAGCGTCTTAACTAATACCAATCGTAGTAAATAACTGCTCATTCTAGCTTGTTAAAATACTCGATAACTGCGTTGAAATTTTTGATTGTAGAATAACTACTTATCGAAAAATTTTGCCTTGTTCTCAAGTGTTTTTCCTTCGCTATATCTGATCATTTACTTACTGTGATTGGTATAACAAAAAAGAGCGCTTCGGCGCTCTTTTTTGATCTCGGCTTATTCCTTTTAGTAGCACAATAACAACCAACTTATTGGGCTATAAACTGGCATCTTGAATCGGGTTAGGGTTACAATACTTGGATTACTGGAAGTTGCGTAGAGCAAGAGCAATGAGCCACATTTTAGATAAGATCGAAACTGTTTACCCTTTTCCTCCAAAACCAACACCGCTTACAGACAGCGAAAAGCAAACGTATATTGCGAATATTAAAAAGCTGTTGAAAGAAAAAGACGCGGTGCTGATCGCACACTACTATACCGACCCTGAAATCCAGGCGCTGGCTGAAGAAACAGGCGGTTTTGTAGGTGATTCTTTAGAGATGGCGAAGTTTGGTAACCGTCACCCAGCAAGCACCCTAATAATCGCTGGTGTTCGTTTTATGGGGGAATCTGCAAAGATTCTCACCCCAGAAAAACGCATCTTGATGCCAACCCTTGAAGCAGAGTGTTCATTAGACTTAGGCTGTCCTGCAGACAAGTTCAGTGAGTTCTGTGACGCACACCCAGACCATACGGTTGTTGTATACGCCAACACTTCTGCGGCGGTAAAAGCGCGCGCAGATTGGGTTGTTACATCGAGTATTGCCCTTGAAATCGTTGAGCACCTAGACGCGGAAGATAAACCGATCATCTGGGGCCCTGACCGCCATCTAGGTTCATACATTGCCAACAAAACTGGCGCTGATATGTTGCTTTGGCAAGGTGAGTGTGTGGTACACGACGAGTTTTCGGCAGACGCGCTACGTAAGATGAAAGCGGTCTACCCAGAAGCGGCAATCTTGGTTCACCCAGAGTCACCAGCAAGCGTTGTTGAACTGGCAGACGCGGTGGGCTCAACCAGCCAGCTCATCAAAGCGGCAAAAGAGTTGCCACACAAGCAAATGATCGTGGCAACGGACAAAGGTATCTTCTTCAAGATGCAGCAACTCGTGCCTGAGAAAGAGCTAATTGAAGCGCCGACCGCTGGTGCAGGTGCCACTTGCCGCAGCTGTGCTCACTGTCCTTGGATGGCAATGAACGGTCTTAAAGCAATCGAAACCGCGCTACGTGACGGTGGTGAAGACCACGAGATCTTCGTTGATGAAGCGCTACGAGTGAAGTCTTTGATCCCGCTTAATCGCATGCTTGATTTCGCTGAGCAGCTCAATATGCAAGTGAAAGGCAACGCGTAAACTCGTTACAAGACATGTATCAAAAACCAGCTATTTAGCTGGTTTTTTTATCGCTGTTGCTAAGTAACCGATTGTCGCTTATGTATATAATCATTATTCAATGACTTAAACAAAGACTCTGGTGTATCTATGACCGTTTGGTTCGTTTTTAAAAGATGGTTCAAGTCGAATGTGTTTAGTCTGAGCAACCGAAACCTACTGGTTCTCAGCGTGTTATACATCTTAATTGCTTGGGTATTGTTGTACACCGCGGGCGAGACTGATCTGACTAACGATCTTTCAACATTTATCTATTACTTGATGGTCACTGCGTCAACGGTTGGTTATGGCGATTATTCGCCAACAACAGATTTGGGTAAGTGGATCGTCATCTTGTTTGTCATACCGGGCGGATTGAGTTTGTTTGCTGCGATATTAGGTCGAGTGGCAAGCGGTGCGATTGATTATTGGCGAGCGGGCGTATTAGGGAAACGGAGAGTGAACGTGGAAAATCATATTCTTTTGCTGGGTTGGAATGGTCAGCGTACCGTTCATTTGATTCGAATGTTGCAACACGAAGAAGAGGGCAAAAGGCCGATTGTATTATGCAGCCGTTCTGACATCGAAAACCCGTTGCCGGGAGAAATTCAGTTCGTCAAAGTGACCAGTTATACCGATAGCGAGCAAATGAAGCTAGCGAACGTACCGAGCGCGAGTTGTGTTGTGGTGGATAACCTAGAAGATGACATTACATTATCGGCGTCGTTGTACTGTGCCAACATTAACCCTGACGCGCACTTACTGGCGTATTTTAAAGACGAAGCGTTAGGTAACTTGTTGAGTCAACATTGCCCGAAAGCAGAGTGCATTCCCGCTGTTGGCGCGGAAATGCTTGCCAAAGCGGCGGTTGATCCGGGTTCCAGCGCGTTGCACCAAGAACTACTCGCATCGACTCGCGGTATGACACAGTATTCAACCTTTTATCCTGAAGACGCTCCTGCGACGGACGTAGAAGCAATTTTTACGTATATCAAGCGAGCTTATCACGCGACTTTGATTGCGATTGATGTCGGTCAGGGGATAGAACTGAATCCAGACCTCGACCGTGAAATTCCTGCAGGCAGTAAGTTGTTCTACATCGCTGATGAGCGCGTTATATCGTTCGACTGGCAAGCAGCGGCGAGCGCGAAATCCAATTAAGTTTATCCGTAACCTTGCGTTAGGAGTCCAGTGCCCCACTTAGCTAAGTGGGGCATTTTTTATCGCCTAGTGGGCGTGAACGTGACCGTTTTTCTCGACTGCTAATTCGACTTGAACCTCGCCAGCATTTTGAAAGACTAACGTCATCGGGAAGCGTTCCCCTTGCTTATAAGCCTTTTCAGGATTGAAAATCATTAGGTGGTAGCTACCCGGTTTGAACATGACCGTCTCTTGCGCTGCGATTTTAACGCGGTCAATTTGCTTCATCTGCATCATGCCGTCTGACATTTCATGGGTGTGAATCTCGACCCTTGGTGCGACAGGCGTTGAGGCACTAATTAAGTAGTCGTCTTGTTGAGCGTTGTTCTTGAGCTGGAAAAAACCGGCGATAACCGTTGCAGTTGGAGGCGCTTCACGACTCCACGGATGGTCGATCTCAATATTCCCCGTATTGTACTCGTGAGCCACAGTCTGAACGCTAAAGAATGTGAATGCGCTTAGTAACAGTGTTTGAAGGTATTTGTTCATTTTGAATCCTAACTTTATGTGTTGCCAGCGATGGTATTGGAATAAGGCTGGCGAAGTAGTGAAGCAAAACCCGTAGAGTTTTAAAGCATGACGATGTACGCGCAGAGCGACTCCGCCATTAAAACGGGCTTACTTTATATGTCGTTTGTGTTGTTACGCGTAGATAAAGTTAGGAGGCGACTGTTTAGGCGCTAGGGATAAATAGATTCGTTGCGTGACTCTAAGATACCGGTAAGCGTTGAATGGAGGTTGAATACGAACTAACCACAGAGCAATAACGCTTGCAATCATCGCGAAGATCAACAGCGCAAGTTGACACACGTCTAATAGAGGGCAACTGAACTTGAGTGGATCGTGATAGTTGTGTTGACTGGTGTCACTATCGTCATTGGCAGCGATTAACTCACTAATATCTATCCACTTAAAACCTTCTGCGGTACAAAACAAGACTTTTTCTCCCTGCGCTTTCGATAGCCAGTTTTTACTATGTACTTGTGAAGGGTTCAGAGCCATGGTGGCGAGCAAATAAAGTTGAAACAAAAGAGCGGCAATGACGTAAATCGCCAAGACCTTTTGCATACTCGTATTGTTTCGAATAATTCGCATCACGGAGTTTTAATGGGTGGAATGTTGGTGGCGAATATTAGCAGGGCTGATAAAAAGATGTAACTCTATTTTTATCAGTTGGTGATGTAAGTGTGAACTGATTGAGTGTGTTTGGAATAAAGAGGCGGGATTCGTTGAGAAAAGCCGCTGAACAAACAGCGGCGGTTAGCTTATTCTGCTTGAGCGAGTGTCACACCACGCATGGTTAAGCCACACAGCATCATTGGGATCGACTTGAAGATTTCTTCAAATTGCTCTAAGCCTTCAATGCCTTGTTCAGCAAGCGTTGCAATCGACGTTTCTGGATCGTACAGCATGCTTACAGACAGCAATACACCGCCTAGTAACGCACTATCTTCGCTGTCTTGCGGCATGATGGTTTCCCAATCGTCGCGTGCTAGTTGCCAACCTTGCAGTAATCCTTCACAGAAATCGCGTGCTGCTTCGTTGACGATCTCTTCTTCATCCAATTGACACGCTTCTGGCCACTGCCAGCGATTTTCTAATAGAGCAGGGCGGTATTCATTCCACATTGCAATGATATGCTCAATGTAGATTTCCAGTTGCTCACCATCAGAAAACGGTGCGACTTCTTCACCACCCCATAAGAAAGGCAACCATTCTTGAGGAGGTAACAGGTTTGGTGCTGCGGCCATAGCAGTCACAAAACCACGAGTTTTAGCTTCATTGATGAGCTTATCTTGCAGCTCAGGTTGAGCGAGAAGTTCTTGTAGCGTCAAAGTGATAACCATAAATATTGGAGAGTTGTGATGGCGTAATGGTAACAGGCGACGTAAATGATAAAAAGGTTGAAGGGTTTAAATATTCACTATAATTTTTGCTAAACAATAAAAATTCAGTCGGTTATGGATATTCGATCTTCGCTAAAACAGAAAAGCATGTTTGCGCTTGCGCTATACCTAGCGGCAGTGGTGGCGCTAATAGGGACGGTGAGCTATTTCGTGGTTGAACCGCCAACGCGAGATCAATTAGAGAAGAACCTCGATTTACGTACCGAACTGATTTCTGCCCAGATACTCGCCCCAGTTAATAACTCGTTAAGTGTTCTACAAAGCATCGTTAGTATTGGAAGCCATCCCAGCCCACAACAAAACCAAGCCCAGCTTTTATACAGCCTCTTTTCCCTCACCGATGGTGTTGCCGTAAGTGGAGGGCTTTGGCCTGCGCCATACTCCATCAACCCGACTGTTGCTTATTCAAGTTTATTTTTTAATCGCACACCTGATGGCATTATTGACCGTATTTACTCTTGGGACAATCCGGAATCTGGCGGATACGATATTACTGACTGGTACACCTCTGCATCTCACTCATCTCCTAACACCGTGTCCTGGTCTCCTGTTTATATCGACCCTTTTACGCATGTGCAGATGATAACGGCTTCGTCGCCTTATTATGTGGAGGGGGAATTTGCCGGAGTCGCGACAGTAGACATTTCTCTTGAAGGATTGGTGAGCTTTGTCAGACGTCACGCAGAAGAGTACAACCTTGGTGTTATTCTGACCGATGGTTACGGTGACGTTATTCTTGAGCATAACTTCAGGCGGGCAGAACACAGTTATATTGGAAAAAAGACCTTTGGTAATTTCCAATGGCGAGTTGATGTCGTCAACGCCAAACGCGTCGTGGACGAACAAGTTTACGACGTGGTTTCGAAAGTCGAAGCGGGTATTGTCCCGATCATGTTGCTTTGCGTGATGCTTGGTTACTTTCTTATCAGCCGTTTTCTCATCGAACCCATTGTGTTGATCGCGCAAAAGGTTGGTGACTCGAAAGAAGGCGGCATTATTGATATTCACTACAACAGTAACGATGAGATCAAACACCTCATCAACACCTTTAACCAGAAGACCGTTTTCCTAGAAGCTGAAAAAGTCAAAGCGCAGGCGTCTACCAAAGCCAAAAGTGCTTTTTTAGCCACTTTATCCCATGAGATCCGAACACCGATGAATGGTGTGTTAGGTACGGCGCAAATCCTATTAAAATCACCACTTAATGACGAGCAACGCCGGCACCTACGTACCCTGTATGAGTCTGGCGACCATATGATGACCTTGCTCAACGAAATCTTGGACTTCTCGAAAATCGAACAAGGTCATATTGAGCTCGACCTCTATCCGTTCCCTTTAGACTCGATTATTGGAAGCGTCAACAGCATCTATTTTTCGCTCTGTGCGGAGAAAGGACTGAAATTCAAAGTGGTTTCTCAGATACCAAGTGATCGTTGGTACATGGCCGATAAAGCGAGGTTGCGCCAGATCCTTTTCAATCTGCTCAGTAATGCGGTGAAGTTTGCCGTGCAGGGTTATGTCGAAATGCATTTCAATGAAAAAACGATTGAAGGGAAAAACTACTTACAGATCAAAGTGCGAGACACTGGGATCGGGATTGCAAAAGAATCGCAAGAAAAGATCTTTAAGCCGTTTGAGCAAGCAGAGTCGACCACTACCAGACGATTTGGTGGTACAGGTTTAGGCTTAGCGATCGTAAAGCAGCTCTGCGAGAAGATGGGCGGCTCGATACAGGTGACTAGCGAACTAGGAGTTGGCTCGTGCTTTGAAGCTCTGCTTCAACTTGATGTGTGTGAACCGATAACACCTGATACCAAAGTGGACAGAAAGCTACGCTATGAAGGCTTAAAAGCTTTGGTCGTTGAAGACAATCGAACCAACTCGATCATCATTAGCACATTTATGTCGAACAAAGGTTTTGAGTGCGATTGCGTTGAGAACGGTGAGCAAGCCATAGATGCGATTTCAAATGATGTTTATGATCTGGTATTGATGGACAACCATATGCCAGTGATGGACGGTATAGAAGCCACAACCGCTATTCGCAAGTTAGATAGCAGCAAATCGAGAGTGTTGATTGTTGGCTGTACCGCTGACGTGTTTAAGGATACCCGCGCTCACATGAAGAGCGCTGGTGTTGACTTTATCATCCCTAAACCGATCGATGAGACTGAACTCGACGATGCGCTCTTTGCGTTTGCCGATAAGCTTTATCAGTTCAAGCCTAACTTACGCAAAAAGCAACACAAGATAGAACTGGGCGTAGAGCAACAGCTACTGAACTTTTTTATGGCAGTCGATGATAGAGATTTGGACAAAGCTAAGGAGGCTTTTGAGCCGTTGTCTCAATCCATTGGCAACACTGCCAACCTGACGCTGGATGGTTGCCTAGGGCGAATTGCAATTAGTTTGAATGCAAATCAATTCCCAACGACTCAAGATATGGATTTACTAGCGGTGCAAGCCACTGAATTCTGTAATTAATTTTGGCTAAAGTTGTTATTTTATTGTTTTAATTCTGTCTGGGTAGTGAATCCAACTAAGTTTGTATTTTCCGTTGGTTTTTTATTCAATAACTCACAAAAAATACGAGATCAAAAACTGAAAAACTAATGCTTTAATAGCGGCATGAACTGCTTTGTAGTTCTTTGTCTGGTTTATTGTTTTAGTTGTGTTTTTGTTTGTAGTATTTTGTTAGGTGAGTTGATGAAATCTCGTGGGCCATTTTGCATTCGCAACGCTGCAGCCGATACATTTGCAATGGTAATCTTCTGCTTTGTATCCGGTATGTTCATTGAAATCTTTGTCTCTGGGATGACGTTTGAGCAATCACTTGCCTCGCGAACGCTATCTATCCCGGTAAATATAGCGATAGCTTGGCCTTACGGCGTGTTCAGAGATTTCATGCTTCGCCAAGGTGCAAAACTTTCTTCGAGTAGCGTGATGAAGAACCTTTCTGATTTGGTTGCCTACGTGTTGTTCCAATCACCGGTATACGCGGCCATTTTGTTTACCGTTGGTGCATCAACCGATCAAATCGTCACCGCTGTTGCAACCAATGCCGTGATCTCTTGTGGGATGGGGGTTCTTTATGGTTACTTCCTTGATCTTTGCCGCAAGCTGTTCCGCGTGCCGGGCTACTACCATCAAATCTAATATGGTCGAAACACGATCGAATTAGCTAGATAGTAACCAAACGGAATTAACGCACCGCTTTTTTAAGGATTTAGGCTTGACCTAATCCAGCAGAATCATTAAATTAGCGCCTCGTTGGTTAAACATACCAACCACAATCTGATTCGGTGAGTTGTCCGAGTGGCTGAAGGAGCACGCCTGGAAAGTGTGTATACGGAAACGTATCGAGAGTTCGAATCTCTCACTCACCGCCACATTCTTGAAGAAAGACGTCCTAGGACGTCTTTTTTTATGCCTATTATACTTTTAAATCAATAAGTTATCGTCCGATAACGTCCAAAGATGTCCTAGTTCGTTCGCCATTTTGGGGTATGACAAAGTGTATGTTTTAATCTTTCTCGACTTCGGGAATATACCATTTGAACCTGTTTTACTAAGTTCCAATCCAAGTGATTAGAAACTTGGGAATTACATGAATTACAGCTTAGATTTTATATAAATCAATGGCTTAGGGTTAAGTGGTATGACGCGAAAAATCTAACTTTTTCTGAGTGTAGCTTAGTCATACCAGGGGGCAATATGTCGCACTTAATACATCGTCTGAAAGACAAGGAAATCGAACAAGCGCAGGGCCGAGATCGAATCTATCGTTTACCTGATAGTGGAGGTCTCTATCTACTGGTGAAACCCAACAACCTCAAATACTGGGAGTTTCGTTATACAAAGCCAGGTACAAAAAACAGAACCTTCTTGGGATTGGGTAGCCTAGACATGCTCAATGTTGATGGTGCTCGTGACAAAGCGTTTGAGATGCGCAAACTTCTGAAGGGAGGTATGACCCTAAGTTAGACAGGATCGAGAAGAGGACCCAGATTCAACAAGAGCAAGCTTGTACATTCAAGTCAGTCGCTGATGAATGGGTTAAGACCAAGACGAAACTAAAACCTAAGACCGTCCAAGGTAACTGGAGAAAGCTCGAGCTTTATGCTTTTCCTAAGTTCGGTGAGATCCCGGTTAAGTCACTGACGCCAATAATAGTTCAGGAAGCGTTTAGGCCGATTGCTCGTAGAGGCAAGTTGGAGACAGTAAAACGCACCATCCAGTTGGTAAATGAAATCATGCGCTTTGCTATTAATAGCGGTTTGATCCAACACAACGTTTTATCTGGAGTTGGAGAAACTTTTGCTTCTCCTGATGTGAAACACATGGCGGCACTTAAACCTGATGAACTAACAGAGTTACTACAGACAGTTGCAACTGCAAATATGCAGCTGGCTACCAAATGTTTAATTGAGTGGCAGCTGCACACCATGACTAGACCAAGTGAAGCTGCTGGTGCTCGCTGGGATGAGATTGACATAGAAAATCGACTCTGGATTATTCCAGACACACGGATGAAAATGAAACGTGAACATCGCATTCCATTGACTGATCAGACTATTGCCATACTGGAACGCATACATCCTATCAGTGGGCATAGGGTGCATGTATTTCCATCTATGCGCTTCCCTAAGCGGTCTATTGACTCTGAGACCATCAATAAGGCCCTGGGACGCATCGGGTTCAAAGATCGCACCACCGCGCATGGTATGCGCTCTCTCGCCAGTACTACGTTGAATGAAAGAGGTTTTGATCCGGATATCATTGAAGCAGCTTTAGCTTACCAGGACCGTAATGCCATCCGCTCTGCCTATAATCGAACAGATTACCTGGAACGCCGACGAAAAATGATGGAGTGGTGGAGTAGTTACATCGATGATGCGGCAGTTGGTTCACTATCTGTAACTGGCGCAGTGCACTTAAGGGCTATCGGCTGAGAGGGAAACCAACAGGAAATGAAAAAAAGGGCCGTGCTACGGTACAGCCCTCTCTCTATCGTCACATCACTTCATGTTTACATTTAACCCAAGCAATTAGTATCTTTTGGCTTTGGTCAAATGCCAACCTTCACCGTGCTTGCACTTATACACTTCTAACTCAATGCCTTGCTCTTCGTAAATGATATTAGCTCTGAGCCTGGCTTCTTTACTTGTAGGGTATGAATTTTTGTATTCCCCGATAGCGGAAGTGCATCTGGAGCACTTTTTACTAGGTGTAAGCCTAGACTTTGGAGATAAATGCCATTGCCTGCACTTCTCGCATTTATAGGGTGCTAGATCATTCCCATATACATTTCTAGAGTATTCAGCGGCAACTTGTGCCTCAAACTCCGTATAGTAAACACTTAGAAGTTTTCCGGACACTTTCCCTAGGCACGTCTCACTTTTCATATCAGCACCTCATCAGAGATGTTGGACATGTTTTTGACATGGTAACGAGACTTAAAACGATTACAATTGAAGTTTACTTGGCTCAATGCCGCCTCTACACCTACATCAGTAATACGCTCACTGTAACTATAACCAGACATACCATTATTGTTTTGATAAAAACGTCCGTTTGGGTCAATCATCAAGTATGACTCAGTCATTGTATTGTTTGACTCAGGAGAGATTGGTAAGCCCTTACCTGAATGTTTCTCAACAAACCGACGAAACTGATCATCTGAAATTAACAGTTCATGCTTATCAGTAGGCATCACCTGAAGCACTTTCCATTTGTCTACTGCTATGCTGGAAATTAGATGAGTAAAGTCTTCTTCACAGTTTAGAGCGTTTACAACGGTGTTAATTTTTGTCTTCAATCCTTTTTGGGTGTGCGATAGAAGTTGTAGTGCGAGCTGAAGTTCATCTTCGTTTAGTGAGTTGCCTCTTCTATCAATACGACCTAACTCTCTTCTTACGGAGGATTGTTGACTATCGAAGCTGATACCAATCATATCCAGTGTATTAACGGGTAATTCGAAACGCCGCCTTAACAGATAGCTACCGTTAGTAATGATTGAAGTTTGGAATCCTTTCTGTTTCGCCATTACTAAAGCAGCAGAGAACGCGCTACCTAGCATCATTGGCTCACCACCAGCAAAATTTAAACGTACATCCTGGTACCCAAGCATTCTTTTGATCTCTGGGTTACCATGAATGAAGTAGTTGGCTAGTTTGTCGAGCAGTTGTTCAATAGAGCTCAATGAGCGATGCAGCTCATTGGGTTTTCCCCACTTAGCAAAGCAATAGGTACAGTTATAGTTGCAAGCCTCTGTTATGTGCCAGTTGATTACGAGTTCATTTAACTGACTAGAGGTCATTCTGTTTATTGTGTTGGCGTTAGCAACACCGTGAGTTATTTTTGGCATACGTATACTCCTTGACGGGCCTACAATCGTAGGCCGTAAAGTTTTTACATGGCGGACGGCAAGCGTCGAGGTAGGAGCATCGGGCTCCAGTACACCAAGATGGGATGAATTTAATGTAGTTTATGGGTTACGCATTAAGTTGCGTCTGGTTTTGAGGGCATCCTCATGATTGATTGTCATACCGAGATTTTGTCGCTGGCAGATAAGTAACCACCATTCAGCTGCAATAATGCCTCGCTTCAAATCTGCGATAGTAGAGTTCCTTTTTGTGTTCCTTCGGACAGCTTTGTAACATTCATTTGCGATTGCACGTACATCCGGATCAGGATCTGACAGTTTGATGAAATACACTGCTTTATGAACTTTGCCGTTAAGATCAACCCCTAACTCAGTTAGTGCCTTTAAGTATCCTTGTCGCCAAACTGAAGATCGTTCGACTATTTGTTCAACTGCGTATTGTTTATCACGCGCTTTTTCGCCTTTGCGAAGGCGTAAACGGCTCAGACAAAACTCAGCTAATTCGTGAGTACAAGCTATATAGGGCTGCGATAACTTTTTTTCATAGTTTTCTGGTGCTTCGCCCAAATTGATGACTTCATTATTATCAAAAAGTTTCTTAGCAAGGTCGCTAATAGGCTCATACCACTGGTTCGTGCTCGTATTGAAGGAACGATCTCGTAATGAAATCGCCTCATCAGCAAAGGAACTCGAATAAGAACGTATTAATAACATACGATGACGAAAAGATTTGCTTGGCTGTACCTTGTCTAGTCTTTCCAATAAAACCCTGAGCAGATCACTATAGTAGAGAGGTGTTTCTGTCTCGTCAGACTTAGAGACTTCTCCTCTCAAAATACCAATGCTTTTATCAATATACGGAGTTAGATTTTCACCATGTAAACAACGAATAGCAGTAGTAGTCCATTCAGGGATTAACCTCTTTGGAAAATTAGCTGTTTCAGGAAGCCTTCGAAACATTTCGCTCCACCATTCAGAACAGGCGGAATAGAACTCAGAAGAGACTCCCCTTCTTGCTGGGACATGAGCCGATAAAATGCGAAGTTGCTTTTCAACTTCTAGCTCACTCATATTTGCCAAGAAAAGATCTTTCCAGGTAGCAAAAAAAGTTTCGCATACCCATTTTTCAGAGCTATTAGATAATTCTGGCGATCTTTGCTTGTCGCCCAAAATGCGGTCAAAGTCTTGCTGGATCGACCATCCTATCCAAGTTTCTAATTGCTGTGAGCTTAACTGAGAACATAATGCTTCCAGCTCGCTGTTGCGACGAATGTCCAGTTCTTCATGACGTTGTGTCTCCCAATCAAATTCGCTGTAGAAATCATGGGATATATGGTTAAAGTACCGGTCAACTTGACTAGCCCATTGTTCAAGTTCTGGTCCTGAAGCATTATCTAAGTTAAAACTTAGAATCAAAACCTTCTCGAGTTCCTGATTTGTGTTGTTGAGCCAGTTAGTTAGAGACCTTTTGATCTCTTCGTCATCAAAGTCTTTCTGCCAAACTAGTGACTCAAGCCGTTCCCATGGCGTGCCCCAAAAAAAACTAGATAAATCACAAGAAATTCGTCCCATTTCTGCATCATGTTTGAGCCATGTTTGTAAGAATTCTATGCCTAGTTGGATTGATTGAGCGTGTTCGCAAGGGGAACTAGAATCATCTCTTGATGAAGCTAGCGATAGTAGTCCTTTAAATAAAGTCGAGTTGTCTGAGTGGTATCTTAAGCTGTCAAACGGTGGAGCAATAAAGTACAAGCAACCCCAAAGAATGTGCAGTCTCTCATTTCCATTGAGGGAACAAAACGCATCATCATTGAAAAACTCTGTGGTGAAAAAAAGCTCATCGTCATAGTGATTTCGAACAAACCAACCATATGAGCTAAAGTGTTTTTCCATTCCCGCTTTATAGAAGCTGTAAGGAGAGGTTGGAAAATATGTGTTTGCTACGTCAGTCAAAAATTTGAATAGTGATGACTCTTTATAGGAATCGTCAGCACGAAATGGCTGTAAGCGAAAACGAATGTTCATATTTTGGCAAAACGCTAGCGCCACGCACTTTTCTGGTTCAGAGTTCTGCTCGTTAGCGGTAGTCAACGCATCTTCAAGGCGTGACGAGTTATAAAAGACATCAATCCAGTTTTCTGAAAAGTGTTTAATCAATAACGTTCGGAAATTACCTTGAATTTCAAATTCATCAAGTGCTTGCACGAAACGTTCAACGGGATCTTTTTTTTCATCGAGGGAGCGATTGCCAAATGGCGCATCTATCCTGCACATAGTTTTCTCCAATAAAAATGGGAGTTAGGTTTCACATATAGAATTAACCGGAGCAGTGTCCGGATTTGCAGCTGAAACCTCCCGTGCAATAGAGGGGAGCGGAAAAGTGAGTAACGTACTCGGTAGCCGACTGCAATTTAGTCCAAGAAACCCTAAGTGAATTCCCAAATATTGTCAATACGTTGGAGATGAATTAAGAAAATATGAGCATTTTAACCTGTGTTGGAAGCTTACCACCAAGAAGTGTTGTGTCTTGTTTCTCAGTGAAGTTTTGATCTCTCTAGCGGCGTACTGTTGCTATTTCTGCTACTAATAGCAACAAATAGCTATGAATGGAGATGCTTTGTGAGATTGTCAAACAAGCAGACTTATAAACTTAGTGATATTGATGCAAAGGTTCCTATTGCAGATAAGCATTAAAAAACGCATCGAATTAGAAATCCCGGTTTTTGTGTCCGTCCCAAGCGGCTTTCAGGTACGGGCTATAGATCCGCGGCTTGAGATCTTGACCAAGTCTGATGTTATCTTGAGTGAACCGAACATTTAAAAAAAGCGCAGCTTATTAGGCATTTTGTAAGAGAGCAAGAGTTTGACGTTTTCAGGCAACCAAACGTGAATACGTCGGGTCTATGTTCATTAACGTTGCTCAGCGTCAAAGGTCGCAATAAAGCGAAGCTCCCATGGTGAGTCAGGTGTGGCTCGTTCAAGCTGTATCTCTACTGGTTGGATGCCGCAGCGCTCGGTATAGAAGCTGGAGACCTTAAAGTTAAGGACCACACGTTTGCTGTCTTCTGGAATGTGGTAACAGCTCAGGATGAACTCAGTGAGCTGGTGTAGGCTTGCAAGCTGAAAGGCTGATGCCATCTCTTTCGAAACATTGCTCATAGCATGCCTCCTTCTGCCATTGAGTAGCACTCTTCACCCACTACGATATGGTCCAGTACGCGAACATCAATCAGGGCCAATACGTCTTTGAGTCTTTGCGTGATTCGCCTGTCGGACTGTGATGGTGTTGCGTCTCCTGAAGGGTGGTTGTGAGCCAGTATGACAGCGGCTGCATTCTTTTCTAGGCAGACTTTGACCACTTCTCTTGGGTAAACACTGGCGCTGTCTATCGTGCCGTAAAACAGCTCGTTGAACTCAATCAGGCGATGCTGGTTATCGAGAAGCATGAGAGCGAACACTTCCCGTTCATAGCTTCCCAGTCTGTACTTGATGTAATCCTTCGTTGCATTGGGATTGCAGAAAGCATCTCCTCTCAGATATTTCTCCGCGATTATTTCAGCGGCTTTTTCTAGTACTTGGTGAGCAGATATTGGCCCATGGAACGAATAGTGTCGGTTACTTAAATCGTGCATATAGAAACTCCTGTTAGTGGGTATACGCACTTGGATGATATGTACCTGAAATTTGTTTGAATCGACTAAATGCCTAGTCGTATTTAGCTGGGGATAATAAACCTACTGGGACTTACTTAATCTATGTAGGGATGGGGTGTAAGAAACAGACTTTATGGGTCAGGTTGAGTCATTTAGCAGGGCCATTTTATTTAATGTGGACCTACTCGGACGTCCCTATACTCCTAGCCGGGGCTTAACGTCTGTTGAAAACTAATATGAGGAAAATGAGATGAGGTTCTTGAGGTTAGACGAGGTGAGAGAGAAAACAGGTTTAAGTAAATCAGCTATTTACAACCAAATTAGAAAAGGAGAGTTTCCGGTAAGCGTGCCAATTGGGTCACGAACAGTCGCCTGGCTTGAAAGCGACATAAACGAATGGTTGGAATGGCGGGTACAGGTTCGAGATCGCGCTGTGAAAGGATTTTTTAGCTAATAAAGTCATATTTGGCTATAAACTTTACGTGGGCGGTCGTGGCAATTAACGTTGAGGTTATACATGAAAATTGGAAAGTTAGTACAGGCACTTCTGCCCAAGATACTGGAGTATTGTGAGCAAAAAAATCACAATGAGTTCGAGCGTCTTTGCGATGCTGATTACTCCAAGCGCAATTTTAACCTTAACTTTCCTTTTTTGATTCCAATCAGTAGCCTTCCTTCGGATTTATCCAAACGTTACTGGACCAAAGTTTACTTGGTGCGTGGGCAAACTGTTCGTGCATGTAGCCAGTGGTTTGAAAAAGATGCGGTTTACTTTGTTAAATACTTAAAACGAATCGGCATCGACTATGACCAATCTCAGTTGGAGAGTGAGTCACTTGAATCAAGAACAACACTCTCGCACAAGCTATCAGCACCAACTGCCAGAGCCAATAGCCGCTACCGTGGTAATGCGATAGGCAATGCTCAAAACCTATTAGTGCGAAATATCCTTAGTAACCTTGGAACAGAGCAGTTTTCTGAAGAGGATTGGCAGGCAACCAAAGCCTACTTCAACCATCAATGTGCTTATTGTGGAGAGTCAAAGGAACTGGTGATTGAGCACGCAATCCCTATTAATAAGGTTTACCTAGGAGAGCATCGACTCGGAAATCTGGTGCCGAGCTGTAGAGAATGTAATAGCGCAAAAGCAAGCAAAGATTTTCGTGAATTCCTAGAAGGGCGGGATGACAAGGTTAAGGCGATTGAATCTTATATGGACGAGAAAAACTACGTACCTCTTGAAAACAACGAGCAGGTATCAATGATTCTCGAGATGGCTTATCGAGAGGTTGGCACAGTGGCTGAGCGATATATCACAATAATCAACGAGCTGTTTGTTAGTGACGATGATTCTTGCTGTTCATAGTTACACTTCACTATCGTGCTCGATGCTTTACTAGATTTATGGTATAGTCCTCGCAAAGTTAAAGTTGATTTTGGTAGTTAAAGTGAAAATCGTAGGTGTTGACCTATTTTGTGGTGCTGGAGGCCTGACCCATGGCTTACAAAAGGCAGGGATTGATGTAAAAGCTGGGTTTGATATTGAGGTGAACTGCAAATTTCCGTATGAGCACAACAACAGTGCTGAGTTTGTTCTAAAAAGTGTAGCGGATGTTACAGCCGAAGATATTAAGTCAAGATTTGACGATAGTGCATACTCGTTACTTGCTGGCTGTGCACCTTGCCAACCTTTCTCTAAGTACACTCAAGCGAAACCTAAAGAACAAGATGAGAGATGGGGGCTACTTTATCAGTTCGCTCGCCTAGTTAAAGAATCACAACCTGACTTCATTACAATGGAAAATGTTCCTGATTTGAATAAGCATAAAGTCTACGCTGACTTCAAAGAAGGCCTAAAATCAGAAGGTTACTTCGTTGATGAGAGAGTTGTTTTTTGTCCGGACTATGGGATGGCACAGACTAGAAGTAGGCTCGTTTTATTAGCTTCCCGTCTGGGGAAAATTGAATTAATAAAACCAACTCACGATAAAAGCAAATACATAACGGTCAAAGATGTTATAGGACATCTGCCAAGAATTAAGGCGGGTAGTGTTAGCAAGCATGATCCATTGCATCGCTCAAGTAGTTTGTCTGAGTTGAATCTGAAGCGAATAAAAGCATCAAAACCAGGAGGCACGTGGCGAGATTGGCCTGAGGAACTACGGGCTAAATGCCATACGAAAGCTAGTGGAAAAGGCTATGCTAGCGTTTATGGTCGCATGACATGGGATGAGCCTAGTCCAACTATCACGACTCAGTGCTTTGGTTTTGGGAATGGTCGTTTTGGACACCCAACTCAAGCCCGAGCAATTTCATTGCGGGAAGCCGCAATTTTACAGTCGTTTCCTGATGACTATGAGTTTGTTGAGCCAGATGGCGAATATGCGATAAAAAACCTTGGTAAAATGATTGGAAACGCAGTACCTGTGCGTCTTGGTGAAATAGTCGGTACTTCCCTACAGAATCATATCAACCAGCAACCAAATCAGTAGTTTTTACTTTAAGGCTCGATAGTATTGATTTGCACATGTTAGAGTGAAAAATGTACAGTTAACTTATTGATGTGAAGCAACTTTAGCGTTTAAGTAACTCCTCATAACTGAGTGTTCAATGCTATAATCATAGGCTGCTTTCTCTATCAGCAATAAGTAGCTATGACACAAACCATCGAATATTCAGTCACTCCAGAACCAGGCCAACTGGTTGAAGTTAGAAAGCAACAATGGATTGTCGCTGACGTGAAAACTTCACAACTCCCAACTTTATTTCGCACAAAGCAAAATTATGTAACGTTATCCTCTATTGATGAAGA
This sequence comes from Vibrio hepatarius, assembly GCF_011806575.1. Taxonomy (GTDB): domain Bacteria; phylum Pseudomonadota; class Gammaproteobacteria; order Enterobacterales; family Vibrionaceae; genus Vibrio; species Vibrio hepatarius_A. The sequence continues at coordinate 114,334 of NZ_JAATOO010000015.1, forward strand.
TGGCTTAGGCGAAGAACTTGAAGTGATCTGGGAGATTGAGCCTGGCGCTCACATTATCGAAAAATCAGGCTTGCCAGAAATAACTGGTTTCGATGATGCAAGCAAGTTAGATGCATTTCTAGATGCAGTTCGTTGGGCGGCCGCTACCAACGCAGATAGAAACTTCTTACAAGCCCCTTTTCGCAGCGGTGTGAGCATTGAAAACTTTCAACTTGATCCTTTAGTTCGAGCAATCAATATGGCTCGTGTAAATCTTCTGATAGCAGACGATGTCGGCCTAGGTAAAACCATTGAAGCCGGCTTAGTTATTCAGGAGATGTTAATTCGCCACCGTGCTCGAACAGTGCTCATTATTTGCCCTGCTTCTTTGCAATTGAAGTGGCAAGACGAGATGCAAGAAAAGTTTGGTTTGGAGTTCAAACTTGTTAATACCGAGTATGTGAAACAACTTCGCCGCGAGCGAGGGATTCATGCTAACCCTTGGACGTCGTTTCCTCGACTTATTGCTTCGCAAGACTGGATAAAAAGTGGAGAAGGTTTAAGGCTTCTCAGAGAAACTATGCCAGCAAAGGCTGAATACCCGCGTAAGTTTGATATGTTGGTCATTGACGAAGCGCATAATATCGCTCCATCTGGCTCAGCGAATTACGCTGTTGCAAGTCAGCGCACAAAAATTATTCGAGAAATCTCGCCACACTTTCAGCACAAGTTGTTTTTAACGGCGACACCCCACAATGGCTACACAGAGTCATTTACATCGCTGTTAGAAATCCTTGATGACCAGCGTTTCTCTCGCAATATCTTACCGAACGAGAAACAACTCCAGAAAGTCATGATTAGGCGTTTGAAAACCGATCTTGTCGATGAAAATGGAGAGGCTCTTTATCCGAAGAGAAAGTTGCAAGCTTTGGAGGTTAATTTCACTGAGCACGAGCGCAGCATGCATAAAAAGCTTGATCAGTATGCGCAAAGTCGTGAGTTATCAAACGCTGATGCAAAAAATGCGATGGCAACAAAGTTTGTTAACGGTTTACTTAAGAAAAGACTCTTCTCTTCACCAGCGTCTTTTGCATCAACGCTAGAAAAACATATCAACACTCTAAACAAGGCCTCTGAGTCAACACAAACGACAGCTATTGAAGAGCGTATCCTTCGCAAAGCGATGCTTAAAGCTGACGAAGATTATGCAAATGATCAAGATTTTGAATTGGCGCAAGAAGAAGCGATCGAGGAGGCAAGCAGTCGAACGGTACCACT
>NZ_JAATOO010000016.1 GCF_011806575.1 Vibrio hepatarius
TGGCGCGTCCTGGAGGATTCGAACCTCCGACCGCCTGGTTCGTAGCCAGGTACTCTATCCAGCTGAGCTAAGGACGCGCAATGCCTATTCTTTCACGAGGAAAGTGTTTTAAGCGATGCTCCGAAGAGCGTTGCAAGAATGGCGGTGAGGGAGGGATTCGAACCCTCGATACGGCTACAAACCGTATACTCCCTTAGCAGGGGAGCGCCTTCAGCCTCTCGGCCACCTCACCGTCTTGCGGAGGCACATATTACGATTTACCAAAAATATGTCAAACATTTTCTTGGCAAAAATAGCAAAAAGTCTTCCAACCGTTGGCTATTTAATCAAAGCGGTGCTAATTCGTTCTTTTCGTAAAAAATATAGGCCTTTAGATAGCAAAAAGGCTGACAAAACTGTCAGCCTCTCTGTGTAATTAGTAGTTGCCAGACGCAACGTTACCATTACCTTTTTCTGCTTGAATGCGCATGTAGATTTCTTCACGGTGTACAGAAACTTCTTTCGGAGCGTTAACACCGATACGTACTTGGTTACCTTTAACACCTAGTACTGTTACTGTTACTTCGTCACCGATCATAAGAGTTTCGCCAACGCGGCGAGTTAAAATTAGCATTCTGTGCTCCTTGAGTAATCTCTGATTTATCTTGCTACTAGGTTATTATCCAACAAAAGTTATATTTTCGTAAACTCTATTCTTGAGCCAAATCAGCCTAAAAAGGCGTGTTTTTGTTGGCAATCGTGTGCCTGTGCAGAAGTGATGTACGCATCATGCAGTATGTTAGCCGCTTTGTCGACACTATCAGGTGGCAACACGAGCATGAGTGACTGTGGATTCACCGCAAAATGCTGAACCTTGATATCTTGCTCCGATAGCAAGCTATAAGACTCTTGAATCAATCCTTCGACCAATAGACCAACTGTTGTCAGTAGGCTGACCATTTCACTATTGCGGATTTTTTCACCAAACACCAGTTCCAACTTGGCATAAGCGTCGTGTTTTATTACTACACCTACCCATTCTGTCTGCTCGATCACATTCCAGATAGTGATACCAAGCATTTGGCACTGTTTTTCCAACCCACACAGAGACTCTTTTTCAACTTTAATCAAACACATATCGCGCTGAATTGCTACACCGCATACGGCACTACGGCATTCTTCACCTTTGACTAGGCTGCCATTATTGTCATCAAAAGTTGATAGTACACGCAGCGGTACGTTGTGGTGCCATGCGTATTGGACTGACGGCAAGTGTAGAACTTTTGCTCCTTTGCGTGCCATTTCTTCCATTGAAGGAAAATCAATCACTTCAAGTTTCTTTGCTGTTGGAACGACTCGCGGGTCACATGTGTAGATGCCGTCCACGTCAGTAAAAATTTGGCATTCATCCGCTTTTAATGCACCTGCCAAAGTGACTGCGCTGGTATCCGAACCACCTCGACCTAGCGTAGTGATATCCCCATTTTCATTGATACCTTGAAAGCCAGCGACAATCACCACTTGGTCTTGCGCTAATAGCTCTTCGATCGTTGATGTATCAATATCTTTAATCGTTGCGTCATTGTGTTGGTTGTCTGTCACAATGTTCGCTTGTGCTCCGGTAAGTGAACGCGCGGCATAACCCAGTTTGTTGAGAGTCATTGCCAGCAGTGCCATCGATACTTGTTCACCAGCAGAGAGCAAAACATCAAGTTCTCGCGCAGTTGGCACACTGTCTACTTGCTTTGCCAACTCCATTAATCGATTTGTTTCGCCAGACATTGCAGAAACAACTACGACAACCTGATTGCCATCATTTTTCGCCTTAATGATGTGTTCAGCTACTTTGTGGATTCTTTCTACTGAACCCACCGAGGTTCCGCCAAACTTTTGCACGATAAGGGGCTTTTTCACCAGTCTTCACCTTCCCAAGACCAAAGTCTCATTCGGACCGCATTCAATCGATTGAATAATGTTTGCGGTCGTTATAACAAAAACCAAGTGGCTTAACTGCTCTGATTAAAACATCAGCAATTAAACCACTTGGTCGATAGAAAAAAATTACGCCCAATCAAAAAATTGATTGAGCGTATGATTTTATATAGTCAGCGTTATAGGCGTTCTTCTAGCCATGGTTGTACTGACTTGATTGCTTCTGGAAGCGCTCCAACATCGGTACCACCGGCTTGTGCCATGTCTGGGCGACCACCGCCCTTACCGCCGACTTGCTCAGCAACCATCTTCACTAGGTCCCCTGCTTTTACTTTACCAGTCAGATCTTTAGTTACACCCGCGATCAGGCCAACTTTCTCGCCAGTCACGTTAGCAAGGAGTACAACACCACTGCCCATTTGGTTCTTGATGTCGTCAACCATAGTGCGTAGGTTTTTACTGTCTGCACCATCAAGAGCCGCAACCAAGACTTTTACGCCGTTGATTTCTTGCGCTTTACCCATGATGTTTGCACTTTCAGCCGCTGCGATCTTGTCTTTCAGCTTCTGCACTTCTTTCTCAAGTGATTTCGCTTTCTGCGCCGATTCCGCCAGTTTCTCTTCGAACTTAGCTTGCTGCGCTTCGATAGCATCAAGCGCCGCTTCGCCCGTCACCGCTTCGATACGACGGATACCAGCCGCGATACCACCTTCAGAGGTAATCTTGAATAGACCGATATCACCCGTGTTTGACGCGTGGATACCACCACAAAGCTCGGTAGAGAACTCACCCATCGAAAGTACGCGAACTTCGTCGTCGTACTTCTCACCAAATAGAGCCATGGCGCCTTTTTGCTTCGCAGACTCGATATCCATGATGTTGGTTTCAATCACGTGGTTGCGACGAACTTGAGCATTCACTAGACGCTCAACTTCTTTCAGTTCTTCGGCTGTTACCGCTTCTAGGTGTGAAAAGTCGAAACGTAGATTTTCAGGCTTCACTAACGAGCCTTTCTGCGTGACGTGCTCGCCCAATACTTTACGCAGTGCCGCGTGAAGCAGGTGAGTTGCAGAGTGGTTTAGAGAGATAGCCGCACGACGCTCAGCGTCAACTAGTGCTTCAACCTCATCGCCTTTGGCTAGTACGCCTTCCGCTAGAACACCGTGGTGTGCAATCGCGTTACCTAGCTTTTGCGTATCTTCTACTTTGAATAGGCCTGATTGCGTTTTCAGGACACCAGTATCACCACACTGACCGCCTGACTCCGCGTAGAATGGCGTTTCGCCTAGGATAACAATCGCTTTGTCACCCGCAGACAGAGATTCCACTTCTTCGCCTTCGACAAACATTGCCGCCACTGCGCTGTTACCTGCCGTCGCTGCATAGCCGCAGAATTCACTCTGTGCGTCTGTTTTGATCGCTGCATTGTAGTCAGTGCCAAATTGGCCTGCTTCACGAGCGCGCTGACGCTGCTGTTCCATCGCTTTTTCGAAGCCTGCTTCGTCAATGGTAAACTCACGTTCACGTGCAACGTCGTTAGTCAGGTCAGCTGGGAAGCCGTAGGTATCGTAAAGTTTAAATACGGTTTCGCCGTCTAATTCTTTGCCTTCTAGGCTATCTAGCGCTTCGTTCAGAATCGCCATACCGCGTTCTAGAGTGCGGCCAAAGTTTTCTTCTTCAATACGTAGAACTTTTTCAACCACCGCTTGTTGTCTCGATAGTTCTTCACCAGCGGTGCCCATAACCTCAGCCAATACGCCAACCAGTTTATGGAAGAATGCGCCTTGTGCACCTAGCTTGTTGCCGTGACGAACTGCGCGGCGAATAATACGGCGTAAAACATAGCCACGACCTTCGTTTGATGGCATTACGCCGTCAACGATTAGGAACGCACATGAACGGATGTGGTCCGCAATTACTCGTAGAGATTGGTTAGATAGGTCTTCGTAGCCAATAACGTCAGCCGCTGCTTTGATTAGCTTTTGGAATACGTCGATTTCGTAGTTTGAGTGTACGCCCTGCATGATCGCAGAAATACGCTCAATACCCATACCTGTATCTACCGATGGTTTTGGAAGTGGTTCCATGGTGCCGTCTGCGTGACGGTTGAACTGCATGAATACGTTGTTCCAGATTTCGATAAAACGGTCACCGTCTTCTTCAGGTGTACCAGGGCGGCCGCCCCAGATGTGTTCACCGTGGTCGTAGAAGATTTCAGTACATGGACCACAAGGACCAGTGTCACCCATCTGCCAGAAGTTATCTGACTCGTAAGGTTTACCGCCTTCTTTATCACCGATGCGAACGATGCGGTCAGCAGGGACACCGATTTTCTTGTTCCAGATATCAAACGCCTCGTCGTCTGTTTCGTATACCGTCACAAGTAGACGGTCCGCTGGTAGTTGTAGAACTTCGGTCAAAAACTCCCAAGCAAACGCAATCGCGTCTTCTTTGAAGTAATCGCCAAAGCTGAAGTTACCCAGCATTTCAAAGAAAGTATGGTGGCGAGCAGTAAAGCCAACGTTTTCTAAATCGTTGTGTTTACCACCAGCACGTACACAGCGTTGGGCCGTAGTTGCTCGAGTGTAGGCGCGTTTTTCTAAACCTAAGAAACAATCTTTAAATTGGTTCATACCTGCGTTAGTGAATAGCAGGGTTGGGTCGTTATGCGGTACTAACGATGAACTTTCTACGATTTGGTGTCCTTTGCTTTCAAAGAACTTGAGGAACGCGTTACGAACCTCATCAGTGCTCATGTACATGCAGCTCTTCCTGAAAATAGTCGAGTTAGAATTTTGCCGTATTGTAGATCAAGCAATCAGCTACGACTAGTTTTCTTGTAGAAAATACCACACTAAGAGTAAATATCGCGTCAAATCAAAATATAAGCGTTTTAGCCTGCCGCGGAGCCAAGAAAATTACGCAATTTGATCGAACAAGTCGCAGGCGAGATGCACCGAAAATCATCGGCAATGGGTGAAAGAATAAAATGCAAACCACGCTTTAGTCGGCGCAGAAACCAAAACCGCCCATGAGCGCCAGTTTGCATTGGGGAAACATGTTGGAAAGCTAGAACCACTTAAGCTTGTTGTGCAATGATGTCACGCTGCCAACCACAATTAACGCTGGACTGACGGCTTGTGTGGCTAGCTCCGCGAGCTCGCTCAATTTACCGGTTAAAACGCGCTGTTCACGACGGGTACCATTTTCGATAATCGCACACGGCATCTGCTGATCAATACCATTGCTCATCAACTGCTGCGCGATGTAACCACTTTGCTTCAGCCCCATGTAGAACACTAAGGTATTGTTCGACTGCGCCAGCGAATGCCATTCAATCTCTTGACCATCTTTTTGAATATGACCAGTAATAAACTGTACGCTTTGCGCGTGTTCTCGGTGAGTCAGCGGAATCCCCGCATACGCGGTCGCCCCTGCAGCGGCGGTAATACCGGGGACAACTTCGAAATCGATATCGTGCTCTGCGAGCTCTTCGAGCTCTTCCCCGCCTCGACCGAAGATAAACGAGTCACCGCCTTTGAGACGCACGACTTTATTGCCTGCTAGCGCCTTATCCACCAGAATTTGATTGATTTGATCTTGCGGCACACAGTGATAATCCAACTTTTTACCGACGTAGATCATCTCAGCTTTGGTTGATGCCAAAGACAAGATCTCCGCAGAAACCAAACGATCGTACACCACCACGTCCGCTTGTTGGATCACTCGGTAACCTTTCACGGTCAATAAGTCCGGATCACCTGGTCCAGCACCAACCAAAGAGACAAACCCGCGCGAAATGGTAGAAGATAAGTGTGCAGTCATAATATCAACGCCTTTAGATAAAGAAGCCGTTGTTCAAGCCACCAGCCGTGGCTTGAACGAGGATTGCTGTATTGGATGGTGTTATTTACTCAGTTGTGGCTGTGCTGCAGTTGCAGAGCGGTTGCTCAATGCTGGAGCCGTCTTTGCGTGAGTCAAGTACAGCGGAATGCAAGTGAAGAGCAAGCCGCCAACGATGTTACCCAAAATAGTTGGGATTAAATTGAAGTTGAGCCAAGTTGCGATACCGAAATCCGCACCTAACATCATGCCTAATGGGAACAAGAACATGTTCACCACCGTGTGCTCGAACACCAAAGCAAAGAAGATAAAGATTGGTAGCCACATTGCCGCCACTTTGCCCGCCACGGTGCGCGCCGTCATATTGCCGATCACGCCAAGGCAGACCATTAAGTTACAGAAGATGGCTCGCACAAAGCAGGTAATCCACCCGTCAAAACCAAGGTTTTCAAATCCAACGGTGCGAGCGGTAGAGACTTTGATAAACGTTTGGCCGACTGCGTTTGGTTCAACACTGAAATTCATGGTGAGTGAAACGGCAATCAGCGCCGCAACAATCAGAGACCCAATCAGGTTACCTAACCCGACCAAGCCCCAGCATCGTAGAATGCGCCCCCAAGTGATGCCTGAGCGACTTTCAAATTTTGCCAGTGGCGCTAGACCAAATACCCCTGTTACTAAGTCGTACCCCATTAAGCTAAGGATACAAAAGCCCACCGGGAACACTAACGCGCCCACCAGACCAATACCGGTTTGAGTGATCGCAGTGATCGCCACAACCACCGCCAAAGAAAGAATGATGCCCGCCATGGTGCCGCGTAAGATCAGATCGCGAGTGCTGGTTTTTACTTTCGCCTCGCCAACGTCAATCATTGTTTGTACAAATTCTGCGGGTTTTAAATCCGACATATGCTTATCCCTACCAAAAAGTGAAATTTAAAAGTGAAAATTGAATAGTGAAAGGCTCGCTGCTTATCTACTGTCGAAAAACAGCAAGCCTTTAAGCTATTTAATCTCCAGCGGTTAAGCAGCGACCTCCACTGCCCCTTTCACCACACGCGCTTTGTAAGCTTTGACGTTAAATTGCTCGTCTTCCATGCATACACCCGTTGTGAGGTTAAAGCGTTGCTTCTTGAGCGGGCTCGCTACCCAAAGCTCACCTTGGTGCTGACAGATTAATCCGCGCGACAACACATTGGATTGGAAGTAAGGATCGGTATTACTAATCGCATACACTTCTTCCGAATCAGTTGGACGGAAAATTGCGACTTGTTCACCATTAACCAGCGCACAAACACCCGTTCCTGGGATCATGTCTTCGATCTTGCAGACTTTTTGAAATGCCATGTGTGTTCTCCCGCTATACCGCGTCTACATGAAGGATATCGCCCTTCACTTGTGGATGTTTTTCAGTGAATGTTGCCGGACGATGCTGCTCACGAGCCGGAACAAAAACGACATTTTCATCACGTTGATCCGAGTTGATGAAGTGCGCAAAGCGCTTAAGTTGCTCTTGGTCATTGATGGTGTCAGTCCATTCACAGCGGTACTCAGCAACCAATTTCGCCACGTCAGTTTCCAATTGCTCGTTGATGCCCAGCTTGTCTTCGACAATCACCTCTCGTAAGTAGTCCACGCCACCTTCTAAGTTTTCCATCCACACAGATGTGCGCTGCAGAGGTGCTGCAGTGCGGATGTAGAACATCATGAAGCGGTCGATGTATTTGATCAGCGTTTCTTGGTCTAGGTCACTGGCGAGCAAATCGGCGTGGCGCGGCTTCATACCACCGTTGCCACACACATACATGTTCCAACCAGCGTCAGTGGCGATGATGCCAAGGTCTTTGCCTTGCGCTTCTGCACATTCACGCGTACAGCCAGACACACCAAACTTCATTTTGTGTGGGGTGCGAATACCTTTGTAGCGGTTCTCAATCATCACACCTAAACCCACTGAGTCTTGAACCCCGTAGCGGCACCATGTCGAACCGACACAGGTTTTCGCCATACGCAGTGCTTTGGCGTAGGCTTGACCTGTTTCGTAACCCGCAGCAATCAGCTTTTTCCAAATTTCTGGCAAGTCATCTTTCTGCGCGCCGAACAGACCGATACGCTGCGCACCGGTGACTTTGGTATAAAGGTTGTACTCTGCGGCCACTTCAGCCAGCACTTTTAACGCTTGCGGCGTGACTTCGCCCCCAGCCATACGCGGAATTACCGAATAGGTGCCATCTTTTTGCATATTGCCGAGGAAGTTGTCGTTGGTATCGTGAAGCTTGACCAACTCTGGCTTGAGGATATGTTCACCCCAGCATGACGCCAGAATGGAACCTGCAAGTGGCTTACACACTTCACAACCGTAACCTTGTCCATGCTTGGCCAGCAGTTCGTCAAAAGTCTTGATTTCTTCGATACGGATAAGATGGAATAGCTCTTGGCGCGAGTAAGCGAAGTGTTCACACACATCGTTTTTCACTTCGACACCCGCTTTGGCAAGTTCCGCGTTGAGTACCGAGGTCACCAATGGAATACAACCACCGCAACCTGTGCCTGCACCGGTGACAGCTTTAATGTCACCGATGGAGTGGTGTCCGTCGGCGACGGCTTGAGCGATCTTGCCTTTGGTGACATCGAAACAAGAACAGATCACCGCAGTGTCTGGCAGCGCGTCTGCGCCTAAGGTCGGTTTTTCTGCGCCTGCGTGTGCAGGAAGAATCAAACTATCCGGATGCTCAGGTAGGTCAATGTCATTTAACATCAGTTGCAGCAAGTCACCATAGTCAGACGTATCACCGACCATCACGGCACCCAGCAGCTTCTTGTTGTCCTTTGAAACAATCAGACGCTTGTAGACCTCTTGCTCTTCGTTTTGATAAACGTAGCTCTTACAACCTGGTGTACGACCGTTGGCATCACCAATCGACCCGACTTTGACGCCCAGTAGTTTGAGCTTGGCCGACATATCAGCCCCTGCAAACTTGCTATCGTTGCCAAGCAGGTGGTCAACCGCCACCGTCGCCATTTTGTAGCCCGGAGCGACCAACCCGTAGAACATCTTGTTCCACGAAGCACACTCACCAATCGCGTAAATGTTTTCGTCAGTCGTTTGGCAAAAATCGTTGATTTCAATACCACCGCGAGGCGCAATGCCTAACCCCATCTGGCGAGCTAATTTATCTTGCGGACGAATCCCTGCAGAAAAGACAATAAAATCTGTCTCTAACTCACTACCATCCGCAAAGCGCATGACGTTACGCGCTGTTTTACCTTCCGAGGCGATTTCGAGAGTGTTTTTGCTGGTGTGAACTTTAACCCCCATACGCTCAATCTTTTGGCGTAATTGGTCACCACCTGCTTGGTCTAACTGTTCGGCCATCAATTTTGGCGCAAACTCAACCACGTGAGTCTCAACGCCCAGCGCTTTTAGTGCACCAGCCGCTTCTAAGCCCAACAAACCACCACCGATAACCACGCCACTTTGACTCTTCTTAGCACACGCTTCGATCGATTTAAGGTCTTCAATGGTGCGGTAGACGAAGCAATCTTTGCTCTCGTTGCCTTTAATCGGCGGTACAAATGGGTAAGAACCCGTTGCGAGGATGAGTTTGTCGTAGTGAACTTCTCGACCACTGCTAGAGTGAACGATCTGTTTTTCGCGGTTAATGTTAATCGCGCGCTCGCCGATCAAGACATTGATGCCATGCTTGTCGTAGAAACCTTCTTTGACTAATGAGAGTTCGTCTGCAGTGTGATGAGAAAAATAAGATGAAAGGTGGACGCGGTCATAGGCGACGCGCGGTTCTTCGCAGAAGACAGTAATCTCATACCGAGAAGCATCCGTCTTCTCTACTAGGTCTTCGATATAACGGTGACCCACCATCCCGTTACCAACAACGACCAGCTTCAACTTGCTCATAATACTTCCTAAGGGTTAGGTATTTATCTGAGCCAATTGTTAATTGTGAAAGAAAATTAATACATGATGTAAATCAATTACAATTTCAAACTACCCTAAAGGGGTAGATAAACGTTTTCCTTGTCTTTTACTGTTATTTATTTACAAAAACTTAAATAACTAGTAATTAAACTAGCATAGACATAGGTTTATATTTTTGCGGATTCAAAACCGTATTGCAGCCGTTACGCTTACTCTTTTCCGAGCGCGTAAGCAATCTGTTCAAAACAGTAACCTCGGTACTGTAAAAAGCGAACTTGTTTAGCGTACTCTTTCTGATCCTGCGCTTTTACCCCTTTAAACTTTTTCTCCGCGGCTTGCTTTGCTAGCTCGAACCAGTCCTGCGGTTCTTCCTCTAACGCCTGTTCAATCACCGACTCAGCCACGCGCTTCTGGTTCAACTCTTGCCTGATACGTCGTTCGCCGTGGCCTTTATAAACATGCTGACGGATCTGGCTTTTAGCGTAGCGAAGATCATCCAGATAATTATGATCAAGACAAAAGTTCACCGCTTGCTGGATATCGTCTTCGCTGTACCCTTTTGCTGCCAATTTCTGGTACAGCTCATATTCACCATGGTCCCGACGACTCAGCAACTGCATCGCGGCTTCTTTACTTGAGAGGGTTGGTGGTTTGCGTTGAAACATCTTGGCTCCAGAGGCTTTCCTTTGGTGTATATACAACAAAGCCCTGCATGTGCAGGGCTTCTCAAATAATAACTGACTAGTTAGATTATAGCTCTTCTTGCTCAGGCATCTGACCAAGCTCAGCATCCTCTGGCTGAATTTCAGCTGGAGATAGCAGCATTTCACGCAGTTTCGAATCAATCGCTTTTGCCGCTTCAGGATTTTCACGTAGGTATTTACCCGCGTTCGCTTTACCTTGACCAATCTTGTCGCCATTGTAGCTGTACCATGCACCCGCCTTCTCAATTAGCTTGTGCTTCACACCTAGGTCGATTAGCTCACCTTCACGGTTGAAACCTTGGCCGTATAGGATCTGAGTTTCTGCTTGCTTAAACGGTGCTGCAATCTTGTTCTTAACCACTTTGATACGGGTTTCGTTACCCACAACTTCGTCGCCTTCTTTGATAGAACCAGTACGACGGATATCAAGACGAACAGACGCGTAGAATTTCAGTGCGTTACCGCCAGTCGTTGTTTCTGGGTTACCAAACATCACACCAATCTTCATACGGATTTGGTTGATGAAGATACACATACAGTTAGACTGCTTTAGGTTACCAGTTAGCTTACGCATCGCTTGAGAAAGCATACGCGCCTGAAGACCCATGTGGCTGTCGCCCATTTCACCTTCAATCTCTGCTTTCGGTGTCAATGCCGCTACCGAGTCCACGACCATGACATCGATAGCACCTGAACGCGCTAGCGCGTCACAGATTTCTAACGCTTGCTCACCAGTGTCTGGCTGAGACACAAGCAACGCATCGATATCAACGCCTAATTTCTTCGCGTAAACAGGGTCAAGTGCGTGCTCTGCATCGATGAAGGCACAAGTTTTACCTTCGCGCTGAGCAGCTGCGATAAGCTCAAGAGTTAGAGTTGTTTTACCTGAAGATTCTGGACCGTATACTTCAACGATACGACCCATTGGAAGACCACCAGCACCTAGTGCGATATCCAAAGAAAGTGAACCAGTCGAAATAGTTTCTACATCCATTGCGCGGTTATCACCAAGGCGCATGATAGAGCCTTTGCCGAATTGCTTTTCAATCTGACCTAGCGCAGCGGCGAGCGCTTTCTGTTTGTTCTCGTCCATCACTTTCTCCAAATATTTCATCAATGGCTTGATGAAAATGAATTCTTCTGTTCAAACTTCGGGCTACCCCGAATAATCTATGAAAGCCATTATACTGTTGATTCATACAGTGTCTATAGCTGTATGGATTTTTTTTAGAATTAGATGATATCTATCTAATTTTTAATGTATTTTAATTCGCAAGCATCGTGGTTAGTTCAAAACTTTAACTTTTCATACAGTACTTTTAGCGCGGTTTCGACAGCCTGGTGGCGCACTTGTTCTCGGTCGCCATCAAACATAAACGTTTCGATCTTTAACCAACCCTTTTTATCTGCCCAAGCAAAACAGACCGTGCCTACTGGTTTGTCTGCGCTACCACCACCCGGTCCTGCAATGCCACTGATCGACACTCCAATATTCGCTCGCGAATGCGCCAACGCGCCCAGTACCATCTCTTCAACGGTTTGTTCGCTTACTGCACCATAGTGTTGCAAAGTGCTTTCCCTAACACCAAGCATCTCCATTTTGGCTTCATTGCTGTAGGTGACAAAGGCGCGGTCAAACCAAGCAGAACTTCCCGCAATATCTGTCACTGCCGAAGCAACGCCCCCACCAGTGCACGACTCTGCCGTAGTGAGTATTAATCCGTGTTGATGAAGTAATTCCCCTAACTGCTGAGACAAATTTTGTAGTGATTCCACGCCAAACTCCTTATTGCATCTTTTCGCTTAATAGCTATTCACGTATCCTAAGCCGCAATAGAAATAAACGAAAGAAGTTACCCGTGAAAGCTGAACAAAAACATACACCCATGATGCAGCAGTATCTGAAGCTTAAGGCCGAAAATCCGGACATTTTGCTGTTCTACCGGATGGGTGATTTCTATGAACTTTTCTATGATGACGCAAAACGCGCGTCTCAGTTACTTGATATTTCCTTAACCAAGCGCGGTGCATCGGCAGGTGAACCGATCCCGATGGCGGGTGTCCCTTTCCACGCAGTAGAGGGCTACTTAGCCAAACTGGTGCAACTTGGAGAATCGGTCGCGATTTGTGAACAGATTGGCGATCCCGCCACCAGCAAAGGTCCGGTTGAACGTAAGGTAGTCCGGATTGTTACCCCAGGTACGGTGACCGACGAGGCGCTGCTGTCTGAACGTCTGGATAACTTGATCGCCTCAATCTACTACCACGACGGTAAATTTGGCTATGCGACGTTGGATGTGACCTCCGGTCGTTTCCAATTAATGGAACCAGAAACCGAAGAAGCAATGGCGGCAGAACTGCAACGCACCGCGCCACGAGAATTGCTGTTCCCTGAAGATTTTGAACCCGTACATCTAATGGCGTCGCGTAACGGAAACCGCCGCCGCCCAATATGGGAATTCGAACTGGATACCGCCAAACAACAACTTAACCAGCAATTTGGCACTCGTGATTTAGTCGGCTTTGGTGTTGAACACGCCAATCTTGGCCTGTGCGCTGCGGGTTGTTTGATTCAATACGTTAAAGATACCCAGCGCACCGCGCTGCCACATATCCGCTCGTTAACCTTTGACCGTCAAGATCATTCGGTGATCCTCGACGCGGCAACCCGTCGTAACCTCGAAATCACGCAAAATTTGGCGGGTGGCACTGACAATACCCTTGCGGAAGTGCTCGACCATACCGCAACGCCGATGGGCAGTCGTATGCTCAAACGCTGGCTACATCAACCGATGCGCAATATCGACACTCTTAACCAGCGCTTGGATGCGATCAGCGATATCAAAGAGCTGGCGGTTTTCGCCGACTTGTATCCGGTACTAAAACAGATTGGTGATATCGAACGTATCCTCGCTCGATTGGCTCTGCGCAGCGCAAGACCACGTGATATGGCACGTCTGCGCAATGCGATGCAGCAACTGCCAGAACTGGCGGAAGTGATGAATTCACTCTCTCATCCTTACCTGAAAAAGCTGGCGCAATACGCGGCACCAATGGATGAAATGTGCGAACTATTAGAACGTGCGATCAAAGAAAACCCACCGGTTGTGATTCGTGATGGTGGCGTGATCGCCGAAGGCTACAACGAAGAGTTAGACGAGTGGCGTAAGCTGGCGGATGGCGCAACCGAATACCTCGACAAACTCGAAGTCGAAGAGCGTGAACGCCACGGCATTGATACGCTTAAGGTCGGTTACAACAACGTTCATGGTTTCTTTATTCAGGTCAGCCGTGGACAGAGCCACCTTGTACCACCTCACTACGTGCGTCGTCAGACGTTGAAAAACGCCGAGCGTTACATCATTCCTGAGCTCAAAGAGCATGAAGACAAGGTGCTCAACTCTAAGTCTAAAGCGCTGGCGTTAGAAAAACGCCTGTGGGAAGAGCTGTTTGACTTGATGATGCCACACCTAGAACAGATGCAGAATTTGGCGTCTGCAGTGTCACAAATCGACGTACTACAAAACCTCGCAGAGCGCGCCGACAGTCTTGACTACTGCCGCCCAGTGCTAACCAAAGACGCGGGTATCCATATTCAAGCCGGTCGTCACCCAGTGGTTGAACAGGTATTGGATGACCCGTTTATTGCCAACCCAATCGAGTTGAATCCGCAACGCAAGATGCTGATCATTACGGGTCCCAACATGGGTGGTAAATCAACCTATATGCGTCAAACCGCGTTGATTGCATTGATGGCTCATATCGGCTCCTACGTACCAGCCGAGTCGGCGCAAATTGGTTCCATCGACCGTATCTTTACCCGTATTGGCGCGTCAGACGACCTTGCCTCAGGACGTTCAACCTTCATGGTAGAAATGACCGAAACCGCCAATATCCTCCACAACGCGACTGCGAACAGCTTAGTGTTAATGGACGAGATTGGTCGTGGTACCAGTACCTATGATGGTTTGTCTCTTGCTTGGGCAAGCGCAGAATGGTTAGCAAAAGAGCTGGGCTCGATGACGCTGTTCGCCACCCACTACTTTGAGTTAACCGAACTGCCAAGCCTGCTGCCCAACTTAGCCAACGTTCACCTCGATGCGGTGGAACACGGTGACAGCATTGCCTTTATGCATGCGGTGCAAGAAGGCGCGGCAAGCAAATCATACGGTCTGGCGGTGGCTGGATTAGCGGGTGTACCGAAGAGCGTCATCAAAAACGCACGTGCGAAACTGAATCAGCTAGAACAGCTCAGCGTAGCCAAAGAGCCATCATCAAATGGCTCGGGCGTAGATATTGCCAACCAGTTGAGCTTAATCCCTGAGCCAAGCGAAGTCGAAGAAGCGTTGGCGAACATCGACCCAGACGACCTTACGCCTCGCCAAGCATTGGAAGAGTTGTATCGATTGAAAAGACTGCTTTAAAAACAAAAAAACGGCTGCCACCAGGCAGCCGTTTTTATTTCTATCTATGCGGTGTATTTATAGTTTTCTGCGTAGCAGCATTAGCGCCAAACCAAGGAACACCAAGCTCGGCATCAAAGCACCAAACACAGGTGGAATGCCGTATACCAAGGTCAATGGACCAAAGAACTCACTCGATATATAGAAAGTAAAGCCCGCAACCACACCAGAGAGCACCCGCGCGCCCATACTAACGCTACGCAATGGACCAAAGACGAAAGAGAGCGCCAATAGCATCATGACACCGATAGAAAATGGCTGGGTGACTTTGCGCCAGAATGCCAGCTCATAGCGAGAGACATCTTGTTCTGACTCTTTTAGATAGGTCACGTAGTCGTACAGACCACTCAGCGGCAGTTCTTCTGGTTTCACCGTTACCACAGCAAGCTTGTCAGGTGCTAACGAGGTGTGCCACTCCATTTCATCAACATCACGTTTAACGATTTGCGTTTCATCCGCCATATCGGTGATCTGCACGTCGCTCATCATCCAGTTGTTGTCTTGTTGGTAGTTAACCTCTTTAGCGAACACCACCGATTGCAGCTTTTTGTTCTCGTCGAACTGCCACATGTTTAGGCCATAGAGCTTGTCTTCATCAACTTTACCAATAAAGATAAAGTTATTCGCATCCCGCGCCCATACCCCGGCTCGCACCGATGCAAGGTTACCGCCGGATAACGCAAATGCTCGCAAGTCTCGCGCCATCTTCTGTGCTTCTGGAGCGCCCCATTGACCAAGCGCCATCACGATCAGCATTAAAGGGACCGCGGTTTTCAACACCGACATGCCGATATCTAACTTCGAGAAACCCGCCGCTTGCATCACCACAAGTTCCGAACTCGACGCCAACATCCCCAAACCGATCAGTGCGCCTAACAGCGCTGCCATCGGGAAGAACATTTCGATATCACGCGGGATACTCAGCAACACAAAATACAACGCGTGCAGCAAGTCGTAAGCGCCCTTACCGACTTTGCGTAGCTGTTCAACGTATTTGATGATCCCTGAAAGGCCAATGAACGTTGCTAAAACCAGCGCTGTGGTAGAGATAATCGTTCTACCGATATAAAGGTCTAAGATTTTAAACACAGCTTACGCGAGCCTCTTCTTACGGAATTTTTCTTTGAGTTTTCTGGCTGACACGCTATCCATCAAATTGGCGAGAATAGCCACAATCAGCAGCAGCGCGTTGATCGGCCACATACCAATCGATGCAGGGATATCTTCGTTTTCAATCGCAGATTTCGTTGCACTGATCGCCAAGAAGTAAGCCAAATAGATCAGGATTGCTGGACCCATTTTTGCAAAGCGACCTTGACGTGGGTTAACCGCCGACAGCGGAATCACCAACATCGTCAGCAAAGGAATACAAACGAACAGCGACATACGCCAATGCAGTTCCGCCTGTGCTTCTGGGTCTGGATTACCGACCAAGTCTAAGGTTGGATACGCTTCCCAATCACGACCTTTTTGTTTTACTTCACGCTGGCCAATCACACCTTCGTATTCATCAAACTTAGTGATCATATACTCAACGCGAGTCGGCACTCCCTCGTAGCGGGTACCGTCTTGCATAACGATCAACTGTCGCCCATCAGCAAGCTCTTTGACTTCACCAGATGAAGAAAACATCACACTCGGCAAAATTGAGTCTCTAGGTCTCATTTGAGCAACAAAGACGTTATCCAACGAGTTTCCTTTAATATCGTCAATAAAAACGATAGAAGAGCCGTCTGGCGTGCCTTGAAACTGGCCTTTTTTCAACAAATCAACGCTATTTTCCGCTTCGACTTGTTCCAGCAATTGTTCAACTTTGTCTTGTGACCACGGCGACAACCAAAG
Organism: Vibrio hepatarius; assembly: GCF_011806575.1. Lineage (GTDB taxonomy): Bacteria > Pseudomonadota > Gammaproteobacteria > Enterobacterales > Vibrionaceae > Vibrio > Vibrio hepatarius_A. The sequence goes on from NZ_JAATOO010000016.1 coordinate 16,701, forward strand.
TGCGTTAAACGCGGCAATACCCGAGGTTAAGATCGCTAGGTATAACGCGGCTTGCACCAAGAATTTATTCCCAATACCAGTCGCATTCATGACGACAATTTCACTTTCAGCGTATAAACGGCCAAAAGTAATCAAGATCCCGATATACAAACTCAAAGGCAGCATTAATAGTCCCATTGCAGGCATATTCAACCCTACGATGGAAAAAATCAGTCCTGCTGGAATATCACCACCTGAAGCATCAGCGAGCACACTGATAAACTTCTGACTCACAAATACCAAAAAAAGCACGAAAAATATCGCTAACTGGCTCTTGAGTGTCTCGCGGATCAAATATCTAACAATAATCACGCTGAAATTACCTATACAAAACTTGTTTTTTTAATTGAATCACTATAATTTCCCGTTGAACGTTTTATTTTTAAATTTTTTGGCTAACTGTTAACGCGTTTATTTAAAGTCAGTTCCGGTAGCGGACTCAACAAGTAAGACGCCATTATCTAACATTTAGTTCTATTTGTCTTTAGGATGTAGGAGTACGCATGGAGTTCAGTGTAAAGAGTGGTAGCCCAGAGAAACAACGTAGCGCATGTATCGTTGTCGGTGTGTTTGAACCACGTCGTCTTTCTCCGGTTGCTGAACAGCTAGATAAAATCAGCGATGGCTATATCAGCTCACTACTTCGCCGTGGTGATCTAGAAGGAAAACCGGGGCAGATGCTACTGCTTCATCAAGTACCAGGTGTTCTATCTGAGCGCGTTTTACTCGTAGGTTGTGGTAAAGAGCGTGAACTGGGTGAGCGTCAGTACAAAGAGATCATTCAAAAAACCATTAACACGCTTAACGAAACAGGTTCAATGGAAGCGGTATGTTTCCTCACTGAACTGCACGTTAAAGGCCGCGATACATACTGGAAAGTACGCCAAGCGGTTGAAGCGACAAAAGATGGCCTATACACCTTTGACCAATTCAAAACGGTTAAACCAGAAACTCGTCGCCCACTACGTAAACTCGTATTCAACGTACCAACGCGTCGCGAACTGAGCTTGGGCGAGAAAGCGATCACTCATGGCCTCGCGGTCTCGTCGGGCGTGAGAGCGTCGAAAGACCTAGGCAACATGCCACCAAACGTTGCAAACCCAGCATATCTTGCATCTCAAGCACGTCGCCTAGCTGACGACTACGAAACCGTAACGACGAAGATCATCGGTGAACAAGAGATGGAAAAACTGGGTATGACGTCATACCTAGCAGTCGGTCGTGGCTCTAAGAACGAGTCGATGATGTCTATCATGGAGTACAAGGGCAACCCAGATTCAGATGCAAAACCAATCGTGCTGGTGGGTAAAGGTCTGACTTTCGATTCAGGCGGTATTTCACTTAAGCCGGGCGAAGGCATGGACGAAATGAAGTACGACATGTGTGGTGCGGCTTCAGTATTCGGTACGATGAAAGCCCTAGCAAAACTGAACTTGCCTATCAACGTTATCGGCGTATTGGCTGGCTGTGAAAACATGCCGGGCAGCAACGCATACCGCCCTGGTGACATCCTAACCACGATGTCTGGTCAAACGGTTGAAGTATTAAATACCGACGCAGAAGGTCGCTTAGTACTGTGTGACGCCCTCACTTACGTAGAGCGTTTTGAGCCAGAGTGCGTGATCGACGTTGCGACACTAACAGGCGCGTGTGTTATCGCACTGGGTCACCACATCAGCGGCGTTGTATCAAACCACAACCCACTGTCTCACGAACTAATCAACGCTTCTGAGCAAGCAAGTGACCGCGCATGGCGTCTACCGATGGCAGACGAATACCACGAGCAGCTAAAGAGCCCGTTTGCTGACATGGCAAACATCGGTGGCCGCCCTGGTGGTACTATCACTGCAGGTTGTTTCTTGTCGAAGTTCGCGAAGAAATACAACTGGGCACACATTGATATCGCAGGTACTGCGTGGAAGTCTGGTGCAGCGAAAGGCTCTACCGGCCGTCCGGTCTCAATGCTAGTCCAATTCTTATTGAACCGCAGCGGCCATGAGACTGAGGAATAATATTCCAACAACAAAAAAGGGCCGCAAGGCCCTTTTTTCATATCTTGGGTGAGAGAACCGTATGCCAAATGCCACTTTTTACATCGTCAACGACGACACGCCTCAAGCACAAAGCGAAGGCTTTCTCGCGTATGTGGTGTTTCTGGCTCAGCACTTTGCTAAGCAAGGCGCTAAGGTATACATCAACGGCGACAACCAAATACAGGCAGAGCAGTTAGCCGAGCTGTTTTGGCAAATCGAACCGGAACAATTTATCGCCCATAACCTTGTTGGTGAAGGTCCCAGATACGCCACCAATATTGAAATCGGTCATCAAGGGGTAAAACCTTCTTGGAACCGTCAATTGGTAATTAATTTGGCTGAAAATGAGACAACCTTTGCGAACAAGTTTGCCGAAGTGGTAGACTTCGTCCCTTGCGAACAAAAAGCTAAGCAGCTCGCAAGAGAAAGATATAAAATCTATCGTCAAGCTGGCTATCAGCTACAAACGATAGAGATTGCACACAACTAACGGTCAATCCTTATAGTTAAGGCGATCTTGGCTAAGATCCCTCACTTATAAAGATTGACTTAGAAATTAACCAGAAACTAGACAAGATTTCCTCTAAATAATTGAGCCTAGGCTTTGCGAAAGCAGTTAACGCCGCTATTAGCCCAAGTATGACGAGGAAAAATGAGCGCTATGGAAAAGACATACAACCCAACTTCAATTGAACAAGCGTTATACCAAGCTTGGGAAGAGAAAGGCTACTTCAAGCCACACGGTGACACGACTAAAGAATCATACAGCATTATGATCCCGCCACCGAACGTCACTGGTAGCCTACACATGGGCCACGCATTCCAAGACACCATCATGGATACACTGATCCGTGCTGAGCGTATGAAGGGTAAAAACACCCTTTGGCAAGTGGGTACTGACCACGCGGGTATCGCTACACAGATGGTTGTTGAGCGTAAGATCGCAGCGGAAGAAGGCAAAACGAAGCACGATTACGGCCGTGATGCGTTCATCGACAAAATCTGGGAATGGAAAGGCGAGTCTGGTGGCACTATCACTAAGCAGCTACGTCGCCTTGGCGCATCGGTAGACTGGGATCGTGAGCGTTTCACGATGGACGACGGTCTGTCTAACGCGGTTCAAGAAGTGTTCGTGCGTCTGTACGAAGAAGATCTGATCTACCGCGGTAAGCGTCTGGTTAACTGGGATCCAAAACTGCACACAGCGATCTCAGACCTAGAAGTTGAGAACAAAGATAAAAAAGGCCACATGTGGCACTTCCGTTACCCGCTAGCAGACGGCGTTAAAACAGCAGATGGTAAAGACTACATCGTTGTGGCGACGACTCGTCCAGAAACTATGCTAGGCGATACTGGTGTTGCGGTTAACCCAGAAGATCCTCGTTACAAAGATCTGATCGGTAAAGAAATTCTACTTCCTATCGTTGATCGTCGCATCCCTATCGTGGGTGACGAGCACGCGGATATGGAAAAAGGGACGGGCTGTGTGAAAATCACACCTGCGCATGACTTCAACGACTACGAAGTCGGTAAGCGCCACCAGCTACCAATGATCAACATCCTAACCTTTGACGCGAACATTCGTGATGCTGCTGAAGTGTTTAACACCAACGGCGAAGCAAGCGACGCTTACTCAACTGAGATTCCAGCTAAATACCAAGGCATGGAGCGTTTTGCTGCGCGTAAAGCGATCGTGGCAGAATTTGAAGAACTTGGCCTACTGGACGAAATCAAAGATCACGACCTAACCGTTCCTTACGGTGACCGTGGTGGCGTGGTTATCGAACCGATGCTGACTGACCAATGGTATGTACGTACTGCACCTCTTGCAGAGACAGCGACCAAAGCAGTTGAAGACGGCGAAATCCAATTCGTGCCTAAGCAATACGAAAACATGTACTTTTCTTGGATGCGCGACATTCAAGACTGGTGTATCTCTCGTCAGCTTTGGTGGGGTCACCGCATCCCAGCATGGTACGACAACGACGGCAACGTCTACGTAGGTCGCACTGAAGAAGAAGTTCGTGCTAACAACAACCTAGCACCAGTTGTGGTTCTACGCCAAGACGACGATGTACTGGATACTTGGTTCTCTTCAGCGTTATGGACGTTCGGCACTCAAGGTTGGCCAGAGAACACCGACGATCTGAAAACTTTCCACCCTTCAGACGTACTCGTCACTGGTTTCGATATCATCTTCTTCTGGGTTGCTCGTATGATCATGATGACGATGCACTTCTGTAAAGATGAAAACGGCAAGCCACAAGTACCATTTAAGACGGTTTACGTAACAGGTCTAATCCGTGACGAAAACGGCGACAAGATGTCTAAGTCTAAGGGTAACGTACTTGACCCAATCGACATGATTGACGGCATCGACCTAGAATCTCTGGTTGAGAAGCGCACTGGTAACATGATGCAGCCTCAACTTGCAGCGAAGATCGAAAAGAACACGCGTAAAACATTTGAAAACGGTATCGAACCATACGGTACAGACGCGCTACGTTTCACGTTGGCAGCAATGGCTTCTACTGGTCGCGATATCAACTGGGATATGAAGCGTCTGGAAGGTTACCGTAACTTCTGTAACAAGCTATGGAACGCAAGCCGTTACGTACTGATGAACACAGAAGAGCAAGATTGTGGCTTTGGCGCAGGTGAGATTGAATACTCACTGGCAGACAAATGGATCGAATCTCAGTTTGAACTGGCAGCAAAAGAGTTCAATGCTCACCTAGACAACTTCCGTCTGGATATGGCAGCGAACACGATTTACGAGTTCATCTGGAACCAATTCTGTGACTGGTACCTAGAGCTAACGAAGCCTGTTCTGTGGAAAGGTAACGAAGCGCAGCAACGTGGTACGCGTCGTACGCTAATCACAGTGCTTGAGAAGACACTTCGTCTGGCTCACCCAGTGATTCCATACATTACCGAAACGATTTGGCAAAGCATCAAGCCACTAGTTGATGGCGTTGAAGGCGACACGATTATGCTTCAAGCGCTTCCTCAGTTTGATGAAGCAAACTTCAACCAAGAAGCACTTGATGACATCGAATGGGTGAAAGCCTTCATTACTAGCATCCGTAACCTACGTGCTGAGTACGACATCAACCCAGGCAAGCCACTTGAAGTGATGCTGAAAGCAGCTAACGAGAAAGACGCGGCTCGTCTAGAAGCGAACAAGCAAGTATTGGTTTCTCTAGCGAAACTTGAGTCAGTACGTGTACTGGCAGCAGGTGAAGAAACACCAGCGTGTGCAACGGCACTGGTTGCGAAGTCTGAACTGATGATTCCAATGGCGGGTCTAATCGACAAAGACGCTGAGCTTGCTCGTTTGGATGGCGAAATCAAGAAAACTCACGGCGAAATCAAACGTATCGAAGGTAAACTGGGTAACGAAGGTTTCGTTGCAAAAGCACCTGAAGCGGTTGTTGCAAAAGAGCGTGAGAAGCTAGAAGGTTACAAAGAAACTCTGGCTAAGCTTGAAGAGCAGAAAACGACTATCGCAGCGCTGTAATAGCAGTGACTGAATAAAACAAAAGGCAGCGAATTCGCTGCCTTTTTTGTTTCTTTTGACTTGAGTATTAATCCCGAGCGGCTTGGATGCGCTGCTCGAAATCTGGATGAGAGTTAAGCCACTCTGGAACATCAAGTGAGTCTTGCTGCTGGAACAACTCAAACATTTCCGCCATCGGTTCACTGCTGCCGTATACTTTCACCATTGCTTGTTTCGCAAAGCGGTCGGCTTCACTCTCCGCCTGCCTCGAATGCCCGTTAGACAAGAAGAACACGCCAACACCTGCAAGGTTATCAACAATACCTGAACTCTCACCGGTCAAAAGTGCTACCCCGACCGACAAAATACTCGAGTGAACCAACTTCTCCATCATGTGACGATGATGAACATGACCAATCTCGTGCAGGATAATGCTATCCAGTTGCTGCTCATTCGCGGCGAGCTCAACCAGTTGGTCAAGCAAAATTACTTTCCCACCCGGCAAAGCAAACGCATTCGCACCAATGTCTGATGAACGAAAAATGATTTCGACCGGATACGGCAATGGATCCAACTGCCGCAAATGCTGGGTGACACGCTGTCGAATCGCTTCTTGCTGCTCTAGGGGTAACTCGCTCGGTTGCCAGTTGTTATCAAAGGTTTCCAGAATCTTGTTACCCAAGCTCACCGAGACCGAGTCTGGCAGCGACTGTGCCACTTTCTCGCTAACCCAAGGCAACGCGTAAAAATAGCCACCGAGCACTACACCCAGACACACAGCTATTGCAACGAGCCAAGCCATCACGTTGGATTCGATTTTATCCACCCATCCTGACTTGCGGTTACGTTTGAGCCACGCGCTAACTTCTACGCTGCGCTCCACGACAAAGACCCAGCCATCAGGGAAAGCAAACCGAATCGGCAAATTGCCAACAGGCACGCTGATTTCTACTTCCTGTTGCTGACAGCTGATGATATCGCCGCCCACACGAAGGCTTAAGAAATTGGCTTGGCTGACGTCCAGCTCCGCCTCATAACGAACGGAGCTACGAGGCGGAAAGGCGGTTCCTTGAATCCGCATTAACCGATACCAATGCCGATATCGAACGCTTGTGCGACTTCATCGGTAATCGCAGATTTCACATCAGAATCTAGGTCTATCGCCTCTAACAACGTCATATCACCGATCACTTCGGTATTGTCTGCTAAATAACGTGTAGTTCTAACCATGACCCAAGGACGAGCAATACCTAGCGTGATAACTTGCAGTAAAAAGTTCGACACCACCAGCCACACATAACCAAAGACCGTTAAGCTGGAGTTGAACTGATATTGGTTTTCTGGTGTCTGTTCGTGATTCGCACAAAGCTGACCAAATACATGGTTGCGAACACAAACCGTAGTGTAAGCGCTTAACGCGATAGACAACGCAAACAGAGCCAGGTAGCCAAAGATGAACACGCTCATCTGAGAACCATCTTCCAACGAGCTAAAGTTACCGTTTTGCAGCGCATGGAAGTCCATCCCACTAAATACCGAACCGAGCATAACAAAGCCCAATAGCGCAGAAGCAAGCACACCAATTAATAATGCTTTAAGGTAGGTTTTGATAAAGAAGCCGTTGGTCAGCTCGGCACTGAACTTCCAATCGCCGTACTGATAGCCATTAGCAAAGAACTTCTGCACGCCCGCGATCACCCAGCCGTAAAGCACAGCCAATAGGATCAATGAGCTTGCGCCTAAAATCACCGCTGCCATCACCGACTGGGAGGCAATAGCAACCACGATAGAAAAATAGATCATCGCCACCAGCAAAGCACCCAGACCACGCCCAAGTAGCGATAAATACGCGTCCTTTAGCGTTGCGGTAAATGAAAAGCGCACATTACGGTAGCTGGTCATCGCCGCGTCAAAACGCGCATTGCTCCATAGTAACCACGGTAAAGCTGCGTAAAAGACTAATAGCAACACCATACTGATCATCGGCGCGATACTGTTAGACACCGACCACAACAACACAACAACCAAAGCCACTAAACGCCCTTTAAGAATTTGCATTGGCGTGGCGTGGTATTCGAAGTTGTCTCCGGCAATCGACGTATTGCCATAAAAGTAACGTTTGGTGCGAACTTTCGCCCAAGCGGAGTAGATACCTAGCGTGATGATAGAGAGCAAGATATTGACAATCCAGATGCCAAAAAACTCGCCTCCTCGACCATTAAACTGCACAGGGTTTGTAATTTGATTGTTTTCCATGCTTTGGTTTTCCTGACGTTTGAATAAATAACCTTACTTGCAACAATGTCTTACATTTCATTCAAAGCGTCTATAAGCAACGCCAGAAAATACATCACCAATAGATATGCATCACAAACCATAGTTAGCGAAAATGTAATCTACGATGATTCATCTACTCATCAACATTACACGACTCGGTTCTGTTCTCGCCCTGCGATAAAGGCGGCGATGTTATCCATTAAAATATCCACCAAGCTCTGGATGGAGGAATCACTGCCCCAAGCAACATGAGGAGTGAGTAGCAGATTCGGTAGATCCATTGCGTCCAGTAACGGATTATTAATGTCTGCTGGTTCTTGAGTAAATACATCCACTCCCGCCCCGGCAATTACGCCTTGGCGTAGCGCAGCAACCAAAGCGGTCTCATCGACCAGTCCACCACGACCTGCATTGATCAAAGTTGCGCTCGACTTCATCATCGCCAACTCTTGCTCACCAATTAAGTTATGGGTCTGCTCGTTGAGCGGGCAATGTAAAGTCAGCACATCAGATATCTTCAGCGCTTGTTCAAAGGGTACAAAACCATCTCGACACGGCTGAGCGCCTTTGCGTTCGGCGAAAATCACCTGCATACCGATCGCCTTAGCCAAAGCCGCCGTCGCCTGCCCTAACGCGCCAGAACCAACGATACCCAGCGTCGAACCCGCTACATCGGTGATTGGGTGGCTAAAGAAGCAGAACTGCTTGTTGCGTTGCCATTCTCCTTTGGCGATGTCTTGATGGTAACCAAACAAGTTTCGCTTTAGCGCGTACGTCATGGCGATGACGTGCTCAGGCACTGAGCGGGTTGAATAACCTTGAACATTAGTTACAGCAATGTCGTGTTCGCGGCAAAATTCAACATCGATGTTGTTAAAGCCGGTCGCTGATACCGCGATCAATTTCAAATCAGGCAGTTGGCTAAGCACTTGCTGGTCTAGCACGACTTTATTGGTGATCACGACTTGAGCATCTTTAAGTCGCTCGACGACTTGTTCCGGAGAGGTAAAGTCATACTCGATCCATTGATGATCGAAAGGCAGATGAGGAAGTTCGATATGAGTTGGGATCGTGGCACGATCCAAGAAAACAACAGTAGGCAGCGACATACAATCTCCTTGTGCTGCCTTATATCGGTATTATGGTCTTGGCAGCGTTTTGTAATCCGGTAATTTTCGCACAGGATCAAAATAGTTAAAGATCATCTCTTCCGCTTCAGGATAGAAGTCACAAGGAACGAAGATACTACGTAACCAGTGGCTGCGGGGATGATAGAAACTCAGCTCCGCCGCGTGCAGTTCCAGACGATCAGAAAACTGAAACGCTTCCCCTTCCGAATAGAACTCATCGCCGACAATCGGGTGACCGAGCGCTTGCATGTGTACGCGTAGCTGATGAGAGCGCCCTGTGATCGGCAGTAAGCGAACAATCGTGGTCTTCTCTTCTCGCTTAGCGACCTGGAACAACGTCTTCGACGGCTTGCCGTCATCAAAACAAACTTTCTGTTTCGGGCGATTCGGCCAATCACAAATGAGCGGCAGTTCAACCACTCCTTCGTCTTGTTCGACCTGTCCCCACACTCTGGCATAATACACCTTGTGGGTTAAACGATACTGAAACTGCTTCTTCAACGCACTTTCTGCACTCTTACTTTTCGCCAGAAGCATTAAGCCGGAGGTACACATATCCAAACGGTGAACCACCTGAACCTCTGGGTAAGTTTGTTGCAGTCGCGACCACATGCTGTCGTGGTGCTCCGGCGCACGACCAGGTACAGACAACAGTCCCGACGGTTTATTCACCGCCAAGATATGCTCGTCTTCAAACACAATATCAACCCAAGGATCGGCCGGTGGGTTGTACTCTAGCATTGCCATGGATTTGTTCCGATTGAGATTACCGAGACAGCTTGCCGCCTTACCCCATCGATAAGGCAAACAAGGCCTGAGTCTAAATTAGTTGTGTGAGACAACAATCATACGCAATGAATCAAGCTGGTACTGAGCTTGACCGATATAACCCGTCAGCTCTTTGATTTGCTCGTCAATCGCTTCAATTTCTTCATCACGGATATTCGGGTTAACCGCTTTCAGCGCTTGTAGGCGCTCCAGCTCTGCATTAAGGCTAGATTGCATCTCTTTCTGCGCTTGCTCGCGAATCGCCGCCACTTTCTCGACGATCAGTGTGTCGCCCGCGGTAATCATTTGATGTACTTGAGCTTGTACTGACGCCACAAGCTTAGTCGCAATATGGCGACCGACTGGGCTCAACTGACGGTTAAAGCTGTCGAATTCAACCTGCGATGAGAGATCATTGCCTTTGCCGTCTAACATCAAACGAATTGGCGTAGTTGGCAAGAAGCGGCTAATACCACTGCGTTTCGGCGCTTGCGCGTCCACTTTGTAGATCAGCTCAAGTAGCATGGTACCGACAGGTAACGCTTTGTTTTTCAGTAGAGAAACCGCAGTCGTACCGACACCTTCACTCATCAGAAGGTCAATACCGCCTTGGATCATCGGGTGTTCCCAACTGATAAAGTGCATGTCTTCACGTGACAGCGCGGTTTCACGGTCAAAAGTGATCGTCGCCCCTTCGTACGGCAGACCTGGGTAACTCGGCACCATCATGTGCTCTGACGGCGTTACAACCAGCGCATTTTCGCCTTTGTCATCTTGGTTTAGACCGATCGTGTCAAACAGGCTCAGCGCGAAGGTCACCAAATTGGTATCACCATCGGTCGCGGCAATCTTTTCAACGATCGCTTGCGCTTTTTCGCCGCCGTTCGAGTGCATCTCTAACAAACGGTCTCGGCCTTGTTCTAGCTGCGCTTTAAGCTCTTTGTTCATGGCGGCAGACTCGGCAATTACCTCGTCTAACTCGCTGGTATCGCCTGAACCAAGCATGTCAATCAAACGGTCAGCGTATTTGTCGTATACCGCGCGACCAGTCGGACAAGTTTCGGCAAACGCATTCAAACCTTCGTCGAACCAACGCGCTAGGATCGCTTGTGACGTACCTTGCAGGTAAGGAACGTGGATATCGATATCGCGGTTTTGACCAATACGGTCCAAACGGCCGATACGCTGCTCAAGCAAGTCTGGGTTGAATGGCAGATCGAACATCACCAACTGGTTAGCAAACTGGAAGTTACGACCTTCAGAGCCAATTTCACTACAGATGAGAACCTGCGCACCGCCCTCTTCCTGAGCGAAGTAAGCGGCTGCTTTGTCGCGCTCTAGAATCGACATTCCTTCGTGGAATACCGTCGCACGGATGCCTTCACGCTCACGCAGTGCTTGCTCCAGTTGCAGCGCCGTACTCGCGCGCGACGCAATCACTAAGATCTTCTCACTGCGCTTATCTTTGATTTTTTCCAATAACCAGTTCACGCGACTATCGAACTGCCACCAGCTCGCGTCATCACCTTCAAACTCTTGGAAGATCTCTTCTGGGTAAAGGTTCTTCATCGCGCGAGCTTCAACACTGATCTTGCCGCCAATCATGCCCGATACACGCATTGACGTAGTGTATTGCTGTGGGATTGGCATCGGTACTAGGTTTACGTTACGCGTTGGGAAACCTTTGATCGCCGCGCGAGTGTTTCGGAACAACACGCGTCCCGTACCGTGGCGGTCCATTAAGTTATCAATCAGTTCTTGGCGTGCTGCCGCTTTTTCTACTTCGTCGCTGTCGCTCTCGATAATACGGAACAAAGGCTCAACGTCTTGCTCTGACAGCAGCTCAGTGATCTGGTTTTTCGCGTCGTTTTCCAGCTTGTTACCAGAAAACAGCGCGCTAACAGAGTCGGCAACTGGCGCGTATTGCTCTTCTTCTTTGACGAACTCTTGGTAATCAAAGAAGCGGTCTGAATCAAGAAGACGCAAACGGGCAAAGTGGCTCTCACGACCAAGCTGTTCTGGGGTTGCAGTGAGCAACAATACGCCAGGAGTGCGTTCTGCTAAGCCTTCAATCACTTGGTATTCACGGCTTGGGTTTTCAGGACTCCACTCAAGGTGATGCGCTTCATCGACCACCAACAGATCCCACTCGCCTTCTAACGCTTGTTCAAAACGCTTGCGACTCTTACGCAAGAAGTCGAGTGAACACAGCACATATTGCTGGGTATCAAATGGGTTCTCAGAATCGGCATACGCTTCGATGCAGCGTTCCTCGTCGAAGATCGAAAAATGCAGGTTGAAACGACGCATCATTTCCACCAACCATTGGTGCTGCAACGTTTCTGGTACCACAATCAGGATACGCTCAGCACGACCTGCCAGTACTTGCTGGTGGATGATCATACCCGCTTCGATGGTCTTACCGAGGCCAACTTCATCCGCAAGCAATACGCGTGGCGCGTGACGACGGCCCACTTCATGCGCAATGTAAAGCTGGTGAGGAATCAAACCGGCACGCATACCACACAGACCACGCATTGGGCTCTTGTGTTGTTCGTATTGGTTCATCAGCGCGCGGTAACGCAGCACGAAGTTGTCCATACGGTCAATTTGACCCGCGAACAGTTTATCTTGTGGCTTATTGAAACGAATTTGGTTGCTCAGCATGATTTCACGCAGCTCAACCTCTTGTTCACCGGTGTCTTCACGTGTACCGATGTAAGTAAACAGGCCTTGATCTTCGATGACTTGTTCAACTTTTAGTGACCAACCTTGTTGGCAATCAATCACGTCACCGGTATTAAAAGTCACTCGGGTTACAGGCGCATCAGTTCGAGCGTAAACTCGGTTTTCTTCAGAAGCTGCAAACATTAACGTCACAGTACGAGCATCCAATGCTACAACAGTTCCTAAACCTAGATCGCTCTCTGTATCGCTGATCCAGCGCTGGCCCAAAGCAAAAGTCATGAATCGACTACCTCACCTGTTTTAATTCGAAAATGGGTCTATTTATCTTAGCTATTCTGACGTGACTTAAAAGGCGTCTAACGGGGAAAATGTGTCAGCGGCCACGCAGAAAAAGGCCGCTAATCTTACTCGAAGCTGTGATATTGGTCACGCACAAAGACCTCAAAAATCAACAAATTTTTGCCGACCTTTTGCATGACATCAAATTGTAAGAAAACAGTGGCACATCTAAAAGGGAGAGTTGAAATTTTGATTTATAATCTTAGTGACAGACAGCCATTACTCGACGATTGAAGCACTTTTAGTGATGACTGCTGTTAAGGATGAAGATCAACACGGGTTTGCAGCAATGTCGTCGAACCACTCGATCCCCATTTGGGGTATCCGATCGCCAAGATAAGATGTCGTCGGCTACATTCTGCAAGCAAGCGCAGTTAGGCCCTTCATTTTGAGTATGAAGGCGAGCACGCCGCACACGGCAAAGGAGACGCTTATGGGCGACACGGATCGAAAACTATTCGTCCTCGACACCAATATCCTTCTTCACGAACCTTTAGCTATCTACTCCTTCCAAGAGCACGACGTCGTTGTCCCCATGACAGTGCTTGAAGAACTTGACCGAATCAAAGACAGTAAACGCGACGTAGCCCGCGATGCACGAGTTGCGATCCGCGCGCTTGAAGCACTTTTCAAAGAAGCGACCCCCGATGAAATTTCCGAGGGTATCCCGATTAATCGCGACAAAGAACACACCGGGCATATCTCAATTCTTGCCGATTTCGAGTTGCAAGAGACCGTTAAAGCCTTTGCCGACAAAGCGGGCGATAACCGTATTCTCAATGCCGTTCTTTACTTACAAAACAAACGCGCGCCACGCGAAGTGGTACTGATCACCAAAGACATCAACATGCGCTTGCGTGCCAAAGGCGCGGGAGTTCGTTTTGTTGAAGACTACCGAACAGACCAACTGATCGACGACGTTCAATACCTAACTAAAGGTTTCCAGCAAGTGGAAGGCGACTTCTGGAGTGACGTTGAACAAGTTGAAACCAAAAACCTTGCCGGGCGCACCTACCATGTTCTTGACCGAGAGCCGTTCGACCCCACTTACATCAACCAGTACGTGATTGATGAACAGAGTGATTTTGCCGGCCGTGTTGAAGAAATTACCCCGGAAAAAATCACACTCAAAGACCTTAGCCGCGAGCGCATGATGCACCGCCGAGCCTGGGACATTACACCGAAAAACATTTACCAAGGGATGGCGATGGACGCCCTACTGGATCCCGAAATCGACTTAGTGATCTTAACGGGTGCCGCCGGTAGCGGTAAGACATTGCTCGCGATGGCCGCGGCGTTAGAACAAACCATCGAGCGTAAGATGTTCGATAAGATCATCGTTACGCGAAATACCCCCGATATTGGCGAATCGATCGGCTTCTTACCGGGCACCGAAGAAGAGAAAATGATGCCGTGGTTGGCGGCAGTGACTGACACGTTGGAAGCACTGCATAAAAACGATCACTGCACCGAAGGCTCGCTCAAGTACATTTGCGACAAAGCCAATATCCAGTTCAAATCGATCAACTTTATGCGCGGACGCTCGATCCAAAATGCGTTCGTGTTGCTCGATGAATGTCAGAACCTCACCGCTTCACAGATCAAAACCATCATCACCCGTTGTGGTGAAGGGACGAAGATCGTCTGCTCGGGTAACTTGGCGCAGATTGACTCCCATTACCTCACCCCAGTGACGTCGGGTTTAACCTACATGGTTGAGCGCTTTAAAAACTTTGAAGGCAGCGCCAACATCCACCTCAACGGCGTGGTTCGCAGTCGCTTGGCTGAGTTCGCCGAAGAGAATTTATAGTCACCCCTGGTGAGATATAATTCATATCTCACCATTATTTTAAAATAAATATTCACAAATGCAGTTTGAATATGTTTAACTATCTCCATTAAATGAATGAACATTCAAGGACTGGAGCAATGGCTTTTAACCTACGTAACCGCAACTTTCTTAAGCTACTCGATTTCACCCCAAAAGAGATCCAATTCTTGCTCGATCTTTCTGCTGATCTGAAGAAGGCAAAATACGCCGGTACAGAACAGAAAAAACTGGTCGGCAAGAACATCGCTCTGATCTTTGAAAAAGCCTCTACCCGAACACGTTGTGCGTTTGAAGTTGCCGCTTTCGACCAAGGCGCACAGGTGTCTTACATCGGCCCTTCTGGCTCGCAGATCGGCCACAAAGAATCGATGAAAGATACCGCTCGTGTACTGGGCAGAATGTACGACGGGATTGAATACCGTGGCTTTGGCCAAGAGATCGTTGAAGAGCTCGGCGCGCACGCTGGTGTGCCAGTATGGAATGGCCTGACCGACGAGTTTCACCCAACCCAAATTCTGGCCGACTTCCTAACCATGTTGGAGCATGGGCGTGGCAAACTTTTGCACCAAATCAAGTTCGCGTACCTCGGCGATGCGCGTAACAATATGGGCAACTCACTGATGGTTGGTGCTGCGAAAATGGGCATGGACATCCGTCTAGTCGCGCCTAAAGCCTACTGGCCTGAAGATGAGTTAGTCGCAGAATGTCTTGAGATCGCTAAATACACTGGCGCAAAAATCACCTTGACCGAAAACGTCGAAGAAGGTGTCAAAGAGTGTGATTTCTTATACACCGACGTTTGGGTTTCAATGGGCGAAGCGCCAGAAGCGTGGGATGAACGCGTTGCGATGATGACACCTTATCAAGTCAACATGAACGTGATTGAGAAAACGGGTAATCCGCAAGTAAAGTTCATGCACTGTCTGCCTGCATTCCATAACGATGAAACCACCATAGGCAAAGAAGTTGCAGACAAATACGGTATGAAAGGCTTAGAAGTAACCGAAGAAGTGTTTGAGTCTGAGCACTCTATCGTATTCGACGAAGCCGAAAACCGTATGCATACCATAAAAGCCGTGATGGTTGCCACACTCGGTGCATAAGTAAACGACAATTTGCAGATTAAAGCCGCGATGTAATCGCTTGCGTTGGCAAAAGTTAGGCGTATAATGCTCCGCAATTTGTCTGGAGATAGAGAAAAAAATGCCACGTAATTCGTGTTCTACACAGCGTATTACACTGGGTAAGCGAAAATGCTTACCGGCCTTGGTTTTTTCTATTTCTACCGATTTTAAAAGCCTCCCGTAATGGGAGGCTTTTTTATTGCCTAAAATTCGTACTCAGATGGGAAGATGACTATGACAAACTCGCTTTACAACAAGCACATTATCTCGATTCCTGAGCTGTCACGTGACGAGCTGGAATTGATTGTCAAAACTGCTGGTGAACTGAAAGCCGAACCAAACCCAGATCTGATCAAGAACAAAGTGATCGCGAGCTGTTTTTTTGAACCTTCAACCCGTACCCGCCTCTCTTTCGAAACCGCGATTCAGCGCATCGGTGGTGACGTTATCGGCTTCGATAACGGCGGTAACACCTCATTGGCGAAGAAAGGGGAAACACTGGCTGACTCGGTTCAGGTTATCTCTTCATACGTTGATGCATTCGTCATGCGCCACCCACAAGAAGGCGCGGCGCGTCTGGCTTCTGAGTTCTCTAAAGGTGTGCCGGTTATCAACGCGGGCGATGGTGCGAACCAACACCCAACACAAACACTGCTGGACCTGTTCTCTATCGCGGAAACACAAGGCCGCTTAGACGACTTGAACGTTGCGTTTGTCGGCGACCTCAAATACGGTCGCACGGTACACTCACTGACTCAAGCACTGGCAAAATTCAACAATATCCGCTTCTTCTTCGTCGCTCCTGAAGCTTTGGCCATGCCAGACTACATCTGTGAAGAGTTGGATGATGCGGGCATTGAGTACAGCTTACACACCGACATGGAGAGCGTTATCCCTGAGCTGGACGTGTTGTACATGACGCGCGTACAAAAAGAGCGCTTCGATGAATCTGAATACGCACACATCAAATCGGCGTACATCCTAACAGCCGCGATGCTGGAAGGCGCGCGTGAAAACCTCAAGGTGCTACACCCACTACCACGTGTTGACGAAATCACCGTTGATGTCGATAAAACGCCACACGCTTACTACTTCCAACAGGCTGAAAACGGCGTGTATGCGCGCGAAGCTCTGCTGGCTCTAGTTCTGAACCAATCACTGTAATCGAGGGAGAAACGAAGATGACTAAAGAAACTCAATTGCAGGTAGAAGCAATCAAAAACGGCACGGTAATCGACCATATCCCAGCGCAAATCGGGATTAAAGTTCTAAAACTGTTCTCGATGCATAAGTCAGAACAGCGCGTCACCGTTGGTCTAAACCTGCCTTCATCAGCGCTTGGTCATAAAGACTTATTGAAGATTGAGAATGTTTTCATCAGTGAGGAGCAAGCGAACAAGCTGGCACTTTACGCGCCTCACGCGACGGTTAACCAAATTGAAAACTACCAAGTGGTGAAGAAGCTAGCGCTTGAACTGCCGGAGCAAATCAACAACGTGTTTGAGTGTCCGAACACCAACTGTATCTCGCACAACGAGCCAGTAGAAAGCAGCTTTAAGATCTTTGAAAAGAAAGAAGATATCCGCTTAAAGTGCAAGTATTGCGAGAAAGTTTTCTCCCGCGAAATTGTCACTGAACGATAGATTTGTCTGCTAATAATTAAAGTCTAGCCCCACGTTTTTATCGTGGGGTTTTCTCTTTACCTAGCAGCGCTTTCAGGGCAAACTGATTACTCTTTATCCCTAATAATATAGATGGAACATTATAATGACTAAAGTACTTCACACAGAATCTGCACCTGCAGCAATCGGCCCATACATCCAAGGCGTAGACCTAGGCAACATGGTACTGACTTCAGGTCAAATCCCAGTAAACCCAGCAACTGGTGAAGTATCAGCGGATATCGCGGAACAAGCTCGTCAATCACTAGACAACGTGAAAGCGGTTGTTGAAGCATCTGGTCTAACGGTTGCTGATATCGTGAAACTAACGGTATTCGTTAAAGACCTAAACGACTTCGGTACAGTGAACGAAGTTTACGGTAAGTTCTTCGACGAGCACAATGTAGCTCACTACCCAGCACGCTCTTGTGTAGAAGTTGCTCGTCTACCTAAAGATGTGGGTATCGAAATCGAAGCGATCGCTGTTCGCAAATAACAGCAAGGTTGTCAGCCTTTAAAAAAGCGAGCTATTAGCTCGCTTTTTTGATCTCTCTATTCAGGCTCAGTAGTACTTATCACAGCCGCTGTGCAGTTGAGGGGCTTCATATAATTCACTCGCTTCAGCGGCGAATTGCTGCTGCGTCGCACGATCCTCTAACAACACAGTTTGCATTTTCTGGTCAACGACCAGCACTTTGCCGATGCCCTGCTCGCAAGTCAGCCACATACCTTTCTCGATTTGGCTCAATTCCATATTTTCTCTCCTTTAACTAATACCAATCGTAGTAAATAACTGTGATTGGTATGACTGCCCGTTTCTACGTAATCACAGACTGGAGAGATCAAAAAAGCCGACTCGAAAGCCGGCTTAACTCAATCAGTTTTTTACGCTTACTTTGCGAAATCAACACCGATTTGGATGTCGCCGTTTAGCGTTTCTAGCATGCCGTCAAGCGCTGACTTCTCGTAGTCACTTAGAGGGCCGTAGCTGAGTACTTCTTCTACACCTTCTTTGCCTAGTTTCACTGGCTGTGCGAAGAATGGTGCGTGCTCGCCGCTACCTTCAACGTAAGCGTACTCGACAACTTCTTGACCTTGAAGTGCTTTAACTAGAGATAGACCAAAACGACATGCCGCTTGACCCATTGAAAGCGTTGCGCTACCGCCACCCGCTTTCGCTTCAACAACTTCAGTACCCGCGTTCTGGATACGCTTAGTTAGTGCTTCGACTTCTTCATCTGTGAACTCAACGCCTTCAACTTGAGATAGTAGTGGCAGGATAGTTACGCCAGAGTGACCACCGATAACAGGAACGCGTACGTCACCTGGATCTTTTGATTTAAGGTCTGCAACGAAAGTTTCAGAACGGATAACGTCTAGTGTTGTTACACCGAATAGGCGACGCTTGTCGTAAACGCCCGCTTTTTTCAGTACTTCAGCCGCGATAGGCACAGTTGTGTTCACTGGGTTAGTGATGATACCAACTAGCGCTTTTGGACAAACCACAGCGATTCGCTCTGCTAGTGATTTTACGATGCCTGCGTTAACGTTGAACAGGTCAGCACGGTCCATACCTGGCTTACGCGCAACACCCGCAGAGATAAGAACCACGTCAGCACCTTCTAGTGCAGGCGTTGGGTCTTCGCCCGCGTAACCTTTGATTGATACAGGCGTTGGGATGTGGCTTAGATCAGCTGCAACACCTGGAGTTACCGGCGCGATGTCATACAATGCTAGGTCTGAACCAGCAGGAAGACGGTTTTTCAGCAATAGTGCTAGGGCTTGACCGATGCCACCAGCGGCACCAATAACGGCTACTTTCATTGTAGTTCTCCTTGAGATGACTCTCTTATATATACGTATCTTGTAGGGTTGGATATACCTGAGCAACCTCACCCTATATGGCTATTTTGCCATTCTCTAATTCACCAATGAGGTCACTTAGGTATAGAAAATTTTGAGCGTAACCAAGCTATAGCAATCACAAGCTGATTACAATCAATTAACGCCAGCTTTGCGACCTCGCGCAATCCAGCTAAAACGTGCTACACCCTTGCGCGACATATTACTTCCTTCTTCTTTAATGACAACTATTTAACTGTGTTTCATATCACTAATTAAACGTAATTTTTCAGTGATACGTTAGACAGATTTGCCCTCCCGTCGTAGCAATGACTGCATAGCTATGCGAGAATATGCACTTGCTTTTTATAGAACTATTTGGTGAAAGAGAACCATGCGCCATTCAGAAAAACAAGACAACCTAGTCCGCGCCTTCAAAGCCCTATTGAAGGAAGAACGCTTCGGCTCTCAAGGGGATATCGTAGAAGCTCTGAAAAACGAAGGCTTTGAGAATATCAACCAATCAAAAGTTTCACGTATGCTGACCAAGTTTGGTGCTGTACGTACACGAAATGCCAAAATGGAAATGGTTTACTGCCTTCCTGCGGAATTAGGTGTCCCGACGGTATCAAGCTCACTTCGCGAGTTAGTATTAGATATTGACCACAACAATGCAGTGGTTGTTATTCATACTGGCCCAGGTGCAGCGCAGCTGATTGCTCGTCTATTGGACTCTTTAGGTAAGTCAGAAGGTATCCTTGGTGTTGTTGCTGGTGATGATACGATTTTCATTACTCCAACCCTATCGGTAACCACAGAGCAATTATTCAGTTCAGTGTGCGAACTCTTTGAATATACTGGATAGTTTCCAGTTTAAGTCAGTAATTTGAATCGCGCCGCCAATTTTATGGCGTGATTCAGTTCACATCTTATGAAAATCACCTCAATAAAGACAAATCCCATAAATGTATGATTTTTCTTACCTTTAACGGTAAGTTTTGATTTTACCGTCTGGGCACTCTTCACTATTTTTCACTACATTGATTAACAATCGTGTAATTATTTAGCGATTTTTTGGTATTATTCAGACACTTTTTCAACAAATGGATTGAAAAAGATGCCGTTTCCAATACTAGGAAACTCCCGAAGCAACTACACTTGCCTTAGGGTTAATAATGAATAAAGGAAGGGAAATTCATGGCATTTAACAAACTTATCAAAGTTGGCGCTATTGCAGCAGCGGTAATGGGCGCTGGCGCAGTTAACGCTCAGGAATTCATCACTATTGGTACGGGCTCTGTGACAGGTGTTTACTACCCAACTGGTGGTGCAATTTGTAAGCTGGTTAACAAAGGCCGTAAAGACCACAACATTCGTTGTTCAGTAGAATCTACTGGCGGTTCAATCTACAACGTCAACACTATCCGTGCAGGCGAACTAGATTTCGGTATCGTTCAGTCAGATTGGCAATACCACGGTTACAACGGCACAAGTAAGTTTGAAGAACAAGGTCCGTACAAAAAACTGCGTGCAATGTTCTCTCTTCACACTGAACCTTTCAACATCATCGCACGTAGCGATGCTGGCATTGAGAACGTAACAGACCTAGCGGGTAAGCGCGTAAACATCGGTAACCCAGGCTCTGGTGACCGTGCGACCATGGGTGTTGTTATGGAAGCGATGGGTTGGACAAACGACAGCTTCAAACTAGCGTCAGAGCTAAAAGGCTCAGAGCGTTCTCAAGCACTGTGTGATAACAAGATCGACGCATTCGTGTACGTGGTTGGCCATCCAAACGGATCAATCAAAGAAGCGACAACGTCATGTGATGCGAAGCTAGTATCGGCATCTGGTCCTAAGATCGATGAGATCGTATCTAACAACCCTTACTACGCGTACAGCACAGTACCAGCAGGTATGTACCGCGGTACAGATAAAGACGTAAACAGCTTTGGTGTTGCTGCAACTATGGTAACCACTAGCGATGTATCTGACGAAGTGGCGTACAACGTAGCAAAAGCGGTATTCGAAAACTTCGATACGTTTAAGCGTCTTCACCCTGCATTTGCAAACTTGAAAAAAGAAGACATGGTGAAAGCTGGTCTTTCAATCCCTCTACACCCAGGTGCAGAGAAGTACTACAAAGAAGTTGGCCTACTTAAGTAAGCGTTCTTTGTTCTGGGGAGGTGTGAGCCTCCCCAGTCATTCTCGGTGACTTTTTCTTTACTGACACCATGTTTAGAGTTTCACATTTTTGAAACTCAACTCCGTTTTATACCTAAGAAAATCAAACGACTGAGCAATATTTCATCTTTTCACTACACTGAAAGATGTTAAATATCGGTTCACAAAACAAAAATAATCGAACCACATATAACAAGGATAAAGTACATGTCGAAGACAACATCTCCGTCTCAAGATGTGCAAGATATGGTCGCTCAAGCCGATACAGGTGCTCGTGCCCCGCAAGGGGTTCCCGGTCGCATCCTTTGGTTTGTGCCACTATGCTGGTCACTATTTCAACTATGGTACGCATCCCCTCTGCCTTTTATTTTTAATTTTGGCGTACTCAATGACACGGAAGCGCGTTCAATACACCTTATGTTTGCGGTATTTCTTGCGTTTACCGCTTATCCAGCACTGAAGCATTCTCCGCGAGACCGCATTCCTGCTCTAGATTGGATACTTGCACTAGCGGGTAGTTTTTCTGCTGCCTACATTTATTTGTTTTATACCGAACTAGCCGGACGTTCAGGTGCACCAACAACCGTTGATATTGTCGTAGCGGTTGTCGGTATGGTCTTGCTTCTTGAAGCGACTCGACGCGCGTTAGGTCCACCACTAATGGTGGTTGCTGCCGTATTCCTACTTTACACCTTTGGCGGTCCTTACATGCCAGACGTGATCGCGCACAAAGGGGCAAGCCTGAACAAAGCCATGTCTCACCTTTGGCTAACCACCGAAGGCGTATTTGGTGTCGCGCTTGGCGTATCAACCTCATTTGTATTCTTGTTTGTACTATTCGGCGCCATGCTAGAGCGCGCAGGCGCAGGTGCTTACTTTATCAAGGTGGCTTTCTCCCTACTTGGTCACATGCGTGGTGGTCCAGCGAAAGCGGCGGTTGTCGCATCGGGTCTTTCTGGCCTAGTGTCAGGCTCGTCGATCGCGAACGTAGTTACTACAGGTACCTTTACGATTCCATTGATGAAACGCGTTGGCTTCCCGGGCACCAAAGCAGGTGCTGTTGAAGTTGCCGCATCGACCAACGGTCAGCTTACACCACCAATCATGGGCGCCGCGGCTTTCTTGATGGTTGAATACGTGGGTATCTCTTACGTTGAAGTTATCAAAGCCGCACTACTACCTGCGCTTATTTCCTACATCGCACTGATTTACATCGTTCACTTAGAAGCGTGTAAAGCAGGAATGGAGGGGCTGCCTCGTCGCCATAACCCAACTCTGGTGCAGAGCCTGCTGTCGTTTACTGGCACCATCTTAGGCCTATGCGTAATCAGTGCTGTGGTCTATTACGGTGTGGGTTGGACCAAAGATGTCTTCGGCGCAGCAGCAACCCCAATCGTGACGGTGGCGTTATTGATCGCGTATGTAGCATTGGTCAGCGTCTCAGCTCGTCACGCGAAAGATGGCGAGATCGAAATCGATGCGGAACTCAATGAAGTGCCGGATCCGGGTCCAACTATTAAATCGGGCTTGCACTACCTACTACCAATCGTTGTGCTGGTTTGGTGTTTGACGGTTGAACGCTTCTCACCTGGTCTATCCGCATTCTGGGCGACGGTATTTATGATCTTCATTTTGATCACCCAACGTCCACTTATCGCTATCTTGTCCAAACAAGGTGATCTGCTAGAACAAACTAAAGTTGGATTTATTGATCTTGCCGAGAGTCTTGTCGCGGGTGCGCGTAATATGATCGGTATCGGTGTTGCTACGGCGGCGGCGGGTACGGTTGTTGGCGTGGTAACTCTTACAGGTATCGGTTTGGTTATGACCGACTTTGTCGAGTTCATTTCCGGTGGTAGCGTGATCCTAATGTTGCTGTTTACCGCAGTGATCAGCTTGATCTTGGGCATGGGTCTACCGACGACGGCGAACTACATCGTCGTATCCACCTTGATGGCGCCGGTTATCGTTACCTTGGGTGCTGAACACGGTCTGATCATTCCATTGATCGCGGTCCACCTATTCGTGTTCTACTTCGGTATTTTGGCCGATGATACCCCACCAGTAGGTTTAGCCGCGTTTGCAGCAGCAGCGATTGCCAAGTCGGATCCTATTCGAACCGGTATTCAAGGTTTCACTTACGATATACGAACCGCGATCCTGCCGTTTATGTTTATCTTTAACACCCAGCTACTCTTGATGGGCATAGACAGTTGGTGGCACTTAACGTTGACCGTCGTCTCCTCGGTGATTGCGATGCTGATATTCTCCGCTGCAACCCAAGGCTGGTGGTTTACCAAGAACAAGTGGTGGGAAACCGTTCTACTGTTAGTGCTGACGTTTACTTTCTTCCGTCCAGGTTACTGGTGGGACAAGATTTACCCAGCCACCATCCTTTACCCAGGTACAAGCGTGACTGAAATTGTCGAAGGCTTGAAAGTAGGTGAGGAGGTCGAACTGATGGTCGCTGGTGAAAACCTTGAAGGCGATTACAGCTCGAAGACCGTTCGCCTACCGTTCGATGATAGAGCGAAGACGGCTGAAGAGCGCATCTCTTCAATGGGTCTGATGCTAAACAACGAGAACGGCCGCATGCTGGTGGATATGGTCGAGTTTGGTAGCCCTGCTGAAGCTGCAGGTATCGATTTTGATTGGGAAATCCGTTCGGTTGTCGTCGATTCAGACCGCCCGATGAAAGAATGGGTGTTCGTCCCTGCGCTATTGATCTTGTTTGGCTTAGGGATGAACCAAAAACGCCGTATTCGTAAAGAGCAACAAGCCGCGTAATCAACAAGCTCCACCGTTGAGGTGGAGCTACACTTTAATCAGGATACATTTACTCAGCTCCTTAAAGGGAGCGTTGAATAAGAGACACAGCAATGTACAAACAAATCCTTGTACCAGTAGACCTGAACGATCAAGGCTTTTCTGACAAAGCACTGAAAACCGCCGTTTGGCATGCGAAACATTCCAATGCACAACTGCACTTGCTCAATGTGCTTCCGGGTATTCATATGTCGATGGTCGCGACTTACTTCCCGAAAGACGCAGCGAAGAAAATGAAGCAAGATGTCGAGAAGCAACTGAAAAAGTTTGCCGTTGACCATATCCCAGAAGAAGTGGTTTACAGCATTAATGTGGCTGAGGGGAAGCCGTCTTCGACGATTCTCGAATACGCAGCGAAATTGGGTGCTGACCTTATCGTGATGCCTAGTCATAAACGTTCAAAGATCGACAAAGTGATTTTAGGCTCGGTTGCTAACAAGGTGGTGCAGAAGTCACCGATCAATGTCTTAGTCGTCAAGCCACAAGGCTAGTCGATAGCTTTAATTTAAAAAAGGGCTCTAAGAGCCCTTTTTTAATCGGTGTTAACTATCAATCTTATAGTTATATCCACCTTTCTTAAATGCAAATAGTTATCAATAATGGTTCTATCGAAACAACAACGGTTGGACTATCCCATGAAAAAGACCATCACATTTGCCGCAATACACTTCACAATTGCTTTCAGCGTGGCGTACGTTCTGACTGGTGATATTTTACTTGGCAGTCTGATCGCTATGATCGAACCAATGGTGAACACGGTGGCTTTCTACTTCCATGAACGCACTTGGCAAAGCCATACAAAACTTCGCTCTCTTGCAAACGCAACAGGGATCAAAACCACCAGCTTTGCTGTGATTCACTTTAATGTTGCATTTGGTGTGGCGTACTTGATGACAGGCAGTTGGCTAGTCGGTGGAGTGATGGCGATGATTGAACCAAGCATCAACACCATGGCCTTCTACTTCCACGAGAAAGTATGGCAGCGTAAACAAGCGCCACACACTTCGGCATGGCACTGCGCACACGCTTAGATCGGGAAATGCGTCACGCACAGGTCTTCACTGAGACCGATTTTGAAGCTCTGAACCTGTCCATCTAAACTCACTTCCAGTTGATAAAAATCAGCTGGATTTGGGTTTTCTGCGTCGATATAAACCGGCGCTTCGACTTGGAATAGCGCGCTGGCGTGGTTGTTTCTCACATCGATCGGCACGTGATAGGTCATGCCATTAAATTTGACCGAAGCAGACACTAAGCCAGCGGATAATGTTTTGTAATACAGCTCGACCATAAACTCACATCCACCACCGTGGTGCCAGATTTGTTCGGTCGTGATGTGCTCTAAACGCATATGACGAATAAACTGCAGGTACGGTTCTTTCCAGATACCGATTCGCTGATCAAAAACTTCCGGCTTTTGCTCTCCCAACGAGCAGAGCTCTGCCAAGTCTTCGTCGAAAATCAGTCCCTCTTCTTCTTCAAGGAACAGAATCTCAAAGCGGTTTCGACCAAGCTGCATGAACGGACGGATGTCTTTTCTGTACTCGGCTTGCGTGCCATCGCAATCAAACAGGGCAATACCGTTCAGACGTACCTCTGCGTGATAATCGACACCACCTAGCACGAGGTCAACCGCAGGAAAAGCCAGCATGGCGTCGTCCACTTCGATGTCGTGCATCAGGTGCCATTCTTGTTCGGCGATGGTTTGTTCATCTAGCTCGACAGGCAGTTTGTCACTTAGTGGAGCAGGAAATTCAATATCATCTTGAGGAATCGAAAGATCTGTCAGGGGAGAGATTTGCCAAAGGCCTGCTAAAGAAAGCTGCATAGAACGTCCACTGGTTTAATTGAGCTAGATCAATTTTCGATTATAAAACAGTGCGCATGACAAAGATACAAAAATGCCAGTCGTTATGACTGGCATTCAAAAACAAGTTAGCGAGTTGAATTACGCTTCGTCTTCATCATCTTCTTCTGGATAAAGCGCGTCTTCACCTTCGTAATACGTACCCCAACCATCGTAGATGATGTCGTATTTCTCAGCTAGGTGAACCAGTTTCTCAACTTGCGCATCAATCGCTTCAGCATTCAGTGCCGATTCCATTGTCGCGTCACAGCACAGTAGCTTATTGCCGTCTTCGTCTTCGGTCTCTTCCGCTTCTAGGACTTCAAAGCCCATTTTAAACGCTTCAACAACCGCTTTTTCTAGCGTTGCAAAATCTTCTGCGAACAGGTGGTGCTCGATCTCATAAAGAGCTTCTGGATCACTGCCGTCTTCAAGTAGTGCTTGGATAATGTCGCGAGTATCTTCTTTTTGAATCTCAATTAATTCTTCAACTGATAGATATTCATCTTCATGAGACATAAGTCGTGCTCCAGATAGTGACAATATTGATCGTAATTTAACGCACCGGACTATCGCATGTATCTAAGCAAAATACCACCCAGAATCACTGAAGATCCGGATCTTTATTGGCAGATCCGCACTCAAATTAATCTGATCGAGTTCACAAGACGAGAAAGTTAACATTTTTTTATCATTTGTTGTATTCAGAATTATCTGCCGAGCTATCAACGGCGATTTGCCGCCAATGTATGCGTTTTTATTATTTTACTCTGCATATATCCAGATATGGTCCAAATGCATAAAAAGCCACTTTATCGCGCCTAGTAAGATAGCTTATGCATAGCTATGTAGTAAAAGCTCAATGCCGCCACAAACCTGTTGCAGCAGGTTATCGAATAGCAACGCACTCTCCCGCCAAAGCGGAAAAAAATACAAAATAGCAAAACCTCGACACTCAAGATTAAAATATCAGTATATATAACCAAACATTTGTCATAAGTAAGAATTTACATCCATCATGCCCGCTTGCATCTTAATAACATCCTTGTCATAAATACGCTCAATAGTTATTTGTAAGGATGCAAAATGAGTAAGCTGTATGTAGGCTCTGAAGTTGGCCAGTTAAGACGAGTGTTGTTAAACCGCCCGGAGCGCGCACTGACACATTTAACCCCATCAAACTGCCATGAACTACTGTTCGATGACGTATTAGCGGTTGAAGCCGCAGGCGAAGAGCACGACAAATTTGCCCAGACCTTGACTGAGCAGGGCGTCGAAGTACTACTACTGCATGACCTATTGGTAGAAACGCTTGAAGTACGTGAAGCGAAAGAGTGGCTGCTTAACACTCAGATTTCAGATTTCCGTTACGGCCCTATCTTTGCGCGTGACTTGCGCTTTTACTTAGCGGAGATGGATAACGAGCACCTCGCAACTATCCTACTTGGTGGCCTTGCCTATTCTGAGCTACCTATTTCTACCGCATCGATGTTACCAAAGATGCATCGCCCGCTTGATTTCGTTATTGAACCACTACCGAACCACCTGTTCACACGTGATACCTCGTGCTGGGTATACGGCGGTGTGTCACTCAATCCAATGATGAAACCTGCGCGCCAACGCGAGACAAACCACCTTAAAGCGATTTATCGCTGGCATCCAGTGTTCGCTGGTCAGGACTTTATCAAGTACTTTGGTGACGAAGACCTTCACTACGATAATGCCAACATTGAGGGTGGTGACGTTTTAGTTATCGGTAAAGGTTCTGTGTTGATCGGCATGTCTGAGCGTACCACCGCACAAGGCGTGGAAAATTTAGCGGCGAATCTGTTTAAACACGGCCAAGCGAAAGAAGTGATCGCGATAGAGCTTCCTAAGCACCGCTCGTGCATGCACTTGGACACAGTCATGACGCATATGGATATCGATACTTTCTCGGTATACCCAGAGATCATGCGCAAAGACCTCAACACATGGCGCTTAAGTGCCAAAGATGATGGTGACATTAAGGTTGAACAAGTGCCTAGCTACATTCACGCGATTGAAGAAGCTTTGGGGCTGGATTACTTGAAAGTCATTACCACCGGTGGTGACAGCTACGAAGCAGAGCGTGAACAATGGAACGACGCAAACAACGTATTGACCGTAAAACCAGGCGTAGTGATTGGTTATGAGCGCAACGTTTACACCAACGAAAAATACGACAAAGCAGGCATTGAAGTACTGACTATTCCAGGTAACGAGCTGGGTCGCGGTCGCGGTGGCGCACGTTGTATGAGCTGTCCAATCGAACGTGACGGAATCTAATCCTCGGTTCAATGCACAAAAAATCAATCAACAAAAAAAGCTGCGACAATCGCAGCTTTTTTATTCGTTGTTGGTGCGGTTACTCGGTGCCGCCCACAGTCAAGGAGTCGAGTTTCAGTGTCGGCTGACCGACACCTACAGGTACACTTTGACCCGCTTTACCACATACACCAACACCACGGTCGATACTCAGATCATTACCCACCATAGACACTTGCTGCATCGCTTCGATGCCCGAACCGATCAAAGTTGCGCCTTTCACTGGTCGAGTGATCTTACCGTCTTCAATCAAATACGCTTCAGAAGCCGAGAATACGAACTTACCGGAAGTGATATCAACCTGACCACCGCCAAAGTTTGGCGCGTACAGACCTTTCTTCACGGTCGAGATGATCTCTTCTGGCGTGTGCTGACCCGGTAGCATGTAAGTGTTGGTCATTCGTGGCATGGGTAGATGCGCATATGACTCACGACGCCCGTTACCCGTCGGTGCTACGCCCATCAAACGCGCATTAAGCTTGTCTTGCATGTAACCTTTCAACACTCCGTTTTCAATCAGAGTATTGTATTGCCCTTTCACGCCTTCATCGTCGACATTGAGTGAACCACGCAAGTCTTTCAACGTGCCATCATCGACAATCGTACACAGTTCAGAGGTCACCTTTTGGCCGACTTTGCCGCTAAATACCGACGACTCTTTACGGTTAAAGTCACCTTCTAAACCGTGACCTACCGCTTCATGCAGCAGTACGCCTGGCCAACCAGAGCCCAAAACGACAGGCATCGCGCCAGCTGGCGCCGCTTCCGCTTCTAGGTTAACCAGCGCCATACGAATGGCTTCGTCTGCGAATTGGTACGCGACTTGGCTACCTTGTTGTTCGGAAATAAAGAAGTCATACCCAAAGCGACCACCGCCACCCGCGCTGCCGCGTTCACGACGTTCACCACGCTGAGCCAGTACGCTGATCGACAAACGAACCAACGGGCGAATATCGCCGGCATAAGTGCCGTCCGTCGCCGCAACCAACATCTGTTCGTGCACACCGCTCAGGCTAATAGAAACTTCTTTGATCAGAGGCTCTTTGGTACGAATATAAGCGTCCAACGCTTTCAATAACTTAGTCTTTTGTTCTTTTTCCCAGCACTCTAGCGGGTTAACCGCACCGTAGACATGTTGGTTATCGCTACGTTGAAACGCTTGGACTTTGCCATTTTGGCCTTGTTGTGCGATACCGCGCGCTGCGATAGCACTTTGTTTCAGTCCATCGAGCTGGATTTGGTCTGAGTAAGCAAAACCGGTCTTTTCGCCCGTCACCGCTCGAACACCAACACCACAATCAATGTTAAAAGAGCCATCTTTGATGATGCTGTCTTCAAGCACTAGAGATTCGTGCCAGCTTGACTGGAAATAGATATCGGCATAGTCGATCTGACGTGTTGCCATACTTGCTAGGGTGTCGGCAACATCTTGCTGTGTCAGCCCTGCAGAGGTTAGCAACGCATCTTCTACATGATTAATTGTCATACTTCGCTCTTAAACTTTTAACTGGTTGTTGAATCTGGTGTGCTCAAGAACAGGCATGGTTTTCCTTAACTCTTGAACTTGATTGAGGTCGATATCGACCACCAAATTCTGTGGCTCATTCTCTAGACTAGCGACGACTTTCCCCCAAGGTGATATCACCATCGAGTGTCCCCACGTTTCTCGTCCACAAGGATGAGTGCCGCACTGGTTAACCGCGATAACCCATGTTTGGCTTTCTATCGCTCTTGCCCTTAGCAAGGTTTCCCAATGCGCTTTCCCGGTAACAGCAGTGAATGCTGCTGGCACTAAAATGACGTTAGCACCACGCTGAGCCAGCTCACTGTATAGCGGCGGGAAACGAACATCATAACAGATTGTCAGCCCCAAATGCGCCAGTGGTGTCTCCACTGAGACGATTTTTGTCCCCGGGGTAAAGGTTTCTGACTCGCGGTAGCGGCTATGTTCATCGTCGACATCAACGTCAAACATATGCAGTTTATCGTAGTGCGCGACGCATTGCCCTTGCGGGTCAAACAGTAAAGAGGTCGTCGTGACTCCAGCCCCACTGCGAATCGGCATACTGCCGACCACCAGCCAAACAGAGTGACGCTTCGCCAGCTCTGCAAGCTGAGAGTGAACCTCGCCCTCGCCAAGTGGCTGTGCCATTTGGTGATAGTCCGCTCGGCTACCAAACACGATACAGTTTTCCGGCGTGACTATCAGCTGCGCACCGACTTGTGCCAGTAACTCCACCTGACGCGCAATAAACGCCAGATTTTCTGCAACCACAGGTCCGGATGTCATTTGAATCAATCCCACTCTATCCATGAGGCCCATCCTTTATTTTGCGATTTCCCTTAACTTCTTCGGTAATTCAAATTCGCCTTTGCTACGCGATAGCTCTTTGACTTCCGGTGCTTCAAGCGGACCTTTGACTTCGTAATTCACTTGGGTAAAGACTTCTACTACCGGTGAAATCACCGTCGTGATCGCTAATACGTATAAGGCAGTTTGAGGCGTCACCGCAAACGCGGTCAGCACAGGAATACCAGAGGTAATGTCTGGCACAAAATTCACTTCTGCGTCGACCGTTTCGTTGTTTAAGTTCGCCAAGCCGCGAATCGTCATCTCGCCTGCTACGGCATCCATCTTAATGTCATTGGTTAAGAAAATGCCATTTTTGATTTCGCCGCTACCAGTAATCGAGTTAAATGCCATACCGCCATCAAACACATCGGTAAAGTCGAGCTGCATCTTACGGATAATCGAGTCCAGACTGAACAGGCCGAGTAATCGAGCCGCGCCACTGACATCGGAAATCATCCCTTTACCAAGCGTAGTCTTCACATTGCCTTGAAGCGTGCTGACTTTAATTCCCCACGGAGCACCATCCCATTCGAGGTTAGTATCTAAGTCAAACGGCGCTTTCTGGATGCCAGATGAAATGCCGAAACGCTCCATCAAATCACTGTTGTTTTCCCCTTTCATCGACACCTTTAAGCGGGTGTGATTTTGGGTTTGGTTTAGCAACCAGTAACCGCCCATCTCGACATTATTGGTGCCGCTTTCAAACGAGAGCTTCTTCCACTCAACTCGGTCACCTTTGCGTTGCAGATCAAGGTTCGCTTTACCGACTTTATAGCCTTGGAACCAAAAGTCATCGATCGTCAGGGTAAGATTCGGGATTTGCTGGTGTAGGGTGCGATCGAAAGCGGTGATCAGCGGCTGCTCTTCGTCTTCGATATCTAACAAGGTCGAATCTTTGTATTCTTCGTCCAAAGCAGGCACGAATACGTGTAGACGCTCCAATGCGACCGTCAGGTCATACGGCGCAATATAGGTCGCTTCACCTTTAGCCTCTTGGCTTGACAGCTTCATATACCAGCTTAGGTCTTTTTCTTTAGCCGAGAACACGACGTCGTTCCAGTCGATACCCGCAAGTTTCAGTTCCTTCACGTTCAGCGCCACGCGCTGAGGCATCGGAACCTCCGGCATTTTCGATGTCGATTTCCCTTTGGCGCTACCCAGCTTATGCTCGCCAATAAAGTCGAGCCATTGGTCGAGGTCAAACTTATCGGTTCTCACTGAGGCGTGATGCCCAACCACAGGGCTAACCTTAAAACTGCCTTTACCCAGCACAAGGTTGGTGGCACGCAAAACAGGAATGTCTGGGCGAATATCAATTTCGGTTTGATATTTAGCGTTTGGCAATTGCAAACGAGCGGAGATACTTTCTTGGTTCCCCGACGCCTGAAGTCGCGCTTTGCCCGCTTGCTTGACAGCTTTGTTGAGCGGATATGGATAGTCACTGCGCAGCATTCTTAGATCGGCGCTGGTATCAATCTGGTAAGTAAAGCCGACATCGTTTAGCTGGATATCAACGTCCATTCGCCAAGGCGCGTGACCATGCAAAGGTTTGACCCAGTTTTCACCTACGTATGGAGCGACAGGCTTGATATCCCAATCTCCTACAACATCAATACCAACCGCGTAACCTTGGCTGGCATTCTCACCAGTAAAGTCGATCGCCACCGGTTGAGTGAGAAGCTGCGCATTGATCCCAGCCGCTTTAACCACATCGTTGTCAAATTCAATACGGCCTGAGACCGACTCCAGAACCATTGGTGGCGTATTGATCTCAACTTGGTTGTCTTTCAGGTCAGCATAACCCCAAGCTCTAACCTCTTGTTCTGAAGTAAATGGAACGTTGAGCTGGAAGCTGGACGTTACTGGACCCGTGACTTGCACTGCAGTTAACGCTGCTCCAACAGAATCGACCAAAGGGGTTGCCGTCATGTAATCGCGTACCGCGTTACCTTGAGCAAACGCGCTCGCTTCAATTTCTATATGGCCGCCTGGAGCTAATTCCGGAATGCGCCCAGTTATGCGCGTGGCGGTGACATCCTGCAGTTTGGCACTGCGAGAATCGAGGTACATCGCATCATTTTGGAACAGTAAATCCAGCTGTAAATCGGTGATCGGAGGCCAAGCGGTATCAAAGCTGAACTTTGCGTCTTTGAGACCAACCCACGCCTGGAACATACCGTTATTGTCTTTATACGGAAAATCACCCAGCTCACCGTACCAGAGCAACTTAGCAGTATTGACTTTACCACCCTGAATCGCGCTAGACAGATAATCGGTTAAGTCGCGCCCTAGCGCCAATGTCGGTAAGTAACGCCATACTTCGCCGCCGTTGTAGAGGTCTGCTTCGGCATAAAAAGAGAGGAAAGGGCTCTTCTCTTTGGGGAAATCGAGCCTGAATGCACCGAGCACTTGCAGGTCTGGTGTTGCTGCGGTGACTTTATCCGCCCATAAACGCCAGCCCGACTCGTCTTGTTGCCAAACGATATCCACCACTCCCTGACGAATCCGCAGTGGCGCTTGGAAAACATCGCCATAAGGTAGAATGTCGTCAATTAGCGACACATGCG
The DNA here is from genome assembly GCF_011806575.1 of Vibrio hepatarius. Classification (GTDB taxonomy): domain Bacteria; phylum Pseudomonadota; class Gammaproteobacteria; order Enterobacterales; family Vibrionaceae; genus Vibrio; species Vibrio hepatarius_A. The sequence goes on from NZ_JAATOO010000016.1 coordinate 50,054, forward strand.
CGTTGGCCTGAGACCAGTTACCGGATACTTTCGCCGACAAATTATGCAGCTCTGGCAGTAATTCCCATTGTGCCATCGAACCACTGGTTAACTCGGCAGAGTAGCGCAAGCTATCCAGCTCTTCTCCCATTGATACTCGGATATCTTCAACAAGGCCGCCAAGTTTGAGGGTTTCCAGTAACTCGTTCGTTTGCGCTGATTGTGGAGCAAGCTTGATTAAAGGTGTTACTGTGCTCAAATCTAGCTGCGACGCATTGAGCCGCCATTGTGTCGGTTGCCATTCGAACACCATATCCAATTCAGGCCAAGGTGTGTCGTCGGTTCTTAGTTCAAGTGAGTGAGCATTTACTTGCCAACCGTTGTTTTTCGGCTGTAACTCAAAAATACCAGACTCAACAAACAGCTCGTGGCGATGACCTTCCTGCCAAACAAGCTCTGAAGACTCGATTTCTAAGTAAGCACTTACTGGCTTTGAGCGTTCAATCGTTAACCAGCTATTAAAGCTGATTAAGCCTTTCTCAATACCAGTTTCTTGTTTGAGGTACTCCGTCAGCCAAGGCGTCACTCGAACATTTTGTACCGATGCGTAGAATTCACCACTGACGTCTTTCAACGAGCCGTGGTCAATAAAATCCGCTTTGACCAGCACTGAGTTGATGTTACTGGTTGCAAGGCCTACTTCACCATCGATAAGGTGACGGTCACCTTTATTTATCCAACGCAGCTTATCAACGTCAACCTGAATCGCGGAGCCATCTACACTCTGTAAATGGACGGTGGAGTCAATCAACGAGAAGTCATCAAGCTGTCTCAGCAGCAAGTTGTCTAATTGCTCAAACACTTTTTGCTGCGAACCTTCCGGCTCCAGCACAGGTTGATCTTGCTGGTTTTTGACCAGTTTTACCGACGTCATATCTAGGGTTAATTTGTAGATACTCGATTGGGCTACAACTGGCTGCAGTTCAAGCAGAGATTGGACCAGGTCAAGTTCGACTTCAACGCGGTCGGCACTGAAGGTGATACCACTGCTCGACGGCGTGTGGATTTGAATGCCTTGCAGAGAAATTGACGGGTGAAGGTTACGCCAAAAGCCGTGAATGTCCTCGATTTCGAGTTCAAACCCGGCTCTGCCACTCGCCCACTGTTTTATCTCTGGCTGGAAATGATTTAACTGAGGTAGAGCAATACGTAACGCCGTGACAACGATGGCCAATAAGACCATCACCGTAACGGCTAACCATAAAACAAACCTTGTGAATAATGTTGCTCTAGAGCTCACATACGACCTTACATCATTACGACATCAAACTGCTCTTGGATATAGAGCGGCTCTGCCTGAATCTTAACTTGTTTGCCAATAAACACTTCCAGCTCAGCAAGAGCATGGGACTCTTCGCCTTGCAGCGTATCGGCCACGGCCGGAGACGCATACACAACGAACTTATCCGCGTCGTACGCGCGGTTAACACGGGTGATCTCACGTAAGATTTCGTAACACACCGTCTCGACCGTTTTCACGCTACCACGCCCTTCACAAGTTGGACAGGTAGAACACAGTACATGTTCAATACTTTCTCGAGTACGTTTGCGCGTCATCTCCACCAACCCTAACTGAGTAAAGCCGTTGATATTGGTCTTCACTCGGTCTTTCGATAACGCAGCCTCTAACGAGGTAAGTACTCGCTGACGGTGCTCATCAGACAACATATCAATGAAGTCGATAATAATGATGCCACCCAGATTACGCAGGCGCAGCTGGCGAGCGATCGCTTGAGTCGCTTCGATGTTGGTGTTGAAGATGGTCTCTTCGAGGTTACGTCGGCCGACAAACGCACCAGTGTTGATATCCACCGTGGTCATCGCTTCGGTTTGATCAATAATCAGATAACCGCCCGATTTGAGTTCCACCTTACGCTCTAGTGAACGCTGGATCTCATTTTCGGTGTCGTACATATCGAAGATAGGCTTATCGCCTTCGTGCAGCTCAAGTTTATCGGTCAGCTCCGGCACATACTCGGAAGTGAACTCTTTTAAGTTCTCAAATTCCTGACGTGAATCGACCAAAATTTTTGTCAGTTCCGTACCAACGAAATCACGTAGGATGCGCTGAGAAAGGCCAAGTTCACCGTAGAGCGTAGAACGCGTTTTGTACTTAACGCGGCGCTCCATCACCTTTGACCATAAACGTTTAAGAAACGCGGCGTCTTGCGAAAGCTCTTTGTCGACCGCGCCTTCAGCGGCAGTACGAATGATAAAGCCACCGTCTTCGTCACAGTAGTGACCTACGACTTTCTTCAAACGGTTACGTTCTTCTTCACTTTCGATGCGTTGAGAAACGCCCACGTGGCTCGCACCCGGCATAAACACCAGATAACGGGAAGGTAGGGTAATGTCGGTAGTCAGACGCGCGCCTTTAGTGCCAAGCGGGTCTTTAACCACTTGCACAACGATATCCTGACCTTGGCGAACCAATTCAGAAATATCACGCACTTGGAACTGCTGCTTTTCATTTTCAGCAACACATTCTGTGTGAGGGACAATATCAGAAGCATGCAAGAACGCGGCTTTTTCAAGGCCAATATCGACAAATGCAGCCTGCATTCCCGGAAGTACGCGGCTCACTTTGCCTTTGTAAATGTTTCCGACGATACCTCGTTTTGATTCACGTTCTACATGGATTTCTTGTAGGGTCCCCCCTTCAATCATGGCGACCCGAGTCTCACTCGGGGTGACATTGATCAGCAACTCTGCACTCATGAGCGCACCTCAAAGTTAAAATTATAAAAACTTATGCAGCAGCTGGTCAGTTTCAAATAATGGAAGCCCTACAACGGCGTGATAACTGCCTTCAATGCGGGTTACAAAACGTCCACCTAATCCTTGAATACCATAACTACCAGCTTTGTCGCATGGTTCACCTGACTGCCAATATTGTTCTATTTCATTGTCTGACAAGGTTTTAAACCATACGCTCGTCGATACTACGACGGTCTGTTGATTCTGTTCATCTGCAACGGTAACGGCCGTCATTACCTGGTGCTCTTTACCCGATAGCATCTGCAGCATTTGCTTTGCATGGGCAAAGTCTAGCGGCTTTTCGAGCACTTGCCCGTCACACACCACAACCGTATCCGAACCGAGCACGACTGATTCTGGCTTCATCTCTAGCGCTGCCAACGCTTTGTCTTGCGATAACCTCGCAACATACTCCGCGGCACTTTCATGCGCTTCACGACGTTCTTCAACGTGAGTAGCAAGTACCGTGAACTCGTAACCCAGTTGTGACAGCAACTCTTTACGTCGCGGTGACGACGAGGCTAAAACTAACGCTTTGCTCATGTTTACCTCACATGCCAACTGCGTCTGACTCGGCGCATTAATAAGAACATCCAAGGCCAGAGAATAAAGTTAATCACGCCGCTCCATAAGGTGACTGGATTAAAGGAGATGTCCTGAATCAGGTACTCACCGCAGAAAATCAATAGATCCAAGATCACTGACATTAAGGCGATAAGAATGGCTTGCTGCCAAAGCGCCATATTACGAATTACCAGAAAGTTTAGTGCAACAAGGTAAATGACGATAGACAACATCATACCGCGAATCCCTAATGTAGATCCGAGTAGTAAATCCCAAAGCAAGCCAAGGACCAGTGCAGTCCCGACGTTAACTCGATGTGGCAGCGCCAGAACCCAATAACAAGTAACCAACAATAACCAAGATGGACGCAGTAAATCGAGCGTGCCCGGCCAAGGAATCGTCTGCAACGTTAGTGCTATCAAGAAAGAACACAAAACCACTAAGCGTCCTTTAAAGATGCTATTTGCCATTGGTGAGTTCCTCTTGTTGTTCCGGGATCACTTGCTGAATTTTTTCCTGTCTTGAATCATTTGGCCAAATCAGTAGTAGGTAACGAAGTCTTTCAAAGTCCACCACCGGTTCAGCTTCGATTTGGGCGAACTCGCGCGCGTTATCGCGGTCAACCTTCGAGACATGAGCGACTGGGTAACCCTCTGGGTATACACCGCCTAATCCGGAGGTGACCAACAAGTCCCCTTCCTGAATATCAAGGCTGATAGGAATATGGTCTAAGTTGATGTGTTCCATATCGCCACTGCCCGAAGCAATCACACGAATGTCATTGCGGATCACCTGAACCGGAATCGCACTTAAGCTATCGGTAAGCAGTAACACGCGGCTATTGTGAGCCGAGACAAATGTCACCTGACCAACAATACCTTTCTCGTTTGCGACTGGTTGACCTACGTAAACACCGTCGATCTGGCCTTTATCGATCACAACTTGGTGACGATATGGCGAGGTATCCACTGCCATTACCTCAGTGACAACCTTGCGTTCATCACGGACAAACGAAGAACCTAACAGTTTACGCAGTCTTTGGTTTTCTTCGCGGTATTGATCGAGCAACAGTAGATCATTCTTCAGGCGTAGGATCTCTCTTTTTAACGTGTAGTTGCTTTCCATGTAGCTTTTACGCACGTTAAAACGCTCGTAAGCATCATCAAATACGACACGAGGCACGTCAGCCAGATACTGAATGGGCGCTACGATACTGTTGAGTATGTAACGCACTTCGGCAAATGCGCCTAAACGACTATCAGCCAGCATGAGGCTGGCTGATAGAATAACGGCAAAAAACAGACGTAACTGAAGTGAAGGTCCTCGGCCAAAAATAGGCTTCATTGAATATGAGTTCCTTATCTTGATACCTTAGCCAAACTAAGGCGATACGATTTATTCTTCGCTAAATAGATCGCCACCGTGCATGTCGATCATTTCTAGAGCTTTACCGCCGCCACGAGCCACACAGGTTAGTGGATCTTCAGCGATAACCACTGGAATGCCCGTTTCTTCGGTTAGCAGACGGTCTAGGTCTTTCAGTAGCGCACCACCACCTGTCAGTACCATACCGTTTTCAGAAATGTCTGACGCTAGCTCTGGCGGACACTGTTCTAGTGCAACCATGACTGCAGATACGATACCCGTTAGCGGCTCTTGAAGCGCTTCTAGGATTTCGTTTGAGTTTAGGCTAAAGCTGCGCGGTACACCTTCTGCAAGGTTACGACCACGCACTTCGATCTCTTCAACTTCATCACCAGGATAAGCTGAGCCAATCTCGTGTTTGATCTTCTCTGCAGTTGCTTCACCGATTAAGCTGCCGTAGTTACGACGTACGTAGTTGATGATCGCTTCATCAAAACGGTCACCGCCGATACGTACAGATGAGGAGTAAACAACGCCGTTTAGCGAGATAACCGCGACTTCCGTTGTACCACCACCGATATCGACCACCATAGAACCGGTAGGCTCAGATACGCGTAGGCCTGCACCGATAGCCGCCGCCATTGGCTCATCAATTAAGTACACTTCACGTGCACCAGCACCCAGTGCTGATTCACGAATTGCACGGCGCTCAACTTGTGTAGAGCCACAAGGCACACACACAAGTACGCGTGGGCTTGGTTTTAGTACGCTGTTGTCGTGCACTTGCTTAATGAAGTGCTGTAGCATTTTTTCTGTTACGTAGAAGTCAGCAATAACACCATCTTTCATCGGACGGATAGCTGAGATGTTACCAGGAGTACGACCTAGCATTTGTTTCGCTGCGTGACCAACAGCGGCAACGCTTTTACCCGCGCCTTTGCGATCTTGACGAATAGCGACAACTGAAGGCTCGTCTAGAACAATACCCTGTCCTTTAACGTAGATAAGAGTGTTGGCAGTACCTAAATCGATAGATAGGTCATTTGAAAATATGCCACGAAGTTTTTTGAACATATTCTTCGCTCGTCCTGAAAGAATTAGAAGATAGAAAATTGCACTAAATGTACCAATGCCTTGCCGCTACAGCAAGGCATTGGTACCTAAACATGGGCTGAAACCCGCAATTTCTAACAGATTCCTTACTTAGCGTAAAAAAAACACAAAATTTAGAGTCCGATTAATCCGGGTTCGCCGCGAAAGATCACTTTGTCATTGCCACGGAAAATACCAAAGGTGATCACCGCGGGTGGATCTTCATCGCCGTTGTTGCGCCAATTGTACCTCAACCATGACCGTTCGGGGATATTCCCGTCGCTGCCGCAGTTAATTGGGTTTTCACCATTGAGCGCCACAGGAGCAAGCGGATTGATTCGTGCCCAGATACGCACTTGTTCACGCTCCGTTCCGCTATGGTCAACGGTTAAGTTATTTGATTGGCCATTGATGACTGAGCCTTGACCTTGCAGCGTGGCGGCAGAACTTGTGAGGGAATCAGGCCAGATCACTTGCTTACAGTAGTCAGCCCCATCAAAGTCACTGTTACTATCAGCGGTATTGGTCACAAATCGGTTGTTATCCCAATATTCCACTTTGAGCGGAATCTTAAGGCCGTTCACTCCAGTCGTCGTACCGCTGTCTTGCAGGCGCATACGACCATATCGAAAATCAGGTTGTTCTGGGAACGCATCTTCGAGTTCAAATGATTGAGTCGGCACTCCTGCGTTGTCGGTTTCGACTAAGAAGCGAATCCCGTCAGGATCATCAACGATGTTCAGGCCAAACCACGCGTTGCTCTCGTCAAACGGCCCATCAGGTTGTGAGGTATAGTTCCCCGACGCATGAATAACCGTCTGTTTTTCTAAACTAAAATCACTCACTGCCAATGCCAGTCGAGAACTATTCACCACGCCACCCGAGTCTGCGGTTAACCAGTCGGCACTGTCTCCCCAAAGGCCACTGTTCCAATTGTCGCTGGCCAATAATCGGTTGGTTAACGAGTTACCATTGACCTGCTCTTTCGCGGTGTATTGCAAATCGACAATCAAAGCGTCGCTAAACAAGCCGTAGTTAAAGGTTGGATTCCCTTCAACATTTTGCGCTTCAACGGAAAAAGCGTGAGTGATTGGCTGACTCATGTAGGCAAAACCATCATGTCCTGTCGCGTATTGCCATTGTTCGTTAACGGGTTGCATGACCAATTTAGCCGGATAGAAACGACCAATCGCCTGACTGTCGATATCAATGTCCATCGTCAGATAATTTGCCGTGGTCTCTAGCTGCAACGTGCCCGCTTCGCTCCAACTGTGTTCAACGGTTTTCGTCTCACTGTTTGGCTCAAACGGTGTGAGCGGCACAGACGATAATGCACCTAAGCTAGTCAGTGAAGAGGTTGGATAGGCGACCGAATAGGAAAGCTCAATCGGGCCTTTATCCAACGAGTAATTGCCGGTAAGTGGGTATTTACATTCATCGTTCTCATTGACTCGCGAATCGGGATGTACAATCGGTCGGTAAGTCACATCAAACGGTTCACCTGCTGCGATAAATCCCGTTCCACTGGATGTTGTGGCTGGATTAAGATTGGCGATATTGGTTGCCTGAACCACATCGCAAATCGCCAGTTTCCACGGACGAGAATAGACCTCAAACTCGCCTTTCAATGTACCACCTTCAACCGGACAGTTGTCTTGGTCGCATACAAAGCTCTGGTCTTGGATTTGCATTTTAATATGACCAGATTCTTTGAAGATCATCTCTGCATTACGGTTGGTGTCGCTGAGCTTGGCGGTAAATACCAAATCACTCGCCAGTTCAGGAGCCAGCGGTTGTTGATAACTAAATGACGCTTTCGGCTCACCGGTATAACCGAGTGAAATCTGTTGTCCTGAGTTGCTGCACGCTTTTACTTCAACAGGGAAACTTACCTTCTCACCCGCCGTGATGTATTGGTCAGCCACTTCAAACTTGTAGGGTACGTACTTGATGACATCGTTGTCGATCAGGTTAGCGCCACCGACCGACAGGCTTGCCGTTAGCGGGTACTCACCCACACTCGACGGATCGTTTTTGATGACTCGATAACGGGCGATACCATTGGCTTCTGACAGAAAGCTTATCGACAAATTTGAACCAGATGACTGCTGTAACGCGGGCTGATAACCAGACACGTAGTTGTTATTGCTATCAAAAACATGTACTTCGACAATATTGTCTGGCGAACTTTCACACGTTAGGTGGTAGTTAAACGGTTTGATCTCAATTCGCGCCACTTGTGGATCTGGTGGTAGTGTGCCACAGCCATCAGGGCTCACCGCGCGGATGTAACTGTTACCTTTCGCGCGAAAGTTCACCACTGGCGCCGTGATTGCGCCGTTCATCTGAAAGTCTTCAACGTCATTGATATCAAAACCAGCAGGTACTTGAGACGGCACATAAATATTGGCGTTAACGCGAATATCTTTGCTCGACTGAGGCCAGAAAAACGACTCGCCGCCCGCACCAATCAAGGTTAGATCCGAACTATTGTAGTTAACATCCTCTGCGGGGTTACTACTTGCATTGAGGTACACACCAGATTGCGTTCCACTCTGGCTACCAAAATTGATCTTGTTGTAATTAACCACGACCGGGCCATCCACCAGAAGGCGGATGTTGTTGGCCGTGAGGTTCAACTCGTTAAACCAATATTCCCCTGATGCTAATCGGATCGTGGTGTTATCAAAAAACGTCACCGCAGAATAAAAGCCCGAAGTCAGGCTCGCTGGCGCGTAGACGTTCGAGCCTGAATCAACGAAGCGCGCAAAGTCTGGCGGACCATCGGGGAACAGTACTCTGCTCGAGTCTACTTTACAGGATTCCGCAGCACTTCCCGATGTTGGATATACACAGCCGCTATCGGGGATACCTGAAACCGTGGAATAGGCAAAACCAAGTCCAACGCTGGATTTAGAACGTTCGAGAAAAATTCGGCTCGCTGGCACTAAACCTTGCGTAATGTTTAACGCGCCGTCATGCATAATCCAATTGCCACTGGATTGGTAGTAGCGGTTCGACTGCAGCTCTTCGGGGAAAAACGGACAAATATCCGGTAGAGGTGGCGGTGGTTCTGTCCCTTCCAAACAATCAACCGTTGCTGTACCACTACCAGAGATTTTGACTTTATTCGGGTGAATCCCTTTCATATTGGCCGGGATATTTTCCTCTTTATAAATATAAGGCGACTTAGTGTTCGTACCTGCGTAAAGGTAATAATCCAACGTTGAACTGGACGCATCAAAGTACAAACTGATCGTGTAGTCATTGCCTACTTGCATCGCTCCTGGGTCGCGAACAAACGGGCTAGGTTTGCCGGGAGCCGGTACACTTGAATCATTGGTCCAAATTGGTACGGGAACGTTTTTGTTTCCGACGGCTTTGACCCCATACAATGTCTCTTGCCGCTGAGAGTTTTCTATCGTAAATAGGATTTGAAAATCGTATCTCGGGTCGACAGGGCAAGAATCTGCTGCCCAGATTAGATGCGAGTACAGTAAGCCAAATAAGGCAAACGCGATTTGAATAGCTTGTCTCATGATTACTCCCTAACCCACACTTCTTGGCTACGTTGCATTTGATTGGCTTCGGTGCCGCATACCGCTTCAGAACGAACCACGTAGAGTTGTTTTCCGTCAGCCAGTGCTCCACCTCTTGTTTGACAAGACGTGCGAACACTTTGACAGTTAATTTTTGAAGGCAGTGTCGTCACCGCATTACTGATCGCGTTGCAACTCGCAGCAATGTTGTAACCGGCAGATAAAGAAGCACGCAGAGGATACAACTCAACCAAAGCCAACTCATTCGCTGAATGCGCCGCAAGCGCAGCTTGTAGACCAATAATATCCTTGGTGTGCGCGTCGTTGTTCGACCACTCAATTCGGCTCAAACTGGCTGCGAGAAACCCCATCACCACCAGCACAAAGACAACTACAATATACAGACTGCCTGTTTGTTTTTGTTTAAGGGACATTGAGCACCTGCACATCTTGTTGGAAATGCGTGGTTTCGTCATCACGCTCATTAATAAACGACAATTGCATATGCACCACACCACTACGTTGCACGCTGGCAGGTTGGTAAGTTAAATCGCCTTCCACACCGGTATCCGAAATCGGTGTCACGCGACTTCTGTCTTCGATTCGCTGAATCCGCTGACCGACAATGCAATAGCTGACTTCACCATTGGGGTCGTAAATATAGTGGCGATTGGATACCGATTCACCGACCAAGCTCGAGGCGATGTTCTCCAGTACGTAAGTATCATTCACACTCTTAACGCCATTTAACGGGAACACGTTATTGCTTGGATTCGCTTGGGTCGGGTTAATCACCAACGACTTGTTTTGCAAACTCGCCTGAGTGGTATTCTCACTGCCAACGACAAATTGCAAATCCGCGCCAGAGACAGCATAAAAGCCAGAGGTCTCTATCGGATAAAAAGAGATACAGCTCTGCGCACCCGCTAAAATCAAATCATCAGAAAACATGTTCGGTACCGCATGACGAATTTCGCGGCTCATTTTTTCCAAAACAAACTTCGCTTGAGTTTGTAAACGTTGTCTTTCTATCGTATCGCTGTAACCACGAGCACCTAACTCGACAAACCCTGCAATACCTAATACTAAAATACTGCCAACCAGCAGCGTAATTACCATTTCGACTAGGGTAAAACCTTTCATCTTCATCAGTAATTTCCTTTGTAGGCGTGCAGCTCAACGGGCGTTTGATTGGGCGCCGAAATCGTCAAAGCAATATGCTTTACTTTGTCGACCTCTTGGTACGACACTTGGATATCTAAACGAAAGTTTTTGTATCGGGTTTCAGAGCCGTCACCGACTAAATAGTTTAGGTCTTTGCAGCCGTTGACCCCGTTAGGCTCCCAGCAACCAAGGTAGTCATCAACATCGTTGTACAGCGCAATATCCGATTCTTCATTACCTAAATTCGTGGTACAAGAAGCCGCGCTTGGCACGCCTTCTCCACAGCGAATATCACCACTGGTAAAGTCACTGTGTTGGTCGAAGCCTTGAGCCAAGATTGTCGACATTACGCTTTGGCCCAACGCTGCTGCGCGAGCTTGATGATGCGGGTTGGCCGAGCGAGTAATTTGCGGCACAAGAAAGCTGGAAATGGTGACCATCGCAAACGCCATTAACACGATGACGATAATGCTCTCAATTAGAGTAAAACCACGCTGCTTTGTCACGAGCACTCTCCTGAGAACACATAACCTTGCGAATTGATTTTCACTTGGCAACTTTGCTCTTGAGCAGCAATAGTAATCACGGCACCCGACGCAGCACTGCCTATTGGGTTGCCCAATAAATCAAAATTGATCGTTGAACCAGTATTGACTGAAAAAGCCACACCACCTTTCGAGCTAACCCAATCACTGCGCGCATCAGATAACAGGCTGCACGCTCGTTGTGAGCCGACACAACTCGGTTGAACACTTAGGGTAAAGTTGGTGTTGCTCGCACCGCTGATTGGTAAGTTAGATTGCATACGGTTGACTTGCACTTGGCGCACCACCGAGATTACTTGCTCTTGGATCACCATCGCAGCCACACTGTCGCGGCCAAACATCCGGCTCGCGGCGTACGCAGAGACGATCGCTAGTAACAAAATCACGACAATAAGTTCAACCAAGGTGAAGCCTCGTGCTGACTTAGCTTTCATAGACAACCTAAGTAGTTAAATTTGCTAATTTGATTATAAATTAGAATGGCTTAAGCGTGACAGCTTAATACTATTTTTGAGAAGGATTTACGTTCGAAGCAGAGTGTTCGGATAGATAGAGTTAGAAAAGGCCAGCGTCGCTGGCCTTTATTATACAGATTAACAGTCGTCTGCTGTAGCAGTTGTTACTGTTGGCGCCGCACCAGAAGTACTCGGTGCAGTGTATGTCACTGCACAGTTCCAGTTTGGATTTTCACCAACAAATGTGTATTGAATTGAAGCTCCTGCAGTATTCGCACCACCTGATACTTTCCACTCGCTAGTATCTGACAATCCAACAACGGCAGCGCCGATGCCAGTAGTTGAAGCAGCCGGGTAGCCATACACTACGTCAATATTTTCAATTGAACCAGACACTGCTGTTTCACTACCTTCTATCGCAGCTTTACCGTAAACAATGCCTGCAGCTCCTTGCATTGCACCTTTCAGACCTTGCAGAGAAGCTTCTCTTGCATCTGATTGCAGATTAAGGAAGCGAGGCGCAGCTGTTACTGCAAGAATACCTAGAATAACAATTACCACCACTAGTTCGATTAGGGTGAAACCGCCTTGTCGTTTCATAGTTTATATCTCTCTATGTTGTTGCGCAGGATTACTGCAGCGTTACGGTCACACGACCAGTTTCAATTTCATACACAAACTGATGTTTGCTGCCACCTTCTTGTTGCACATAAGTACAAGTCGACGCACCAGTATTCGCTTGAGCTGAATATTTAACATTTTTATTATTTTCTGCGTTTGCCACCGTATCTACACTGGGTGGGTTTTGCAGTAAGTTGTCCATAAGATCGATACAAGCTTGGTCCGTCAGACTTGTTGGGTAACTTGTGTTGTCTTCATTCAACGCGTATGGATAGCCATCTCTAAAACCAGTATCACTACCGCTGCTGTCTTTAGAGCGCGTCAACCAAAAATCGACACCGTCGTAATCGACAGTATTGTATTTCTCACCGTTTAGCGTTACTGATGGTCGAGCTTCCGCTTCCCATTGCGCTCTGGCAGACAATACGCCAGTCGCAAAGCCACCAGCCACGCCTTCAATACTGGCTTTTTTCGCTTCATCGGTGACATCTAAAAATCGTGGAAGAGCCGCTACGGCTAGTAGGCCAACCACAACAATGACCACCACAAGCTCCACAAGGGAGAAACCAGTTTGTTTTCTAAGCATAAAGATGTAACTCGCTGTTATGAACGCCGTATTATACGGGCATTCTACGATAGATCTATGAGTAAAATGTCAAAAAAACTACAGCGCCACAAAGACAACGCGTGTTGAAAACTGCTTATTTATCAACTCTATAACAATGTGTCGATTTTGTCCGTAGTCGTAATCACACTGATAATGATCGCCGCTAGAATTATTCACAATTTCTATCGGACGACTTTCTAAAATTCGTGCTGTCGGATACAACGTATTTAACCAAAACTCGCAGCTTACCTTGCCATCAAAAGTAAGTGGCATCAGCCAACCATTGTCCGAAAACTGTAGCTGACGAGACTCAATCGTCAAACGGTTTGGCTGTTTAGCCAATAACCATTGTTCTTTGTAGTAACTCGCACGTTCGATAATGCGCTTACTCGCCACCAGATAAGCACTGTCTCTTGCTTCTTCCTCGACCCGTTGCCACGCGATAATAAAGCTCAGCAATACAATCACGACGACCAACAACCAAATCACAAAACGGGATCGCTCGACATTAGAGAACAGGTCACCCTTTGATGGCATCGAGCATTCCCCACATTGGCAAGAAGATACCCAACGCGAGCACCAAAACCATACCCGCCACAATCACCAACAAGATTGGTTCAATACGTGCAGTTAAGGTTTTCAAGTCATAGTCCACTTCGCGGTCATAGAAGTCAGAGACTTCCGCCAGTAACTCATCAATACGACCCGTTTCTTCACCAACCGAAATCATCTGAATGACCAGCGGGGTAAATACGCCGCTGCTGGTTGCCGTCGATGAGATGGTGCTACCCGACTCTATCGCCAACTTCATTTCCATCAATCGGTTTTCGAGAAACTTGTTCCCGAGGGATTCCGCCGCCAGTGCCAATGAACGGTTGAGTGGTACACCGGCTTTAAGCATCAGCGCAAAGGTGCGCGAAAAACGCGATAGCTGTGCTCGATTCACCAATTTGCCGACGATCGGCATACGTAAGCGAAATTTATCCCACTTTTCTCTTCCAGCCGCGGTTTTTAGCCACGCGTTAAAACCGAACAGCGCACTGACCATCACCGCAACCATCACATGCCAATAACTGACAAAAAAATCCGACATGCCGATCAAGATACGCGTTGGTAATGGCAAATCGACGCCAAAGCGGCTAAACATGCTGGCAAACTGCGGTATCACTTTGACGTTAAGAATAAACATCGCAATGACGATAAACGAGATAACAAAAGTCGGATAACGCATCGCGGTTTTGATTCGTTTACGCGTTTCGAGCTCTTGCTCGTAGTAACTGGAGAGCTGCAGCAACGCCAAATCCAGTCGACCTGTGTTTTCGCCAACGTTAATCATCGAAACAAACAATGGACTAAACACCCGTGGATGCATTTGTAAAGACGCCGCCAAACTGCGTCCGTTAGTCAACTCAAGCGTTACCTCTTCCAACGCATCTCGTAACTGCTTATTCGAGCAGTTGGCGGTCAACCCTTTCATCGAACGCAGCAAAGGCACGCCCGCTTTGGTGAGGCTATACAACTGACGACAGTACATCACCAAAGCTTCTAACGGCACGGCTGGCGTGAAGAGTTTTTTTATCTCGGCGCCAAGCTCACTGCTTCCCGCTCCCTGCTGGATCTGCACTGGAATGATGCCTTGGTTCATCAACTGCTCGGCCACCGCATCTTGGTTAGACGCGTCAATCTCGCCCGAAACCGCGGTGCCTTCGATGTCACGCCCTTTGTATCGATATATTGGCATAGCTAACCTTAAATATAGATCGCGTGTTCTGAGCCAGATGCATCGCCTTCACCCAATCCCATCACTTCGTCGAGACTGACGATACCTTCCAGTGCTAGCTCCATCGCAGAAGCAAGCAGAGGTTTATAGGTTGGGCTTTGACGCGCTTCTCTTGCGAAACCTACCGCATCGTTGGCTCGCAACATATCCATCATTTTTTGCTCTAATTCGAGCATTTCAAACACACCGATTCGTCCACGGTAACCAGTCAAGTTGCAATTCTGGCATCCATGACCGCGATAAAACTTGGCTGCAATCTGGTTAGGGAAACGTTGTGCTAACCACTGCTGACGACCAGCATCCAGAATGTCTTCAGTCTTACAGTCAGGGCACACTTTACGTACCAGTCGCTGCGCAACCACAGCGCGCACTGCGCTCGCCACCAGATACCCTGGCGCACCCATATCAATCATACGTAATGCACTATCGACCGCATCGTTAGTGTGCAAAGTCGTCAATACTAAGTGACCCGTTAATGCGGCTCTAAGACCTATTTCGACCGTTTCTTGGTCTCGCATTTCACCAATCAGGATGATGTCTGGATCCTGACGTAAAAAGGTTCTGAGTACCGTTGAAAAATCGAGGTCGATCTTCGGGTTCACTTGCACTTGGTTCACACGCGGTAGACGGTATTCCACTGGGTCTTCCGCGGTAATGATCTTTTTCCCCGGCACATTCAATTCACTTAACGCGCCGTACAAAGTGGTAGTTTTACCTGAGCCGGTAGGCCCAGTGACCAAAATCATCCCATGCGGGCGTTTCAACTGCTTACGTAACCGCACCAACAGGTGGTCAGGAATCCCCGACTCTTCGAGTTTACGCACGCCAGAAGATTGGTTTAGTAAACGCATCACCACAGACTCACCATGCTGAACCGGCATGGTCGACATACGAATATCGACAGACTGACCTTTGGCTTTGATGTTGAATCGCCCGTCTTGCGGTAGGCGCTTTTCAGAAATATCAAGGTTTGCCATCAGTTTGAGGCGCAACACTAACGCGGGCGCGACATTCACTTCATTCAGCAAGGTTTCATGCAACACACCATCAATACGCTGACGAAGACGCAGTACGTCGGCGTCGGGTTCTATGTGGATATCCGAGGCACCGACCTGAATCGCATCTTCAAACAATGAGTTGATCAGTTTTACAACGGTGACTTCCTGGCTATCGTCGTCTTCAACGTTAAAGTCGAAGGCTTCGGTCACCTGGTGCTCCGCTTGCAGTTGCTCGGCAAACGAAGCGATCTCTTTCGTGCGTCGGTAATAACGGTTAAAACCATCAACCAACTGATTTTCAGCCGCGATAACAAAATCGACTTTGTACTGTGAAAGCTGACCAAGCAGAGCTTCTTGCGCGAACAGATCCGCAGGATCGCTCATCGCAACGCGTAACGTATCGTTATTGTTCGCAATCACCAGCGCCCGTAATCGACGCGCATGCACTTCCGGCAAGACTTGCACAGCGTCAATATCAACGTTGGCACGGTTAAGGTCGATCAATGGGATATCCAACTGCTGCGACAAAAACGTCAGCATTTGGTGCTCAGACAAAAAGCCTAGATCGATCAACGTCGCACCGAGTTTTCGGCCACTGTTTTTCTGTACGCTTAAAGCCTGATCTACCTGTAGATCAGTAACAATGCCTTCTTCAACCAGCAAGTCACCGAGGCGTTTGCGGAGTTTAACTTTCACCTTTTGAACCTTCTAACTGTTGAATCAGATTGAGGCGGTCGATGATAAATTGGTGTGATTGGCCAGATAATCCCATGCCTTCCAACGCTTTGTGGTAAGAAGCTTTGGCATTATCAAACTCAAGCATTCGCTCTTGCTGAATGCCTAAACCTAACCACCAGCGACCGCTGTCCGGCTCCATTTCAACCAGCTTTTGATAGCTCTCCATCGCCATCGCGTCTTGGCTGTTTTTCTGTGCCAACGCACCACGCAGCGATAAGTACTCCACACTGGCGTTGTCCAACATCGCCGCGACCGCAGATAGAGCCGCAGCTTGCTGTTTCTCTTTGATCAATAGCTTCGCTAACGCCAAGCGTAGCGAGATGTTGTCGTTTTCTAAACTGATGCCTTTTTGCAATAGATCAACCGCTTTGCGTGCGTCGCCTTTGCCGTAATACAGTGCAGAAAGCTTCTTGCGTACCTTGGTATTCTGCGGTGTATATTTCAACGCTTCGTTGTAATGAGCCAGCGCGCTTTTTAGGTCATTGCTGTCGAGTGCCTTTTTCGCTAACACTTGCGCTTTGGCAGATAGCTCTGCCGAGGTCAGCTCGACTTGCTCAATCACCACTTCGCCCACAGGTTCTGGTTGAATGGTGGCCGCCTTGGCGATTAGCGGACTAAATTCTGCTGGCTGAGAAATAGGCGCTGACTGTACTGCTTGTACCTCGCGATCTTGGTTACGCGGTTGAAGATCCGCTTCTGTACGAACGCTAGAGCGATAAATCGACTCACTTTGCGTAGCGATCTTCGCGGTTGGCGATGGCACATTATTCGCTGGATTAGACTCGCTGCGCGTGGTAATCGGCGCGTATTCGAGCGACTCTACTGGTGCTTGATATGAGATTGCCCAGCCACCTAACGCTAAACTCAAGCCAAGCGTACCCACAACCCAAGGTAATACTGGTCTCTGTTTAACGGGCATAACCTGAGCTTGTTCAATCGCGGTAAGCGGACTGCCGTTTTTCTTCGCCAGATCGGATAATGCTTGGTTAATTGCACTCATGATTTAATTCCATCCCCACAGCATGGGCGTTTTAAACTTTGGTTTACGACTGTCATAGGTGTCGTGCACGGCATCAAACAGAAACGTATTGGTTATCTGTTGACTGCCTTTGCTGTACGCGAGCACCATTGCCTTATGGCAGATTTGATTGATCAGTCTTGGTATCCCTTGGCTCGCCAGCCAAATTGATTTTTTTTGCGTTAGCGAAAACAGCGTTGCCTGACCACCCGCTTTCTCGAGTCGGTTGTCAATGTACGCCACCGCTTCATCCAAATTCAGTGGGCGTAAGCTAGCGCTAAAAGTAATGCGTTGACGAAGCTGACGCAGATGGTGTTGCTGCAATCGCTCGTCTAACTCTGGCTGCCCTATCAATACGATATGCAGCAGTTTGTTGTCTTCAGTTTCTATGTTACCGAATAAGCGCAACGCTTCGAGCGCGTCATCCGGCAGAGCTTGAGCTTCATCGACAAACACCACAACCTGTTTGCCTTCTTTCGCCAGCGCGATCAAACGCCTTTGGATCTGCTCGACCAAGCTACTGATTGGCTGGTCGACAATACCGAGTTCCGCGGCAATCGCGACTCTCAGTTCATCACCATTCAAAGCCGGATTGGGTAAATACACCAGTTGAACATGCGGCGGAAAATGTCTGACCATCATCCGGCAAACCATGGTTTTTCCGGTACCGACCTCGCCAGTCACTTTGATCAAGCCTTCACCGAGTTCCAACGCGGTGTTCACCGTTTGGATCGCCTCATAATGCGGCCCTAAACCGAGAAACAACTCAGTTTTCGGTGTCAAAGTAAAAGGCAGTTGTTCAAAGCCAAAATGTTCTAGGTACATCAGGCACCTACTCTTCTGGGAACCACTCTTGCAACAAGTCGCGCGAGCGCTCCAGCTCTTTCTGCCAAGTATTCACACCAACCACTGTTGGCTTCAACAGGATCACAAGTTCCGTCTTTTGTGTCATTTTGCTGGTGTTGCGGAATAAATGACCTAACGCTGGGATATCACCAAAGAATGGTACTTTCGATACTTGGTCAACGGTGTTCGACTTCATCAAACCACCGATCACCACAACGTCGCCGTCTTGGGCACGAATGACGGAATCCGACTCACGAATCGAGCTACGTGCAAGCGGTAAGCTGATCTTAGTATCGCCATAGCCGATCTCTTTGATCTGCTCGTCTACATCGATAACCGCAGGGTGAACGTGCAACAGTACATTGCCTTGATCGTCGATTTGTGGCGTCACATCGAGCGAAATGCCCGAGAAGAATGGCGTTAGCTCAACTTCTGGTGATGGCTCAGAGTTGTCACCGCTGCCCACTACGCTGGAAAGATCCGTCACGTAGTATTCGTCAGTACCGACTTTGATCACCGCTTTTTGGTTATTGGATGCAGTCACTCTTGGGCTAGACAGTACATTCAAATCCCCTTGAGTCGACATAAAATTCAGCACTGCATCGAAGCTGCCACTGGAAATCACCACATTCGATTGACCGCCCAACAGCGCACCAATCGAATCTAACCCAGGCAGCACTGACGTAATGATATTGCCGCTGGTATCTTTAACGATAGAGCCCTGACCAATGGTGTAGTTGGTGCCGTTAGAACTGAACGCTTTTGACCAGTTGATGCCTTGTTGGTAACCGTCGCTGAGGGTTACTTCCAGAATCTTCGCTTCTAGAATCACCTGACGTTGCATACGTTGCTGGGACACACCCAAGAACTCGCGCACTTCACGCAGTTCATCAGGATAGCCGCGTACCGTAATCACACTCGCTTGAGGAGTCACCACGACGCTTTGCCCTTTACCCTGCCCAATCAGTTTAGACACCGCCACTTCTAACTGAGGCCAGAAATCGCTTTCACTGATGGTTTCAATCTCAGTCCCACCTTTAGCGGTATTGGTTGAGCGTGAACGCGAAGACGAGTTTGAACTGGAGTTAGAATCCGAATCCGAGTTGGACGAGTCGGTGTCCGTGTTGGTAATCGTGCCCGTCGAGATCGACGTTAAAGAACGGCCTGAACGCTTGAATTGCAGGTAATCGACCGGAATCGTGACGGTACGAATCCCTGCAGGATAGACCTGAATAACGTTACCCGTTTTAGTGATATCGTAACCATAAATATCACGCACCACATTCAGTACTTCATCGAGCGTCACATCGGTCAGGTTGACCGTAATCGAACCTTCAACACCTGGGTGTACCGCCGCACTATATTGCGTACCCTGTACTAGGCTAGCAAAGAAAGCTTTTGCGCCCACACCATTGGCTTTGATTCTAAAACGTTTAACAGTACTGATAGACGCCACGGCCTCACTGTCTAGGTCAGGCATGAGGTCAGCTTCCACCGAAGCAGGTAACTGTGCAAGACTGCGGCTATTGGCTTCATTCACGGCCTCGTTCAAGGCATTTTTCGCCTCAACAGGGTCGCGGTGTCCCATCGAACAACCGACTAACGAAGCAATCATAATAGCTACTGCGAGTTTACGCATATAATCTCTAACCTTACTGTTTAATATCGAGAGAGAAGAGTTCTAACGTCCACTGCTTCCCCCCACGGGATAACACGACACTCTCTGGTTTAATGTTCTTAACGCGATAGCCTCGTACGCTTTCCCCAGCAACAACAACCTGATCACTTAGGGTTGCTTTACACGCTGATTCGCCGTTACACACAATACTCTGTAACTTTGGAGGACGAGGTTGAGCCGCTTTATTTTGCTTGCTCTGCTTAGCGTTTTGCCAACCCAATGGCGCGGTCGGGTCTTGAGAAGCTGAAACATACTGCGAGCTTGCTAACAGAGCCGCTATCAAGATAAATCTACCCACCGATAAACTCCTCTCTGCTGCCTAATGTATACACTTCCAACACCAAACGGGCGTTCGGGTATTTTTCCACTTGGTAATGAAAATTACGCCAGTAATACTTCACCGGTAACGCTTCTAAGTCTTCCAAGTAATTCACGATATCAAAGTAACTGCCGACCAGTTCGAGCCTGACTGGGTGGATGTAATAACCGGAGTATTGTGAATCGTCTGAGCTTGACACAATCGGTTCGGCTTTCTTTGACTCTAACGACACCAAACGCAACTTATTCGAGCCTGCCAAGACGCTTTCCAGTAACTTAGCCATCTCGCTTGGTGAGATTAAATTCTCGACAATATCGGCCAATTGCTGAGACAGCATTTGACTCTCTGCCACTAAGCTTTTGTATTTTTGATTAATTTCTTGGTCAGGGTCTTTATTCAGCTTAGCGGTCATCAGCAAAATGTCCGCTTCCAAACGCTGATTGTTAAGCTGAGTCGCATTTATTTGCTGAGTCAGACGCTTGCTTTCAAGGTAAGTGGGTTCCACCACCAAGGTGGATACGCCAAGTAGTAGAGCTACCGCACCACACAGTGAAATCAACCATTTCTCTCGTGGCGAAATCTGTTCAAACTTGTCACTCAAAGCTTGCCATTGTTTCATTACTTGGCTTCCTCTTTGGTTTTCAGTTCGAAGGTAATGATGTCATCGTCGTTGCGGCCAATTTTTAGCTTCTCGAATGTACGACCAACTAGGTTTAACTCGTTCTTAAATTGGCTAATCCAATTTGGAATCGACTGTGGTTCTTTCGCCAATCCTTTAAGATCTAAGCGATGTGTGTTAATCGAGATTGAGCTCAGCGAGATGTCATTTCTCCCCAGCTTGGCGAGTGAACGCATCACTCCCGAATACCCCAGTTGTGGTGCACTATCATGTTCGTTAATCGCGATGAGCGATTGTTGCTTCGCCTGAATTTCAGCTTCTAAACGTGCCACCGCCGCGACTTTAGCCGGACTTGGTTTGTGTTTCGCCACTCGTTGAGTTAGCGTTTCAGCCTGCTGTTTAAACTCCGCTTCTTGCGAGCGAAGTAACGTAAGTCGATCATTAAGCTGGGTATTTTGGTAAGTGAAAATGCCATACATCGCCATTAAAACTACGGCTATCGCTGTCCAAGCAAACATCACGTTTTTGAGCGAGAAGTACTCTTTCTTCGGCTTTAAGCTATCCAGATACAGATCAACCGTATCGTCGGCCATTTGAGACGCTAAGTGGGCCAGCAATACGCCCGACTCTTCACCAGTGTCACTTAACGGTGACACTTTGACGTTTAGACGTTCACTTAAAGCTTGAGCAACTTCGGCTTGATCTTCTTCATCACAACACACTTTCATGTGATGCAAAGGAGTCGACCTCAATTGCGCAGACAAATAGTCAATCGAGCGCTGCAATTCAAGCGCTAATCCGTCCAGTTGCAACGCGCTGCTGGCAACTCCAGTTAATGGTGAAGTGACGCCACGAATAGTTCTTTGGAAGGTACAATGTCCATCAACAAACGCACTGACCTTAAACTGACCTTGCTTGCTACGTTGCAGGAGTAAGAACCGGTTTAGCTCTCCGGCTGATGCCGCCCACACTTCGTCTTCCACCAGCACGCGTTCGAGCGTGATATTGAACTCGTTCAGTAACTCACGGAGTGAAACGACCAGTTTGCGTGGTGCGACAAATACTTGCAGCTTATTGGCCGAGGCCGATGGCATCGGCGTCGAATCAGCGACAATATCGCTGACTCGCTCAGAAATGAGGTCTTTGAGAAGAAACGGCAGTGCACTCACCAGTTCGTTTTCAGGCAAGGACGGTTTATCGATTTGGTATGTATGGTAGTGCTTCGCGTCCAGTACTAGTTCAACCGCAAGTGAACTGGCGTTCACGTTACTTAAGGTCGCTTTTAACGTCTCTTGCCAAGTTCTGCCATCAAACTTGACGGATGGCGGCAGATTAGTATCAGCACTAGACGAGAAGTACAACGCGTCTGGTTGAACCACTATAGTCAACAGAGCTTTGCGCTGATTGTTATGCTTAAATTTACCTATTAACGGCTTTATTTTCATTTAGTTATTAGTTCTTTCGCCAACGTTTTCTACGGCCAATCTGTACTTTCATCGGGCCAAATGACCCCGGTGTTTTAGATGGCTGAGGCAATATTTGCTGCTCTGGGTTTAAATAACGCCCTTGAAGCCCTTGAACACCGAGTTGTAGAACGGTTTCGTTCTCTTGTTTGTTATCGACACCAACCGCAATAACTTGCGTCGCAAGCCCTTCGCACGCCCCTAAAAGACTGCGAACAAATAATTGGTTTTCGTGTCGTTGGTCGATTTGTTTAATCAAACTACGGTGAAGCTTGAGATAGCTGATAGGCAGTTCTTTTAAATAATGAGTACTGACGATGGAACGTCCGGCTTGACCGACAGCAACTTTACATCCTAAGCCTGCAATCATTTTAGCAACTGGACGCATATAGTCTAAGTGTTTGACTAGTCTTGCTTCCGCAAACTCGAAAATCAGTCTGCGTTTCTGATCAGTTGATAATTGCAACAGCTCATCTCGGAACCACTTAAAATACTTCCTGTCAGCAAATGGGACCACATGAAGATTGATAGAATAGCATGATGAGTCTTCAGATTCTGTCAGATATCTTCGAATGTTCGTAAATACTGCCTTATCCAAGACCATCTCGTAACCGACTGATTCAACAGCTGAATTAAACCTAGAGGCTTTTATCACGCCCTTTTCTGGATCGTTTATACGGGCAAACAGTTCATAGTGATCAAGTTGAGTATCTTGGTCATCATCTAAGCGGTAACAAGGCTGCGAAAAAATGTGCAGTTTTTCCGGCTTGAGTACTTGGTCAAATAGGGTGCGCCAACGTACGCTACCGCGCTCCTCTTCGGTCGCAATATGTTTTTTGAAACGGCTCCAGGTATTGTTGCCTTGAAGTTGTGCGCTTTTAAGTGCGGTTTCTGCTTCGTCAATAATACGACCTTGTCGCTCGCCTTCTCGATACATGCTAACGCCAATATGTATCCAGTTTTCCTTATCCAACACCAAAGGTGGCGTAATTCGAGTCAACTGCTTAAGACACTGAGCAGCAATATGCGAGACTTCTTTGCTCGATAAATTCGGCGCAAAGATCGCGAAATCCGATTCGTAGTAACGAGAAAGAATCACATCGGGAAAACGCTGAATGACGTTGCTCAGAGCTTCACCGACTTCAACAATAAAGTCATTGGACTCACTCTTTCCGCATTCTTCTTTAAGCATCGTCCAATCGTCGATACGAATCAGCAACACGCCGCCATGCGAGCCGCTCTCTGAAAGCGCCGATTCCAGTTTGCTATCAAACAGCACACGATTGGCGGTACCGGTTAGTTGGTCAAGGAAGGTTTGCGTTCGGATAAAGGTGTCAAAGCGACTGCGCTCTTGTCGCGCATCCTGCAACTCTTCAATCAGTCGGTCTAGCGCTTCACTGGCGGTGTAAGGCCACTCTTGTTCACTGCCTTTGGCGTACTCTTCTACTCTTCCTGCAAGGATCATACGGCCACGTTCTTCGAGCAATTCAGAGCCGAGTAACTGTTGTTTGAGCCATTTCAACCCTTGCATCAAACAGAAAATGATCAGCATGATCGCCAAGGTGATCGACCACAGCGCCTGCATCGAATAACCATAACCGATGTAAGGTGGAACGGCTTTAAAACGAATCAGGTAACCGTCGTTACGCTCCAGTGTGTACTCCGTTTGGTACAGTAACGCAGGGTCGACTTTCGATGAGGTATCTTTGAAGCGATAGATAGTGCCGTAACTTGAGGCGAGTTCCATTTCAACGATATTGGAGGCTTGCAGCATCTTGGGCATCCAGTACTGCAAAGAATAAGCGGCGTCAGGGTCTTCCATTTCTTTATCCACCACAGTGACTATGCCTTGCAGTGAATGGTCAAGGTACTCTTGTCCCAAGCGCTTAAACGAGAGTGTGCCACCTAAAAACAGGATAAACATGGCGCTGATGACGATCACCGTAACAAAAGCGACCAGTCTGGTACTAAGTTTTAAGGTAGGGGTATACCTCATATATGTCGAGTTCCTTTTCGTACACAAAGACGTCTATTCGGATTCCAGTCCATAGATAAAGAATGCGCTACAACATCACTCAGCCAATTAATCGGTGCAATGGTGGAATAGTTTGTTGACGTAACTATATAAAAAAGCCGCGAAAATCGCGGCTTTTTTTCAGTAATGGAAGCTTAGAATGGGATATCGTCATCAAAATCCATTGGTGGCTCATTATACTGAGGCTGCGACTGCTGCGGTTGTGACTGCTGCTGTGGCTGAGAGTAAGACTGCTGAGCCGGTTGGCTTTGCTGCATCGCAGGCTGCTGAGGCTGACCCCAACCTTGTTGCTGCTGACCCATACCTTGACCAGGAGCACCGCCTTGAGCACGGCCACCAAGCATTTGCATCACACCGTTGAAGCCCTGAACAACCACTTCTGTCGTGAAACGGTCTTGACCGCTTTGGTCTTGCCACTTACGAGTCTGTAGCTGACCTTCGATGTAAACTTGTGAACCTTTGCGTAGGTATTCACCAGCGACCTCTGCCAACTTGCCAAACAAAGCAACACGGTGCCACTCTGTTTTCTCGCGTTGTTCGCCAGTCGCTTTATCACGCCACGTTTCAGACGTCGCGACTGTAATATTTGCTACAGCGCCACCACTCGGCATGTAACGTACTTCCGGATCTGAACCCAGATTACCGACCAAAATAACTTTGTTTACTCCACGGCTAGCCATGTTTCGCTCCGTCTAAAAGTTGTGTGTTTAATAAATAGCGCAATAGCATAACATGGTTTGCGCGTGGGACAAATCTTCTAACGACAATGTCCAACCTTCAATTTGATCAGCCGAGAATGCCACCAATTTTACGAGAAAAATCAAACATCATATCGTATGAGTAATAACTCAATTACCACCGGATATGAATCTCAACGCAAGGCGTCAACTCCAACTCGCACTCAAAGGTCGATTACGACAATCTAAACTGAGCGATGATTGAAACAGGGACGTCAAACATGAAGAGTAACTATACAAGAACCATCCATTTCTTATGCGAAGATAAATCTTTGCGTCACCCTTTGGTTGAACAGATCGAACGACAAATGGGGATAGAGATTCCTTATTTAGAACCTGCCGAACTCATGCTGGCGCTCCAACGCAACAAACATCGTATTTTAATGATAGACCACCACAACTACTCGCAATTACATAGCCAAGTCCGTAACCTCCCCCTTGCCAACAAAGTGTTTGAAACCATCATTATCAATGTTGCACGCCGACTGACGACCGACGAAATTCTAAGTTTTGGACATTTAAAAGGATTGTTCTATGAACAAGACACGATTGAAGATATTGCCAAAGGGTGTTGTGAAATCATCAATGGTGAAAACTGGTTACCGAGAAAAATCATGGCACAGTTGCTGTACCACTACCGCACCGTGGTAGAAAGCCAGTCGACGCCAGCCACGGTGAATCTCACCACAAGAGAAATTCATATTTTACGTAGTTTGATGACTGGCGCTTCCAATAGCCAAATCGCCGAAGAGCAGTTCATCAGCGAGTTCACGGTGAAATCACATTTGTACCAAATCTTCAAGAAGTTATGTGTAAAAAATCGAGTTCAAGCAACCGCTTGGGCGAAACAGCACTTATTGTCTTAAATTTATTACGCCCGTATAAATATTGAACTTTAGGTGGACAGATTCATTACGAATTCATCTAAAGCATGGTATGGTCGGCGCAGTAAAATTATGGATAAAAAATATAGGGCTTTTACAACATGATTAAGAAGTGTCTTTTCCCCGCAGCTGGCTACGGTACACGTTTCTTACCTGCTACCAAATCAATGCCAAAAGAGATGATGCCAGTGGTCAACAAACCATTGATCGAATACGGCGTTGAAGAAGCGA
Organism: Vibrio hepatarius; assembly: GCF_011806575.1. Lineage (GTDB taxonomy): Bacteria > Pseudomonadota > Gammaproteobacteria > Enterobacterales > Vibrionaceae > Vibrio > Vibrio hepatarius_A. The sequence goes on from NZ_JAATOO010000016.1 coordinate 76,148, forward strand.
TCCAAGCAGGCATGGACGGTATGTGTATTGTGACGGGTCGTGGCAAACACTCGATCATGGACCACTTCGACAAAAACTACGAACTGGAACACCAAATCAGCGGCACCAATAAAGAAGAACTGTTGGTGGATATTCGCGACATCATCGAAAGTGCTAACTTCACTTACATTCGTCAGCGCGAAATGAAAGGTCTGGGCCATGCGATCTTAACCGGCCGTGAGCTAGTCGGTGACGAACCGTTTGCGGTCGTGCTAGCAGACGACTTATGTGTCAATGAACAAGAAGGCGTTCTGGCACAAATGGTAGCGCTATTTAAGCAGTTCCGTTGTTCAATCGTTGCGGTACAAGAAGTCCCTGAAGACGAAACGCACAAGTACGGTGTGATCTCTGGCGAAATGATCAAAGACGATATCTTCCGCGTTGACGACATGGTAGAGAAACCAGAAAAAGGGACTGCGCCAAGCAACCTAGCGATCATCGGTCGCTACATCCTGACGCCTGATATCTTTGAGCTGATTGAAAACACCGAGCCGGGTAAAGGCGGTGAGATTCAAATCACTGACGCTCTCTTGAAGCAAGCTAAAGCAGGCTGCGTTCTTGCGTACAAGTTTAAAGGTAAACGCTTTGACTGCGGTAGCGTTGAGGGTTACATCGAAGCAACTAACTACTGCTTTGAAAACGTCTACCTAAAAGACAGCAAGACATCAGAACTGGGCAAGCAGGCAACCACCAAAGAAGTGTAATCTTCTGTCCCACCCGATTAGAAAAGGCCGCTCATAACGCGGCCTTTTTTTACTGTTTTTTTATCCAGTATTTGTTTGAACATTTCTCACACTATGTAATACTTAGCCCACTTGTTTTTACAGTGAGCGATAATAATGGATAAGATTGAAGTTCGCGGTGCCCGCACACATAACCTCAAAAACATTAACCTGACCATCCCTAGAGATAAGCTAATTGTTATCACCGGTTTATCGGGTTCTGGTAAGTCTTCTCTAGCATTTGATACTTTGTATGCGGAAGGTCAGCGCCGTTATGTTGAATCCTTATCGGCTTACGCTCGCCAGTTCTTATCTTTAATGGAAAAGCCAGACGTCGACCATATCGAAGGTCTGTCGCCCGCGATTTCTATCGAGCAAAAATCCACATCGCATAACCCACGCTCTACCGTCGGCACCATCACTGAAGTTTACGATTATTTGCGACTACTCTACGCTCGCGTCGGTGAACCACGTTGTCCTGAGCACAAAGTTCCTTTGGCAGCGCAAACCATTTCCCAGATGGTAGACAAAGTATTGGAAATGCCGGAAGGATCGAAAATGATGCTACTGGCTCCGATCGTGAAAGAGCGTAAAGGCGAGCACGTAAAAACACTCGAGAACTTAGCCGCACAGGGTTTCATTCGCGCGCGTATCGACGGCGAAACCTGTGACTTATCCGATCCACCGACCTTAGAACTGCATAAAAAACACACCATCGAAGTGGTGGTAGACCGATTCAAAGTGCGCAGTGATTTACAACAACGCCTAGCGGAATCGTTTGAAACCACGCTTGAATTGTCAGGCGGGATTGCGGTTGTCGCGCCAATGGACGGAGACGGCGACGAAGTTGTCTTTTCGGCAAACTTCGCTTGTCCACACTGTGGTTACAGCATGCAGGAATTAGAGCCTCGCCTATTCTCATTCAACAACCCTGCAGGCGCGTGTCATACCTGTGATGGTTTAGGTGTGCAGCAGTACTTCGACCCAGCGCGAGTGATCGTCGATGAATCATTAAGTTTGGCACAAGGCGCGATCCGAGGCTGGGATCAAAAGAACTATTACTACTTCCAAATGCTCACTTCATTGTCTGAGCATTACGGTTTCGACCTGCACGCACCGTTCAAGTCACTACCAAAGAAAATTCGCGATGTCATTCTGACCGGCTCAGGTCGTACCGAAGTTGAGTTTAAATACATCAATGACCGCGGTGATATTCGTGTTAAACGCCATCCGTTTGAAGGTATTCTCAACACCCTAGAAAGACGCTACCGCGATACCGAATCTAACTCGGTACGCGAGGAACTGGCGAAGTACATCTCAACCAAAACTTGTGGCAGCTGCGATGGCAGTCGCTTGCGCTTGGAAGCACGTAACGTATTTATCGGCGACACCACACTGCCGGAAATCGTCGAGTTAAGTATCGCAGACGCACTGGGCTTTTTCGCTTCACTTTCCCTTGAAGGACAACGCGCCCAGATCGCTGAAAAAGTGATGAAAGAGATCAACGACCGTTTGCAGTTTTTGGTCAACGTAGGTCTTAACTACCTCAATTTGTCGCGCAGTGCTGAGACCCTTTCTGGTGGTGAAGCGCAGCGTATTCGTCTTGCCAGCCAAATCGGTGCTGGTTTAGTAGGCGTAATGTACGTTCTCGATGAGCCGTCGATTGGCCTTCACCAACGTGACAACGAACGTTTGCTGAAAACGCTTACCCACCTGCGTGACTTAGGCAATACCGTCTTGGTGGTAGAGCACGACGAAGACGCGATTCGCATCGCAGACCACGTGATCGATATTGGTCCGGGCGCAGGGGTACACGGCGGTAGTGTTGTGGCTGAAGGGACGATGGAAGAAATCGTCGCCAATCCAGATTCGTTGACGGGGCAATACCTGAGCGGCAAGAAAGAAATTTCCGTACCGGTTGAACGTACACCAATGGACCCGAAAAAAGTGGTCGAATTGATTGGTGCGTCGGGCAACAACCTTAAAGATGTACACCTAAAACTGCCCGTTGGACTATTTAGCTGTATTACTGGCGTATCTGGTTCAGGCAAATCAACGCTGATCAACGATACGTTCTTTAAGATCGCCCATACTCAGCTTAACGGTGCGACCACGGCCACACCGTCGCCGTACAAAAAGATCAAAGGATTAGAGCACTTCGATAAAGTGATCGATATCGACCAAAGCCCGATTGGACGTACACCTCGCTCCAACCCAGCAACCTATACCGGAATTTTTACACCGATCCGTGAACTGTTTGCGGGTACCCAGGAATCTCGTTCACGTGGTTATAAACCAGGTCGTTTCAGCTTTAACGTGCGTGGTGGTCGCTGTGAAGCGTGTCAGGGTGACGGGGTGATCAAAGTCGAGATGCACTTCTTACCAGATGTGTATGTTCCTTGTGATGTGTGTAAAGGTAAGCGCTACAACCGCGAGACCTTAGAAGTCCGTTATAAAGGTAAAACCATTGATGAAGTACTGGAAATGACGGTTGAAGACGCACGTCAGTTCTTTGATCCTGTTCCGGTAATCGCGCGAAAACTGCAAACCTTAATGGATGTGGGGTTGTCTTATATTCGTCTCGGCCAAGCAGCAACGACGCTTTCAGGTGGTGAAGCACAGCGGGTGAAACTGGCTCGTGAACTGTCGAAACGCGATACCGGTAAAACGCTGTACATCTTAGATGAACCAACCACGGGACTGCACTTCCACGATATCCAACAACTACTGACGGTACTGCACCGATTACGCGACCACGGTAATACCGTTGTGGTGATCGAACACAACCTTGATGTGATTAAAACCGCGGACTGGATTGTCGATTTGGGACCGGAAGGCGGTCAAGGCGGAGGTGAGATCATCGCGGAGGGTACACCAGAAGATGTGTCATTGGTCGAAGGTTCGCATACCGCCCGTTTCCTTAAGCCTATGTTAAAATAGCAAATAGTTGTAAAGTATCCAGACCAGTGCGATTTCCCACTGGTCTGTTTTTTAGGATTGTTGAACTATGGCTACCACGCATGTTGCAGGCACCAGACTCGCACTTCAGGCTCCCAAACTGCCCTTAATCAAACCCTTTTTGATTTCATTGGGCGCAGTATTTGTCCTTGCGATGCATTTCTTTATGCCAAACCCGGGCGGCTCTGGACTGGCGCTATCGTTCAACCCAACGACTTGGCTAGTAGTAAGCATTTCCGTTGCTATTGGTTTGTATCAGATCGGCACTCACGGCCAACTACGCTACAACAAACTGACGATCGGCTTTTTCCTCAGTTGTATTATCATCACCATACCGGTGCTTTATCCTAAATCCGATATCACGCTCACTTTAGGAAAGCTCGTAGGTTTGTGGGCGGGTTATTTCTTGTTTGTCGTTTTGCAACAATTCAGATTCAGCAATAAACAGAAGCAACGCCTACTTTGGTTTATCGTTATCGCGGTATTTATCGAAGCCGTGATTGGTTGGTTGCAATACCTGTGGCTCGAACCAGGCAACCCATTTGGCTACGACACCATTAAGAACAGACCTTACGGCATCTTCCAACAACCCAACGTCATGGCAAGTTTCTTAGCTACTGGGCTGGCGATCTCGGGTTACTTGTTGACTCGTCAACCGATCAAATACGACTCTAAGATCAGCGACGTTGCGTTGTTGTACCTCGTGCCATTAGCCACTGTGCCACTGTTGGTCGTGTTAGCATCACGCACGGGTTGGCTCAGTGCAGTATTAGTAGTTACATTTACGCTGCCTTATTTGTTCCGCTTTGCCAGCAAAAAGCGTTTTTGGGGCTGGTTAGCGTCCGTATTGATCGGCTTGGCGCTCGGCTTCGCTCCTTTACTTACTAACAATTCCGCAAACACATTGGCCGAGCAGAAAGTGCACCTTGATAGCCCAAGGCAGTATACCTTCCCACAAGCACTCGATATGTTGATCGAGAAGCCTTTTACCGGTTACGGCTATGGCAAGTTTGAGCCTGAATACATTGTCTATACTGCGCGACAACATCAGCTTAATCCGAATTATCAACCGGGCTTAGCGTCGATGGACCACCCACATAATGAGTTGCTTTATTGGGGGGTAGAAGGTGGCTTGCTACCGTTACTTGGTATTCTTATCGCGGCAATATTGGTTTTATATCGCATCTATCAAACTAAGAAAGGGACGCGTCTTGCGCTGTTTGCGTTATTCATCCCTATCGTGCTGCACTCTCAGTTGGAATACCCATTCTACCATTCGGCGATTCACTGGATTACATTTATTGTGCTGCTTTATTGGGTCGACCAACGCGCTAACCGCAATAAATCATTCGAGATTAGTTTTATTTCTCAAACCGCTTTGCGGGTGCTGAGTTTAGTTATCCCAATTTTAACCAGCTTTTACATGCTCAGTACGCTACACACCAACTACGTACTGACACAGTTTGAGCGCTCGAATCCAAAAAATCCTGAGTTGCTCGATCAGGTCAGTAATCCTGTAGTTTGGCAAGACCGCTACAATTGGGATATCTACAGCACTTTCCTTAATATTGGTCTCTATAGTCAGGATGAACAATACATTCAGCCCTACATTGACTGGTCGCTAGAAATCATCAAGGACAAGCCTCGCCCAGCCTTTTACAGCAACCTGATCTTGGCGTACCAAGGACTTGGTGAAACAGAGAAAGCAGAGCAAATCCGCAGCGAAGCACAGTTCTTGTTCCCGAAACAAGACTTCACCCAAGTACAATACATCCCACCAACAACCGATGCGTTGAAAGCGGAAAACGAAAAGCAGTAGTTTTTTCCGCTTTAGCACTTAAACAAAAAGGCGACTCCATGAGTCGCCTTTTTCGTTGTTTTACTGAACAATTATTGTGTCAGAGACTCTTCGAGCGCACGTAAGCACAGCGCTACATTTTCCGGACGCGCCGCGTAGCCCATCAAACCAATACGCCAAGCTTTACCAGCCAAGGCACCTAAACCAGCTCCGATTTCTAAGTTGTAGGTATTCAACAAGTGGTTACGTACCTTAGCTTCATCGATACCTTCGGGAACATAAATCGCGTTCAACTGTGGTAAACGAGACTCCTCATCTACGACAAACTTAAAGCCTAGTTTATCCAAACCCGCTTTCAGTTTATTGTGCATTTCACGATGACGTTGCCACGCATTTTCCAAGCCTTCGTTTTTCAGGATCAGTAACGCTTCATGCAAAGCATACAGGCTATTCACTGGTGCAGTATGGTGGTAACTACGCTTACCTTCGCCGCTCCAGTAGCCTAATACTAAACTTTGGTCTAAGAACCAACTTTGCACTGGTGTGCTGCGTGACTGAATTTTTTCAATCGCCGCTGGAGATAGAGTTACAGGTGATAGGCCTGGCACGCAAGAGAGACATTTCTGGCTACCAGAGTACACTGCATCAAGTTGCCATTCGTCGACTTTAAGCGGAACGCCACCAAGAGATGTCACTGCATCGACAATCGTCAATACACCGTGTTGTTTTGCCAGTTTTCCTAGCGCTTCTGCGTCACTGCACGCACCGGTTGAGGTCTCAGCGTGAACAAACGCCAAGATCTTCGCATCTGGGTTTTCTTTAAGTGCTTGATCTACCTTATCGACAGAGACAGGTTTACCCCATTCATCGTCAACTAAAACAGCAACGCCACCAGCACGCACTACGTTTTCACGCATACGTTCGCCAAATACACCGTTACGGCAGACGATAACTTTTTCGCCCGGCTCAATCAGGTTAACAAAACAGGTTTCCATACCCGCACTCCCCGGTGCAGATACCGCAATAGTAAACTCGTTTTCGGTTTGGAACGCATACTTCAGCAGTTGCTTCAACTCATCCATCATCTGGATAAACAACGGGTCTAGGTGACCGACAGTTGGGCGACTTAAAGCTTGTAGAACTTGAGGGGAAATATCCGAAGGTCCAGGCCCCATAAGAGTACGATGAGGGGGGATGAAACTTTGAATCGTCATTGGCTTCTCCTTGAAATGTAGGCTGTCTTTCTTGTAGTTATATCGATTTCATATCCCACCTTAATCGAAATATCCAAAAGCAGCAATTATTCCTAGGTATAGGGCGAGAACTGGGTGTCACCAGTTTGTTATTTAAAAATGTAATTCAGTTACAAATTATCGTTGACAAGCGAAGTATAAAAACGTTCAATGCAAGCAGGTGGTGAATTTTTATGCCACCGAGACCAGCTTAACGGGATAGATATCCAGAGTTGGTTGCAATGCTTTTTGCAGAAGAGGAGCACTACCCAGGTAGGTAAATTGTGGAGCCGCAACTCCGAGACAGTTTGCTAAGGGGGAGTAGTGCCGAGGTAGGTCAAGATTGTGGTTTTGATCTGTCGGTTGACTTGGGTTGAGTCCCATCAACTGTCATCAGCGCTGACTGATGATGAGCTTCTGAGGTATACCTTACAAATATAAACCTCGCTATACGCTCATTTTCTCTTCAAATACAGATTTGTATTACCGCAAAACATCGGATGTTGGATTCAGCCAATTACTAAATATCTTCATATTTGAATTGGTATTCCTAACTAGTCATTTTCAGGAAGTCGTGGGAGAAATGCCGTGAGCAATTTTAATGTTGCTAAATTTGGTGGAACGAGTGTCGCTAACTTTGAAGCAATGAGCCGCTGTGCAGCGATCATTGAATCAAATCCAAACACAAAACTTGTCGTAAGCAGCGCGTGTTCAGGTGTCACCAACCTATTAGTCGAGTTGGCTAATGGCGTTCAGGATCAAGAACATCGCAGTGAAATTTTAAAACAACTCGCCGAGATCCATGACTCGATTTTAAATCAGCTCAACGATCCAACTCAGACCGCGAGTGATGTCTACAGTATTATCGATACCGTCACTAGCTTAGCGGAAGCAGCGTCCATTCAAGCGAGTAACAAACTGACCGACCACCTTGTGGCTTGTGGTGAGTTAATGTCGACTTTCATCCTCACTCAATTGATGAAAGAGCGCGGCATCAATGCGGTTCGTTTTGATATCCGCGATGTACTGCGTACCGACAACAATTTTGGTAAAGGCGAGCCTGAAGTAGAAACCATCGCGCAACTGGCGCAGCAATCGCTTGTACCTTTGTGTCACGAACACGTTGTGGTGACTCAAGGCTTTATTGGCTCAGACGAAGAAGGCAATACCACCACTCTTGGTCGAGGCGGCAGTGACTACAGCGCAGCACTCATCGCGGAAGCGGTAAAAGCGGCAGGCTTAGAGATCTGGACTGACGTACCAGGTATCTACACCACAGACCCACGTATCGCAGCGAAAGCATCGCCTATTCCAGAGATCAGCTTCAGTGAAGCATCAGAAATGGCGAACTTCGGCGCGAAAATTCTCCACCCTTCAACGCTGGTCCCGGCACTACGCCACGATATTCCCGTATTTGTCGGCTCATCGAAAGAGCCAGAGAAAGGCGGTACATGGATACGCCATAAAGTTGAAAGTTCACCACTGTTCCGCGCGTTAGCGCTACGTTGCAACCAAACCATGGTGACTCTACGCAGTGCAAAAATGTTCCACGCTTACGGCTTCTTGGCCAAAGTGTTTGAGATCTTGGCGAAACACAAAGTCTCAGTCGATTTGATCACCACGTCGGAAATCAGCGTCTCGTTAACCTTGGACCAAACTGATACCTCGGGCGGCGCACCGCAACTCCCAGAAGCCGCTCGTCTTGAGTTAGAAGAGTTATGTACGGTAGAAGTTGAGCATAACTTGTGTCTGGTGGCGCTAATCGGTAACAACATGAGTGAGAGCAAAGGTTACGCTAAGCAAGTGTTCGGCACGTTGGAAGACTTTAACCTGCGAATGATCTGTTACGGCGCGAGCCCACACAACTTGTGTTTCCTAGTGCATGAGTCGGTATCGAAACTGGCAATTCAGAAACTGCATACCGAGCTGTTTGAAGGCTAATTTCGGCCTCAAAACAAAAAAGGTTGGCGCTTAGCCAACCTTTTCTTTTAATGATACTTAACCAGCACTGTGAATGTTATTCACCCGCCACTTTCATCGATTCCATTAGAATAGAGCCCGTCTGAATTTGTGAGCGAGTTTCTACGTCGTTGCCAACCGCGACGATCTGCTTAAACATCTCTTTGAGATTACTGGCGATGGTGATTTCAGACACTGGGAACTGGATTTGACCGTTTTCAACCCAGAAGCCCGCCGCGCCGCGAGAGTAATCACCCGTCACGATATTCACGCCTTGGCCCATCACTTCCGTTACTAGAAGACCGGTGCCAAGTTCTTTCAGCATCTGCTCAAAGTCTTGTCCTGTCGATTGAATATACCAGTTGTGGATACCACCCGCGTGACCTGTAGGAGTCATGTCCATTTTACGCGCTGCGTAACTGGTTAACAGATAGGTCGCCAATACGCCGTCAGTAATGATTTCGCGGTCTTGGGTAAATACGCCTTCACTATCAAACGGACTTGATGCCAAACCACGCAACACGTGTGGACGCTCAGAGATATTAAACCACTGTGGCAGGACTTGCTCACCGAGCTGGTCGAGCAAAAATGACGATTTACGGTAAAGGTTACCGCCACTGATCGCCATCACAAGGTGGCCAATCAGGCCCGTTGCCACATCAGCAGCAAACATCACTGGATATTTGCCCGTACTCAGTTTTCGCGCATCAAGGCGGCTGACCGTTTTTTCTGCCGCTTTTAAGCCTACCGTTTCAGGTGTCCACAAATCATCTTTATGGCGTGCAACGGTATAGCTGTAGTCGCGTTCCATTTCGCCGTTAGCCCCTTGACCAATCACGCAACAACTGGTGCTGTGTCGGCTCGACGCATAACTGGCTAATAGGCCGTGGCTGTTACCGTAAACTTTTACGCCATAATGGCTATCGTAACTGGCTCCATCGCTCTGTTTGATCTTATCGCTGAAAGAGAGGGCTTTCTGCTCAGCAGCAATGGCAATCTGTGCAGCATAGTCGGGATCTGGCGTGTCTGGATGGAAAAGGTCCAAATCAGGAATCTCTTTAACCATCAGCTCTTTAGGCGCAGGACCTGCAAACGGGTCTTCTGAGGTGTACTGGGCGATATCCAATGCCGCTAATACGGTTTGTTGAATTGCTTTCTCACTCAAGTCAGACGTAGACGCGCTGCCTTTACGCTGACCACGGTATACAGTAATACCCAACGCACCATCGCTGTTAAACTCCACGTTTTCGACTTCGCACATGCGAGTTGAAACACTCAGTCCGGTGGTTTTCGAAATCGCGACTTCTGCACCATCGGATTTCTCTGCGGCCATTTCAAGCGCTTTGGCTACGGCGGCTTCTAACTCAACACGTTGTTGAGCAACTTGCTGTCTTACGTCCATATCTAACTTGTTCTATGAGGTCTATGTTCTCTAGGATAACAAGAATTTCGCTTTCTCCCCACGATTCTTGTTAAAATAGAGAAATAGATTGTTCAAATTAAGGCAGAGAAATGGCACGCAAAAACCAAAAAGCGCCATGGGAACCAGAAGAAGAGATCATCTGGGTAAGTAAATCCGAGATGAAACGCGACATGGAAGAGCTACAAAAGCTAGGCGAAGAGTTAGTAAACCTAAAACCTTCGGTACTGGAAAAGTTTCCATTGAGCGAAGAACTTGCAGACGCAATCAAAGATGCGCAGCGTTTTAAAAACGAAGCCCGTCGTCGTCAGTTGCAGTTCATCGGTAAACTAATGCGTCATGAAGATCCAGAGCCAATCCAAGCAGCACTGGATAAAGTACGTAATAAACACTCACAGAACACTGCCGTGCTACACAAACTGGAACAACTGCGCGACCGTGTAGTTGAAGAAGGCGACGCAGCAATCGCAGACGTAATGGAGCTTTATCCGGCAGCAGACCGTCAACGACTGCGTCAGCTTGCACGTCAGGCAGCAAAAGAGAAGTCGTCTGGTAAACCAGCGAAAGCGTACCGTGAAATTTTCCAGATACTCAAAGAGTTGAACGACGAAGAATACTAGTTTTCTCGATCGCTAAAACGAAAAAGGCTGGTATCTCTACCAGCCTTTTGTTTATCAACAAATTAATCCTAAACCGAAAATTCACCCGCACGGACAAATTCACTCAGTGCAGGATTTGGATGGTTAACCGTCAACTGCTCAATACGACCCGCGACTTCCACTCGACCACCTGCAACAAAGATAAAATTTGAAGCAATCGCTTTTGCATCACTGATATGGTGAGTCACCATCACTACGGTAATATTACGCTCTTTGGCGAGTTGCTTGACCAGAGACAGCATCTCTTCACGCAATATTGGGTCAAGTGCCGAGAACGGCTCATCCAATAACCATACCGGATGCGACTGGACAAAACACCTTGCCAACGCGACACGCTGACGCTGTCCGCCAGACAAGTGTTCGGGCAAACGGTCAAGATACTCGCTAACACCTACCTGCTTTGCTGCATCTTCAACTTGTCGTTGCTGCTCACGACTTAGCTTCAATCCGGGTTCCAATCCCAAACCGATGTTTTCTCGCACCGTAAGATGGGCAAATAAGTTGTGCTCCTGAAACAACATCGCAAACGGACGTTGATAAGGCTCTTTACCCACTACTTCGATGCCATTCGCCGAAATACTGCCTTTTTCAGGTTCGATAAACCCAGCCACCAACGCCAATAAAGTCGACTTACCCGCTCCACTTGGGCCCATTAGCGCGACAATTTCACCCTGCGCCACGTGAGCATCAAAGTGAAACAGGTCATTATGGTAGTAGTAATGCACATCACTTAGCGTCAGCATAAGTCACCTTTGAATTCACTTTAAATAGAGTTTCGATCAGCGTAAAACATGCCACGCTAAGCGCCAATAGAGTTACCGACACCACTGCTGCGGCTTCCATTTGATAACTGCCCAGCAGTTGGAACAAATACAGCGGTAATGTTCTGAACTCTTGACTACCAAACAAGGCAATCGCGCTTAAGTCACCGATAGCAAACATAAAACTGATCGCGAATGCGTGCGCCATTGGCTTTTTCAACGCGCGCCATTCCACCACCCGAAAACGCTGCCAACCTCTGATTCCTAAGCTGGCACAAACATATTGGTACTGCTGCTCGATATGCAGCATCGGCTGGGAAAGGGTTTTGATCACGTACGGCAACCCCATCAGACCATTCACCGCGATCACGACGAAAAACGCTAGGCTGAACACATCGGTCATACTTCTTAGCAACAAAAACAACCCAGTAGAAACAACCAACCCCGGAGTCACGAGGATGATAGTGCCGATCAATTCAATTTGGTCAGCGCGCTTTTCCCGATAGGTTAATCGGAGTCTACGGCTGGTGACTAAGATTGCGATACCCGCCAACAAAGCAAACAAACTCGCCAGCGTGGCAACTTTCAGTGACGCCCACAACGCCGACCAAAATTTGCCGTCACTGAACACGTCAAACGCTTGGCTATTAATGCCGCTGAGTATAACCATGAGCAGCGGAGGCAGGACTAATAACGCACTGAACGCAATCCAGCCCCAATCCCAAAGCCTTGAAACCGAGCTATCTTTGACCAGATAGGAGTGGTGCGACATGCTGCCTACACCTACCGAAATCGGTTTGGCTAAGCGTTGAATTGCCAAGGCCATCAAACCGCACAATAACATTTGCCAAATCGCCAGTAAGGCACCTGCTTGCAAATCAAAATCAAACTTTATCGCTTGATAAATAGCCAGCTCAATCGTGGTCGATTTTGGCCCGCCACCCAGCGCCATCACGGTGGCAAAACTAGTGAAGCAGAGCATGAACACCAAACCACACACATGGGCAAGTTGCTGCTTGAGCCTCGGCCACTCAACCCATTTGAATTTCTGCCAGTGCCCCATCCCTAAATGGGCGCAAAGCTTATGTTGCTCTTGTGGAATTGCTTCTAGCGACTGGTAAAGCAGACGTGCGGCGTAAGGCAAGTTGAAGAACACGTGTGCCAGTAAGATGCCGTTTAATCCGTAGATCGAAAACGGCAGTTCACCGCCAAACTGCTTTGCTAGTGAAGAGAGTAAGCCGCTGTTGCCGTAAATCGCCAACAAACCAAACACACCAACCAAAACCGGTAGCACCAAAGTGGTCGCGAACAGTTTCAGTAGCAAACGTTTACCGGGAAATTCACGACGAGAGAGCGCATGGGCAACCGGGATCGCTAAACCCACACTCAGCAACGTCGAGAGAAACGACTGATAGAAACTGAACTTAGTGACATGACGATAATAAGGGTCTTGCCAGACCTGCATGATGTTCAGAGATGGCGCTTCGAGCAGCAAAGCGCCTAAGGCTGAAACAACAAAGGTCGCGATAATCATCGCGACCCATAAGCCTATTTTAGGAGTACTACGCAAGGTTAACCTTTAGAAAGTAAGCGCATTTTGCCATTCGCGGATCCATGCTTTACGTTTTTCAGCCACTTCCTCTGCGCTGAAACTCAATGATTTACTTGGTAGAGTCAAAGTATCAAAACCTTGTGGTAATTTGACCTCAGTCACTGGGTACATCCAGTTGCCAGTTGGCATCACAGACTGGAACTCGTCACTCAAAATAAACGCCATGAACTCATCCGCCAGTGCTTCGTTTTGCGAGCCTTTCACTTTTGCCGCAACTTCTACTTGGGTGTAATGACCTTCAGCAAAATCCGCCGCTGCAAACTTAGCGTCGTTTTCCGCAATCAGATGGTAAGCCGGAGAGGTGGTGTAAGACAGAACAAGATCCGATTCGCCTTCAAGGAACATTGAGTACGCTTCTGACCAACCTTTGGTGACTGTGACAGTTTTAGTCGCCAGTTGTTTCCACGCTTGAGTCACATCATCGCCGTATACCGATTTCATCCACAGCATCAGACCTTGACCCGGTGTTGAAGTACGCGGATCTTGGTAGATCACTTTTAGGTCATCACGAGATTCAACCAATTCTTTTAGGCTCTTTGGCGGGTTAGCAAGCTTCTCTTTGTTATAAACAAACGCAAAGTAACCAAAATCGTAAGGTACAAAAGTCTTGTCGTCCCAACCGTTTGGTAGCGTAATCGCTTGAGTATCAACGCTGTGCTCGGCAAGCAATCCGGTTTGCTTCGCTTCCGCCATCAGGTTGTTATCTAAACCTAAAACGATATCTGCTTTGCTGTTGTCGCCTTCTAGGCGTAAGCGGTTGAGGATAGATACACCATCGTCCAGCGCGACAAAATTCACATCACAGCCACATTTTGCTTCAAATGCTTTTTCGACGGCAGGACCTGGTCCCCAATCTGCGGCAAACGAATCGTAAGTGTAAACCGTTAGGGTTTTGTCTGCGGCCAACGCAGAGAATGATGTTAATGTTGCTAGGGCAATCGCGCTGATTGAAATTGTACTTAGAGTGGGTTTCACTGCTCGCTCTCTCCGTATTGAGCGGCACAGGCTTGAGGGACAGGGTGGAAATGGATTGTCCAAACTCAATTCCTACGCCAGCATTATCTGGTTCAGGTACACGGGTCCCGAGCGTCGGCTCGATCTCAGCTTCGCCTATCATTGATAGGATCAATAGCTCCCCGATGAGTATCGCGGAAATTGTAATCTTTAAATCAGTTGATAGCTAGTGTTAACCACAGTGTTAACCACGCTGATCATACCCCCACCTTGGCACCAAAGCTTGCTCGATACCCAGATGATCCAAAATACGTGCGACCATAAAATCGACGAGATCTTCGATCGATTGTGGCTGATGATAAAAACCCGGTGCGGCAGGCATAATGGTGACGCCCATTTGCGATAACTTATGCATGTTCTCTAAATGCAGGGTAGAAAACGGGGTTTCACGCACCACCAGCAATAACTGACCACGCTCTTTCATCACCACATCGGCGGCGCGCTCAATCAGGTTGTCTGACATGCCATGGGCGATTGCTGCTACGCTCCCCGCTGAACATGGGCAAACTACCATTTGTTTTGGCGCCGCAGAGCCAGAAGCGACCGGAGAAAACCAGTCGTCTTTGCCACACACCGTGAGCTTTTCTGGCTCACAGTTAAGATGCTCAATCAGTGCTTGCTTTGCCGCGTCAGGATTCCCCGGGAGTTTTAAACCGTGTTCTGTCGCCAGTACCACACGCGCCGCCGATGAAATCAACAGATACACATGATAGTCAGCCGCCAATAAGCACTCTAACAACCGCAAGCCGTAAGGTGCTCCAGACGCTCCGGTAAACGCTAATGTGATCGCTTTTTGTTTACTACTCATAGTTCTACACTAAATTATTCGGCCAGTTTCGCCAGTAATTTGCCGTGAATACCTTCAAAACCGCCGTTACTCATTACCAGTATTTGGTCGCCCGCTTTGGCTTCATCCACGATCATTTCAACCAACTTATCGACGTTAGCGGAGAATTTAGCTGGTTGCGAGCATTGCTCTGCTACCGCTTCGACGGACCAATCAATAGTTTCTGGTTGATAAAGAAATACTTGGTCTGCCGCATTTAGCGAGGCCGCCAAAGTGTCTTTGTGTACGCCACGTTTCATCGTCGCGCTGCGAGGCTCAAGGACCGCCAGAATCCGTTGCTCGCCAACTTTGTTACGCAAACCACCCAGTGTCAGTTCAATTGCCGTCGGGTGATGAGCAAAATCGTCATACACGGTGACACCATTTA
This sequence comes from Vibrio hepatarius, assembly GCF_011806575.1. Taxonomy (GTDB): domain Bacteria; phylum Pseudomonadota; class Gammaproteobacteria; order Enterobacterales; family Vibrionaceae; genus Vibrio; species Vibrio hepatarius_A. The sequence continues at coordinate 91,536 of NZ_JAATOO010000016.1, forward strand.
CTTCGCCTTTTAACTCTAGGCGACGTTTGGTGTTAATGAATGAAGCCAACGCTTCACACGCAAGATCAGGAGTCACACCCACGTGACGAGCAGCGGCAATCGCCATCAACGCGTTATCAACGTTATGGTCACCGACCAAATCCCACTTGACCGTACCGACTTCTTCGCCTTGGAATAGCACTTTAAACTGTGAACCATCCAGCACCAGTTTTTCTGCCTGCCAGTCGCCTTGTTCACCGCTGAACTCAGTTTCACTCCAACAACCACGCTCGAGTACATCTTGCAGCGCTTTATCTTGCTTAGGCGCCAAGATACGACCATTGCCCGGTACAGTACGCACTAAATGATGAAATTGGCGCTTGATCGCTTCTAGATCGTCAAAGATATCCGCATGATCGAACTCAAGATTGTTCATCACTAGGGTGCGTGGATGATAATGGACGAACTTAGAACGCTTATCGAAAAAAGCACTGTCGTATTCGTCCGCTTCAACGACGAAAAACATGCTTTCGCCCAAACGCGCCGACACACCAAAGTTCCCCAGCACTCCACCAACGAGGAATCCCGGTTGGTAACCGCACTTCTCCAACACCCAAGCCAGCATGCTTGATGTGGTTGTTTTACCATGCGTTCCCGATACCGCGATAACCCAGCGGTCGTGTAGCAAAAACTCTTGCAGCCACTGCGGGCCGGAAGTGTAACGCAGGTTGGAATTCAGCACGTGCTCAACACACGGGTTGCCACGACTCATTGCGTTACCAATCACGACAAGATCTGGGGCAGGGTCAAGCTGTGACGGGTCAAAACCTTCTATAATTTCAATACCTTGAGATTCGAGCAACGTGCTCATCGGTGGATAAACATTGGCGTCACTGCCCGTCACTTTGTGTCCAAGCTGACGAGCCAAAACTGCGGCACCACCCATAAATGTGCCGCAAATCCCTAAGATATGAATATGCATAAACTGACCTTATCGCAGGCAAAAAATCTATCGGTCATTATGGCGATAAAGTACTGAAAAGCGAACTACTTTGATCACTGTGTGACCTTGAGGCCAATTAATTGATTACGCAACATACAATGAATGGGTGTCTCTATAAACAATGTAATCCGTTGCAAAGTCGACAAATAAATTGAGATCTCAATCAGTTAGTTCATTACCAATAAAAAGATTCGACTCTTACAATATACGCAGGCGAGCAACATAAGATTCGACAGAAATCCTAACCGCCCACTCCTCCAATATTTGAAGCGATTTTTTAAGGAAAACTCATGTCTGGTATGCGCACCCTTGGCGAGTTCATTGTAGAAAAACAAGCGGACTTTCCCCACGCAAGCGGTGATTTATCATCCCTACTCTCTTCTATTCGCCTTGCTGCAAAAATTGTAAACCGCGAAATCAACGCGGCTGGCCTTGGTGACATTACTGGCGCTGTCGGCACGCAAAACGTTCAAGGTGAAGCTCAACAAAAACTTGATGTCTACGCCAACGACAAGTTCAAAGCAGCACTCGAAGCACGTGACCAAGTGTGTGGTGTAGCAAGTGAAGAAGAAGACGAAGCAGTCGCGTTTAATAAAGAGCTCAACAAAAACGCAAAATACGTGGTATTGATGGACCCACTGGACGGTTCTTCAAACATCGACGTAAACGTATCAGTCGGTACGATTTTCTCTATCTATCGCCGTGTGTCTCCGATTGGTACTCCTCCGACTGAAGAAGACTTCCTTCAGCCTGGTCACAAACAAGTGGCTGCGGGTTACGTGATTTACGGCTCATCGACCATGCTGGTTTACACCACGGGTAACGGCGTGAACGGTTTCACTTACGATCCATCTTTGGGTACGTTCTGCCTCTCTCACGAAAATATGATGATTCCTGAAGACGGACATATTTACTCGATCAACGAAGGTAACTACATCCGCTTCCCTCTGGGTGTGAAAAAGTACATCAAGTACTGCCAGGAGAGTGCGCCTGAAGAAGGTCGTCCCTACACCTCTCGCTACATCGGTTCACTGGTGGCGGACTTCCACCGCAACCTTTTGAAAGGCGGTATTTACCTTTACCCAAGCACCGAAAGCAACCCGAATGGTAAACTGCGCCTACTTTACGAATGCAACCCAATGGCATTCTTGATTGAACAAGCTGGTGGTCTAGCGTCTGACGGTGAAACTCGCATTATGGACTTAGAGCCACAAGAACTTCACCAACGTGTGCCATTCTTTGTCGGTTCGAAGAACATGGTTAAGAAAGTGGAACAGTTCCTCGAGCAGAATCGCGAAGAACAATAATTCACTCGACCTTAAAAGGCGCTCATTGAGCGCCTTTTTCGTATTTTCTTGAGCTATATCGTGCCTTTCTCGTTTACATAAAACCGAGTTTAGCAGTAAGGTATTTTGGTTAAAATTTCAGCCCATATAACTCCAACTGCTGTGTAAAATTGGTATTGGGGTATAAAACAAAAAGGAACTTTAAAATGAGCTTAAACAACGTACCAGCAGGCAAATCACTTCCTGATGATATCTACGTGGTTATCGAGATCCCTGCGAATGCGGACCCAATCAAATACGAAGTCGACAAAGATTCCGGTGCGGTATTTGTAGACCGTTTTATGTCTGCACCCATGTTCTACCCTTGTAACTACGGCTATGTAAACCACACGTTGTCACTCGATGGTGACCCGGTCGACGTACTGGTTCCAACGCCTCACCCTCTAATGCCAGGTTCAGTAATTCGTTGTCGTCCCGTTGGCGTACTGAAGATGACCGACGAATCAGGTGAAGACGCGAAAGTGGTCGCAGTACCACACACCAAGCTGAGCAAAGAATACGACCACATCAATGACGTCGATGACCTACCAGAGCTGCTTAAAGCACAAATCACCCACTTCTTCGAGCGCTACAAAGAGCTAGAAGCGGGTAAATGGGTTAAGGTCGATGGTTGGGAAGATGCCGAGTCAGCACGTAAAGAAATCCTTGAGTCTTACGAACGCGCTCAACAATAATCGCTTTTAACAAAGACGAAAAAAGAGCCAGCATTGCTGGCTCTTTTTCATTGAACTGGCACTAGATACGTTGACACCAATCTCCGGATGAGACCAAGACATCTAGCTGACTACTATCTTGGTACATATAGATCCACGCTTCGCCAAACGGGGTATCAATACGCTCACGGCGATATTCCACCGGGACGTCTTCCAACACATCGATGCGTGCTAAAGTCTCATCGTCGATTAAGTACACTTCCCCTTGGATCGAGCTATGCCCTTCAATCACCGCTGGGTGAGAACCTAAATCGTAAAGCGAATACTGAGGTAAGGTTTCATGCCTGCCCAAGAATTCTGAATTGATTAAGAATTCTTGGTTGCTCTCACCTTTTCGCAAAGTGCCATAAACAAATAACAAATGCTGCATAGTCTTCCTTGAACCTACCTCAGTTGAAGTTGTTAAGTCGCCTTAGTTAAATTCAAACTGGTACAAAATGTCAACTGCACTGCTCACACCGGTTACCGCTTCGACGTAAAGATCCTTCATCAAGCGGTAACGCACGGTAAACTCGCCGACCGAATCAAAAATACCGATACCGTACTTAACCTGCAGCCCTGGCATGATGTAGCCACTCACTGTTACCTGCGAATCGTCACCAGAACCTGCGGTGTCCAACTGCAAATCCTGTACACCGAACGCTTCGCCCAGTTCACCGACCACACGACCACTCTTTGCCAAACTCAAACCAATCAGCGTCGTGGTCATTGCGTTACCGCCTGACTCACCATCGATATCCTGACCGCGTAATAAGTAGGATAACGCATTCGCTTGCGGCATTGACGGCTCAGAGAAAATCGCGACCGTCGGCTCGCTGGCTGGCCCCGACACTCGCACACCAGCAATCACATCGTCTTGGGTATTGTCTGGATTTCGGATCGCGGTGATTTGCACGTAAGGCTGGTCAACCGGACCGTTCATCAAGATCTTACCTTCTTCGATGATCAAGTCTTGGCCGAATGAGCGGTATGAACCGTCAATGATGTTCACTTCACCAGTAACAAACGGGCCTTTGTCTTTTTGTGCGACGTTCAAGCGACCGCGTAAATCACCTTCTAGACCAAATGCCGACAACTTAAAGTCATCACCGATATTGATATTGATGTCGGTTTCTACCGCAAACGGCATTACAGACTCTTCACTGACTGGCTCTAGATTTTCGTTCAAGATCACTTGGTCTTTCGATATACCCGTTGCGCTCGGCGGAAGCTGTTCAACGACAACTCGTCCCCAAGGCAATGAAATATCGCCTTGGATCTTGGCGTAATTCGGCGAGGCGTTAATCGTCATGTCCGGTACAACTTTGATCGTCGCCATTGGTGGCACTTCGACTTTCAATTCATCGGCAAATACACGCAACTTACTGCGCCAATCCTGCATGCTTTGCCAATCGGCGTCACCTTGCAGCTGTAAAGTGCCGTCTGGGGTATTAAGCGCGGCATTGAGGTCTGCTTGATAGCCAGCAAAGTCAATCGCTAACTCACCCGAATCAATCTGCACGGGTGATACTGAACCTTGCAGTTTCACACTGTCGATCAGGAACTGACCGTTCACTTTCGGGTGCATAATGGGACCACTAAAGGCGAGGTCAGTCGAGATGTTTGATTTCAGTTCGCTGTGCTCGCCCAGTAGCGGGCTAAGGAAGTCTAGATGAAAGGTCGAGAGCTTGAGCTGACCATCAATCAACTTATTCTCGCTCAGCACATTCGGAATCGTTACCTGACCAGTCAAATCTCCGTTGTCGGTGATATCCAGCTCCCACTTGGCTTGTAAACGGTCTTTTACCAGCGTGGCGTTCAACATCACTTTGTCCCATCCGAGTTCAAGCGGCTGGTTGAGTTTTTGCAAGACACCACCTTGAGGCAGTTCTAAGTCCAGTTTGACTTCCGGTGATTGATTGGCCGACCACTTCGCCCAAACGTGCGCGTCGGCTTCACCGAACAATTCGGTTTCCGGCGGTAAGAATTGGGCAATTTGTGAAAAGTTAAACTGGTTGATCGACAACTTAGCTTCACCGGATTCTCCCACCTTGATGTCTTCATCAAGGCACAGCGATGAATCTGCTTGCAACCAGCAATGTGCTGCGACGGACGCTTGCTGGCTCTTCATATCAAAACCCAGCTTGGTCGCTTGGTTCAGTTCCCACTCACCTTGTTGAGACGAGAGCAGCATCCGCTCCAATTGCCCAGCCCATTTGATCGATGGCTTATCGGTCAAAGAACCAGACAGCGCTAAACTGGTCGATACAAGATTGGAATCCACGTCCAGCATTAGGTTGTGCTGACTTTGGTCACCGCTGAAGGTCAGTAATAGGTCTTTAAGCCGGTAATCTTGGTACTGGCCACCTTCAAGCTCAAGAGTAAGATCGCCTTTTGGCTCTGGTAAAGGTGTCACATCACCGCTCAAAGTAATGTGTTTGACTTTGTACTGCTGCTGGAAATCAATTGCATCCACGTCGAGCGCAAGTTTTACCTTTGGCTCTTTCATCGGGCCGCGCAGATGAACATCACCAATCGCCTTGCCTGACAGTTCAGGTACCGACTTGGCTAATTCAGGTAAATCCAATGACAGCGACATACGCCACTCTTCACTCAAGCTGCCTTTCGCTTCAACATTGTTCGGGCCATGAGACAGTACCAGTCCTGGCGTATCTAACTCAAACTGGCCTTTCCCTGCCACGTCAGATGCCGTCAGTTCTCCTTCAATATTTAACGGATACTCACGTAGGATGCCGTCAATATCGAGCTGACTTACCGCAACTTGCCAGCCGCCCTGTTGGGTCAATGAACCCGTAGTTGAGATAATGCCGCTGATGTCCCCTTCCGCTTCCGGCCACTGTAAACCGGGTTGGATATGCTCAAGTGACAAGTTCGCCAACCAATTGAGCGGTTGCTTCCAATTCACCATCGCGTCGCCAATGACCAAGCCGCCCAAGGTATCTAGTGTCAAAGCGCTGAGCTCAACTTGCTCAAGATTACCTTTACCTTCCAACGTTAGGTCTAAATCCGGCAACTCTTTACCCGACAATTGCGTAACAAGGTTGAGGCTATAACCTTTGAGTGAGCCTTTACCCGACAAGTTGTCGACGTTAACAAAGTAATCCCCTTCACCGACTAACGGCCATTGCGCCTTGGTTTTATCGAGCACAATGTCAAACGGTATGTCAGGGTCAAGCAATGCCAGTTTCGCTTGCAGATCAGCTTCGGCCAATGCGCGTAATTTGGCTTGTAAATCCAGTTGGGCAACGCTGCCTGTTGCATTTAATGACAACTTCTGACCTTTAGCCATCGGGTCTTTGACCGTCGCGTCGAGTTGTAGAGAGAGTGGATAGTCTTGTTTGAGTGTGACCTTGGCGTTCAACTTACCCTGAACTTGCGGCATGTCCAGCTCTAGCATCGGTACCGACACATTCGCCCCCGCCGCGCTAGCTTGTAAACCTAAGTGATGAACAATAATCGGCGTCGCTTGCTGCAGCTTAAAGTCGCGGATATCGAGACGCGCTAAATCAACTTGCAGTGGCAAGACGACATCTGGTAATACGATCGCACTCGGTTCACTGGCTTTCTCTGACTCTGGTTCAGCGTCACTCGGCGCGTTCTCAGCCAGAGCAATATGGATCTTATTTAGCTCGGTTTTACTGACTTGAAGACGGTTCCCCTGGAATGATAGTGCGGTGGTAAAACGCTCCCAACGGATTTGGTTGCCCAGCACGTTGAGATCGATATTGCTCAGCGCAATACGACCGACCTTGAGCGGAATAGGCGTAGTGATATTCCCCATTGGCGCTGATTCTTGCTCTGGTGCAGGCTCTGGCTGAGGTGGTAGTTCAGGCAGTGAGAATGCCAAGCCGTCGATCGCCAGTTCATCGATGCAGACACTGGCTTCGGTAAAACAGGTCGGGTTAATGCCTAACGTCACCGCGTTTATTTTAGTATCAACGCCAAGATCCGGGTCGACAAACTCGACCTGATTGAGCGTAAAGCGGGGAAGCAAAGCACCACTGTAAGACGCGACTTTAAGCTGAGGAACAAACTTTTCGCCACTCCACAAAATCACGCCTAGACCCGGCTTGGTAAACAACAAAAAGCCGACCGCTAGTAGCAGCGCTAACAGGATGCCACCAAACGACAGCGACAACCACTTTGACCACTTTAATACCATTCCGGTCATAGCTCAGGCCCCAAAGAAAAGTGAATCTTAAAATCGTCAGGCTCTTTATCTAAGCCCCATGCAAAGTCTAAACGGATTGGGCCGACAGGTGACGCCCAGCGCACACCAACACCCGTACCACGCTTAAATTCCGGCGTGTCGTTAAACGCATCACCATAATCGTAGAACAGCGCCCCCCACCAGTCACCATAGAGTCGGTACTGGTACTCAAGTGAGGTCGTCGCGATGTATTTTGCACCGGTTAACGCGCCACTTTCGTCCTTCGGAGAAATTGATTCGTAACCGTAACCACGCAAATTATTGTCGCCACCGGCAAAGAAACGCAGCGATGGCGAAAGCTTATCAAAATCGTCAGCGAAGTTGGCGCCACCGTCAATACGGAACAAACCCCGATGATTTTCTCCCGCGCTGCGTATCCACTTCATCCCGCCAAGGACGCGAACCACGTCGGTTTCCGACAGCGCATTTTCACTACCGTACTCCAAGGTAATGTACTGACTATCGCCCCACGTTGGCATCGACCCACCGCGGGCACGAATACGAGAGAATGTAATACCGGGCAGCAAGAACTGAGCGTTGTCGTCTTGTAAACCTTGTTCGTAGTTTTCAAGCAAATAACGAATGAAAATCGTCCGATTCCAATCATTGTCGAGTTTCCAGTGCCTTTCTAAAGCAAGGTTTGATTCAATACTTTTGGTATCTCGGCTATCCACCCGCTTCATACCATAGTGAATACGGTAGTAGTCGTTGAGTACGTCTTCCAGCGGAATACGATAGCTGGCCGTCAAAGTCTGCTCGGGGCTCGAGACCGATAAGCTACTGTCGAAACTGTGGCCTCGGCTATTTACCCACGGGCGTTTCCACTTTAATGAAGCTCGCACGTCAACATCGGTTGAGTAACCCAGGCCTGTTTCTAACTGGTGACGAGCTTGTGGCGCCAGAGACACCTTCATCGGTAACTCGCGCCCCTCACCCAGCAGCGATAAATCAGGCTCAACCAATACCGATGAGAACCAATCGGTATTGGAGAGATTCTGGTTGTATTCACCCACTTGGGATACTAGATAAGGGTCACCCTCTTGAAACGGTGACAAAGACCGGACACGCTCAATCTTAATCTGGCTGCCAGTAATCTCAGTCGCACCGAAGTGGTAACGGATACCACTATCGAAATGCAACCTGACAAACGCTTGGTAAAGATCGGGAGCGATCTCTAAGCGACTGGTGGTAAACTTGGCATCAAAGTAGCCTTTTTGCAGACCTAGGTTGCGCAGCTTGGACTTGAGAGAGTCGTAATCACCGTGATTGAGCCGTTCGCCTTTTTTAAGTCCGCTCGCTTTAATCGCGGCGATAAAGTCTGGGTCATCTTTGGCTTCGCCAGTAATGACAATCTCGACTTCTTTATAGCGAACCGAACTGCCTTGAGACACTTTAACGATTAGTTCGGTCTTATCTTCAGAGACTTCAAATTCAAAGCTTGGCTGATAGTAGCCCACCGCGTTCAACGCTTCGGTAATTGTGCGCTGCAAACGCGCTTGAAAGCGGATACTGGTGCTGTATTCTTCTTTGGGAATAGCCGATAAGTAAGCATCGACGTTGTCTTTACGAAAACCTTTCAACCCTTCAATTGTTAATTCTACTTCCTGAGCTTGAACCAGCATCGGGGAGAGAACAACGGCAAACAAAAGTGGTAAAGGGTTTCGTAACATGCTTAATTATCTTTGTTAATCAGATACCGGAATAATAACGCCTGCGAATAGATAAGTCTGTATGAAAACTGTGAATTAGATAAACCACATTACTATAAATCAGCAAGGAAAGTTACGATGCTCGACAAACAACAAATGATCGCCCCTGAAAACGCATTACCTGGTCGCGATGTCCCGATGGCGATTGACGACACTCACTTCGTTAATCACTCTAGCCTCACCGCAGCACCCAGCGGAAATCAGCAACAAGTCTTACTTGGTATGGGCTGCTTCTGGGGCGCTGAACGCGTATTTTGGCAACTGGATGGCGTAGTGAGCACATCGGTTGGTTATGCTGGCGGATACACACCAAACCCAACCTATGAAGAAGTATGTACTGGTCACACTGGCCACACTGAAGTTGTGCGAGTGGTGTTTGATAGCGACAAACTCAGTCTGCAAGAGCTACTCAAAACGTTTTGGGAAAAACACGACCCGACGCAAGGCATGCGCCAAGGAAACGACCGCGGCACCCAGTACCGTTCAGCAATCTATGTTTTTGACGATCAGCAAATGCAGGTCGCGTTGCAATCTAAGCGTGATTATCAGGCGTTGCTAAGCGCACAGCACGACGAAATCACAACCGAAGTTCTACCAGCGAATCATTATTACTATGCGGAAAACTACCACCAGCAATATCTCGCTAAAAATCCCGATGGATACTGTGGTATCGGTGGGACAGGTGTGTGCTTCCCGCCAGAGAAATAATAAAGCAACCTGGACTCAGGTTAAGAAACAAAAAAAGTCGCCACTAGGCGACTTTTTACTAGAAGGCTCAAGAGAATCTATGTGTAATCACGCTGAGAGCGTTTCAATCGCTTGATTGATTTGGCGATAAACATTCAGTTTCTCGCGGTTATTGACGTCTGGCACTAACACTTTGCCGTTATCAAACGAAAACTCCCCAACACCAGCGATAACAAACTGCCCTTTGAAAAGGGTCTTAACAAAACGCGCCACCTGTAGTGGGCGATGTGCAGAAAATTCACGCAGCATAACGACTCCAAATTCCATTTACGAAAATTATTGTTCTTATTGATGTGCTCTATTCCTTGAGCTTCAGCACATTATACCGCAATCTCATGAAATGTATATTTTTTGTTAAAAATAGAGTTTGAGCACTTTCTGACCATCGAGGTAAACACACTCCGAGTGAATTCGTTATATACTTTTTCCGCTTACTAAAAAGGAACATAACAATGAAAAGTAAAACTCTCCTCGCGGTTGCGATAGCGTGCTCTCCAATGCTTGCTGCTGCTCATAACCTGACTATCGGTGGCCAAGTCCCTGCGGTTGCGGTCGATAAATACGGCGAAATCGTACTTAACGGCGATGACACTGGATACCAAAACTGGGCGAGCCAAGACATGCTCGGCAAAGTGCGTGTCATCCAAGCGATCGCTGGCCGCAGTAGCTCGAAAGAGATGAACGCGCCGTTGATGACTGCACTAACCGCAGCAAAACTGCCTGAAGCAAATTACCAAACCACAACCATCATCAACCAAGACGATGCGATTTGGGGAACAAGCTCCTTCGTAAAATCATCTGCTGAAGACAGCAAACAAGAGTTTCCTTGGTCTTCAATGGTGCTGGATGAAGACGGAAAAGTGGCGAAAACCTGGGATCTGAAACCGGAATCTTCTGCGATCATTGTGCAGGATAAACAAGGCAAGGTGCTATTCGTAAAAGAAGGCGCACTGTCAGAGGACGAAGTAAAACAGGTTATTGGTCTGATTAAAGACAATATCTGATCACAATTGCACTTCGCGTTTAAAAAGGAATTGTTATAATATAACAGTTCCTTTTTGTTTGGTTGTTTGCTTGTGTCACGACGTTATTCACATTCCGTCCGATTTGCTATCGTTGCGCTGTGCAGTGTCTTGTTGACGCTGTGGATGAACGTGGCGTTTATCCAGCACCAATACGATCTTGCTCCCACCCACCATCAGGAACATCATTGCCAACTGTTTGCCTGTGCGCAACACGGTGCCAGCGCGGCAATCATCACCTTTAACGATACATCGTTACCCGATGTGTTTATCCTAGCGGATAGCTATTACTACCTCGCGCCAGCCACGTTTGACTATTTAGCGCGCTCACCGCCACGCAATCCTAACGCTTAATCTGTTTTTTCCTGCCAATACGCAGGCGATTTTTCACAACTTAAGAATGTAGTTAGGATTTAGTATGTACAAGTATTCACCACTCGCGGCACTGGTCGCGCTGACTTTGAGCCACACGGTTTACGCTGAAGATGAACACCGCCAACATGACGCGCATGTCCACGGCGAAGTCGAGCTAAATATTGCCCAAGACGGTAAAGAACTATTGATTGAAATCACCGCGCCAGGAGCGGATGTGGTTGGTTTTGAGCATGTAGCGCAAACGGAAGAGCAACTGCACAAGTTAAAAGATGCCGAGTCTAAATTGACGGACACAAGCCGTGTGTTTAGCTTAAGTAAGAGTGCCAATTGTACACTGACCCACCAGCGTGTTTCACATACTCTGGGCGCGGATGACGACCACGACCACGACCACGACCACGACCACGACCACGACCACGACCACGACCACGACCACGACCACGACCATCATAATGACGCCGATGGCGAACACAAGCATGATGAACACCATGACCATGAAGAACATCATGAGCATGAATCTAGCCACGGTGAATTTACGATTGAATACCACTACCAGTGTGAACAGTTCTCTCAGCTAGAATCGATCAACACGTCTTGGTTTGAACTGTTCCCGTCGACACAAGCGATCAAAGCGAATGTGCTCACTGACACCAAACAGTCTGCGGTACGCCTAGATAAAAACAATAGCGAAATTTCTCTGTAGTTATAGTGGCGGCTTACGCTTGGCCTAAGCCGCCTTTTCGTGATTGGAACGCATTATGAATAGCAATAACTCGGCCGTGGTCATTGAGCTACAACAAGTACGTTTCGTTTGGCCTGGTAATGACACACCAACGCTCAACATCCCTGAACTCAAGGTAAATCAAGGTGAGCATCTGTTTATTAAAGGGCCGAGTGGCTGTGGAAAATCCACCTTGCTCAGTCTTCTCACTGGAATAAATACACCATCAGAGGGTTCTCTCAAAGTTTTGGACAAGCAGCTCTCAGCATTGTCCGGTAGCCAACGGGATAAGTTTCGCGCCAACCACATTGGCTACATCTTCCAGCAGTTCAATCTGTTGCCTTATTTGAGCGTGCTGGAAAATGTGGTTTTACCCTGCCAATTTTCCAAGCGCAGACGCTCTCAAGTGAGTGGCGATTTACACAAGCACGCAATTCAACTGCTTGAGCGGTTGCACCTCTCGTCAGCTTTAATGAATAAACCCGTCGCCGAGCTGAGTATAGGTCAACAACAACGCGTTGCCGCGGCTCGCGCATTGATCGGCAAACCGGAACTGGTGATTGCCGATGAGCCCACTTCCGCCCTCGACCACGACAACCGCAGCGCCTTTATCGAACTACTGCTAGAACAGGCTAATCAAGCCAACTCGACACTGCTGTTTGTGAGCCACGACCCCACTCTGGAGCCGCTGTTTGACCGCAGTCTAGATTTACGACAACTCAATCAAGCAGGAGAAAACGCATGAGCGCAACGTTGTCTCTCGCCTGGAAAAGCGCCCGTAACCGCAAAGTCACCGCGATATTATCTATTCTGACGGTCGCTATTTCGGTGATTTTATTGCTCGGGGTGGAACGTATCCGCACCCAAGCCAAAAGCAGTTTCGCCAATACCATTTCTGGTACCGACTTGATCGTTGGCGGTCGCTCCGGACAGGTTAATTTATTGCTCTATTCGGTGTTTCGAATCGGTAACGCGACCAACAACATCGACTGGAAGAGCTACCAAGAGTTCAGCCAACACCGCTCAGTAAAATGGGCAATTCCGATTTCACTCGGCGACTCGCATAAAGGTTTTCGTGTCATGGGCACCAACCACAGCTACTTTGAGTATTACCGCTACGGTCAAAAACAAAACCTTGCATTTACCAAGGGACATGAGTTTCAGCAGTTATTTGAAACCGTGATCGGTGCTGATGTAGCGAAGAAACTTGGTTATCAGATTGGCAGCGAAATCATCATCGCTCACGGTATCAGCGATGTTGGGTTCAGCCGCCACGATAATCTGCCGTTCAAAGTGGTGGGTATCCTCGCACCAACCGGCACTCCGGTTGATAAAACGGTACACGTTTCGCTAGAAGCGATTGAAGCGATCCACGTCGGCTGGGAATCGGGGGCAAACCTTGGTAATACGCCAGGCGCGCAGCAGTTGCAGAGTAGAGACTTTCAACCCAAGCAGATCACCGCGATGATGCTGGGTTTAAAGTCAAAAATTCAAACCTTTGCGTTGCAGCGTCAGATTAACACCTACACCAAAGAGCCGCTGAGTGCGATTTTACCCGGTGTTGCGCTACACGAATTATGGGGCATGATGTCGGTGGCGGAGCAAGCTCTGATGGCAGTCTCGGCGTTTGTGGTGATTGCCGGATTGCTTGGCATGCTCTCTAGCCTATTGACCAGTTTGCAAGAACGCCGCAGAGAAATGGCGATCCTACGCGCGATGGGAGCGCGACCTCGACACGTCTTCTCATTGCTGATCTTAGAAGCGAGTAGCCTGACGTTTATCGGTATCCTACTCGGTACGTTTTCGCTCTATTTGTTACTCTTCGTTGCTGCACCATTTATTCAGCAAACTTATGGCATTAACCTTTCGGTAATAACCCTATCCAATTATGAACTCTCGCTACTGGCCTTAGTGCAGCTCGCCGGAACCGTGATTGGATTTATACCCGCCTTGAGAGCTTATAAACAATCTCTCAGCGACGGCATGACGATTCGGATTTAATCTATGATGAAAAAACTACTTTTACTTGTGGTGGTATTGCTGAGTGCTAGCATCCCCAGTTATGCAAACAACCAAGATGTACTGCAACTCGACTGGATCGACCTGATCCCTGAGAGCGAAAGAAACATGTTTGATAAACAAGGCATGCCAGCGATTGACCACTCGGGTGACGTAATGCAACAGTCCAAGCTTGGCAGCGTCAGACAAGAGCTGAACGGCAGTACGGTTAAGGTGCCGGGCTTTGTGATTCCGTTAGAAGGTGATGAGAATATGGTGACCGAGTTTCTACTCGTACCGTACTTTGGCGCCTGTATACATGTACCACCACCACCACCCAATCAGATCATTTACGTGAAGTTTCCTAAAGGTGCACCAGTGCAAGAGCTATGGGATGTGATTTATGTGATAGGTACGCTTAAAACTGAAACCATTTCACATGAATTGGCCGAAACAGGCTACGTGATCGAAGGCACGGCTATCACCGAATACGACGACTATTAAAAGATTAACAAAAGCGTAACCTGTTAATCGCCTAGTTTAAGAAAAATATCTGGATAAATACCCTAGTACACCGAGGTAAACCAACAACAATAAGGCGATTGACAGGTGCTTTTTCAGTTTATTCTCATTGATATACTTCATAAGCCCTCTCAATTATTGCACTCATGATTTTAACAATTTGTTAGCATGTGTGGTAGCACTATTTTTTGACATGCGCCTCACACTCTGGGTGTGGCGCGATCTGCACCGAAAGAGTACATTAGTAATAACTTTATGATGTCTAAGGAAATAGAATGTCTGAGAGCAACAAACCCGTCATCATCGACCATGAACCCGAGCCGCAAGCTCGAAATGAAAAGAAAAAGCACTACATCAAAGACAGCTCTAGCCGTATCCTTAGCATCGCCGAAATTCATGGCCTTGACGCGCTATTAAGCAGTGAATCACCCGAAAAACCTGCACTTGAACGCGCTTTGGTGCGAGAGAGAAAGCGCCGAGAAAAGCGTCAGAAGAACTTAGAGCAGATCCTTAAGTTGGCGCACCAATCGTGTAAAGACGAAACCGCTGGTGAGCCTGACCCAGACTGGTTGTATCGCTTTTTCGATATGGCACAAGAAGTCCACAATCCCGCGATGCAGCGCCTTTGGGCTCAGGTACTGAAACGCGAAGTCACCAACCCTGGCTCCACGTCAATGAAGGCGTTAAACATCTTACAAGATATGACGCCAAAAGAAGCGCAAACACTACAACGTGCCGCTTCTCTTGCCTGCAGTTTTGGTGGCGACAGCAGCCGTAAACTGTTGATTGGCTACCGCTCTCACGGTGGTATTTTCAGCTTTGGCAAACGCAATGTCACCAGCAATATCAATGTTGGCAACTACCAACTGCCCTACTCTAGCCTGCTGGTGTTGTTTGAACTTGGCCTGATGTACAACACCGAATTGGAATCGGGTGAGATCGAGCTAGAATCCCCATTACCACTCACCTATCAAGGTAAGCAGCTCTCGCTGCAAGCCCATAGTCGCGGCGTCAGATTGCTTTACTATCGCTTTAGCCCAACGGGAAATGAACTGTGTAAGCTTCTGGGTAATAAGCCGAATATGCAGTATTACGACCAGTTAGTGGCATTGTTGGGGCAGAAGTTCACGACGCAAACCGATGTGCAGAGTAATATTCATCACACGGTCTAATTAGCGGCCAATGGATAGATACAAAAACGCCAGCCTTGAGGCTGGCGCTTGCTTATCTAAACCACGTTAAACTTACGCTTGATACGCTTTAAACGCGTTGATTAGACCGTTAGTTGAGCTGTCGTGAGAGCTGATTTCAGACGCATCCGCAAGCTCTGGTAGGATTTGGTTCGCCAGTTGTTTACCTAGCTCAACACCCCACTGGTCAAAGCTGAAGATGTTCCAGATAACGCCTTGAACAAAAATCTTGTGCTCGTACATCGCGATCAAGTTACCCAAAGTGCGTGGGGTAATTTGCTTCACTAGGATTGAGTTGGTTGGGCGGTTGCCTTCAAACACTTTGAATGGCGCGATTGCCGCTACTTCTTCTGCGTTCTTACCTGCCTGAGCCAACTCTGCTTTTACTGTCGCTTCGTCTTTACCAAACGCCAACGCTTCTGTTTGCGCAAAGAAGTTCGACATCAGTTTCTGGTGGTGGTCACCGGCTGGGTTGTGGCTGATTGCTGGCGCGATGAAATCACATGGGATCAGTTTAGTGCCTTGGTGGATCAACTGGTAAAATGCGTGCTGACCGTTTGTGCCAGGTTCACCCCAGATGATCGGGCCAGTTTGGTAAGTCACTGCGTTGCCGTCACGGTCAACGTACTTACCGTTTGATTCCATATTACCTTGCTGGAAGTACGCTGCAAAACGGTGCATGTACTGGTCGTAAGGTAGGATAGCTTCTGACTCTGCGCCGTGGAAGTTGTTATACCAGATACCAATTAACGCCAGGATAACTGGAATGTTATTTTCTAGTTCAGTGCTAGCGAAATGGTTATCCATCTCGTGTGCACCTTCAAGCAGTTCAATAAAGTTGTCGTAGCCAACACCGAGTGCAATTGATAGACCAATCGCAGACCAAAGAGAGTAACGACCGCCAACCCAGTCCCAGAACTCAAACATGTTGTCAGTATCGATACCGAACTCAGCAACTGCGCTTGCATTCGTCGATAGCGCCGCAAAGTGTTTTGCCACGTGCGCTTCATCGATTGCAGACGCTAGGAACCAGTCACGTGCAGTGTGCGCGTTAGTCATGGTTTCTTGAGTGGTGAAAGTCTTAGACGCGATCAGGAACAGAGTCGTTTCAGGGTCAACTTTCTTTAGTGTTTCAACGATGTGCGTACCATCAACGTTTGATACGAAATGCAGATTGAGGTGATTTTTGTATGGTGCTAATGCTTCTGTCACCATGTAAGGGCCAAGGTCAGAACCACCGATACCAATGTTCACAACATCAGTAATTGCCTTGCCTGTGTAGCCTTTCCATTCACCACCGATCACACGATCAGTAAATGATTTAATTTTCTCTAGTACCGCGTTAACCGCTGGCATGACGTCTTCGCCGTTCACGTTTACGGCTTTGTTGCTACGATTACGTAGCGCAGTGTGTAGCACCGCACGGCCTTCAGTCTGGTTAATCGCGTCACCACTGAACATCGCTTCAATCGCCGCTTTCAGCTCAGTTTCATTTGCTAGTGCAAATAGGTGCTGCAAGGTTTCTTCGTTGATTAAGTTCTTTGAGTAATCAACCAGAATGTCGCTACCAAAGCGCGCAGAAAACTTGTCAAAACGAGCCGCGTCTTGAGCGAACAGATCTTTCAGATCCATATCTTGTGCAGATTCAAAGTGCGCCGTCAGCGCTTTCCAAGCTTGTGTTTGCGTTGGATTGATATTTTTCAACATGGTCTTTATCCCGATGTTACAGTAGGTTTCATTCCTTACAGTCTAGCGAAAACTGTGGAATCCCCGATTAAGCAGAATATAAGTAGATGTTTGGGCAAATTGCCACAAAACAAGCATTTTGTAATTTTTTTTCAAGCCGCATTATCGCCTAGGGTATTCTCCCTCACATTGAGTTAGGTCACGTTCCCCGGTTGAAACATGAACAAACTCTGCGACGGCGAGTAAAATAATACCATCAACATCGGTTATGCTTCATCCCTTATAGCAAAATCGAACGTTATCAACTTATTGTGGAGTGACTATGTGGTCTCAAAAGACGATTCAATTAAAGGCGAGGAAACGTGGCTTTCACTTGATTACCGACGAAATTGAACAACAAATTCCAGAAATACAGCGTTATTCCGTCGGAATATTACAGTTATTTATCCAACATACGTCTGCCAGTTTGACCATCAATGAGAACGCAGACCCAACCGTACGCACGGATATGGAAGCGCACTTTAACAAATTTGTTCCTGAGCGCGCGCCATATTACCAGCATACTTACGAGGGCGATGATGATATGCCAGCTCATATCAAAGCATCATTGCTTGGTTGCAGTGTGTCGATTCCTATCAGTCAGGGACGACTAGCACTAGGCACTTGGCAAGGTATTTATTTAGGAGAGCACCGAGACCACGGTGGCAGTCGTAGAATTGTTGTCACACTCCAAGGGGAGTCCTGATAAAGCGTTTTGTTTCGTTGACCAAAAGCAACTTAACAATGCCCGCTTCGTCTGCTCTGAATTCTCTCTGACGTTATGTGGATGAAAAACACAAAATATAATTAAAACACCATTTCAATAATGTTATTCTCTCACCATAATGAAAGAACAGGGTGAGAGATTGAATGGATCGAGACATCATTGCTCAGGCATTTGGCTTTATTAGTTTGTTTCTGGGGTTGGCTACAGTTTATCAAAAAGATGATCGTCGCTTAAAGTGGATGATGTTGTTGCTTAACTGCAATCATGCTCTCCATTTCGCCTTGATGGGAGCGGCTACTGCCTGCATTAGCGCCTCCATTGGCGTAGGCCGTTCACTCATATCCTTGCACGCTAATGCACGGCTGTTTACGTGGCCTTTGATTGGGCTAACCACCTTAATGGGCCTAACGGCACTTGAAAGTATTTATGGCTTACTGCCCATTATTGCCAGCAGTATAGGCACTTACGCGCTGTTCAATTTACGTGGTGTAATGATGCGCTACTTTCTGCTAGTCGGTGCCTGTTTATGGTTGGCCAACAACCTCTGGGTTGGCTCTATAGGTGGAAGCCTGTTAGAGATAGCAATGATCGCCACCAACTCCATGACAATCTATCGACTCAAAGTCGATGAGCGTCAGCTAGTGAATCAGAGCTCAATCTAGTTTTAGATTAAGGATCCACCCCAAAGTGGTGGTGAGTTCTGTAGAGTGACTCAAGAGACAAGAGTGGACTGACCGCCTTGGATTCACTCCCGATATTCAACGATGACTCTGGAAGTAAGATTCGTCACCAACTCATAAGCGATTGTGCCAACATGCGCGGCAATTTCTTCCGCCGGTAAGTCGGCACCCCATAAGATGGCGTCGTCAGCAACGTTATCGCTCGCATCAGGGCCTAAGTCGACCGTCAGCATATCCATAGATACACGACCAGAGAGCGGTACGCGGCGGCCATTCACCAGTACCGGTGTGCCGAATGGTGCGGTTCTCGGGTATCCGTCACCGTAGCCAATAGCAATCACGCCAACTTTCGTGTCTCGTTCCGCCGTCCAAATGCCACTGTAGCCGACACTTTCACCTTTTTTAACCTCGCGCACAGCGATGATCGGAGCTTTTAGTGTCATCAGAGGTTTAAAACCAAATTTATGTGCCGGCTTATCGCCGATTGGAGAGATGCCGTACATGATGATGCCTGAGCGTACCCAGTCTAAATGGCTATCTGGCCATGCCAAAATCCCTGACGAAGCCGCGAGTGAGCGTTCGCCTTGGCAGTTTTTGGTCACTTCGAGGAACAGTTCAGTTTGCTGATTGGTATTGGGTTTTTCCAGCTCATCAGCGTAACCAAAGTGGCTCATAAAACGTAGTGGTTTCGCGACGTTAGGGCAGGCGTCTAAACGTTGAACAAACTCGTCATATTGTTCAGGGCTTACACCCAGGCGGTGCATGCCACTGTCGAGCTTAAGC
>NZ_JAATOO010000017.1 GCF_011806575.1 Vibrio hepatarius
TCTTGCCACGTCTTGGTAAAAGCGGCATACGTATTTAATTTTTTCAATCGCTCTTTAAACTCTTTAGAGTCTCTATCGCGAGGGGTTCCATCCAAATTTTGGTCAGCGAGAGGTAAACCACTGGATTTTCGCATCACTTCCATATCGGCATACGTGGTTTCGTATTTGGCAATGGAGTACGCATCTAAGGTCACTTTATGAATAAACCACCCTCCAGCTAACATAGCACTTGGACCACTGTAGCAATCATTTTCTGGAGACCAATCGATTCGTTCAAAGGTGCGAGAAGGGATCTCACATGGTGCTTTAAAGTCTCCCATATCAAAGCTCCCTCCCTCAACAAATACGAGGTTTTCTATCGCTTTGACTGCCACATCAGCCATCTCTTTTTTTAGTGTTATACCAGCATCAGGATACTGAGCATTAATATTGCTAATGATGGTTTCCAGTTGTTGCGTCGACAAATGCTCACTAGATACGTCAATGCGGTCACCGCCACATCCGGCTATGATTGGCATCAAACAAACCATGCTTAACCACTTGTTATTCATCTTTGTCCCTCTACAATGAAGGGACAATTATATACGCCTGCACACATATTTGTAGGTCAACAAAAAAGTGGCCTAGACTTCAATGAAAAAAATCCTATTTATCCTATTACTCTTTACTCAGAACACCGTTTGGGCTCAAAGCCCGACCGAGCAAGGGATCCTCCTCTTTAACCAAAAAGAATATCAGGAAGCAGAGGAGATCTTGCAACAGCAATCGAACGACGGCAGTGCCTATGCCACATTTTGGTTGGGTGTCGTTCAATACAAAAATCGAAAGCACTTTCAAGCAGGCGAAACCTTTTTAAAAGCAGCCCAAATGGGCGACCCTTGGGCGATGGGTGTACTCGCTGGCGATACTTTGAATGCTAATAGCCCTTGTAACTATCTAGGATGGCCTTGCGATAGTAAATGGGAAGATAAGGCCTTCGATGGGTGGAGAGAACAAGCTGATAACGGCAATGGCAAAGCTATATTAGCGCTACGTGTAAAGAAATCGTATTTATGGGAGTTAATCCCATTTTATCGCTCATATCATTCAGAAACGATTTTTTATGATGCGTTTCGAAAGGGAAGTAACCACGCCATTTTGAAAATGAGTGGCTGGGTTTCAGAAGAAAAATACGTCCGCTATTTAAAACTCGCCGCAGAACAAGGCTATGCTCCAGCTATGGAAACTCTCTACTATCACATGAATACAATTGGTCTTGATGAATCCATGAAATGGATCAATAAAGCTATTCGACTTGGTTATCCTGAAGCGGCTAGAACTTTATACCTCAGTTATTCCTTGGGTGAAAAAGATAGCAATGGCAATGTAGTTATCCAATCTGATCCCAAAAAAGCCTATTACTATAATCGATTATCAGGTGCTCTAGGAGGAGAGGAAAGTGATAATGGTACAATTGTTCACCGAAGAGCTATCGAAAATGGATTACCTATTTCCGATCAAAATGGGGATCCTGTTTTTGAAATTCTAGTAACCGAGCAAGAGCAAGCTGAAATGGATAAACAAGTGGCTGAGTTTGTAAAAGATATAAAACCAAATATGTTCTTAGATGAAACTTCCATTGATCTACTTTAAACAAACACAGAAATGAAAAATTGGAATAGATTCTCATTTAATCTAGTACCATAATTATTATTTCTAAAAACGGTTGATTTAATGATTAAAAGAATAAAAATAGTTAAATACGTTTTGATTATATCACTAACAATCGTTCTGGCGGTGGGAGGATACGCTACTTATGTGAGACTTCCGACTGGTACAGATTTCGAATTGACTACACCTCCAGCAGAGCGGTTAGAAGAATTGATTACACTTACAAATCATGACAAGACTATCAATCCAAATTTATACGCTGCAAGCACTTATCAACCGGGTGAACCACTGTTTAATGCCATTATTGCGATTCAGCAAAGTAGATGGTACGACGCAGGAGAGTTGCTCAAGCCTTTAGTTGAGCAAGGAAACGCTGATGCAATGTTTTGGCTAGCAGATATAACTTATCGAAGTAGTGCGTTTTCCGGTTGGGAAGGCGCAGAGTTGTTCGAAAAGTCGGCGAAACTAGGAAACCCCTACGCTGCACTAAAACTTTCCCCTAAATTTAACTCTTATCAATGCAAGATGAGAATGGGAGCGTATTGTGACGAAAAATGGGGGGAAATTGGCTTAGATATACTGAAAAAGAAAGCAGAAAATGGTGATGTCAAATCCGCTTACTCGTATCTACTTTACACTCGTTTTGACGATAAGAGCTTTGATTATTTTGATCAATTCCTAGATGTTACTAAGAAAGCTGTTGAAACAAAGTATTACCGCCCATTACGTCACCTCGTTGATATGTATGAAAAAAGGGAGCAACTCAACCCCTATAGCCGAGAAGTCATTCCATTAGAAGTTGAAGATCGCAAAGTCCTAGCAAAGTTATTAATGATAGCGGCATTAGATAACGATCTACCATCTATATATTTGCTAAGTAATATTTTTGAGGACGTTATTCAATCTGAAGAAAAGTTTGAGTATATAGTAAAACAGAATTTCCCTGCTCTAGACCTTGACCATTACTCAATTGCTCATAGATATTTTTTAAAGAAATACAAAAAAACTAACAATAGAGAGCACTTAATAGAAGGATATGCATATTCTATATTATTTGATAGTTATGATAATGATGGTAGCACATTAAATAGAAGAATATTTGAAAGAAAAATAAAGGATACTGGTGCCAAAGAATTAAATTCTAACGAAAAATCAAGCGCAAGAATTATCTATAAGAAACTAGTTGAAAAAGCAAGCTTCACTACCTACATAGACGAAGCCCGAGATGCATGGGATACACCTTTAGACGGTTACTAAAGCACTCAGTTCAACTTAAAACCTTTCTCATACAAGACTTGAATGTCTGCTCTTGATTGAGTTTTACCACTTAATTAGGAGCAGATACCACACCTCAAACTCAGCTTCTCTTAAGCCAAAGTATGGTTTGCGCTCTATCCACCAACACCACGCGTAACCGCAACTACGGAAAACGTATGCCAGTGTTTAATCCGACCAAGTGCGGTTTGTTCTTGTTCATCACGCTCGACAAAACGAATCATCTAATAGCTCTTCACTTAGATTTCGTTGAATGGCGTCGCTGGAGAACGATACCCCTATGATTCACTGCCTTTCACCCCAATGAAGTCATCGGCGAATATCCCACACTCAACCGAAGAGATAATCCGCGTTATGTCTAAGCGCGTCGCGTCACCGTTGATTCGGTGACGCGGCATTAAACCGAGGGACTGACGGGTGTGGACTGTTGCACCGCGCAGCGAAAGCTCACACCCACGCGGTAGCGGTCATAACCAGAAGCATGCAAACGCGAAAAAGTCATTGTGGTCCCACTGCCGTCTCGCTGAACTTTTTCAGTACCGGACTCCGGGCCTTGGGGGTTACGCTCGGGAGAGTGTTGGTAATAGTCTTTGGCATACCAGTCGTTGACCCATTCAGCCACCTGGTTACTCATGCCGTACACCCCTAATGGATTAGGCGGAAACGCATCTACCTCAGAGATTCGAGTTGAGGCGTTCACTTCTTCATCTCGATAGTCGACCCAATAGCCCGTGTTAGGGTTGAAATAACTGCTTCCCTCTAGTTGACGATACCCATTGTTTGTCGCGAAATAACGGTATTGACCGCGACTGCGCGCGGCGTATTCCCATTGTGCTTCGGTCGGTAAATCGAAAGGTAACGCAGTGATATTGCCCAACCATTGGCAATAATTTTTAGCATCTTGCCACGTCTTGGTAAAAGCGGCATACGTATTTAATTTTTTCAATCGCTCTTTAAACTCTTTAGAGTCTCTATCACGAGGGGTTCCATCCAGATTTTGGTCGGCAACCGGTAGGCCATTGGTTTTTCGCATCACTTCCATATCAGCATACGTGGTTTCGTATTTGGAGATTGAGTACGCATCTAAGGTGACTTTATGCTGGTATCCCTGTCCTGAGAAATCAGCGATCGAATAACATTTATGATCAGGAGACCAATCCATTCTTTCGCGTGTTTTACTTGGGATCTCACACGGCCCTTTAAAGTCTCCCATATCAAAGCTCCCTCCCTCTACAAATACGAGGTTTTCTATCGCTTTGACTGCCACATCAGCCATCTCTTTTTTTAGTGTTATACCAACATCAGGATACTGCGCATTAATATTGCTAATGATGGTTTCCAGTTGTTGCGTCGACAGATGCTCACTAGATACGTCAATGCGGTCACCGCCACATCCGGCTATGATTGGCATCAAACAAACCATGCTTAACCACTTGTTGTTCATCTTTGTCCCTCTACAATGAAGGGACAATTATATACACCTGCACACATATTTGTAGGTCAACGAAAAAGTGGCCTAGGCTTCAATGAAAAAAATCCTATTTATCCTATTACTCTTTGCTCAGCACACCGTTTGGGCACAAAGCCCGACCGAGCAAGGGATCCTCCTCTTTAACCAAAAAGAATATCAGAAGGCAGAGGAGATCTTGCAGCAGCAATCGAACGACGGCAGTGCCTATGCCACATTTTGGTTAGGTGTCGTTCAATATAAAAGCCGCAAACACTTTCAAGCGGGTGACACTTTTTTGAAAGCTGCCAGAATGGGCGATCCTTGGGCAATGGGTGTACTTGCTGGCGGGAAACTCTATGCAAATACACCATGTAACTATTTAGGTTGGCCCTGTGATAATAAATGGGAGCCTAAAGCCCAACAAGGCTGGGCTAAACTCGCTCAACAAAGTGATGGGAAAGCAGCGTTTGCATTAAACATAACCAAAAGAGAATGGTGGGAGTACATACCGTTTTATCGTCAAAGTCGATACAAAGATATCATTAGCAATGCTGTACCAAATGGGGGATACAAGTTCCTAGATTACAATACATACTGGGATTCATCTGATGAAAAGTTACCGTATTTGAGACTCGCTGCAGAACAAGGCTATGCTCCAGCTATGCAAACCCTTTATTATCACATGATTACGGTTAATCTTGACGAAGCAAGGAAATGGATCAATGAAGCTATTCAACTTGGTTATCCTGAAGCGGCTAGAACTTTATACCTCAGTTATTTCTTGGGTGAAAAAGATAGCAATGGCAATGTAGTTATCCAATCTGATCCCAAAAAAGCCTATTACTATAATCGATTATCAGGTGCTCTAGGAGGAGAGGAAAGTGATAATGGTACAATTGTTCACCGAAGAGCTATCGAAAATGGATTACCTATTTCCGATCAAAATGGGGATCCTGTTTTTGAAATTCTAGTAACCGAGCAAGAGCAAGCTGAAATGGATAAACAAGTGGCTGAGTTTGTAAAAGATATAAAACCAAATATGTTCTTAGATGAAACTTCCATTGATCTATTTTAAACAAACACAGAAATGAAAAATTGGAATAGATTCTCATTTAATCTAATGCCATAGTTATTATTTCTAAAAACGGATGATTCAATGATTAAGACAAAAAATATAGTCAAATATATTTTAATAACTTCGATAACAGCTTTCTTGACACTCGGTGGCTACTATACCTATATAAACTTTCCTAGCTTTACAGACTATGAGTTAACTAAACCTCCAGAAGGACGGCTGAGTGAACTGATTTCAATCGCAAGTACAAATAAAACAATCAATTCAAATTTATACGCTGCAAGCACTTTTCAACCGAACGACCCTCTATTTAAAGCCATTATTGCGATTCAGCAAAGTAGATGGTACGAAGCGGGAGAGTTGCTCAAGCCTTTAGTTGATCAAGGAAACGCAGATGCTATGTTTTGGCTAGGCGATATAACTTATAGAAGCAGCGCGTTTTCAGGATGGAATGGTGCGGAGCTGTTTAAGAGATCCGCAGAACTCGGCAACCCCTATTCTGCCATAAAACTTTCACCAGAATTTAATTCCTACCAATGTAAGATGAGAATGCGATCCTATTGTGATAAAAAATGGGGTAAGGCTGGTCTAGATATTTTACAAGAAAGAGCAGCGACTGGAGATGTCAAAGCGGCATACGCATATCTATTTTACACTCGTTTTGATCGCACAAACTTTGACTACTTCAATCAATTTCTCGAGATAGTCGAAGATGGTATAAAGAAAAATTATTACCGACCTTTACGTCAGCTAGTATTCATGTACCAAACTAGAGAGCACTTAAGTCCTTATAATAGGGATGTCATAGCATTAACAACTCAAGATCGAAAAGTTCTAGCTAATTTATTAATGGTTGCAGCATTGAACAACGACATTGTATCTATTGACTTATTGAATGAAAAATTTAAAGACGTTATCCCTTCTATGGCTAAGTTCGATAGATTAGTAGAACAAAATTTACCACTTGTGGATAATGCCCGATACTTTATTACGTACGATTATTTTTTAAGACAATTTAATAAAAGCAATAAGGATAGGGAGTTCCTAATCCGAGGTTACGCCTATGCAACATTATATGATGACTATGAAGGTGGCATTAGCTTTCACAATAGGCAAGTATACGAGATGATACTAAAAGATAGTGGTATAGAAACGTTAAATGAACAAGAGAAATCTAAGGCTGCCGACGTATATACACATTTAGTTGACGAAGTATCTTTTGTACCTAACATCGACGAAGTAAAAGGGGCTTGGGCTTCAACTGTAGATGGTTACTAAAGCACTCAGTTCAACTTAAAACCTTTCCCATACAACACTTGAACGTCTGCTCCTACTTGAGTTTTACCACTTAATCAGGAGCAGATAACTCACCTCAGACCTCAGACTCAACGTCTTTTAAGCCACAGCAAACTTTGCTTCCCTTATCTCCTACCCACCAACCACCACGCTTAACCGCAACCACGGAAAACGTATGCCAGTGTTTAATCCGACCAAGTGCAGTTTGTCCTTGTTCATCACGCTCGACAAAGCGGACAATCTCAAACTGTCTAAATAATTCTCTCACTTGAGTTTCGTTAAGTGGAGTGGTCGGAGAACGGTACCCCGACGCCCAACTGTCATTTGTCCCCATAAAGTCACCAGCAAACACACCACCAGTTTCTAAGCTGTCTGTGATGCGTTGCCAGGTATCAAAGAAACTATCAGGATTGGCAAAGAAGAGACTGTTGTTGGCGATGACAAGCCCACTCTTCGGGTAATCAAAACTCTCAAAGCTGGTTTGATAAAGTTCAACCAATGCTTGGTTCGCAAAGCGTTCACGACAAATTGAGATAGAATCAGAATTGATATCAAATCCGTGTACTTGATAACCAAGTTCAGCCAAATAGTGAATATCACTTCCCGTCCCACAACCACAGTCTATCGCGACTCGCGTTCGAGATTCATTCAGCTTGGCTGCCAACTCAGTTCGCGGTAAATGACGACGTTGCAGAGCTTTGGCATAGTAATCACGCCATATTTGTTGGTGTTCTTCTAACAATGACAAATCCTTATGTCGGTCAGATCTGGTGAGAGAGCCGATAATTGGTACCAGCCAAGCGAGGGAACATAGAAGTGCCCCTCTAAGGAACCTAAAACTCGCGATTCATCTTTTCTAGGCAAGCCAAGAGCACCGATTCTTGCTCGGAATCGATATTACGAGTTAGGTCTTTAACTAGGTCTAAGTGCAGCTGGTTATGTTGACGATGAATCGCTTGGCCCTCTTCTGTCAAAGTCACCACAATCGCGCGGCGATCATCAGGGTGGGCTTGGCGCTCAATAAGCTTCGCTGCCACCAGCTTTTCAATTTGCACCGTCAACGTACCGGTCGTAATACCTAACTTCTCGGCCAATTCTTTCATGCGCAGCGCACCATGCACACCCAACACTTCGATGGTGTGAACCTGAGCCAAAGAGTAGTCTGTCTCTTTAACGACAGACTGTTCCCACGACGACATCTTGTCGTAGAACTCAGTAAGTAATTGGTTTAGGTGTTCGATATTTTGCATGATTATGATGAGTGTACTTCTAACGTTAGGTGACTAATCTTATCAAACTTACTTAGCTTTTGTTTATATTCGTCAACGGTTAATCCTGCCGATGCGTGTAGGGTAATCGCAGCCGAATAGTGATGACCACTCACCTTCCACACATGCAGGTCCGTCACCGTGCCATAAGGTGCCAGCTCTTCTTTGATTGCACTTCTGTACTCTTGTTCAATGTTTTCATCGAGCAGGATTGGGCTGGTTTGCTTAATAAGGTTCATCGTCCATTTGCTTATAACCACGGCACCAACAATACCCATGGCGGCATCGAGCCAGTTCCATCCATAGAGTTTGCCTAGGATCAGCGCAGCAATGGCAAGCACGGACGTAAGTGCATCCGCCAAAACATGCAGATACGCCGCTCGTAGATTGTGGTCATGATGATGGTGCTTGTGCCCATGGTGATGAGAGTGATCATGGTGGTGTTCGCCTAGCAGGAACATGCTCGCGACGTTAACCGCCAAACCGATAACAGCGACGATAATAGCTTCATTAAACTGAATGCTCTCAGGGTTAAATAACCGGTGCACCGATTCGGCAAACATCAACAATGCCACAATCCCTAAAGCAATCGCACTGGTATAGCCTCCCAGTACGCTTACCTTTCCGGTACCGAAAGAAAATCGCTCATTGTTGGCGTGTTTACGTGCATAACGATAGGCGAACAAGGTAATACAAAACGCCGCTGCGTGCGTCCCCATATGCCAACCGTCAGCGAGCAGCGCCATTGATCCAAAAAGCGTTCCAGCGGTAATTTCGACCACCATGGTGGTGAGGGTCAGCAACAGAACGTAAAAAGTTCGTTTTTCACCTTGTTGGTTGTGTCCAGAAAAGTTGTGGCTGTGCTGCTGTGAAGAATTCAAAATGGCACCATTAGTTTGATAGTCAAATTATTTGAACATCAATTTATTTTGATTATCAAACATTGTCAACGCACTACAGGAAAAACAAGAACCGTTGAACCGAGAAGGATGAGCCCAAGATTTCACTGATTCAGAGTAAAACCAGTAGTTCAAGGTGGCAATCAAGGCTGTCATCCTCCAAAACACAACTGGATTACGCTGCAGCAGTGGGCGCTCTTTAAACTCCGCTTGTAATGTTAGCTTAACCAAAGGAAAGTGATGTAAGCGATCTACGTTGAACCGTTACAAAGCGACCATGCAGTCAATGAACGAAGCAATATACTCGCGGCACGATTTTCTACGCGCGAAGAGTCGCAAATACTGGCGACTTTATAAGCGATAGATACAAGCCTGACCTTTTATGCTCTGGTGTGACCTGTTTAATCCTCACTGATGCGCTATAGTCTAACAGCTAATTTCTGGGACTGTTCCCATGCAAGTGGATAATATAATGAAAAATAAGATGTTGTTACCCGTAATCGTGGGTATTTCTGCCGCTGCCTCCGTCTCAGCGAATGATGTTGTTGAAAGCGTCCTCATTGATGATATTGCTTTAGACGGGTACATAAAAAAGAGCTATGAAGTCGTACTGCAAAGTGAATCCAAGCCGTATCAACCTGCTTTTATTGGCAGCCGGGTACAAATGAAGTTGTTGGTCGAGCTATTTCATAACTCGAATAACGGTAAAAAGGCTGCGCGCATTATCACACTAGGTAATGGATACGTTCCTGGTGAAGCTGGTGTCAGGCAGACTTACGACTCACCTTTGCTCGCTCGTTTTACGCAAAACTATCCGGTGACTTTTGATTACTCTATTTACCAAGCGGGTGGTGCGCCAATCTTTAGTGAGGACTACTCACCACAGAATGAAGCCAACGATGTTTCGGTTTCCACCACGACCGTTGCGCCGTCTATCGGACTCACTGCCACAGTAACACCGGGTTCCGCACCAAGTTTTTCTGGTTCGCTGACCAGCCAACTCGGCGTCGCTTACACATCTCGCTACTCAAGCCAAGACTATGTAACTGCGGCTAAGCCAAAGGCAGCGTTCGAACGCGGTACTGGGGTAAAATGGACCACATCCCTCAGCCAAATTTATACCAATGACTACCAGTACTACGGAAAATGGGCTGGCGTGTACCACTACACCGACTGCTACAACGAAAATCTATTACCGGAAGAAAACTTACCGCGCCTGATTCATGGCTTTAAACCAAAATTCCAGTACGTATTCACGCCTGAATTAGATCGCGGCAGCGAAACAAGAACAGACATGATCGCTCGTGCAGGAATGAAAGAGGTAGAGGAAGGCTTCTCTCGCAATGCGTGTACTTGGTATGACTACGGTACAGAGACACACCTTACACAAGCGCAAGTTCGTTTCACAATCGATTGGGAAACACTTACTGTCACTAATCCTTCAGAACATCTATAAATATGGATGATTAAGTGCGGTCACCACGGCCGCATTTTTTTGTCTTTTTAAAGGAGAATGGCGTATTCCATAGATGGTGCAATCCAACCAGAAATATAGAACGCCTTGCCACGGAGAAGTCCAAATATTCCAGTAGTTTAATATTGTAGAGTGATTGTCCAGAACCGCACAAAGCGCACCAATTCTCCCTTTCGCTGAATTTGCTTTCCTATTTAATCTCACCGTATACGGCTTCAACGTTATCAAACCATCCGCCAAGTTCTCGAAACCGTCTTAAAATGGTCACGAGTCAAATTTTATTCTCATGTTTGATACTACAAGGCTATCGGTGCAACAACTTGAATGACTTCTTTATCGTATCCGGTCTGTGTCACGGCAATACGCATCAACGGAAGTTAGTTTCTTTGGTACCAGAATAAATATCAAGAGGGTCAGTAATATGGTTAGAACAATAACATTAGGTTTCTTAGTCGCGATCGCGTCATTTAACGCACTCGCCGAGCAGGGCGTGACAAAAGTGGCCAGTGTCCACGCGGTAGAACAAACCGCAGATAAGTTTGTCGCAATCGCTCAAGAAAAAGGGCTCAACGTCTTCGCACGAATCAACCACCAAGAGAATGCGGCTAAGGTCGATATGACGTTAAGGCCAACTGAAGTGATCATCTTTGGTAATCCGAAAGTTGGTACTCCCTTGATGCTCTGTGCGCAAGAAGTGGCGATCGATTTACCGCAAAAAGTGTTGGTGTATGAAGATTTAGCGGGCAAAACTTGGTTGGCGTATAACGATCCGGTGTATTTAAAGCAACGTCATAACATTCAAGGTTGTGATGAAGTAATCAATAAAATCAGTGGAGTGTTGGGCAACTTAACCAACGCTGCGGCCAAATAACGCAATCTTCCAGCAAGTTAGCATCAACCAAACAATGACCAACCTCGTTCTGAGGTTGGTTCGCAATTTCCCTTGATTTTACCCTTAACCCAACCTAGAAAGCCGAATAATTTCCGCATAACGCCCCACCACCCATCCGAATAGTCCAATAGAAATTACGACTAATAACTCACATTTATAACTGAACCATTCTCATTCCAAATCAGCAACCATAAATACACAGTGATATGTAGCACATTTTCTATACTACTCGAGTCAGTTCTCAAAAATTAATGATTTATATCAACTCACCACCTACCCCTTAAGAGTTAGATGGTGAGTAAACAAATAATGATAAATTGGTTAATAAATAAAATGCAGATAAGAAAAAGATACATATTACTGATTGCTTGTGTCGGGGTGGTCTTAGGCTGGATTGTTTTAGGTGGTACGGCGGCCATCATGCATAAAACTTCCAGCACCGAGTTCTGCGTATCGTGCCATACGATGCAAATCCCATACGAGGAATACCAAGGTTCCATCCACTTCACCAACGCTAAAGGCATCCGTGCCGAATGTTCTGACTGTCACATTCCGAGTGACCCTATCAATTACGTCATCACCAAGATTCGTGCTTCTAAAGACATTTATCACGAGTTTGTCACTGGCAAAATCGATACCGAAGAGAAGTACGAAGAACACCGTATGGCGATGGCAGAAACCGTATGGGAACAGTTACGTGCCAACGATTCAGCGACCTGTCGCTCGTGTCACTCTTTCGATGCAATGGACACGTACGAACAGTCTGAAGACGCAGCAAAAATGCACAAATATGGCATAGAGAACAACCAAACCTGTATCGACTGTCACAAAGGTGTTGCGCACTTTGCACCAGAGCCAGAACTCGACAGTGAAGCATACAACCGCGTCGTTGCCCAAACTGAGAATACACCGGCAGACGCAAGCACCGTCTACTCCATCGCTCCAATCAGCATTGGTGATTTCGGCTCTATTAACCCAGCGGTCGAAATGTCTGTGGTCGGAACTTCTGAAGCAGAGCGTACGGTCTCCCTATCCGGCTACCAGATGAAAGGGGCGGAACAAGTAATCTACATGGGTAAAGGACAACGCAGCATTATCGCGATGCTAAGTGACGCGGGTCAGCAAGCTCTTGAAGTCGGTGAGTTTGAAATCGACGAATACGGCAACGAATGGCGTACCGCAAAACTCGAAGCCGCTATCGATGCGCCTGTATTGGCAAGCCCTGAACCTCTATGGGCTTATGCAGAGGAGCTCGATAACGTCTACTGCTCAACGTGTCACTCTAAAATTCCGGCGAACCATTTCACCGTAAACGCTTGGGGACCTGTTGCCAAAGGCATGGGTGAGCGCACCGATATCTCTGAACTCGATTTGGAGATCTTAACCAAATTCTTCCAAAACCACGCAAAAGACGTGGCCGGTCACTAGAAACAAAAGGATATAGTTATGACAGATATTACACGTCGCGGATTCCTCAAAGGATCAGGTATTGCAGCTGGCGCGCTTGCTATCACATCAGTTACGCCCCTCTCTGCAGTTGCTGCATCTAAGCGTGGTTCTGGAGTCCTCACTGCGGGTCGAATGGGCCCGATGCTGTGTGAAGTCAAAGACGGCAAACTGGTTGCGACCAAAAACGCTCTGCCTCAAACCGTGCCAAACAGCTTGCAGTCGACGGGGCCAGACCAAGTTCATACCCAAGCGCGCGTTAAGTATCCGATGGTGCGCAAAGGATTCTTGGAAAATCCATCTGCACCGACTGGCATTCGTGGCAAAGACGAATTCGTGCGCGTATCTTGGGATGAAGCGTACAAACTGATCCACGAACAACATATGCGAATCCGCAAAGAGAATGGACCAGAAGCAATATTTGCAGGCTCTTATGGCTGGCGTTCATCGGGTGTGCTGCACAAGGCGCAGACACTGCTGCAACGCTATATGAGCATGGCAGGCGGCTACTCAGGCCACCTTGGTGACTACTCTACTGGTGCGGCACAAATCATCATGCCGCATGTGATGGGCTCAATCGAGGTGTATGAACAGCAAACCACCCACCCTGTTGTGTTGGAGAACAGCGAGGTTGTCGTACTTTGGGGGATGAACCCAATCAATACCCTTAAGATTGCCTGGACATCAACTGACTGTTCTGGCCTTGAGTTCTTCCACCAGTTAAAAAAATCCGGCAAAACCATCATCGCTATCGACCCAATGCGATCTGAGACCGTGGAATTCTTTGAAGACAAAGTGCAGTGGATCGCACCGCGTCCAATGACCGACGTAGCGATGCTGATGGGTATTGCCCATTCTTTAGTGAAAAAAGGCAAACACGACAAAGCATTCTTAGACAAATACACCACTGGCTACGACAAGTTTGAAGCCTACTTGATGGGTAAAGAAGACGGCGTAGAGAAAACCGCAGAATGGGCAGCCGATATTACTGGCGTACCCGCGAAACAGCTTGAGTTGCTGGCGGACATCTTCAGTGACAACCGTACCATGTTGATGGCGGGCTGGGGTATTCAGCGCCAGCAATACGGTGAGCAGCGCCACTGGATGATCGCGACGTTGGCGGCAATGTTGGGGCAAATCGGCCTACCTGGCGGTGGTTTCGGTTTCTCATACCACTATTCAAACGGCGGTAACCCTGCGCGCGATGCCGGCGTATTACCCGCTATCTCAGCGGCACTAGGTGGTGGCTCTTCGGCTGGCAACGACTGGGCCGTATCTGGTGCGGTGAATTCCTTCCCTGTTGCACGAATTGTTGAAGCGTTGGAAAATCCGGGCGCCAAGTATCAACATAACGGCCACGAACGTACCTTCCCTGATATCAAAATGATTTGGTGGGCTGGCGGCGCGAACTTCACTCAACACCAAGATACCAACCGCCTGATCAAAGCGTGGCAAAAACCCGAGCTAACCGTTATCTCTGAAATCTATTGGACAGCGGCAGCGAAACACGCCGACGTGGTGCTGCCAATTACCACCTCATTTGAGCGTAATGATCTGACCATGACAGGTGACTACAGTAACCAACACTTAGTCCCAATGAAGAAAGTGGTTGAACCGCAAGGTGAAGCGCGCAGTGACTTTGATGTATTTGCAGACATGGCAGAGCTGATCAAACCGGGCGGTCGCGACGTTTACACCGAAGGCAAATCAGAAATGGACTGGCTGAAAGGCTTCTACGAAGCAGCACAGAAAGGCGGACGATCAGCCCGTGTTCGTATGCCTAACTTTGGTAAATTCTGGGATGCTAACGAACTGATTGAAATGAAGTTCAACAAGAAAGCCGCGAGCTTTGTCCGTCATGCCGATTTCCGCAAAGACCCAATCATGAACCCACTGGGCACACCGAGCGGCAAGATTGAGATTTACTCGAAAACCATCGAAGGTTATGGCTACAAAGACTGCCCAGCTCACCCAACTTGGATCGAGCCAACCGAGTTTTACGGCTCAGCCAAACAGGGCGAGTTGCAGTTGATGTCAGCACACGCGGCGCACCGCCTGCACAGCCAGTTCAACTACGCAAAACTGCGCGAGCAATACGCTATCGCCAACCGAGAGCCGATTTCGATTCACCCTGAAGATGCCAAAGCACACGGCATCAAGAGCGGCGATTTGGTTCGCGCCTACAATGACCGTGGCGAAGTGCTCGTCGGAGCCCTAGTCACCGATGGCATCAAGCAAGGTGCGGTATGTATCCACGAAGGCGGCTGGCCAGACCTAGACCCTAGCACTGGTATATGTCGTAACGGCGCGGTGAACGTACTAACCAGTGATATCCCAACCTCTCGCTTGGGTAACGGTTGTGCAGCGAACTCTGCGTTGGTGAAAATTGAGAAATACACCGGCCAAGCGCCCGCGTTAATGGCATTCACACCGCCAAAAGGCGCATAGCATTTAAACTCTTCAACAACCCTTTGGCCAGTAGTGAACGCTACTGGCCTTTTTTATTTTTTAGCATCTGCGAAGATGGCCATAAAACGAAAAAGCCAACCTCACTAGGAGGTTGGCAAATCTTACCTATATTTGGGGGAGGTAAGATCAGGAGGTGGCGAGAACGCTGTGCACTTCTGACTTGATCGAGTCAGACTGCGTACCAAAAATCGCTTGTAAACTGTCGCCAATCACCAATACATCTCGCGCGCCGAGCGCTTTCAGCTTGGCAACATCAACGTGAGCAATATCTTTCACCGAGACGCGCAGACGGGTGATACACGCATCGACCGACTTGATGTTGGCTTTACCGCCCAATGCCGCAACCACATCTACCGCAATTTCATCAGGTTGTCCGGCAATCTTTACTTCTGCAATATCGGTTTCTCGACCCGGCGTTTTCAAATCCAATTTCACGATGAGGAAACGGAACAAGCCGTAGTACAGCGTCGCCCAAATTGGACCGATGATGATGAACAGCCATGCGTTGCTCGACATCGGGTAGTACAGGAAGAACTGGATCGCGCCATGAGCGAAGTCAGTACTGTGTTTGATTTCCAAAAATGCGGTGATCGCAAACGCAATACCCGTTAGGAAAATATGGATCACGTACAGCACCGGCGCGACGAATAAGAAGGTAAATTCGATGGGCTCGGTAATACCGGTTAACCAAGAAGTCAACGCCGCTGACATCATCAAACCGCCGACGATTTTCTTGCGCTCAGGAGACGCACAGTGGTAAATCGCCAATGCCGCTGCTGGTAGAGCCCACATTGAGTACATAAAGCCACCAGACAGATAACCCGCGGTTTTATCGCCCGCGAAGAAGCGAGTGAGCTCACCAGTAAACTCTTTGCCTGTTTCTGGGTCAACGTAGTTACCGACTTCAAAGAAGAACGGTGCATTCCAGATGTGGTGCAAACCTACAGGAAGTAAAGAACGTTCACCCGCGCCATAAACCGCCCAAGCGAGTACAGGGTTTTGGTACGCTGCCCAATGAGAGAATGCATCAAGAAGTTGTCCGACAGGTGGCCATGCAAACGCGAGAATCGCGCCAACAACGATCGCTGATAAACCGGTGACGATTGGCACAAATCGTTTACCCGCGAAGAAACCCAAGTACTCCGGCAGTTTGATGTTATAGAAGCGGTTGTACATGATCGCCGCAACCGCACCGATAAAGATGCCGCCAAACACACCAGTCTGCAGGGTCTCAACGCCCATGATGGTCGCGTCGGTTTCCAAGCCGCGTAGGCCAGTCACGATACCGAGCGATGCGTTCATGATGATTAAGCCAACTAAGCCCGCGAGCGCAGCCGCACCGTCATTACCTTTTGATAAGCCGAGCGCCACACCGACCGCAAACATCAACTGCATGTTGCCAAACACGCCCTCGCCGGCGGCGAGCATCACTTTGTTGACCGCGTCTGGGATAAACGCAAAACCAGCGTTACCAATACCCAGCATCAAGCCGGCCACAGGTAACACCGCCACAGGCAGCATCAACGACCGCCCTATTTTTTGTAGTTGTCCAAATATACTTGCAAACATGGTTTCCTCCTGACGAACGCCAGTGTTGTAGGACCTGATTCCTTCAGGTCATGGTGTTTCACGTAAGGTCAGGATGATCATAGCGAGCAAGGCGGCGCTTAAGGTTACAAAAGGCAATCAGTTTGTAAGTGGCCGCTTACAAATCTCTCACACCAAATAAGTGAAAATTGTAATCAGCTCGATTGTGCACATGCGCTTAAGAATGCATCATATTGACCAGCGGCAAGCACAGGGATGGGCACAGGGAGATAAGGATGGAAAACAAGCAGATACTGGTCGTCGATGACAACCTCGACCTTCGCGAAGCGTTGTCGGATTACCTTGGTCGAGCTGGGTTTGAAGTGCTTTGTGCAGAAAACGGCGGCGTGATGTGGCGACTGCTCAACGATCACCATCCTGATTTAATCATCCTCGATATTATGATGCCCGGTGAAGACGGCTTTACCCTGTGCCAGAAATTGCGCAAAAACTCCGACATCCCGATCATCATGCTGACCGCCGTCACCGAAGAAGCCGATCGAGTCGCCGGGCTAGAAATGGGTGCTGACGACTACATCACCAAGTCATTCAGCCCGCGTGAACTACTCGCGCGCATCAAAACCATTCTCAGACGCAGCCAGTCAACAGCCAGTACTAAACTGACGCGTAAAGTGCGTTTTGACGATTGGTTGCTAGATACCGTAACCCGCCAGTTGACCCACACTGCCAGCCGTGAGGTCAAACAACTCAGTGGTGCCGACTTGTCACTGCTCGGCTTGTTCGTCAACCATGCGCAATCGATATTGTCGCGCGATGATATTGCGCGCGAGATTTGGGGACGCGATGCCGACCCGTTTGAACGCGGCATTGACGTGCAAATAAGCCGCTTGCGTCATCACCTTGAAGATAAAGACCGCTCACTGATCCTCACCGTACGCAACAAAGGCTACATGCTGACCACGGACGTGCATTATGAGAATTAAACGTTGGACGGGGTCACTGGTGGTTCGCACCAGCCTTTTCTTACTGTTGGTGATCATTCTGGCGCAGGTTTTGTCGGGGATTATCTGGTATCAACACGCCAGCGAGCGAGACAAAGAAGGCCTCAGCACCACGGTCAAAAGCCTCGCGCTAAGCGCCTCTTCCACCATCGCCTTCTTTCAAACCCTGCCTTCTGAATATCGCCACTTGGTGCTCAATCAACTACGCAACATGGGCGGCACACGCTTTTTCGTCTCACTCAACAATCACCAGATTGATGTCGACCCGCTACCGGAAAGCGAACGCAAAACCCTAGTTATCAACCAAGTTCGCGAGGTATTGGAAAGCGAGCTGAGCGGCATTCCTAACATCGAGGTAGAGTTCACCCAGCGCGACAAACTCAAGGTATTCAACAACGAGCTACCTATCGACGAATTGCCGCTACTGTGGGCGCATTACTCACTATCGTTTGGCGACCTCAATCCACCTATTCTGGTGATGCAGGTCGAAGTGGCACAAAACGAGTGGTTCTATCTCGCAGCAGTCCTGCCCGCGCCTTACATCAACCTAGAAACCAACTATTTTGAGCTGCGCCAATGGCTGACGCTATTATTGTCCGCGCTGCTACTGTTGCTGTGTACCTGGTTTATCGTCCGAAAAGAAATTCAGCCAGTTCGCGAACTAGCGAAAGCCGCGACGCTGATGTCGAGCCGCTTAGACGTACCCGAAGTGTCTGAGCGAGGCAGTAACGAACTGAAAGCAGCGGTACGCGCGTTTAACAAAATGAATAGGCGCATCGACAGCCACATTAAAGACCGCGAGATGCTATTCAGCGCGATTTCGCATGACCTTAAAACTCCGATTGCCTGTTTGAAACTGCGAGCGGAAATGTTGGACAACGACATCGACCGAGAGCGTTTTACTCGACTGAGTAACGACCTAGATTTGATGGTCAAAGGTGCATTGCAATGCATTAAAGAGACCGATATCCACGAGGAAATCGAATCGATCAACTTTACTCAACTGATCCAGCACATCTCCTCCAACATCGCCGATGCGCCGGACACGATTCGTATCCACGGTGAAATCCGCACCCATTTTGCCGGTAAACCATTGGCGATTAAGCGCTGCATTCAGAATCTGCTCGATAACGCACTCAAATATGGCCATCAGGCAGACATTACACTGAGTGAAAACTCGGAATCGATCCAGATTCAGATTGAAGACCACGGCAATGGCGTTGACGACCTGTTACTAGAAAAGCTCTGCCAACCTTACTTTCGCGCTAGCAACGATAAAGAAGGCACTGGGTTGGGTTTAACCATTTCACAGAGCATTGCAAAGGCTCACGGCGGCAGTTTGTCGCTTGGCCATTCTCAGTTTGGCGGCCTCTGCGCCACACTGACTTTCCCGAGAGACTGACTATGAACAAACTGGCATTCTTGTTCCCACTACTGCTTGCTCCTTGCATTGCTCACGCTGAACCGCCACAAGAAGTAGAGTTTTTACATTGGTGGACTTCTGACGGCGAGCGACAAGCACTGCAAACACTTAAAGAGCAGCTAAAACAACACGACATTGAGCTACTGCAAAGCCCGGTGCTCGGCGGCGGTGGCGACAGCGCCATGACGGTACTGCAAGCTCGCGCACTGGCGGGCAATCCTCCCAGCTTCGCGCAAATCGAGGGACCAAGTATTAAGGCGTGGGATGCCATCGGTATTTTGCACAACGTCAACGCGGTTGCCGATGAGCAGCGCTGGGACGAGGTACTCTATCCGCTATCTATCGAAATCAACAAAACGCAAAACGGTTATATTGCCCTGCCGTTGACGCTGCACCGTTTGAACTGGCTGTGGGTCAACCACAAGCTGCTTAAACAACTGAACTTATCTGCACCGAAAAACTGGCAAGAGATGTTCGCTGCGATGGAGCTCGCCAAGCAAAATGACATCGTGCCGATCGCGGTCGGTGAGCAGCCATGGCAAGTCGCACAACTATTTGAGAATTTAGTGATTTCCACTGGTGGTGTTGAGTTTTACACCAATGCGATGGTTAAACTTGAGCGAGACAGCATCGACAGCGACACTCTGCGTCAAGCGCTGACGCAATTTCGCCGCCTGAGCTTGTTGATCGACAACCAATTACCCGACAGCAAGTGGGATACGGCGACCCAAGCACTAGCCGACGGCCAAGCACTATTTCAAATTGGCGGTGATTGGATTTTGGGTGAACTGCTCGCCAATCAAGTCTCGGTTCCGCAAGACATCGGCTGTTACCCAACGCCTGACAGCGATGGTGTGTTTCTTTACAACATGGACAGCTTGGTGTTTATGTCGAGTAAGTCGTTTTCTGCCGAGGCGGCTCAGCAAATCGCAAGCGCGTTGGCAGATGTCGAGTTTCAAACTAAGTTCAATCGCGTTAAAGGGTCGATACCGGTGCGCACCGATATCGACATCAGTGACTTTAATCCGTGTCAGATCCAGTCTTATCAGGACTTTCACTACGGCATTAAACACCACCTTGCTGTGCCAAGTATGATTGATTCGATGGCGGTCAATCCGGTTGCCCAGCAAGCGATAAACTCGGAAATCTTCCGTTTTTACCGCAATCCAAATATGAAACCCGACGAGCTTATTAAACGTATTATTGCGATTGCAGAAAGTAACTAGATAGGTAACTGGATAAGCATCAGATCGTCAGCGTGTTTAACACTGACAAAGTCGCTTAATTGGCGCGTTGCCACTGCACGAGCCACTTATCCAGATTATTAGCGAACTGTTGTCGGTCAGACTGGCTGAGTGGTGCGGGTCCACCCGTTTGAATGCCGCTACTGCGCATGGTGTCCATAAAGTCGCGGATATTAAGACGCGATTTTATATTCTCTTTAGTGAAGAGTTCGCCGCGTGAGCTAAGCGCATGGGCACCTTTGCTGATCACTTCATCTGCCAGTGGAATATCACTGGTGATCACCATATCGCCTACTTCACAGCGCTGAACGATCTCATTGTCTGCGACGTCAAAGCCTTGCTGCACTTGCAACATCGTCACTTTGAGTGATGCTGGAGTTCGAATAAACTGATTCGCTACTAGCGTCACTTCTACACCGGTACGTTCAGAAGCACGAAACAAGATGTCTCGAATCACCACCGGACACGCGTCAGCATCAACCCAAATTTTCATTCACTAATTCCTTAATTCTGATGAGGCGGCTATTAGACCTTAAATTTAACTGCAGTACCACTGACACTCACCATCATCATGCTGCCGCCACTACCAATCACTTCGTAATCGATATCAATGCCAACAATACCGTCCGCGCCAAGAGAGCGGGCCTGTTCTTCCATTTCAGCAAACGCGATTTGTCTGGCATTACCCATCTCTCGCTCGTACGCCCCCGAACGGCCGCCAACCACATCGCGAATCGCACCAAACATATCTTTAAAGATGTTCGCGCCCAGAATCGCCTCTCCAACTACCACCCCTAGGTAATCTTCGACGGGCTTTCCTTCTACAACTGAAGTCGTCGTTTTTAGCATTGCAGTTCCCCTGTTTCCCTCAATCACAGTGACTGAGCAGAATTTAAGCAGAACAGCTTAGGTATGGGCAAATTTGTCCGCCAGCAATGAGACATAAGAAACAATATTATTTGTATCGATTTGCGTCACCGCAAAAATGTAGTGCATATCCGCCGATTAGATATGCATTACATAACTTATCAATCGGCGATATGCAGATGTTTTCTCACGTAATAAGAAGTTGTCATTATTTAAAGGACAGAACCCTATGTGTTAAAAAATAGAACAATTAGATGCAACCATTAACTATACTAGTTAAAAATTCGTTAATTAACACAATTTCATAGTGATAGATGTCACATTTAAAAATCCAATTAGGTTTTTTGCTTTTTTATTAATTACAGAGCCTGATAACCTCCTGAGCACCTTGAAGTGAACTCAAGGTGCATAACTATAAGGAGTGTTCACTATGAATACCAAGAAGCCTATGTCACTCACCAGCCGCGTTATCATCGGTATGGTAGTGGGTATCTTGACAGGATTTGCAATTCAATCCCTTTTTGCCGACAACGGATTTGTCGACACGTACATCGTTAATGGACTATTTGAAGTTGGTGGTAAGATCTTTGTTGCCAGCTTGAAGATGCTTGTGGTCCCACTGGTTTTTGTTTCCCTAGTTTGTGGTACTAGCTCGCTGAAAGACTTGTCTACTTTGGGTCGTATGGGGGGTAAAACGCTCGCGTTTTACATTACGACCACCGCAATCGCGATTACTCTGGCACTGACCATGGGTAACCTTTTCCAACCGGGCGCGGGTGCAGACTTAACAGCAGCAAGCTCGTTTAAATCAGCGGATGCACCGTCTCTGGGTCAGGTGGTCATCAATATGTTCCCGACCAACCCAATCAGTGCGATGGCCGAAGGTAAAACGCTGCAGATTATCGTGTTTGCGGTACTGTTCGGTGTTGCAATCAGTGCAGCGGGTAAACCGGGCGAGCGCATTGCTTCTTTCTTCTCTGATCTTAACGAAGTGATCATGAAGTTAGTCGCGATTCTGATGCACCTAGCACCTTACGGTGTGTTCTTCCTAATGGCGAAACTATTCAGTGGTTTAGGCTTAGGCGCAATCGTTAACCTCGCAGAATACTTCTTAGTTCTGGCTGGGACCCTTGTTCTTCATGGTTTGGTGACTTACAGCGTGATGTTGAAAGGCTTTACTGGCCTTAGCCCAATCACCTTCCTGAAGAAAATGGAAGATGCCATCATGTTCGCATTTTCTACAGCATCGTCAAATGCGACCATTCCAGTCACAATGGAAACGGCGAAAAACCGTATGGGTGTGGAAAACCGCATCTCTTCATTTACTGTTCCTCTAGGCGCGACCGTCAACATGGACGGTACGGCGATCATGCAGGGTGTGGCAACGGCGTTTATTGCTCAGGCGTTCAATATCGATCTGACCATGGGCGATTACATGATGGTGATCCTGACCGCGACACTGGCTTCTATCGGTACTGCGGGTGTTCCGGGCGTTGGTCTTGTGATGCTGGCGATGGTACTGAACCAAGTAGGCCTACCGCTTGAAGGTATTGCTCTGATCATGGGTGTTGACCGTCTGCTCGATATGATTCGTACTGCGGTTAACATTACTGGTGACAGTGCTGTAACTGTGATTGTCGCGAAGTCAGAAGGCGCATTGAACGAAGAACGTTTCAATGATCCAATGGCAGGCGTGAAAGAAGAAGAAGTCCACTTAAAGCAATCTAACGCATAGTGAACTGACACTGATAACATACAAAGCCCCAGACATTGTGCTGGGGCTTTTTTATTCGGCCAAGCCCGTTAGCTGAGCGTATTGCTGTCTTGGTGCTTGCTGTCATAGTGAAGTGTCTGCTGAGTTATTGAACAGACAACACCACAAATACAAAGAAGAATTAATATCAATATTGTAGTAAAAATATCCCCGACCTACGCCGGGGATGGAGTTTATTGAGCAAGCTTTTCCAGCACTCTCATCAACAGCTTGATCCTTGGTTCGATAGACGCCAGGAGCAAATATTCTTGGTCGCTATGAAAGCCGGCACCGATTGGTCCTAATCCGTCCAGAGTCGGCACACCGAGAATCGCGGTGTTATTGGCATCAGAGCCCCCGCCCACTTCTTTCCAATTGATGTCGATCGCCAGCTCATCCGCCGCAGTTTGTACCAGCGTCATGAGTGCTTGAGTCTCTTCACTCGGCACCATGGAGGGTTTATACGCTTCGCGCTCAACCTGGACAGTCACGCCTTCACCGAATGGTTTCTGCGCTTTGGCTTTGATCTTGGTATCAATCGCATCGTATTCCGCGTTGTTCCAGAAGCGCACGTCAACAATCGCTTGTGCGTGCTCAGGGACAATATTCGCACCCGCACCACCGGATACAATGCCAACGTTAAGCGTGGTACCAGACTCAAAATTGGTCATCGAGTTGATCGCCAAAATCCAGTTCGCCATTTCAGTGATCGCACTGCGGCCTTTTTCCGGTTCATTACCCGCATGGGCGGCGACGCCGTTAAAGGTCAGTTTGTAGCGAGCCATACCTTTACGCGCTTTCACCAAGCCACCATCGGCACGAGCAGCTTCAGCCACCAGCACGGTTTTCGCCTGTTTCGCCACCGACTGAATCCAATCCACCGAGTGAAGTGAACCCGTTTCTTCATCGGGATTCATGCAAATACAAATCGATAGCTTATCCAATACCGTTTGGTCGAGGTTGCGCATGGCATAAACGATGTTCAGCAACCCTGATTTCATGTCCGATACACCCGGACCGTACGCTTTATCTTCGTCTGTCGACATTGGACGTTGCGCCGCTGTCCCGACAGGGAAAACCGTGTCCATGTGGCCAATCAGCATCACATCGATCTGTTCGCTGTGCGGTTGGTTGCGGATCTCAAGACCAACACCCGCTTTGCCGCAGTCGATGCGCGTGACCTGCCACCCCGTAAGTTGGGCAAATTTCGCTTCGAACTGAGCGGCAATAGATTCGATCCCCTCAAGTGTGTAAGTCCCGCAATCGACGTCAATCAGTGGGCGCAGTTCATCAAGGTACTCATTCAAACAGAAATTCATAATTTATCCTTAAACGAATAAGTTCATTACCCACATTGCGCCAAATGCGTTGATTACAGAGATAGCAATCATCACTGGAATGTAGCGACCTTCGGTGCCGATTGGCCCCATGATGCGTCCCATGTACTGCACTTGAGAGCCCATTAGGTAGATAGCCGGGGCAAGAATCGCAATGTGCGCGCCGTTTAGAATGCCTTGGTCAAACAGCGTGATCACCACACCGACAGCGCCGCCCATCGACATCCATGCGCCGATCAATACCGCCGCCGCTTCACCCGGCAAACCGAAAATCGCCATCACAGGAGAAAACACCGAACCCATCAGATCCAGCGCACCCGTAATTTGCAGCGCTTTGATGATCACAAACGCCATCAGAACGTTAGGTAGCGTCGAAGTCGTGGCAATCGTCCAACCTTTTTTCGCGCCTTCGACGAAAATGTCAGTCACCATAGGTTTTTTCGCTTGTACGTCGCTCATTGTGCGGTCTCCTCTTTTAGCTGCTGCGCTGGTTTTGCTGATTTGTCTTCTTTACCTTCTGTGATGTTTAGGTAGATGCGGAATAAGTTAGCGCCCACAAACTTGAACACGAACATAATCGCCACAGCGAGACCAATCGAAGAAGTGACCGCTAATGAACCATCAGCCATTGTCAAAGTAAACAGTACCGCGCCAGAAGAGAAAAAGTTCACGATGGTTGCGCCAGCGGTAAATTGGAACATGGTAAAGACGTCCGTTTCGCGTTTGGTTAGACGACCTTCATCCTTTAGTTGGCGTGTCATCGCCGCCCCTGCGTCAGTACTTTGCAGTGATGCAATCAGCGCAAGGCCAGAGCTGCCAGGAATGCCCATCAGTGGACGTAGTAGAGGAGTAAGAAGCTTGCGTGCTGCGTCTAGCGCACCGTAGT
This sequence comes from Vibrio hepatarius, assembly GCF_011806575.1. Lineage (GTDB taxonomy): Bacteria > Pseudomonadota > Gammaproteobacteria > Enterobacterales > Vibrionaceae > Vibrio > Vibrio hepatarius_A. The sequence goes on from NZ_JAATOO010000017.1 coordinate 25,254, forward strand.
GCTCAAGTACGTTGATCACGCCAAGGGCAAACATCACGGTTGGAATAAGCGTCAAAGCAAAAAGGAAACCGTCACGCGCACCGCTACCGCCTTTGCCGCGCAATGACGTCGTCGCCGCTTCAACACCTTCTGCGGTTTCTTTCACGTCGTACGCAACTTTACCGAACGAGCCGTTTAGGGTAGTAAAATCTAACACACCGTACCATTCGCTAGACTTCATTAAGCCAGAGAAAAATACGACAGCGAAAGCCAGCGCAACATAGCAACCCCACGTTACTTTGCGCGCTTTTTGACTAGAATCGGACATATGTCACCTATGTATTGTTATGTGGAACAGGACACATAGGATTCTGAAGTAATTAATATCTCCTCAGGATGATCCGCATCAATTAGTTATCTCAACTATCAATAAGCAATCAATCATTATCATATTTTGTGATCTTGGATATATACGGAATTTTTATCCAACAAGATGAATTTATATTGCAATGCCAATGAGTTCATAACACCATAATTTTCCAGTAAAAATGGGCGCAAAATCGACCATATCAAACCTATCTCACATATCAGACTGTGAATCCTGACTAGAATGATTTCATCATAACTAGAACTAAAGGATTGACGCATGAAATTGCAGTGGTCTGTTTTCGTTACTCTTTTATTGCTCCCTTTCTCAACGTTAGCCGCCAATACCACACATGAAACGATTCCGTTAACTCAATCTACTGTTGGTTATGCGTCACTGCTCATCTTTGGCGCGGCCTATACATTGGTCATGCTTGAGGAATACTTAAAGCTCAGAAAATCCAAGCCTGTTCTGCTCGCTGCGGGTTTGATCTGGGCGATGATCGGTTATGTCTACACCCAGCATGGGCAGATTGAGATCGCCAAAGAAGCTTTGGAGTACAACTTACTTGAGTATGCGGAGCTACTGCTGTTTTTGCTGGTCGCGATGACCTACATCAGCGCGATGGAAGAGCGAAGACTGTTTGATGCACTGCAAGCGTGGATGGTCAGCAAAGGATTTAACTTCCGTGCCCTGTTCTGGCTTACCGGTATTCTCGCGTTTTTTATTTCGCCAATCGCCGATAACTTAACAACCGCGTTATTGATGTGTGCGGTGATCATGAAAGTCGCTGGTGACAACCAAAAGTTCATCAATCTCGCTTGTATCAATATCGTGATAGCCGCCAATGCGGGCGGCGCATTTAGCCCGTTTGGTGATATTACCACCCTAATGGTGTGGCAAGCGGGCCATGTGTCATTCTCAGAGTTCCAGCCGCTGTTCTTGCCTTCCGTGGTCAACTACCTTGTTCCTGCGTTGGTGATGTCGCTATTTGTGCCGAATATGAAGCCAAATGTCGTCCACCAGCACGTAGAGCTTAAACGTGGCGCGCGCCGAATTGTCGCGCTGTTTATTTTAACCATTGCCACCGCGGTCGCGTTCCATGCTGTGCTGCACTTCCCACCCGTGATCGGCATGATGATGGGCTTGGCATACCTGCAATTCTTTGGCTACTTCCTGCGTAAAACCCTTAAAGCGTCGCTACATAAAAAAGCCGCGCTCGCCATTGCCAACCGAGATGACTTCGCCTTGAAACGTTTAGGCTCGGTGGTGCCATTTGACGTATTCAGACGAGTTTCACACGCCGAATGGGATACCTTGCTGTTTTTCTATGGCGTGGTGATGTGTGTCGGTGGCCTGAGCCTACTCGGCTACTTAGGATTAATCTCAGAGGTGATGTACACCCAGTGGGACCCAATGTGGGCCAATATCATGGTTGGTATTCTCTCGGCGATTGTCGATAACATTCCCGTGATGTTTGCGGTTCTGACGATGGAGCCGATGATGTCGATCGGTAACTGGCTATTAGTGACTTTAACTGCGGGAGTGGGGGGTAGTTTGCTTTCCATCGGTTCAGCCGCAGGCGTGGCACTGATGGGAGCGGCTCACGGTAAATACACCTTCTTTGGTCATTTGAAGTGGATGCCGGTGATCGCCTTGGGCTATGTCGCCAGTATCTTGGTGCACCTCATGCTTAACGCAAACTTGTTCAATTAAAAGCACCAATAAACAAAGAGGCAAAGCGATGTGGCTTTGCCTCAATGATTTATAAGCACATTCACTTTTATCCGACAGCCAATAAGTGACCACTTACTAACAGTTAGCCTTTTTGCTCAAGTTTGAGTAATTTCTCTTTGCGCTCAACGCCACCCGCATAACCGGTAAGCTTGCCATTTTTGCCGATCACGCGATGACACGGCACGATAATAGAGATTGGATTTTTTCCGTTCGCCAGCCCCACCGCTCGCACCGCTTTCGGATTACCGATCGCGTCAGCTAAGTCTTGATAACTCCATGTCTCGCCGTATGGAATCGTCATGAGAGCTCGCCAAACCTGCATCTGAAACGGCGTACCTTTAGCAGCCAGCGGCAACGAAAACTCGCATCTTTGTCCGCCAAAGTACTCTGTTAGTTGCTTCTCCGCCTCTAGCAAAGCCGGCAAGCTACGCTCGTATTGACCTAAGTCTTCCGGTTGGGTGGTCTGAGTTTCAAACCAAGCGCCCAATAGTCCCTCATCGTTGGCTTGAATGGTCATCTTGCCAAGCGGCGTATCTATCGTGGTGTAACAAGTGTTCATGCGTGGCTCCAACAATGAAAAGTGGCGTAACTCCCCCAAGGAGCGACAGATTGTGTGTTAACTGACGGGAATTGTTGCAGCATTTTCTTCACCACGAGATCCCCATCAAGAAAACAATTTGGTTCAGACGCACCGCGCAGGCGTGCATAGTTAATCGTCCAAGGACCAATCCCTTTTAGCGCTAGCCACTGCTCTGGCGACGCATCGGGCGTGTGCGTCATAAATTGGGCAAAGCAGCTTAATGTCTCTTTGCGACTTTGCGGCATACGTAAAAAACTTAAATCTGCTTGGCCAACTTCTTGCGGGGTAGGAAAATGGCTAATCGTTTCAGGTTGCAGCGTGCTCGCGAGTAAATTCAATTGACCGATCGCCGCTTTGATCGACACCTGCTGGCCTAAAATCGCCCGAACACCCGCTTCCCAAGTACTCCAGACACCGGGAATACGAATCCCGCTGCGTTTCACCAGATCAGGCGCAACTTCACCCAATTGCTGCTCGATATGCAACACATCGGCGTCCAAGTCGAACATTCGTCTGAGCTGATTGACCAGTGCTTTGAGCTGACGGGTATCATCGAGTTTAAACTCGACGCGCATCGTGCCAGCTTTGCTAGGATAAATTTTAAACCAACCGTTACAGTCACCAAGTTTGAACGAGCGCTGATAGCTAAGTTCGTCCACCAGCTCCAGTCCTTCAATTGCCCTTAGGCGATAAAAGTCCAACATGTGTTGCCAATCGAGCGGCCCTTTAAACGCTAAGTCGATGTGGTTAATGTCATGTTCTGATTCGGTGTCTTTACGAACTTGGCTAGGGGTCAATTTGAGTACCTGTTTGAATGCATCGTTAAATCGGCGCACGCTATTGAAGCCGCTGGCAAACGCGACCTCAGTAATCGACATGCTGCTAGAGTGGAGTAGTTGCTTAGCGAACATCAACTGGTGGTATAGCGCGTATTGCTTCGGCGCCATACCGAGATGGTGTTGAAACAGTTGGCGCAAATAGCGGTCGCTGATGCCGACTCGTTCCGCCAACTCGGCTAAAGTTGCGTGTTGCAGCTCACCTTGCTCAATGAGCTTTAACGCTCTTAAAAACGTCGTCTCGACACCTTTCCAAGCCCAAGAGCTGGGCGCGCTATCTGGGCGGCAGCGCAAACAAGGACGATACCCTGCCTGCAGGGCCTGCGCTTTATCAACGAAATATTCAACGTTCTCTTCTTTTGGCAAATTCGCCGGACAAATCGGGCGACAAAATATGCCCGTCGTCTTGACCGCGATGTAAAACTGGCCGTCAAACCGAGCGTCTCTCGCCTGCCTAGCACTTTGGAATTGCTTCAGCGCAAATGGAGAAATATCGACCACGTTGGATTTCCTGCTAATCCGTTCACTTACCCTCGAGTTTAAATCACTGTTCACTAAATACTAGCCATTTTCGGAACTCAATTGAGTTGGCTAATCAGCCAAACTCATCTACATTAGGAACCTCATACAGCATAATAAAAAAGGAACGTTGGCTATGAATCTGTGCTCTTGCACAATTGTGCTTAAAAATAATCACACTATGACATTTGATAATGTTGAACAAACCCTTGGCATTATTGATGAGCACGGTGTGAACAATATCGACAACATTACAATTGCGACATCTGATGGTAAAAATACTCTTTCTTACAATAACTTAACTATAGAAGAGTCTATCGAGAGCTTAATGAGTCTTTAAGCCAAATCTCATGCCAGTTGAGCTTCGTCAGTGCTCAACTGGCTGTTTCCCCAAGTCCATGTTCAAATTTTTTGAATTCGTTGCTCAAATTCTTCTGATTCAGTCACTCCCCATCTCGTCATAAACTCAATCTCAACAGAAACAGGTAGGTCTACAACCTAGCGCCTAATCCAGTAAGAGAGACATATATGACGAACACACTTGTACTAAAATCCAGCATTCTTGGCGAACACTCACAATCAAGCCAACTGATCGACCACGTACTTGAAGGCAAAACCGGCATCATTGAGCGTGATTTAGCGGCAAACCCACTGCCAGTACTGGATATGAACGTTGCAACTGCCCTACGTGGCTCTGCAGATGATCTATCTGACGAGCTTAAAGCGGTGTTAGATCTATCAAATCAGTTGATCAACGAGCTAAAATCGGCGGATCAAGTGATCATCGGCGCACCAATGTACAACTTCATGGTACCCACTCAGCTTAAAAACTGGTTTGACTTAATTGCTCGTGCAGGTGTGACTTTCTCGTACACAGAAAATGGACCTATTGGTCTGATTGAAAACAAGAAAGCGATCATTGTGACAACTCGTGGCGGTCTACACAAAGACTCACCACGTAACTCTATCGAGAGCTACCTAACTACAATGCTAGGCTTTATCGGTATTACAGACGTTGAGTTTGTTTACGCTGAAGCTCTCAACATGGGTGAAGAATCAGCAGCCGCAGCGCGTGACCAAGCGCGCGCGCAGCTAGCTGAACTGGTATAAAACCACACACAATAAAAAACCTCGGCATGCCGAGGTTTTCTTGTTTTATCGCTGAGTCAAATTACTCGTCAACCGGAAAGTCTGCCATTTGCTGCAAGCTGTAAGCCGTTACCGGGTCGATGGTTTTCACTAACTCTTCCAGTTGCTTAATCGCTTCGATTGAGGTGCTCGCTTTACGGTAACTCAAGTAGATTGGGCGACACCAATCGGCGACCTCTTTGACCTTGTAAAGTTGACCACTGGCAAGGAACGGTTCCACCAACGAGGCAGGTAAGTAAGCACTTCCTCCCTTCTCAAGAATGAAGTCTAAAGCGATACGCGCGGTAGAGGTTCTCAGATACGGCGCTGGTACTTTTGGATGACGCTCTGCGTGCTCAGAGGCAAACTTGGTGCCCCAATCCACATACACGTATTTATCCTCGAATACTTGGTCTAACTCGTTTTCGTGCGTTGAGACCAGAACCAGCACCACATCGGCGACTTTCTTGCAATTAAGTTCATCGGCTTTGATCGGGTCAAAGGCGAATGCCATATCCAAGGTGCGTTCTTGTAGGCTGCGATTTAACGATTCACGGCTAAGGATTTCGGCCATAAAGCCATAGCCTTCAAACGCATCGGTCACCAAACTCAAACAGTTTTGTAGGTAAGCATCCCATACGTTTGGCGTCCCGCCGAGCGTCAATTGCAACGCTTTGCCACTCTCAAGCGAGAGCTCCAACTTGGCTTGCTGTAACGTAGACACCATGACCTCAGCGTAGCCGATCAAACGTTCGCCCGCAGACGTCAACTTGATGTTGTTTCTGTCACGGATAAACAGTTGGGTATCAAAATAACTTTCAAGCTGTTTGATACGCGCACTGACGGCGGCTTGGGTGATATACAGGTTTTCAGCGGCACGACCAAAGTGGCGCACATTGGCGAGTTCTAAAAACGTCCTGAAGACTTTTACGTCCATCTACTTTCCTCTAGGTGCAATCTTCCAAGGGTAACAAATAAGGAAACGTTACTGACCATCTCTTAAACAAACTGTTACCTATGCTTCATAAAAATGTTTAATTGAGACGATAAAAAGGTTTTGTTTTTCTTTTATTAAATTTGCGCCTAATTTTCGCTTTGTACCGTTCAGGGTAATTATCAATGTAGGTTTATAGAGGCTACTGAAATGTCTGACACTCAATTCCGTCACGGCAAAAAACGTTTTTACGACAACAGCAAATTTCCACGAGGTTTTGCTAAGTCTGGTGATTTTACGCTTGCAGAAGAAGAAATTCTAATGCTTTATGGCGATACTATGGCTGGCTTGGAATCGGGTGAAATTTCTCCTGAGAACTCTGAGGAGAAGCATTTCGTAAAAGTTATCGAAAACCCAGGTAAGGCTAAAACAAAACTCGAGCGAGTTTGGTTGAAGTACACACAGTTAGCGCGTGGACGCAAACGCTTCCATACATTAAATGGCCGCAACAAGCCTGACGCATCTGAAGATTACTCTGAAGACGCGGTATTGGAAGAAGACTAATCTTTCTCCAGAGCCCCTGAGCAAAAGCAAAGGGGCTTTGTTTTATCTGCTACTAGCTCAAGCGAGCGAAACTATCTCCACGCAGCGACAGCTCAATGCGGCGAACTTTCCTTTCCCCTTATCTACTTCGCTAACATCGCGACTTTTTTCAAAAAGCTATCACGCAAGTGTTCTTGGTCGTACTCAAGATGATAAGTGTTGTGAAAACCGACTTTGAGTTCCACACCATTGCCGCGCATATACACGTTGTAACCGTCATAATCTGAAAAGGCTTCTACGCCCTCATAGATTCTGCCAAATTCGGTTGGTGTCCCGTTCGCCATCACATTCTCATAAGCTTGTAGCACTTTGGCCGGATCGAGTTCGTTTTTCATCTGTACTATCCTCATTGCCTTTACACTTTAAGTATCGGCAGCAACAGATTGTTTTGCCATTTCGCCGCGTGCGTTAGATCAAAATTCGAGCGCGTTTTGCTCGCTGAATTCTGAGTAACGTTAATCAATAAGACAAAACTATTTTGTTAGACTCAAGGCGTGTTTTGTCCGTTAATGCGCTCGTCACGGTTGCCTTAATAAACCCATCCTCAGCGCCGTGTCAGGTATGATTTCAGGCCCTTCTGATTCATGTTTTATTCTCTCTGTTCTTTGTGAGATTAGATGTGGAAATAACTTCCAAACTCGATCGCGTGCGCGCTGATTACAACGTTCAACACTGGAGCCAAGGCTTCTACGGTATCGATAACCAAGGCGAAGTGTATGTATCGCCCGCTTTCGGTCAGGATCACCAAGTTCCTTTAAGCCATATCGTTACCCAGTTGGAACAGCACCAGCTTAACCTACCAGTATTGGTACGCTTCCCTCAGATCTTGCACCAGCGCGTGCACGGTATCTGCCATGCGTTTAACCAAGCGATCGACGAGTATCAGTATCAGAATAACTACCTGTTGGTTTACCCAATCAAAGTTAACCAACAAAAAGAAGTGGTCGACGAGATACTCGCCAGCCAAGCGCAGCTAGAGACCAAACAGCTCGGCCTAGAGGCGGGTAGCAAACCTGAATTGTTAGCAGTATTGGCGCTGGCACAAAAAGCCAGTTCGGTGATCGTTTGTAACGGCTACAAAGACCGCGAATACATCCGCTTGGCGTTGATCGGTGAAAAGCTAGGCCACAAGGTCTTTATCGTCTTAGAAAAGCTTTCTGAGCTGGACTTGGTGCTAAAAGAAGCACGCAGCTTAGGCGTGAAGCCACGTATGGGTATCCGTATTCGTCTTGCGTCACAAGGCGCGGGCAAATGGCAATCAAGCGGCGGTGAAAAGTCTAAGTTTGGCTTGGCGGCGTCTCAGGTACTGACTGTCATTGAGCGCCTAAAGCAAGAAGAGCAGCTCGATGCGTTGCAATTGGTGCACTTTCACCTTGGCTCGCAAATGGCGAACATCCGCGATATCCGTAACGGCGTGAACGAATCTGCACGTTTTTACTGCGAGCTGCGTGAAATGGGCGCACAAATCCAATACTTTGATATTGGTGGTGGTTTGGCGGTGGACTACGACGGTACACGAAGCCAGTCATCGAACTCGATGAACTATGGTCTGATTGAATACGCGCGTAATATCGTCAACACTGTGGGTGACGTATGCAAGCAGTACCAGCAACCGATGCCGACGATTATCTCGGAATCGGGACGTTCTCTGACGGCGCATCATGCGGTGTTGATCACCAATGTGATTGGTACCGAAGCGTATTACCCAGAACAAGTTAGTGAGCCAGAATCTGACGACCCAATGCTGCTACAAAACATGTGGCGCAACTGGCAAAACCTACAAGACGACGGCGATGCACGTGCGTTGATTGAGATCTACAACGACACCCAAAGCGACTTGGCGGAAGTGCACTCTCAATTCGCCACTGGCGTGCTGAACTTACAGCAACGCGCGTGGGCAGAGCAGCTTTCTCTGAGAATTTACTTCGAGCTAAGCCGCAAGATGAGCACGAAAAACCGCTTCCACCGCCCTATTTTGGACGAGTTGAGCGAAAGACTGGCGGATAAGTTCTTTGTTAACTTCTCGCTGTTCCAATCGCTACCAGACTCTTGGGGGATTGACCAAGTGTTCCCTGTACTGCCATTGTCAGGGCTGGATGAAGTCGAAGAGCGCCGCGCGGTTATGCTGGACATCACCTGTGACTCTGACGGTGCGATCGAGCAGTATGTTGACGGCCAAGGTATTGAAACTAGCTTACCCGTACCGGCTTGGAACAAAGATAAGCCGTACTTAATGGGCTTTTTCCTGGTTGGCGCGTATCAAGAGATATTAGGTGATATGCACAACCTGTTTGGTGACACGCACAGCGCGGTGATTACCGTTAACGCGCAGGGCGAACCGGTTATCGAACGTATTGATGAAGGCGACAGTGTCGAAGACATGATGCGCTATGTACATATTGATGTAGACAATATTCGCAGCCACTACCGCGAATTGGTTGCTGAGCGCGTTAACCACGCTGAGCAGCAAAGTGTACTCAACGAACTTGAGCAAGGCTTAAGTGGCTACACCTATTTAGAGGATTTCTAAATGAACGATTTATTTAGTAAAACCGATTATTCGCTTTACTCAAACTCGATGAGTTTTATGCGCCTACCTTACGTGCGCAATCCAGTCGATACCGAAGCGGATCTGGTTGTGCTGGGTGTGCCACTCGACATGGCGACATCCGGTCGCCCTGGTGCACGTATGGGACCAGACGCGATTCGTCGCGCTTCGGTTAACCTTGCCTGGGAAGGTAAGAAATTCCCTTGGGATTTCAACGTATTTAAACGTGCGAAAGTGATTGATGCCGGTGATTTGGTCTTTGATTGTGGTGACGCAGAAGACTTTACTTACCGCTTGGAAGCGGCGACTAACGAAATCATCAAAAGCGGCAAAACGATGTTGGCCCTCGGTGGTGACCACTTTATCACCCTGCCAATCCTGCGCGCGTACGCGAAACACCACGGTGAAATGGCGTTGATTCACTTCGACGCCCATACCGATACCTACGCGAATGGTAGCGCTTACGACCACGGCACGATGTTTTATCATGCGCCGAATGAAGGGCTGATTTCGCCGAAACACTCGGTTCAAATTGGTATTCGTACCCAGTACGAGCAAGAAGATCACGGTTTTAACGTCATCAACGCCATGGAAGCGAATGACCTAGACGCTGAGTCGATCGTCATTCGTATCCGCGACATCATCGGCAACAAGCCGGTGTATGTGACGTTTGATATCGACTGTCTTGACCCCGCTTTTGCGCCGGGTACAGGTACCCCCGTCTGCGGTGGTTTGAACTCAGACAAGGTACTGAAGATTTTGCGTGGTTTGGCGGGCGTGAACATTGTTGGCATGGACGTAGTAGAAGTTTCACCTCCGTACGACCACAGCGATGTGACTGCACTGGCTGGTGCGACGATCGCGCTTGAGTTGATGTACGCGTGGGCAAGCAGCCGTGAAGAGCAATAACGGCAATTAAGCGATGTAAAAAGGGAGCCATTGGCTCCCTTTTGGTTTACTCAGTTGGATTAAATCCAGAAGGTCATCGCAATAAAGCTTAGCGCGATGATACAAACGATGTTCAGGATGATACCCACTCGCATCATCTCACTCTGTTTCACATGACCAGAACCGAATACGATCGCGTTTGGCGGCGTGGCCACTGGCAACATAAACGCACAAGATGCAGATACTGCAATCAGCACCGACAAGACTACTGGCGACATGCCGAACGCTTCTGCAACAGTAGCGAATACCGGAATCAAAAGCGCCGCACTCGCTGTGTTGCTGGCAAATTCAGTCAAGAACACCACAAAGATGGCGATAACCGCCACGATAAAGAAGAATCCTAGGTGAGAAATCATATCGCTTAGCTCGTTCGCCAAGAAGACACTGGTGCCGGTTGCTTTCAAAACGTTACTCAAACAAATACCACCACCAAACAGTAGCAATACGCCCCAGTCTGCGGTCTTTTCAATGTCTTTCCAATGCACCACACGGGCAAAGCTCACTGCTACGATGGCACAAAGCGCAACAATCGTATCGAACTTCGCGTAGCCGCCAAGCATGGCATTAATCGGCTTGCTAAAGATCCAGCAGATTACGGTCGCGGCGAAAATCGCCAGTGTAACCACTTTACCTTTGTCCCAATCAACAGGCTCAGCATTAAGCTCAAACTGGCCGTTTAGATCAGGCTTAAGTACGAAGTAAAGAATCGCAATCATCAGTGGCATCATGATAAGCGCAGTCGGTAGGCCAAAGCTCATCCATTCGGTAAAGCTCAAACCCACTTCTGCCGCAGCGATGGCGTTTGGTGGGCTACCTACTACCGTTGCAATACCACCGATACTCGCGCTGTAAGCGATACCCAACAGAACAAACACGTAAGTCTTATGGCCACTTTCTGAGTTCACTTTGCTGAGTACGCCCAGTACCAGCGGCAGCATCATCGCTGTGGTGGCGGTATTACTGATCCACATTGAAAGACCAGCGGTCACACCGAACAGCATAAACACCGCGACACTCATTTTGCCTTTGGCAAAAATCAGCACCTTGTCTGCGATGACTTTGTCGAGTCCTTGGCGATGCATAGCCGCAGCCAGTGCGAAACCGCCAAGAAAGAGGAAGATGATCGAGTTAGCGAAGTTATTGAGCGCTGTTTGCGTATTAAATACACCAAACAACACCGCCATGATCGGCACTAAAATCGCGGTAACGGTGACATGCAGGGCTTCAGTCAACCAAAGAATCGCAACAAACACCAACATGCTGAGTCCCAAGACAACTTGAGGCTCAAATGGAAGCGTAAAATACATCAACGCAAACAAAAAGATGTCTGCGATGATGATCATACTGTTGCGGTTTAGAAACCATTCTCGGGTATTAGTGGGCAAAGGGACACTATCATTTCTATTCATTATTATATTTCCTTAAGAGGGCCTTGTGGCATAGCAAATGATCCCACACAACCTGTTGGAGAAATAATTTTTCATTGCGAATTTGTTAAGCATATCAAGTTCATGCGTACGAATGTTAACAATGTGAATAGAATGCACACTAAACCATATGGGGAGTGATTACTTAGTCACCAACCTATCAAAACTGTCCATTACTTGTTGGCATTTCATCACTCGTCCATGACCTTGTCCTTGGGTGGCGACTATGCTGACATTATCCGTCTCTTGCGCCACTTTTTCAGAGATAGAGAACGGCGTAAATCTGTCCCCTTCGTCATGAACAATAATCGTCGCTGCCGTGCGCTGTTTCAGTTTTCCAATTGGGTCGATGGACTGAAGCGGATAGCGGTATTGCGTCTGAACCTTATCGACGACTGCGTTAAACAGGCGCATTGAGTATCCTGAACGCTCCACACTACCAAACAGGTTGTTGAGGTAGTCGAGCACCGGCGCAATCAACAGCATAGGTTTATCCACCAGCTTTTGGTGATGACATTCAATCGCCGACACCGTGCCCATACTATGACCCACAATCCCTGCCACCTCCTCTAAGCTATCGAGCACTGCTTCGAGGCCTAACACAAACGCAGGAATATGCCCGTACACGCCTTCACTTTGACCGTGTGCAGGATGGTCGTACGCCAGTGCGGTAAATCCTTGGCTCGCGATATGTTCCATCAAGGGATAAAACTGGCTTGAGCTGCCTGACCAGCCGTGGGTAAGAACCCAAACAGGTCCGCTACCCAAACGATAGGTTTTCAGTATGCCTTCTTTCGACAGCACTTCACCTTTGACTAGCCCTTGCGGCTCTGCGTTTTTAGGCTTAGTTCGGGCTGGTGTGAGCAGTAACTTACGCGCGGTCTTCTCCGCGTGTTTCGGCGTTAGCGTGTGGTGCAAACGGGTACTCAAGTTGATCATGCTTTTCTTAAAGCTGAACTTTTTCGACGTATTAAAGTAGATCTTCTCACTCATTGGAGTTGTCCTATATGTCACCCGCAAAAAAACGAACGACCGTGCTATTTTCAATTAAACAATAAGCCGAACACACGGTTCAGCTTGGATTATCACTTCCAGCTAACGACTAGCCTTTCAACACCATTCCAGAAGTGCTCATAACTCGCTTGTTGTCCGTGTATCGAGTAAAACAGGTGCGCACTCAGATACAATCCATACAACTCAAACGTTGCCTGCTTCGGGTCGAGATCGGCTCGAAACTCTTGGCTTTCTACCCCTTTGGCAATTTGAATACGCAAATACTCAATCCAGGTTGCAATGGTCTTCTTTAGTTTCTGTTGGGTAGGCGTTGGCTCAACGCCCGCTTCTTTCCACGCATCCAAAAACATACAACTGCCTTGAAACGAGTGGTTCCAACCCAACCAGTTATCCAAAAGGGTGTGAATCTTTTTCTCTATTGTCTGTTCACTCTGCTCGCGAGCAGGCGCGATCACACGTTGGACAAACACCTGATTGGCGTACTCCAATACCGCGACCTGAAGATTGTCTTTCGAGTTAAAGTGCGCGAACAAGCCGCTTTTTGACATGCCACAATGCTTTGCCAACTCACCGATAGTCAGGCTTTCTAAACCGTTCTCACTCGCCAATGCGAACGCTTTACTAAGGATATTTTCTTTGGTGACTCTGCCTTTACTCATACAACTCTCTCTTACAGACTTATTTAGTTTTAGCACGAACGTTCTTTTTTTCAACTTTTATTTTGCATATATCTATAAGCATGGTGTCCACTCGCATAGATCTTAACGGAGTGAAGTGAGTCGCAAATCTTCCTACCAACGCGTCTTTAATATGCAACCTAGGCTCTGAGACAAACCTATCAGTGAATAAGTTTGATATATCTTGCTTCGTTTTTGATTTTTAAGAATATCGGTTATGCAAACTAAAAAGATTCAAAGTATTGAGTTCGGCCGCGTGGTAGCGATTTTTGCGATCCTCGCTATGCACTGCCAGTTATTCGTCAGTTACTGGCAATATGATGGAGCCCCTTGGGTGGCGTATATTTTCAACCAATCGACCCGATTTGCTGTACCGCTATTTTTCTTGATTTCAGGGTATCTTATCCATCCAAAGCTGGTTGCAGAGCCGATGGTGGCGTTGCGTCGCTACTGCTCACCTTTGCTAAGAGTGTTTGTGGTTTGGAGCATCATCAGTTTACTGATGCCGTTCAACTTTCAGGTGCTTGCCGAACACGGTTACTTAGCAGAGCGTCAAGGATACTGGAGCTTTCTAGCTCAAACGCCACTCAACTCTCTGCTGGAAGGCGGGCTCGTTCACCTATGGTTTATCCCAGCCCTAATCTTGGCAGCGACAATCACCGCTTGCTTAGCGAGAGCCAAACGCCTTGAGCTATTGATACCGCTTGCGTTTGTTCTTTACGTCTATGGTGTACTAGCGGGCAGCTACCAAGTTGTCACTGACTTCTGGTCACCGTTCTTCACCCGTAACGGACCGTTCTTTAGTACCTTGTTATTTGCGATTGGCTTTACTATCCGTCAAGACAACATTAAAGCCACCAGCCGACAAGCGTTAATGCTTGCAGGGGTTGGCATGCTGTTACACTTTGGCGAAGCACTGCTTCTTAACGGTCATGGGCAAGCGTTCAATAGCAACGATTACTTATTTGGCACTTTCTTGTGGGGCACAGGTATCTTCTTATGGCTCTTAGCAAAACCTGAGCTCGGTGCAGGCCGTTGGATTACTTCCCTATCGAAGTATGTACTCGCGATCTATGTTGCCCACCTGCCTATAATCATTTTGATGATGAACTTTGCTGGCTTTAACGGCCTAACTGGGCTTGGACATGACCTCACGGTATTGTTTGGCAGCGTGCTGTTAACGCTATTGCTGATCAAAGGTTTAGAAAAAACGCCGCTCTACCCGTGGCTATTCCGTTAGGTGTAACACGTTATCAAGACAAACAAAAAAAGCGACGGTCTCACACCATCGCTTTTTTGTCGTTTTCAAATCGCAAAGAGGATTACTTTGGCGACGGCTTCGACGCACAAACGTTGTCAGCGTGACAAGCCTCTTCTGTGCAGCATTCCGCTTTAAGAAAGCCGATCACATCGTCAAGGCATTGATACTCGGCAACACAATACAGGGTTCGACCTTCGCGGCGCTGACTCAATAGCCCCGCCGACGCCAAGCTGGAAATATGGTGAGACAATGTGGAACCCGGCACATCAAGTCTTTCTTGAATCGCGCCAACCGCGACTCCCTTGTAGCCCGCTTTTACGATGGTCTTGTAAATAGCCAAACGAGTCGGATGCCCTAATTCTTTTAGTGCTTTCGCGACAACTTCCAGTTCCATTAAAAACTCCCAAACAAACTAACATTTCCAAAATAATGGAAATATGTGTTTTTTGCAATCATCGTTCGCTAATAACTGTGTGACTTGAGCCATTTTGAGCTTGAAAACTTATGATGGCATCCAATCACCCATTTGTAGCGAACCAAAATCAAGCATTTACAGGATACAATTCGGCGAATATTAATCTGTATCAAAGTTCATGTTTGTTTCATAAATAAGCGCCGAACGCTGTCCTACACTTAGTGGGAATGTAGGCAGACTAAGCAAGGAGCAAACAATGATCTCGGTACACAGAAAATACGAGCTGAAAGGCACCACGCACTTCCATGCTCATATTGAAGTTAACCCTGTCGGCATACTGGACGTGGAAATTATTGAGAATAAGCAACACCACAAAGCAGAGCTGTGCGACGTTGGCTTTAAGAAACTGAATGGTCGCACTCAGGTTTATGGCAAACAAGGTAAAGCGCAATGGGCGCTGGATCTGCACGATAAAGACGCGTCTGAACTAAACCACTTAATCGTGGAAGCCAATGAAGAGTTTGAAACCTTAATGCGTGATTTATGAATTTCGCGCCCTTTTCTAACATTCCGTTGCTCAGAGTCTGCTGTCGCGCAGCGGAATGTTGATTGCCCGTTTCGCGAGTGTTACCCCACCTACTGAACGAGGCGTTGCTGAAGCTTGTACGACACCCCTTCAAAAGTTGGCGTTAACATGTACACCAACGCAATAAATGACGCCGCACCGATAAGATCAACCGGTCTATGCATGCCAAGCCACAATCGGCTGTAGGCAACACTGAGCGCCCAGACCAGCAAAACCGCACTCAACACATACTGTTTGCGTTGCAAGAAGATATTGCCAAAGAACACCAAGCAGATCGCGACAAACACCGTATGGCCCGAAGGAAAAGAGTAATCCGTCTCACCCTGCCAATGCTGGATTCGCCAAGGGCTGACTTTCTCTGCCACTTTTTTAAGCACCTGCGTTTGTTGCTCTGTGGTCAGATTATAAAAGTGTTCAGGTTGTGGGATGAGCAGTTCGTGGGCAAGCACTTCGGTATACGGGCGCGGACTTTCTGTCATCTGCTTTAGCCCCGTTTTAGCCGCAAAGCCAATCACCAAAATCACACCAAGTTGCAGCAGTTGAGCCAGTAACTGACGATTAATCCCAGTCAGCTTGACCGTAACAGCGAGTAATAGCCCAAGAGTTAAAAGAAAACCACGCGAGCCTGCTGAATCCGTAAAAAGAGTAAAAAACATCCCGACATTATCTGACACTTTACCCGTCAGATTGATCGGAGATACGACGAATGAAACCACGGCAGTCACAAGAATAAATGTGCCCAGCAGTGCTAATCCAGCTCGCTTGTTTATTAGATACTCTTTCACGTTTTCGCTTCATGGGTCGTTGATAGACGATGGATTCTATTAGACGCCTCTGCGTGATTTCTTTAATCAACTTCTTGTCAATTTCGTGAAAGTAAGTATTTAGGATGAGACAAATTCCTACACGGTGAAATACACCTTAACGCACATTCACATGGCCATTGAAAAAATGGTGCACCGGACCATGACCACCACCAACCGCCAGTTCATCAGCATGGGCAATCGCCTGTGAAATGTATTGTTTACCAAGGTAGACCGCTTTATGTAATCGGTTACCTTGCGCCAGATAAGAAGCGATCGCCGAAGAGAGCGTACAACCAGTGCCATGCGTGTTTACCGTTAGGTGACGTTTGGCGCGTAGCAATTCGCTGGAGTGCGGTTGGATAAGCAAATCATTGCTGTTGGCGTCTTGCTCAAGATGACCGCCTTTCAACAGCACCGAATGCGCACCCAACGCACGTAAATCGGCGATCAGCGCCCCCATTTCTTCTTCACTTTGCGGCACAGGTTTACCCACTAAAGCCGCCCCTTCAGGTAAGTTGGGCGTTAACAAATCAGCCATAGGGATCAACTCTTGTTTGAGGGTGCTGATAGCGTTCTGTTGCAACAAAAGATCACCGCTGGTGGCGACCATCACAGGGTCAATCACCAAGAACTTTGGCGTGTATTGTCTTAGCTTGCGCGCCACCAACTGAATGATATTCGCATCCGCCAGCATGCCGATTTTCACCGCGACGATATTGAGGTCAGAAAACACCGCGTCGAGTTGGCTTTCAATATGCTCGAGTGGCACGGGATGTATTGAGCGGACGCCCCGGGTGTTCTGAGAGGTAATCGCGGTGATCACCGAACACGCGTAGCTGCCGGTGGCAGAGATGGCTTTGATATCGGCTTGAATTCCCGCACCGCCGCCGCTGTCTGAGCCTGCGATGGTTAATACGATTGGGGTGGTGTCTTGTGAATGCGGCATGGTCGCTCCTACTACAAGACGTATAAGAACTGACTCTGCCCAAGTAGAGAGTGGAAGTATCCTACTTACAGCGAGTGCCTCGCACAGAATAAAGATGCGACGCTAATAGTTCCCTACGCCAGTGCTAACTGAATCAGGTTCTACGGGTCTCGCTATGCGATCTCAGCCTTTCGGCTCCCCGACTATTTCCAGCAGATGATAGCAGTATTTAAAATGCGAATGCACCAATAATTTGCTGGCGAGAAAGCATCCAAAGAAGAAATAAGCAGTTTGGCGGCGCTAGAAACGACAAAAGGAGCTAAACGCTCCTTTTTTGTCTCTACTTCGCTGGGCGAACTATGCCTCTAAGACTTCCTCGCCTAACACTTCAGCGAGCAATAACTGATCAGACTCATCAAGCTTCATACCGAGAACTGGCAATCCATGCTGTGCGGTCCAGCAACCAAAGAAAACAACAATGGCTAATGCGAATATAATCACTGAAACCATAACTAACCTCCCCTTGTGGTTAAACACCAGTACCTGGCTAACCCAAGATGCAGCTTCGGATGAAGTTAAAGGCCGTTATGCAATACTTTATTCTTTTACGTTTTGGATTCACTCTCAACAAGCCACACTTGTTAAGGCTCGTGTCTCTATTGCGTTCAGTTTATTGTATTCACTTAAAAAGTTATTCGGTCTCTACACCTTGATGTTATTGAGGTACCTTTTCAATATAGGGTTACCGTATGGCGCTGGCAACTACATTTAGTGGTAAACAATCTCTAAGTCACAAATATTATGTGGACAGGCGCATAAATATCCTGCATTTATCCAGCGATAAAAAAAGGGGCATTGAGCCCCTTAAACTACTGGTTTTGGTTAATGCAGTTACGCGCCAATCACGCCGCCATCTTCACGAGTAATCGCCACAATGGTGGAACGCGGTTTGCTGTTGCCACCGGCTGGGAAGTGCGACGGTGCGCCATCTTCACCTGGGTGCTGAACGCCAACAAACATGGTTTTGTAATCTGGCGAGAAAGTCAGACCGGTGATTTCACACGCGATTGGCCCGGTTAGGAATCGACGCACTTCACCCGTCATTGGATCGCCACACAGCATCTGGTTATTCCCCTGCCCTGCAAAGTCACCTTTGTTCGAGTATTTACCGTCGGTTTGAATCCACAAACGGCCTGCTTTATCGAAACCAATGCCATCAGGGCTGTTAAACATGTTATCCGCATTGATGTTCTCACTGCCCGCGTAAGGCGTGCCTTTGTGTACTACTGGGTTACCTGCAATGAGGTACAGATCCCACTCAAAACCACTGTTAGTGTGGTCGCCACCTTGAGGCATCCAGCGTACGATCTGACCGTAGTTGTTTTGCGCACGAGGGTTAGGGCCACCCACTGGTTGGTTTTCTTTGACGCCACGGTTTTTGTTGTTAGTCAGGGTACAGAAAACGTGCTTATTGTCTGGGTGAACCGCAACCCATTCAGGGCGATCCATCGTCGTTGCACCGACTTGCGTTGCCGCGCGACGAGCGAAGATCATCACCTCAGCTTGATCGTTAAAGCCGTTTTCTTTGGTTAAGCCATTTTTGCCGTAAGTCAGCTCGATCCATTCACCGTTGCCTTTCAGCTCTTTGTCGTCCATGTCGAATTTCGCGACATACAACGTGCCTTCTTCCAACAGATCGCGGTTCGCCTTGTCGTTGCCAGGTTTGTATTTATGCTTAGAAACGAACTTGTATAGGTGCTCACCGCGCTCGTCATCACCTAGATACACCACCACGTGGCCGTCGTCGTTCACCACAACCGCCGCGTTTTCGTGTTTAAAGCGGCCAAGTGCAGTACGTTTTAGTGGCGTTGCGTCTGGGTTATGCGGGTCGATTTCCACAACCCAACCAAACCGGTGCGGTTCATTTGGGTGCTTAGCTACGTCAAAACGCTCGTCGGCATCGTGCCATTGGTAGCTGCTTGGTGCCGCTTTAATGCCATAGCGTTTGTGGTCAGCAGAAATATCTGCGCCTTCTTCACGAGTACCAAAGTAACCGTGGAAGTTCTCTTCACACGTCAGGTATGTACCCCAAGGTGTTTGACCGTTTGCACAGTTGTTGAATGTACCCAGCGGTTTCATACCAGATGGGTCAAGTTCGGTTTTCATCAGTGCGTGACCAGTAGCGGGTCCAGTTAGCATCATCTCTGTGTTTGCGGTGATACGACGGTTGCGTTTACCGTCTTTATCTAGCTTCCATTCACCACCAGACTTAACGATCTCAAACACCGTGACACCGTGTGCTGCTTGCGCTTTTAATACATCATCTGCTGTCATCGCGTCACCGCCATGATCAAACAGGTATTCATAGTTGGTGTATTCGTTGTTTACCGCGATCACCGCACGATCGTCGCTGATCGAGAACAAACTCATACCATCGGTGTTATCACCAAACTGACGTTGTTGTGCTTTAGAATCTTGTTTACCACTCTGATCAAACTCTGGTGCGCCCGAGAAAATTGGGTCTCCCCATGACAGTAGTGGTTTCGCTTTGTAGCCTTTCGGTACGACAATTTCGTCTGACGTGGACACTGGCACCGCCTCGAAATTGAGCAGTGCGCTTTGCTTGTCTGCTGCGAACGCTTTTGCAATTGGGTTTAATGAAAGGAAGGCACCAGCGCTCACCGCTGCTGTACCGACTAAAAAACGACGGCGAGACAATCTCGCTTCGATCATTTGGCTAAACTGCGAATCTTGTTCATCACGGTTCCACATCGCTGACTCCTTGCTGGATTAGTTTTTATTCGTTAGCGAGCAGATGCTAGGCAACCAAGATGACAAATAAGTTAAGCTATTGTTTATTTAAGATTAATTGCAGATTACAGTTTTTCTCGATTTACATGGCAAACTTATTAAAGTGCGTGGCTCTTCAATTTTACAGAGTAATATATCGAATTTATGCAAAAAAATGTGATCTTAAACCTAGCTAAATTTTAAGTAGCTGGATAAATTGGATCCTGTTCATGAGGAACCACAATCAAATAAGCTCAATGACGAGCACAAATGTTCTAAATGAGGGAATATCATGAAGAAAATGAGAAAAGCACAATTGCATCGCGTTCGAATTCAGTACTGGAAAGACTCAAGCAAAAACGCGAACAAACAATCTTAATGTGCAAACCCAAAAAACTAAGCTGGCTTTAACGCCAGCTTTTGTGTTTTTAGCGCCTGACAAAATTAGAGTATGTCACGCCGCTCGGTGATTGACGGGAAACATTTCCGCCATATCATGCAACAGAT
The DNA here is from genome assembly GCF_011806575.1 of Vibrio hepatarius. Classification (GTDB taxonomy): domain Bacteria; phylum Pseudomonadota; class Gammaproteobacteria; order Enterobacterales; family Vibrionaceae; genus Vibrio; species Vibrio hepatarius_A. The sequence continues at coordinate 45,841 of NZ_JAATOO010000017.1, forward strand.
TCAGTGTCTGTTTGGAGTATAGGTGCTTATCTTTGTATCCAACCAACTGAATGTGACGTACCTTTCCTGAAATCAAAAGTTGTCTCAGCATGCGACTCACCATTTGCACCTCCAACCAGCTTGCCGACTCTATACGAGCACTCGGGTACAAACACTCCAGATCAATGTTCACGACAACATCTTCACAATGAGATAAGTAACTCGCGATCTGCTGTTTAACGTGAAACCGATGGCTGAAACCGCACTCTTGCATCGTCATCCAGTCACAGCCTAGGTCTTCGGCATACTCAATGCTGCGCTCATCATTTTGTGAGTTGTCGATACCAATACAAAATAGACGACATTCGTTGTAGCGAGAAAGCGCAAAATGGTAAGCCGAGCCAATATCCGGTTCAAGCGGCGCTTTTAGCTCAAAGCGTCGACCGATATGGATGATGCCTAACTCGCGGCGCGGCGTATGCAGTAAAGGCAAGCTGTGTAGCAACGTCTCAACGTTATTGGTCAGCACCACTGGTAACGAATCAGAGCCCAAAAGACGACTAAGGTGCAGCTGAAATTTGCTACTTGGCTGCTGCTTGAGATTGAAATGGCCGCCGTTCAACCAATGGTGTCTGTCTTGTTGCGATAGCCATTCATACACTTCTTCTAAGCTCTGGTCTGCCATTTCGAAATCCACCAGCTTCATTGATTTAAGCTGTTCGCTCACGCTGATCAGTGTGAGTTGGTGAGACGGAAGTCCAATAATATTCTCGGTTTTGTTACGTCGAAATAGCCCAAACATTGCGATTACCTTTCTGGGGGCAAAGCCCTCGCTGCCTGAAGAACGTGTAAAATGATTTTTTGTTGATTCGTTTCAACCCGATGCGCTGGTGCCATTACAGAGACGGCGCCGATCAGCTTACTGCCTTTCATCACTGGTGCGCTGATCCCGGAAACGCCCGAGTCAATCTCAGAAGTACTAACGGCATAGCCTTGGTTGCGAATTTGCTCCAACTTTTGCTGCCATTGAACAATTTTGTCTTGCTCACCAAAGTATCGCAGTATTTTTTCGCACCGCTGAGCAGGCATATATGCCAACATAACTCGGGATGAGGCGCCTCGCAGCAGGGGTTGACTTTGACCCTGGACGTAACTGCAACGAAGCGCCTGCATGCTCTCTTTTCTGCTCACACACAGCGCACGATAACCAACTGGGACCATGTAGGCCGACATTTCGCCGGTTTGTTTTTGCAGTCGATTCAAAACCAAATCCACTGCATCCAAATCGTGTTGGCTATTCTTGTAGCTGCGCATTAGCATCAATGCTGCTGGACCGATGATCAAGGTTTTGTCACTTGGACTTTCTTCGATTAGATTCCATTCTTTCAATAGCTTGAGGTGGCGATAGAGGCTGCTGATTGGCGTGCCTACCTGGTCGCTCAACTGCTTAGCGGTGACGGGCTCGTCATTCACCGCCACTTGCATCAAAAGCTGCAATACCTTTTCGTTGACCTGTCCATTGCTTTGTTTCATCGAGTTGGTGCTCATGTTGTATCGTCAGATAATTTCTTCGACAAATTTTATTCTCAATAAGTAAGAATATATAAACAATTTAAACATCTATTTCTCATAAAATAAGAAAACCATCAAACAGCAATCAGTTATGCTTCATTTGTACGAAACTGAACAAAACCGACTTTGCTGCCTGCATCAATTCCTTACTTGAATGCTAGGCGGATGTGAGGGAATAAACGCGACACGGAAAATGAAAAACACTTGAGTAGTCAAAGAGATGAATATGAGAATTTTGTGAGTAATTCGCGATCTGACAGGCACCAATTTCTCCTAATTAAGACTATGCTTAAATGGTCGATTTCAATTAGGGGTTGGATATGCAATACAAACACATCATGGTCGCTATTGAGCTTTCAGAGCAGAGTAACATCCTTATTGAGCGAGCGACGTTTTTAGCGAAGCAGCTTGGTTCTGATATCTCGTTTATTCACATCGATGGTACTCATGGGGAGATCTATCCTGATTTAGTGGATATTAAGGCTAACCCCGATTTGAGACCAGTTAACGAACATACAATGGAGCAGTTGAAAGAATTTGACGCCAGCACCGATTATCCGGTGAAAAAAATCATCGTTGGTACGGGCGATCTGAGTGAAAAATTGCATGAAGTGATCGCAGGCAACGGAGTTGATTTGTTGATTTGTGGTCACCACCAAGATTTCTGGAGCCGAATTATTTCCTACTCTCAGCACCTGATCAACAAATCACCCGTCGATATCTTAGTGGTACCAATTGAGTCGTAGTCATCACTCAACAACAAATTCACAGCTGCAAGACTCACTTCGGTGAGTCTTGCTTGTTTATCCATCAATCAGAATAGTTTTCTGACTTTTGAAGCACTCCTAATTCCACGCAAGCACCTACATTGCTCTGTCACAAAATCTTCAAATTGATTCTCTAATATCGGATCACTCCCCTTTTTACACAATGAAAAGTCGAAGGAATGGTTATGAAGTTACTGTTTGTATGCCGCCACAATTCCTGCAGAAGTATTCTAGCTGAAGCAGTCGCACAAAGAGTGTTGCCCAATAACTACGAAATACGTAGTGCTGGCAGCGAACCAACAGGTGAAATACAGCCTCAAGTGATTGAGTTCCTTAAATCAATCGAAGTAGACACTGGGACATTTCGTAGTAAATCTTGGGAAGAGTTTATTGGGTTTCACCCCGACTTTGTCATTTCAGTGTGTGACACCGTGCACCATGAGGCCTGTCCAAACTGGTTAGGTGACGGCGTGCGTGTGAACTGGTCACTAGACAACCCTTTGGCTGACGAGAGCGCAAGCGCCAAAGGAGCTCTTCAGGATGCATACCAAATATTACGCGAGCGATTGGTTAAGCTCGCCGACCTCCCCTTAACACAAATGAGCCACGAGGAGCAGAAAACAGTACTCACTCAGTTAGGTACAGAGTAGAAACGAAAACCCTTCCCAATCAGCCGAAATGTCCTTGCAAGTACCCTTTTGTCAGAGAGTGAATAGGTTGCTCGAACATTTGTTTGGTTGGGTTAACCTCAATCAATTGCCCCAAGTGAAAATACGCCGTTCGATCTGAGATTCGCTGTGCTTGTTGCATCGAATGGGTCACCATTCCAATGGTGAAATTCTCTTTCAACTCTAGAATCAGTTCTTCAATGACCGCCGTCGCAATTGGGTCAAGGGCAGAACAAGGCTCATCCATTAAAATCACTTCCGGGCTGATCGAAATAGCGCGGGCGATACACAAGCGTTGCTGTTGCCCGCCAGACAAGCCTGTCGCAGGTAAGTGCAACCGTGACGACACTTCTTCCCACAATCCTGATTTTTTCAATGACTGCTCCACCAGCTCGTCCAGTTCATCCTTGTGTTCGACCAAACCATGGATCTTTGGACCATAAGCGACATTGTCATAAATCGATTTTGGAAAAGGATTAGGCTTTTGAAAGACCATCCCGACTCTAGAACGTAGCTCTTCCGGCTCTAGAGACTGAATATCGGTATTGCTAAGGGCTATTCCACCCTGAACAACACAACCAAGCACCGTATCATTCATTCGATTTAGACAACGTAGAAACGTCGATTTACCACACCCAGAAGGCCCGACAAGGGCTAGGACTTCTCCCCGACCTAAGTCTAGACTGACGTCATAAATCGCTTGTTCCTCGCTATAGAACACGTTGACGTGTTTAGTTGTCATACCGGCTCGATCACTACTGAAAACTCCTATGGTTTGATGTGATGGCTTCGCACTAGGGAACACTCTGCACAGGGGTGCGTTTAAACGCATCGGTGACTGCTCTAATTCGCTCATAACTACCACCTTGTTTCCAACTTTCGCCTTAGATAAAGTGCCACGCCATTCATCAAAAATAAGAAAAACAGCAAGACAATAATAGCCGCAGAAGTCAGCTCTACGTAGCCACGCTCTGGATTTTCAGACCAGAGAAAGATCTGAACAGGCAAAGCGGTCGCCGCATCGAGAAATCCTTGCGGCACATCGACAATAAACGCCACCATCCCAATCATCAGTAAAGGTGCTGTTTCACCCAACGCTTGCGCCATGCCAATAATGGTTCCGGTAAACATACCCGGTAACGCCAATGGCACAACGTGATGAAAGACGACCTGTGTCCGAGAGGCTCCCATCGCTAACGCCCCATCGCGGATGGAAGGTGGCACGGACTTCAAAGAAGCCCGACTAGAGATAATGATGGTTGGCAACGTCATTAATGTTAAAACCAACCCGCCCACCAGTGGGGTTGATCTCGGCAGTTCCAACACATTGAGAAAGATAGCTAAACCAAGCAAGCCAAACACGATAGAAGGGACTGCAGCAAGGTTGTTGATATTAACCTCGATGATATCGGTAAGCGTATTTTTGGGAGCAAACTCTTCAAGATAAATTGCTGCACCGACACCAATAGGAAAACTCAACAGCATGGTCGTGAGCAAAGTAAACAAAGACCCCATAAACGCCCCTGCAATACCAGCCACCTCTGGATTTCGGCTGTCTCCGAGTGAAAAAAATCGCCAGTTAAACGTAGTGCGAATCCGTTCTTGCTCCAGCAAAGAGTGGTACCAATTCAACTCTTGCTCACTCATCGCAACTTTACTCGATCCTTTGCGATATTGATTGAACTTGTCACTCATCGGTAACCACACCGACAGCGAAGTATCAGACAACGCTTGCTCTACTAACTTCCGCTGCAATATGTATTCTGATTCGACCGAGACCAACCTATATAGCTCTCGACGCTCGGAGCGGCTGGTAACGTCAGGGAATTCTATTTTTAGCTGGTCACGAATCAAACTGCGCGGAGAGGTTTGGTGACTTTGTTTGTCCAAGCGAAGCGTTAGCTCGATTTCAGAGCTGATAAACGCCCCCACACCAGTAGCAATCACAGAAGTCAAAAGAAAAACCAAAAAGGACAAAGAGCACAATATCGACACGACGCCGTAGGCTCGAAAGCGCGTTTCTGAGCGTTTACGCTTGACCAGAGACTGGCGAATAGTCGCTATTTTTTTCTGGGTCAGGTGTTGCTGTGAATCACTCATAATGCTCTCGATACTTTTTCACAATACGCAAGGCAATGACGTTTAGGATCAGCGTCACGACAAACAAGGTTAACCCCAGAGCAAACGCAGCCAGTGTTTTTGCACTGTCAAATTCTTGATCTCCTACCAGCAACGTCACGATTTGTACCGTTATCGTAGTTACCGACTCCAACGGGTTGAAAGTCAAGTTCGCCGATAAACCTGCTGCCATAACGACAATCATCGTCTCACCGATGGCTCGAGATACTGCTAACAGTAAGCCCCCGACAATTCCAGGTAATGCAGCAGGTAATACCACTTTCTTTATGGTTTCAGAGTGCGTCGCGCCCATCGCAAGAGAGGCATCTCTGATACTTTGTGGCACAGCTCGAATGACATCATCAGACAAAGACGAAACAAAAGGGATGATCATCACGCCCATTACCAAGCCCGCGGCCAATGCGCTTTCTGAAGACACGCTGTCGCTGCCCAAGGTTTCAGCTGCGGAACGGATAGCTGGGGCAATCATCAGCGCAGCAATAAAGCCATACACCACCGTCGGAATACCCGCTAATATTTCCATGATCGGTTTGATGTACGTTCGGGTTTTCTCTGACGCGTATTCCGCTAAATAAATAGCGCTGAATAACCCAATCGGTGCTGCTACCAACATCGCGATCAACGTCACCAGCAATGTACCAATAAACAAAGGAACAGCGCCAAAGGCACCACTTGCACCTTGTTGGTCGGCGCGAATGGCAATCTGGGGCGACCAATGGGTACCAAATAGAAAATCTGGAACGGGGATAGTTGAGAAAAACCGCACTGACTCAAACAAGACAGAAAGTACAATACCAACAGTGGTCAAAATCGCGATAGAAGAGCAGAGGATCAGCAGCCAACGCACCACCTTCTCCACTTTGGGGCGAGCGCGGAAGTAAGGCTTAACTTGGCTAATACCGACAAATAGAAGAAATGCGACTAGCAGTACCAGACCGATAAAAAACAGTTTGTCATTTTCAACTTCAAGCGCACGATAATACTGTTGAGCTTGAAAGAGTGCCTTGTAAAAAGGATCGTCGGACGTCTCGCCACCGAGCCCAGCGACAATTCGCGCGTACAGCAGATCTTCTTGAATTCCCGCTTGTTGTAGGGGATATAGCGCGGTGAAGTGAGAAAGCGTCAGGTAGCGGATAATCCAATGCTCCGACACCATCCACAATAAACAGAATGAGATAACAGGCAGCGTCACCACCCACATAACAAACCAACCATAATAGCTGGGCAATGAATGCAAGTGCCTTACGCCGCCCAAATGAGAGGCGACTCTGACTGCTTTGAACCGACCAACAAGAAAAGCCAAAACAGCCAGTATTACAATATACAGCGGCAGCATATGCGTTATAGATTAGGCGTTAAACTCTCAGCCGCTTGGCGTACTTTTTTCCAATCGGCTTCAGAAAGCGGGATCAAACCTCGGTCAGTCAAATACCCTTCTTCTCCAATCGCATCTTCACTGGTAAAAGCCAACGCATATTCGTGTAGCCCGGCCACTGTGCCAACATGGGCTTTTTTGATGTAAAAAAACAGCGAGCGAGATACTGGATAACTTCCATCACCAATGGCGTCAAATGACGGCGTTACACCATTAATTTTAGCGCCTTGCACCTTGTCGCGATTCTGGTCTAAGAAACTATACCCAAAAATACCAAACGCATTGGGATTCGATGCCAGCTTCTGCACGATAAGGTTGTCGTTTTCTCCGGCTTCAACAAACGCACCATCTTCGCGAAGACCTTGACAAGCTGCCTTATGTTTCTTGCTATCCACCTTAGCGAGCGCTTTCATCGCGGGAAGTTCATCACACCCAGCTTCCATCACTAGCTCAACAAACGCATCTCGAGTACCCGATGTTGGTGGCGGACCTAATACTTCGATACCAACATTAGGAAAGTCAGGATTAATTTGCTGCCAAGTTTGATACGGGTTGTCCACCAAATCACCTTTTTCATTCGGCAGAACTTTTGCTAACGCCATATACAGTTCTTTGATCGTCACATCAAGCTGAGCAGACTTAGTCGAGTTAGCAAAGGCAATTCCATCGTAACCAATTTGAATTTCGATGACGTCGTTCACCCCGTTTTTCTTGCACAACTCAATTTCACTAGACTTAATTTTACGCGACGCATTTGTGATATCTGGGGTGTTACCACCGACACCAGAGCAGAAGAGCTTTAAGCCGCCACCAGAGCCGGTCGATTCAATTTTAGGGACAGAAAAGTGAGTAGATTTGCCGAATCGTTCCGCAACGACCGTAGCAAAAGGATAGACGGTTGATGAGCCGACAATGTTGATTTGTTCTTGAGCCAGAGCAAGCGGGGATGCGAGCATCATACTCAATACGCATGGAATTCCTTTATTGGCAATAGACATGGCCCTTCTCCACTGTTCATTTTATCACCAATAACAGCGTACAAGGATAACCATGCTTCGAACATGGGTTAATCAAAAATTAACAGAATTGTCATTAATTGTAAGGTTCAACAATCGTCCAGTCTGGTTATAGTCCACCAAAACAGAGGTATTTGATATTCATATATTCGTCAATACCTTGCTTGGCTCCCTCGCGGCCAATACCGGACTGTTTAACGCCACCAAAAGGGGCTACTTCGGTCGAAATAATGCCTTCATTAATGCCCACCATTCCGTACTCAAGCGCTTCCGCAACATTCCATACACGAGCGATATTCTGGCTATAAAAGTAAGACGCTAAACCGTAAATGGTGTCATTGGCCATTTCAATCAATTGCTCGTCGCTGTCAAACGCAATCACTGGCGCGACAGGGCCGAAGATCTCTTGTGACACGATCTCCATGTCATGGCGAACATTTTTCAGCACCACTGGCGCAACAAATAAGCCATCATGCTCGACGCGTTTTGTCGCCACCTCAGAACCTTGTTCGAGAGCCCGCTCGATCACAGCAAGAATGTTATCTTTCGCCGTTTGGCTGATCACCGGGCCGACGTTAATCCCCTCTTCTAAGCCGTTACCGACGTTAAGTTGCTCCACTTGTGCGGCAAATTTTTCGATAAACTCATCGTATACGCTGCTGTGCACATAAAAGCGGTTGGCGCATACACACGTTTGCCCCGCATTGCGGAACTTAGACGCGATCGCACCCTGCACTGCAGCATCAATATCTGCATCGTCAAACACGATAAACGGTGCGTTTCCGCCTAGCTCCATAGAGGTGCGTTTAATATCGTGTGCACTTTGTTCCATCAAAATACGACCAACGCGCGTTGACCCGGTAAACGATAGCTTGCGAATCAAAGGATGCGAGGTAAATATCGACCCGACTTGCGCAGCGTCTTCTCCCAACACCACTTGCAACACATCGCGCGGGATGCCCGCTTGATAGGCCAACTGCACCACAGCAAAAGCCGATAGCGGTGTGAGCTCGGCAGGCTTAACGATAAAACTACAACCGGCAGCCAACGCAGGAGCGGCTTTACGGGTAATCATCGCAATCGGAAAATTCCACGGCGTAATGGCACTCGCGACGCCAACGGGTTGTTTAATGGTAACAATACGCTTGTCACCAGAAGGGGCAGGGATCGATTCACCGTAAGTACGCTTGCCCTCTTCGGCAAACCACTCGACAAAGCTGGCGCCATACAGCACTTCCCCTTTAGCTTCGGCAAGCGGTTTCCCCTGCTCTAAGGTCATCAAACGCGCGAGGTCTTCTTGGTTGTCCACCAGCAAGTGATACCACTGGTTCAGCAGTTGTGAACGGCTTTTTGCAGGTAATTTCGCCCACACTCGCTGCGCGTGATGCGCACGTTCCACCGCCGCTTCAATCTGCTGGTGTTGCAGAATAGGCGCGTAACCGAGCAGTTCACCAGTCGCAGGGTTGTTCACCGCAAGTCCTGGTTCATGCTTCGAAACCATAAACGTAAGGAGGTCAGAATTCGTTATTTGATGCATGGGGTAATCCAATTAATACGAGTGGTTTATTTATTTTACACCCTCGCCAAACAAACGGGGCGATTACGTGCCGCTAGCGGTGAAAACTATGTTTACTCAACGCGATAGCATCAGTTTGGCGATTTACAGTGTAATTTGGGCTAGGATGAGCGGTTACTCAAACTCAGCCAAACAGAGCTTGAGCATTTGGTTAAGCTGCGCTTTGTGCTCGACGTCCATTCCGCTGATCAAGCGGTGCTGCAGTTCAACGTGCAATTCCAGCAGCTCATCAATCAATCGAATCCCCTTCGCCGTCAGTTTCACTGTCACACTGCGGCGGTCCGCTTTACTATGAGTACGAACAATAAGCTGTTTCGATTCAAGCTTGTCTAGCCGATGCGTCATCGCACCAGAAGTAAGTAACATCGAACCCATTAATTCTGACGGCGTGAGACAAAACGGCTCACCGCTGCGTCTCAGCGTTGCTAGCACATCGAACTCACCGAGTTTAAGCCCATAGCGTTTGTGCAGTTGCGCGACTTCGGTTTCCATGTGTTTAGCAATACGCAAGATCCGCCCCATGATGGCCATAGGTTCGGTATCCAGTTCCGGTTTTTCCAACGCCCATTGCTGGGTCAGACGATCCACAACGTCCATCGACGCTTCTCCGCAAACGAATTGAGACTGGCAAGTATCTTAACATAAAGATACTTTACAAAGAACCAATCAGGGCGTACATTCCAAGTCAATTATCTTAACGTAAAGATAAAATCAATGAACATATTACTCGCTATGATTCCCTCATTTTTCTGGGGAACGACCTACGCAGTGACTCAATTTACACTGACGGATTGGCCACCATTGTTGCTGGGCGCGCTGCGTGCTCTTCCAGCCGGATTATTGCTGCTGATGATCAAACCTACCTTGCCAACACGAGACGAGTGGAAAGTGCTGATCACGCTTGGGACGATCAACATCGCGGCCTTCTTTGCGCTAATCTTTGTTATGGCATTAACTCTACCTTCTGCGATCTCCGGCGTTGGCATGGTGTCCGTACCGGTATTTGCGATGTTGTTTCATTGGCTTAAAAACAAACAGCGCCCCAGTGCGATTCAAGCGCTATGTGGCGCCGCGTTAGTATTACTCGCATGGATGCTGTTTGATCCAAGTTCAATCCGCCTAAACCCAATCGGTTTACTGGCGATGCTGGCGGCGATCTCTTGCATCGTTGTCGGTAGCTCAATCACCAAATCTCTCGGCGCACGTATGCACTGGTGGAAGGTACTAACGTGGCAACTGATCTTAGGCGGACTGGTGCTGGTCGTGCTGTCAGCCATTCATTCGGTGTTTACTACAGAGAACTATGTAACGACGCTGAGTGGCATCTCGCTAAAAAACGCGTTGGGGCTGATTTGGGTGGCGGTACTCAACACGGCGCTGGGATATGGTTTGTACGTATGGCTACTGCAACGTATGAGCGTGGTGGACTTTACCTTTGGTGGCATCGCCAACCCGATTGCTGGGATTGTCACCGGGTTGATTCTACTCGGCGAAAACTACACCGTTGTCCAATATGGATTAATGGCAGGGATGATCGCCATGTCGCTGTTACCACAATTAGTTATCGCACTTAAGCAGCGAAAACCAGTACACACAATAAATCATTGAGCGGATAACGCACTCTCCGAACAATAAAACAACCACGCCAAGTCTGCTATCAGGCTTGGCGTTTTTATAGTTTGACGATAGCTTGGCGGAAGATGGCTTTGAGCGGTTCCAGATTAAGATACACACCAGCAATATTGGCATCCACCCAATGTGCTTTAGAAAGCGGCGGCCAAGTTAAATCGTAGCCGAGGACAAACAACATTTCTTCGAAGAAAAAGCGCTGTACGCGGCCATTACCTTCGCGAAACGGATGCAGCAAATTAATCTCGCAAAACAGCGAAGCAACTTCTTCAATCAACTGTTCTTGATCGGAAATCTCGGCAAGCTTGGGGATCAATTTGAACAGCTTTTCGCCTTCAATCGCTATTCTCGGCACGGTGCAGAAACGAGTATCACCTTTTGAAATATCCACTTCGCGCAGTTGCCCTGCCCAGTGATACAAGTCTTGGAAAAGATGAAAATGTAAGTCTTTAAGATGGGAAAACGTAAACTCTTCGATAGAAGTGAGTTCACTTTGATAGGTACGATAACGCTCTGCCGTAATGGCTATTTCAGCCTCAGCAAGTTCGTCACCGTCCCTCAGATTCAGCAGGTTAGTAAGAACGTCGCTCTCTGGGTAACAGTATCTGTCATGATAAGCGCCATATTTATCTCGCATACTTCCTTTTTAACTCAGCTATCGAGCGGTTTTCACACTCTTCCTTCAGCGACATGCCCTCATATTTTAGACTAACTTTGTAGTTTTCAGGTTTTGGTGAAAATGTTTTTTTCTTTTGTGCCGTTGAATCAGAAGATGGATTGGACATAGATACCCCTGCGTTGAATTACGTGGTTAAGTTTAACTCACATTGAACCTTGCTTCTACACACGAGCAATGGGCTCGCTATAGTTGTAGCGGAACTAACGGCCGCCAGCGAGTTCGATAAACGAGCCTGTGACGTAAGACGCACTGTCAGACAATAACCAAGCGATCGCTTCCGCCACTTCTTGCGCTGTGCCACCGCGTTGCATTGGCAGTTGTGAAGCCAAGCGGTCCACTCTGTCGGGTTCCCCCCCATCGGCGTGCATCTCGGTATAAATGCACCCTGGTCTTACGCCATTCACACGTATGCCTCTGGCTGCAAGTTCAAGCGATAGCCCTTTGGTCAATGAATCCATCGCTCCTTTTGACGCTGCGTAATCAACGTATTCAAACGGCGCTCCGCTTCTCGACGCCGCAGACGATACATTCACAATCGCCCCTTGGCTGTGCTCACTGAGCTGGTTGATAAAGGTTTTACAACAAACAAAACAGCTGATGACGTTGCTATCGAGCACGTTTTTAAAACGCTCGACTGAGATTTGGTTGAGCGTTGACTGGGTAAATAAAATACCAGCGTTGTTCACCAAGTGTGTCACTTCTCCGAAATGCTCTGTTACGGCACGAAACATCGCTTGGACTTGATCTTCTTGTGACACATCAGCTTGGTAAGCGAAAGCGACTCCACCACTTTGCGTAATGTCTTCAACGACTTGATTGGCACGTCGCCGATTCTTGAGGTAATTCACGCACACCGCGTAACCTTGAGACGCCAACAGTTTTGCGGTTTCCGCGCCAATTCCTCGCCCTGCCCCAGTGACGATAACAACTTTATTCATCTTCTATCCTTAGACCTTATTTGAGACTCAACTTTACACTGTAAAGCGATGAGTGATTTGCATTTTTTCAACGCCTTTTAACAAACGTTCGACTAGCAGCGTCAGCGCTTTGGGTTGATAACGACGCTGGCGGTACACTAAATACGCTTGGCGCGGACTACGTTTATACTGTGGTAAAACTCGCACCATATTCATCTCTTCATGCACATGACGAAACGGCAGCGATGCCACGCCCAAACCTTTTTCGACTGCGGTACAAACCGCAAGAATGTCGTTGACGATCAACTTAGGTTTAACTTGAATGATGTCGACGAGACACTCACCTTGGTAGACCGGAATGTCATTCTCACGGTCAACACTGACCCAATCTAAACTGGCAAGTGACGCTAGGTCTTCGACGGCTGGTGCGTTGGCAAGGTAATCCGGACTGGCAAAAAAACCGTGCTCGGCCACAAACAGTGGCCGAGCAACCATATCATCCATCTCCGACAAGTCGAAGGTGATCAACAGATCTCGGTCAGTTTGCGGGATCGCTTGCTCTTGGCTTAGGACCAAATCCAGTGACACTTGAGGATACTCGGCAAGAAAGTCCTCCACCACGTCACCGACGAAAGCGCGATAAAAGTTGTGCGGTAGGGCGAGCTTGATTTTTCCTGATACTTCTTGAGTGTGCGAAATCATCTGGGCGAAACCCGACTCTATCGATTCCATCCCACTACGCAGCCGCTCAAACGCCTCAGAGCCACTTTGCGTAGCAACTAACTCTCTGCCCTTCTTTTCCAACAAACGCATGCTGAGACGCGCTTCTAGCGCTGAAATTCGACGAGACATCGTCGACACAGGCAACTGGAGCTTCTTGGATGCGGCAAGCAATGAGCCTTCTTCCACCACACTACAAAATAGGTATAAGTCGTCAATGTTTCCAAATATGGAATTCATAGTTCTAAACCTGACTATTTTTTTCAGTATTGAGTAGTTATATCTTCACTGACAACAAAATAACAACACCCAATGAGGAGAAACTATGAGCCGCAAGCAATTTTTGGTCACTACCCTACTTTCTTCGTTTACGATGGCATTCTTGATGTCGGGGCTGATGAGCGGGATTAATCTCGGGTTTAACGCGGCTTGGCCGGCAATCTGGATGAAAGGCTTTGTGCTCGCCTGGCCATCAGCGCTGCTACTCAACCTGACGATTTTGCCGCAAGTTCGTAAGTTGTCCGCTTGGATTATTAACCCGAATGTGGTTTCCAAGGCATAAAAAAACCGAGCATTGATGCTCGGTTTTGTATTTTGGCTTGCGATTACATCTCAGCGTTGTGGTAAACCTGCTGAACGTCATCACAATCGTCTAGAAGGTCTAGGAACTTCTGGAATTTCTCGGCATCTTCACCCGCGATTGGCGTGTGAGTTTGCGGAACGAACGTGATCTCTTCTACGTCAAGAGTCAGATCAGGGAACGCATTGTTTAGTGCCGTCTTGGTTTTGAAGAATTCAGTGTGAGGAGCAAATACCGTGATCACACCGTCTTCAAGTTCAACGTCAGTCACATCAACATCATCCATCATTAGCGTTTCTAGAATAACTTCGTCGTCATCGCCTTTGAACTGGAATACCGCTTGGTGATCGAACATGTGAGACACAGAACCTTCAACACCAATTTTCGCGCCTGTTTTTACAAAACACTGGCGAACATCTTGGAAAGTACGGTTGCCGTTATCTGTTAGACAATCAACGATGACACTGGTACCACCAGGTCCAAAGCCTTCGTAACGCGCAGGAACGTAATCTTCACCGCCGCCGCCACTTGCTTTGTCAATCGCTTTGTCGATAACGTGTGCAGGAACCTGGTCTTTTTTCGCTTTCGCGATCAGGTGCTTAAGAGACAAGTTCATGTCTGGGTCTGCACCGCCATTTTTCGCGCACATGTAAATTTCTTTACCGTATTTGGAATAAACTTTAATTTTTGCGCCCGCTGTTTTCGCCATAGAGGCTTTGCGCACTTCAAAACTTCTTCCCATCGGGATGTTCTCTCTAATTCAATTTAACGCGAAGGATTTTAGCAAAAAGCGTCATCATTTCAATTTTTCGCCATTTGCAAAGAAATGGGGATCAAGCTACGCCCATTACTCGCTTATATTTAGCCACAGATTCTAAGAAGAACGACCTTTCGTTTTCATCTCGGATTTTCGCTGCTTCCTGATCGATTTCGTCAGGACCGGCTTTCGCTTCTCGCAGCTTCCACACCAAAAACGACGCTTGTTTATCTAGTTCAACCTTATTTTTCTCTTCAGCAGGAAGGTTTGAAAGGTTAATCGACATAGGACAGCTCTGTATCTGTAAAAATATGGAGTGGGAATATACCACATCAAACTGGAATGTTGAGAAGGAATCGAGGTGTGAGTAGCGGATCAGATCAAAAAAATACCGAAAAAACAAAGGGTGGCTAACTGCGCCACCCTAACGTATTTGCAATGTGAGTAAGAGCTAGTGAATAAGGCCCAGCTCTTTTGCCTCTTCAATCGTTAAACCACTTTCTCGGATCTCTCTCAATGCTTCAATACGGCGACGAGCTTCCGCTGATTTAACGCTTCTGACTGGCTTTTGTGACTCTACTTCTTCCGTGAAGTCCCACGTTTCTGCAATTTTAGTCATTTCATCATGGTCAATAGAATTAATGGACATTGTAACCTCCGAACAAACCATGCAAGGGACAGCTAATCTGTAGCAAAAGCACGATACCCTTGTTAAGAATTTTAGCTCGAGAATGTGATACCGCTAATAGATTAGAAACTCTTACCAATTTTTCTATAAATAGACTTTGCTAGACCCCAATAGTGGCAGTACATTTAAAGAATTGTCCCTACTATTTGTGAGTAGATCGCGCTCTCATTTTTCTCTTCCTCAGTGCTCTTTTCACACTCTATTTATCCTAGACATGTTTGTTCAATAGTCGATTTATCGAGCCAGCTCACAACCTTATTCGCGTCGTACGATTTGGCAAAGCGTCATTTCCTCAACCACACTGATACAAACAGCAAACCCAATTCATCTCGATAGATTAATTTTCAGGGTGGGAATGGTATGGAACGACTAGACAAGTGGTTAGACGATATCGCAGATCTGCATCAAAACCGGAAACATGATCAAGAGTTGGAGGTATTGATCCTCAACACTCCTACTGAGTTGTGGGGACCTGAAGTCAACGAAACGCAAAGCGCGGCGATCGGATATTGGCTCGATGGTTGTCTGCAGATTTACTTGCAAGCTCGTTATAGCGCGCCAGAAAAAGCCTACCAATACCTGCAACTGGCCTACAGCCGCCTTCAGCAAGTCGCGTGTAACCCTGTTAATGAACTCAATCTAAGAGATTGGTGCATGAAACGCTTGCAGCACTTAGCGGTATTGAGTCTCGAGTTTTGTAATCAACAGACACAAGAGAGCTGGCAGACGCGCTCACATCAGTTGATCGAAGCCCACGTGCACTTTATGGCGGCTCAGTCTTGGAACGAAACTCGGAAAGATGATCAAGGGAAATACGCCTCACCCAATCAAATTCACTAACTCATAGGGAAGAATGATCAAGGAAGTAAACGGACAGAAGAGTGGGATCACTGAATTTGAGATAAAAAAATAGCGAGTTAAAAAACTCGCCAAAATATTCAGAATGAATGTAACAATATGAGCCAATCTATCAGGGAATGAAATTCCCTATCCATCAAGAAAGGACTAAGGTTGTCTATTCGGGATAAATCATAACCAGTTGCAGTGCGCTATATGTCAGTTGATTGTCAGAGATGTGTGCGGTTTTTGTCGGTTATTGAGATGGACACGGTAGCAGCGATATGAAAAAGCCAGCATTGTAAGCTGGCTTTGCACTTCTTACACCGCGACTTCGTCTAATGCGCGGAAGACGGTTTCGTCCAAATGCCCTTCCAACACTTGTTTACACACTTTCCGGCGCACCGCTAAGCCAGCAATCAGGCGCTCAATCGATAAATGCTTGTTTTCGCTCTGGCCATTATACAGCTCAACCATTTTACTCAGCGTTTCGTATGGAATCGCTTCTTCACCGACACGCAGGTAGTCAAGCTTGTCTATGAGCTCCAGACACTCTTCTTGGATTGAACCATGGGAATGCCCGGTCATCGCCGCCAACGCGGTTATAGAGCGTTCTAGAGCCTCTGAGGAGGTATATTTAGAGAGAGTAATGGTGATCTCGTCGGCGTTGATCTCTACCAGGTGTTTACGCAGCTTCACGCGACGACCTAATTTTCCTTTAGGCGATCGTTCTTTGCGCTGGATCGGTTCAAACTCACCGTCGATGATCTGAGACATCTCATCGAGTTGCTGTTTGGTGACCATTTCGTTACGCAGTGGGTTAGGCAACGTCGGCGCCATATTACGCTTACCCGCGTTTGTCGTACGGGCACGCGAGTAACGCAATACTTCTTCTGCGTCACACTTGATATCAAACTGGTAATCTTTGATCTTGCCTTTTTCGACGATTGCCGAGATCGTCAAATGGTAACCCCACAGGTTAACCACAAACAGATCCTCACTCCCCTTCCCGTCCGATAAACGTTTCAGTTCTCGGATCAGATCCATCGAGAAACGACGCCATTCGATATTACGCGCCAACTTCTGGTTAAGTTCGCTTAGCAACATAACGTCGGTATGGCGACGAGACATGCGACTACGGAAGTAACTGTACAGTTGGAATACCAAGGTGTGCTGCTTCAGGATTTCAGGTGGGAACAAGAAGAAATAATCCCGTGTTAGCAGCTCTTCATAGAATGAGGGCTCCCACACCAAGATGTATAGGTTCGGTTTGATACGTATTTCGCCGTCAGCGCCCTCTGTAGGGGCTTCTTCGGATGCAGTAATGGTACGGGCCAAAAATCGGAAACGATCGCTCTTAAAGCCTTCTGGCATGTTCTCGCTGAGCCATCGACCAGTCAACTCGTGCAACTGGAAATCAGTAAACTCGATCCGATCAATACTGTCGCGGATCGAATCACGCGCCGGTCCACTGTCTTTCTTGCCACGCAAAGACAAAATATCAGTGATGTACAACGGTGTTTTGTTCGGCACATGCGTACCGTCCAACTGGTACTGATGCTGGTGGTGTTCGTGGTATTGCACCGTCAGCGTAAACAGCGCAAACAACGTCATCAGATCGTCGACCGTCATGATATTTTTCGATGATCGAGTCTCAATCACCGCACGAGTACCGGAGATCGACACCATACTTTTTTGGTATTGCTTGCGTGTACGTGGCGGCGCAAGTGCTTGGTCGATGATCCCAGCCCAATTTGTCGGTGATACAACAAACTGATCCGCTTCGTCCTTCATCACTGGCGGTGTATTCAGCCCGTGTTCATTGAGCAGACGCTTGTTGACTTGAGTTTGAGCCAACGCTTTGGATCGTTTTTGCTTTTCGTTTTGCTTAACCGATTCGGTGACTAAGCTGGTGGCACCGAGGACAGAAATAAGTTGGTTAGGATTGATGAAGCGATGCAGCATGGTCTTGCCTGCCAATCCTTCTTCAAAGCGTACTGGGACTTGCTGGAACAAACCGATGTTTACAGCCGCTCTCAGTCTTTGCTGAATAGCCGCTCTCGTGACTTGTCCATCAGTGGCGTCGATCAGTTCTGTTGTCGAAACCAAACCATCTTTGCTGCTAAAGCCGCGCAGTGAGATAAGGTTCAGAAGTTCAACGATACTTTTCGTTACCCCTTTGAAGTGTTGGTATTGTTCTATCCAGTTAACCGCCGTTTCAGACACCTCGAACAAATGTCCATCTTTGTGGCTTCTTGGGGCTTTGATCAGTATTTTTTCTTCAGAACTCATTATTGGATCCGCATCACACTAGCCGTAATATTGCTATAGTTCCTGAAGAATAAAGAAAAAAAGATCATAAATAAAGAAAAAACTTGTTGTTTTAAATAACTGATCTTTCTGATTAATATGATCTAAATTGATTATATGATCTATTGATCAGGGAGACGATTTGCTTATAACTTCATGTAATCAAATAAGTTTTTTTTTGAGCCTCTGAAAGCATGATCATAAGATTCCCGAAAGCATGATCAATAAGTTATTGAAAGCATGATCAAAAACGTTCAGAACCATGATCATCAAACTTAGGAACGCATGATCAAAGACATATCAGAAGCATGATCATCAACACAACACATGTTATCCACAAGTGAAAGAATAACTTTACTTTTTTCTCTATGAATTTGCTCTACGGCATGCTCAATTTTTACGAAAGAATGATCAAGGTGAAGTGTAAAATAGCCCATTTTCTCATATCAACACCAATCAAAACCGTTTGAGCGACACGTTCCTATTGTTATCCACATCGCTGAATGAAAGCCAAACTTGTCGAAAGCATGATCAAGAAAACTGCGGAACGATGGACAATCAACTGTAAGTGGCTCGACGGAGGCGGGAATCTAACCTGAAATCCTCTCAAACCTTAGTTCAACTGCATTCGTCCGTAATTCGTCTTGAAATTTTCATGCTTCCGGAGCGCACTTAACTTGATCATTGTTCCGATCAATTTAATCAAACGATCGAGCAAATAGGAATGTTCTCGATGCGGCGCGAATTCCTTGATCATCGTTCCTTAAAGGCAAATTATAGCCGAAAGCATGATCAAGAATGTCCCCTTGATCATCGTTTCGTGTTTTTCCTTAATTTTATTTTCACCTGCCAAGTGATGCCCTACTCGATCCAGATCGCATTGATTAAATTATCCGCATTAGAAGTCAAAATGACATCCGCCGTAAAATATGCTCGAAAGCTAATCGTTCCGGACGTTCAATGAATAATCACATGTTTACAATGTAAATATGTGACGCGGTAACACTTTAATTTTAAAGCTATTTGCAGTGCATTATCAACGTAGAAAATAGGCGTTTCTGGTTTGCTTTTTGTTAATAGTCATTAAAACAACTGAAATAATTCTATTTAATGTGATGTTAATGCAGAAGTGAATGTTCACCTTTTTATTGTATATGTCTTTAAATGCTGTACAATCGTAAGCAAATCATTAATAACGGAATTTGGCAATGAAAAGAGAACAAACGATAGAAAGTCTCATTCAGTTAGCTGAGCAAACTGCACAGGTCCAAGCTGACCGTATCGAGATTGTGTTAGAAGAACGTAGCGACGACCACTTTCCACCGATGTCGAAAGCATTAATGGAAACACGTTCAGGTTTGACAAGACGCAAGCTAGACGATGCGATCAGTAAACTGGAAGAGTCTGGTCACCAGTTCACTAAAAATAACGCAAACCATTATTCGATTTCTTTGCAAGAAGCACATATGTTGATGGACGCGGCGGGCATACCCAAGTTCCATGAACGTAAGAAAAATGGCGACAACAAACCGTGGATCATCAACGTACAGAACCAAAAGGGTGGTACGGGAAAATCGATGACCGCAGTGCATTTAGCGGCGTGTCTGGCGTTAAATCTTGATAAGCGCTATCGCATTTGTTTGATTGACTTGGATCCACAGGGCTCACTTCGTTTGTTCTTGAACCCGCAAATCAGCCTGACTGACCACGAGAATATCTATTCGGCTGTCGACGTTATGTTGGATAACGTGCCAGACGGTACTGAAGTCGATAAAGAATTCCTGCAAAAGAATGTACTGCTTCCTACTCAGTATCCAAACTTGAAGACGGTATCAGCATTCCCAGAAGATGCGATGTTTAATGCTGAAGCTTGGCAGAATTTATCGCAAAACCAATCTCTGGATATCGTCAAACTGCTAAAAGAAAAGCTGATCGATAAGATTGCAGATGAGTTTGACGTTATCATGATTGATACCGGTCCGCACGTTGACCCGTTGGTTTGGAATGCGATGTACGCGTCAAATGCGCTGCTGATTCCGTGTGCGGCTAAGCGTTTAGACTGGGCGTCAACGGTCAACTTCTTCCAGCATCTTCCTACTGTATACGAAATGTTCCCAGAAGATTGGCAAGGTTTAGAGTTCGTACGTCTGATGCCAACGATGTTTGAAGACGACAATAAGAAGCAAGTCGCGGTACTCACGGAGATGAACTACTTGTTGGGTGATCAAGTGATGATGGCGACCATTCCTCGCAGCCGCGCATTTGAAACTTGTGCAGATACGTACAGCACGGTATTTGACCTCACAACCGGTGATTTTGAAGGCGGTAAGAAAACCCTCGCTACCGCACAGGACGCAGTGCAAAAGAGTGCTTTAGAGCTTGAACGCGTTCTCCACAGTCATTGGTCATCACTAAATCAGGGGTAATTAGGTTATGGCAATTAAAACTTCAGATTTAAACGCAAGATTATTTGGTAAAGCAAACAAACGCCATGTGACGACGCCTCAACAAGCGCAGCAAGCTGCAAAAGAGCAGGCACAAGTGATTGAACTTGCGGTGGCAGGTGAAGAGATGGTTCAGTTTGAACTAGTGCGCATTCCCGCCGAGCAGGTGAGTGAACAAACGGTTGTGTTTGCAGAAAACGCGCGTGAGCAGTCTTTCTTAAACGAGCACGCACTGTCTGATGTGCTGGTTACACTGCGTGAGCGTGGTCAGCAATACCCAGCAGTAGGTCGCAAACGCGAAGACGGCAAGATTGAAGTATTGGACGGTAGCCGCCGCCGTATGTCTTGTATCTTAGCGGAGAAAGAGTTCCTAATTTACGTGGGTGAGAATATTAGCGGTGAACACGCTAAGTTCTTATCTGATGTGGCAAACGCTCATAAACCGCTGTCTCTTTTCGAGAAGGGCAAAGAGATGTTAGCCAAGCTAGAAAGCGGCGAAGCCGAAGACCAAAAAGCATTAGCGAAAATGTTCCAGTGTAGCGAAGCGCTGGTCAGTGGCGCGCTGAAGGCAGCAGATTTGCCGCTGGAATTACTGCAAGCGTATCCAAATGTTGCAGACTTAGGTCGTCCAACTATCGTTAAACTGCACAAACAGTACAACACGCTCAACGACGAAAAACGTTCTGCGTTGCTGGAGAAATGCAGTTCTAAAGACGGTTTTGTTTGGCAACGTAGCTCAGCACAGGGTGTCGCGCGTATCACTAAAGACGTAACCGAAACCATTGAAGCCTGGATTGAAGAGCTGTCGCCAAAGAAAGCGGCGGTTTCTGCAAAGACTGATTTAGTCAAAGGCAGAGCGAGCTACACGCGCAAAGGCAACAGCTTGTCGCTCAACTTGAAGAAAGTCGACGATACGCTGATGCAAGAAATCCTAGACTTCGTATCAGGCAAGCTGCAATAGCGAACCACGATATTAAAAGCCGCCGAGAGCGGCTTTTTTTATGCCATAATATTGTTCTCATTAGTTTAATTACCCACTTGAGTACTCCATGGTTGAGAACAGAAATTACATAAGTCAGCTATTCGCTAGTGCAACTACGCGTCGGCACCGATTTGGTGTAGTGCTTAAAGGCGACGGGAAATGGCAACAATCATGGATACAACAAGCGGCAGAGCAAATTGCACCACAGCACGTATTTCAACTCGGTGGGCAAGCGCCCGATTACGTTAGCAAGAGTGTTGGGTTCGCCAAAGGACATCAATTGCTGGGACAGGAATGCCGTCTGCTCGTCTGTGATTTTGATAATGGCTTTGACGCGAACAGCTTTAGCGCCGCAATTGGCTGCGTTGTCGGTGGCGGACTGGTGCTGATTCTACCTAAAAAAAGTCAACCGACGTCGTTAGGTGATTGTTGGCTTCAACGCGCATTGGAACAACTGCTTATAATCGAACAAGACAAACCACTACCAGTGCTTTCTGATAGTCAAGCATCACTGGCAGAGCCGTTTGTACAGCAGCAACAAGCCGTTGAGTTAGTGCGAAAAGTGGTAGAAGGACACCGAAAGCGTCCGTTAGTCATCACCGCTGACCGTGGGCGAGGAAAGAGCAGTGCCTTAGGTATCGCCGCAGCAGAACTAATAAACCGCCGTAAAATTCATATTGTTTTGACCGCACCGTCTATGGCGACGGTCCAACCTGTGTTCGAACACGCGTTACGGTTACTTGACGATGCAAAGCAAACACAAGGACGCATTGTTTGTGGTGACTCCGTATTGGAATTCGTTTCGCCGGATGAAGTATTGCGTCGTCGTCCTCAATGCGATTGTTTGTTTGTCGATGAAGCGTCTGCGATTCCTATCCCAATGCTTAAGCGAATGGTTGAGCACTATCATCGCACCGTCTTTTCGACCACCGTACACGGTTACGAAGGTTGTGGACGAGGCTTTACGCTTAAGTTTCAAACTTGGCTGAGCGCTAATCGTCCCGGTTATCACCACTATCATCTAGACCAACCTATTCGCTGGAATAACCAAGACCCTCTAGAAGAATGGCACTTCAGCACATTTCTCCTCGACGCCGAGTTGAATGAGCTAGCGAGCGCTGCTGTTGGCGGTGAACTTAAGTTACTTGATAAGCAGCGTTTGTTCGAACAACCTGACTTGCTTCGCTCTTGCTTTGCGTTGTTGGTTAACGCGCATTATCAAACCTCGCCAAACGATTTAATGTTGCTCCTCAACGACGATGCAATTCATGTCTATGCGAGATTCGAGAATCAAGTGTGTCTCGGCTGCATGCTGGCTGTAGAAGAAGGTGGATTGTCTGATGAGCTGATCGCAGACATTCAGCATGGCAAACGTCGTCCGAAAGGCCACTTGGTCGCGACTACGTTAGCGAATCAACTCGGTTTGGCTGATGCGGCAAAGATGCGCAGCTTACGTATTATGCGTATTGCCGTTCACCCACAGCATCAACGCAGTGGAGTAGGGCAGACGATGCTGGAGCAGTTGATTGAGAAAGGTCAATATGATTTCTACTCAACCAGCTTTGGGGCAACCAGCGATTTGGTTTCTTTCTGGCAACGTTGTGGATTCCAATCGGTTCGACTAGGTAGTAGCAGAGAACAAGCAAGCGGCACGCACTCCTTGATCATGGTTCATGGGGCAAGTGCACTCGTGCAGCAGACCAGAGATTACTTCCGTCAGTATATTCAGTTTTCACTGCCGTCTTTGTTCCAAGATATTGAGATTGACCTCGTCCGTAAATTGGTCGCGCAAGACGATGCTTTCGTTGAATTACCTGATGTACCAGCATTGATTCGCCATTACTGTCATGGCGGAGCGAGCTATGACAGCATTGCCCCTGTACTAGACTCGTTATGGAAGAGAGCTCCTGAGTTAGTTTCGCTGTTTAGTGACTTAGTACTTCGCAAGGTAGTACAAGGTTACACTTGGCAACAGTGTGTGGATGAGTTTGCACTCACGGGGAAGAAGCAGGCCGAACAGCAGTTCCGACACGATTTAAATACTAAGCTGTTAGCAAGCCAGCCTTTGGTGGATTGAATTTACACTGTAAACGCGAGTGCTATGAAGGTTTAGCTTGTCGATTTACAGTGTAAAGACATGGTATTTTACACTTTAAATTCATAAGCTTAGTTTGATTTTTATCTCTGCTACAAACACCGCGCTATAGCTTGTAGTTGATATTAATATTGATTACCTCATTTTGTTATCTCGATTCCAATTACACTTCCGACAAAAATAGCGACCATTAAGTGACTAGCGTCTAATTTGTCATATTTTCGATACAGGTCGGCGAGCAAATTGCATACACTCGGAACAGGGAGTTTTACGGGCTGATGTTCATATGTGGGATAAATTTGTCGCTTTGTCAGATGATAACCGTTCCGTTATCGCAAAGTTGGAGCCAGACGTTGATGTTGATAAGAACTTCGACCGTCGAGGTTTGTCTGATGCGTTGTCGTTAATTGGCGCAAGCCAGTTTTTCGTTCTCGAAGAGAGTGTCGAGGTATTTATTAACCTGGCAAAAAACGGCAACCCAGAGGCATATGAAGGGACAACTATTGCCGAAGTCAGAGACGCTACGCTGGAAGTCGAGCTTAAAGATCACGATATGTTGGCAGTCATCACTGTCACAGGTGCGTACAAAGGCCAACCTCTGAAAGGTCCGCAAATTGTTCAAGCGTTAGCAGAAGCCAAAATAAAACGAGGCATTAACAAGCTTGCTCTGAAAAAAGTGTTAGTCATGAGCCACCAGCTCAATCCTGGTGAGCGCTTCACGCAAGCCGTCGCCAAAGGCACCGATCCAGTTCAAGGTCAGGACGCCAAGTTTATTCCCTTAGTCGAAGACCCCGCTAAACAAGTCCTTGCGCCTAAAGAAGGGCGGAGTGAAGGCAAAGTCGACATGCTGGATTTAGGTGAAACCATCAATGTGTCTGAGCATCAACCTGTGATGCGTCGAATGCCTGCAACACGCGGCAAACCAGGCATCACTGTACTCGGGCAAGTTATCCATCCTAAACCTGGTAAAGATGCCTTACTCAAAGCGGGTAAAGGCACAGAAATTTCGTCTAAAGATCCGAATCTACTTATCGCGACCGTCTCAGGTATGCCGACTTTCAAAGACCGCAGTGTCGATGTGAGTGACGCTCTGTGTTTACCTGAAATCGGCGTAGCGACAGGGCACGTGAAGTTCAAAGGTGATGTGATTGTACTCGGTAACGTCGAGTCCGATATGATTGTTCGTGCGATGGGGAACATTACAATCGGTGGATTCATTGAGTCGGCGGACGTGCAGGCTCAGGGCGACATCCAAGTTGCAAAAGGGATCATTGGCCACAACTTATCGGAAACGGAACCACGAAGCTGTGTGGTGAAATCTGGCGGGAATATTACCGCGCAATACGCCCAATTTAGTGAGCTGCAAGCGGGTGAAGATATTCACCTCACCCTTCACTGCATGAACAGCGAAGTGAAGTGCGGTAAGAACCTTACCATTGCTGACGGGCCCGAGAAGCGCGGTACACTCAGCGGCGGCCACACAAAAGTCGGCGGAAAAATTACTTGTGTTGAACTTGGCGTTGAGGGCGACACCGCTACACACGTACAAGCGTTTGCCCGTTTCCAGATGTATAAAGACCGTCAAAACAAACTCAAAGAGCAATACAACCAAGCTCAAGAAGCAACGATGAAGTTGGTAAGAAAAGAGCTTGAGCTAAAGAAAACACCGAAATCGGAACGCGCTGAAGGACAAGAAGAAGCGTTGGAAAAAGAGAAACAACAAGCCAACGCACAGCTCGAAAAGGTTAAACTAGCGCGCGACTCCAATGAGCATGAGCTAAATAAAGCGCTAGAAGAAAATCGTATCGAGGTGAAAAGCAAAGTCTTTTCCCACGTTACGATTCAGTTTGGAGAAGAAAAAGTCATCACCAAACGTTCTCATGGGCCGAGTATTTTCTCATTTAATCAATACGAAATTAAGAGTACTTCATTGCTAGATGAAGAAGCGTTTGAAGAAGAATTGTAATCATGAAAAAGTGATTGCGGCTGGTTTGGCTCAGATTGACTTACCGCTTTCTGCATATAAACAAAATGCTCGTCTTGAGCAGAGATGATGAATCCAAAGCGTTGATAGAGTGAGTGAACACGATTCCCCTGTAAGTGAACGAGTTTTATCGGCTTTTGTTTAAACTCTGCCTGTGCGACTACGGTATGGAGGGTTTTGCTACCTATTCCTTTTCCTTGCGTTTTCGGCAGCAAGAAAAAGCGTCCAAAGTAACAGTGCTCAGCCTGATCTTGAAAAAGATAACTCCCAACGGCTTCGCCGTCATTTAAGATGATAACAGGACGAGCTTGCTGCCATTCCTGTTGATGGATGCTCATTTGTAATTGTTCATCCCAACCAAATACGGCTTCGATAGCGTCATATTCAGCCGCTTTCTTTAATTCAAACAGAAATGAAAAATCTTGTTCGTTTGCGGGACGGGTCGTTATCGACATTCTAACCTCGCTGCACAGACAGCAGCTTTTCGACAGAGCGTTTATTGGTTTTTGCGATGGTTTGCATCAGTGAAAACGTGGGTGAGGCGATGCCTCTTTGCTCGAGATCATTCACCATTAACATCCATAGCTTTGCAGTCATCTCTGCGTCTGCTAACGCACGGTGAAACACGCCGTCATGATCGATGTTTTTGTAGCGTACCAAATCGCCCAATTTATGCGTCGGTGCGTGTTGGATTAGGCGACGAGAAATCAGCAGCGAGCAAGCAAACTCGCCAGTGTAACGTGTGTTCAAGCGTTCAAGTTCTGCGTCGAGAAAGCGCTTATCAAACGAAGCGTTGTGGGCCACTAAGTTGTCGCTGCCGATGAAGTGATTAAATTCTTCCATAACCTGCTCGCAACTCGGTGCACTAGCCAGCATTGCATTGCTGATCCCTGTATAGCTTTCGATAAACGAACTGACTCTAAACCCTGGATTCATTAGCTGCTGAAAGGTGTCGGCGACTTGCCCGTCAACCAGTTTAACGGCACCAATTTCTATTGCTCGGTCACCCATATTGGGAGACAAGCCAGTGGTTTCAAAGTCGAGAACGATAACGGTGTTTGCAGCAGACATGGAAGAGTTCCTGAGAAAATTATGCAATGCAAGAGTAGCATAATTCTATCTAGAAAAAGTCGCAAAAGGGGGGGATTCAGTAGCAATGACTCGGGCGTATTGAGTCAAAAAAAGAAGCAGAGGGAGCGGTTTACAATGTAAATAGCCAGCCTTGAATTTCACTCAGGCTGGCGAATTTTGTGGTTACTTAAAACATACTTCTGCCCAACGTGCGAGGCCAGCCGTGACTGAACCAAAATAGTTACCACTCACAACGGGAATGTTGGGTAAGGTTTCTTGTACCGCGCCGCGTAAAATCGGTGAGCGAGCGGAGCCTCCAGTCATAAAGATTGCGTCAGGTGTAACGCCGCCTTGCTCAACGGCTTCTTTCACAAGCTCTGCCATTTTCTGTTTTGGTGATGCTATCGCCTCGACCATATCATTGAAGTGGATATCCACTTCAAGTTGCTCTGACAGTACCTGCATCATAACGCGATATTGTGGCTGTTCGGAAAGTGCAATTTTCGCTTCTTCGGCCTGTCGGACGATTCGATAGCCTAATGTTTCGTGGAACACTTCCAGCAGCCTTGCCAGCTTTTCTGGCTCTTGTGCGTCTTTCTTCAGTTGGTTGAGCGTGGCCAAATTAGTGCGGGAATAGAAATCACTCTGTGCGTCGACGCTGTTAATCGCGATTGGGTTCCAAAACTGAATCGTCGGCATCACAATATTCGCGGTGGTTTTACTACCAAGGCCAAAAGGCGTCATTAGCTGTTTGAACGCGAGCGCAATATCTAAGTCGTTACCACCTACTCGTTGGCCACTGTGTGCCAACAGACTTTGCGTCCGATCCGCTTGCCCGCGCCAACTCGGTCCCATTTCAATTAAAGAACAGTCGGTGGTACCGCCGCCGATATCTACCACTAGTACGGTTTTGTTTTCGTTAAGCGTCGCTTCGTATTCTAATCCTGCGGCGACAGGCTCGAACTGAAACTCGACATTTTTGAAGCCCGCACGTTTAGCCGCTTTAAGCAAAATACTTTCAGCTTGTTGGTTGGCGGCGTCGCTGTCTCTGCCGTGGAAGTTAACCGGACGACCGATTACGGTATCAGTGATGATTTGGTTGGCATTAGCTTCCGCATTGCGTTTGATGTTATCCATCATGGCGCAAACGAGATCTTCAAAGAAACTGACTTGGACATCACGCAGACCTGATGCGCCCAAAAAAGATTTTGGTGACTTTACATAGTAAGTATCACTTGGGTCTTCGAGATACAGATCCAAAGCCGCGTTGCCAAAGGCTAGGTCTGAGGCTTCAAGTTCGATACTTTCTTCGCGATTAAGGGCGATTGCACGTCTTAATACTTGCTCACCAATTCCATCGTAAGGCTTGATATCGCGAAACTTAAATAAGTACTCAGCAACGGACTCACGCGTCGGTGCTGCCAGCGTGGACGGAATATAAACGTTATCGCCTTCTAGCTTTAAAAGTTCTGGTTTGCCGTGTTCCATTTTTGCCACAGAACAGTTTGCTGTACCGTAGTCAAAGCCAATAAACATAAAACCTCCAAGCGCAGAAAAAGGTCGGCAATGCTACCGTAATGAGCAGGGGAATACTACCTTCGCGCTGTATTGTTCACTTTTGCAAATTGACAGTTTTATTTTGTTCTACCTGTTATCAACAGACTTAGATCTCAACTGAGTGGCTGGATTACTGCTAACATTGACTAAATAACCATCGATTTTGTTGTTCCACCATGAACTAAAGAAGGGGTTTATATGTTAGGTGAAGACCATTCTCTGTTAAAAGAATTTCCTGAATACAAAGACACTATTACCGCACTAGCAAAATCTGACGAAACGTTTTTTGATGAGATGAAACAATACGACCTATTGGATAAAGAGATCCGAAAATTAGAACTAAGGGATTCCCCTATTAGTGACGAAGAAATGCTTAAGATGAAGCAAAATCGAGCTGCGATGAAAGACGAACTCCACGTGAGAATACAAAGTGCAGCACAATAGCAACGAGTATTGTTATGTTGAAATCTAAAGGCGCGTTTGCGCCTTTTCTGTTTTTGTTACAAATGTAAAAAGCGTGATAATCTGTCTGAACAATTAATAATTGCAAAGATAGTGAGCTGATGAATACCGCGTTGCTGGGGATGTTTATTCCCACCTTTTTCTTCGTTTCAATCACACCAGGGATGTGTATGACCCTCGCCCTGACACTTGGCATGAGTGTCGGTTACAAGCGTACGTTATGGATGATGGTCGGTGAACTGGTCGGTGTGGGGTTAGTGGCTGTTGCGGCCGTGTTGGGGATAGCGGCGATAATGCTTAACTACCCTTGGTTGTTTGTCGCGTTAAAACTGATTGGTGGCGGTTACCTGTTTTATTTGGGCATTCAAATGTGGCGTTCTCGCGGTAAACTGGCGATCAACATGGACGACAGCCCAAGCGCACCGCAAAGTGATTGGGATCTTGTGGTGCAGGGATTTGTAACGGCAATAGCCAACCCAAAAGGCTGGGCGTTTATGATTTCGTTGCTGCCACCGTTCATCGACCAAAACGCAGACCTTGCGCCGCAACTTGTCGTATTGGTAGCGATCATTTTGTTTTTCGAGTTTGTCTGTATGACGCTTTACGCGACGGGTGGTAAAGGATTAAAACGCGTATTAGGACATTCACAAAACGTGCGCTTGATGAATCGTATTGCGGGATCGCTGATGATGACTGTCGGCGTTTGGCTGTTACTCAGTTAGTCAACTCACTGCCTTATTCATTCTAACGTTTAAAAGCGACCGCGGAGGTCGCTTTTTTGTTACCTGTGGTTTGTGAATCTTGTTCATCTGTACAACAATTGCTCTACTTTACTCACGTGATTGCAAAGCTTCTAGGGTGAATATGCGCAGAATAAACGTAGTAGGAACGAGTGGAAGCGGTAAATCTACCTTCAGCCGACAGCTGGCACTAGCGCTTAACTGTCCGCATATTGAAATGGATCGCCTGTACTGGAAAAAGAACTGGCAAGGAACAAGCGACGAAGAGTTACTCAAAAAGCTGTCGGATGCTTTATCGGCTGAACATTGGGTGCTTGACGGCAACTACAATCGTACCAGAGCAGTGAAATGGAAGGATGTGGATACCATTGTATGGGTCGATTACTCCTTTCTACGAACTCTTTTTCAAGCAACAACCCGAGCATTTCACCGTTGTGTCAGTGGCAAAGAGATATGGCCGAATACCAACAATGTGGAAACATTCTCTCGCTCACTGTTTAGTCGTGACTCGATTTTGCTGTGGACATTAAAGACATATCACTCCAACCGGCAACGTTATGTGGAGGATATGGCAAACGAAGATTACCAGCATATTCGTTTTATTCGTCTCTCTTCTCCACGCATGGCACAAGAGTTTTTGCAGCAGATTAGCGAATCTCCAGATGTAAAAAAGCCCGCGTAGTCGCGGGCTCTTTTGTTCCACAATTTACACCGTAAATCGGTCGACAAGATCGTACAACTGAGCGGCTCGCTGGTTAAGCTCTTGACTGCCTGAACGGTTCTCGTTCGCCAACTCTGCAGACTGAGAACTTTGGTCCGAAATGACAACCACGCGTTGAGATATCTCGTGACCAACAATACTTTGTTCTTCAGTGGCGGTGGCGATCAGGGCATTCATATCCATAATCGTGCCGATGGACTCTTGAATCTTCACTAAAGCCTGAGCGGCTGAATTGGCTTCTTCTACCGTGCTGGTACTCAAGGTTTGGCTCGAGTCCATGGCTTTCACTGCGGCATCAGACGCCGATTTGAGTTGCTCAATCATCTGATGTATTTCACCAGTACTCTCTTGCGTGCGACTCGCAAGTTTGCGCACTTCGTCTGCGACGACGGCAAAACCACGACCTTGCTCCCCGGCTCGTGCCGCTTCAATCGCGGCATTAAGGGCGAGTAGGTTGGTTTGCTCGGCGATGTCTTGAATCACACCTAATGAAACTGCAATGTTTTTCACGTTGCCCTCGAGGTGAGAAATGACGTTGCTCGCTTGTGAGACTTCCTGGGCGAGTGCTTCTACCGATTTAGCCGCAGAGTTGACGATATCCTGTGCGTCTTTGGCATTGTCATCCGCTTCTTTCGCTGACTGCGCCGCCTGGCTCGCGTTATTGGAGATCTCGGTCGCTGTCGTCGTTAGCTCTGTCATTGCGGTGGCTACTTGTTCTGTCTCCTCGCGTTGACCAGAGGCTAACTCATCGACTTGTGTAGCCCTGCCAGACATGCTGTTGGTTTCGTTGACGACTTGTTGGCCGACTTCGCTCACGCTGCGGATAATAGATTGCAGACTCGCGACAAAAGCATTGAAGCTCTCGCTTAATCGAGAAAACTCAGGTGCGCTGAAGGCTTCCATACGCGCGGTAAGGTCGGCCTCACCCGTTGCAAATGCACTGATTGAATCGTCAAATTTTTTCAAGGGCTGCATGATGCTTCTGTTCACCACCACAGCAAACAATGCAACGATTGCAGAGATCACAATACAGAAAAGGAAAATAGTCGATAGGGTTGCTTCTAATGCTTCCGTGGAGGTTTGTTCCATATTCGCGATCACTGCATCAACGTCATCGGTATAAAACCCTGTACCTAGCATAACGTCCCATTCAGGGATGAAGACCGAAAAGCTGAGTTTCGGCAAGGCTTCGGTTTCTCCCAGTTTTGGAAAGTAATAGGTGGTGTAGTCACCAGTTTTGGCATTTCGAATCAGGTCTTGAATCAGGAAGTTGCCTTTCTTGTCTTGCAAGTCCCAAAAGCTTTCACCGATACCTTTCTCGTTGTTGCCAACAGCGATTCGTACCCCTTTTGAATCGTAGACAAAGATGTATCCGGTTTCACCGTATTCTAAACTTTTTAGTATTGGCAGTGCGTCTTCACGTGGTGCTCCTTGCTTTAAAAGCGGTTCAACTGACGATGTCGCCAGTTGGAGGAACTGTTTTAGCTCAGTTTTTTTTATATCCATCATGTTTTGGCGAGTAATTTCGGCCTGCTCACGATTAAGGTCGTTGGTTTTCACGTAAGTGACGCTCAACATACCGATGGTAATCACGAGTAGGGGGATCAGCGCTAAAACGTATAGACGGTTTTTTATGCTCAGACTCATACTAACTTCCTGTCTTGAATTATCCCTGAGAGAGATTCTTTAACTAATAAAACAATGAGTTACTACTAACACATTAGTTTGTTTTATAGCTTAACTAAAAGTTTAGAGCCGGACTGTGAAACGAAGTGGGTAAATGTATACTTAGTGTTGGATAATGGCGTAGGAATGTTAAGAACATTGGTTGTTGTCACACTTTCTACTGCCGAGAATCCACTTTGAAACCGAATAGCGATTGTTGGCAAAGCGTAGGTAAGCCCAATCGGCGATCGGTTTGATGAGTGGCCAGCGTAATGGCGCATACATCCAGCCTTTACCAACCAATTTCCACGCTTGGTAAGTGACATCTAAGCCAAGCCATAAGCGGTCGTACTCGTCTAAGGCATGCAAGATGGTTGCTGCTTTTTGCGCGTCGATTTGTGGGTAGTGCTCAAAGTCAGGATGAAAGATATCCACCAATATGATGCGATTGGCTTTGTCGTACTGCTTAAGAGCACGCATTTCTCTCGCGCAAATCGGGCAAGTACCATCATAAAATATGGTGAGATTTTTCATTTTTCCTTTCAACTCTCATAGCGACATTGATTGCTTCTATTAAGTTTAGCTTACGTGATTTTGCTAAGTTCGGTTAAAACGGCACTCGATTTATTTTCGTGTGTTATTTATTGTCAATACGCATCTGCTTAACTTATAAATCACGTTGGGTATTAATATATTAATAAAGTTAAAATCAGTAATGTTTAATTTAGACAATACTGTTTTTGTGCAACTTAATGTTATAAACAATATTAACAACCTGTAGATGTGAATAAATTAATGTCGTAGCTGATTCATATGTTTTATTATATATTTTTATTGTCATATAAGAATAAAAATATATTTGAATTTAGTTATTGTGTTTTTGGACCTAATAATTAAATAAATTTCAGATAGTTTACCAAAACATGACATTTCTATCATTGCTTTCAACAAGTCTTAACCTGAATTTACGTTTTGTAGGAAAACATGAATGTACAGGTTTACGTTTCTAGTCATAGCTTTATTTTTGGTCTTAATATCACCTTTAGCGTCAAAAGCGGAAGTAAAAAACAACCAAGCTAACGAAATTGCTCGCGTCGTTGTGTCGGAAGCAAAATTAAAAACAGTGCCAGTAGAAATTTCTGATGTTGGAAAAATGTACGCAGTCGACTCAGTAGTATTAAGTTTTAATATCGCTGAAAAAATTAACGTTATACATTTCCAAGATGGCGATGAAGTCAAAAAAAATCAAGTGGTTGCCGAGTTGGATGGCAGCATTGCTAGAGCAGACGTCGCCAAAGCGCGAAGCGAGTTTAACCTCGCAAGAAATAAGCTCAGCCGCAGTCAAGATATGATTGAGCGAGAACCCGGCTCGATTCCCCCGCAAAAGCTCTACGAGCTCAATGAGCTAGCAAACTTAGCCAAGGCCGAGTTGGAACAAAAAAAAGCCATTTTGGATAATTATCGTGTGTTATCCCCTTTCAATGGCAGGTTAGCGGACTTTAAACAGTCTGTCGGTAGTTATATTGAAGCGTTCGACCCACTTGTCACCCTTTATAAAGGGGATCCAATCGAAGTATTTTATTCTGTCAGCCAAGATAAGCTTGAAGAAATATATTTAAATCAAAAAGTTGAAATTACTTCTGCGGCGGTTAAAGACAAAAAATTCCACGGTGTTGTTAATTATATTTCACCAAATGTGAATATTAACTCTGGTCGAGTTGATGTTCATGCTCGAGTTAAAAATCCAGATTTTCAATTATCGCCAGGTATGTTCGTCAATGTTAGGCATTTTCTTGATTCCAAGGAGGAAAATGTGTTGGTGCCGCAAACGGCAATTAATGTCAAAGATAAAGAGCGCTATGTTTGGCTGTTATCCGATGACAACACGGTATCAAAAAAAACAGTGGAGTTAGGTACCAACCTAAATGACGGAAATGTCGTGATAAAAGCTGGCGTAGAGGAAAACGACCGGATTGTAACGATTGGCAGTCAATGGTTAAAAGATGGCATGAAAGTCAACGTGAAAGATTTAAAACCGACTCGTGTAGAGCCTTAGATACAAATCAAGATGAAGAATCAATCTAGCACATATTTAACTAGTGTTCCCTGTCAAATGACTGCTGCTTTCGGAGAATAAGTCAATGAAGTTAACAGAAGTTTGTATCAAACACCCTGTTATTGCCATGGTTTTTAGTATTGCGATCGTTTTGCTTGGTGTTTGGTCGTTCCGTACATTGGATATCCAATATTTCCCTGAGCATAGAAAACTGACGGCGACAGTTGATGCCACTATTGATGGGGCAAGCGCAAGGTTCATGTCAAAAAATGTGGCAGAAAAACTCACAGAAGCGGCTGCGATTATTGGTCGCGTTAAAACCATGTCGACCGATTGCAAGCACGGGAGTTGTTCGTTAAAACTCGTCTTTCATGATGATGTTTCCGACGTGGAATACATCAACCTGCTCAATAAACTCCGTAGCCGGATCGAAGCGATTGACGACTTTCCCGAGAGTATGGAAAAGCGTCCCAGTATTACCGATAACTCTTCAGATTCTAGTTTCGCCAGCAATATCATTTCTTTTGTCAGTGAAGGGGCTATGACAAAGCAGGAGTTGTTGGACTATATAAGGCAGCAATTGATGCCTCAATTTAGGCGGTTAGATGGTGTCGGAGCGATTTGGGGGCCTTATGGCGGTAGTGCTGGTGCGGTAAGAGTTTGGCTGCTGCCTGACCGTATGAAAGCGCTTAAGCTCAATCCATCGGATGTTGTCGATACGATAGAAGCGTACAGTGAGAGTTTCACCGCAGGTAGAATCATTGGTGAAGGGCGTAGTTATTCAATTAATCCAGAAACGCCAATATCTGATGTGAATGAGGTTGCCAATTTAGTCGTACGCTCTGAAGCTGGCAATGTTGTGAGACTAAAAGATGTCGCCGAAGTAGTGATGGGCACACATGTTATTGATCCGAGTATTTTGACGGTAAACGGTAGCCCTGCGATGGCATTGCAAATTAAGCCGCTACGCAGCGCGAATCCCGTCACAGTCGCAAAACTCGTCAAGGATAAGGTTGAACAATTACAAACTGCACTACCAGATGGTGTGAAAATGAGAGTTGTCTATGACCAAGCGGATTTTATTGAATCTTCGATTCAAGAAGGATTCAATGCTCTCATCGAAGCGATAGTCCTCGTCTCGCTGGTTATGGTTTTGTTTTTGGGCTCTATCCGTCTGGCGTCGATTCCCATCATCACAATACCTATCTGCGTCATTGGGGTGTTTTCTGTTATGGCTATTTTGGGCTTTAGCATTAATGTTCTCACGGTGCTGTCGATCATTCTGGCGATCGGACTAGTGGTAGATGATGCCATCATCGTGGCAGAAAACTGTTACAGGCGGGTCGAAAGTGGTGAGCCTCCTTTAGAAGCCGCTATTGAAGGCAGCAAAGAGATCGCTTTCCCTGTGATTTCAATGACGATGACCTTGGCGGTGGTCTATACCCCAATCGGTTTTATGTCTGGGTTGACTGTCGATTTGTTCCGTCAGTTTGCTTTTACTCTCGCGGCAGCGGTATTGATCTCAGGATTTGTTGCACTGACCTTATCCCCGGTGATGTGCGCCTACATCATCAAGCCACAACCGCAGCCAGCCAGTTGGTTTTTATGGATAGAGGCTAAGCTAAAACGACTGATTGAACGCTACGTTAAAGAGCTGATCAAATGGTTTGACCGCAAATGGTGGGTGTTCGGGGGATTAATCGTAGTCAGCTTGGCTTCTGCGGCGATTTTTTGGATATCACCGAATGTCCTACTGCCAACTGAAGACACTGGGTTTATCGAAGCGAAAGTACAGTCTCCCAATGGCGCAAATCGCCAATACCACCTTGAACACGCGGCAGAGTTAAACCGTATTATTGATCAGGACTCGAATGTCGAACAGAACATGTCTTACATTGAAAATGATCCTTACAACCACATATTGCTCAAACCTTGGGATGAGAGAGGCGACAATGCGGAGGACGTGGCGACTCGGCTGGCAATAGATTCACAAAATGAACTTTCTGCCTACAAAGCTTCATATTTGGTTCGTTCTGCGGCAGACCTCAATATCTCCGATCAGGTCAAACTAGAAGTCGTCACTTCGGACAAGGACGCTGAGCAGTTATACCAAACAGTAGCCGAAATCACTAAGTTACTCAAAGCGTATCCTGGATTAACGAATGTCCTCAACTCAACCGCGCGTGATGAACTGGGCTATGAGTTATGGATAGACAGCAATGCGGTTCTCTTATCGGAGGTGGATTATGAAGACGTTACAGACACGTTGTCGACGTACCTAAGCGCCGTACAGCCTGGCAATTTGCAAGCCAAAGATGGTTTTACCTATCCAATAAGAGTGCAAGTGAAGCAAGAAAACTTGGGCGATTTTTCGGTACTTAACAATTTGAATGTTGTCTCTGAAACAGGGGAGACATTGCCGCTGTCGCAATTTGTTGAGATCAAACCGGCTACGTTGGATACCAAAGTGCAAACATTCATGGGGTTGGATGCGGCAGAGATAACGGCAGACTTATCGCCGGGCTATAGTGCCGACGAGGTAAAAACATACATTGAACAGAATCTGCCCCGGTTCTTAGCTGACAATCAAAGGTTCTACTTCAACGGTACGATAAAAGAGCTGATGGACTCTGAAGAGGGAACACAGACCTTGTTTGGGGTGGCGATTGTGTTTATTTATCTCATATTGGCGGCTCAATTCGAGAGCTTTAGAGATCCATTGTTAATTCTACTAACTGTTCCTCTTTGTATCATTGGTGCATTGCTTTCACTTTGGTTGTTTGGACAAAGTATCAATATCTATTCAAAAATTGGTTTGCTTACTCTGGTCGGTTTAGTGACCAAGCATGGTATTTTATTGGTTGAATTCGCCAATAAGCGTCAGCACGAAGGAATGTCAGAGCTTGGTGCCATTATTTCGAGTGTGCGATCTCGTTTTAGACCAATAATGATGACGACCATAACCATGATACTCGGGGCGTTGCCACTGGCTTTGAGTGAAGGGCCTGGTTCGGTAGGACGAGAAAATATCGGTTTGGTATTAGTAGGAGGGTTACTTTCTGGAACTTTGTTTACACTGTTTGTAATTCCTGTTGCATATTATGCCGTTGCCTCGATAAAGAATGACTTTTATGGACGTTTTAAACAATAACCGTTTAATGACTATTTTTCATGGATGAAAATTTATTGAAGAATAAATAAAGTTAATATCATTACTTTTTATGTTTTTAAATCATATTTCTACTTATGGGAATATAAAATAAAACCGTATAGTTATTGCGCTATAAGCATGATACTAAATATAAGTGCTTATAATTAAAACCTTGAGAATTTGTTATGAAAACTCAAACGAAAACCATAGATGTAAAATACTTAAAAACCTTTTATCAAGTGGTTAAACACAAAAATCTGACTGCAGCTGCAGATGCACTTTTTATGACTCAACCTGCTGTCTCACAACATATCAAAAAGATAGAGACAATCATTGGTACAGAGGTCTTTGATAGACAGGACAGGTTTGGACTGACGAGGCAAGGTAAGATACTCCTTTCTTACGCGGATCAGTCAATGAACTTGTATGAAAAGCTATTTGAAGACTTGGAACGAGCAAGCACTAAAGAAAAAGTCAGCATCGCGATTTCAGACTCATTCAGCCAAAAGATTATCGATCAGATACTTAACGAGTTAAGAATGCTAGACAAAATGGAAACCTCTGTGTCGTTCTTTTGCTCTTCCTCCTTTCCGGAAAGGACTGAAGAGTTTGACCTTATTTTCAGCTTTAACCATTTGGTTAATAATACGGGAAAGTCGTATAACATCAGCTCTTCCCATTACGTTATGGCGCAGAGCCTCAATTCAGAACACGTACCTGAAGTGATTGTTTATTGCCAAACGCTAAGAAAATCTCATGTCCAGACAATTTTAATCCAAAACAATATTGATATTAGCAAGGTGAAAAATTGGATCACAACCAGCTGCTCGACGTTGATAAAAAGCCAGCTGCAATTTGATAATACGTTGGTCATATGCCCTGACTGGTGTATCAAGGGCATAGATTGTTACGTTTCGCCGACTAAACAGCTTTTGAACATGTACGTATGGTGTAGCGATACGCTGACCAAAGAATTCGACACCAAAGGGATAAAACGCCGAATTCATCAGGTGCTAGGTGACAATGGACTGTTCCAATAGGGCAGCGTTAGGCTGATAAAACCGAGAGCACACAGCCTAACCAGTATGAAAACGATATAGGTATCCCGAGAGGGATGCCTTTATCGAGTGAAAATCGGCAGCGCTCAGCTCGACAAGATATCGACGCAATAACCAATTGAACAAAGGTGAAACAGGTCATCAGTAGTAACACCAATAGTTGATATTGAGGGTTAACTCCGAGGGAAAATACCGCGAGTAGTTTGACGTCTCCCCCGCCAATAAATCCTTTTCTCCAGAGCAACATAGCCGCAATAAGTACCAAAACTGCAATTCCAACTGTTTGGGTGAAGTAACCAAGCGAAATCGATAATAGAGAGGTGAGCAATAGTATAAAAATGACATGTGGGTTTGGGATTTTTCTATATTTTATATCTGTCCAAGACACCATGATTGATAGAAATAATAACCCTAATATATAGACCATATTTTTCCATTTATGATGGATTTAACATTACCTATATAACTATTATCCGTCATTGATTTCAAATAAATGTTTTTTATTACCTTATAAACAACCAAGAAAGCTATAATTCATTGTTATTTTTATATTTAAAATGTTAATTGGTCAACGTTAATTAATTTAAATATTATTATTTAGTCAGTTAGTGTTTTAATTAATTAAAGGTAAAAAAATGTACTTAAATATAATGGCTAAAATTTATGAGTTCAAAATGTACCTACTCGAATTTCGTAATGATCAACGTGGAGTTACTGCGGTTGAGTATGCAATTATTGCCGTAGCAATGTCAGCGATTATTTTGGTTGTATTTAAAAATGGGGATTTGAAACAAGCGTTAGTAGATGCAGTTACTGCTGTAAAATCCAATATAGGAACGGCTAACCAACCGGGACAATAAAATC
This sequence comes from Vibrio hepatarius, assembly GCF_011806575.1. Taxonomy (GTDB): domain Bacteria; phylum Pseudomonadota; class Gammaproteobacteria; order Enterobacterales; family Vibrionaceae; genus Vibrio; species Vibrio hepatarius_A. The sequence goes on from NZ_JAATOO010000017.1 coordinate 84,900, forward strand.
TTATAAAGTCCAGTTAGTTAGAGGCTGTAATGGCCTCTAGGTTAGCCTTATGAATAGAAAAATAATATTTATTCTTGTTGCTATTTGCATATTTGTGACGCTCTTTTATTTTCAGGGAATCTTATTTTCAGGATCTAACTCCGAACTAGAGGAAAAGGTCAAAGAAGAGACAGTTCCTGTTTTGGAAATGGTGCGAGACAGAAATAAGGCGGAGCTCGTTGAAGCTCATGACTATAAAGTGGTTGACGTTTTGAAGTCTGAATATATGCGTGAAAACTATGATTCTCAGAAAGATATTGAGATCGGGGAGGGCGCTCGCTACAGAGAGAGCATAAAAGCCAAACGCAAAGTCAAAGCCAGCATGATTAGTAACATCAGTGACGATGACTACATGATTTTGTCGTTAAATCAAGATGAAGTGCCTTACTACTATGAGGAAGAAAACAATCAGTTTTTAAATGCACTTCCATTGAAGCCTGGTAACTTAATTAGCTTTTTATCGACGACCTCTACCAAACCAGACAAGGACTATTCCAACCGTCGTGGTGAGTTGGTTAGCCGCGTTATCGTCAATGATGCCAAGGTGTTAAAGGTCGTAAAAGACAATGCGAGCGAAAAGAAAGCAAGCTACGCGCTGATTATTGCTCTGTCGGTATCGGATATTTTAAAGCTAGAAATGGCGAGAAAACTTGGCGATGTCCAAATCATTCACTCTGGTCTCGTATCTAGCAATCTTACTTTCAAAAGCAGCGATATATTGGGCACTAAGCACACAATTCGTGAGCTACGAGGAAATGATCGCCAATGAAAGCTCAATTTCGTCGTTCTCTAATACTGCTGGTGTGTTTTCTGTCGACTCACTCTGCAGCTTCTGAACTTATGAGCCTTGATCAGGGTGCTGCTAAGACACTGAAGCTTAATCGAAAAATAGATACGATCTTCATTGGTGACACTAACATCGCGGATTACAAAATTGTTGATCAGACCAAAGCGGTTGTTTACGGGATCGGGGTTGGCTCGACATCAGTCATCGTTTATGACGTTGGTGGAAATGAAATCTACAACGCTGAATTGGTGGTTAATCAAAGCCTGCGACTGCTTAAGCAGACGTTAATTGCTCGTTTCCCTGATGAATCTGTCACGGTGTCCAATGTGGGTGATCAAGTTGTGCTGGACGGTGTGGTCAGTAGTGAGCAGATCAAATACCAAGTGTATCGCTTAGTCGGTGAGCTGCTAAAAAAAAATAGTAGCGTGAATACTAAGACCATCGAGGGGCTACAGGACGAGGAAAAGGAAGAGCTCACTTACACCAGAAAATACCTCTACGAGGGCATCATTAATAACCTCAAAGTGCTAAGTACCGAGCAGATCAATTTAAAGCTGACAGTCGCTGAGGTCTCCAACTCTTTTCTCACTGAGCTAGGGGTTTCCTATTCTGATATCGGAGGGGGAGAGGTGGGTAAATTCTATAACAAGATCCTCGATTTTACCGCGCAAGACATAGTGTCGATTATTGCTGCAAGCGGTAACGATGAAGTCGGGCAGATCCTCGCGCAGCCCAATCTCTCGGTGATTTCCGGTGAAACCGCCAGTTTCTTGGTCGGCGGTGAAATCCCGTTAGCGATTAAACAGGACGATACCTACACCATTCAATACAAGGAGTACGGCGTAAAGCTATCAATGGTGGCGAAAGTAACCGATTCAGAAAACATCCGGTTGTCATTGCTCCCTGAGGTAAGTTCGATAGATACCGTTAACCGCACTGAGAATGCGTCCTACAATTTTCCATCGCTTAAAACAAGAAAGGCGCAAACCACGGTTCAACTCAAAGATGGCCAGAGTTTTGTCTTAGCGGGCTTGTTGACCACCGAAGAGAAGGAGTCGCTGAAGAAAATCCCAATTTTGGGTGACATCCCAATCCTTGGCGCGCTGTTCAGCAGTACCAAATCAGACAGCAAGAAAACCGAATTGATCATCGTTGCCACCGTCAATCTTGTTGACCCAGTCGAAACCGACCAAATCAAACTGCCAGCGTTCAAGCGCACCAGCGACATCGAGCGTTTACTGAGATTTTCGATACAAGACGCTGATGAATCTGACCTAGAGAAAACCATCCAAGCAGGAGGATTCAACTGATGAGAATAGTCACGATCATTTTAGTGGTGTTTGTATTGGCCGCCTGCGCTGTGCAATCGCCGTCAAACACATTTTCTATCGTCAAAATGAAAGAGACATTTGAGCTGGAGAAAACGCGAAAAGATGTTGCGTTGCAAAAAGTGTCGGAATTTATCTTAGACGTCAATATGCGAGAAGCGAAGTCTAAGTTTGAGATTTACTACTTACCCGATCAAAGTGAGCTTATTGATGAGCTCGTCGTTAGTCTAAAAAATCAGGGCGTAACGCCGCAACGATTTGCTTTGAATGCGACAGATAAAGGCATGAACAAAGCGGTCAAAGTTGTCGCTGTGTATCTCAAGGTCCGCAATTCTGATTGTGGTTACCTCTCTTTTCACAATGCTCAGTCTTACCGATTTGGTTGTGCGCTTGAGCACAATCGCAACATCAGTCTGGTCAATCCAATAGAAAGTGGTGATTAACGTGGACTTAAATAACTTGTTCAATCAAACCAATCGAGAGCCAGAAGGAGAGATTACCTCTCGTGACCTGGTGGTGTCAGACAACGCAAGCTTTATTGATTCTGTCGCTGAGTTATACGCCATGGAAGGCTTTTCCAAGCCGTTGTCGCAGCAAGACTACAATTTTGCCAGTAAGTCGAAAAAGGAAATTACAAGCTTGCAGAATGTCATTCTAGATATGCGTTCAAGTAGTGACTTGGTTGAGGATGTTTCTCAAATAGCCAGCCAATTGGACATTTCTGTGTCACTGATTGTGGTGGGTCTCGTCGATTCTATCCGCATCTATGACCTTGTCATGAGTCTTGGAGCCACTTACGTCCTATGGGATGAAGATCTCAATGGGTTGCTCACGGCGGTTCAGTTGAGTGCGCTAAGTGACGGATCTAAAACAACCAGTAAACGTGTTGCGAAGCGTGTTCTGATGATCGGTTCCAAAGGAGGAGTTGGGCTTTCAACGGTAACGTCGGCGCTATCTTATTCGTTGTCCGAGTTTGCGGGATTAAAAGTGCTGCTCGTAGACCACGACTATGGTGCACTTAACTGCGATATTTTCCTTGGTGTAAAAAGCAATAAGTCCAAGCCACAACTCAGTATTGATCCGCAAGATATTGATGAAGCAGTGGCACTGACCTATATCAGCAGCATGCGAGACAAGCTCGATTATCTGGTTTTGGACAAGCATGGCGACGGCGCTTTGAGTCATACCGAGCGTTTGTATTCGCTTTCGTCCCAGTTGGCGTCGAAATACAACTTCATCCTGGACTCACTGCCGTTTTCCGCGTTTGACGATATCAATTTCCAAGAAATCAACGAGACCTACCATCGTATCTTTGTTGTGTGCGAGCCGTCGGTGTCGTCATTGCGTTCCTATAACCTGATGAAACGTAAGCTCGGTAAAGCCAAACATGAGGTGATCTTTTCTCTTTCTCGCCAGAACAAAGACTTTTTGATGACTTTAGCGAACGCAAAAGCGCGCATCAAATGTCGTCAAAGTATCGATATACCCTATGAAGCCGCGTTGGAAAAAGCCGTGTTGCAAAATGGTTTGGGCGACCTGCTACAGGGACGTTTTGGTGTACCAATCAGCGAGTTAGTGCTGTCACTTACCGGTAAAAATATTAAGAAAAACAATCGATTCGGGCGGTTTCAATTATGGAGCAGTTAAAACACGTATATGTCGAGTTGCGCAGCGAGATCTTTGACGCGCTGGACGCTGCAACGTTAGCAGAAACGAGCAATAGTGAATTGTCGAATCAGTTGAAAGAAACCGTTAATTTATTGATAGAAAAGCGAAAAATGACGGTTAGCAGTGCGCAGCGAAGCGAAATCGTCAAAGCGTTATTGGATGAGTTAAAAGGCTTAGGGCCGCTTCAGTCATTGCTAGAAAATGACCATATCTCTGACATTATGATCAATGGCCCTTCGGACATCTTCATTGAAATTGCCGGCAAAGTTCAAAAGTCTGAGATCCAATTTGTTAACGAAAAACAGCTCAATACCATCGCCAAAAGAATTGCGTCTGTCGTTGGGCGACGCATTGATGATTCAAAACCCTTATGTGACGCGCGCCTAGCAGACGGCAGCCGTGTAAACATTGTCATTCCGCCCTTAGCCATTGATGGAACGTCGGTTTCGATTCGTAAATTCAAAGAGCAGAAAATCCGCCTAGAACACCTTGTTGAGTTTGGTGCGATGTCGGTAGAAATGGCAAAAGTCCTCTCTATTGCTAGCCATTGCAAGTGCAACATACTTATCTCTGGCGGTACTGGTTCGGGGAAAACCACCCTGCTTAACGCACTGTCAGGCTTTATCGGTGACAGCGAACGTATTGTCACGATAGAAGATGCGGCTGAATTGCAGCTGCAGCAACCTCATATCGTCCGTTTAGAAACCCGTGAAGCCAGCATCGAAGGGACGGGAGAAATTACTGCCCGAGATCTCGTAATCAATGCGCTGCGTATGCGCCCAGATAGGATCATTGTCGGGGAGTGCCGTGGTGGCGAAGCGTTCGAGATGCTACAAGCAATGAACACTGGTCACGACGGTTCAATGTCGACACTGCACGCCAACACTCCGAGAGACGCGATTGCCCGTATCGAAAGCATGGTGATGATGGCCACCGCCAATTTGCCGATTCAGGCGATCCGCAGAACCATTGTCAGTGCCATTGACCTGATTGTACAGGTTAAACGCTTACATGATGGCTCGCGCAAAGTGATGTACATCTCTGAGATTGTTGGGCTGGAAGGCGAAAGTGTCGTGATGGAAGACATCTTCCGTTTTGAAAACAGTGGCCATTTTGAGGAGGGAAAAATTCAGGGTGAGTACCACACCCCTGGGTTATCGAAGCGTTCTGTGATCTATGAACGGGCACGATTTTTTGGCTTGGAGGGAGCGCTTAAGGAGCTGTTTTCATGATAGTCGTTATATTTTTGTGGCTATGGTTGTTGGGGTTTTATTTCTACAGCAAAAGAAAGAGCGAAAAAGTGCTTTCAGAGCTGATTGATGACAGTGGTTCGTTCGAAGGAGTGAAAGGCGTCAAATCAGTGATCGATGTGCGTCGTTTTAATGATGACTGGATCACGCGGGCAAAGTTTTCTACTAGAGAGATTGAGCGATTATTAGAACCGAATCCTTTGGTAAAACTAACACTGTTTTTCATCATAAGTGCGCTGATTATTTGGTTCGTTAACGACTCTTTCTTTAAACAGAACATTTGGTATGTGTTGCCTGTTCTGCAACCAATTCTGTTAGTTTTTTTACTCGTCAAACTCAAATCACTCAGAGCCAAACAATTTCAAAGTAACTTCCCGGACGCCTTAAACATTCTTTCCGGGGCACTTTCTGCTGGGCAGAGCATTGTGCATGCATTCGAGTATGTTGGCGTTCGGCTCGATAACGATGTGGGTGCCGAGTTTAAACTCATGTCTGAGCGTTTGCTGATTGGCGAAGACGCTGATGATGTGTTGATGCGCAGTGCTTCATCGTTTCCTTATGTGGAGTACTTTTTCTTTATTGCCGCGATACGCATTAACCTAAGCCGTGGTGGCCAACTGAAAGAAGTCATCAACCGCATTAACCGCATCATGTTTAACGTTCGCGCCATCGAGAAAAAGAAAAATGCGCTGACGTCAGAAGCGCGCTCTTCGGCGAAAATCATCGCCGCTTTACCGTTTATTTTCTTAGCGATCTTGAAGTTCACCAGCCCCGAAAACTATAACTTCGTGATGTTCGAAGAAGGTGGGAAAGTGATTTTTTACTATGTCGTTGTGAGTGAGTTAATCGGATTTTTCTGTATCTGGATGATATTGCGAGGTGTCGATTGATAATTGAAAGCTATTCATCATTGCTGATTGTCCTTGCACTGTTCTTCATATCATTGGGAATAGCGCTACTGGTGATGAAAGCGCTGGACAACGCAAAAGCGCAGCTTGCCGCGCGAAAAGCGATAGGCGAGGAAAGTGACGATAACCCTTACATGGATGCGCTCGCGGTTCTGCTAAAAGTGCTCAACTTTAATCAGCAAGAAACCAAAGAGAAATTAGTCAAAGCGGGGATATACAGCAATGTGATTGCTAATGTGTATTACTTGATAAAAATCGTCCCATTCGTTTTTTGCCTGTGCGTAGCGATATTCCTATTGATGGTGGAATTCTTTGATATCTCGATGTTTGTTGTCGTCGTCGCGTTAAGTGCGATTGTCTTTCTGATTGCGCCCGATGCTTATGTTGCTTCACGTGGTAATCGAATCACCAGAAAAATCAGTCACCGTTTACCTTTTTTACTCGATCTGATGAATGTTTGTGTCCATACCGGTATGACGATAGAAGCAAGCCTAGAATATCTCGCGAAAGAGCTTCGTAGCGTGGACAAACATCTTGCCTACGTGCTGAAAAAAACGCTCGAGCGGGCCCAGTTAGTCGGCATTGAGAGGGCGTTGGAAGACTTCTACACCTTTGTCCCCACCGCAGAAACCCAAAGCGTGGTGATGACCTTGACGCAAAGCCTCAAATACGGCTCGTCAGTTGGGCCTGTTCTGGGCACACTCGCTTGCGATATTCGTGAATTAAGCATGATGGATCTTGAAGAGAAAATCGGAAAAATGGGCGCAAAAATGTCGATTCCCCTCATCGCGTTTATCATGGTTCCTATCATCGTATTGATTGCAGCACCAGGAATAATGAGGATGCTGGCATGAGTCGATTCACTAAAGAGATCGTCGTGCTGTGGTTGCTTTGTCTTAGCGGCTGCTCAGGTATGGATGACGAGTTGGCAACGCAAGAATCCATGTTATTGAAATCTGGTGAACAACAACCTCTGATTGAGTTTTATAAAGTCAATATCAACCGAGTGCCTGAGTATAAATATCGGTTGGTGAACTCCTATTTGGATGTCGGCGATATTAAATCCGCAAACCTGTATATCAACACTTTTAGTGAAGATGAATCCGATGAGCCGGAATATCTCCTTTCTCTCGCACGGCTGCACTACGAAAAAGGCATGCTAACTAGCAGCGAAATGGAAATGAGAAAATACCTCGACAATGGTGGGGAGCAGTATCAATACCACTTGATGATGGGCAAGGTCTACGCGAGAAAAAAGCAGTTTCTGGAAGCGATTAATCATTTCGAAGAGAGTCGCAAGCACGGCGCTTCTGACCGGGATGCGCTGAACAACATCGCGGTGGTTCGAATGATGGAAGGAAAACCCGTCGAAGCGATGGATATTCTTTACGATCTGTACTCGAACAATCCCAATGATGAAAAAATAAGTTCAAACCTGATTGTTGCTGCGATCATCGCACAACGCCCTGACATAGCCTTCGATGTCTTGCGGAAAGTTCGCCCTGAAAAAGAAGCCCATAAACAGTTAGAAACGTTAATGAAGTCGGTGGGGAAATCGACGCTCAACCTGAATGAGTCTGGGATGGGAAACCAAAGCGAGAATCCACCTCACAATACATCGAAACCTTCACTCAATATCGATAAGAGTACCTCTATGAACAACAATTCAAACGTTATTGAACAAGAGATAGGACAGCACAACGCCAAGCTTAGTAATGCGCGCAGGAGCGAGCCCGTCAGGACATTAACGCCACTTAAGACGCCGGTTTACCGCGTACAAGTTCTGGCGACTTACAAACCGATACCGCCAGAATTTTTAAATTACCTTAAAGACAATTACGGCAAGGTCTATGTCTACAACCACGGGCTGTGGAAACGATATTGCGTCGGCCAATTTGACGACTTGGAGCAAGCTAAATTGTTTCTAAACAGCTTGAATATCAAAGGCGCCTTTGTCGTTAATTATGTTCAGAAGAAATTTATCGAGCTATGAACAAACAGAGAGGTTCAATCGCCGTTGAGACCGCACTCGGGCTGCCGATTTTAATCATGGCAATACTGACCTGGCTGGACATCTGCGTGTTTACTTATTCTACAGCCTTGACGGATCATGCGCTGACGGTTGGTGTGATGAAGATTAAAAAGCAAGGTAGCTCGTACGGTTCAACAAAAGTCGACTACGAAAGCTTGTTGGCTACAGAGCTAAACAATTCGGGTGGGGCACTATGGAATGCAATCACCAAGCAAGGATCAGTGCAATCGTCGATTGAATACCTTTCTGGCTACCAAGAACTGGTGAATTGCAGCATGTTGCCCGCAGATGAACGTGAAACATGCGCAAGTGGCGAACAAGATTCCAGTAACAAGCCTGTCGCCATCTACAAACTTAAATATGAATATCAACCGATGTTCAACTTCCTTATGCCAAATATGGAGATACGTCGTGAAATTATTTCTATTCAGGAGAATGAGCGCTGCTCGTTTCAAATGGGGGTCGGAGGGGGCTGTGACGAATAGCTTATCGGTGTTCCGGGTGCAACGGGGATCTTTTGTTGTGGAGTTTGCTCTGGTCTTAGTCTTTTTCTCCAGCCTTTTGGGCATGTTGGTGAATTATTCCGTCGCGATCAACACCAAGGGGCAGCTTGACCGAGTTGCGTATTCCCTCGCAACAATAGTCGCTGAACGCAGGCAATTGTTTAATAGCTCTCTTGACGTCTGTTTTCCTGAGCAGGCAGGGGATTGTAAAAAACAAGCCGAAGAGTTTTATGCGCTGGTGAGTGCCTCTATGGGAAGAATGATGTCCAATTTTGATAAAACGAAGTTTGGCTTACGTATTGAGCAGGTTTCTCTGGAGAAGAAAGGGCTTAACGAGGGTGGTTCCGAGCTTGAGAAGCGCTACGACCGAATTGATAAAGGAACCATTGCACAGTGCAATGTGACAACTGAGGCTCAGACAATGAGCAAAAGTGATGCAAAGAGGCTGTTACCGTTAACGACTCGAGGCCGACGCTTACCTTTGTATCAGGTGTCTGTGTGTTATGCCGTGCCATTTAACCTTCTTGGTGTCACCAGCGGTGAAGTGAACCATGTTATTTCAACATCCTATGCATTTGCGAGAGTGTGATGAAGCATTCGAGGAACAAGCAACAAGGCATTGCCGGCATTGTTTACGTATCCATGGTACCAATTATGGTGATGGCTCTTGCATTTGCTATGCAGTTATCGCAACAGTTTTTGGCTCACGCTAAGTTAGCTGAGGCTTCTGAAGTCGCCAGTTTGGCCGTCATAGCTAGTCCTAAAGGAGATGAAGACGGCAACCAAGATTATGTCAAATCAATTATCGACCGCTATGTACTGGATAATAAAGATGATGTCATTGTGAGTGTGAATCGACAAGAGTGTCACTACAGCGATGGATGCGTTGAACGCAGTGAAGAAGCCGGACCGTTTGTTGATTTTTTTGTCCAAGTGAAAGCAAGTTACCAATCGTGGATTGCGTACGACAGCATTTCTTTGGAGCCTGAGTTCAGCTTAAGCGGAGAGTCGTCTTCAAGAAAATATTTACCGTTACCTGTCGATGTGTATTTCATTCTGGACGTGAGTGGTTCTATGGGCGAACAGTCGGGAACCGAAGGCTTACAACGCATAGAAGTGGTAAAAAAAGTGATTTCTCGCGTGGTGAAAGATATCGAAGATTTTAAAACCGATGTGAAAAGCCGGGTCGCATTAGCCGCCTATTCGGGTTACACCATAAAGAAAACAGGACAAGGGTTAGTACCTTACGATTATGCTTCTTACAACATGCCAGAAGAAACCGTCAATAATATGTTTAATCCACCGCTCAGAGTTGACGACAGTACCGGCGGGTTGTTGAGGTATCACGACATTCCGTTAACAGATAACTATCAGCATTTTTTGAACACACTTAAAGGGGATTCGTTCCATTTGGGCAGCACCGGAACTCAATCCTGGCAAGGGATTATCTCGGCTGCGCAAGAAGCGGATAAGGCAACAGAGATAAATCCACAGCAAGTTTTCATTATTCTGTCTGACGGGATGGATACTCCAAAGTACAGTGAATATGGTTTGGTTGAAGGGTATTTAAAGAACCTTGTCGACCTAGGGCTATGTAATAAGCTCAAACAGCGCATTTCTAGCAAACCCAATCGATTTGAAAGTGAATCCCCCACTGACAAGGAAAAAACCAAAGTGACCATGGGGGTGATAGGGGTGAACTACAAAGTGGACCCGAATGACGGTTTTGGAGACTGCGTCGGACAGAAAAATATTTATCACGCGCAAGATGGCGAGGATGTTTATAAGTACATCCTCAACCTGATTAATGAAGAAACAGGTCGTTTGAGAGACAGCTAAGTGATGAGATTACATATAGCCTGGTGTTTACTTTGCCTACCTTTAGCTTCCCCGTCGTTAGCAAGCTGCTTGCCCGTTAAGGTGAACAGTGTAACGAGTAAAGAGTTGGTTGCGACGTATCAACGTGCGACTCAGGTGATGGGCAAGATACAAGAAGAGAAAACCATCGAGACCAATCGTGTTTTAGACCGAAAACAACTCACGCTACCAACCAGCGTAAATGAAGAAGAGTGCATCTATGATATGCAAAGCCAAACATTACTGCTGAATTACATGTTTGACCAATATCGTTTGACGAGCTCCCAACATCAGGTTCTAAAACAGTATGTCGAGCTGGTGGGAGATGATGTAGACATTGTGGTTGAAGGGCATGCGGACAATACCGGAACCGAGCGATACAACAAGTGGCTATCTGAGCGGCGTACTCGCGAAGTGGCACTTTATCTCAAAGATTCTCTGAAGCTGGGTAATCGAATCAAACTCGTTGCATTTGGCGAGACATCTCCGGCTTGCTCTATACCTGAAAACAAACGGAATGGATGTAACCGACGGGTTGTGCTCAGTTTGAAATCCTAGGGTTAAAAATCAACGTGCCGAGGCGGACAATGCTACAATTGGTCGCAGTGATTAAAACTAGGGTGTGAGAATGGCTTATGCTACACTCGCCGCCTTTTCAGAATTCAATAGAGATTGTAACCATGAGCCTAAAGCAAGAACTTCAGCAATTACATAATCGCCTAGATACCACAAAACGTAAGCTGGACGCTGCGAAAGGTCGTGGTGACCAAGAACTCGTAACTCGTTTTACTGACGAAGCAGATAAGCTAGAGAAGAAAATTAACTCGCTTAAAGGTAAGCAAAACTACGACATCAACAAAGAGCGCAAGAGCCTGTTGGATATGCCGTTTTCGCGTGAAATTACCAAAGCAGAACAAGCTGATATGGGTAAGCTGAAAAAGTCAGTCAAAGGTCTTGTGGTAGTACACCCAATGACCAAACTAGGTAAAGAGCTTCGTCTGGAAGTGATGACAGGTTTTGCGCCAAAAGCGTTTTAATCCATCACTCAGGTAAAATGAAAAAGCGCCGTTTGGCGCTTTTTTGGTTTATTGCTGTTCAATATCTAGTTTGTCGAGCAACGACGGATAACCCCAACCATCTTTACCCGCTTGCACGTTTCCTCCGGTTAGGTACTGATATAAAGTCGGCGCCAGTGAGCCGTTGGCTTCAATGGTGAGTGGAGACGCTTTTTCACCAATCGGTGTGCCCCAGAAGCCGATAAAGGCATCCTTTTCAAGATAGCTTTCGCCGGCATGGCGACCCGGCACTTTAGTGTTGTAACCCACGCCATCTTTCGGGAACAGGTTAACCGTCCCCGCGCGATCTTCTGCATACAACTCTGCCAGTTCAACCACCGAGTTCGGTCTTGGCGTAAAGCGCGACAACTCTTTCCATTCAGCGCTATTACACCAAGTTGATGAGTCCGATTGTTGCGCTTTATATAAGCATTTATCGACCAGTTGGCTAAATTGCTCAAACGCTGGTGCATCCGGTTTTGCTAGATAAGGGTTCAGAGTTTGCGTCCCGAGCAACTGAACTTTGCCAGTTATTGAGTGATAGAAATAACGGTCGCCGTTTTTGATGATCACCTCATCGTGTCTTTTTCCTTTGCGATTAGCGATCAAACGGACTTCACAGCTCGACTCATTGCACGCGGTATTGCGCACCGCCATGTAATCCAAACTCTCGTCTAAATAGCCAAGCGTTTCTGCAATCAAGTCAATGTGTTTACCCTGTGGAGCGTTGATAGGTGTCCACTGGGTTAACTCTTGGTAGGTTGGTTGGGCTTGCCAACCGCTGCGTGAGTTAAAGGTATCGAGCATAAAGTTGCCACCCGCCGTTGAGGCCACCACCACATCAAGGGTTTTGTTACTCGGATAGTTAAGTGCGTTGGTAATTTTTGGACCTTCGCCTTCATCTGAAGAGATTTTCTTCACCACCAACGGGTAACCGAGCTTGTCTTGCAGCGGCTCAAAAATCACTTTTTCGGGGTTAAGCGTGTGGTAAACCGGCGATAAACCGTGGTCGCCAGCCATACCAAAGAGCGTGTTTTCGTACACTCCAGCGCGCTGGAAAGCGGTTTCTACCTGAGAAATCCAGTAGTCGAGACGGTTGAGTTCGCCAGTCGGCATGATGATCTCATCGCTAAATGGACCGACAAAATGGGCAAAGTGATCCGGCCAAGGATTGTAGATGAGCGTGTAGTCAGGCATGCCTTGACCGTCGAGTTCGGCGAACGCCGCGAGATCTTGTTCAATTTTCCACTTACGTGTTAAACGAGTGTAGATGTCCCAAATCGGGAGCTCTTGGTAGCTCTTGATGTTATCGATCAGTGCTTGGCGTTGCTTGGTGAGTTGTTGTTCGACCTCTGCTCGTTGGTTGAGCTCTCGCAGACAACGCTTCTCGCCAAAATCACGCAGAGTTTCCCCCGCGCCTAAGTTCACCAAGGCGTCATAACTGGTGTGTGCGTTCCAATCGTATTGCGCATTACAGTTGAGCGTTTTTAAGTGCACCAAGCGGTCAAACATGGTTTTCACGTTGTTGGCCTGCATTAATCGGTCGAGTTGCAGCGCATCATTACCAAAAAAGTAATAGGCGCGGTCTTCATGGCGGTCGACAAAATGAAAGTTTGGAATGCCGGTGCCTGCGTCTCCAGAGACTTTGGCGCCCGTCTTGATGATCGGCAGGTTACGCACACTAATCGTAGGCGTAGAGGAGACACCAACTCGTGCGATTGAGTCGCTATATTCGTTATATAAGCGCTTAAAAAACGGCAAATAGTGCGGATCTTTGTAAACTTGCTCTGAGAGTATCTGTAAGAATCGGGTATCTTGCTCGTGCTCTGGCTGCCCTTGGGAAAACTTGGGCTGAGCTTTGAGTTGCGCGAGGTGTTCTTGGTACGCTTTATCAATAAAAGGCTTATCTGGGTCAACCAAGCCTTCCATCAAGCCTTGTTGTAAACCGTCGACGGTAATCTGGACCGCAAAACGGCGGTTTTGCTGTGAACTAAGAAACTCAATCACCTGATTCGGCTCGGCATCAAAGCTCTCTTGTAACCAGTCATTCAGTCGCTGCTCTCGTTCATCGTAGTAAACAAACTGTCGGTAGGCTTTGAGGACATTTAAGCGCACAAAGTCGATCAAGCTGATAGTGATCGCTTGCGCTTTATTGTTCACTTTATTGGCGTATTTAGGATCGTTATCGGCAATGATCGCCAGCACGGCGTTTTTCATCTCGCCATCTTCCATCCCATTTGCCGTTTGCTGCATGATCCCGACAACAATCGGCTGAATCTTCGTCACAAGTGCCAGATCATTGTCGTTTTTGCTCAGGTAGGTGTAGTGATCGGGCAATTGATCCATGTGCTGCCATTCACCCACTTGGAACAGGGCATCATAAACTATCACCATTGAGGCGATAAATTCACTATCGACTTTTAACCCTTCTTGGTGGGCTTGGTCTTTACTGTGTTTGCTGACTTCTTCATTAGCGTGATTTTGGGTGCTAAAGAGCGTGTGTTCAAAGCCTCTCAGCGCTTGCTGGTCATAAACGGTTTGCAGATACGCCTTAAACTGGTCTTCATCTCCGATGCCAGTGTATCGGTCATAAAACTGGTAAAGAAAATAGCCAAGGGGAATCGCGTAGGTTGGGTCGGCCAACTGCCCCATGACTTTGGTTTTGGTCTTGGCATCCAGCGGCAAGGTCAGTAAGTAAGCTTCTAGCGTCATACCGCCAATCGTAAACAGCGTCATATCACGTGCGAAGCGGGTAGAGTAGGAGAGTGAAGACACGATTTGATTCTTAAGCACTTCGCTGGAGTTAAATAATCCACCAATCAAGGGTGTGTTACCGACGTCAGCGTGCGCGACATTTGTGTAAGAGAGCGCGCTTACTAGCGCAATTGACAGAGTACTAGATTTAAACCAAGTCATTGATCGCCTTCTTTAACCAATCTTTTAGAATGTTCATTGTGGCAGCAGAATGTTGGAGTGCAAGGAGTTATACAAAGCGTTGTATAGAGAGTGGGAGCGGATTAACCCTATCGCAATCTCGTTGAGAGATGTATTGATAACGAGATAGAAAAAAGCCCTCAGAGTTGAGGGCTAAAAGAGGTTTTCATTTGGTTTATTGGCTACCCCATAAACCAAGAAACTAAGATCAAGCCACCAAACAAGAAGGTGCTGATTAGTGCTGTATTGCCGCCAGATGCGGTATAGCACATCCCGGCATCAGGTTGATCAAATTCAGGACGGCGTACTTTACGTACCATCGCTAGCGGTCCCCAGATCGCGAGGAAAACGAGTACCATACCAGCGTAGTCCAACATGCTGACAAACTGGTTAGAGAACAGTGCAGCGAGTGCGATCGGTAAAATGAACGTCAGGCCGTAGGCGGTAAATTTGTTGTTGGTCAACATGTCTCGGTTTTGATCGTACAGCGCCATGGATACTCCAAGGAAAGATGTGACGAGCGCCAATGCCGAGAATACGGCGATGATGGTTTTAATACTGCTGTCTTGACCGCTAAAGGCATTGATGAGCTCAGAAATGGTCTGGAACTGGGAAATCGCCGCAGTACCGAGGTTGCCGATAATGGCAAACAGCCAAGTTAAATAACATACCAAAGGAATGAGTGAACCAAGCAAGATCATATTGCGAATTTGCGTATGGCTGGCGCCACGGTTGTAGTTCACCAAGGATGGAATCACCACCATAGACGCGAAACTGGTGAAAATGATCGCACTGTATTTGACCACGTCGTGTCCTGAGTAGTCGCTTGTTTCGGTCAAATAGCTGAGATCGATGTTGCCAAACAGCGACAGAATCACGATAAACAGCATTGCGACCATCAGCAAAAACAAGCCGCGATTGAGACGATCGATGTAGGACGTTCCAGAAACCACAACCACGCCCATGATTAAGCTAAATAACACATAGCTGATGGTCGCTGAGACTTCAATTCCGAAGTCGCCAGCCAGTTTATGGATGATGTCTCCGACACCCAGTACATACGCGATCGACATACACACTAGCAATAGATAGAACAACACGTTGATAAAGTGCTTACCTTTTGTTCCCAGTGTTAAATGGGCAACACTGCTCATACTGTTGCTTTGCTCGGTTTTACTGCACGCTTCGGCAAGCAGTAATGCGGAATAGGTAGTACCGATAAAAATTGCCAGCATCAGGATGGCACTGGTAACAAAACCAAATTGAGCCAACACCATAGGGATGGCTAACATACCCGCACCTAATGCTGTGCCCGCTAATATCAACGCGCTACCAAACAACTTCATATTCAAAAGAAAATACCCCAACGGAAAAAAGAAAAACTGCAAACTGTAAAAAAATATTTCCACAGAGAGTAGCAAATTTTTTTGTCAGAAAAGGTCAGAGTTATATCAGGATTTTTGGAATTTATTGACGCGTGAACCCTTGTATTTACTGGCTTTATAGGAGTTTATAAATATCGATATTTGGTGTGAATGCTCGCAAGGTTTACTGAGAGAACAAAGGCGCTTTGATAGAGGTAGCAGATAGGATGAATGGCTCAAAGGAAAATAAAAAGCCCAACCCTCAAGATAGAGAGTTGGGCTGACTTTTTTCGGCTTAGTACCCCATTAACTGCAGCAAATTCTCTGCGGTTTTGACCGCTTCTTTGCGGTTAGCAATATTGAGTTTTTGGTACAGGTTACGAATGTGTGTTTTGATGGTGGTGCCGGCAACATCCAGCTCCTGAGCGATTTGCTCATTACTAAAGCCAGAGTAAATCAGGCCAAGTACCTGCCATTCGCGTTGAGTTAGCGGGCTAGTGCGAACTAACTCTGGAATATTGGGGTGATTGACCAGCTTCTCGACAAACTCTTCGTCGAAGTGAACCGAGCGGCTGCGTTGAGTGGTTGAGATCTCTTTAAGCAGTTGCTGCGCGCGATGACGTTCCAAATCTCCCAGCTCATTCTTGTGGTTGAGTTTTTCTAACACAGGACCAATCTTCGCACCATCAATCAAGAAATTACCCAACACGCCAGTTTGGTTGGTCAGTTCTAGCGCTCGTTTTAGACATTGATGCGCTTTAGCCTCATCGTTCATCGCGATCGCTAGTACCGACTCCACAATCAAGTTACGGTTAGTGTCTGTCAGCAAGTGATTGTCTTGCGCCGCTTTTTGAATGAAGTTAAGCGTCTTTTCTGCCTCTTCATACAAACCTAGGTTTATCTGCGCTCGAGCAATGTTGCGCCATTGGAGCTGGGTAAAGTGGTTACACGCTTCTTCTGGGGTCACCGTGGTTTCTAGCCATTGCTTGACCGACTCCATATCTCCGCGCGCTTGCCAGAATAGAATCAACGATAGCGATGCATTGGCGGTCCAGTCGACGTGATAGGTAGATTGCTTGAGCAGGTGAACGATCTGGTCGATAAACTTACCTGCTTTGTCTAGTTCACCTCGACCGATCGCGATGCGCGCCAGCATTGAGTAGCTATGTAAATGCTTGCTTGAACTATGGTTACCGAGAACTCGAAGCCCTTTGTAAGCGCACTCTTCTGCTTCGTCTAAACGATTCCAGCACCAGAGGATTTGCGCGCGAACTCGCAGCAAGAACTCGTGCAACGGGACTTGATGTAGCTGCTGCTCTTCGATCAGTTTAAAGGCGTTATCCTGCACTTCAAACGCGGCTTGAACGTAGCCTTGAGCAATTAGAATCTCGCTTTGCTGCAGCATCGCCCATAGCGCCTGGTGATATACCTGATACTGACGCGCCAGTTTTTCAGTTTGCTGCATCATAGGTAATGCACGGCTTAGATGACCGAGCACGTGATTCACTTCACCAACCACCGACGTTGCGACAATACGACTACGGTAAACTGTGCTGTCTAATTGGCTGAGTGACAGTTCGGCTAACTCTAGTGCTTTTTCTGGTTCATTCTGGTTGATTGCGACCTGAGCGCGCAGTGCGTTGAACTCACCTTGTTCTTTGGTGCTTAACACGACGTTAAATGCTTTCATTTGCTCGTCGGCTTTCGACAGCAAGTCACCCACATCGTTGTATCTGTGCTGACTTTGTGCCAACCAGGCTTGCAACATGCAAAGTTTCGGGTCGCTATACAACTGCTCTTGCGTCAGGGTATCGATCGCTTTTTCAACCGTTTGCAGCTCACCACTGTTGAACATCTTCCAGCCGTATTGGCTGAGAATGTCGGCAGTGAGCTGACTATTGCACGCTTGTTGTGCATGGCGCAGTGCCTGATGTGGAGACGAAAGCTTCAACCACGCACAAGCTGCGGTTTGGTGCAGTTTCGTTTCTTGTTGCGGAATACGTGCAGAACGCTCGTGAGTCAGGAACTCTGCAAACAGATTATGAAAACGATACCAGTTTTGCTCTCCCTCAAGCGGATGGATAAACAGGCCAAAACGATTCAGCGATTCGATCATACTGAGCGCGTCGTCACGTTTAGTTAACGCAGAAACCAACGCATCATTGAAATGATCCAGCACCGAACATTGCAGCAGGAACATACGGGTTTCTTGGTCAAGCAGGTCGAACACTTCTTCGACCAAGTAATCCCACAAATGGGCGTGGTTGAACTCAGAGAATGACTCTGCCGATTGCGCCAATGTTTTGTGTTGATGCTGGGCTTGCAATGCGATTAACTGCAACGCGGACGGCCAACCTTCAACATAATTTCTCAGGTTTGTGGCGGTCGTATCGTCGATACCATCTGCGACACGTTGGTTAAAGAAGCGCGTGGTTTCTTCGGTATCAAATGCCAACAACTCGTTACCGATCTCAATCATCAAGTCGCGTACGCGCAAGTTTGCGGTACCCAACGGCGGAGTGGCACGGCTAGTCACGACCAACGTAAGGTTGTCTGGCATGTGTTTTAAAAAGAAGCGCATTGCTTCATGGATATCGTCGTCGCTAATCAGGTGGTAGTCATCGAGCACCAAGTAGCACTCTTGATGAAACTCTACCATTTCCGCAAAAACTTCGCCGAAAAGTGAATGAAGTGAAGAGAACTGACGTTTTTCTGCGAGCTTTTGTGAGTTAGGGCAAGCGCCATTGGTTGCCTTGTTCAGCGCTTGAAGTAGGTAGTTGATAAAGCGAAATGTGTCATTGTCGCTTTCATCTATGCTATACCAGCCAACGTTCGTTCTGTCTGAAAGCCACTGGGATGCCATTGTTGTTTTTCCATAGCCTGCCGGCGAGCGAAAAAGTACGAGCTTGTAGCAAGGAGCCTGCTGTAATAAATCAAGAACTCTCGGGCGAACAATTGCATTGTGTAAGCGTCCCGGTCGGGTTAATTTCGAAGGAATCCACATCTTCTTTTCCCTGCTCTGAGTTGCTCATTATCGTTATGTAATGGTGAGCATTGCTGTTTAAATATTGGCCAGAAACGGCCAGTTGACAGGGATGTTACTTGAGAACTCTATCTACAGTTATTGATCAACAGCTAGATTTTTGTCTAATTCACACTTTGACTTTATCTACGCCTTAATTTTGTGACTATCATCACATTTAGGTGGTGTTTGAAGTGGGATTTAAACCGTACTTCACACCAAAAACGATGAAAATTGTGAAATGGGAGAAAAGTTAATGTGATCCAGTATACATAATCGTCAATTGGATGTTTTTGTATACATCTAACTTTCATACACCAACAGTAGGGTGAAATAGGTTTATGGTGTGATCTTAGTCACCAGCGCTTAGGGTTAAACGCGGTTAATTGAGAGTTTGATCACTGAGCCTCTGGTAGTAAGCCTTCTACGCCCTGACTCCTCCTCCTAATCCACCATGAGGGGAGGAGGATGTTTTGCTTGTCGTGCAGATGCACGATATGTCTCAGATGGATTGAAACCAATAAGTGAGATTTCGCTAATGAAACCTACGCAGCAGAAAAAATTTGATAAA
This sequence comes from Vibrio hepatarius, assembly GCF_011806575.1. Classification (GTDB taxonomy): domain Bacteria; phylum Pseudomonadota; class Gammaproteobacteria; order Enterobacterales; family Vibrionaceae; genus Vibrio; species Vibrio hepatarius_A. The sequence goes on from NZ_JAATOO010000017.1 coordinate 104,218, forward strand.
GCGTCTTTCCAAGAAAACGTAAAGAAGCACCTAACGGCAACTTACGCAACGACAATTGAAAAAGCAGACAGCCGCTCTTGGTATCTTGCTATGGGTAGTGCGCTTTCTGAGCTGACTACTTTTGACATGCTTGAAACCGAGCAAGATGAAAGAATCATCAACGCGAAAAGTGTCAACTACCTATCTCTAGAATTCCTCATTGGTCGCCTAACAGGTAACAACCTGATCAGCATGGGTTTGTACGAACAAATCACTGAAGCAATGGCGGAGCTAGGACAAAACCTGACGGACTTACTGGAAGAAGAGCGCGACCCATCACTGGGCAACGGTGGCTTAGGTCGTTTGGCTGCGTGTTTCATGGACTCACTAGCCGCACAAGAATTCCCAACGGTTGGTTACGGTCTTCACTACGAGTACGGTCTGTTTAAACAGTCTTTCAAAGAAGGTCACCAGCAAGAAGCACCAGATGCGTGGCGTTGTGTTGAAGGTTATCCGTGGGAAATTGCGCGTCCTGACCTTGCTCAACAGATCGGTTTCTACGGTCACGTTGAAACGTACCAAGAGGGTGGAAAAGAGCGTCGCCGTTGGGTTCCAGGTATGACAGTAAAAGCGATGCCTTGGGATCTACCAATTGTTGGTTACGAGTCAGACACCGTTTACCCGTTGCGTCTTTGGGAATGTCAGGCATTAGCGCCATTCTCATTAGCCAGCTTTAACAACGGTGACTACTTCGAAGCTCAGCACTCTCTTATCGATGCGGGCAACATTACAAAAGTACTTTACCCGAACGACAACCACGAGAAAGGTAAAACTCTGCGCTTGATGCAGCAGTACTTCCACAGTGCGGCGTCGGTACGCGATATTCTTCGTCGTCACGAAGAAGCGGGTCATACACTTGCATCGCTACCTAAGTACGAAACGATTCAGCTTAACGATACACACCCAACAATCGCGATTCCTGAGCTGATGCGCATCTTGATTGATGAAAAAGGCCTAGGCTGGGATGAAGCGTGGGATATCTGCTCTAAGACGTTTGCGTATACCAACCACACGTTATTGCCAGAAGCGCTAGAAACATGGAGCGAGTCTCTGATCCAACGCCTACTGCCTCGTCATATGGAAATCATATACCATATCAACCACTTGTTCTTAAAAGAAGTCCGAGCTAAATGGCCAGGTGATGTTGCGAAGCAGCAAAAGCTGTCCATTATTCAAGAAGGTTTCCACCGCATGGTACGCATGGCAAACCTGTGTGTGATCGGCTCATACGCGGTAAACGGCGTGGCGGCGCTTCACTCAGAATTAGTGAAACGCGACCTGTTCCCTGAATTTAATGAGCTATACCCAACTCGTCTGCAAAACGTGACGAACGGTATTACGCCTCGTCGCTGGTTGAAGTTCTGTAACCCGGGCTTATCTGCACTGATCAGTGAAAAGATTGGCAGCGAATGGCCAGCACATTTGGAACAACTTGAGCAAATCGCGCAATTTGCTGACGATGCAACGTTCCAAAAAGAATTCATGGCAGTTAAAAAGCAGAACAAGCAGCGCTTGGCTGATTGGGTAAAAGAGAACATGGATATCGAACTCGATACCAATGCGATCTTTGACGTGCAAATCAAACGTCTGCACGAATACAAGCGTCAGCATCTGAACATGCTGCACATTTTGTCTTTGTACCATCGCTTGTTGAATGATCCTAATTTCGACATGGTGCCGCGCGTGGTGTTCTTCGCCGCGAAAGCTGCACCGGGTTACCACCTAGCGAAAGAGATCATTTACGCAATCAACAAGATCGCGGATAAGGTCAACAATGATCCCCGTATTGGCAACAAGCTAAAAGTCGTGTTCATCCCTGACTACCGCGTGAGCATGGCAGAGATCATCATTCCAGCGGCGGACGTTTCGGAGCAAATCTCGACTGCAGGTAAAGAAGCGTCGGGTACCGGTAACATGAAGATGGCGCTAAACGGTGCGCTAACCATCGGTACGATGGACGGTGCTAACGTTGAGATTCGCGAAGAAGTGGGTGATGAGAACATTTACATCTTCGGTCTGGATGTTGACGGCGTCGAAGCGATTCGCGCACAAGGTTACAACCCATTCGATTACTACAACGCAGATCCACTATTGAAAGCGTCGCTAGATTTACTACTTGGTGACGAGTTTACTCCGGGCGAACCGGGCAAACTACGCGCTACATACGACAGCTTGCTAGACGGTGGTGACCCATACCTATGTTTGGCAGACTTCGCATCGTATGTAGAAGCTCATGAAGCGATGGACAAACAATACCGTGACCAAGCTGGCTGGGCGAAGAAAGCGATTTTAAATACGGCGCTGGTGGGCAAATTTAGCTCAGACCGCTCAATTCGCGACTACGTCAACAATATTTGGAAGCTAGAAGCGGTTAAACGTTAATTCCACATGATAAAAGCCAAGGCGTGATGCCTTGGCTCTCTTAATTAACACCCTACATTTGAAGGCAAAGTCAGTCCTTCGGAGAGAGCGATGAACGATCAACATACATTAAAACAAGTCGCTGAAATGGCAAGAATCGCCGACAGCTATGTGAGCGCGTGGGGAGATGAAGCAAAAGTCGAAGACGAAACCATTCGTCGCTTACTTGCGTCTTTAGGCTACGACACCACCAACGATGATACTCTTCTTAAATCTGCCGAGAAAAAGCACAAGAAGCCAGTGCTAGAGCCGGTGCAGGTTGTTCGCGACGGTGAACCTGTAGAGGTTGCGCTGAACCTAGGCGCAAGTGCGCGTGAAAGCGAGTTCAACTGGCGTTTAGATACCGAGCAAGGAGAGGTACTTGAAGGCTATCTTCAATCTCAAGTTGTAAGAGATGAGCGTAAAGAGGGTGGCCCTCTAGTGTTTGCGTTACCGAGTGATTTAGCGTGGGGTTACCACAAGCTAACGATTACTCGTAAGCGCCGCAAATCGCCGTATGAGATGACACTGATTGTGACGCCGAAAGCGTGTTACAAGCAGGAGCAAATCGAGCACGGCAAAAAAATGTGGGGTCCGAGTGTTCAGCTTTACACCCTACGTACTCAGCACAACTGGGGGATGGGTGACTTTGGTGACCTGAAACAACTGGTCGCTGACATCGCTTCACGTGGCGGTGATTTTGTTGGTCTTAACCCGATCCATTCTCTATTCCCTGCGAATCCGGAAGGAGCGAGCCCATACAGCCCATCTTCTCGTCGTTGGCTGAATATTCTCTACATCGACGTTAGCTCAGTACCAGAGTTTGCGTTGAGCGTTGAAGCGCAGCAACAAGTTGGCAGTGCAGAGTTCCAGCAACGCCTGCAAAAAGCGCGCGACTCTCATTGGGTCAATTACACCGAAGTGGCAGACCTCAAACTGAGCGTACTCCCGTTGCTGTTTGACGAGTT
>NZ_JAATOO010000018.1 GCF_011806575.1 Vibrio hepatarius
CCGAGTGGCCAAAGGGAGCAGACTGTAAATCTGCCGGCACTGCCTTCGATGGTTCGAATCCGTCCCCCTCCACCATACAAAAGAAAGCCAGCTCATTGAGCTGGCTTTTTTCGTTTCATACCGTCGCTAACATCTTAACGAGTCTGGATACATCCTTTTCTCCAGACATAAAAAAGCCCCGACTCCTCGGGGCAATAGAACTAACACAATAAAGGGGAATGCTAGTCCTGCAAAAGAATAATGCGAGTCTCATACGGACGAAGCACTTGATGCTGACTTACAGGCTCAGTTAGTTCAGCGTAATTGCCCAATACATACTTCGCCTTACTCACGTCAAACTCAGAGGGCAATACGCATTCCGTCTCGTTTCCATAGTAGTTATTCAAACAAATCAAAGCCTGATCTCCACTCTCGCGCTTATAACCAAACACTGAGCCATGTTCTGGATAGAGATCCTGATAATCACCGCTAGTAATCACGTCAATCTCTTTACGTAATTGAATCAGTCGTTGGTAGAAGTAGAACACTGAGTTTGGATCGGCCACGGCATTGTTAGCATTCACCTGGGTGTAGTTTTCCGCCACTTCTAGCCAAGGCTGAGCCTGAGAGAAACCGGCAAATGCTTGGTCATTCCACTGCATTGGAGCACGGGAATTATCACGTGATTTCTGCGCTAGAATCGCGATCATTTCGTCGTGGCTCACGCCCTGATGATTCACCATGATGTCATACATATTGGTGCTCTCAACATCGCGGTACTGTTCAATTGACTGATAACCAGGGTTGGTCATGCCAATCTCTTCGCCTTGATAAATGTATGGTGTGCCTTGCATCATATGAACCGAAGCCGCCAGCATTTTCGCAGACTCAACACGATACTGTTTGTCATCACCTAATCGACTCACGACGCGAGGTTGATCGTGGTTACACCAAAAAAGAGCTCCCCAACCTTTGCCATTCAAACCAGTTTGCCAGTGGTTGAAAATCTGCTTGAGCTGCAGAAAATCAAACGGCGCTTTGGTCCACTTTTCACCATTCGGGTAATCAACTTTGAGGTGGTGGAAATTAAACACCATCGACAACTCTTTATTATCAAGCGCCGAATACTGTTGGCAGTGCTCAAGCGTCGTAGATGACATTTCGCCGACCGTCACGCTGCCGTACTTTTGAAATACCGCAGAGCTGATTTCCTGAAGAAATTCATGCACTCGAGGTCCGTCAGTGTAAAAACGTCGGCCATCGCCAATATCATCATTCGGGAAATCTTGCTGTTTGGAAATTAGGTTAATCACGTCTAGGCGGAAACCGTCAACGCCCTTTTCTGCCCAGAAGCTGATCACCTCTTTGACTTCTTGGCGGACTTTCGGGTTTTCCCAGTTCAGGTCAGCCTGCTCTTTGGCAAAAAGGTGCAAGAAGTATTGGCCTGTTCGCTGATCAAGTTCCCAAGCACTGCCACCAAATTTGGACTGCCAGTTATTCGGTACGCCACCGTCGACTGGATCTTTCCAAATGTAGTAGTCACGGTAAGGGCTGTTTTTATCGCCCAATGCAGACTGGAACCAGTGGTGATCTGTCGAAGTATGGTTGACGACGATATCCATAATGATGCGGATACCGCGTTGGTGGGCTTGCGCTAACAACTCATCAAAATCAGCCATAGTGCCAAACTGAGGGTTAATCGCGTAGTAATCTGATATATCGTACCCGTTATCAATCATCGGTGACTGATACACTGGGGTTAACCAAATCGCGTCAATACCAAGCAGTTTCAGATAATCAAGTTTAGAGATAATACCTTTAATATCCCCTTTCCCTTTACTTCCGCTATCACAAAAACTTTTTGGATAAATCTGATATACAGTGGCAGTTTTCCACCAGTTTGCATCATTTTTGATTGTTGTCATTTCAAAACTCACTTACCAAATCGAACGTTGAATAAAAGGGGGCGATAAAAGTCGCCCCAAAATGAAATTGCTAGTTAGTTATTATGCGTCAGCAGGTTCTAGCTCACCTTTCATCTCTGCGCGCTTGTAGAAGAACAAGGTCAGCAATGCCGGAATCAAGATCGCTACCAGTATCGCCAGTGCATAGATTCCCCAGTACTGTGGTTGGATAGACAAAATACCCGGCAGACCACCGACACCAATACCGTTCGCCATGACACCCGCGCTACCACAAATCGCTGCAGCAATCGCACTACCAATCATTGCGCTCAACATTGGGAACTTGTATTTCAAGTTGATGCCGTACATCGCAGGCTCAGTGACACCTAGGTAGGCAGAGATCGCTGCAGGTACCGAGATATCGCGCTCGCCGTGCTTCTTACTAATTAGAATGATACCGACTACTGCAGACGCCTGAGCAATGTTTGACAAAGCAATCAGCGGCCAAATCGGTGTACCACCCAGCTCTTGCATCAATTGAAGGTCGACGGCGTTGGTTGTGTGGTGAATACCAGTAATAACCAGTGGTGCGTATAGGAAACCAAAGATGGTTGAACCAATCATCGCAAAGTCACCCGTCATCGCCGCTTTTGCCGCAAATGCAACGCCATCACCCAACATGCGACCAAAAGGACCAATTAAGGAGTGCGCCAAAATGACCGACACGATGATGGAGACAAATGGCACAACCACTAGGTAGAGATACGACGGAACAATGCGTTTTAAGCGAGTCTCAATAAACGCTAACGCAACACCCGCCAACATTGCTGGGATAACCTGAGCTTGATAACCGACTTTCTCGATAACAAATAGGCCGAAATCCCACGCTTCAGGCACTTGCTTACCAATCAAGTAAGCATTCATGAGCTGAGGGGAAACCAAGGTCACACCTAAGGTGATACCGAGTATCGGCGTTCCGCCGAGTTTTCTCACGGTCGACCAACATACGCCGACAGGTAGGAAGAAGAAGATCGCTTCACCGATCAGCCACAAGAAGCTGTGTACCGTTGCCCAAAACTGGCTGATTTGCGTCAAGGTTTGGCCGTCAAACATCTTGATATCGCCAATCACATTGCGGAAGCCAAGGATCAGACCACCAGTGATGATTGCAGGAAGCAAAGGTACAAAGATTTCGGCAAGGTGGGAAATACCGCGCTCCAGGAAGTTCATATTTTGGCGAGCCGCTTGTTTCGCATCGTCTTTCGATGCTGACTTTTGACCGGTCAGTTCGATAAGGATTTTGTAAACTTCATCGACTTCGGTACCGACGACCACTTGAAATTGGCCGGCATTGGTAAAGCAACCTTTAACCAGCGACAACGCTTCCAGTGCTTTCACGTCGGCTTTATCGGTATCATTTAATACAAAACGTAGGCGAGTTAAACAGTGGGTCACGCTCGCGATGTTTTCGCGGCCTCCTACCAGTTCAATCAGACGCTCAACTTCGTGTTTAGCAATCTTACTCATATCCATGTCCACCCTAGTTGGATTCTCATTCATGTATATATCAACCCACCATTAGGGGAAGATACTGTTAGGCTTTCCAGCCTTAATTTGGCTTTTTGTTATTTTGGGAATGTTCCCATTTGTACTGATTATATTGACAGAACTAATAACGAATAAAAATGGGAACAGTCCCATAAATTGAATGAGATCACAGTATATTTTTAAACCACTTTAAAAATAGTAGCTTATAACTTTGTGAAAACATCGCGCTCAGATCACTCGTGATCATGAAGAGGTCTTGGCCCCGTAAACGTGCTAAAACCAACGATACCTAACGCACCGTGAGCTTTATTTATGAAGAGAAATAGGAAGGAGAAAACCGCGTTAAGCTCGCAAGTCTCTGTCAACCGCTCACTGGCTCTTGAGTTAAGTGATGCAACTCTGACTCACCATTAATATGAGAGATCAACAGTTTAGCTGCCATTGCGCCAGCTTGAGAATAACCCGGATCGATACTGAACACTTTAGGAAATAAGAAAGAAAGCAGTTCGTTTCCTCCCACCCCAGTGACGAGAACATCTTCACGATCCAGTTCTTGTAGACGTTTGATCACCCCAAGCGCTAACGTATCGCTGGCGCAGACAATAGCTTGCGTCGCAGGCGTCAATATATCATCCACCAGCTTATACGCGCTTTCATGGGTCAGTTGACCTGTCTTATATTGAGGTTCTAGAGTATGCGTTTTACACCATTCAAGATACGCATTGAGTCGAATTTTACCGGTCGTCTTATCGGTCGGGTCAACGCCAATAAACGCGATATCGTCAATCCCTTGCTCGCGAAGATACTGCAACGCTTTCTCAATCACACCGTGGTTGTCGTAGTTGATCGAAGAAGTTACGTCGGTATCCATCGCGATCACCACACTGCGATTTTGCCAAGTCTTGAGTCTATCGATATCAAAATCGCTAAAACCAAACACCACCACACCATCAACGTTGCGCTTGGTTAATACATCAAGGTGTTCGTTGGTTTTATCACGGTCAAACTGGCTTTCCATGATCACCACGTCATAACCGGCTTGATACAGTGCTTGCAACATGCTGCTGACCGCTTTGTTCTCTGAAGGAGAATCAAGACGAGAAATAATCACCCCCACGACCTTTTGGCTGCCACCACGCATCGCCTGCGCAGACTTAGAAGGCACGTAGCCAGACTCAGCAATCACTCGCTCAACTTTGGCTCGGGTTTCTGGTTTGACTTTCGGGTCATTAGTCAGAACTCGAGAGACGGTAGATTTACCCACTCCAGAAAGTTTAGCGATGTCGAGAATGGTGAGTTTCTTATTCATAATGGTTTGGTCGGTTTCAGGGAGTCTGGTGAGTTCAAGGCAGCTCACACTTAAAATCGGGTGTTTTAGCTCAGACCTACAGCCTGAGCTTTTAGAGGATATACGCTAGTTGGTTTTACAATATTTGTAAATCACTCGCTCGTACTCTAAACGGGCATCGTTGCCTTTTGTGTACAAGGTCAAAGGGTTTTGCGTCTCAGCGTTGCCGTCATCAAGAATATAACGTGTACCGGAGCCTGAAGGCACTTGAATCATCGGAAACTCTTGCCCGGATAAACGCAATATCGCGCGCTCTTGCTCTGGGAAGTAAGCCACTGAGAAGCTCTTGTCCATTTCACATTGGTACTGCAAAAAGTTCACGTTATCTGAAGAACCAGCACACCCCGCCAGAGCTGTACTCATCATCACGATTGTTAGAAATTTCGAATTCATTCTTGCCTCCAACAAACAAAAAGGCCGCGGATGCGACCTTAAACTGTATTACTTTGCCAAATACGCTGGCACATCTTTAATACTATCTAGTACTGTTGACGCCAAAGACTCGCCCTGCTCCGTGACTGGCTTACCAGTGCGAACCAAAATGCGTGTTCCAACACCTGCGGCCTGCGCAGCCATCATATCTTCAGCTTTATCACCCACCATCACCGATTTTTCCATGTCGATTTTGAGGAACTCACGTGCCGAGTTAAACATCCCCGGTTTCGGCTTGCGGCAGTCACAATCTTCTTTGTACTTTCCTTGGCCGTGCTCTGCATGATGTGGACAATAATAGATACCATCAAACTCAACGCCGTTGTCGACGAAGTTCCAATCCATCCACTGAGTCAAAGACAAAAAGCGCTCTTCGCTAAACTTACCACGCGCAATACCAGACTGGTTGGTGACCAGTACTAATAAATAGCCCATTTCTTTCAATTTCTTGGTTGCTTCAAACACACCATCAATGAATTCGAAGTCATGCTCATCATGCACGTAACCGTGGTCAACGTTAATCACGCCATCACGATCTAAAAAGACTGCTGGTTTAGCCAAAATTTGCTTCTCTATCTTTTGCTTATACCCAGAATTATTGCACGCTTTATTTCTTTCATCACTATCTAATTACTAAACGGTTGAGCAAAAAATACGTTTAGACGTCTAGACGTAAAAATATCTATTGACACCCATTCGACAAAACCATAGCATCATCTACATAACAGGACGTAGTTCGAAATTATCTACTGCTCCAAAGATTTAAAGTGGGTTTATCGATGATTGAAATTAATCAAGTCAACAAGGTTTTCTATCAGGGCACCAAGGAAATCAACGCTCTGAAAGACATTAACCTTCATATTGCTCAAGGCACGATTTTCGGTGTTATTGGCTCATCAGGAGCGGGTAAAAGTACGCTGATACGTTGTGTAAACATGCTGGAAGCGCCAACCAGCGGCTCTATCATTGTTGATGGTGTTGACCTGACTCAACTATCTAAATCAGATCTAAGCAAAACACGCCGCAACATCGGCATGATTTTCCAGCACTTTAATCTGCTTTCATCACGTACCGTGTTTGATAATGTTGCGCTACCGTTGGAACTGGCGGGTGCAGACAAAGCGAAAATCAACGAGAAAGTCACTGAGTTACTTAAACTAGTTGGTTTGGCAGATAAACACGAGAGCTACCCATCAAACTTAAGTGGCGGCCAGAAACAGCGTGTTGCAATAGCTCGCGCCCTAGCTTCAGACCCAAAAGTACTGCTGTGTGATGAAGCGACGAGCGCGTTAGATCCAGCGACAACCCAATCAATTTTGGAGCTTCTCAAAGAGATCAACCGCACGCTCAATATCACCATGCTGCTGATCACGCACGAAATGGACGTTGTGAAGAGCATCTGTCACGAAGTTGCCATCATCGGTGACGGTGAACTCGTCGAAAAAGGCACAGTCGGTGAAATTTTCGCCCACCCGAAAACAGAGCTGGCGCACCAATTTATTCGTTCGACGCTGGATCTTTCGATTCCTGAAGATTATCAAGCACGATTACAAAGCGAGCGCGTTGAAGGCAGCTACCCACTGGTTCGCCTCGAGTTCACGGGCGCCACCGTCGATGCGCCATTGATGAGCCAAATTACACGTAAATTTAACATCGACGTAAGCATTTTGAGTTCTGATCTCGATTACGCTGGCGGTGTGAAGTTCGGCATGATGGTCGCTGAACTGTTTGGTAATGAAGAAGATGATAACGCAGCGATCGAGTTCCTGCGCGACCACAACGTAAAAGTAGAGGTACTTGGTTATGTCCTTTAAGACGATTTCAGACTGGCTGAGCCTAAACGGCGACCTACTCTTGGGCGCAACTTGGGAAACACTCTACATGGTTGCTGTTGCGGGCATCGTTGGCTTTGCGATTGGTATTCCTCTCGGTGTGATTTTACACACAACCAAGAAAGGCGGATTGCTAGAAAACACACGGGTAAACAGCGTACTTGGCGCCATCGTCAATATCGGTCGTTCAGTGCCTTTCCTCGTGTTGATGGTGGCTATTATTCCAGTCACCAAACTGTTGGTCGGTACCTTTATCGGCACCACAGCCGCGATTGTTCCGCTGACCATCGGCGCTATTCCATTTGTCGCTCGCCTGATTGAAGGGGCGTTATTGGAAGTACCGTCAGGTCTAGTAGAAGCCGCGCAATCTATGGGTGCAACGCCGCTACAGATCATCAACAAAGTGCTACTACCGGAAGCACTACCGACCATCGTTAACTCAGTAACCATTACTCTAGTTACTTTGGTTAGCTACTCAGCAATGGCTGGTACAGTAGGCGGTGGCGGTCTTGGTGATGTGGCGATCCGCTATGGTTTCCACCGCTACGACGTGGTCATCATGGCCGTGACGGTAGTGATGCTTATCGTGTTAGTCCAAATTATTCAGTCTATTGGCGATGCTGTGGTTCGCCGTGTAGATCACAGATAAAAATTCATTTTATTACAAGGAGATAGTCATGAAATTCAATCTTAAGGGTTTACTAGCCATCGCTGCAGCAGCCTCTGCACTTATTCTTTCTGGTTGTGGTGAAAAAGAAGCCGATACAAGTAAAATCAAAGTTGGTGTTATGGCTGGTGCTGAAGCTCAAGTTGCTGAAGTAGCGGCTAAAGTAGCAAAAGAAAAATACGGCCTAGACGTTGAATTGGTTACCTTCACTGACTATGTAACACCAAACGCTGCATTGGATGACGGCTCTATCGACATCAACGCGTTCCAACACAAGCCATACTTAGATCAGCAAGTTGCTGACCGTGGTTATAAGCTGACCATCGCAGGTAACACGTTTGTTTACCCTATCGCGGGTTACTCAAAGCAAGTTAAATCCGTTGAAGAAATCAAAGAAGGCGACCGTATCGCGGTACCAAACGATCCAACGAACCTAGGTCGTTCACTGCTTCTTCTTGAGCAACAAGGTCTACTAAAACTTCGTGAAGGTGTGGGTCTACTAGCGACTGTCCGTGACATCGTTGAAAACCCGAAAAACATCACAATTGTTGAACTAGAAGCGGCGCAACTGCCTCGTTCACTAGACGACGTTGCTCTATCTATCATCAACACGACTTACGCGAGCTCAATCGACCTAACGCCACAAAAAGACGGTGTTTTCGTTGAAGACAAAGAGTCTCCATACGTAAACCTAATCGTGGCGCGTGAAGAGAACGTTAACGCTGAAAACGTACAGAACTTTGTTAAGTCGTACCAAACTGACGAAGTGTACACAGCAGCATCTGACATTTTCAAAGGTGGCGTAGTTAAAGGTTGGTAATCACTGACTATTCGCTAAAAATGATTAGGCCGACGTGAAAACGTCGGCCTTTTTATACCAATCACAGTAAGTAAATGGTCAGAAATAGCGTAGGAAAAATGCTTGAGAACAAGGCAAAATTTTTCGATAAGTAGTGATTCTACAATCAACTTACTTTAAACGAAAAGTTAACGCAGTTATCGAGTATTTTAACAAGCTAGAATGAACAGTTATTTACTACGATTGGTACTATTTCAGTGGCAAGTAAACTTCTGTGACTAAATCACACTCGTCCACTTGATGGACAAAATTGAGATAGTGGAAAAAGCACGGGAAGTCTCTTAACTCTTCACCACTTTGCGGCAACCAGCTTCGGTATAGCTGATAGACGGTCTCACCAATTCGATCGTGACTGCCTTTATGAATCGCCATCGCACAGCGCCCTGCCGGAATAACTCCCGCTTTCACGTCAAATTCATTGTCAGGCACCTCACCTCGATGAGTACCACAGATATCAAAACGAAATTCATCCTCGGGTATGTCGCTCGGGTCAGAATACGGCACACCAAATGTTTCGCTTTTCTCGACCGGTGATAACCCCGTGCTTTTGCGCCACTGAATAAACTTACTTGCGGTTTCAAGTACCAGATTCGGATGCCCTTTGTGTTCAATCAGTGCGACTTCACGTTGAGCGAAATCGACCACAGTTACGTCTAACATGTTTTCTCCTTGCGTTGGTGGCTGGGCTACGTATTTCGCATGCCAATGTTGCCACGCTGGCTGGTTTCTAAATTGAGAAGGAGTCTGGTCAAAGATGCGAGAAAATGCTCGTGAGAACGCTTCTGGGCTCTCAAATCCCGCTTCGTAAGCAATGTCAATAACGCTATATTTAGCTTCAAACGCCAAACGAAATGAAGCACGCTTCAACCTCGCCATCTGCACATACTGTACCGCGCTGACTCCCATATAAGCCTTAAACAAACGGTGGAAATGGTACTTCGAACAGATCGCGACCTCACTAAGCACGTCCAGTGTCAGCGTCTCGTCGAGGTGCTTGGCAATATAATCACACACCCGTTCAATTCTGTTTAAATGTTGTTGATTCGTCACAGTGTTCCATTTCACGTTGGTGGCTGTATGCAAATAATATGGCTCAGCCGATTGAGAAGCCTGATTGAGATTGCGCAATTTGCTTTATTTAAACATAAAAAAAGCCGGAGCTGAGGGCTCCGGCTTTGATGAAAGAAAGATTAACCTGAAAATTAAGGCGTGTAGTACGTCGCCGCACCAGGACCAACTGGTAGGCCGAACACGAATACCCACAGGTAGAACAGTACACTCCAACCTACGATAAAGCAGAGCGAGTAAGGTAACATGGTCGCGATTAGCGTACCGATACCTAGGTTCTTCATGTAGCGTGTCGCCACAGCCAAGATCAGACCAAAGTAACTCATCATTGGAGTGATGATGTTGGTCGTTGAGTCACCGATACGGTAAGCCGCCTGAATCGTCTCAGGAGCGTAACCCACTAACATCAACATCGGTACGAAGATAGGTGCCGTCACTGCCCACTGAGCAGACGCAGAACCGATCATCAGGTTGATAAAACCACACATCAAGATAAACGCGAAGAACAGCATTGGGCCCGTTAGACCGATACTTTGTAGGAAGTCTGCGCCCGCAACCGCAAATACCTGACCAAAGTTAGTCCACTTAAAGAAGGCAACGAACTGAGCCGCGAAGAAAACCAATACAATGTACATGCCCATTGATGACATTGATTTCGCCATTGCGTCGATCACGTCACGGTCTGTCTTCATTGTGCCAACCACTTTACCGTACACAAAGCCCGGAATAGCGAAGAACACAAAGATGAACGCTACGATACTTTTCAGGAATGGAGAACCTGCGATCGTACCTGCATCAGAACGTAAAATGCCGTCTGCTGGAACAACAGTCCAAGCAAGCAGTGCTGAAACAACAAGAATCGCAACACCTGCCAGTTTTAGACCTTTCTTCTCAACGGCAGTGAGGCTGCCCATCTTGTCGTTTGAAAGATCTTCAGACGCTTCTTCGTCGTTGTATTTGCCTAGTTTTGGCTCAACGATTTTCTCAGTAACAAATGCACCCATACCTGCAATAAAGAAAGTAGAAACAAACATGAAGTACCAGTTAACTTCTGGGCCTACCGTGTAAGTTGGATCAATCATTTGTGCTGCTGTTTCTGTAATACCAGAAAGCAGTGGGTCAACCGTACCGATCAGAAGATTTGCTGAGTAGCCACCTGATACACCAGCGAATGCCGCAGCAAGACCAGCGAGAGGGTGACGACCTAGAGAGTGGAACAGCATCGCCGCTAGTGGAATAAGAACCACGTAGCCAAGCTCAGATGCTGTGTTAGAAATGATACCAGCAAATACAACTGTAACAGTAACCATGCGCTTAGAAGCGCCCATTACCAAGCCACGCATTGCAGCAGACAGAAGACCTGAATATTCAGCGATAGCCACACCCAGCATAGCAACCAATACGGTGCCTAGCGGAGCAAAACCAACAAAGTTTTTCACTAGGTTAGTTACGATTAGCTCAAGACCATCCGCATTCAGCAGACTGACAACCTGAATCATGCCATCTGCAGCACGACCTTTCGCGCCTTCAGGGCGAGGATCGACAACTGCAACATCGAAGTAACCTGCGATACCTGATGCAACTAGGATTGCCACACAAAAAAGTGCAAAAAGAGTGATTGGGTGGGGTAATAGGTTCCCTAAATATTCAACACTATCAAGAAAGCGCGTAAATAACGGCTTCTTTGGTGAATTTTGTTTAATTGAAGCAGATGAACTCATCTGTTTACTCCTTGTAGTTATTCCTGCGCCAATGTGACAATAATGTCAACAAAGCGGGCGCAGGTTACTCGACAAGTCGTTCAATTTAAAATCCAAAATGTTACAAAGTGTGTATTGGATCAGATTTTTTAACGCATTTTGAACAAAAAGATAGCAAAAAACACCAATTTAAAAACAATAACTAGCATTATAATTCACCAACAAATCAATCACTCTAATTATGTTACCTTTGCACTGCCTTAAATCTAGGATTCGCCTTACAAATCACATATAGTCGCCCTCTTCGCTTGACGATTTGACAATCAGGGTGACGATTTTTCGCGCTCTTTAATGACTTTAATACCTTCATTTTCCTACTCTTTATTTCCCAAACTGACCAAATCGACGATTGTAGTTCGCCACTCGCCCTTCTTTTTGGATCACGCGCTGTTTACCGGTATAAAACGGATGCGACTCAGAAGACACTTCGATCATAAAATACGGATATGTGTTGCCGTCTTCCCATTCGATGGTGCGGTCCGTCTGTAACGTTGAGCCCACTAAAAAATATTTATCGACACTCGTATCGTGAAACACCACTTTGCGGTATTCCGGATGGATATTCGGTTTCATAGCTCTCCTTAAATTTACAACTTGTTATGTTATAACATTTCAATTAATAATCATTATCAAAAAGTTTTGCAAGTCATTTTTGTGATATTTTGAGCGCAAGATTGTTAGACAGACACGAACACACTATGTATTCCATAGAGCCAATCGGTTTTATTGAAAGCCCTTATAAAGAGAAATTTGCCGTACCGAGACAACCGCGATTGGTACCCGCTGCTGAAGCCAGAGTGCGACTAGCTGGTACGGCGAACAGCCCAGAAGCGCTGCGCGGTATCGAACAATTTAGTCATGTCTGGCTGTTGTTCTTGTTTGACCAGAATCTCGACGCGGGCTGGAAACCAACCGTGCGCCCGCCAAGGCTGGGTGGTAACGAACGAATCGGAGTTTTTGCGTCACGATCCACATTTCGCCCTAATGGAATCGGCATGTCCGCGGTCGAAGTAAAAGGCGTGAGTAAAAGAGGCGATCAGCTATATCTGGAGTTAGGCAGTGTCGACTTGGTTGATGGCACACCGATTGTGGATATCAAGCCTTATATCCCCTATTCAGACTCAATTAGCGATGCAACGGGCGGGTATGCTGAAGCCGAACCAGAAACATCGCGAGTTTGTTTTTCATCTCAAGCGTTAGCGATGTTGCAATCTCGTCAAGATGGCTTGATGCAGCAGCAAGTGATCGAGCAAGTATTAGCTCAAGATCCCCGCCCTGCATATAAGAAAAACAAATCCGACGATAAAGAATATGCGGTAAATTTGTTCGATCTGAACGTAAAGTTCAGAGTAAATGGCAACTTAATAACAGTTAGCGCTATTGAACGCTTTTGACAAAGCAAATTGGCTGATATTATAGACGGCTTAACTTTATCCCCACTCTTGGGGCTTTCAGTCTTGGGTTATATTGAACTCAAGTATTTAACTTTAATAAACGGATAGAATTAATGCGTACCAGTAATTATCTTCTTTCTACTCTGAAGGAGACTCCAAACGACGCAGAAGTAGTGAGCCACCAGCTCATGCTACGTGCAGGTATGATCCGTAAGCTGGCTTCAGGTCTATACACCTGGCTACCTACTGGTCTACGTGTACTGCGTAAAGTCGAAAACATCGTTCGTCAAGAGATCGACAATGCAGGTGCAATCGAAACTTTGATGCCCGTTGTTCAGCCGTTTGAACTTTGGGAAGAGACAGGCCGCAGTGAAAAAATGGGTCCTGAACTACTTCGCTTTACTGACCGTCATGTTCGTCCGTTTGTTCTTAGCCCGACCGCTGAAGAAGTGATCACCAGCTTAGTACGTAACGAAGTGAGCTCGTACAAGCAGCTTCCTCTGAACCTGTACCAAATCCAGACGAAATTCCGTGACGAACGTCGTCCACGCTTTGGCGTAATGCGTTCTCGTGAGTTCTCGATGATGGATGCGTACAGCTTCGACATCGACAAAGAAGGTCTACAGAAGTCATACGACGCAATGCACGATGCATACTGCCGCGCATTTGACCGTATGGGCCTGGATTACCGTCCTGTACTTGCTGATAGCGGTGCTATCGGTGGTAGCGGCTCTCAAGAGTTCCACGTACTTGCAGAAAGCGGCGAAGACTTAATTGCGTTCTCAACCGAGTCAGACTACGCGGCGAACATCGAAAAAGCAGAAGCAGTGGCTCTTGCAGACGCGGCGCCAGCGCCAACTCAAGAGATGACACTTGTTGATACGCCAAACGCGAAAACCATCGCGGAACTGGTTGAGCAACACGGTCTAGCAATAGAGAAAACCGTTAAGACACTGTTTGTTAAAGCGTCTGACGAAGTGGACGCACCAATCATCGCTCTTATCGTTCGTGGTGACCACGAACTGAACGAAGTGAAAGCAGAGAACCTGCCACAAGTGGCGGCTCCACTAGAAATGGCAACAGAAGAAGAGATTCGCGCTCTGATCGGTGCTGGCCCTGGTTCACTCGGTCCTGTTGGTCTTGAGCTACCGTTCATCGTTGACCGCAGTGTAGCGGTAATGAGTGACTTTGGCGCAGGTGCAAACGTCGATGGTAAACACTACTTCGGTATTAACTGGGGTCGTGACGTAGAGCTTGGTCAAGTTGAAGACCTACGCAACGTGGTTGAAGGCGATCCAAGCCCTTGTGGTAAAGGTACAATCCAGCTTAAACGTGGTATCGAAGTTGGCCATATCTTCCAGCTTGGTAAAAACTACTCTGAGAAGATGAACTGTGGCGTTCTTGGTCCTGACGGTAAGAACGTGATTCTAGAGATGGGTTGTTACGGCATCGGTGTCACTCGCGTTGTAGCGGCTGCAATTGAACAAAACCACGACAAGTACGGCATCATTTGGCCTGACGCATTAGCGCCGTTCCAAGTGGCTATCGTACCAATGAACATGCACAAGTCAGAAGAAGTGAAAGAAGCGGCTGAGAAGCTGTACGCGGAACTGACAGCAATGGGTATCGACGTTCTGTTTGATGACCGTAAAGAGCGCCCAGGCGTGATGTTCTCTGATATGGAACTGCTTGGTGTACCACACACCATCATCATCGGTGACCGTTCAATGAAAGAAGGCAACTTCGAGTACAAGAACCGTCGTACTGGTGAGAAACAAGCGGTTGCGATGGCAGACATCGTAGAGCACGTAAAAGCTCAGATGGCTTAACAAGAAGAAGGCTGGCAATCGCCAGCCTTTTTTTATTCTTTGTCCGCGGAATAATCTCCACTTGGTGCCTTTTGGACCATCGAGCTAATCTCGTCGCTGAACCATCCAGTTTTAAACTCAAAATCAGAAACCACGTCAAAGGTACGATAAAGTTTCTCTCCAACTTTATACATCGGGTATTTCAACTGATCTTTTCCTTGAATAAACAGTTGCCCCTCCTTCACAGTCACGTCAGCATAAAATTCTCCGTCATAATGATAACGCCCCACGTACTCATTCAGTTCATCCAATCTAGGTCTTTCCACCTTCTGGCGATTAAGCTGATAGTTTGGCCAATCGTAAGCGATAGAAAGCGCACGTATGATTTCTAGCGCCAAAGCACCACCGCCTTGCCCATTCGTCGCGACAACTGCCCCGCTCCCTAACTCGGGGTACAAAACGAAATGACTTTCATAACCTCGATTGATACCGCCGTGAAAAACGTAGGTGCCTCGCTCGTCGGAATAACGGAAAAAACCCAATCCTAAAAACGGTTGAATTGGTTCGCTTATCACTTTCAAGGTAGAAGTAGGGATAAAGCCCTGTCTTTGTTTGGTATAAATCTCATGAATATTAATCAATAGCTGAGCAAGATCCGGAGTGCTGGTCCATAAGCCTGCGGCGGCTTTCGAGGAAAATCGATTCCACCCACCATCAATCCAGCTCCCATACTCCGAACCATGAGCAAGGTCTAACCCTAAGTATTCAATGTTTTTTTGGTCGAAGCTCGTGTGCCTCAAACCTAGCAGATCGATGAGCTGGGATTTAGCTATCTCTTCAAAGGACTTCTTATAGAGAGTTTCTAAAACAGATTGGACAAAGATATAGCCAACGTTAGAGTAGGAAAATTGACCTTGTAACTGGTTTTGTTCAAACGGTAGAGTTCCATATTCACCTTTCGCGAGCTCAGCCAAGCTCGGGTAGTATTGGTCTCGCGTAAAGCCTGCTAAACCATATGACGCAAAACCTGCAGTATGGGAAAGCAATTGCCTTAAAGATACTGGTTGGGTAGCTTTCGCTTTCAATTCAGCGATAAGCAACGGACGAATATCTTCATCTAACGTCACCTTCCCCTCGTCAACCGCTTTGAGCACCAACAGAGTAGTGACAGGCTTACTGATGGAAGCCATCTGAAAAACCGAATCCACTGCCACTGGTTCATCGGCTTTATTTTTCACACCTTCTGCGTGCGTCCAAATAATCTCACCTTTATCAAAAACGGTAATGCTTACCCCTGGAATGTCCCAATAGCGCATTCTATCAACCAAATCTAACGGCTGTTGACTTTCTCCGTCATATTGGTACATGGGCAATAGATGGCTTAATGCTTCACTTTTCGGTTCAGCATAAACTGAAGCACTAACCAGTAATAAAAAACATAGACTCTTCCACCTCATACTCTTACCTCTAGATAAAACAAAACCATTGATTTGTAATACAATATCAATGGCCTGAATATAAACTTTGGTTGAGTTTCCCAGCAGTACTCAATGAGTCGAGTAATTTTCAGAGTGACTTCACTAATTTACTCCAACGGCTCTGTCGGCGCTTGGCTTGCTACTTTCTTCGGCGCATAGGCGACATCGGTTAACTCTGCGGCGTTGCCATCAATCAGTTCACCAAAATGGAAAATACCAAATTCCCCCGGCTTCATTCGGTGCCAGTTTTCGTTGTCAGTTAACGGCTGAGTCGCGATCACAGACACAATATCGTTCGGTGTGGTTTCTTCTTGGAAGTTGATCGTCACGTCTTCATCGATCAAGGTAGCCTTGCCAAAAGGCGCACGACGAGTGATCCAATAAAGGTGATTGGTACAGAAAGTCATCACGTATTCGCCGTCAGAAAGCAGCATGTTAAACACGCCTTTCTCTTTCAGTATTTCACAGCATTGCGCGACAAAACGAAACACGCCTACCATATCCTGAGGTGGCTCTGGATAACGGTCTTCCATCTGCTTTAGCAACCAGCAAAAGGACAGTTCGCTGTCGGTTTGTCCGACCGGACGATGTCGGCCTGTAGCTAAACTTTGATAGTCAGTGAGTTGGCCATTGTGAGCAAACGTCCAATAGCGCCCCCATAACTCACGGGTAAATGGGTGAGTGTTTTCTAGGTTCACGCCGCCTCGGTTCGCCTGACGAATATGGCTAACCACCGCACAGCTTTTTATCGGGTAATTTTGCACCAATTCAGCAATCTTCGACTGGCAACTCGGGTTAGGATCTTTAAAAGTACGGAAGCCTTTTCCTTCGTAGAAAACAATGCCCCATCCGTCACGATGAGGTCCGGTCTTGCCACCACGCTGCATCAGACCTGTAAAGCTAAAACAGATATCTGTCGGCACATTCGCGCTCATTCCGAGCAATTCACACATGGTTTAAGCAACTCCCTTACTACGACTATCGCTGCAGTTTAAGCACCCGATGAACGGGTACTTAAACGCGATAAAATGAAGAAGATTTACTTCTCCATCTCCTTTTCAATTAACTGAATAATAATATGGATGATTTTAATGTGGATCTCTTGAATACGGTCTGCGTAACCAAAGTGAGGTACACGGATTTCGATATCTGCCAGACCCGCCATTTTGCCGCCATCTTTACCAGTGAGGGCAATACTCTTCATGCCTTTCGCTTTTGCAGCATCAATCGCTTTCAGGATGTTGCCAGAATTACCAGAGGTAGACAGACCAAACAGCACATCACCTTGAGAACCCACTGCTTCTACGTAGCGAGAAAATACGTGGTCGTAACCAAAATCATTACTCACACAAGATAGGTGGCTAGGGTCAGAGATCGCGATACCAGGGAAACCTGGGCGATTTTCACGGTAACGACCAGTCAACTCTTCCGCAAAGTGCATCGCATCACAGTGAGAACCACCGTTACCACAAGATAGAACTTTACCGCCCTGTTTAAATGAGTCGGCAATCATTTTCGCCGCTGACTCGATTTGCGCGATGTTGTTTTTATCGCTCAAGAATTTGTTCAATACGTCCGCAGCTTCAAGTAACTCGCTTTTAATCAGATCCTGGTACATAGGGTATCTCTAATTATTGTGTATTTAATATGGGAGCGATTCGCATCCCAACCTTATTTGATGAGTTTACTCAAACATTTGCCACTGTCGATAGATCACAGGAAACAATTGCAGCTTTCTTGCACTTCAACGCTCATAAAATCGGCACCGTCATCGCGTTTTAGAACTTTCACTCTACTTAGATCACTTTTTAAGCAAGAACGGGTTTTACATTTTATTAATATTTTGATTACACTTAACTGGTAAGACCTCTTACTTTAAACACGGTGTAATCCAAAAACAAAGCGCCGAATAAGGAAAAAGATATGGATATTTTGCTCTCTATACTCGGGTTTGCTGCCGTTTTGGCAACTTGCCTTTACCAGCGAACCTCGTTGTTTACTTCTGTTGCTGCATTGACCGCGACCATGGTCGTGCTCTCGATTATTGGAACCGCTGGTTCGGTCGGTTGGCTGCTATATATAGCTGCCGTCATTGTGCTGGGCGTGCCTTCCATTCGTCAGTCACTGATCAGTAAAAAAGCACTGAGCCTGTTTAAGAAAGTCTTACCCGCGATGTCGCAAACGGAAAAAGAAGCGCTCGACGCTGGTACTGTGTGGTGGGAAGCCGAGCTATTTAAAGGCAAACCGAATTGGAACAAACTCCACAGCATCAAAGCACCAACGCTAAGTGCAGAAGAACAAGCGTTTCTGGACGGCCCTGTGAACGAAGTCTGTGCGATGGTCAACGACTACCAAGTGACCCATGAACTGGCAGACTTACCACCAGAAGTATGGCAATACCTTAAAGAACATAAGTTCTTCGCCATGATCATCAAGAAGAAATACGGTGGTCTGGAGTTCTCGGCCTACGCACAATCACTGGTTCTACAAAAGTTAACCGGCGTGTCAGGAGTACTTTCTTCAACCGTAGGTGTACCGAACTCTCTTGGCCCAGGTGAACTGCTACAACACTATGGTACAGACGATCAAAAGAACCATTACTTACCTCGCTTGGCAGAAGGTAAAGAGATCCCATGTTTTGCCTTAACTAGCCCAGAAGCGGGGTCTGACGCAGGTTCTATCCCAGATTTCGGTGTGGTGTGCAAAGGCAAGTGGAAAGGTAAAGAAGTGCTAGGGATGTGCTTAACCTGGAACAAACGTTACATCACGCTTGCGCCTGTCGCGACAGTACTTGGCCTCGCATTTAAACTGCGTGACCCTGACGGTTTGTTAGGTGATAAAGAAGACATCGGCATTACTTGTGCGCTCATCCCGACTGACCTAAAAGGCGTTGAGATTGGTAACCGCCATTTCCCATTGAACGTCCCGTTCCAAAACGGTCCGACCCGAGCAAACGATCTATTTGTACCGCTTGATTTTATCATCGGTGGTCCAAAGATGGCAGGCCAAGGCTGGCGTATGCTGGTGGAATGTCTGTCGGTTGGTCGTGGCATCACCCTACCCTCAAACTCTACGGGTGGAATCAAAACTGCGGCTCTGGCCACTGGCGCATACGCTCGCATCCGTCGTCAGTTCAAACAACCTATCGGCCACATGGAAGGTGTGGAAGAGCCATTGGCGCGCTTGGGCGGTAACGCTTATGTGATGGATGCAGCCAGCAATCTAACCGTTGCGGGTATCGACCTTGGTGAGAAACCGTCGGTTATCTCTGCGATTGTGAAGTACCACTGTACTCACCGTGGTCAGCAGAGCATTATCGATGCGATGGATATTGTCGGCGGTAAAGGTATCTGTCTTGGTCCATCTAACTTCTTGGCTCGTGGCTATCAAGGCGCACCGATTGCGGTCACCGTTGAAGGTGCAAACATTCTGACCCGCTCAATGATCATCTTCGGTCAAGGGGCTATCCGTTGCCATCCTTACGTATTGGAAGAAATGAATGCAGCCTACTCCGATTCATCGGATGCGTTAGATAAGTTCGATAGCGCGCTCGCCGGCCACGTTAGCTTCACGATGAGCAACCTAGTCCGTAGCTTCTGGTTGGGTCTGACGGACGGTCACTTCTCCGATGCACCAGTCAAAGACTCGACTGCTCGCTACTACCAACAGTTGAATCGCTACAGCGCAAACATCGCGTTCTTAGCCGATATCTCAATGGCGGTACTGGGCGGATCGTTAAAACGTAAAGAACGTTTGTCCGCGCGTCTTGGTGACATCCTAAGCCAGCTTTACATGAGCTCAGCAACACTAAAACGCTTTGAAAGCGACGGTCGAATCGCAGAAGACCTGCCATTGGTACACTGGGGTCTACAAGACAGCCTGAAACAAACCGAGTTGGCGATTGATGAGTTTTTGGCAAACTTCCCGAACAAATGGTTGGGCAAAGCGTTAAGAGTACTGATCCTGCCATTCGGTCGTATTCGTCAGGCTCCAAGTGACAAACTGGATAGCCAAGTGGCGCGTATTCTCCAAACACCATCAGCAACTCGCTCTCGTATCGGTCGTAACCAATACATGACAGCCAGTGCGTTTAACCCCGCAGGTAAGATTGAACAAGCGCTGGAAGTGATCCTTGAAGCGGAACCTGTGTTCGACAAGGTATGTAAAGAACTTGGTCAGAGACGTCCATTCTTACGCCTAGACGCAATTGCAGAGTTAGGCCTGGAAAAAGGTGTTATTAACGATAAAGAAGCCGCACTGCTGAAAGAGGCGGAGGCACATCGCCTGTACGTGATTAATGTTGATGATTTTGCGCCCGAGGAATTGGCAGCAAAGCCACTCCATGAGCCAACACCAAAGATGGAAGAGGTCGCGTAACTGACTGAATAAATACTAAGGGCTGCAATCGCAGCCCTTTTTTGTTTGCAGATAGCACACTATTTCTTGGGTATTTCTAATTGCATTTCAGGTACTTCTTTCTTGCGCGCTTTGAGTTTTCGGGCGATAAACCACCCCACCAGCGCGAGTAGAATCACCACTAAATTGCCCACCGCAATCATAATCATGCTCTGGGTTTTCTGTTGCTCACGCATTTCAATCAGCTGCTGTTCTTCCAACAGTTTTTGCTGTTTCATGCGCTCAATTTCTTGCAAACGGCGCGTTTCTGCAATGTCGAGTTCGTCAACGACACTGTATGTATGTTGGTTTAGGTCAAATACCAATGGTCGACCTGAGCCCATTTCTGTCGCGTAGACTTCACCCGTCCAAGCGTAGTTGCCCAACACTTCCGAGTACGGAATGGTTAATTCCAGCTTATTACTCTCTTTATCCGCTGCGCCTTGCACATCAACCGTTTTCTTATCTGGGTCGGTATGTTCAACTCGCGCAGCCAGTGAGCCTGGCATGACCATACCTTGCTCTCCGGAGAAAACCACTTTATGCGGTTGAGACGCGTCTCGGGATTGAATAAAGGTCGTTTCGATTGGCGACGGGTAAACCAAGACTTCTTGTTCTTCAGCGCGCAAGAACACGCCGTTACCAGACGTAATGCGCACACGATATTTACCCGCTGCACTATTGATTGGCAACGCAACGGTAAAGACACCGTCTCCCGCAACTTCGTCTAGGGCTTGGCCGTCGTCGGCAAACTCGCCAATTTCAACTGCAATCGGTCGCGCTTCCTTATCTAAAGTGTCTTCGTCTTCGACAAATTTTGTGAAGGTTACCTTGAGGTTGACTCGGTCTAAAAAGTCACGCAGTACTAAAGGTTGGTCGTTGGAGGTGAGCCGTGCGGTAAATTTCAATGACTCTCCCTGATACAAGCGAGCCGGCAGTTTCTCCGAAGAAAGCTTAAGATGAGAGATAAGTTTGATTTTATTTTTTGGCGTTACGCTGCCGACCGCTTGCCACGGACCGGGCATCGGATTATCGATGGAAACGATATCCATAGATGACTCTTGATACCAACGTACGTTCTCTGGGCTGCGCCACGCATAGTACTTTTTCCCGTCAGGTCTGACTAACACCACTGGTTTGCTCTCTTCTGCACGATAGATAACAAAAGTAATTTGCGTAATCGACGGATCGACGCGAAAACGGTTATCGAGCAAGCTCATTGTTGACTCTTGCGCTGTAACGCCAGAAAAGCTCAACAACAACCCGAACGCGGCCAACCAAACTCTTAACATCCTATCTCCTACTGACGCCAGAGGCAGCTTCCGCTTTTCTCGACGATATCTAATCTACTCTGATGTGCATCTAGTTCATCGGCCGTTGCACGAATAACCTTTAGCGCTTTTCGTCCACCTGCAACGCGTTTTATTGATTCACCTCCCATTCCACCGTCGTCAGAACTGCCTGCGTTAAATTGCAGCGAAGTCTGGCCGCCTGTCATTAGCAGGTAGACGTCGGCTAGGATCTCGGCA
This sequence comes from Vibrio hepatarius, assembly GCF_011806575.1. GTDB lineage: Bacteria > Pseudomonadota > Gammaproteobacteria > Enterobacterales > Vibrionaceae > Vibrio > Vibrio hepatarius_A. The sequence continues at coordinate 22,002 of NZ_JAATOO010000018.1, forward strand.
TCGAGCAATGCCCCGTGGAGCGTACGGTGTGAGTTATCGATGCCATAGCGTTCACACAACACGTCAAGGTTGTTTCGTTTGCCCGGGAAGATTTTCTTCGCCATGGCAAGGGTATCGGTAACTTTACAATAATCGTCGGTTTTACCAATCGATGGATCGAGCATACTAAACTCGTGATCCATAAAGCCGGTATCGAAGGGCGCGTTATGAGCGACCAATTCAGCGCCTTTAATGAACTCTAAGAATTCAGCATGTACGTCTCGATATTCAGGCTTATCAACCAAGAACTCATCGGTAATACCGTGGACTTCGACCGCTTCTGACTGGATCTCGCGATCCGGCTTGATGTAAACATGGAAGTGACGACCGGTCAGTTTACGGTTGATGATCTCCACCGCACCGATTTCAATGATTCGGTGCCCCTGATAATGCGGGCCACCTTCGGTGTTCATACCGGTAGTTTCGGTATCGAGTACAACGATGCGATCGTATTTGGAATTGTTGCTGGTATTCATAACAATATGTGTGTCAGACTATGCCAATAATGTGCTTTAACCAATAGTATCAAATCATGACGAAACAGGTGGAAATTTTCACAGATGGTTCATGCTTAGGCAATCCTGGTCCTGGTGGATACGGTATCGTGCTGCGCTACAAGCAAGTCGAGAAAACCCTTGCCAAAGGCTACACGTTGACCACCAACAATCGTATGGAAATGATGGCAACCATCGTCGCACTGCAAACGCTCAAAGAGCCGTGCAACGTTATTTTGACCACCGACAGTCAATATGTCCGTCAAGGCATCACCCAGTGGATTCATAACTGGAAGAAACGTGGCTGGAAAACTTCGGATAAAAAACCAGTAAAAAACGCTGACTTGTGGAAGGCGCTCGATGCCGAAACCCAACGCCACCAAATTGATTGGCGCTGGGTAAAAGGTCACGCGGGCCATCGTGAAAACGAAATGTGTGATGAGTTAGCGAGAACTGCGGCGGAAAATCCTACCGAAGAAGATACCGGCTACATTCCTAACTAACGATTCGAGACTTTGTAATTGACGCCCAACGGCGTCAATTTTCGTTTCAGCTTCCAGTGTGGCTTGATTGGTTTCAACGGATAAGTACGTTTACGTGCGACAATAAAATACAAGCTGCCCATTGGCGAAGCCCAATCCCCTAAACTGTTTTCAAGCCACGTCCACATAGTGCGGTAGCTTTGCATCGGAAACAACGCGTAGCAATCACACTCCACTACTTGATAGTTCAACACTTCCAACCAGTCACGAATACGCGTCGGAGTAAACATTCTGCCACTCCACGGCAAGTTGTGCTTTCTCCACGGCATAAGACTCGCCAATCCAGTAAAGCTGATCGGGTTAAATCCAGTAATGATCAGATACCCGTCGTCAATCATCACTCGGTCGACTTCACGCAACACCCTATGTGGATCATTACAATAATCGAGCTGGTGCGCGAGTACTACGGCATCAAAGCTTTTTTCCAAAAAGGGCAAATCGTAAGCATCCGCAATCACATTATGCAAAGGGTTCTGGATATCTAGGTTTACTTGATGTTGAATATTGCAAGCAAAGCTGGTTAACTCGCAACTAAGTCCGCCGAGCTTAAGCATATGGTAGCCAAAAAGTTTCGGGCACCACTCGTCCATTCGGGTTTGAATTGATTCACTAACCCATTGGCCATTTTTTAGGTGAGACCATGAATGAGGCATTTTTAGCTTTTTATTGCTGCGTGCTGGTTTCATAAACCACCTGCCTCACTCTTGGTAACTGGAGAGATAACTATGTTAGATATCAAAAGCATACCTGCATTTAATGATAATTACATCTGGCTGATACAAAATAGCGATCAGCGTTGTGCCGTTGTTGACCCAGGCGATGCTAAGCCCGTGTTGGATTACCTCAAACAACACGACCTAAGCTTAGAAGCTATCTTAATCACACACCACCACAATGACCATATTGGCGGTGTATCAGAATTGGTACGCCAATACCCAAACGTCAGCGTCGTTGGCCCAGCCAACGAACCTGTACCGACTTTAACGCTCGCTGTCGAAGCTGGTGACCAAATTGAGCTGTTCGACGAAGTCTTTTTAGTCCTCGGTCTAGAAGGTCATACTCACGGTCATATCGGATTTGTCGGTGACGGCAAAGTGTTCTGTGGAGACGTACTTTTCTCTGCAGGTTGCGGCCGCGTGTTCGAAGGCACAATGGAACAAATGCACACCTCTTTGCAGAAACTGGCGGCTCTACCCGAAGAGACAGAGATCTACTGCGCACACGAGTATACCGCCAGTAACGTGGCGTTTGCCCTCGCGGTAGAACCAGACAATGAGCAACTTCAGCAATATCGTGACGAGGTCAATCGTCTACGAGCACAGAACCTGCCAACAGTGCCAACGACAATTCGACGTGAGAAATGGATTAATCCTTTCTTACGTACCGATCAGCAAAGTGTGATGCGATCCGTTGCAAACCGTACGCTAGAGACGGATTCACTCGCCATTTTTACCGCGTTACGTGAGTGGAAGAACGAATTTTAACGATTTGCTGCTTGTCACTCTAATAGAGTCGAAAGTATTATCACCAGCCAAAGTAAAAAAGGGCTGTGTAATGCGAATGAAATACAGCTGGGTTTTAGCGCTTTTACTGACAGGTTGTCAGCTAACCCAGCCATCAGATTCTGGTGAATCGAACTCCCCAGAAACCAATCGAACGACATCGGTGAAAGCGGTTGAGCCAAAGGCACAACCAGAACAAAAAGCGGAAGACAAAAAACCGATCGTCACACCTCAATCTCAAGAAGATGTCTGGAAGCGCATCGCAATGCAGCTGCAAATGCCGATCCCAGACCATCGCACGGTTGATTACTACCGAACTTGGTACCTCAAGCATCCAGGTCATTTGCGCACCGTCTCACAGCGTGCGGAACCTTTCCTTTATTTAATCACGGAAAAAATCGAACAACGCGGACTACCATTGGAGTTAGCCCTTCTTCCTATCGTAGAAAGCTCGTTCGATGCGTTTGCTTATTCTCACGGCAGTGCCGCGGGTTTATGGCAATTTGTACCGGCGACGGGGAAAATGTATGGCCTAGAGCAGAACTTCTGGTATGACGGTCGTCGCGACGTCTCCGCGGCAACCGATGCCGCACTGGATTACCTCACGTACCTCAACAAACGTTTTGACGGCGAATGGACACACGCAATTGCGGCGTACAACAGCGGTGGCGGTCGCGTATCACGTGCGATCCGACAAAATAAAAAACAGGGTAAGCCGATCGATTTCTTCTCTTTGAACTTACCAAAAGAGACCAGTGGTTACGTGCCAAAGCTGCTTGCGCTGGCAGATATTATTGCCAACCAAGAAAAATACGGCATTGAAATTCCATCGATTGCCAACAAACCTGTTGTGACCTTAGTTGACCCGAAAGAGCAGCTAGACCTAGCGATTGCCGCTCAATACGCGGGAATTTCGGTCAAAGAACTGCAGAGCCTAAACCCTGCTTACAACAAATGGTCAACCGCACCTGAAGGCCCATACCAATTATTAGTTCCGACTCACACGGTAGAGAAATTCAACAGTCAGGTTGAGAAGAACCGTGGCAAAGGCATGAAACTGGTACGCTACAAAGTGAAGTCTGGTGACTCACTCAGCGTGATTGCCAACCGCTACAACACGTCAACCAAAGTGATTCAACGCGCGAACGGGATGAGCAACAGCACCATACGTGTCGGCCAACATCTGATGATTCCAGCCTCAGTCAAAGATGAAAAAGCGTACGAGCTCTCTGCGACTAACCGACTGGCGAAAACGCAATCTATCAGCCGTGGTAAATACAAGCTCACTCATACTGTTCGCTCGGGCGACAGCTTGTGGAGCATCGCCAAAGCCAACAAGGTATCACACCGCTCTTTAGCCAAGTGGAATGGCATGGGACCAAGAGATACCTTGCGTACTGGACAAAAGTTGGTGATCTGGAAAGATGGTTCAGATGGCGCAATCATTCGCACCGTCTACTACAAAGTTCGTTCTGGCGATACCATTAGTGGCATCGCAATGAAATTCAAAGTTAAATCCAGCGATATCGTGACATGGAATGACCTGGCAAAGAGTAAGTACCTCAAGCCGGGACAAAAATTAAAACTGTACGTTGATGTAACCAAGGTGAGTGTATGACGCCGTCAAGTAACCCTTTAATAATGCTAGTGGATATTTTCCGCTCGCCGAGCGCGTGCTTTTTAGCGCTATATCAACGAGGAGCTTGGGGCTGGCAGCCTTACGTCTTTTTGATCTTGTCACCGTTCCTGTTTTGGGGCGCGTACTTTGATATCGTCAACTTTGCGTGGTTAAAAGAAGGTCTATCGGCTCAGTTAGCGGCGACAAACCCAAAGCAACTTGAACTGCTCGATGCCAACACGCTAATGGCAAGCGAAATCATTAGTGATGTTGCCGGACGTACCCTGACGATTCTAATGCTTGCGTTTTGGTTTAACTTGGCGACAAAACCAAGCCAACACCAACACGGTTTTTGGCGCTGGTTTGCCGCAGGCGCAGTGATCACTTTCCCGGCGATCATTGGTGATTTAGCGAGTTACGTTAGTGTGCTACTCAAGCACGGTCAAGTCATGGTGTATGCCGCAGATCTGAATAGCTTGAACGGTTTGTTAAAACTGCCACTCACCAACGAATGGTCACAGTTTGCCAGCTCATTCCCGTTATTACTGCCTTGGTACATTGCATTAGGTTATGCGGCGGTTGGGACGTGGACTGAGTTTGAACGCGGTCAAGCACTGGTCATTTCAGCCCTACCTTGGTTGGCGTATTACGCGATATGGGCGTTATACATTCTCATCTTCTAGTTAGTGGGAAGCAGCTCGAAGCTGACTAATATAGGATTGTGATCAGAGGCGTCAGAGAGTGGCGCCTCTGCTGTTTTTAGCCTTAAGCCACGATAAAACACATGGTCGAGTGGTAAACCCGTTATAAACTGGGTGCGATGGTCTTCTTGGTACGACACTTCTTGCAGCCCGAGCTTATCCAGCGCTTGCTTCATCACCGCCAAACGTGACTCACTCCAACTGTTAAAATCGCCAGCAACAATAATCGGTCCTTGATGCTCTAACAATTCGTCCACCAGCCGACTCAGCTGTCTGAGATACTCCTCGGTTCCGTAGGTAAAGTTGACCGCGTGGATATTGACCACCGCAAGCTCATTACCATCAGAAAGCGGATACGTCGCATAGAGCGCCGATTTCGGCAGTCTTAGCCAAGGTTCTAGTTCAACAAAGGCGCACGCCAAATTTGGCGTATCTTGAGTTAAATTCAGCACCCCAGCGGTGGCATCAAACGCTTTAAATGCATCAACTTGATTGGCAAACCAGCCTTCGCGTTTAATCCACTGTTTTAGCGCTGGCGTCATGCTTGCTTCTTGTAAAAGCGCGAGCTGAGCCTCGTCAGTCAAACGCGTCAGCTCTGTGTCCCACTGGCTACGATTTTGTTTGTAAATGTTCCAGACCAAAAGATTGATGCTGCCCTGCTTATCTAGTACTTTGGCGCGCGGATTGACGTAGCATTGCGGTGACAGCACCACACCGTCGGCAGAAACCGAAGAGAGCTGTGGCTGATCTGGTAAGGTAAAAATCGCTTGGTAACCAGCAACCGCAATGACGACGGCGAGCAATGGGATAGCGACAAGCAGTTTCTTCTTCATAGGCTCTAAAAGTAAAAAAGAGCCTCACGGCTCTTTTTAGGATGATAACGATTAAATTGCGTCTTCGTCTTCTTCACCAGTACGGATACGCACAACGCGCTCCACATCCGTGATGAAAATCTTGCCGTCACCGATCTTACCAGTTTGAGCGGTTTCAACGATAGTATCGACACATTGCTCAGCCACGTCATCGGTAACCACAATCTCTAACTTCACTTTTGGTAGAAAGTCGACCATGTATTCCGCACCACGGTAAAGCTCGGTGTGTCCTTTCTGACGACCGAAGCCTTTCACTTCAGATACGGTCATACCCGTGATACCTACTTCCGCCAATGCTTCACGAACGTCGTCTAATTTAAACGGCTTGATGATGGCTTCAATCTTCTTCATTGTTCATCCCTTAAACTTTTTGCGATTTCGCTTATTATCCCATGTTATTCAGGCAATAAAAAGCCCGAGCATGGAAGGCTCAGGCTTAAGTAAACCGAATGTCTAATTACTTAAGGCTTGAGTAGTAAGCCGCTAGGTTAGCAATGTCTGCATCGTTAAGCATTGCAGCTTGAGCTTGCATGACTGCTGCAAGGCCGCCGTTACGCTCTTTGTTTTTGTACGCTTTGATAGATGAAATGATGTATTGCTCATTCTGACCTTTTAGATTTGGGTAGCCAGGAATTACTGCCATACCATCAGCACCATGACATGCTGCACACACTGCTGCTTTCGCTTGTCCAGCTGCTGCATCACCTGCCGCCAGGGTTTGACCAGCAAAAAGGCTCATTCCAAGTACCATTCCAATAGCGAGTTTTTTCATTGCTCTTCCTTATTGTTCCTAGGGTTACAAAACCCAATTTATTATAGGTGTTTTATTTAGTAGATTTTTACACAACTATTGAGCACTTGTCCCAGATAAGTTCACAATCCTGGCCTGTAAATTGATGATCAATAAACAAATCTGCTATCGCGGCAACATTATCGCCACACATCAGAATCGGCATGCGGCGGCGTTGCCAACTTGGCACCCCGTATTCTTGAAACAGTTTTTTTAACTTGCGGCTGTGTCCGCGCTCAACCGGATGCGCAATTAACCCCTCAGGATTAAACGTCACTTTTAGTTCTCCCTGCTCTAGAGCATGCCGAGATAAATGCCCGGAGGAACAAGACTTTAGTAACAAATGGCCTAAATTATCCGGCAAAGATAATGGCTGATTGATGGCGACAGGAGATTGCCACTCAGTAATATCTGCGTATTTAGTGACGATGTATAACCGATTGGAGAAGCGGCGAACTTGCTCATCAGCAAGGTTCAAGCTTGGATTGGCATCCTGTTTAGCAAGTGCTACTTGCTGCCAGATCTGCCCAAGGTGTTCACGGCTTGGCATTCGGATATGCTGCCGTGCCAGCCACATACGAATGAGTCTTGCACGAGATAGTTCACTCACCGAGCTCAATAATGCGATATCCAAACTGCCGTCTTTTGCTATTCCCGCCTGCAACTTATCTTGAAGAAGTTCTTCAATCAGCAATTCCTGTTCAGCACATAACTGAGCGCTGCGATTGACCGATTGAGCAAAATGCGGCCAGCGCTGCGTCAGCAATGGCGAGATTTGGTGGCGAATGAAATTACGGTCGAAACGGGTGTCTTGGTTACTTTCATCTTCCACCCACTCTAAACCTTGTTGCTGAGCATAGTGTTCGATTTGAGCACGACTCACGCTCAAGAGCGGACGCACAATGGTTGCCTCACCCAATGCGGTTGCTTCCCCCATCGCAGACAAACCCTTCGGCCCACTGCCACGTTTGAGTGCCAACAAAAAGGTTTCCAACTGATCGTCGCTATGTTGCCCGGTCAGCAGTAAATCATTCGCGTTGAGATGTTGTCTCAGCGCTTGGTAACGCGCCTCTCGCGCACACGCCTCAAGACTTTCCCCATTGGCGTTGAGCTGGACATGCTCGGCAATAAAATCGATCCCTGATTGTGTTGCCCACATTTGGCATCGTGCTAACCAGTCGTCGGCGTTGGAACTCAAACCATGGTGCACATACACCGCAAGGCAATCGACCTGTTTTTCCTTGTGATATTGCGTCAATAAATCCAACAAGACTCGCGAATCCACACCACCACTGAACGCCAGAACAATACGTGTATTCGGGGCATAGTAGCGGTCAATGATGGTAGAAAAAGTCTGATAGAGAGTCATAACGCAGTGTCGAAAAAATATTTGGCTTAAGTCTATACCCAAAAACAAAAAGGCTGAACCTAAGTCCAGCCTTTTTCAAATCATTACGTGAGCTTATCAGCAGTAGCCGTAGCTCATTAGACGCTGGTAACGACGCTCAAGTAGCGCATCAGTGTCGAACTGTTCTAGCTCTTCTAGCTGCTTAAGCAGATTCGCTTTCATGTTCGCAGCCATCTGAACGTGGTTACGATGCGCGCCACCTAGAGGCTCTTCGATGATTTGGTCGATAAGCTCAAGCTCTTTCAGACGTGGTGCCGTTAGACCCATCGCTTCTGCAGCTTGAGGCGCTTTGTCTGAATCACGCCATAGGATAGACGCACAACCTTCTGGAGAGATTACTGAGTACGTTGAGTACTGAAGCATGTTTACGTAATCACCCACACCGATTGCTAGTGCGCCACCAGAACCGCCTTCACCAACAACGTTACAGATTACTGGCACTTTAAGACCAGCCATCACTTTTAGGTTCTTCGCGATTGCTTCAGACTGACCACGCTCTTCTGCGCCAACACCTGGGTATGCACCTGCTGTATCGATGAAAGTGATGATCGGCATGTTAAAACGCTCAGCCATTTCCATCAGACGCAGCGCTTTACGGTAACCTTCTGGCTTTGGCATACCAAAGTTACGTTTTACTTTTTCTTTTGTCTCACGACCTTTTTGGTGGCCAATGATCATCACTGGACGGCCGTTTAGACGAGCCATACCACCAACAATCGCTTTATCGTCGGCGTATGCACGGTCACCAGCAAGCTCTTCGAATTCAGTAAATACATGCTCGATGTAGTCAAGCGTGTATGGACGTAGCGGGTGGCGAGCTAGTTGAGCAGTTTCCCACGCACCAAGGTCGCTAAAGGTCTTTTTCTTAAGCTCTAAGCTTTTCTTCTCTAGTTGTTCGATCTCTTTATCCAGATCTACGCCAGAATCACCACCATGACGAGATACGTCGCGAAGTGCTTCAATCTTAGCTTCTAGTTCTGCGATAGGCTTTTCAAATTCTAAAAAGTTCAGGCTCATCTATAGATCCTTTTTGATTCGGTGCTTTGACCGAATTTAGTTAAATTCGAGTTCTACCTGGCCTTTCCCAAGTAGCTGTTTTAAATCATCTAATAATGCGTCGCTTGGCGTTACTCGCCATTCTGTACCTAACGTTAAACGTGCTCGTGCATCGCTACGTTGGTAGTATACATGGACAGGAACCGTCCCCGCCCTATGAGGCTCTAGAATTTTACTAAAGCGCTCAAAAAACTGGCCGTCGATTTGAGATTCATCAATCGAAACAGATAATCCGCGCGCATATTTTTCGCGTGCAGCGCCAAGGTCCATAACCTCGCGCGCCGACATTTTAAGACCACCATTGAAATCATCAAAGCTGACCTGTCCCGAAACGACCAAAATTCTGTCAGTTTCTAGCAGTTCCGCATATTTTTCCAACGCATCGGAGAATAACATCACTTCCATACGACCACTTCGGTCGTCCAAGGTCATGATACCGATTCGCGTACCGCGTTTGGTTGTCATTACTCTAGCAGCGATCACCAAGCCGGCCACTGTAACACTTTGATCGCGCCTTGTCGGGGTCGCGTCTTTTAGTCGACAACTGGTGTACTTACCGAGTTCCTTCAGATAAGCATTTACTGGGTGCCCGGTCAAATAAAGACCGAGTGTCGAACGTTCACCTTCAAGCCACACTTTTTCAGGCCAAGGCTCGACTTTAATGTATTTATGCTCAACTTCTTCTGGCGCTTCGGTCAAGACACCGAATAAGTCACTTTGACCAAACGCTTCGGCTTGATGGTGTTGGCTGGCCGCTTTCACCGCATCATTCAATGACGCCATCATCGCAGCGCGGTGTGGACCAAGACGGTCTAGCGCGCCCGCATAAATCAGCTTTTCAATTACGCGCTTGTTGACTTTTTTCAAGTCAATTCGCGCACAGAAATCAAATAGATCTTTGAAATGACCGCCTTTATTACGTGCCTCTAAGATCGCTTCAATTGGGCCTTCACCCACACCTTTAATCGCACCGATACCGTAGACAATCGCACCATCTTCATCAACGTTAAAACGGTATAAGCCCGAGTTGATGTCCGGTGGCAGCACTTTGAGCTTCATACGGAAACATTCATCGACAAGGCCAACGACCTTCTCGGTGTTATCCATATCGGCGGTCATTACCGCGGCCATAAATTCGGCTGGGAAGTGCGTTTTCAGCCACAACGTTTGATACGAGACCAGCGCGTAAGCAGCAGAGTGCGATTTGTTAAAGCCGTAACCCGCGAACTTCTCTACCAAGTCGAAGATCTTCATCGCCAGTTCGCCGTCGATGCCGTTCTTCACCGCACCTTCTTCGAAAGTGGCACGCTGTTTGGCCATCTCTTCTGGCTTTTTCTTACCCATCGCACGACGCAGCATGTCCGCGCCACCCAAAGTGTAGCCAGACAAGACCTGTGCAATCTGCATTACCTGTTCCTGATACAGGATGATGCCGTACGTTGGGTCTAGGATCTCTTTAAGTGACTCGTGTTGCCATTTTTCATCTGGGTAAGAGACGGCTTCACGGCCGTGCTTACGGTCGATAAAGTTATCTACCATGCCCGACTGCAGTGGACCTGGGCGGAACAAGGCTACCAGTGCGATGATGTCTTCAAAACAGTCTGGTTGCAGGCGCTTGATCAGTTCCTTCATACCACGCGATTCCAACTGGAATACCGCGGTGGTTTCAGAGTTTTGTAGCAATCGGAATGATGCTTCGTCTTCGAGCGGAATCGACTCAATGCGAACCGGAGGTTTTCCCTCTTTTTCCAAACGTGGATTAATCAGCCCTAATGCCCAGTCAATGATGGTCAGGGTTCGTAGCCCCAAGAAGTCAAACTTGACCAGACCAGCGGTTTCTACGTCATTCTTATCAAACTGAGTCACCGGAAAGTGACCTTCCGCGTCGGCATAGATTGGCGCGAAATCAGTAATCGTGGTGGGTGAGATTACAACACCACCTGCGTGTTTACCGGCGTTACGTGTACAACCTTCAAGGATGCGACACATATCGATCAGTTCTTTGACTTCTTCGTCTGCCTCGTACAACTCTGGTAACGCAGGCTCGGCTTTGAAAGCTTTTTCAAGCGTCATCCCCGGGTCTGGCGGCACCAGTTTTGAAATACGGTCAACGAAGCCAAACGGATGGCCCAGTACACGGCCAACGTCGCGAATTACCGCTTTGGCTGCCATAGTACCGAAGGTGATGATCTGCGATACCGCATCACGACCGTACATTTCCGCTACGTGATCGATCACTCTGTCCCGCTTATCCATACAGAAGTCGACGTCGAAATCGGGCATCGAAACACGTTCTGGGTTAAGGAAACGTTCGAACAGCAAATCGTATTCAAGCGGGTCTAGATCGGTGATTTTCAGTGCATAAGCGACGAGAGAGCCGGCACCCGAACCACGTCCTGGACCGACTGGAATATCGTTGTCTTTCGACCACTGGATGAACTCCATTACGATCAAGAAGTAACCAGGGAACCCCATGTTGTTGATCACTTCGAGTTCGACTTTCAGGCGTTCATCGTATTCTGGACGGCGTTTCGCGCGCTCTTCTTCGTCAGGAAATAGAAACTCAAGTCGCTCTTCTAAGCCTTCTTCCGATTTCTTCACCAAGAACTCGGTCTCTTCCATCCCTTCAGTTGGGAATGCAGGCAGGAAGTATTCGCCAAGACGCACCGTCACGTTACAGCGCTTAGCAATCTCAACACTGTTTTCTAGCGCTTCAGGGATGTCTGCGAACAACTCACACATCTCTTCTTCACTACGCAAGTATTGCTGAGGGCTGTAGTTCTTTGGACGGCGTGGGTCTTCTAAGGTGTAGCCGTCGTGGATCGCAACCCGAATTTCATGGGCGTCAAAAAATGATTCGTCCAATATCACCACATCATTAGTGGCAACAACGGGTAAGTCGACTTGCTCAGCCAGTTCCAACGCAAAGTGCAGATAGCTTTCTTCGTCCGCTCTACCCGTACGCGTTAGCTCAAGATAAAAGCGATCAGGGAAATGCGTTTGATAGAATTCGACACAGCTTTGCGCGATAGCTTGGTTGCCTTTCAGCAGCGCTCTACCAATTTCGCCGCTTTTGCCCCCCGACAAGATAATCAAGCCTTCAGCCAATTCGGCTAACCAGGCTTTATCAATCACTGGTTGGTGTTGCACGTGACCACGAAGGTATGCTTTCGAAATCAATAGCGTCAGGTTTTTATAGCCGGTATTGTCCGCGGCGATAACAGTCAGCTTGGTGAGCTCGTCGCCAAACTCATCGGACTGCATCGCAAAGTCGGCGCCAATGATCGGTTTGATACCACAGCTATGCGCCGTACCGTAAAACTTCACCAAACCACATAGGTTAGTAAAATCGGTCAGGGCAACGGCGGGCATTCCCATTTCAGCCACTTTCTTAACCAGAGGTGGCACTTTGGAAAGGCCATCAACCATGGAAAAGTCACTGTGTACTCGAAGGTGGATAAACTTAGGATCTGACATGAATGGTTCCGCAAATAGTGCTTAATCGGAAAGATAATTTTGGTATTTTACGTGATATAAGATCGGAGATATACCCTAATTCCGTAAGCGATATCTCCGTTTGACTTATTCTAGACCAAGTGCGCGCTTCACTGGTTTGAAACTCTTACGGTGTTGGTCAATCACGCCGTGCTGTTCAATGGCTTCAAAGTGGGCTTTGGTTGGATACCCCTTGTGCTTGGCAAAACCAAATTCAGGGTGTTGCTTATCCAGCTCTTCCATTTCTTGGTCGCGGACGACTTTGGCTATAATCGACGCCGCGCTGATTTCTGCCACACGTAAATCGCCTTTAACCACAGCTTGCGATTGCATTGGCAATTGTGGACAACGGTTGCCATCAATCAACACAAAATCCGGAGTCACGTTCAAACCTTCAACCGCACGCTGCATCGCAACCATGGTCGCTTGCAGGATGTTGAGCTGGTCGATCTCTTCTGGAGAACAACGTCCCACAGACCAAGCGAGCGCTTTGTGTTTAATTTCAGGTAACAAGGCTAAACGCTTCTTCTCTGAGAGTTTTTTCGAGTCATTTAACCCTTCGATTGGGTTGTTCGGATCCAGAATAACCGCGGCGGTTACCACATCGCCGACCAAAGGCCCACGCCCGACTTCATCGACACCCGCAATCAACTGATAGCCTTGTGGGTATTCAAATGGAGGAAGTTGTTTCTTTTCTTTTGTCATAACTATTCGTAATCTTTGCCAATCAAGTGGAGAACCGCTTTTGCCGCTTGTTTATCGGCGTCTTTGCGGATCCAATGATGCATTTCGGTGAACTTGTCGACCATTTGGTTGCCTTCTTCACCAAGCAAGCGTTCTACTTCAACCGCGAGGTTATCGACCGTGCATTCTTCCTGAAGAAATTCTTTAACCAGTTCTTGGTCGGCTAAAATATTTGGCAGAGAAACGTATTTTGTTTTCAGCATCTTACGCGCAAGAAAAGCGGTAAATGCGTTGACTTTGTACCCCACCACCATCGGGCGTTTAATCAGCATGCATTCGAGTGCAACCGTGCCCGAAGCGAGCATCACGGCATCAGAGGCGGTAATCACGTTACGCGCGGTGTCGTCAACCAGCTTGAATTCCAGCTCTGGGGCAAACTCTTGCCAAGCTTGCTCAAACTGCTCTCTGCGCTTTTGATTAACCAGTGCAACAACAAAGCCGAGATCTGGGTACTTTTGTTTGAGTCTCTGACAGGTTTCGATAAAAGGCTGAGAGAGCATTTTCAGTTCGCTGCCACGACTTCCTGGCAGAACCGCAAGCCAAGTTTTATCTTGTTCCAGACCCAGTAGCTCACGCGCTGGCGCTTTTTCAGATACCAGCGGGATAGAGTCCGCAAGCGTATGACCAATGAACTCACACGGCACCTGGTATTGATCGTAAAACGCTTTCTCAAACGGTAGAAACGCCAAGACTAAATTGGTTGCCGCTTCAATTTTGAAAATGCGTTTTTGACGCCATGCCCAAACCGAAGGGCTCACGTAGTGAACGGTTTTGATCCCGGCCTGCTTGAGGTCTAGCTCCAATCGCAAGTTGAAATCTGGTGCATCAATACCAATAAAGACGTCTGGTGGGTTGTCGGTGAAGAACTTCACAAGCTCCGCTTTCACTTTCAACAGGCGCGGTAAACGACCAAGCACTTCAACCAGCCCCATGACGGCCAACTCTTCCATATCGAAAAGTGACTGACAGCCTTGCGCGATCATTTTAGGTCCACCGATACCGACAAACTCTGCATCAGGGTATTGCTGTTTTACGGCTTTGATAAAACCTTCGCCTAGCGTGTCACCTGACAACTCGCCAGCGACAATGCCTACTCGTAATGGTCTGTCCATATCCAATCATTCAACTCTATTGGTATAAAAACACAAAAAGACCGTAACCTAACGGCTACGATCTTTTTAATCAATCACTTACTAAGCTTAGCGAATAACGCCACGCTCAGAAGTTTCCACGAAGTCTAAGAAGTGCTTAATCGATGACCACTGCTGTGCCATCTCAGTTAAGATTTCTTTTGCTTCTGCTTGAGTTTTACCTGAACGATAAAACTCTTTGTATGCGTTACGCAGTGCTCTCAGCTCATCTTTCTCAAAACCGTTGCGCTGCAGGCCAACCAAGTTAAGACCAAATGGTGTCGCGTGGTTGCCTTGCGCTAAGACATAAGGTGGTACGTCTTTGACGACCGCAGAACAACCGCCAACGTAACTAAACGCACCCACTTTACAGAACGGATGAATTGCCGATAACGCCATAACACCAGCTGAATCTTCAACTGTCACGTGACCGCCAAGGATCGCATTGTTACCAATGTGAGTGTTGTTACCAACAATCACGTCGTGGGCGATATGAGCGTTAACACAAAGCAGGTTGTCGTCACCGATAACCGTTGTAGCTTTATCTTGCACAGTACCACGATGGATCTGTACCGCTTCACGGATAACGTTACGGTCACCGATAACAACCGTCGTTTCTTCGCCACCGTATTTCTTATCTTGGTTTTCTTCACCAATTACCGCGTGAGGAAAAATGCGGTTTTCTTTACCAATGGTCGTGTGACCTTTGATAACCACATGAGACATAACCTCTGTACCCTCACCGATAGCAACAGTACCAGAAATGTATGTGAAAGGACCGACGGTCACATTCGCAGCTATGGTTACATCACCCTCAATAACCGCTGATGGGTGAATTTGAGCAGATTCATGAATCATATTAAAACTCTCGGCGAGCACATTTAAGTTCTGCAGAACATACTACGTCACCGTCAACTTTCGCTACACCGTTAAATGCAGCAATGCCGCGACGTTCTTTTATAAATTCTACTTCAATCACGAGTTGGTCACCTGGAGTCACAGGCTTACGGAATTTAGCCCCGTCTACGCTAGCAAAGTAGTACAGTTCATTCTCTGTTGGAGCACCGAACGATTTAAATGCCAACAGACCCGTTGCCTGTGCCATTGCTTCTAAGATCAGTACGCCTGGAAATACAGGTAGTTGAGGGAAATGACCTGTAAACTGAGGTTCATTCACTGAAACGTTCTTAATTGCCGTTAGGTATTTTTCTTCTTGGTAATCCGTTACGCGATCAATCAGTAAGAATGGGTAGCGATGAGGTAACAGTTCCTGAATTTCAGTGATGTTCATCGTTTTCTTTTCAGTAGTCAAAGTCATATTCCTATGTTGAATGCTAAGGTGTGTTGAAATTTCGCAGCGAAACTTAATTGGTTATAAACACCATCTAGACAGGGTAAACACACCCGAAATGTTATTTTTTTACTGGCAGCATTATAGACGAAAAAGACCCGCACTTCGCGAGCCTTTTCAATCAGAAAGGGGTTATGATTCCTCTTTCTGCTCCATTAGCTTCTCGACAGCTTTCAGGCGCTTGTTCATTTCATCAATACGATGAACACGAGCAGCCGTCTTACGCCACTCTCTATTGGTTTGCAATGGAATCCCCGAAGAATACATACCTTTCTCTTCGATACTACGCATCACCATCGCCATACCAGTGATCGTTACGCCATCAGTGATTTCAATATGACCATTAATCACTGACGCACCACCGATAATACAGTACTTGCCAATCTTAGTGCTGCCAGCAACAATCGTACCACCAGCCATTGCAGTACCATATCCGATGTGTACGTTGTGTGCGATCTGCATTTGGTTATCAATAATGACGTTGTCTTCGATGACCGTATCGTCCAACGCACCACGGTCAATCGTGGTACATGAACCAATTTCCACGCGGTTACCGACGCGAACCGTACCAAGTTGAGGGATTTTAATCCATTCACCTTTGTCGTTGGCGTAGCCGAAACCGTCAGAGCCGATAACGGTGTTAGCTTGGATCAAACAATCGCTACCAATGACCACTTCATGGTAAATACTAACGTTTGCCCAAAGCTTAGTGTTAGCACCGATAGACGCATTTTTACCGATAAAACAACCTGCGCCGATCACCACGTTGTCAGCCAGTTCAACACCTGATTCAATCACCGCATTAGCACCGATCGATACGTTAGTACCCAATTGTACGTCTGCAGCCACAACCGCTGACGGGGCAATCTGCTCCGCAGGGCTTGGTGTTGTATCTAGAGCTTGCGCTACTTTTGCAAATGCGACGTATGGGTCATCGACAACTAACGCATTGCCAACACAAACGTCTAGCTGCGCTTGTTTAACCATCACAACGGTCGCTTTACATTCCGGTAAATGCTTCGCGTACTTTGGATTAGACAAGAAAGTCACGTGACCTTCTTGCGCTTTGTCCATTGGCGCTACCATAGTTACTGTGGCTTCTGCATCCCCGTGCAGCACGCCCCCGGTAATGTTAGCCAAATCGGCCAAAGAAATTGTAGTCATAATTTATTATTTAAGTTGTTTGATTACTTTTTCTGAAATGTTGTATTCAGGCTTGCCGTATTGCATTGCTTGGATATCAACGATTAGGTCGTAACCTTCTTTTTCAGCCACTTTCTTAACTGCGTCTTGAATAACTTTAAATAGTTTTTGCTTCTCTTGCGATTCACGACGAGCAGTCGCTTGCTCTAAAGCTTGCGCTTTTACTTTATATTTGCTGTCTAGCTGAGCGATCTCAATACGCAGTTTTTCGATCTGGTCGTCACCAAGTAACTCACCATCACGCTTAAGCTTTTCAATTTTAGTCTTAGCTTGAGCTTGAATTGATTTTAGTTCATCAACCTTGTCTTTGAACTCGCTTTGCATTTTTTGGGCAACAACTTCACGCTGAGGAAGAGATTGGAATACTTGCGCTGTATTTACGTAGCCAACTTTTTGCGCCGCTTCAGCAGCATTTGCAAACATTGACGACGTCATCACTAGAAGGCTTAGACCAGCCGCTTTAATCATTTTATTCACTATATTTTCCTCTGTATTAGAAGGTTCTTCCGATGGTGAAAGTGAAGAATTCTTCATCATCACCTTCGTATTTTTCAATTGGTTTCGCTACCGAGAACACCAATGGTCCCATTGGAGACATCCATTGCAACGCCGCACCGTATGACGCGCGGTAGTTTGTCGGATCCGAGTAGTCATCATAGTAACGCTGGCCGTCGTAGGCTGAGTCGTAATCAAACTCGGTATCCCAAACACTCGCCGCATCGATAAACACACTGGTACGGATTTGGCTACGTGCTTCGTCTGAAGCAAATGGGGTCGGAACAATCAGTTCCATACTTGCCAACGCCACTGCGTTACCACCAACCGAGTCATCCGTTGCGTTCACACACGAATCGGTAGAACACAAAATCGGGTTACTGTTGACTGTATATACTGCTTTCGGACCCGCACTGTTCGAGCGGAAACCACGTAAGGTAGTAAAACCACCTGCGTAATAGTTTTCATAGAATGGGAACAGGTTGTCGTTACCATCCGTTTGGCCATAACCATTACCGTAACCCAAACGACCACGCATCAATAGCGTAAATTCGTGTTTCTTGGTTAGCGGAATGTACTGACGCACGTCGTATTGCACTTTAAAGTACTGTGCGTCTGAACCCGGTACCGTCGCTTTCGCAAAGGCACGTTGATAGTTACCCGCTGTTGGGAAGTAACCACGGTTCAAGTTGTTACGCGTCCAAGCAACGTTCACATCAAAATCGTTGGTGATGATATCGCCGTCTGCTTGGTCGATACTTTGGGCAAATAGCTGCGCCTGATCGTAAGTCGGTACGTTACCGATCTTGTTATGGGTATAACCAACACCAAACTCAAAACGGTTCAATTCATCAAACGGGAAACCCCAGGTTAAGCTGGTGCCGTAACTTTCGTTGGTATAGTCAACGATACCCGCTTCTTTAGCTTCAAACTGGTTATAGAAAACTTTACCGCCTAAGCTGACACCATCAAGGTTCCAGTATGGGTCGCGGTAGTCCAAGCTAACGTTTTTCTGGTAGTCGTTCATCATCGCACTGACACCAACACGGTTACCAGTACCCAAGAAGTTATCTTGCTGCAGACCGACCTGGAAGCTCACACCCGACTCAGTGCCATAGCCGATACCAAAGTTGATGCTGCCTGAGTTCGCTTCTTTAACGCTGTAAACCAGATCAACTTGGTCTTCACTGCCCGGAACACGCACAGTTTGCACGTCAACCGTTTCAAAGAAACCTAAGCGGTTAAGACGGTTCTTACCCGTTTCAATTGACTTAGAGTTCAGCCAGCTGCCTTCCATTTGACGCATTTCACGGCGCAATACTTCATCTTTAGTCGCGTTGTTGCCGACAAAGCGAATATCACGCACGTAAATTCGCTTACCAGACTCAACGTTGACAACCAGCGAAACTTCTTGAGTTTCATCGTCAAACTCTGAAATAGTGCGCACTTGTGGATACGCGTAACCAGCTTCACCTAGTTGTCGCTTAACGCTTTCTTCTAGGCTTGTCACCGCCGAGCCGTTATACAGCTCACCCATTTCGAAGGTAACCAGTTTCTCAAACTCATCGTCTCCAGACGGAAGGTCACCGCGAAATTTCACATCCTTAACGGTATAAGGTTTGCCTTCATCCAAGACTAAGGATACGTATACACCCTTTTTGTCAGGAGAAATTGAGACTTGAGTAGAATCTATCTTAAATTTCAGATAGCCACGGTCGAGATAGTAGGATTTAAGTGCTTCTAAATCCCCTGCCAGTACTTGTTTCTGGTACTTATCATCCGCGAGGAAGTTCCACCATGAGACATCAACATTAAGCTCAAAACGGCTCAAAAGTTCGTCATCGGTAAAGACTTCGTTACCGATAAAGTTGATTTGTTGAATCTTGGCAGAAACGCCCTCAGAGAAGACAAACTTAAGGTCAGCACGGTTTCGTGGTAGTGGTGTCACTACCGCTTTTACGTTTGCGTTGTATTTACCAACACTGTAGTAAAAGTCTTCCAAACCTTTTTCGATGTTTGCCAACGTAGTGCGGTCAAGCGCTTCGCCCACACGAACATCTGACGCTTCTAAGTTTTGCGTTAGCTGTTCTTCTTTGATCGCTTTGTTACCAGAGAATGAAATACTGGAAATCGTTGGACGCTCTTTGACTTGAACGACAAGTACATCGCCTTCACGTAGTACTTTGATATCTTCAAAGTTACCCGACGCATACAGCGCTCGGATGATCTGTGAAACATCTTGATTGCCAATCGTGTCACCGATACGTACTGGCATTTTCAATAATGCCGCACCTAACGTAACACGTTGTAAACCTTCTACCTGAATATCCTGAACAACAAAGTTCTCAGCACCATTTGCGCTTACACTAGTTGCTAGCAACGTGGCAAACAGAATCTTTTTCATCGCCATATGTGTTTTAGTTATTCCTTACTACAACCTTTGCCTCGTTTAAAGACGAGCAAAATCATTGAAAATCGCCACTGCCATAAGAGAGAAGATAATTGCCCCGCCAATGCGGTACCCCATTTCCTGGACTTTTTCAGGAACAGGACGTCTGATTACAGCCTCAATAGCAAAAAACAATAAATGTCCGCCATCCAACATCGGTAACGGTACAAGGTTAATGATCCCTAAGTTAACACTAATCAGCGCTAGAAAGCCGAGGAAATATACCAGTCCATAGTCGGCGGTGGTTCCTGCTCCTTTCGCGATTGAGATTGGTCCGCTCAGGTTGTTTAATCCTACATCGCCAACAATCAGCTTTTTCAACATGCTGATGGTTAGCCCAATCACTTGTCCGGTTTTTTCAATCGCTTTGCCGACTGACTCTACAGCACCAAACTGTAAGTCGAAACGGTAGCTTTCAGGCCACTCAGCTACTTCTGGAGCGATGCCTGCAAAACCAATTTCACCTTTACCCTTAACCTCACGACTGTCAGGAATAATGGTGATGTCGAGACGTTCAGCCCCGCGTAAAATTTCTAACTGCAACGGTTTATTGGGGTGTTGCTGGATCGAGTCGACAACTTGTTGCCAGCCAGTTATGGCTTGTCCATTGATTGCGACTATCGTATCCCCCACTTGCAAACCAGCATGCGCTCCCGCACTGTCTTGCGAGATGTTCACTAGCTTGGTTGAGATTTCTGGTGTGAATGGCACAAATCCAAGCGCTGACATAGCAGACTGCTGCTCAGGGTCAAAGTTCCAATCGGTTAAGTCAAATGTGAGGGTTTGCTCAACTCCAACGCCATCTGCAGGGGCAACCGTCATGGTCAGACGCTCATCGCCGATATGAGAAATCAGCCCCATATTGACCGATTCCCAGTCTGCGGTTTTGACGCCAGAAATAGACTTAAGTTCCATCCCTTGCTCTAACCCTGCATCTGCAGCAATAGAATAAGGGGTAATTGGACCAACGACGGGTTTTACCGCTGGTACGCCGATGATAAAAACTAGCCAGTAAGCAACGATGGCGAACAAGAAGTTAAACGCCGGCCCTGCAGCCACAATCGCGCTACGCTTCCACAATGGTTTTTTATCGAAAGCAAACCGCTGCTCAGACTCCGGCACATCATCTACGCGCCCGTCTAACATTTTGACGTAACCACCTAACGGGATCACCGCTAGGCTGTACTCTGTACCGTCTTTACCGACTTTGCTCCAGATGGATTTACCAAAACCAATAGAAAACTTTTCTACTTTGACCCCACAACGACGCGCTACCCAAAAGTGGCCAAACTCATGAACGGCGACCAGAATACCTAATGCGATAATGAAGGAAACAAAGTTCCACAAGATACCCGTCATAACTTACGCTCACTCACCATTTCGGTCGCTAATTCCCTTGCCATTCTATCTAGCTCGAGAATGCTTTCCAAGTCGCTACAGTGCGCGCGAGTCGAGCCAGCACACACTTTCGACAGAACCGCTTCATTGACAACCGCGATATCGGTAAAAGAGAGTGTTCGGTCTAAGAACGCAGCGACTGCCACCTCGTTAGCCGCATTCAACGCGGTCGTCGCGTGCTGCCCTTCGTAGCAAGCATCAATGGCTAATTTCAAGCAAGGATAACGATTGAAGTCTGGAGCAAGGAAAGTCAGCTCTCCGACTTGAGTAAAGTCGAGCGGTGCCACACCTGAGGAAACACGATTTGGATAAGACAGCGTCAGAGCAATCGGCGTTGCCATGTCTGGCTCACCCATTTGCGCCAACACAGAACCATCTTGGTACTGCACCATCGAGTGAATCACCGACTGTGGGTGAATAACCACTTTCAGTTGCTCGCGAGAGGTATTAAACAACCACTTGGCTTCGATGTACTCTAGGCCTTTGTTCATCATGGTTGCTGAATCGACCGAAATTTTAGGTCCCATTGACCAGTTTGGATGCGCGATCGCCTGCTCAGGGGTCACACCGCTAAGCGTGTTGATATCACTGTAACGGAAAGGTCCACCTGAACCGGTCAAAAGAATATGTTGAATTCCTTCTTGCCCGAGGTTACAGCGACCGAGGTTAGTCTGAATCTGGCTTGGTAAGCATTGGAAGATCGCATTGTGTTCACTATCGACAGGCATTAACTCCGCACCTGAATGCTTGACCGCATCGATAAACAGTTGCCCAGACATCACAAGCGCTTCTTTGTTGGCCAACAAAACGCGCTTACCCGCTTTGACCGCCGCCATCGTTGGTAACAGGCCTGCCGCGCCAACAATCGCCGCCATGACAGTATCCACCTCATCCATCGCAGACACTTGGCACATAGCGTCCACACCCGCCAGTACTTCGGTGTTCACTTTCAGCTCTGACAGTTGGTGTTTTAGTTGTAACGCCGCATCGTCACACGCCATAACCGCGTATTTTGGTTGCCACCTCTGACACAGTTGACGCATTTTTTCGACATTGCTTCCTGCTGCCAACGCAATCACAGAAAACTGCTCAGGATTTTGTTCGATAACTTTAAATGTACTCGCACCGATAGAGCCAGTAGCACCAAGAATTGTTAACTTACGCATAGCAAGAAACCGATATGTGGTTGAGGCAAGCCGAAGCTCGCCTACAGAATGAAGTAAAGAAATGCAAAAACGGGGAATGCTGCAGTCAGGCTGTCGATACGGTCAAGAACGCCACCGTGACCTGGAATGATGTTACTGCTGTCTTTGATACCAGAAACTCGTTTGAACATACTCTCAACTAGATCACCCAGCACTGAAATAACCACGGTGATCAACGTAATCACTATCATTACCTGTGGGCTTGAAAACTCGATATCAAACCAAGTTGATGCGCCCCACCCGACCAAGATCGCGGTAATGATTCCGCCGACTAGTCCTTCAATGGTTTTATTCGGGCTAACATTCGGCGCCATTTTGCGCTTACCCATACTCTTACCCGTGAAATACGCGCCACTGTCGGCAGCCCAAACAATCAAGCAGACGTACAGTACTAGTTTAGCACCATGGTAAGGTTCAGTTTCGATACCTTCAGCACGTAATAGCAGCACACTCCAGAAAAACGGTAATAGCGTCAGCACACCAAATGCGTGACGAAGAAGTGTTGAGTGCTGCCATAAAGATGAGGATTTAGGGTAAGTGATCGCCAACGCACTTGCCGATACCCACCAAACACAGCCTATCGCCAAGATCAGGTAATGAGGCTCTAGAACCAGATTAAGACTGCCCGAGTCGAACGGGATAAATGCGAGGCTTAACGCACTGACCGCTAACGCTGGGATCAATGCTATCGCGCGAGATTTTGAATCAACAAACTGAGTCCACTCCCAGTAACCGATCAACATGATCGCAGCAATGGCGACGACAAACATCGGTAATGAGAGCTCAAAAATTCCTAAGATCACTAATGGCGCAAGGATGAGTGCTGTTATTATTCTTTGTTTCAAACTTGGATCCTTTATTCGCTTTCCATCAATGCCTTGATTTGTTCACCGGTACAGCCAAAACGCCTTTCACGGTTAACAAACCAAGTCACTGCTTCAATTAAGCTGTTTTCATCGAACTCAGGCCAGTAAATTGGCGTAAAGTAGAGTTCTGCATAAGCCATCTGCCACAACATAAAGTTGCTGATACGACACTCGCCACTGGTGCGAATCATCAGATCCACTTCAGGCAAATCCGACATGGTCAAATGCTGGGTAATCAATTCTTCAGTAATTTCACTGGCCTGCAACTCTCCTGTGGCTACTTTCGCTGCGAGAGCTTTAGTCGCCTCGGTAATGTCCCACTTGCCACCGTAGTTAGCGGCAATGTTAACTACCATCCCAGTGTTATTTTCGGTCAAAGCTTCAGCTTGAGCGATCTTACTACGCAACCTGTTATTGAAACGTGCCGTATCACCGATAACACGTAGGCGTAAATTGTTTTTGTGCAGCTTCTTCACTTCGGTAGTCAACACCGTAATGAAGAGTTCCATCAATACACCCACTTCTTCTTCTGGACGACGCCAGTTCTCACTGCTGAAAGCAAACAGAGTGATCGCTTTGATGCCAAGCTTGGCAGAGGCAGAAATCGTCTTTCTGACCGCTGCAACACCATTTTTATGGCCAAAAACGCGTGGTTTTCCCTGAGCTTTTGCCCAGCGGCCGTTGCCGTCCATAATTATCGCGATGTGCTGAGGAAGTTGTTCTGGTGAGAGTTGTGGATTTTGCATAAAGAGGTAGGTAGATTGTCAGCAAAGGTCAGAGAGTAGCATAAAAAAACGCTGTGCTGCGAGCACAGCGTCTTTAATAAGCCGAGTTTATGAATAATTATACTTCCATCAACTCTTTTTCTTTCGCCGCAAGCACTTCGTCGACTTTTTTCACTGCAGCATCTGTCAGTTTTTGAATCTCGTCTTGAGCTTTGCGATCTTCATCTTCAGAGATTTCTTTGTCTTTTAGAAGCGCTTTCAGGTCGTTGTTAGCATCACGACGGATGTTACGGATAGCAACACGGCCACCTTCAGCTTCACCACGTACGATCTTAACAAGGTCTTTACGACGCTCTTCCGTTAGCGGTGGAAGTGGTACACGAATGATAGTACCCGCAGACATTGGGTTTAGACCCAAGTCAGACATCATGATCGCTTTTTCAACTTTTTGCGTTAGCTCTTTGTCGAAAACAGTGATTGCTAGAGTACGAGCGTCTTCTGCTACTACGTTTGCCACTTGGTTAAGAGGCGTTGCTGCACCGTAGTACTCTACTGAAATACCAGATAGTAGGCTTGGGTGTGCACGACCTGTGCGGATTTTAGACAGGTTATTCTTTAACGCATCGACACTTTTGTCCATACGCTCTTGAGCGTCTTTTTTGATTTCGTTAATCACAATATCACCTTAATTATGTAATTCTTCTAGAAGAAAGCCTAAACAGGATTCTTCAAAAGGCAATACCACAGCAAGGATATTCATTTGCTGCGGTTGAATTCTATTATTCAGCAGTGCTAATTAGCGTGCCTTCTGCTTCACCCATAACCACGCGGCGTAGTGCGCCTGGCTTGTTCATGTTAAATACGCGGATTGGCATTTTGTGGTCACGTGCCAGTGTAAATGCTGCCAAATCCATCACTTTTAGCTCTTTATCAAGAACTTCAGTGAAAGTCAGCTTATCATACAGCTCTGCGTCTGGGTTTGCTACTGGGTCTGCGGTAAATACGCCATCTACTTTCGTTGCTTTAAGAACGACGTCTGCTTCGATTTCGATACCGCGTAGACACGCCGCTGAATCCGTTGTGAAGAATGGGTTACCAGTACCCGCAGAGAAGATCACTACGCGGCCTTGGCGAAGTTCGCGGATTGCGTCTGCCCAATTGTAATCGTCACACACACCTTTTAGAGGAATTGCAGACATTACGCGAGCGTTTACGTATGCACGGTGCAGCGCATCACGCATTGCAAGACCGTTCATCACTGTAGCCAACATACCCATGTGGTCACCGACAACACGGTTCATACCAGCTTCAGCCAGACCAGCACCGCGGAACAGGTTACCACCACCGATAACTACACCAACCTGAACGCCTAGTTCAACCAGCTCTTTCACTTCTTGTGCCATGCGATCTAGGATCGCTGGATCGATGCCAAAACCGTCTTCGCCTTGAAGCGCTTCACCACTCAATTTTAACAAAATACGTTGATATGCAGGTTTAGGGTTTGTAGTCATGGACTTTACCTTCCAAAAGAGAGTTTTTTGATTAACAGTCATGGATAAACACAGGACAACTGTATGCATTCATCACGGTTAATCGATTACTTGTTAGTCGTAAAAAGACCGCAGCCTGAGCTACGGTCTAATACTTACACAAGTCTCTAAGGATTAACCTTTTTGAGCTGCAGCAACTTCTTCAGCGAAGCTCATTTCTTCCGCTTTCTCGATACCTTCACCCACTTCTAGGCGAACGAATGTAGAAATTGAAGCGCCTTTCTCTTTCAGCATATCACCTACAGTTTTCTTAGGCTCCATGATGAACGCTTGACCAGTTAGAGAGATTTCGCCAGTGAATTTCTTCATACGGCCAACAACCATTTTCTCTGCGATCTCAGCAGGCTTGCCTTCGTTCATAGCGATTTCAACTTGAACTTCTTTCTCTTTAGCAACTACGTCAGCTGGTACATCTTCTGGGTTTACGTACTCTGGCTTAGAAGCAGCTACGTGCATAGCAACATGCTTAAGAGTTTCTGCATCGCCTTCACCAGCAACAACTACACCGATTTTCTCACCGTGACGGTAAGAAGCGATTGCAGCGCCTTCAACGTACTGTACGCGACGGATGTTGATGTTTTCGCCGATCTTAGCAACTAGAGCAACACGCTCTTCTTCGAATTTAGCAACTAGCTCTTCAACAGAAGCTTTAGAAGCTAGAGCGTCTGCTGCTACTTTCTCTGCGAATGCAGTGAAGTTGCCGTCTTTAGCAACGAAGTCAGTTTGGCAGTTAACTTCAAGAAGAGCAGCAACGCCGTTTTCTTCTTTGATGATGATTGCGCCTTCAGCTGCAACGTTACCAGCTTTCTTAGCTGCTTTCGCTGCGCCAGATTTACGCATGTTTTCAATTGCTAGTTCGATATCAGCGTTTGCTTCTACAAGCGCTTTCTTACATTCCATCATGCCAGCGCCAGTGCGCTCGCGAAGTTCTTTAACTAGAGCAGCAGTTACAGTTGCCATTCTCTATTCCTCGTTTGATTCGAATAAGGTAAAAAACAGGGGCCTACATTATCGGCCCCTGATGCTAACTATAACTTAGTCTATGCTACAACAAGGTTTCACATAAACTAAGTGTGACACAGAGCCGTGATTATTCAGCTTCTACGAAACCGTCTTTTTCAGCAACTACTGCAACGTCTTTGTTGCGACCTTCGCTTACTGCAGATGCAGCAGCGTTTAGGTATAGTTGTACTGCGCGGATCGCGTCGTCGTTACCTGGGATGATGTAGTCAACGCCGTCTGGGTTAGAGTTAGTATCTACCACAGCGTATACTGGAATACCTAGGTTGTTAGCTTCTTTAATCGCAATGTGTTCGTGATCAGCATCGATTACGAATAGAGCGTCTGGTAGGCCGCCCATATCTTTGATACCACCAAGAGATTTCTCTAGCTTCTCCATTTCGCGAGTACGCATTAGAGCTTCTTTCTTAGTTAGTTTGTCAAAAGTACCGTCTTGAGCTTGAGCTTCAAGATCTTTTAGACGCTTGATTGACTGACGAACAGTTTTGTAGTTTGTAAGCATACCGCCTAACCAGCGGTTGTTTACGTAGAACTGGTTGCTTGCGATTGCAGCTTCTTTAACAGCTTCAGATGCAGCGCGCTTAGTACCTACGAATAGAACTTTACCTTTCTTCTCGCCAACTTTAGCTAGTTCAGCTAGAGCGTCGTTGAACATTGGTACAGTTTTTTCTAGGTTGATGATGTGAACGCGGTTACGAGCACCAAAGATGAATGGCTTCATTTTTGGATTCCAGTAACGAGTTTGGTGACCGAAGTGAACACCAGCTTTCAGCATATCGCGCATTGATACAGTTGCCATTTTAAAATCCTCTATGGGGTTAGGCCTCCACATCCCCCATAATTCCGACTGAGCTTCTGCTCAGCACCCCGGAACATGTGACGGAATGTGTGTGATTTAAAGATATAAGTTTAGTTGGAAGTAAACAGCTTCGCCGCTTAGCTTACGCTGACGGAGAGAACGGTCCACATTCCGGCGCGCTTTATACCATATTTTCCTAGTACCTGGCTAGTAAAAAAACAGAAGGCCATCATGGAGAAAACTCAAAATAGCCAGCAATCCGTTATAACCGCTACCAGTCTCAATGATGGTCACAATTACACATTCTGACATCTTCCTGCTAGAATGCGCCGAATCGCACGAAAAGGTGCAATTGAATAAAGTAGAGATAGCCGATGTCAATCAAGATAAAAACAGCTGAAGAAATCGAACGTATGCGCAAAGCGGGTGCTTTAGCCGCTGAAATTCTAGAGATGATTGAACCACATGTGAAAGAAGGTGTGACGACAGATGAGCTCAACCAAATCTGTCACGATTACGCTCTAGAGAGAGGTGCGTACTCTGCTCCGCTTGATTACCATGGTTTCCCTAAATCAATCTGTACTTCAATCAACCACATCGTCTGCCACGGCATTCCTGCATCACAGGATGAAAAAGGCAGCAACGGCCAAATGAAGCCTGCAGTACTGAAAAACGGCGATATCATCAACATCGATATCACAGTTATCGTGCCAAACGATGAGAATGCCGACCTGTCTGTGCGCCCGGAAGGTTACCACGGTGACACTTCTAAAATGTTCCTTGTTGGGGACGTAAGCCCTGCGGATAAACGCCTATGCCTAGTGACTCAAGAAGCGCTTTATGTGGGTATGCGTAAAGTGAAGCCTGGTGCGACTGTGGGTGATATCGGTACGGCAATCGAGAAATACATCAAAGAGAACAACAAAAAGAACCCTCGCAACAAGTTCTCAATTGTGAAGGACTTCTGTGGTCACGGTATCGGTAACGAGTTCCACGAAGAACCACAAGTGGTTCACTACAAGAACAACGACCGCCGCGTGCTTAAAGAAGGCATGTGCTTTACTATCGAACCAATGATCAACGCAGGTAAGTTCGGTGTGAGCGTAGACGCGGAAGACGACTGGACGGTTTACACAGGCGACGGTAAGAAATCGGCGCAGTACGAACACACCATCGTTGTTACTGCAACAGGTTGTGAAGTGCTAACGCTACGCAGTGACGACACCATCCCCCGCGTGATGAACAACGCTTAATAGATGATTCGATATCCCTGCCTCGGCGGGGATATTTTTTATCTACCCTCGCTACTTTATCTCTATCTTGATTGACCATATTTGTGCGTGCCTCGCTTGTTGAGAAGCCAAATAGTTATTTTTCTTACAACCCTATTTTGTTAGATTGAGTCCAATCAGGATATTTTGCACGGACTCGCTGTATGCCTATTCAATCACCGCTGACTTTAGAAGATCATCAGATCACCATTAGTGAGCTAAAAAACCAACTCGAAGCGTTTGCTGAGTACCAGAAAACGGAGTTTCTCAATCATCATCCGGTCACCGACCTGGTATTAGGTCGTGCGGAGTTCATTGATTTGATGCTCAACAGGCTATGGAGCCACTTTGGCTTTTCTGCCCTACCAAACATCAGCCTTGTCGCCGTTGGCGGTTATGGTCGCGGCGAACTGCACCCGCTTTCTGATATCGATATTCTCGTTATTTCGCGTAAATCGTTACCCGAGTCTTTGGCCGCAAAAGTCAGCGAATTTATCACCCTACTTTGGGATTTGAAACTCGAAGTGGGCCACGCGGTTCGCAGTATTGAAGAGTGCGCAACCATTGGCCGCGAAGACTTAACTGTTGCGACCAACCTGCAAGAATCCAGACTACTGTGTGGCTGTGAAGATACCTTCCACCAACTTAAAGTGGTGATTCATTCGGAGTCATTCTGGCCGAGCGAGCAGTTCTATCAAGCGAAGGTTCAAGAGCAACGCCAACGCCACGCGCGATACCACGACACCACCTACAACCTTGAGCCGGATATCAAATCGACACCGGGTGGCCTGCGCGATATCCATACCTTAAGCTGGATTGCCCGCCGTCACTTTGGCGCGACCTCTCTGCTCGAAATGAGCCACTTCGGCTTTTTAACCGACGCCGAATACCGTGAGCTGCTAGAGTGTCAGGACTTCCTTTGGCGGGTGCGATTTGCATTGCACTTACAGCTAAAACGCTATGACAACCGCCTGACGTTTGCTCACCAAGCTCAGGTTGCGGAGTGCTTAGGTTTCCAAGGCGAAGGTAACCAAGCGGTCGAGAAAATGATGAAAGAGTTCTACCGCACGCTAAGACGTGTCGCCGAACTCAACAAAATGCTACTTAAACTGTTCGACCAAGCGATTCTCGACAACGGTATCGAAAGCGAACCAGAGATCCTCAGCGACGACTTCTTGCGTCGTGGTCACCTAATCGAAGCGAGAAAGCCAGCATTATTCCAAGCGCGTCCAGAAACCATTCTGGATATGTTCCTACATATCGCTAATGACTCGACTATCGAAGGGGTCGCACCGCCGACTATGCGCCAGCTGCGTACTGCGCGCCGTCGACTCAATAAGTTCCTACATACGATTCCTGCCGCGAGAGAAAAGTTCATGGAATTGTGCCGCCACCCTAATGCGCTGCACAAAGCCTTTAGCCTGATGCACAAGTTAGGCGTACTTGCTGCGTATCTACCGCAATGGAGCCAGATTGTCGGTCAGATGCAGTTTGACCTCTTCCACGTTTACACCGTGGATGAACACAGCGTCCGCTTGCTCAAGCACATCAATACCTTTAGCTACGCTAAAAACCACGATAAGCATCCAATTTGCTGCGAAGTGTACCCACGTATTCAGAAAAAAGAGCTGCTCATTCTCGCGGCGATTTTCCACGATATCGGTAAAGGTCGTGGCGGAGACCACTCAGAGATCGGCGAAGTAGAAGCGTATGACTTCTGTATTGAACACGGCCTGTCAAAACCAGAGGCCAAATTGGTTTCTTGGCTGGTGCGTAACCACTTACTGATGTCGGTCACCGCGCAGCGCCGTGATATTTACGACCCAGAAGTCATCACCGAATTTGCTAAACAAGTCCGCGACGAAGAACGCCTTGAATACCTTGTTTGTTTGACGGTTGCGGATATTTGCGCGACCAACCCTGAGCTTTGGAACAGTTGGAAGCGTACCCTACTGGCCGAGCTATTCCACTCAACGCAACGAGCACTGCGTCGCGGCTTAGAAAATCCTGTCGATATACGCGAACGTATTCGCCATAACCAGCAAATGGCATCGGCTTTGCTGCGTAAAGAAGGTTTTAGCGCACGAGAAATAGAAGTACTCTGGCAACGTTTTAAAGCCGACTACTTCCTGCGACATACCCATAAACAAATCGCCTGGCACTGTACGCACCTGTTGCGCCACGACGATCACTCTAAACCGCTGATCTTAATCTCCAAGAAAGCGACCCGAGGCGGTACAGAAGTGTTTGTTTACAGCAAAGACCAACATGCACTTTTTGCGACAGTGGTGGCGGAGCTAGACCGTCGTAATCTTAACGTTCACGACGCTCAGGTCATGTCGAGTAAAGACGGCTACGTACTCGATACTTTTATGGTTCTCGACCAGCATGGCAACGTGATCGAAGAAGACCGTCACAAAGCGGTGATCAAGCATTTGGTTCACGTGCTGAAGGATGGCCGTCCGACGAAGATTAAAACGCGCCGTATACCACGTAAGTTGCAGCACTTTAAGGTGAAAACTCAGGTGGACTTTCTGCCGACCAAGAGTAAAAAACGCACGTTGATGGAGTTTGTTGCTCTCGATACACCAGGATTACTGGCGACAGTCGGCGCCACATTTGCCGATTTAGGCGTACATCTTCATGCGGCGAAAATCACTACGATTGGTGAGCGTGCCGAGGATTTATTTATCATCACAAGTGATAACGGTGGCAAGCTAACCGAGGAAGAAGAGTTGCAATTGAGAGCGGAGTTAATCGAAAACGTGGCCAAGCTCGCTCCGTAAGCGATCTTGACCACAAGTTACTGCTCTGCTTGAAAAATCAACTATCTACTACGCTAATAGGCTGCTACATTAACTATTGGATTAGTTAATAACTTCGACACAGTTAAAGAGGTAGCCTATGTTTCCACACCTCACCGGTTTAGGCATTCAAGATCCTAAACAGATTGAGCGCTATTCACTTCGCCAAGAAGCGCACAAGGACGTGTTAAAAGTCTATTTTCGCAAGCAAAAAGGAGAACTGTTTGCGAAAAGCGTGAAATTCAAATACCCACGTCAGGTGAAAAATGTTTTGGTTGACAGCGGCAGTCACAAATACAAAGAAGTCACCGAGATCAACCGTAACCTAACATTGGTTATTGATGAACTGAACAAGATTACCAAACCAGAGAAACAGGTCGAGACCGATGTGAAACAGAAAATCCTGTCTGATTTGCGTCATTTAGAAAAAGTGGTGTCTAGTAAGATCGCTGAGATTGAAGCCGATCTAGAAAAGCTAAAATAATCGCTGAACACAAAAAAGGCTTCCAATAGGACGCCTTTTTTGATCTCGGATTACGTTTATAACCAACCTGCGTATAGACCGACCAAATACAGCGCAACACCCGCCATCACACCTGCCACGATGTCATCGAGCATAATGCCTAACCCGCCATGAACTCGCTTGTCTAACCAACCAATCGGCCATGGCTTGACCATGTCAAAGAAACGGAACAACACAAACCCCGTCGCGAGCCATTTCCAATCAAACACGGCTAAACCGAACATCGGTACCACCAGCATGGTAATCCACATTCCGGAAAATTCATCCCAAACGATCGAGCCGTGGTCGTGCACGCCCATATCGTCAGAAGTCACTTGGCAGATCTTTACCCCAATGATGCACGAAGCAATCACCACCAGCCCATACAGCGGCAGCGACAAATGCGCCAAGAGCAGATAAAACGGCAATGAAGCCAGAGTCCCCATCGTACCAGGAACAATTGGAGATAAACCACTACCAAACCCTGTCGCCAGTAGATGCCACGGGTTCTTGAGTGAAATGCGAGATAATGGGTTTGTCATACTAGTGTTTTATTATTTGAAATGGTCGTAGCCACTGAGTGACCAATTTAGCGCTTCACCGTGTAAATGAAGGTCAAAAGTGCCCTGTGGTCGAATCTGACCGATACAAGTTACCTTAGCGCCACAGTGCGCCAACGCACTTTCGATAGCGCCTTGGTTTTGTTCAGGCACAGTAAAGCACAGCTCGTATTCTTCGCCGCTGGTTAGAGCATATTGAAGTGCCTCTTCCGGATTACCGACAAACTGAACTAACTCATTAGATACAGGCAGCTTAGAAACGTCAATACTAGCGCCAACTTGTGAACGCTGCAAAATATGCGGTAAATCTGAGATCAGGCCATCGGAGATATCAATTGCTGCACTGGCTAAGCCAAGTAAAGCCTGACCTACCAACACTCGTGGTGTAGAGAGATAATGACGTTGCTCCAACTCACTCGCGAACGGCTTGCAGTCAAGCTCGCGATTAAGAATTACGTCAAGGCCGGCTTTACTGTCGCCTAAGTCACCAGTGACATAAATCCAGTCACCCACATTAGCGCCTTCTCGTCGCAGTGCCTTCTCCGGCGCGACCAGACCTTGTACGGTCAGCGTGAGACTCAGCGGACCTTTGGTGGTATCACCGCCGATCAACTGAATACCAAAATAATCGGCAAGCTTGAAAAATGCATCACAAAACGGAGCCAACCAAGCTTCATCCGGCTCGGGCATCGTCAACGCAAAGGAGACCCAAGCTGGTGTCGCACCCATGGCAGCCAAATCACTGATGTTGGATGCTAACGCTTTGTGCGCTACCCACGCAGGATTCGCGTCTGGAAGGAAATGGGTTCCGGCAACTAAGGTATCGGTACTGATGGCGACAGATAAGCCTTGTGGTACTTGAACCAAGGCACAATCATCACCTGCGGCCAACAACACGTCTTTACGCTGCTGCTGCCTGCCAACAAAGTATTTTTCAATCAGATTAAATTCACCAGACATTAGGAATTCCACAGATTGTTGAGTACGAATAAAAAAGGTCAGCATTTGCTGACCTTTTTAAATTTGAAATCAATTACTTCTTACGAACGTGCGGCGCTGCTTTATCAAGCACACCGTTCACAAACTTGTGACTATCTTCCGCCGCGAATACTTTTGCAAGTTCAATCGCTTCGTTGATAACCACTTTGTAAGGTACGTCTTCACGACGTGTCATTTCATACATAGCAAGACGAAGCAATGCTAGCTCCATCATATCCAGATCCTGCATTGGACGTGCAGTGTAAGGACGAATCTTGCTGTCTAGTTCTGTGTGACTTAGCACAACACCTGTTAGTAGGTCACGGAAGTATGCAACGTCAGTTTCTGGAGCTGCTAGTGCAGGTTCTGCGGCATGATGCTCTTCTTCATCATACTTACCGCCAGATAAGAACTGCTCTTCAATGGTGGCAACATTTTCTTTGGTAATTTGCCATGAGTAGATCGCTTGTAGAGCGAATCGACGTGCATTACGACGTGCGGCTGGTTTCACACTGGCCCCCATTAGGAATCAATTTCTGAAAGAACGTTAATCATCTCAAGTGCGCTCAGTGCAGCCTCTGCACCTTTATTACCAGCCTTGGTTCCTGCGCGCTCGATAGCTTGGTCAATTGTATCAACAGTCAGAACGCCAAATGCTACTGGAAGGCTGTATTCCAGAGATACTTGCGCAAGACCTTTGTTACATTCACTACAAACATAGTCGAAGTGTGGTGTACCACCACGAATTACTGTACCTAGAGACACGATTGCATCGAACTTACCTGTTTTCGCTACACGCTGAGCAACAAGAGGTAACTCCACTGCACCAGGACAACGAACTACAGTAATGTTTTCTTCGCTAACCTGTCCATGACGCTTTAAAGTATCGATTGCACCAGACAATAGACTTTCGTTAATAAAACTGTTGAAACGAGAAATAACGATAGCAATTTTTGCGTTTGGCGCTGGGAAGCCACCCTCGATCACTTTCATAAGCTTTCCTTTAACTATGTTCATCAAGTGAGAATCGACGGATTCTAGCATAGATTTGTGAGCAATATCTAATGGAATTTCGTATTGCTCGAGCCTCGACTAACGGTTTGAATAGCAAAGAGGGCAAATGGTCACAAAACCATTTGCCCTCTGATTCAGCGTCTGTTGTGGCGATTATTCGCAGACATATTCCACTACGTTCAGACCAAAGCCGCCCAACGCGTGGTACTTCTTATTGGTTGAAGAGAGTAGACGCATATCATGCACACCCAAATCCGCCAAGATTTGCGAACCAACACCGACGCGACGAGAAGTGCCTTGACGCTTCGCCAACGTTGGCGCTTGACCTTTATCTTGCGCTTCAAACATCTTCACGCGGTGGATAAGCAGATCCGTCGATTCTTCGTTGCCGAGGATAACCAGTACCCCGCCCTCTTTCCCGATACGCTTCATCGCTTTATCCAGCGTCCAGCTACGCTCTGCATTGCGGTCACTGCGAAGCAGGTCGGTAAAGGTATCTTGCAGATGCACGCGAACCAGTGGCGCTTGGCCTTCGAGATCCCCTTTACACAGCGCGTAGTGAATTTGGTTATCGATGGTGTCACGGTAAGTCACCAGTTCAAACTCACCGAATTCGGTTGGCAGTTTGCACTCAGCCACGCGTTCAATCGTGGTTTCGGTGTTATTGCGGTACTCGATCAGGTCCGCGATAGTACCAAGTTTGATGTCGTGTTTTTCCGCAAACACTTCTAAGTCTGGGCGACGCGCCATCGTGCCATCGTCGTTAAGAATCTCAACGATTACGCCTGCTGGCTCGAAACCTGCCAAGCGAGCTAAATCACACCCAGCTTCGGTATGACCGGCGCGAGTAAGGACACCACCTTCTTGAGCCGCCAGCGGGAAAATGTGACCAGGCTGCACAAGGTCGGCCGCTTTCGCATCTTTTGCCACGGCAGCTTGTACCGTACGAGCACGGTCTGCCGCTGAAATACCGGTTGTGACGCCTTCTGCCGCTTCAATCGAGACGGTAAAGTTAGTCGTGTACTGAGCGTTATTGTCTTGCACCATAGGTGGTAAACCGAGCTTTTCACAACGCTCTTTGGTCATCGTCAGACAAATCAAACCACGACCGTGAGTTGCCATAAAGTTGATCGCTTCTGGAGTCACGTGCTCGGCAGCCATGATCAAGTCACCTTCATTTTCACGGTCTTCGTCATCCATCAGGATAACCATCTTTCCGAGGCGAATATCTTCAATAATCTCTTGTGGCGTACTAATTGGCATCTTTTTATTCCTTAATCGGCTTCTAGCGGCGAATTGGGTTATCTAACCTAGGGTTACTTGCTTAGGCAAATCCGTTTTGTTGTAAAAATTCCATCGTGATACGAGACTCTGGCTGTTGATCTCGTTGCGCGGTAAGCAGTCGCTCCATATAGCGCGCGAGCACGTCAACCTCTAGGTTTACTTTACGTCCAACATGGAAGTCTGCAATGGTGGTTTCTTCTCCGGTGTGAGGCACTATCGTCAGTTTAAACGCATCCTTGCGCAGCGCGTTCACTGTCAAACTAATACCATCAACTGTGATTGAGCCTTTTTCAGCGACGTACTTGGCGATTTCACTCGGCATTGCCACCCAAAATTCGATCGCACGCCCTACCATGTTGCGCTCAACGATTTCACCCACACCATCGACGTGACCAGACACAATATGTCCGCCAAATCGAGTTGTTGGCAGCATCGCTTTTTCTAAGTTAACTTTGTCGCCTGCTTGGTAATCAGCAAAACCGGTTTTCTTCAGCGTCTCCAACGAAAGATCCGCGGTGTAGCTAGTCTGACTAAAATCGACCACTGTCAGACACACACCATTGGTCGCGATGCTGTCACCCAACTTAACGTCAGACATATCCAGCTTACCGACTTCGACGGTAACACTGATATCCTCACCTTTCGGTGTAATCGCAGTCAACGTGCCGACTGCTTCCACAATACCTGTAAACATAATTACGAATCTTTTCTTAGTAACTTGGCAACGATACGAATATCCTTGCCCACTTGTCTTACGTCTTGAATATCCAGCTCAATGACCTCTGCCATCGATTCAAGCCCTAGCGCACCGAGCAGCCCTCTGCCATCGCTCCCCATAATTTTAGGCGCAAGATAGAGGATAAGCTCATCCACCAAACCAGCGTGGATTAAGCTGCT
The DNA here is from genome assembly GCF_011806575.1 of Vibrio hepatarius. Lineage (GTDB taxonomy): Bacteria > Pseudomonadota > Gammaproteobacteria > Enterobacterales > Vibrionaceae > Vibrio > Vibrio hepatarius_A. The sequence goes on from NZ_JAATOO010000018.1 coordinate 58,764, forward strand.
CGCCAAAGTGGCGCCCGCTTCCACCCAAAGGTGGTTCACGTTGTGATGACTGGCTAATTGCGCAAACGTCGCTTTGAGGTCAATACGCTGCTCGCTATCTAAGCTAGGCGCAATGTCGCCTTGGTCAGAAACAATCAACGTAGCGCCTGTGGATTGGAAAAGCTTGAGCTCAGGCGTCAGTTGCTGCTGGCGGTCGAGTATCACCCTAACAGGCTGACGTAAATCTTGTTGTAAATAGTTGGCTTGGACACTTTGCGGCAAATCGTCCCAGCGTACATTCAGCGAAGCATTGTCATCGGTCACCGTTTTACTGGTCGAGAGAATCGCACCGCTCTGAGCACGGTATTTTTGCACATCCTGACGCGCCTGTGGGGAGGTGATCCACTGGCTTTGCCCGTTGGCGAGAGCGGTTTGACCATCCAGACTCGCCGCCATTTTCAACTGAACAAACGGCATACCGGTTTTCATTCGTTTAATGAAAGCGGGATTGAGCGCGTACGCATCGGCTTCGAGCAAACCAACCTGGACGTCAATGCCAGCGTCACGCAGCATTTGAATCCCACGACCGGCGACTTGCGGGTTTGGGTCTTGCATCGCACAGATAACTTTCGCTACTTTGGCGTTAATCAAGCCTTCAGCACAAGGAGGAGTTCGACCATAGTGAGAACAAGGCTCCAACGTGACATAAGCGGTCGCACCCTCAGCTTTCTCGCCCGCCATACGCAGCGCGTGCACTTCGGCATGAGGCTCGCCCGCTTTGAAGTGAAAACCTTCACCGACGATTTCACCATCGCGGGTAATCACACAGCCGACGTTCGGATTAGGCGCCGTGGTGTAGATGCCGCCTTTCGCGAGTTGAATCGCACGCGACATCATTTGAAAATCTAGAGGAGAAAATTGGGACATCGCTGGCTGCCGTTAGTCTTCCAGTTTAGCGATTTCTTCGCCAAACTCGCGGATATCTTCAAAACTGCGGTATACCGAAGCGAAACGGATATACGCAACCTTATCTAACTCTTTAAGCTGATCCATAACCAAGTTACCGATCATTTCACTCGGCACTTCGCGTTCACCCGTCGCACGTAACTGAGACTTAATCATGCTGATCGCAAGTTCTACTGCGTCTGCGCTGACCGGACGTTTTTCCAGTGCGCGCTGCAGACCGCCAACCATTTTATCTTCGTTAAACGGTTCTCGGTTGCCGTTTGATTTAATCACTTTTGGCATCACTAATTCAGCAGTTTCAAACGTCGTAAAACGTTCACTGCACGCCAAACACTGCCGACGACGACGAACTTGATGGCCATCCGCCACCAAACGAGAGTCAATTACCTTAGTATCGTTCTCAGAACAAAAAGGACAATGCATATCACCTCCAAAATAATGCCAGATAGTGTAGCGGATTTAACAAAGCTAAGAAAAGCAAAAGGGGCCAATCAGCCCCTTTTTCACCGTTCCGTCGCGCGTTTTGTTAACTGCGCGGCAAGTAGTTTGCCTTACCTACCCACTTGTAACTGGTTAATTCTTCAAGACCCATTGGACCACGGGCGTGCAGTTTCTGCGTAGATACGGCGACTTCCGCACCTAAACCAAACTGTGCTCCGTCAGTAAAACGTGTCGAAGCATTCACGTAAACCGCTGCTGAGCCGGCCGAATTAATAAACAGCTCAGAGTTTTCTAGACTGTTGGTCATGATCGCGTCTGAGTGGCTCGCATTGTGAACACGCATGTGGTCAATCGCTTCTTTCACGTCTGCAACGACTTTAACGCCCAGCGTGTAGCTCAACCATTCGGTATCAAAATCGCCCTCAGCCGCATCACGAATTTGCGTCGCGTTGCTCATCAGTGCTTTAGCCTTTGGTTCGGCAACAAACGTGACTTTGTCATTCAAGCGTTCAGCCAGCATTGGTAAAAACTCTGCGGCAATACGTTCGTGCACTAATAGCGTATCCAGTGAGTTACACGCAGAAGGGCGCTGCACTTTAGAGTTCTCAACCACATCAAGAGATTTGGCTAGATTAGCGCTCTCATCAACAAAAATATGGCTGATACCAAAACCACCGATGATCACTGGGATCGTGCTGTTTTCTTTACACATTTTGTGTAGACCAGCGCCACCACGTGGAATGATCATATCAACATAATCGTCGAGTTTAAGTAACTGAGAAACCAACTCACGATCCGGCTTTTCGATGTACTGCACAGAAGCAGCAGGGAGATCAGCTTTAGCCAGTGCTGACTGAATCACCTTGACCAATTCCATGTTAGAGAAGAAGGTTTCTTTACCACCACGCAGAATACTGGCATTACCCGTTTTCAAACACAGAGCCGCGATATCGATGGTCACATTTGGGCGCGCTTCGTAAATCACACCGACAACACCAAGTGGTACTCGGCGGCGAGACAACGACATACCGTTTTCCAGCACCTTACTATCAATTTCACTACCGACAGGATCATTCAAGCTGATCACATTACGGACATCATTGGCGATGCCCGTTAAGCGCTCTTCATTAAGCAGTAAGCGGTCGAGCAGTGCATCGGTTAGACCTGCCTCACGACCCAGTTCAATATCTTTTGCGTTTGCGGCCAAAATGGTCGCAGAGTTAGCTTCCAGCTCATCGGCGATGATGGCCAATGCTTGGTTCTTTTGTGCTGTTGAAGCCGTTGCTAGTTGGAAAGCCGCGTCTTTGGCAGCTTTACCCATAGAAATCAGTTCCACTATGTTTCCCTCTTCTTATACCAATGTCGTTTAATCGTCAGACAGTATGAGACTTGGTATTATTCTTGGATTACTACCATATCATCACGGTGCAGCACTTCGCTGCCGTAGTCATAACCCAATATTCCTAAAATATCTTTGCTGTGTTTGCCGATGATTTTGGTCATGTCTTTGCTTGAGTAGCTTGAGATGCCGCGCGCGACAATTTTACCGTTCACGTCGGTCACTCGAACCACATCGCCACGAGCAAACTCACCGCTTACTTTGGTTACGCCTTTCGCAAGCAAGCTACTGCCTTTAGCGTAAACTGCCTTCGCCGCACCTTCATCAATCACGATATCCCCAGACGTTGCTGGACCAGCTAGAATCCAACGCTTACGGTTTTCCAGAGCTTCTTCACACGGTAAGAAACGCGTGCCATGTGGCTCATCACCAAGTGAATCAAAAATCACGTTTGGCGCGCTGCCCGCCGCGATAATCACTTCAATCCCTGCACGGCGAGCAATATCCGCCGCTTGCAGTTTGGTCGCCATACCACCCGTACCTAGCGTCGTGCCGCTACCGCCGGCAATTTTACGCAGCGTGTCGTCGATGGTTTTGACTTCTTTGATCAGCTCAGCTTCTGGGTCTTTACGCGGGTCCGCGGTAAACAGACCTTTTTGGTCGGTCAGCAGCAATAGCTTGTCTGCGCCACACAAAATACCCACCAAGGCAGATAGGTTGTCGTTATCACCGACTTTGATCTCGCTGGTCGCGACCGCGTCGTTTTCGTTAACGATTGGGATAATATCGTTTTCGACCAGAGCATTGATGGTGTCACGTGCGTTGAGGAAACGCTCACGGTCTTCCAGATCCGCGCGAGTCAACAGCATCTGACCGATCTTTATGCCGTAGATACCGAACAAGGCTTCCCAAGTTTGAATCAATTGACTCTGGCCCACCGCTGCAAGCAACTGTTTGCTCGCCATCGAGTTGGGGAGTGCGGGGTAACCAAGGTGCTCACGTCCGGCAGCAATCGCGCCCGACGATACCATGACCACAGAGTGACCTAGTTTTTTAAGCTCTGCACATTGACGCACCAACTCAACCATATGAGCACGGTCTAACGCCAACGTACCACCAGTTAATACACTGGTACCCAGTTTAACTACTACAGTTTTCGGCTGTAGAGTTTGTCCGCATTCTTGATTCATTCTCGTTCTGCTATGAATAAAATAAACAGGTTCTAAGCTATTGAAACCACTTCTCTCTACGACATCATCATGGTTCATGCTGAAAGTCGTCGCTAGAGTCGGCACGACATAAACTGTTTGTTTTACAGGATTATGTCGAAATAGCATCCAGACCTGTTGTTTTAGCAACCCGAGCACAAATTCACAAGTAGAAAAGGCGCCAAACGGCGCCTTTTTAATAGAGAAAAAATATAACAGGTAAAAATTAGACGAATTCAACAGATTCTTCGTGCATCTCTATCTCTAGTGCAAACTTTGATTGCATGGTCTCAACGAGCTTAAGATGGAATGCTTCCTGAGTTCGGTTGACATCATCAATCACGTTTTTTGGCAGCGCTTCATCCTGCCACTCCCCGCTGATGTCGTAGAGTCCCTTTCTGTAGCGAGCTTGATAAACCTCTCCTTGTTTTTGCAGCTCGAGCCACCAGCCCCAGAACTCCCTCTTTTCCGGTGACTTTTTGTCATTAACACAAACAGATAAACAATCGAATACGTAATACCCCTCTTCACTCTGAGGCTCACGTAAGTACGGTCCTATCGCTTTCAGCGTTGTTAGCAAGCGGTAATGAGTTGGAACTTTAGCCATATCAGACATATGAATCTCCATATTCATTTCTGTATTTATAGTTACAGACGCCATTTTATAACTTATTGTTTCCACGCGTCTTGAAGTTCAGTTTCGTCTAAATTAAACGAAATGTCATCTCATTAACTCATCCTCCAACCACTTGATCGCTAAATCGAGGGATTGCTCATATCCTTGTGAAATTGTCTTGGAACTGATTTTCTTCGCTTTGCCATAATCGCTAAACAGCGCCACCATCTGGTTGTCACTGTACGGAGAAACCGGGTCACCCTCTAAACTCATTGCCAGAATAGGAACTCTGGTCTTGCGACTGGAAAGAATCCCCTGCACTTTCAGCGACCAAGCCATCAACTGACTCGATAAGCTATGGATATCAACCGCATCCTTACCCAAGCGCGAGGCCAGTACATCCAAGTACATTTTTGGCATTTGCTTCAGCTTTTGAGGAGAAGAAAGCACATCATGAATAGGCGCACCGAGTGACACACACGCTTTAATTTTGTCTTGTTCCATGAACGACAAACGCACCATAGCGTTGCCGCCAAAACGAAAACCAATCAGCCCGACGCTGTGGTGATCAACCCAAGGAATACTGTATAGCTCGTTAAGTACCGCTTGGTGCAACACTGAGGTATCTTCGGTCAAATTCCAGTGGGTATTGTGGCCGACCGACGGCATATCGATGGTCATCATCGCGATGCCTTTTTTCGCCAAATGGTCACGGAATAGCGTCCACAAATCGGTTTGCAAACTATCAAGGCCAGCGCTAACCAAAACCACAGGCTGTGGCTTCTCGGTTGAAGTTAAGTGCAGGTGCGCAATGATCTTCTTGTTCTGATACGGGACTTCGATACGCTTAACGATGAACTTGGTTTTTTTCGCCGCTTCGCTATAAGCCGTACTGGCAAGTACTTGCGCCTGAATCGCTAAGTTATCGTTTTTTAGGTGTGGATAACCAGCAATACTGAAACACAGTGAGGCATTAAACATTTCATCAGCGGCCTCTTCACCCTTGAGTTCTCCAGAACGCTTCTGGTGCAGCATACCTAACTTAATCCATTCGTAGGTCCAGTTTCCACTGTGATAGCCCATCACGGTATCTAGCCACTGCTCTTGAGTTCGAGAATGCTTCGAAGAGGCAATCTTGGCCAACACAGCTTCTATCTCAATCGGATCAATTCCCTGCCATGCCCACTGCATTCGACGTAAGTTACGATACCACTTGAAATTATCTTGCTCGCGTTTCTGGTCTAAAAACGCTTCGCTACTTGGCATGTATTTGATGAGAGCGGATGTTTCTCTGGCTTGCTTGTGCTTAACAAAAAGACGTTCAGAGAGGTTTTTGCTGACTTCCTCGGACATTACTGGAACCTAGCTTGTTAGTATTTTCTAAATAGTAATAAAAAAAATGACCCAATGAAGGGTCATTAATCAAGAAACGGAAAGTTATCTGCCTGAATCTTATTTTTGCTTACGGTTAATTGGCTCAATGTATTGAATTGCCATATCCCATGGTTGTTCAATCCACGTTTCCTGAGCAATATCGACAACGTAGTCGTCAAGTAGTGCAGCACCTGATGGCTTCGCACATACCGCAATCAGTTTCGCTTTTGGATACAACTCACGAAGCTTACGCGCGGTGTCACCGCTATCAACCAAATCTTCTACGATTAGGAAACCTTCACCGTCACCCTCTGGCGCTTTAATCACGCTCATGTCACGTTGATGATCGTGGTCGTAGCTTGAGATACACACAGTATCGACGTGACGAATACCCAACTCACGCGCCAGAATTGCACCAGGAACCAGACCACCACGGCTTACTGCCCAAATGCCTTTCCACTGCTCTGCTGGCATCTGCTTTGCTGCAAGCTCGCGACAAAACGCATGCATTTGGTCCCAAGTGATGACAAATTTCTTGCTCATTGTATTAACCTAATTCTAAAAATGTTGAGGGCCTGTAAAACCAGAAATATCTAGCTTTACAGACCCTTATAAACTTATTAAGCAACGATGTACTTGATGATAAAGATCGCAGACATAACCCAAACACTCAGAGAAACGTCACGGCCTTTGCCACTAAACAATTTGATAGCCGCGTAAGCGATAAAGCCTAGAGAAATACCTTCTGCAATCGAGAAAGTAAGAGGCATAAGTAGACACGTTACGACTACCGGAGCTGCTTCTGTTAGGTCGCGCCAATCGATGCTTACCAGACCCGAAAGCATCAGAATTGCGACATAAAATAATGCACCTGCCGTAGCATAGGCTGGGATCATGCCAGCTAGTGGAGAGAAGAATAGAGCAAGTAGGAACAAAATGCCAACGACGACAGCCGTTAAACCTGTGCGCCCGCCAGCAGAAACACCAGAAACACTCTCAATGTAAGACGTGGTGTTCGACGTACCAAGTAATGCACCAACGGAAGTCGCGGTAGAATCCGCCAATAGCGCTTTGTTCAGACGAGGAATCTTACCGTCCTCGCCAACCAAACCCGCTTTTTGCGATACGCCAACCAGAGTGCCTGCGGTATCAAATAGGTCAACAAATAGGAAAGCAAACACAACGGAGATCATGCCGACTTCGAATACTGAAGAGAAATCCAGTTGCAAGAAAGTTGGCGCGATACTCGGTGGCGTAGACATAACGCCGCCCCATTGCACGTCACCAAACACAAGACCTAGACCTGTTACCGCTAAGATCGCAATCATTACCGCGCCTTTAAAACCACGGTGTACTAAAGCGATCGTCAAGAAGAAGCCGATAGAGCCCAACACAGCAGGAAGAGAAGTAATCGAACCTAGTGAAACCAGTGTCGCTGGGTTATCGACAACAATACCCGCATTTTTCAGGGCGATGAACGCAAGGAACAAACCGATCCCCGCAGAAATGCCCGTGCGTAATGAAAGTGGGATCGAGTTGATAATCCACTCACGAATCTTAAACACGCTCAACAGGATAAACAGCACACCAGAGCAGAATACCGCCGCAAGCGCAACTTGCCACGTGTATCCCATACCCAGAACAACTGAGTAGGTGAAGAATGCGTTTAAGCCCATACCTGGAGCTTGAGCGATTGGGTAGTTTGCCACTAGACCCATGATAAAACAGCCGATAGCAGCGGCTAAACAGGTCGCGACAAATACCGCGCCGCGATCCATACCTGTATCAGCCAGAATCGCAGGGTTAACAAAAATGATGTAGGCCATCGTCAGGAAGGTAGTGATACCTGCGATGATCTCAGTTTTCACGTTCGTGCCGTTTTCACTGAGTTTAAATAGCTGTTCGAACATAATCGAATCCTATAAGGGGTAAAAGTAAACGGTTGCGTAATCGATTGGCGGGAATTATAAAGTCATCAAATAGCAAATTCCAGATGGAATTCCCCCTCTAATAGACATTTCTATTGATAAGTACGGTAAATAGATGTGGACTTGTTGCATTCCATAAGAAAACTCTCATTAGAATCAAAGAGTAACTAACAAACTAAATAAAAACTCTAAAAGTTGTTTTTTTGCACTATGTCGTAAACTTTCATGCAGTTCGACGCAGAATGAAACGATAAACGTATGTGTTTATGCGAATGATATTCAGCACAATGAACCAAATTGAAGTTCGATATGGTGAGAAGAGAAAAAAGCAGGATAAAGCAGATAAAAAAAACGCCACTCGATAGCGAGTGGCGGTTGAATCATGTCAGCCAATAAAAGAGCTGTAAAAAAATTCCAATATATAGGGGTGAACAAACTGTTCGAGAGTAACAAGCTTTGGATTAGTAGCCGAAACTTGTTGGGTATGCAAAGCTGCCAGTGTAAACAGAGCTGTTTAACCAGAACGCTGCACTTGGTAAACCTTTCATAACTATCACCTTCTAAATCAATTAAAACAGAATACAAGTATTGATTTCTCGGTTCCTTGGAGGCGACAAATCGGACTCATCCTTTGAGCATTTTCTCTTCGCTTTCGAAGTTGATGTAAATATACCCTAAAGAAATTTAATTACAACCCTAAAAGTGACAAAAGTCACACTATTTTTGAAAAATGACTAGGATCAAATGAATTCTGTAATTAAATTACAGAATTATCAACCGGACTGTAAATTTTATAACAAAATGATATGAATTAACACGCACAATCTTCAACTGGCGAGTTTTTGCATTCTGTGATTACGGCGAAACATTTCGTTTCCGCTTTTACTATTCCCTAGGCTCAGGTAGTGCTATTCTTTGTTTCACTAATTAATAGAACATATTTGGATTTTTGTTCTGTTAATCTGACACATATGCATTACAAGATCTGGCATTATTCGAAACAAGGAGTCATCCGTGTCTGAATTCCATTCTGAAATCAGCAACTTATCACCTGCACCATTGTGGCAGTTCTTCGATAAGATCTGTTCTATCCCTCACCCTTCAAAGCATGAAGAAGCCCTAGCTCAATACATTATTGATTGGGCAAAAGCACAAGGCTTAGATGTTCGCCGCGATCCAACCGGCAACGTATTCATCAAAAAGCCTGCAACTCCAGGTATGGAGAATAAGAAAGGTGTGGTTCTTCAAGCGCACATCGACATGGTGCCACAAAAGAATGAAGACACTGATCATGACTTCACTAAAGACCCAATTCAGCCGTACATCGATGGCGAGTGGGTAACCGCAAAAGGCACAACATTAGGTGCAGATAACGGTATCGGTATGGCTTCGTGCCTAGCGGTTTTGGCGTCAAAAGAGATCAAACACGGCCCAATTGAAGTACTGCTTACTATTGATGAAGAAGCGGGCATGACTGGCGCTTTCGGCCTTGAAGCAGGTTGGTTGGAAGGTGAAATCCTTCTCAACACTGACTCTGAGCAAGAAGGCGAAGTCTACATGGGTTGTGCTGGCGGTATCGACGGCCAAATGACATTTGACATCAAGCGCGAAGTACTGCCTGCGGATTACGTTACTCGTCAGCTTATCCTTAAAGGCCTAAAAGGTGGTCACTCAGGTTGTGACATCCACACAGGTCGCGGCAACGCAAACAAACTGGTGGCACGTTTCCTTGCGGGTCACGCGCAAGAGTTAGACCTACGTCTGATCGAATTCCGTGGCGGTAGCCTACGTAACGCGATTCCTCGTGAAGCGTTTGTCACGGTTGCAGTACCTGCTGCAAACGAAGCAAAACTTGCCGAGCTATTTAGCTACTACACTGACTTGCTAACACAAGAACTGGGCAAAGTTGAAACCAACATCGTTTCTTTCAACGAAGCGATCGAAACTCAACAGCAAGCGCTGAGTCTGACAGACCAACAACGTTTCATCGCAGCGCTAAACGCATGTCCTAACGGCGTCATCCGTATGAGCGATGAGATTGAGGGTGTGGTTGAAACATCACTCAACGTTGGTGTCATCACAACAGAAGCAAACCAGATCAACGTGCTATGCCTTGTACGTTCGCTGATTGACTCTGGCCGCCAACAAGTTGAAAGCATGCTGACATCAGTCGCAGAGTTAGCAGGCGCGAGCATTGAATTCTCTGGTGCTTACCCGGGTTGGAAACCAGACGCAGACTCAGAAATCATGGCTATCTTCCGTGATATGTACGAAGGTATTTACGGTCACAAACCAAACATCATGGTCATTCACGCAGGCCTTGAGTGTGGTCTATTTAAAGAACCTTACCCGAACATGGATATGGTTTCTTTCGGCCCAACGATTAAATTCCCTCACTCTCCAGATGAGAAAGTGAAGATCGATACCGTTGCCCTATTCTGGGATCAGATGGTAGCACTACTGGAAGCGATTCCAGAGAAAGCGTAAGCCCTAGATAATCTCATCCAAAAGCCAGCACCCTTGCTGGCTTTTTTATTCTCCATTCCTGTCCTTTTCAATAAAATAATTTTGTCGTTACGGTGATTTTTTTTCGTTAGTCACCACCTTTACAGGTTGTTACATTCGCCGTCCTTGAAGCGCCTATGAGTGAACCTCCTCACTCTCCTTCAAGCCATACTCGTCTATACTTAACGAGTCATGTTGGGGATGCTCACGTCATTCGAGCATCTTAACTCTCTCTAAAATTACTGTTACTGCAATGAAAGAAAAACTAATAGTAGGTTGGCGTGAAACGCTGAGCCTTCCCGGTTTAGGTATTGATAAAATTAACGCAAAAATTGATACCGGAGCCCGAACCTCTTGCTTGCACGCATTCAAAGTAGAGAGCTTTAAGAAAGACGAAGCTCTATGGGTAAGATTCTGGATCCACCCAATCCAACGTAACTCTGATGTAGAAGTTGTTTGTGAAGCCAAAGTGATCGATGAGCGCATCGTACGTGACTCCGGCGGTCATGAAGAGTCTCGCTATGTCATTGAATCAGAGGTGAGCATCGGCGGCCAAACCTGGCCGATTGAGATTACATTGACGAACCGTGAAAACATGGCATTTCGCATGCTCTTGGGTCGTACTGCTATGCATGACCGAATTATCGTTGACCCTGTAGAGTCATTTTTAGTCCCTTTCGAGGAAAACAAATAATGAAAATTGGTATTCTGTCTCGCAACTCAAAACTGTACTCCACAACGCGACTGATTGAAGCGTGTAAGGAGCGAGGGCACGAGGTCAAAGTGATTGATGCACTTCGCTGCTACATGAATATCAACTCTGAGAAACCAGAGATTCACTTTAAAGGTGAAGAGTTGTCTGGCTTCGACGCCATCATCCCACGTATCGGCGCGTCTGTGACCTTTTATGGTACAGCGGTGCTACGTCAGTTTGAGATGATGGGTGTCTACCCAGTAAATGAATCCGTTGCGATTACACGTTCTCGTGATAAATTACGATCAATGCAACTTCTTTCACGCAAAGGCGTGGGCATGCCAATCACAGGCTTTGCGAGCAAACCTGATGACGTTAAAGACTTGCTTGAAATGGTCGGTGGCGCACCGGTTGTGATCAAGTTGCTAGAAGGTACTCAAGGTATTGGTGTGGTATTGGCGGAAACGCGTAAAGCAGCAGAAAGTGTTGTTGAAGCGTTTATGGGCCTGAAAGCCAACATCATGGTGCAAGAGTACATTAAGGAAGCTGGCGGCGCGGATATTCGTTGTTTCGTTATCGGTGACAAAGTGATCGCGGCGATGAAACGTCAAGGTGCAGATGGAGAATTCCGCTCTAACTTACACCGTGGTGGTAGCGCTTCTTTAGTAAAAATCACCCCACAAGAACGCCGCACTGCAGTAGCAGCGGCAAAAATTATGGGGCTGAATGTGGCTGGTGTTGACCTATTACGCTCAGAGCGTGGTCCACTGGTGATGGAAGTGAACTCATCTCCAGGTCTTGAAGGTATTGAGACCGCAACTGGTAAAGACATTGCTGGAATGATTGTCGAATTCATTGAGAAAAATGCGGCAAGTCAAAGGACAAAAACGCGTGGCAAAGGCTAGAAGAAATAGCGCATTTGAATTTCTCGGCGAGTCAATCTCGCCGGGAGAAAGAAGAGTCATGGAACTGGAAGCAGCGAAGCTATATACCCATTCGCCACTTTCTATTCCGGTCGAAATCATCAATGGTAAACTTCCTGGCCCTGTACTGATGGTCAACGCCGCTATCCACGGCGATGAGCTGAATGGGGTTGAGATTGTGCGCCAGTTGATTGATACCATTGATGCCGACAAGCTCAAGGGCACTTTAATTGCAGTGCCAATTGTTAACGTGTTTGGCTTTATCCATAAGTCGCGTTACTTGCCAGACAGGCGCGATTTAAATCGTTGTTTCCCGGGCAGCGACAAAGGCTCACTTGCGTCGAGAATGGCGCATACCTTTTTCTCTCAAGTTGCGGAACGTTGCGACTATATTATTGATCTTCACACAGGGGCGATTCATCGCACTAACTTACCGCAGGTTCGTGCTGACTTAAGTAACCCTGAAACCTTGCGTATTGCTCAAGCATTTGCCACTCCTGTGGTGATTGACTCTCCTTTACGAGAAGGGTCACTGCGCAGCGAAGCCGAGCGCTTAAACATTCCGGTGTTAACCTATGAAGCCGGAGAAGCGCTGCGCTTTGAGCCGATTTGTATCAACGCCGGCTATTTAGGTGTTAAACGCGTGATGCAGGCGATCGGCATGATACGCAAAAGCCGTAAACGCCTACCGACCTCAGTGATTGCAAAATCGACCAGTTGGTTGCGCGCTGAAAGCGACGGTATTTTACGTACCCTAGTTACCCTTGGTGAGAAAGTCACACGAGGTCAGGTGCTGGCGTACATTAGCGCGCCGCTCGGTCACAGTGAAATTGAGTTAAAAGCACGCAAAGGCGGGATTGTCATCGGTCAGCAAACGCTGCCGCTTGTTAACGAAGGGGATGCCATTTTCCACCTTGCCTACTTCGAGGAAGATGACCAAGAAGTCGAGCAGGTTGTCGGAGAATTTATCGGCGAAGTGTCTGATGCGGACCTTGAACCCCTCACGACCGGACAAATAACCGCACCTTCTTCAATATAAAAAAGCCCGCGATAAATATCGCGGGCTTTTTGTATCCACTTCGCTTAACCAAACGACGCCCATATAACGGTAGCCACAAGGATTGGACAAACAAACTTAACGTACGACGGCCATACCTTGCCAAACCAACCCAAAGTGAAGTCTGGATTGCCTTGTTCTAACTCTTTCACTTTCGAATGACGGCTCCATACCCAACCACCAAACACACAGAACAGTAACGCGGCTGTCGGCTGAAGATATTGCGTCGCAACCGTCGCAACTAGACCAAACAACTCACCGAAGTTGTAGACAATCACCACACTGAACAGCGCAATCAAGCCACCCAGTACCCAGCTGGTTGTACTTCTCTTGGTATTGAATCGCTCACCCACCAGCGCAACCGGACATTCCAGCATAGAAATAGACGAGGTCAACGCAGCGATAGTGAGCAATAAAAAGAACACGATAGCGAACAGCTGACCAAGTAAGCCTAAACTATCAAACATCAGCGGTAGCACGGTAAAGACCAATGTATCTGAGCTGAGTAGCGAACCATCTTCTGCGTAGATCTGTACGCCTTTTTGCATCGCAACAAACATGGCAGGCATCACGACTAAGCCAGCAATAAAGGCAACCGCAGTATCCACCAGCGTCACGTTCATCGCCATCTTAGGCAAGTTCTCTTTCTTGCTTAGGTACGAGCCGTAAATCAGCATCGAACAGCCACCAATCGTCAGTGAGAAGAAGCCCTGCCCCATCGCTGCCAGAATCAACTTGCGGTCCATCACTTTCTCAAAGTCTGGCACTAGGTAGTGCTTTAGCCCTTCCATCGCGCCCGACTGCGTCATGATGTAAACAAACAATAGTGCAAACAAAACAAATAACGCAGGCATCAAACGGGTTGACCACTTTTCAATCCCTTGCTTAACGCCACCTTGTACGATCAAAACGGTAAGAACATAAAAAGTAATCGTACCGAACAAGTTACGTTCAACGCTAAAGCCTTTAAACCAAGATGTCAGCTCTTCTAAACCGATAACGTCAGTAATTGCGCCCAACAAGAAACAAATCAACCAGCCGCCAACAATGCTGTAAAACGCCAATACCGCACTTGGCACACTTAAGCCAATCCAGCCCACCGCCGCGCCAAATCGCTTGCCCGTCGGGTTAGAAGTCAGAGAACGCATGCTATCAACCGGGTTTGCCTGACCATGACGACCGATTGCCATTTCTACAACCAGCATAGGAAAAGCAACAATCAGGATCATTACTAAGTAAACCAATAGGAAAGCACCACCACCATTGCTGGCCGCTTGCGTAGGGAATCCCCAGATATTACCTAAACCGACAGCCGCACCAGCAGCCGCAAGGATAAAACCGAGGCGAGAACCAAAATGTTCGCGAGATTGAGATGTATCGACTTGTGCCATACCACTTAACTTTGCACTTATGAACTAGCTGACTAGTACGTTATTATAAAACACTAGTAATAGCAATGGTTACAGAAGAATAAATCGCTCAAAAGCCAAGTAACCAGCACAGTTTCAGCGCAGTTCACAACCTTGCTAGTATGATAAGCGAGACTCGTAATGAAAGGATTGACTTAATGAGACATAAACAAAGAGCACCGGACGGTGCTCTTAAACAAGTGACAAATAATTAGATGGTAAAGACTTGGTAGTCTTTGAGTTCAGGGATCTGTTTAAGCAGGTCTTGCTCTTGTTCTGCCATGTCATCCAGTGAATCACAGAATTCTTGGCTGCGCTGCTCTACCTCACCCGCATGTTCCGCCATACGACTGGCAATGCGTTCTTTGAGTTTCGACATCGAGTCGGCCATCTCAGTTAGGTTGATCCCACCTTCCGCTTTCATCTTTTCAGACATCGCGTTAAAGGCACTGGTGACGAACTCTTCGTTAAATAGCGCGGTTGCCTTGTCGAAGTCTTCACTCCAGTTTTCGGTAATCGAACCGAAGCTATCCGCTGGTAAAATCAAATCGCCATCTTTGTAGTAACGCGCTTCGATGTCAGCATAGAACTGCTGCATTGATTGTTTTACGTTATCGAATGCTCCCGGTGCGTCAAAGCTCTCTGCCACATCGTCGATAATGTTGTTTGCCAGGTCTAAGCCATCCTGCGCTATTTGCTTCGCTTTAGGGATGTAGTCATTTAAGTTCTGACGGTAATCCGCCACCGCTTGTTTCTGCTCGTCAGTGAGCGTGATGTATTCACCATCTATCTTCAGGTTGTTGTCTGCGTCGACGACCGCGCTCTCACCGTTCGCCTGATAAATCTCGACCGTTTCACCATCGAGGTGAATCTCATTTTTTAGGTCTACTTTACACTGCGCCGCCATCGCTTGGCTTGAAAGCAGTAATGGTAGTAGTAATAGTGTTGTTTTCATTCTTGTCATCCTGCTCTGTCCATTCACCGACACCATATCAAATGGGTAAAACACAATGTCAGCTTATCGTTTCTATTTCGTAATAGTAAGTATTGTCGCCAGCTTGATAACGCACTTCGTCACCTACTTGTGTACCTTTGATTGCTTTACCCAACGGCGATTCAAACGTCACTAGGGTTATCGTCTGGTTTTCAAACTGAACCTTCATACCACCTTCACACGGTGCGACAAAAAATCGCTTTCGGTTGTCGTCGAGATCAACCAAAGTTACTAACGTCCCCAACACCACCTTATCTGGCGATTCGGGTAGGTGCAATTCTCTAAAGCGGCGAAGCTCTTTTTCGCTCTCTTGAACTCGCATTGCTTGTCCATGAGCCAAGTACGACGCTTCAAGTGCAAGCGTATCGTACTTATGTTCTGGCACCGTTTCTTCATCGGTTGCTGACTCTATCGCTCGCTGTACCGAGCTATAAGCAATCGCTAACTTTTGCTCCAGCATACCTAAAATAGTTAGGCGCAGATCCGACTTATTCATACAAAAACCATATTCCGTCCGAGCGTTTACCCCTAGAATAGAGGTCATTACGCCTGAAGGATACCTGAATCAATCGTTATGAACAGCTCAAATAACACGATCAATATTTACCAAACGTTACGCGAAACTTTTGGTTTTGAAACACTCCGTCCCGGTCAGGAAAGCGTTATTGAGACTGTGCTTGACCACCGTTCCTGTGCCGCTATCTTTCCAACAGGCTCTGGCAAGTCTCTCTGTTACCAACTGCCTGCGATATGCTTACCACACTTAACCTTGGTAGTCTCTCCTCTATTGGCGCTAATGAAAGATCAGCTCGCGTTCTTGGCGAGCAAGAACATTCCCGCCGCATCGATTGACTCGACGCTCAGCAGAGAAGAAGTTCAAAGCACTATGGAGCGAGTACGAAACGGCGACATTAAAGTGCTGATGATTTCTATCGAGCGACTGAAGAACGAACGATTTCGCCAGTTCATTAGCCAAGTACCGATATCTCTGTTAGTGGTGGACGAAGCACACTGTATCTCAGAATGGGGGCATAACTTCCGCCCCGACTACCTCAAGCTCCCTCAATACGTGCAAGAGTTTCAAATCCCCCAAGTATTGCTGCTAACTGCAACAGCGACTAAAGCGGTTATTGCGGATATGCAAAGCAAGTTCGCCATCGCTGAATCGGACGTGGTAGTCACAGGCTTTTACCGACCCAACCTAGATATTACCGTAGCGCCTTGCCAAGATGACGAGAAACTCGAACGCTTGCTAAGCGAGTTACAAACGGCCCCTAGCGCGCCAACCATCGTCTACGTCACGCTGCAAAATAGCGCAGAGAATGTTGCCTCAGAGCTAAGAAAAGCCGGAATCAACGCCCATCCGTATCACGCAGGATTGGATAATGACATCAGAGAGCGTATTCAAAATGATTTCATGCGTGGTGAAATTGACTGTATCGTCGCGACAATTGCCTTTGGTATGGGGGTCGACAAATCAGACATCCGCCGTGTGATTCACTTTGACCTGCCAAAGTCGATAGAAAACTACGCTCAGGAAATTGGGCGAGCTGGACGCGACGGACAAAAGTCTGACTGTATCCTGCTTGCCAATCAAAACGGCATTAGCACGCTAGAAAACTTCATCTATGGTGATACGCCGGAGCGCGAAGAAATCCAGTTCATATTACGACAAGCCATCGACGCTTCGCCTCAATGGGAAGTGGTGCTAAGTCGGCTGGCAAGCGAAAGTAATGTCCGTCAGTTGCCGCTAAAAACCTTATTGGTCTACATGGAAATGGCGGGCGTTATACAAGCGCAATACAGTTACTTTGCCGATTATCGTTTCAAGTTTCTTCACGACAAACAATTCATACTGTCACAGTTCAACGGCGAGCGCAGAGAGTTCGTTAATGCGATTTTCCAGTGCTCACCACAAGCAAGAACCTGGTGCCAGGTTGACTTTGAAACCCTGTGGGCGCACTTCCAAGCGGATCGTCAACGTACGATTGCAGCACTGGACTATTTCCATGAAAAAGGCTGGATCGAATTAGAAAGTAAGTTGATGACCGAAGTTTATCGCGTCAACGCCGTGGATAAGCCGATTGATGCACTGGCGGATTCCCTCGCCCAGCTGTTTAAAGACAAAGAGCAAAGCGATGTTGAGCGAATTCATCGCCTACTGCAGTTCTTCGAGTCTGAACAATGCTTGAGTCACGGTCTCGCGGACTATTTTGGTGACCACAATGCGCCAAGTCAGTGTGGTCATTGCAGCGTATGCCGTGGGCATATTGCCCAGCTACCCAAAAGTCACACTCAACAAGCTAGCGCCTCAGAAGTCAGCACTTGGCTCGGCGAGTTACAGAAAAAATCCGCGACACCACTTTCACACAACCTAAAAGCCAAGTTTCTCTGTGGTATTGCGACACCCTTATTTACCAAGCTAAAAGCACGCTCACTCACTGGTTTTGCCCGTTTAGAAAGCACGCCTTATGCGCAAGTACTAAAACTGGTAGAATCAGTCAGCGGCTCAGAAGAAGCTTAATTGTTTGGTTTGATCTTCGGGTTTAAGCATCACGCTTAAACCCAGCAAACGAATCTCACGCCCTTGTTGCCGTTTGAGGATATCACTGAGCAGTTGCTTGAAATAATTCAACTCGAGCTCAGGGTGGATATGCTCGATGGTCGTCAGCTGGAAGTCAGCAAACTTGAGTTTGATCCCCTGCTTGATGATCGCCTTATCCGGTGAGACTTTAATCAGGCGTCTTTCCAATTCAGGAAATAGCTTGTCTTCGATCACTGCCCAACATTCGTCGTAAGTCGAAATGTTCTCACTGAAAGTTCTTTCAACGCCTAAAGACTTCCGTTCACGTTCGGTGATCACCTCGCGTTTATCGATTCCATGACTTTTGTTCCACAGCGAAGCGCCTTGACGACCGAACTTAAGCAATAGTTCACGATAATCGCTGTTCTTAATGTCTTTGCACAAGAAAAAGCCCGCTTGATGCAACTTTTCCAAACTGACTTTACCCACTCCGGGGATCTTCTCCAACGGCAGTTTATCCACTTCTTCCTGAACCTTATCTGGCGGGATAACATACTGTCCATTGGGTTTGTTCATATCGGATGCCACCTTGGCGAGAAACTTCACTGGCGCGATACCAGCAGAGGCAGTGAGCTGCAGTTCATTCCAAATATCCCGGCGAATTGCCTCAGCAATTAACGTCGCCGAGCCACGGCATTGCGGCGAATCGGTCACATCAAGAAATGCTTCATCTAAAGACAGCGGTTCGATCATCGAGGTATAACGAGAGAAGATTTCGCGGATATGCCGAGAGACTTGTTTGTAAACGTCCATGCGCCCAGGGACGACCAATAACTGCGGACACAACTGCAGGGCTCTCGACGTTGGCATCGCGCTACGAACACCAAACTTACGTGCTTCATAATTGCAGGTGCTGATCACGCCACGCTGTTTCTCATGTCCGCCAACGGCCATTGGTTTACCACGATAATTCGGGTTATCTCGCATCTCGACCGCAGCATAAAAGCAATCCATGTCGACATGAATGATCTTCTTAATACGCTCTGACATGCGTTCAACTATTAATAATACTGGTTAAAAAAACAGTATAGTTAATTTCTTCGTTTCTGGAAACCGTTCTAAACCATCAGCGGGAAAGTAATACTTTTCGGTTAATATTAAATCTGAGATTCATTCACATTTATCACAACAATCATTTGCCGAATCAATAAATTGATGAAAAATTATACGCAACAAATTTCAATAACAACAACGTCAGCTCATAGGATGCGTATAATGAAACTCAACCTTTCACACTCTTTTGTGGTTCTTTCGTCTGCTGCACTACTGTCTGCCTGTAGTACGCCTGTCAAAGACACCACGCCTATCAACCCAACCACGGTAGTAAAAGCCAAGTATTCGATGGAAGGCTTGTATTTACCTGATGGTCAAGGCAATCAAATCTCGTATACCCGCCCTTCTATGCGTCATATCCAATCAGATTTTGAGGCAGAGAGCTTTATGAGTAGCCTTGCTAACTTTAACCAAAGCGACATTTACAGGTTTGACAGAAACCTAGTGTGGGAAATCGACCATGAGTCAGAAACCTATCGTGAATGTCCGTTGGAAGGCTGCGGTACGTTTAGTTTTGCAGAACAGTTTGGCGAAGGAGAAGAGTCTGAATCGGAAGATCCGCAATCTTACGAGGAAATGAACTGTTCGGTGTCACTGAAAAAGAATGAATTTTCGGTAAAACCAACCGGTAAAACTCGCACCATTTCAGGCATGCAGACCGACGAGTACTCGGTCACTTGGCATGTAGTGTTTGAAGATAAAAAACAAAAAACTGACCAAAACTTGCTGCGCTTCAGCGTTTGGACTGCGACACCAAATAGCGATATCAAACAAGCGTGGAAAGTTCACTCACAAGCAACGGACAATTACCTCAATGCCGTCGGTGATAACCACCCATTAGTACGAATTTTAGGCCGAGATGGCTATAAAGCCATTAGCGCATTTTCCGGCGATATTGAAAACACCAATCCTAAATCTACTAATGCCGTGTTCAAAAAACTGGAGACGATTAAGGGCTATCCACTGAGCTTGAAGATGGAGTTTTTCCAACAAACTCAAGCGTGCCAGGAAGAGAAGCAGCAAGCAGCAAGCGCGCAACTTGATTTCAGCAACGGCGTTGACGGTTTAACCGAGTCTGCCACTGACATCGTTGGTGGTTTGTTCAGCCAGAAAGTTGACGAGAAAATGCGCGAATGGCAAAAAGATGCCTTGATCCGTTACGTTTACGAAGTAACTTCGGTCGCGGAAGAAGGCGTACGTGATAGCAAGTTTGACGTGCCAGCCAACTACCGTTTATCTGACCGTCAGTAGACAATAATGGCAAAGCGGTCATCGCGCCGCTTTGCTTTTTAATCTCTCAGCATCACATCCAATTGGTCAACGAGCTCGGCCCAGTCTGCGTCTTCTTCTATCGCCTGTTTAAGAAATGCCGCTTGTGCATCGTTCCAAAAGCTTGCTTCATGAAGCAGTACTGCATCTCGACGTTGTCGGTGTTCCATAACAAATTGCTTGATCTCTTTATCCGAACTTCCTAGTCCTAGTTGTTGAAACAGTTCAACCATTCCGTGTTGATGCAACTCCATAGTCCCTCCGAGTGTAGGCTTGATTTCTATCAGTATAGCTAAGCTCAGCTCGCTGCAATGTAAGTCTGCTATTTCCGTTTCCTACGGCCCACGTTTTAACAGGCAAAAAATAACCCGGACTGAGCCGGGCTATACGAGATTACATTATCAGACACGGCTGTTAAGCAATTCGGTCTTTTTCCCAAGCCGCAAGCTTCTCTGCACGCGCCGCTTCACGAGCTTCACGCTTTTTACGCGCGTCACACGGTTCTGGGCAGTTACATACTTTTTCGATACCTACTGCGCCTAGTCCGCCACAGCTACCTTTTACGACTTTTTTCTGGATGATATAGCCGATCGACATTGCGGCAATCACGGCAACAAATACCGCGAAAGTGATTAAAAACGTACTCATAATGACATGCTCACTTATGTAATTATTGGCTTACGTATGGCTTGTAGGCATCAGATGCCAGCTCTTTAAAGCCATCTTCGGTCTTCACAATCATTAGCACTGGGATATTATTCTCTTGTGCTACTTGCATCCCTTTTACTTCACCCATCACCATCAGGCCAGTCGCTAGACCGTCTGCCGTCATCGACGATTTATCCAATACTGTTACTGAGACCACTTTGTGGCTAATTGGTTTCCCCGTTTCAGGATTGATGATGTGTGAGTAACGAATGCCATCGCGCTCAAAGTAGTTGCGGTAATCACCAGAGGTTGCCACAGCCATTTCACCCGGTTCGATGATCTCTTGGATGGCACGCTCGTCAACCGACGGCTTTTCAATCGCGATACGCCAAGGCACGCCTTCACGGTTTAGGCCTTTCACGCGCATCTCACCACCCACTTCGACCATGTAGTTCATGATGCCTTGAGATTGAATGTAATCTGCAACGACGTCAACACCCCAACCTTTTGCGATAGTCGACAAGTCTACGTATAGATTTGGAATGTCCTTTTTCAGCGTGTTGCCTACCACTTCTAGGTGTTCGATACCTGTGTTAGCACGGCGTTCGGCCAGCTCTTCATCGCTTGGCACGACTTCTGGACGAGCTTCAGGACCAAAACCCCATAAGTTAACCAAAGGTCCTACAGTCACATCCAATGCGCCTAAAGTAAGACCGTTGAGGCGAATCGCTTCTTTCACTACGGTTGCAGTTTGAGGAGAGACTTCAAACGCATCAGACTCTGTGTATTGGTTAAAACGACTTAGCTCTGAATCTTTGCGGTAAGTCGACATTTGATCGTTCACTTCTTCAAGTAAGCGGTCGACTTCTTTTTGTAGTTCAGTCGCTGATGGAATACCTTCCGCAACGATGTATTTAATGTTGTAAGTCGTCCCCATTGTAGGGCCAGTAAGATGTACTTGCTCCGCAGGCTGTTCACAACCGGCAAGAACTAAAAGAGAAGCGAAAGCAACAAGCCACTTTTTCACTTGTTTAACTCCTATGGAAAATTGAAATGGATATAGAGAATAAGTTGAGTCGATATGAACCTATTTTCTATATCAATTAATATTTAGAAAAAACAATGGCTGACCCGTAAGAGTCAGCCATAAATTTCAATCACTTAGATGGATTAACCACCGAAGTCATCTAGAAGGATGTTTTCATCTTCTACACCAAGATCTTTCAGCATGCCGATAACAGCTGCGTTCATCATCGGTGGACCACACATGTAGTATTCACAATCTTCAGGAGCTTCGTGATCCTTCAGGTAGTTTTCGTACAGTACGTTGTGGATGAAACCTGTGTAACCATCCCAATTATCTTCTGGCATTGGATCAGATAGAGCACAGTGCCATACGAAGTTGTCGTTTTCTGCTTGTAGGCCGTCGAAATCTTCTACGTAGAACATTTCACGCTTAGAACGTGCACCGTACCAGAAAGACATCTTACGCGTAGAGTTTAGACGCTTAAGTTGGTCAAAGATGTGCGAACGCATCGGTGCCATACCTGCACCACCACCAATGAATACCATTTCAGCATCAGTATCTTTCGCGAAGAACTCACCAAATGGACCTGAAATCGTACACTTGTCGCCTGCTTTAAGAGACCAAATGTATGAAGACATGATACCAGGTGGTACGTCAGGATTATTAGGCGGCGGCGTAGCGATACGCACGTTTAGCATAATAATACCTTCTTCTTCTGGGTAGTTAGCCATTGAGTAAGCGCGGATTGTCTCTTCGTTTACTTTAGACTCGTAGCGGAACAAGTTAAATTTGTCCCAGTCTTCTCGGTACTCTTCAGGTACATCGAAGTCAGCGTATTTCACGTGGTGAGCAGGTGCTTCAATCTGGATGTAACCACCAGCACGGAAAGGTACTGATTCGCCATCTGGAATTTGTAGCTTAAGCTCTTTGATGAATGTTGCTTTGTTATCGTTAGAGATAACCGTACATTCCCACTTCTTAACGCCGAAGATTTCTTCTGGAAGTTCGATGTCCATGTCGGTTTTCATCGCAACCTGACACGCTAGACGCTCACCTTCACGCGCTTCACCTTTAGTAATATGGTCAAGCTCGGTAGGTAGGATATCACCACCACCAGATTTAACTTTTACGCGACACTGACCACAAGAGCCACCGCCACCACAGGCAGAAGAAACAAATACACCAGCACCCGCAAGAGCGCCAAGTAGTTTGCCACCTGGTTGTGTAACGATCGCCAAGTTAGGGTCGTCGTTCACAGAAATTGTAATGTCACCTGTTGGTACAAGCTTAGACTTAGCGAAAAGAATCACTAGTACTAGAGCCAGTACGATCAGAGTAAACATCACTACACCAAGAATAATGTCCATTGACTATTCCTTAATTGTTGCGGTTTACCCGACTTACAGTTGAACACCAGAGAAAGACATAAAGCCTAACGCCATTAGACCTACAGTGATGAACGTGATACCTAGACCACGTAGACCAGGAGGTACGTCAGAGTACTTCATCTTCTCACGGATACCTGCAAGAGCAACGATGGCTAGCATCCAGCCCACACCAGAACCGAAGCCGTAAACAACAGATTCAGCAAAGTTGTAGTCACGTTGTACCATGAAAGATACACCACCGAAGATCGCACAGTTTACTGTGATCAGCGGTAGGAAGATGCCTAGCGCGTTGTACAGAGGCGGGAAGAAACGGTCTAGAACCATCTCTAGGATCTGTACAAGTGCAGCGATTACACCGATAAAGGTGATGAAGTTTAGGAAGCTAAGATCGACACCTTCAACTAAAGCGTTTTCTCTTAGTACTAGGTTGTAAACAAGGTTGTTTACTGGAACCGCGATAGTAAGTACAACTACAACCGCAACACCTAGACCAAAAGAGGTCTTAACTTTCTTAGATACCGCAAGAAACGTACACATACCTAAGAAGAAAGACAAAGCCATGTTTTCGATGAAAATCGATTTAACTAACAGACTAATGTAATGTTCCATGACGTCCTTACTCCTTCGCTTCTACTTGTTCTGGTTTCAGAATACGGATTGCCCAGATCAGGAAGCCGATTAGGAAGAATGCAGATGGTGCTAGCAGCATCAGGCCGTTTGGCTGGTACCAACCACCATTGCTCACTAGAGGTAGTACTTCCAAACCAAATAGTTTGCCAGAGCCAAATAGCTCACGGAAGAAACCAACAGTGATAAGAACGAAACCGTAACCAAGACCGTTACCGATACCGTCAATAAGAGAAGGTACTGGCGCAGATTTCATTGCGAATGCTTCAGCACGACCCATTACGATACAGTTCGTGATGATAAGACCTACGAATACCGATAGCTGTTTAGAGATATCGTATAGGTAAGCTTTTAGCACTTGGTCTACCACGATTACTAGCGAAGCGATGATCGCCATCTGAACGATGATACGCACGCTGTTAGGAATGTGGTTACGGATTAAAGATACCGAGAAGTTAGACAGAGCAGTTACAAATGTTACCGCTAGCGTCATAACAAACGCAGTCTCTAGCTTAGTTGTTACTGCAAGAGCAGAACATACACCAAGAACCTGTAGCGCGATTGGGTTGTTATCCAATACTGGCGCTAGAATGCTCTTTTTAATATTTTGTGCGCTAGACATTAGTTCAGACCTCCGTCACGAACTTTTGCTAGGAATGGACCAAAGCCCATATCGCCTAACCAGAAGTCAAATGTGTGTTGAACACCGTTACTAGTTAGTGTCGCACCTGACAGGCCGTCAACACCGTGCTCAGAACCTGCTGGTGCACCACCTTTCACTACCTTGATAGCTGGCTTGTGGTTTTCATCAAACAGTTTCTTGCCTACGAATTGTGCACGCCAGCTTGGGTTCTCAACTTCACCACCAAGTCCAGGAGTTTCACCCTGCTCGTAGTAAGTGATACCAGACACTGTGTTACCGTCAGTTTCAACGGCAACGAAAGCGTACATCATAGACCAAAGACCGTTACCGTGAACCGGTAGGATAACTTTAGATACTGCGTCGCCATCTTTCACTAGGTATACAACACCCGTGTTAGCACGACGAAGGATCTTAGCCTTGTCTTCATCAGCAGATAGCTTGATTGACTCAGCAGGGTCTTTCGCCGCTTTACGTTGGTCGTAAGTCGCAGCGTCGCCTTCTACAAAGTCACCAGTGTTAAAGTCAACTAGACGTGGTTCGATGTATTGTGCAAATAGCTCAGGCACTTTTTTACCTGTCGCATCAATGCCCGCAACTTCAACGATCTTAGATTGCTTATCTAGTACAGCGTTAGCTTTTTGCTTATCGCGTAGACCTACTGCTGCTGTTGAAACGATGATTGAACAAACAAGGCTCAACCCGACAACAACACCCAGCGTCTTTTTAATGCTGTCGTTATTACTTGCCATAGCGTGCTTGTCTCCGCTTGATGTTCTTCTCAATAACTAAGTGGTCGAACAGAGGTGCAAACAGGTTCGCGAATAGAATCGCCAGCATCATACCTTCTGGGTACGCTGGGTTAACTACACGGATTAGAACACACATTACACCGATTAGAGCACCGTACCACCACTTACCTTTGTTGGTAAATGAAGCAGATACAGGGTCTGTCGCCATAAAGAACATACCGAATGCAAAACCACCTAGAACTAAGTGCCAGTGCCATGGCATGTTGAACATTTGGTTCGTCTCAGAACCGATCACGTTGAACAGCGTCGCTGTCGCAATCATACCGATCATTACACCTGCAATGATGCGCCATGAAGCGATTCGCATGTAAACGATCATCGCTGCACCGATCATCAGTGCTAGAGTCGAAACTTCACCAATTGAGCCAGGGATGTTACCGATGAAAGCGTCCATCCAAGTGATAGGAGCGCCAGTTACAGTGTTAACTAGAGCACCGTTACCACCTTGAGCCCATTGGCTAAGAGCCGTCGCACCAGAGAAACCGTCAGCTGCTGTCCACACTACGTCACCCGAGATTTGTGCTGGGTAAGCGAAGAATAGGAATGCACGACCTGCTAGTGCTGGGTTTAGGAAGTTACGACCTGTACCACCGAAGATTTCTTTCGCTACAACCACACCGAAGGTAATACCTAGCGCTGCTTGCCATAGAGGAAGAGTTGGTGGAACGATAAGCGCGAACAAGATAGAAGTTACAAAGAAGCCTTCGTTAACTTCGTGCTTACGCACCATACAGAACAGCACTTCCCAGAAACCACCAACAATAAAGACTGTTGCGTAGATTGGTAGGAAGTAAGTCGCACCGAGTAGCATCTTACTGCCAACCCCTGCATCTGCGGCGATCGTGCCACCTAGCATTTCGGTTAGCCAGTAATGCCAGTTGCCTGCAACTACTGCCGCTAGTTGGTCACCAGCGTGCATGTGAGTCAGTGCTGCGATAGCTTGGCCACCCGCGTTGTACATACCCCAAAACATTGCTGGGAATACCGCGAACCAAACCATGATCATGATACGTTTTAAGTCAACGCTATCACGAACGTGCGAGCTTCTCTTTGTTACAAGACCCGGAGTATAAAACAGCGTCGCAGCTGCTTCATAAAGGGCAAACCACTTCTCGTGTTTACCGCCAGGCTCAAAGTGATGCTCGATGTCTTCAATAAACTTTTTAAGAGACATGAAAATTACCCTTCCTTCTCGATCTTATCTAGGCATTCACGAAGTAGTTGACCGTACTCGTACTTACCAGGACAAACAAAGGTACACAATGCTACGTCTTCTTCGTCTAGCTCTAGCGCACCAAGTGCTGCTGCACTATCGGTATCGCCAGCACATAGATCGCGAAGTAGCAGAGTAGGTTCCATATCTAATGGCAATACACGTTCGTAGTTGCCGATTGGAACCATCGAACGGTCACTACCGTTGGTCGTCGTTGTCATGTTGAACAACTGACCTTTGAAGATATGACCAAGGAATGAGCGAGTTACAGAGAACTTGTTCTTACCAGGCATCGCCCAACCGAACAACTCTTTCTCATAGCCTTCGCGCAATACAGAAACCTGTACGTGGTAACGACCTAGGTATGCGTGAGGACCAGTTGCTTTAGTACCAGATAGTACAGAACCAGAAATCACACGAACTTCACCTGGCATTAACTCGTTATCGGTTACGTCTTCTAGGCTAGCACCTACAGTCGTACGGATTAAACGAGGGTTATTTACTACTGGGCCAGCCAGAGAGATAACACGATCAGTGTAAAGTTCACCAGTTAGGAACAACTTACCGAACGCAATAACGTCCTGGTAGTTGATGCTCCACGCCACGTTGTCTGCATTTACCGGGTATAGGAAATGCATGTGGGTGCCAGCAAGACCTGCTGGGTGAGGGCCATCAAAAACATGCTCTTCTACATTTGACTGTGAAGAACGAGGAAGACTGGTGCCTGATTTACATACGTAAACCTTGCCATCAGTCAGAGTTGAAAGCACATCTAAACCAGCAACGAATGCTTCTTGTTGTTCATTGATGATCAACTCAGGCTGTGCCGCCAATGGATTAGTATCCATAGCAGTAACAAAGATTGCCTTAGTTGAAGACTCAATTGCTGGAACCTTGCTGAACGGACGAGTACGTAAAGCAGTCCATAGACCAGAATCAACAAGCTGAGTTTTCACCGCTTCACGGTCAAGACTTGCTAGTTGGTTGGCTTCGAACTTATCAAAAGTAACCTGTTCTTCACCTGCCACTTCAATCACTACAGATTGAAGGACACGTTTAGCACCACGGTTAATCTCGATCACTTTACCACTTGCTGGTGAAGTAAATTTCACGCCTGGGTTCTTCTTGTCTTCAAAAAGAACTTGCGCTTTTTTCACTTCATCGCCTACGCGAACATGCATAGTAGGACGCATGCCAACGTACTCTTCGCCAAGCAAGGCGACTTTCTTGATGGTCTTACCATCATTAATCACCTGGGTAGGAGTTCCTGCGATAGGAAGGTCCAGACCCTTCTTTATTGTAATCATACGCACTTGCACTACTTTTATCGGGAAAAAGATTCTTTGATTGCGTAACTTTTAGACACGACACTAGTGTCCGGTTTCGGTGTCGTTTAAAACACCAAAATCGCAACATCCTATTAAAAACCTCGCAACAGAAAAAGTCCGAGATTTATCAGGTGCGATAGTCTAGCATCTTTTGGGAAGGGGATGCCATGACCAATGAAAAGAATAGTGTGGATATTTCAGAGGATTTGAGTTTAAAAGGTTAAGGAATAGTCATAACTTTGAACCACCGCACAAACGCTGTTCAGTGGCCCAAGAAAAAACTCTCCAGCATTCACATCCTTAAACATTTTGAATCAAATCGAATTACCTGATTAATTTGTTTCCACATTGTTAATGCAATCGATATCGTCAAATAAAAAGGAGGCGATATATACCCCCTCCTTTCATTATCTATTTTGAGCCGCCCATGCACATTGGGCTGTCTGGCGCGCTCTCATTTTGCGCTTTCCATTCCGCTTGCGTATACGTGTGCATTGAGAGCGCGTGGATATGGTTTGCCAGCTCATCCGCCAAGACTTTGTTGACTTCGCGGTGACGAGCGATCAGTCTCAAACCATCAAATTTGTCGCTGACGACAATCACTTTAAAATGGCTTTCAGAACCAGGTGGCACATTGTGCATGTAGCTCTCGTTTACGACTTTCAAATACTCGGGCTCAAACGCTTCATGTAGCTTGGTTTCAATCACTTCTTGCAACATCGTGTGTCACCATATAATTATTAACAGCATTAAGAACCAATGATAATCGTCTTGTACGCAAAGCAAAAGGTTTTAGGTTTTAGTTTTTAGTTTTCACTTTGCCTAGCATCTGCGACAATTTGTGCAGTCTTAAATTGCTAACGTTGCAAATATGAAAACTGAGCTTACGCTGCACGATCGCACCCTTTCACTCTACCGCTACCCAAAAAAGAACAACGAAACTCTCCAAGCATGGGACGCCGGTGACGAGTACCTGATCAATTATGTCGAAGAGCAACAACTGCCCGACAACCAACATATTTTGATTCTTAACGACAACTTTGGCGCATTAAGCTGCTGGTTCGCGGAAAAGCACCGCGTAACAATGATGAGTGATTCGTTTATTGCCCATAAAGGTACGCTCTCTAACCTGCAGCGCAATCAGTGCAACAAAATCACTTTCTCCAGCACCATGGATGCAATCCCTAGTGATGTCGATTTAGTCTTGGTTCAGATTCCAAAAGCGAATCGCCATCTTATCTGGCAACTTGACCAACTTCGCCAGTCGCTCAAACCTTCGGTAAAGGTGATTGCGGTCAACAAAGCCAAAGAGATCCACTCTTCGACCCTCAAGTTGTTTGAAAAACACCTCGGCGAAACCACCACATCACTGGCTTGGAAAAAGCACCGCTTAGTGTTTGCCCACGCCAACAGCCAGCATGCACCGATGGTTGAAGCATTCACTGGTTGGAATGTAGACGGCCATGACTTCTCGCTCAAGAACTTGCCGAACGTCTATTCAGGAGAGAAACTCGATTTGGGCGCGCGCCTGATGCTTGAGCATCTTCCGAGCGAGCTAGGCGACAAGCACATTATCGACTTGGGTTGTGGCAACGGCGTGTTGTCGGTCAAGCTTGGCTTGCAGAATCCACAAGCTAAGTTGACTTGTGTTGATGAGAGTTTCATGGCGGTAGAATCGGCCAAGCAAAACCTATTAGATAATTTAGGCTCAGAGCGCAAGATTGATTGCGTGGCCAACAACTGCCTAGATGGTTTCGAAGCAAACTGCGCCGACCTAGTGGTGTGTAATCCTCCATTCCACCAGCAACAAGCCATTACCGACCATATCGCGTGGCAAATGTTCTGTGATGCAAAGCATGTTCTTCGCACTGGCGGACAATTAATGGTTATCGGTAACCGCCACCTCGGATACGATGTAAAGTTAACGCGATTATTTGGTAAGCAGAGCGTCAAGCTTGTTACTTCCAACAATAAATTTGTTATTTTACAGGCGACTAAATAGTTTACGACTATGCCTCTACTACTTTCAGAGTGACGAACAAGGGAATTAAACAATGAGAAAACTGGTCCTAGCGGCTTCGATGGCACTTCTGACCGCATGTGCAGCTCCACAGCAACAGCAAATCAACTTTATGCCAAAAGCAGTATTGAGCAGCAGCGAGATTACCAGCGATGCGACTTTCAACATCGTGAGTAAAGACATTCGCTCAGCGCAGTACGTTGCATTAGTCGACAGTGGCCGCTCAAACATTGAGCCTATCCACTCGAAGCAAAATGTCCGCATCTCATTAGAAAACGCGCTGCTGGAACAATTGCAGTCACAAGGTTTCCGCAACACAGTCAATAGCGAAAATACGGTTGAGCTTGAAATCCAAGAAGTATTGGTATCAGTCAAGCACAGCGTGATGGAAAACGAAATGGACGGTAAAGTTGTCGTTGAAGTCACCGCTGAAAACGCGCAAGGCAAGTTAGTGAAAACTTACACAGGCACAGCAAAGCGTACGGGCGCGATGAGCGCGTCAAACCAAGATATTGAAATGGTACTGAACGATGTTGTCGGCTTGGTACTAAAAGAGATCGCTAACGATACTGAACTGAAAGAGTACATGCAGGAGCGATTCTAATGTTGAAACTTGCAACCGCTTGTTTAGCACTAGTCAGCAGCCTAGCCTTTGCCGGGCCAAAAGTTGAGTTTGAAACCAACTTAGGTGCGTTCACTGTCGAGCTAAACCAAGAAAAAGCGCCGGTAACGGTGGCGAATTTCCTTAAATATGTTGAAGACGGTAGCTATGTTGGGACTATTTTTCATCGCGTGATCCCGGGCTTTATGGCTCAGGGTGGCGGTTTTGATGAAAACATGCAAATGAAAGCCACTTACTCACCAATCAAGAACGAAGCGTCAAACGGTTTGAAAAACCAAACCGCGTCGATTGCGATGGCAAGAACAAGCAACCCGAATTCGGCAACTCGTCAGTTCTTTATCAACTTAACTGACAATAACTTCCTAGACTACGATCAGCGCCCACCGGGTTATGCGGTATTTGGTCAGGTGACACAAGGCTATGAGGTTGTCCAAGCGATGGCGACAAAACCGACGCAAAACGTCGGTCGCTACGCTGACGTCCCTGTGACACCAATTATTATTACTAAAGTTACACTTCAACCTTAACAGGTATAGGCTCTAGTTGGTTCAGCTAGAGCCTTTTTGCTGACCGAACACTCTAACAAGGAAATGCATATGTCTTTTGACTCCCCGTCTATGTCTTGGCGAGAAACCATTCGCAGTTACATGGACAAACGCCTGTTGTGGGTCTTTATGCTTGGCTGCTCTAGCGGCTTCCCTTGGGTTCTTATCGGTTCGAACATGTCAGGCTGGCTCAAAGACGCCGGACTAACACGTGCTGCGATCGGTTATTTTGGTAGCGTCTTTGCCGTCTATGCGATCAACTTTTTGTGGGCACCGTTGGTAGACCGAGTCAAACTGCCAGTACTGCACGCCATTCTTGGACAACGCCGCAGTTGGGTTTTCTTCTGTCAGTCGATCGTTCTGGTCTGCACCCTCTTTATTGCTGGTGTCGATCCAGCGAAAAACTTAATGCTGACTTCAATGCTAGCATTGGGCATTGCAATTGCGTCTTCCACACAAGATATCGCCATCGACGCTTTCCGTATCGATACGTTCCCTAAGTCAGAGCCGTCAAAATTGCCGCAAGCCTCAGCGATGGCGGTTATTGGTTGGTGGACGGGTTATTCTGTTCCGGGTTATTTGGCGTTTATCAATGCCGACTCGATCGG
Source organism: Vibrio hepatarius (assembly GCF_011806575.1). Lineage (GTDB taxonomy): Bacteria > Pseudomonadota > Gammaproteobacteria > Enterobacterales > Vibrionaceae > Vibrio > Vibrio hepatarius_A. Next base: position 90,581 of record NZ_JAATOO010000018.1, read on the forward strand.
CTGGAACGGCGTTTACTACGGAATGGCTGCGATTGTCGGTATATTGTTGCTGTTTACGCTGTTGGTTGGTGAGCCAAAAACACATCGCGACTCGCTTCAAGCGGAAGCAGAACAACGCCATAACCAGATTGTTGGCAATCGCGCGCTGTCATGGCTAACGGTGACGGTGGTTGAACCGTTCCTCGATTTCTTCAAACGCAACGGCTTTCGCGTTGCATTGACGCTGCTACTATTTGTATTTCTGTTCAAGATCGGTGAAGCCTTCCTTGGCAGAATGTCGATTACTTTCTATAAAGAAGTCGGCTTCTCCAACGAACAAATTGGCTACTACTCTAAACTGATCGGCTGGGGACTGACGATCTTTTTCACTTTGATCGGCAGTATGGTCAACGTGAGGTTTGGCATCGTACGGGGTCTGATGATTGGTGGTATCGCAATGGCAGCGAGTAACCTGATGTTTGCCTGGATCGCGAAAGTAGGACCAAACGAGTATCTGTTCTTAGCCACACTTGCGGTGGATAACTTCACTTCAGCCTTCTCGACTGTCGCTTTTGTCTCTTTCCTCACAGTAGTGACGGGGCAAGCTTTCTCTGCCACTCAATACGCCCTACTCGCTTCGCTCGGGAACTTTGGTCGTACAACATTGGCTTCTTTCAGCGGTGAATTGGCGGACTTCCTTAATGACTGGTCGTTGTTCTTCGTTCTTACCGCGCTGATGGTGATTCCAAGTTTGGTGATGCTCTATTCGTTACGTCACTACTTTAACACCATGCTCGATAAAGCCCGACAACGCGACGCACAAGAATGCAAAGAGCGCGAAGCGCACAGCTAAAAAAAGTAAAAGGCTTGGTGAACACCAAGCCTTTTTCGATTCAGTCAACTTAACATTGTTATTGAGTTATACGTTTTACTTACGGATACATACCTTTGCCGAAGCGATTAAACAAGCGCGCAATACCTTGTGTAAACAGCATTGGCTCAGTCAGTACGGTAAGACATAAGCAATCTTGCCCTTTACTGGTGGTTGGGCTGTGCTTGACCGAGCCATCTTCAATCACAAAGTCTCCGACCTGATAGTGCCCATTCTCATCACTAAAACTACCGTGCAACACCAACGTTGACTCTAAGCCTTTGTGTGTGTGCTGAGGGATCTGCACGTCCTCAGCAATGTACATCAAATTTACACGACTGTTGTCGGCAATATCGACTGGCGCACTGAACACTTTGCCGCCGTAGTTGTGCCATTCACCGATATGGTCAACAAACGGACTGAGCGACACAGGCAACATAAATGTTTTGCCATTGACTTCGATCTGTTTTGGCTTTCTCGGCGTCCTGAACGGTTCACTGCTTTGCTCAAGACAAACGATAGAATCAAACATCGCATCAAATGCGTCTTCATCATGGTCAACGTGCTCAGAGTTACGACTAAACAGCGCTTCACCGTACTCTTGTTCGAACACTGCTACCTTGCGCTTGCACTCTGGGCAGGTTTCGATATGAACCGCGATGGTGAGCGCGGAAACAGCATCCAGTTCTCCTTCCACATAGGATTTCAACATCAAATCTTCTGGGTGATAACTCATAGCTGGTCTGCCTCTATTGAATGTCTCAGTTTTTGCACGGCAAGTCGTAAACGCGATTTCACCGTCCCAACGGGAATGTTCAGCATTTCGGCGACTTGTTGGTGTGGAAGCTCTTCCAAGTACACCGCTTGCACTACCTTACGTTGAGCCTCCGGTAAGGTATCGATAAATTTCACTACCTGCTCTTTGAGCATGTCGGTTTCGGGCGAATAATGCTCAATTAAATCCGGCGGACAGTAATCATTTGGCCAGATATCTTCCGAATGGATGTGCTTCTCTCGACCCTTTTGTCTACGCAGCATGTCAAAACAAAGGTTTCTGGCAATAGTAAATATCCACGTCGATAACGAGCTTTTGCTGCCATCAAACAAGGCGCTCTTTTGCCACACCGTCGCCATCGTTTCTTGTACCATTTCCATCGCCACATGTTCATTACCAACGTGTCGATAGACAAACTGTTTCAAACGAGGAGAGAAATGTTGAAAAACGAGCGCGAATGCATGTTTGTCTTGTTGCTTGACTTTTTCCATGCACGCTGCCCAATCCTCTCGGGAATAATTCTGCGAGTCCAGACTGCCCATTACATTGTCCTTTGCACTGGTTTCCACTTTATTACGTTATAGTTTAGCGACTGGATCACTATCGGCATCAATATTGAGTCTTTGATTGAGAAACTCCAGTGCTGCAAAGCAGTTGTTGCCCCCTGCCAATACATCAAATTCACTGTTACTAAGCGGTAGAATCTCTAGCCAGCGCTGACTTACCCAAGTAGCGTCATCAAAAAACTTCTGTTGGTAGAGCTCGTTTAACTGAGGAAACTGCTGATAGATTGTTTGTAAGTGCAAACTAAGCGGCATGCTTACCGAATCCAGCTCTGTCACTTCCCATTCAGGCAGAGGTTTTACTTTCGCAAACCTCAGGCCATCATGTTCCACACGCACTCCGACAATCTTAAAGCGATTAATACCTGCGACTGTAATGCCGAGTAGTCCGTCTTCGAGCTGCTCAAAATCAACAATCTTTACCAGCGTGCCAAGATGAGATAATTCACTTCGTGCTAGAGAAGCCTGCGGCTCAAACAAGCAGATGCCAAATGTACCGTCTGCTTTCATTGCTTCAGATACTAAACGCTTATATCTCGCCTCAAAAATTCTTAGGCGCATTTTCCCTTCAGGCAACACGACTGAACTTAGAGGAAATAGCATCAATTCGTTCATCCCAACTCTCCAAAATACAACTTACTAACATTTACGTCATATTCATCGGATAGATCACACTCCCCTCTTTTGAACACGTGATGTACTTCAAATTTTAGTTGAACGTTTGCGTAATCGTTACCTGAAACATTTTTTATGCAAACTCATGAAAATTTGAATTGGTTCATTTTTTTTGTTTGTTAACGAGATCTACATCACTAGTTTTATGTATTTTTTCACTCTGCATCACTTCAAATTGAGATTTTTATCGCTATCATTCGCACCATCAGAGCACAGCATAGATTGTGCAGTATTGGCTATAAGCATCTAATTTAATATTGAACAAACATAGAGAGTACCAGTATGCGTAAATCACTTTTAGCTCTTGGTGTTGTGGCAGCAGTTTCAGCAGTACCAGCACAAGCAGAATACCTATACGGCTTCGGCAGCATGTATACAGATTACCAAGTTTGGGATCACGGTTTCGGTAACGACGATGACAACTTTGGCGGCGAGATCGACGATCGTAACCAACTTGTAATTGGTATCGAAGGTGGTGCAGCGTTTGACTGGGGTCAAATCTACGGCTTCTACGACTACGAAGGTGTAGACCGCGCTGGTGATGACCGCGGTGCATCAACGAAAGGTACTATCCACTACAACCTAACTGAATCTGGTGTGTCTCTATACGCTCAGGTGTACAACACAGACGCTGATAAATCATCGTTCCATGAGCAAAACCGTGTTCTAGGTTTAGGCTACACAGGCCTTAAAGGTGATGGTTGGGCTTGGACACCATTTATCGGTGTACACCAACTAAACACCAACGGCAACAGCGGTAACAACGGTGGTATGTTCGGTTACGTGGGTTACTACAACTTCGACCTAGCGGGTCAGAACTTCACGTTCGCAACTTGGAACGAACTAGAATTCGCGCGTAACGACGACTACGCTGACGCACAAAGCACTGACTTCGCAAGCGGCGACGGTTCAGAAAGCTGGGGTCTAAACGGTAGCTTGAACCTACTTTGGAACTTCCACCAAGATTGGTCTGCTGGCGTACTATACCGCTACACAGTAAACAAACTAGCGCGTAAAGATTACCAAGATCTAGTAATCTACCGCCTACAGTACAACTTCTAATTTTAGACGTTGCTCAGAACATCCAATGGCACCTTCGGGTGCCATTTTTATTTGCTTTCTCTCTCGATAACCTTATCCTTTGGGTAAATCCTTTTCTCTTCGTTAACGCATGAACATTGTGGTTCTAGGCCCCGGAGCAATTGGCTCTCTCTGGGCACTATCATTACACAGCGCTGGTCATTCGGTATCACTTTGGTCGCGGCACAACCAACATCAATCGACTCTCCAACTTGGTACGTCACCATTGGTCAGATTCGCTAATAATGACACTGCCAAGCTACAAAATGCTGATCTGTTGTTGGTCACACTAAAAGCACCTCAAGTCGAAACAGCAATACAGCCACTACTTGAGCAGATCGACCCTGACTGCATCGTAATACTGATGCACAATGGTATGGGCACCGCAGACATCGTTGCCGAACTGCTTCCCAACAACCCACTGGTTCTAGCTACCACCACTCACGGAGCGTATCGACCAGAACCAAACAAAGTGCAGCATACTGGTGTAGGTGTCACGCAACTCGGCGGCCACAATGAGAAAGGCAAACAGTGTCAGTTTCTAGCCGAGGTTTTTGACCACGCACTGAGTGCAGCGCAATGGCATAACCACATCGAACAAGCATTGTGGTCAAAGCTCGCGATCAACTGTGCGATCAACCCGCTGACGGCGATCCACCAGATCACTAATGGTGAGTTGGCCGCAGATAGCTATCGCTCAACGCTGGTTGGCGTGGTTGAAGAAGTGGCACAAGTGATGAACGCTGAGGGCATCGTCACCGATGCGGTTAAACTAGAAGAAACGGTATTTAACGTGATTCACGCCACGGCGAAAAACCACTCTTCTATGCAGCAAGATATTGTCCATCAACGCCCAAGCGAGATAGACTTTATCACTGGCTACTTATTAAAATGCGCCCAAACACATCACATTGCTGTGCCTTACAACACCGCACTGTTTGAACAAATTAAACTCATAGAACAAAGCTGGAAATCATCATGAGCAAAAAAGTCCTCGTCCCTATCGCTCCAGGCACCGAAGAGATGGAAGCGATAACTATCATCGACATGATGGTTCGCGCAGGTTACGAAACCGTTGTAGCCAGTGCTGACTTTGACGGTAATCTGGTGATGAAAGCCTCGCGCGGTGTAACGTTAACCGCCGACTGTAAACTGGTCGAGATCGCCGACGACGAGTTTGACGCGGT